>NZ_CP132350.1:0-772500 GCF_039634505.1 Pseudomonas sp. NY8896
ATGGCCGAGCCCGCTTCGGCACCTGCCAGTAGTGGCCGCGCTGAACAGCGCACCGTGCAGGTTGAAGGCGCGCTCAAGCACACCAGTTACCTGAACCGTACCTTTACCTTCGACACTTTCGTTGAAGGTAAGTCGAACCAGCTGGCGCGCGCGGCTGCCTGGCAGGTGGCGGACAACCCCAAGCATGGCTACAACCCGCTGTTCCTTTATGGCGGCGTGGGCCTGGGTAAAACCCACCTTATGCATGCTGTGGGTAACCACCTGCTCAAGAAAAACCCGAATGCCAAGGTGGTCTACCTGCATTCGGAGCGCTTCGTTGCGGACATGGTCAAAGCGCTGCAGCTCAATGCCATCAACGAATTCAAGCGTTTCTACCGTTCGGTGGATGCGTTGCTGATCGACGATATCCAGTTCTTCGCCCGCAAAGAGCGCTCGCAGGAAGAGTTTTTCCACACCTTCAACGCTCTGCTTGAGGGTGGCCAGCAGGTGATCCTTACCTCTGACCGCTACCCCAAAGAGATCGAAGGCCTGGAAGAGCGGCTGAAGTCGCGCTTTGGTTGGGGCCTGACGGTGGCTGTCGAGCCACCGGAGCTGGAAACCCGCGTGGCAATCCTGATGAAAAAGGCCGACCAGGCCAAGGTCGAGCTGCCGCATGATGCCGCGTTCTTCATTGCCCAGCGCATTCGCTCCAACGTACGGGAGCTGGAAGGCGCACTGAAGCGGGTGATTGCCCATTCGCACTTCATGGGCCGCGATATCACCATCGAGCTGATCCGTGAATCGCTGAAGGACCTGCTGGCGCTGCAGGATAAATTGGTCAGTGTGGATAATATTCAGCGAACCGTCGCCGAGTACTACAAGATCAAGATCTCCGATCTGCTGTCCAAGCGGCGTTCGCGTTCTGTCGCACGGCCACGTCAGGTGGCCATGGCCCTCTCCAAGGAGCTGACCAACCACAGCCTGCCGGAAATCGGCGACATGTTTGGTGGCCGCGACCATACGACCGTGCTGCACGCCTGCCGCAAGATCAACGAACTGAAGGAATCCGACGCGGACATCCGCGAGGACTACAAGAACCTGCTGCGGACGCTGACGACCTGATGGCCGTCTGCGCAGCTAATTGAAGGCAAGGGACTAGACCATGCATTTCACCATTCAACGCGAAGCCCTGTTGAAACCCCTGCAACTGGTCGCCGGTGTCGTCGAGCGCCGTCAGACCTTGCCGGTCCTGTCCAACGTATTGCTGGTCGTGCAAGGTCAGCAACTGTCGTTGACCGGTACCGACCTGGAAGTCGAGCTGGTAGGCCGGGTGCAACTGGAAGAGCCGGCCGAGCCTGGCGAAATCACTGTCCCGGCGCGTAAGCTGATGGACATCTGCAAAAGCCTGCCGAACGACGCCCTGATCGATATCAAGGTCGATGAGCAGAAATTGTTGGTCAAGGCCGGCCGCAGCCGCTTTACGCTGTCGACCCTGCCAGCCAATGACTTCCCGACCGCGGAAGAAGGCCCGGGCTCGCTGACCTGCAACCTTGAGCAGAGCAAGCTGCGCCGCCTGATCGAGCGCACCAGCTTCGCCATGGCCCAGCAGGATGTTCGTTATTACCTCAACGGCATGCTGCTTGAGGTTTCCCGCAACACCCTGCGTGCGGTATCCACCGATGGTCACCGTCTGGCGCTGTGCTCCATGACTGCGCCGATCGAGCAGGATGATCGCCATCAGGTCATCGTGCCACGTAAAGGTATCCTGGAGTTGGCGCGCCTGCTGACTGACCCGGAAGGCATGGTCAGCATCGTCCTGGGCCAGCACCACATACGCGCCACAACTGGCGAGTTCACCTTTACCTCCAAGCTGGTGGACGGCAAGTTCCCGGACTACGAGCGCGTCCTGCCAAAAGGCGGCGACAAGCTGGTGGTCGGCGATCGTCAGGCACTGCGTGAAGCCTTCAGCCGTACGGCGATTCTTTCCAATGAAAAGTACCGCGGTATTCGCCTGCAACTGGCGGCTGGCCAACTGAAGATCCAGGCTAACAACCCCGAGCAGGAAGAAGCTGAAGAAGAAATCAGCGTGGACTACAAAGGCAGTTCGCTGGAAATTGGCTTCAACGTCAGCTACCTGCTGGACGTGCTGGGCGTGATGACTACCGAGCAAGTTCGTCTGATCCTGTCCGATTCCAACAGCAGTGCACTGCTGCAGGAAGCTGGCAATGACGATTCTTCCTACGTTGTCATGCCGATGCGCCTGTAACCTGTAGCAGGCGAAATGTCCCTTCGACGTATCATGGTCACCGCGGTGCGCAACTTGCACCCGGTGACACTCTTACCCTCCCCCCGAATCAACATCCTTTACGGCGCCAACGGTAGCGGCAAGACCAGCGTGCTTGAAGCTGTGCACTTGCTCGGGCTGGCACGTTCATTTCGCAGTAGTCGCCTGAACCCGGTCATCCAGTACGAACAGCCTGCCTGTACCGTATTTGGTGAAGTCGAGTTGACCGAAGGCGGCACCTGCAAACTGGGTGTATCCCGAGAGCGCCAGGGGGAGTTCACTATCCGCATCGATGGTCAGAATGCGCGCAGTGCCGCGCAACTGGCAGAGCTGCTGCCGCTTCAGCTTATCAACCCAGACAGTTTCCGGCTGTTGGAAGGTGCCCCGAAAATACGCCGCCAGTTCCTTGATTGGGGGGTGTTCCACGTGGAACCTCGTTTTCTGCCAGCCTGGCAACGGCTGCAGAAGGCGCTGCGGCAGCGGAACTCATGGTTGCGTCATGGTACACTTGACCCAGCTTCGCAAGCCGCCTGGGACCGGGAATTGTGCCTGGCCAGCGCGGAAATAGATGAATACCGTCGCAACTACATCAAGGCCTTGAAGCCTGTCTTCGAGCGAACCCTGAGCGAACTGGTCGAGCTGGACGGGTTGACCCTAAGCTACTACCGAGGCTGGGACAAGGACCGGGAACTGCAAGAAGTACTCGCATCCTCTCTCCTTCGCGATCAGCAGATGGGCCATACCCAGGCCGGTCCGCAGCGTGCTGATCTGCGTCTTCGCCTGGCTGGCAACAACGCAGCTGACATCCTGTCGCGTGGTCAGCAGAAGCTTGTGGTATGCGCACTGCGCATTGCTCAAGGCCACCTCGTTAGTCAGGCTCGCCGCGGTCATTGTATTTATCTCGTGGATGACTTGCCGTCCGAACTGGATGACCAGCATCGCCGCGCGCTGTGTCGCTTGCTTGAAGAATTACGCTGCCAGGTGTTCATCACCTGTGTAGATCACGAATTACTGAGGGAAGGCTGGCAGACGGAAACGCCAGTTGCTTTGTTCCACGTGGAACAAGGCCGTATCACCCAGACCCACGACCATCGGGAGTGAAGGCATGAGCGAAAATCAAACGTACGACTCCTCCAGCATCAAGGTGCTGAAAGGTTTGGATGCCGTACGCAAGCGTCCCGGCATGTACATTGGCGACACCGATGATGGTAGCGGCCTGCACCACATGGTCTTCGAGGTGGTCGACAACTCGATCGACGAAGCCCTCGCCGGGCACTGCGATGACATCACCGTCATCATCCACACGGACGAATCCATCAGCGTGCGCGACAACGGTCGTGGCATTCCGGTCGACGTACATAAAGAAGAAGGCGTTTCTGCGGCAGAGGTCATCATGACCGTACTGCACGCCGGCGGTAAGTTCGATGACAACTCCTACAAAGTATCCGGCGGTCTGCACGGTGTAGGTGTATCGGTTGTTAACGCCCTGTCCGAGAAGCTGGTTCTGACCGTTCGCCGTAGCGGCAAGATCTGGGAACAGACCTACGTTCACGGTGTTCCACAAGCGCCTATGGCGGTTGTCGGTGACAGCGAAACCACCGGTACCCACATCCACTTCAAGCCATCGGCTGAAACCTTCAAGAATATTCACTTCAGCTGGGACATCCTGGCCAAGCGTATTCGTGAGTTGTCGTTCCTCAACTCGGGCGTTGGCATTCTGCTGAAGGATGAGCGCAGCGGTAAGGAAGAGTTCTTCAAGTACGAAGGCGGCCTGCGTGCGTTCGTCGAGTACCTGAACACCAACAAGACGCCGGTCAACTCCCAGGTATTCCACTTCAACGTCCAGCGCGACGATGGCGTGGGTGTTGAGGTCGCTCTGCAGTGGAACGACAGCTTCAACGAAAACCTGCTGTGCTTCACCAACAACATTCCGCAGCGTGACGGCGGTACCCACTTGGTGGGCTTCCGGTCCTCGCTGACCCGTAGCTTGAACAGCTACATCGAGCAGGAAGGCTTGGCCAAGAAGAACAAGGTGGCAACCACCGGCGACGACGCCCGTGAAGGCCTGACCGCGATCATCTCGGTGAAGGTGCCGGACCCCAAGTTCAGCTCGCAGACCAAGGACAAGCTGGTCTCCTCGGAGGTGAAAACCGCCGTGGAACAAGAGATGAACAAGTACTTCGCCGACTTCCTGCTGGAAAACCCGAACGAGGCCAAGGCCGTCGTTGGCAAGATGATCGACGCCGCCCGCGCCCGTGAAGCCGCGCGTAAAGCCCGTGAGATGACTCGCCGCAAAGGGGCGCTGGATATCGCTGGCCTGCCGGGCAAGTTGGCGGATTGCCAAGAGAAGGACCCTGCCCTCTCTGAACTGTACCTGGTGGAGGGTGACTCCGCGGGTGGCTCGGCCAAGCAAGGTCGTAACCGTCGTACCCAGGCGATCCTGCCGTTGAAGGGTAAAATCCTCAACGTCGAGAAAGCGCGTTTCGACAAGATGATCTCGTCCCAGGAAGTGGGCACGCTGATCACTGCGCTGGGCTGCGGTATTGGCCGCGAAGAGTACAACATCGACAAACTGCGTTATCACAACATCATCATCATGACCGATGCTGACGTTGACGGTTCGCACATCCGTACCCTGCTGCTGACCTTCTTCTTCCGTCAGTTGCCGGAGCTGGTCGAGCGCGGCTACATCTACATTGCCCAGCCACCGTTGTACAAGGTGAAGAAGGGCAAGCAGGAGCAGTACATCAAGGACGACGAGGCCATGGAAGAGTACATGACCCAGTCGGCCCTGGAGGATGCCAGCCTGCACCTGGACGAATCGGCACCTGCGGTTTCCGGTGTGCAGCTGGAAGCACTGGTGAATGAATTCCGTAGCGTAATGAAGACGCTCAAGCGCCTGTCGCGCTTGTATCCGGAAGAGCTGACCGAGCACTTCATCTACCTGCCGGAGGTGACCCTGGAGCAGTTGGGTGACCACGCGGTGATGCAAGCCTGGCTGGCTAAGTTCCAGGAGCGTCTGAACAGCAGCCAGAAGTCTGGCCTGGTTTACAAAGCCAGCCTGCGCGAAGACAAAGAGCGCAACGTATGGCTGCCAGAAGTGGAAGTCACCTCTCACGGCCTGGCCAGCTACGTCACCTTCAACCGCGACTTCTTCGGCAGCAATGACTACCGTACCGTGGTCAACATTGGCTCCAAGCTGTCCAGCCTGTTGGGTGAAGGTGCTTACGTTCAGCGCGGTGAACGCCGCAAGGCAATTGTCGAGTTCAAGGAAGGCCTGGATTGGCTGATGAACGAGACAACCAAGCGCCACACTATCCAGCGATACAAAGGGCTGGGTGAAATGAACCCGGACCAGCTGTGGGAAACCACCATGGACCCGACCGTTCGCCGTATGCTGAAGGTCACTATCGAAGATGCAATCGCTGCGGACCAGATCTTCAACACCCTGATGGGGGACGCGGTCGAGCCGCGTCGTGACTTCATCGAAAGTAACGCGCTGTCGGTGTCGAACCTGGACTTCTGATCAGGTGTAGGTTCACAGAAAAGCTGCACGCTTTCACAAATAGATGACCGGCCGGGCTTCAACCATGGCCCCTGTCGGTCACCATCAAGCCCGCCTTCGCGGGCTTTTTTTTGCGTGCGCCAGGCATGGCGCGTTGCGCGTAGCGCAACCCGCTTGGTTGTGGTGGCCAAAGCGGGTGACTTGGAGGTGAAAGTCCTCTACACACCCGGCAAGGGGAAGTGTTAGCCAGAGGCAAGGGTGTCGTGGGCGACCGCGAATCTGAAGGAAGCCCGAGGCAAACTGCTGGCCTGACGAACAGGAAGCGGATAGAGGCGGCACAGCGGGGTGAGGCGGCCCAAATCGTCAAAGCCCAGTACTTGCACGGGACGCTGTGACGTAAATCCGACAGGCATAAGCAGGAAGGTCACGCGAATTACCCTGGGAGATCTGCACGTTTGCCACTGTGCTACCGAGCGTCGAGAGGCGACGGGACGAGCGTGCAGAAGTCAGCCGAGGCCGTAGTAAGTGGCGGTTAACCGCGCCACCAAGGGCCGAACAGGTTATGCCGCCAGTAGGCGTCACTGTCTCGTTGGTAGCCGTAATGCAGAAATTTCCTACAACGGAATCTGTCACTCCGAATCCCGGCCAGAAGCCGAGGGTGATGCCTGACAGTGCAAAGGTGCCGGCGGCGTCAGCGACGTGGACGAACGCGGAGCCGGACACGCTGATGGAGCGGGTGCTTGCACCGGCCAACCTCAGGCGTGCGTATCAACGCGTGGTTAGCAACAAGGGGGCTCCGGGTGCCGATGGCATGACGGTCGCTGACTTGGCGGGCTACGTGAAACAGTATTGGCCAACCCTCAAGGCCAGGTTGCTGGCCGGTGAATACCATCCCCAAGCAGTGCGAGCGGTTGAAATTCCCAAGCCGCAGGGCGGCACACGGCAACTGGGAATCCCCACCGTCGTGGATCGCCTGATCCAGCAAGCATTACAGCAACAACTCACGCTACTCTTCGATCCGCTGTTTTCGGACTACAGCTACGGTTTTCGTCCGGGCAAAAGCGCTCACCAAGCCGTTGAACTGGCCCGCTCCCATGTGGCGGCGGGGCATCGCTGGTGCGTGGAGCTTGATCTGGAAAAGTTCTTTGATCGGGTCAACCACGACATCCTGATGGCCTGCTTGCAGCGTCGCGTCGAAGACAAGCGAGTGCTTAGGCTCATCCGCCGCTACCTTGAAGCTGGGGCCATGTCGGGCGGTATCGTCAGCCAACGGCAAGAGGGGACACCGCAAGGCGGCCCACTCTCGCCGTTGCTGTCGAATATCCTTCTGGATGAGCTCGACCGCGAATTGGAACGGCGGGGTCATCGCTTCGTGCGCTACGCCGATGATGCGAACATTTATGTGCGCAGTCCTCGGGCGGGCGAGCGGGTGTTGGCCAGTATCGAGCGCTTCCTGTGCCATCGTTTGAAACTGACGGTGAACCGGAAGAAGAGCCAAGTAGCAGGGGCTTGGAAGTGTGACTACTTGGGTTACGGGATGAGCAGGCACCAGCAACCAAGGCTGCGTGTGGCAACGATGAGCCTGGGGCGCTTACGCGACCGACTCAGAATATTGCTACGCAGTGTAAGGGCCCGCAAAGTGGCGACTGTCATTGAGCGAATCAACCCTGTCCTGCGAGGCTGGGCTGGCTACTTCAAGCTCAGCCAGAGCAAACGCCCACTTGAGAAATTGGATGGTTGGGTCAGGCATAAACTTCGCTGCGTCATCTGGCGTCAATGGAAACGGCCCTCAACGAGGGCGCGCAACCTGATGCGCCTGGGCCTGAGCGAAGAACGTGCCTGTAAATCGGCCTTTAATGGCCGAGGCCCGTGGTGGAACTCGGGAGCATCTCATGTGAATCAGGCGCTACCGAAGAGGCTATGGGATAGGTTCGGACTGGTCTCGATACTGGATACGATAAACCGGCTTAGCCGTATAACCTGAACCGCCGTGTACGGAACCGTACGCACGGTGGTGTGAGAGGACGGCGGCTGTGAAGCCGCCTCCTACTCGATTGCCAGGCAAAAGATAGCCGTCTTGAGTGGCCCCCATAGCTCGCCCTGAAAAGCGAATGTCAGGGGACACACCGCAGAAAAGCGTTCTGTAGCGGAGGAATACGTGGAAAACGGAGCTTAGGTTTCCTCATTGAGATGTGTAGAAATCCATCGCGACTCACCTATGCAAAGGCTGCGAAAAGCCTGAATCTACTGGGGTATCGTGGCGTGAGATATGTGCAAAAAAATGTGCACAGCATCTGCGGATTGGAGAGCTGGCTTGGCTCCTTAAGTAAAACCATCAAGCTGCAACGGACCTGCAACTCCTGCGGCTTGAAGCAAAGCGGGTAATACCACCCCTGAGCCCTACGAGGTGGTGTTCCGGTTTTTGACCAAACGAGAGCACGCCAGGCGCGCAAATGAGCTGCACGACCAGCTGAATGAAGTGCTCGGGGTGGCCAGAAATCTCAACGATGGGCTGTACTTCGGTGGAGCAGACGTCACGGTGCTACAAGACTTTACCATGCTCGATGCGGAAGACTTCGTGCGGTACAACCTTCACGACTGGCTCAGTGTTGGGGATACCGATGAAGATGAAGAAGGTGCCGATGATGCTGACTGAGCTGCTATCGGCCTCCCCTTTAGGATCTGGGTTTGACCTTAGCTGACCGGCTGCTCTACAAACCAATTGATTTTCTCCGGAGCCGGTGTCACTGTCGCTCCAAGAATAGCCCCCACGCCTCGGGCAGGTCCCAGACCTGTACTGCGCATCAGGGGGTTAGTTGTTTCTAGGGCCCGCCCAGGTCGATCAGGCATGCTTTGGGCTGGCCTCAAACCAGTGGGTGACCACCAAAAGGGTCAGTTAGGCCTACTGCTGCCTATCCTCGCTCGTTACCATCCAGAAACCCTCTATTGATACGGTTTCAGCAAAGATGGATGTCTATAAGCTCCGCATCGAAGACACAGAAAGCAAGATCATCGACAAGGAAGGTTTCGAGGCCGAGACCTTCCGCAGAGATCCGTGGTACCAGCCTGGAAGTGCGGGCAAGCTAGCTCAGTTTGCTGTATGCCCGGCATGCGACAACCCTGTCCAGCTGGTTGGGCTGTATGAGCTACCGCCTAACGTGAAGAACCCATTCGGGAAACATGCTACTAAGAGCATTCGCGGCATCGCTCCATTTGATAGTGAGGCCCGTAACGATTGCCCGTACTTCAAGCCTCGCCAGCATAAGAAAACAGAACGAAAAACCAGGTTTGACGGCGTCCCGCGGAAGATTCTCAAGCTATTGATCGAACAGTTCGATCGCGTGGTTTACATCCTGGAGAAAGAGACCCAACTGGTCCTTTCCGAGAACGCGTTGAGAGGCATGCTGCAGCGTTACAAGGGAGAGCGTGGCTACCTCTATACCGGCGCGACGCTTCGCAATGTGCCATGGATCTTTGCTTACATGTCGGACGCCACCCGCCTGTTTGGCCAGAAGGTCAGTGGAAATGCTGAGCTGGTGAAAGCTATTGCCGCTGAGGTGCCGGGGGCGGAAATCAGCAGCACTGGTCGGCTGGAATCGAAGAAGGTGCCTGGTTCGAAGGCGGCATATTTTGATCTCAAAATGAGTTTCATCCGCCATCGAATCGTCAAAGACAGTGAAGCGTCTGGCTTGGTTGAAAGCATGGAGTTTGTAGTGTCACAGCCTCGCGGAGGTGAGCTTGAGCACATTCACAAGGAAGTCATCAAATTCGATTCGGCTTGGTTCGAATCTCTTATCCGGATGCCGGTTGATCATCCTTATCGCAGAATGGATAGAGTGAAGATGGCCCGGGAGGAACTGGGCGATCTGCTGGAGCTGACTCAGGCCTGAGGAGGCCTGCTGTAAACCACTTTTTTTCACTGTAAACCACAGTGGTTTACAGTGAAAAAAGTGGTTTACAACGTAGCTATGACACGCGCCCTGGCCACTCCCCAGGCCAGCGCGCTCCTCATTGGTTCGTTCAGCCGGACGTCGAACACCTGTGCTGCTCGGGGCCTTGCCACGCCGCGGTGTCCTATAATTCATCTTCAGCTGAGTGGAGCAAAATGTTGTGAAGCGCACATTCATTGGAATGGTCGAGGCTGGTGAGCCACTGATGAGGCAAGCGCTTGAAGCTATCCGACAGGCCCACGAAGCGGAGGCTGCTGGATTGCCAGACCTTGAGGTACAGCGTCTTCACCTATTGGCAGATTCGCTCTATCAGGCGGTCATTGATTTTCAGCTCCTCAAAGCAGGTAAACCACCGTCGACTATCCAGTGAGGACCTGCCGCTACATGACGAAAAAGATACCAGCTCTTCTCCCCGACCACCCCATGTATACCGACGCAGTGGATGCGATGAAGCAATACCACGAGGCGCAGGCTTCTGGCTCATCTGCCGAAGAGGTTGAGCGCCTGCGTCAAATCGCAGAATCACAATTTCGGGCTGTCAGCGAGTATCAGCTCAACGCTCTGGGATATCAGTCTCGTCGTCCGCACTGAAGGGATAACCGATCCGGAGGTAGCTTCAGAATCCATCAAGCCAAGCGGAAGACTCACGACGCGGTCCGATTGATCAGCGAGACGGTCGGGAGGGTTTGCACACAGCCCCAAAAAAAAAGCAGCTCCCGAGAGCTGCTTTTTTCTTACTCCCCCTTTTTGTGCTTGTGGGGTTTCAGGTCCGGATGGTCCTTCTGCTTTTCAGGGGTGACTCGCTGCCTTTTGTCCGGAGTGCCATCTTCATTGGTGCGCTTTGGGCCTGGCTTGATGCTCATGCAAAACTTCCTTTTCCGCTTGGGTTGTTGAATGCAGCTATGTAATTAGTCCAGCTTCTCTCAGCTGTCAAAGCAGGCTGGTGCAGAACCGCCTGGCCGATGATCCGGTCCACATCGAACATTCAGAGGCCAGAATAAGAGCCTCCGACAAAGGGCTTACAAGGGGCAGTGAAATCCAGCGCTGAGCGATACGAAGACGTCTGGACGTTCATCATGCCGAGCACGGTGTGGAACAGGTTGTCGTGGCTCAGCGGTGACGTGGTTTGAGCTTTCAAACAACCCACGTTGACCTTTTCGCTCTTCGCGAGCGAGTCAGACATCCAAAGTACCAACGGCACCTTTGTTTGCTCGTCAGGAGCCATCGCGTAAGGCAGCCCGTGTAGATAGAGCCCACCCTCCCCCAGCGATTCGCCGTGGTCCGAAACGTACATCAGCGCAGTGTCGAACTTGGTGTTGGCCGCCAGGATATCGATGAGATTTGCAGTCACATAATCGGTGTAGAGGATTGAGTTGTCGTAGGCATTGACCACCTCCTCCTGCTTACATTTGTCGAGCTCGTTGGTCTCGCACACCGGTGCGAATTTCTTGAATTGCGAGGGGTAGCGCTTGTAGTAGGCCGGGCCGTGACTGCCTTTGTAGTGGAGCACCAGGACAGCATCGCCTTCCTGGCGCTTGATGAAGTCTTGCATCTCCGTGAGCAGCACCCCGTCCTTACACTCCTCGCTGGTGCACAGTTGGGAATCCGCGTGAGAGGCAGCCTTGTGGTTGGGAACCCTGTCGCAGACCCCTTTGCACCCCGAGTTGTTGTCAGTCCACATGACACTGATGCCAGCGCGTTGAAGCACGTCGAGCAGCCCTTCTCGGCTCTTGGCCAAGCCATCTTTGTACTGGGCCTTACCCACGTCCAGGAACATGCATGGCAGCGAGACCGCGGTAGCGGTACCGCAGGAGCTCACGTTCGTGAAGCTAATGACATTTCGCTTTTCTAGTTCCGGATTCGTTTCACGGGAGTAGCCGTTGAGGGAGAAGTTGGCGGAGCGAGCGGTCTCTCCTACTGCCAGTACCAGCAGCCTGGGTTTACGAGCCGCACCCTGTCGATTAACTACCGCATCAGTACCAATGGCCGTCAGCGTTTTAGGTGAGGCCAGCTGACGCTTCAGGTACCCATGGCCAGCCGCAAACAAGTTGGTAGGTACCAGAATCAGCCGGATCTCCCGATTGTTGCGCAGCAAGGAGGCATACGACTGGTACTGACTCAACGCGATGCCAGATAAGGTCAACAGAGCGAGCGACAGAGCAATGAACCTGCTGACCAAAGCTTTGGCCCAAGGCTTGCGCCGGAGGGGAACCCGGGCAATCAGGTAGACGGGCAACACCCCAACCATTGCGACCCAAAGACCGAGCTTCCAATTCAGCAGCTCGGTTGCCTCAGCGACGTCGGTCTCCACAACGTTGGTGAACATTGTGTAATCGATCACGATGCCGTAGGCATTCATGAAGTAACTCGCAAAAGACGCGCTGATCAGTACCAGGCACAGTATGGGTTTGGCCAGCCGCCCCCATGACAGCAAGCTCAGAACGGTAAACACCCATGCGAATACTATGACTGGGAGGCTAGCCGCTAGCTGCCAGTTCACTTCATCGGTTTTGAATACCAGCTTCCAGAGCACGTTCCAGAGCTCAGCGTTCGCGAATAGCAGTAACCAAAAAGTCACCAGGCCGATTAGCAAATTAGTACTGATGCCTTTCTGCCGCGCATTGCGAATAGCAAAGATCCATTTGCTTAACAGGGTGTGAACAATGGATTTGGAAGGTGTCATTATCAAACTCTGGAAGCTGCTTATCCATGGCGGTAGCTATGGAGTTAGCGGGAGCTACAAGGCAAACCGTCGACAGATGCTGAGCGATTGCGCAATGTGCGGAGCGTCAGAGGCCTTAGGCCCCTAGGCGTTGGGGACGCTTAGTATGTGTGAGGCATAGGGATAAAAAGAGAAATGAATCTCGCTGAGCGCATTATTTCCGGGACCTGATAACGACACGATGACCTCGGGATTACAATGCTGACAGAAATCCAATTACTGCTGTTTTGATTGTCATTGATCACGCTATGATCAAAATTAGGGGGATACTACCCACCAAAAGCAATGCTCCGCTCAGCTAGATAAATTTAATTTCACAAACAAAACGGTTTCGTTTTGTCGTAGGCTATGAATCGCCCCTGGTTTCGTAGACACCTCCAAGCCTCATAATGAGGCCCAAATAGGAGGTGTCATGAGTCGTCAGCGTTACCCCGAAGAATTCAAAATCGAAGCGGTCAAGCAAGTGACCGAGAAAGGCAAGACTGTCGCCGATGTTGCCCAGCGCCTGGGCATGTCTGTTCACAGCCTCTACGCCTGGATCAAGCTCTACAGCAAACCCCAAGAGCAGCGTCAGCAAGACGATGAGCAGCAAGCCGAACTGCGCAAGCTTCGCGCAGAACTCAAGCGCGTGACTGAAGAGCGAGACATCTTAAAAAAGGCCGCCGCGTACTTTGCCAAGGAGTGCAACTGAAGTACGCCTTCATCAAGAAGCACTCGACGGATCACCCGGTGCGGCGCCTATGCCAAACCCTAAAGGTGCATCCCAGCGGCTACTACGCCTGGCTGACCGAGCCTCAATCTGCCCGAGCAAAAGAAGATCATCGTCTGCTTGGCTTGATCAAACATGCTTGGCTCGAAAGCGGAGGTGTGTACGGCTACCGCAAAATTCATGATGACCTGCGTGAGCTGGGAGAGACATGCGGGCGCAATCGAGTCGGACGCTTGATGCAGGCAGAGGGGTTGCGTTCGCAAACGGGCTATCGGCGGCGTCCAGGGTTTTACGGTGGAAAGCCAACAGTGGCCTCTCCCAACCATCTCGCGCGGCAGTTCAAAGTCAGTGAGCCGAATAAGGTCTGGGTAACCGATATCACTTACATCCGCACCTATGAAGGATGGCTGTACCTAGCGGTAGTCCTGGATCTGTTTTCCCGCCAAGTGATTGGCTGGTCAATGAAGCCCCGCATGTGCAGCGACCTGGCGCTTGACGCGATGTTGATGGCCGTGTGGCGCCGCAAACCACGGCAGCAAGTGATGATCCATTCAGACCAAGGCAGTCAATTCAGTAGCTCAGACTGGCAAAGCTTCTTGAAGGCCAACAATATAATCAGCAGCATGAGTCGGCGGGGAAATTGCCACGACAATGCCGTAGCCGAAAGCTTTTTCCAGCTTTTGAAGCGGGAGCGAATCCGACGAAAAATCTACGCAACACGTGACGAAGCC
Organism: Pseudomonas sp. NY8896; assembly: GCF_039634505.1. NCBI lineage: Bacteria > Pseudomonadati > Pseudomonadota > Gammaproteobacteria > Pseudomonadales > Pseudomonadaceae > Pseudomonas > Pseudomonas sp. NY8896. The sequence goes on from NZ_CP132350.1 coordinate 13,881, forward strand.
CGAAGTGATATTTTCGATTACATTGAAATGTTTTATAACCCAAGGCGCAGACACAGCAGTGCTATGCAGCTGTCGCCAGTAGAGTATGAGAAACGCTATTTTCTGAGCTTGGAGAGTGTCTAGGAAACCAGGGGCGATTCACTAATTTTGAACTTTCAATTCAACTTACAAGTCTTTCTCGCGAGCAGAATATTATTTTCAACTTTTGCTCGTTAATATGTCACCCATCAATGAGGGGCGAATACCATGAGCTTTTTCAAAAACATCCTGGGCGGGCACCATGGCCGTGGAAACCACGGTGGAGGCAAGCACCACAGCGGGGGACATGGGGCCGAGCAATATGATCGCCATGGCCGGCAGCAGGGCTGCGACGGCGGTAATCAGGTGTATGACGGCGGGCGCCCTCCCACTCCTGCCCCCATCAAAGATCTGCAGGGCTGCAGGCAGTGCCGGACGGCCAACGATCCGTCAGCACGCTTTTGTCTAAACTGCGGAACACCGCTATCGAGTGGTTGCACCGCCTGCGGCTCGCTGCTGAGTGCAGGAGCAAGATTTTGCAGTCACTGTGGCCAAGCGACGCTCTAAGGCTAGGTAGACAGGAAGGCCAACGAGACCACAACCCTGCGCAAGGAGAAATACGTGGGTTCAAATCATGACCATGGCAGCGCTGCAGTACGCGAGGGGCATCAGAAGAAGCTAATCATGGCGCTCGGCTTGACTGGCAGCTTCATGATTGCAGAAGTGATCGGTGCGTGGATTACCGGCAGCCTGGCGCTGCTGTCGGACGCATCTCACATGTTCACAGATACTGCCGCCTTGGCGATCTCACTGATTGCACTTCAGATAGCCAAGCGGCCGGCGGATCAGAAAAGAACCTTCGGCTATGCGCGCCTGGAAATTCTGGCTTCGACGTTCAACGCCGTGCTGCTCTTCCTGGTGGCGATGTACATCTTGTATGAGGCCTACCAGCGCTTCTTCATGCCGGCGGAGATCGCTACCGGAGCGATGATGTGGATCGCAATCGCCGGCCTGATCATCAACCTAATTTCGATGCGCCTTCTGGCATCTGCGAGCAACGAAAGCCTCAACGTCAAAGGAGCCTACCTCGAAGTTTGGAGCGACATGCTCGGCTCGCTTGGCGTAATCATCGCGGCACTTATCATCCGCTTCACCGGCTGGACCTGGGTCGACACGATTGTCGCTGTGGCGATCGGCCTTTGGGTTCTGCCGCGGACGTGGCAGTTGCTTCGCGAAAGCCTGGGGATCCTCATGGAGGGTGTCCCGAGGGGGCTCGACGTTACGGCAATCGAGGCCACCATCCTCGGAGTAGATGGCGTGACGGACGTTCATGACTTGCACGTGTGGGCTGTCAGCAGTGGCAGTAACGTGATGACGTCGCACGTAGTGGTTCGGGATTCTGCAGATGGGGATGCTGTGTTGGCGGCCGTCGTGGATGCTGTCAGCGATGCATTCGAAATCCATCACTGCACCATCCAGATCGAGCGGGCAGCTTTCCACGAGAGCGTTCCCTCACCCTCGCACTGACCGATCGGTAAACACCATGCAAACACATCACCCTCCTGGCTGAGGGTGATGTTGCAAAAAAAATGCGGTGAGGGATGCCGTAAACGGCAGGAGCGCTTCAAGGGGGTTGGTGAATGGCTTCGCCTGCCCTCGTCAACAACCTCCAGAAGGCTCAGCGATGGCCTGGATCATCACGAAGTACCTACTCACTGCCGGTATAGTGATTCTCGTGTCAGAGCTGGCGAAACGCAGCGACAAGCTGGGCGGCTTGGTCGCCGCCCTACCCTTGGTCACGGTCGTGACGTTGGTCTGGCTCTATTTAGAGAACCAGAGCATGGAGAAGATCTCCAACCATGCTTGGTACACGTTCTGGTACGTGCTTCCGACCCTACCGATGTTTATTGCTTTTCCATTGCTGCTACCTAAGCTCGGCTTTTGGCCGACACTGATCAGCAGCATCCTCATCACAATGGCCAGCTTCGGAGGCTTCGCCATACTGCTGCGCCGGTTCGGCATTGAGCTTCTATGATCCGGTGGCCGCAGGGATCATCTTGATGAGTCTTAACGGCTATTAACACACTCGCCCTTCACCAGGTAGCGAACCATGTGCAGTTCGCCTTTCGAGTCTTCGTAGGTCATCATGCTTCTTACATTACCGCAGTACCGCACACTGGGTGATACATACACCAACTTACCAACGTCCAGGTCCATGCCATAGGCGTAGTCTTCTAGTTGAGGCATGGGCTTTTTTACGCGTTGAGCATAATCCGCTGTAGCCTCTCTAGCAGTACGCTCGATGCGTTTATTGATCTCCATACCGCTTTGGGCATTGGCTGTTAGTGATGTAAAGAGCAAAAACACGGCGATCGCTGATACAGTAGTGTTCATAAGAAGTCCCTTAATAAAAAAGCGCCCGTAGGGGGGCGCTAAAATTCACCTACCAAAGGAGCGTATGGTTTACAGGTGAATGCACTGGCGCGAACAACTGCTCGGTGCTCTTGCCAAGCTGCTTTGAAATGAGACAATTTCCAAAGCAGCGATGCCTCTTCCGCTGCCCTTAAACTAGCAAAGGAGGCTAACACCAAGATGATCGGGCAATTACAATTTGGACATGTAATAGATTGTAAGATAATTATTCGAGAGAATATCGAGCCGCCACGTGAACTAATTTGCAGAAAGGCGCTGCGGTTTGCGGCCGTGCATGGGGTCTGCCTGCGTGGCGCCCTCGATCCAAGGCCAGTACCAGTCCTTGCAAGCTAACGACCGAAATGCTGCCTGTCCTGGCCGATTCCACCTGCCAGGCGAATCTGTCATACACCGCCGCAGGCCCCAGAATCCGCTATGCTTAGGGGTGGAGCCTGCATGACTGTCAGAAATCTTGCGGCTACATTACAAATTTGTAGGATTTCGCCGCGGCCAGCTTCTTCGCGTTAAGATTCAAGCGTCCTCAGGTGACCCGGCGTATGGACAGAGGTAGCGACTACCACATGCCATACCCTCAGCCAAACTTTCGAACAGCCTGCAACCATAATCTTGGCGGATTAGGCCAACTCCTTCCTCACACCTTGAGATAAGTTATGCGCGTTCTAGTTGTGGAAGACGAAATTAAAACTGCCGAATATCTTCAGCAGGGCCTATCCGAAAGCGGGTATGTCGTAGATATCGTGCACAACGGTGTAGATGCTCTGCACTTGTTCAACACTAATGTCTATTCGTTGGTCCTCCTGGACGTGAACCTCCCGGGTATCGACGGCTGGGACCTGCTGGAAACCATCCGTAAGACCAGCCGGGTCCGCATCATCATGCTGACCGCCCGCGGACGCATCAATGACAAGCTCAAGGGCTTGGACGGCGGCGCGGATGACTACCTTGTGAAGCCATTCGAATTCCCTGAGCTGCTTGCTCGCATCCGTTCGCTGCAACGCCGTGGTGATGAGTTAGTCGAGAAGAGCTCGCTGAAAATTGCCGATCTGGAACTCGACTCCGTCCGCCATCGCGTCTTCCGCGGTGGCACACGCATCGATCTCACCACCAAGGAATTTGCGCTTCTGCACCTGCTCATGAGCCGAACGGGCGAAGCGCTGACTCGCTCTCAGATCATCTCGTTGGTCTGGGATATGAATTTCGATTGCGACACCAATGTCATCGATGTAGCCATCCGGCGCTTGCGCTCGAAGATCGATGACCCGTTTGAAACCAAGCTCATTCACACGCTTCGTGGCGTTGGGTACGTTTTTGAGGAACGCGCATGAGGCCATTCAGCCTGGCTGCAAAGCTGGGGTTAAAAGTTGGGTTGATGAGCGCAGCGTTGCTGCTTCTGTTCGCCACCTTTGGCTATCTGATGGTAGGCAAGGCTCTGGAAAGAAATGCCAGAGCAGACCTGGAAGTAAAGATGGCGGGGATGGCTCACAACCTGTCCACCATCCCGGACATCTCCGGCGTCAACGCGGATGCGCATCAGCTTGTCGATTTGGTCATGGGCCACAACAACCTGTATGTGAGCATATTCGATACCTCACAGAATCAGACTCCCCTGCTCTCGATTGGCTCGAAACAGGTCAATCTGGAGGTGCACAAGTTTCAGCCGGCGGCCCAGCCCAAAGAGCACGAATGGCGTGATACGCAGGACCGTCCTCTGCTGAGTGCTTCTCGAATCATGCGTTTGGGCGATGGAACAGAGGTCAGCGTCTATATGACCATGGACCAGTCATCCAGTGAGGCGCTGCTCGATGCGTTGCTGACCTGGGCCTTGATGATGTCCCCCGTCATCCTCGCACTGATCTTGGCCATTGGCTGGTGGACTGTGCGCAGAGGCCTGCTACCACTGACCAAGTTCCTCAAGATCGCCTCGAAAATCTCAACCGAGAGCCTCGACCATCGCCTTCCAACTGATGGGATGCCGGCAGAACTCAAAATGCTCGCCGACGGCATCAACATCATGCTGGCTCGCCTGGATGATGGGGTTCAGCAGCTCTCGCAGTTTTCTGACGACCTTGCTCACGAACTTCGAGCACCGCTTTCCAACCTGATGGGCAAGGCCCAGGTTGCCTTGACCAGAGAACGATCGCTTTCCGAGTACCGGGAGGTTCTGGAGTCGTGCACAGAAGAGCTGGACCGCATGAGCCGCATGGTTTCCGACATGCTGTTCTTGGCCCAGGTCAGTCATCCAGCATCAATGGTGGAGTTCGAATCCGTCTCCTTGGTCGACGAGGTTCAGCGAGTGTGCGAGCTCTTCAGCATTTCAGCAGAAGAAGGCGAGATTCAGCTGCAGATCTCCGGCAGTGATGACGTGGTGCGCGGGAATCGCCTGATGGTTCAACGTGCCGTCTCGAATCTGGTCTCGAACGCGATCCGTTACTGCCCTCGCGGCCGCACGGTCTACGTTAAGGTGCAGCATAGTGCGAGCGGTACGACGTTGAGTGTCGGCAACCCCGGCCGTGGTATTGCCAAGGAACACCACGCGCACTTGTTTGAGCGGTTCTACCGTGTGGACAAGAGCCGAGCACGGAGCGAAGGCGGTACCGGTCTTGGCTTGGCCATTGTGCAGTCGATCATGAGTCTGCACCAGGGATCGGCGAGCGTGGAGGTGACCGAAGAAAACTTCACCTGGTTCCACCTTCACTTTCCGGAAGCCCAGCAAATGCAGCCGGCAATGACCGCCGCTTAAATTGCGCAGACACGATTAGGCCCGTCAATCGACGGGCCTTTTGTTTGCCTCAATGCATCAGTGCCGAAGGACCACAGGGTCCATGGGCGACCGCAGAATCACCGACTTAATAATCTTCTGTTCGTCAGGATTGGCGTTTTTCCACAGGTGTGAGAAGTACTGAGCATTCACTTTCTCTTGAGCACTTACGCTGCCGGCGGCATCGATCAGGCGCATGGTCGAGTAGACACAGATCAGCGCCAGAATGAAGAACGCCGTGGCGACCACCATCACATAACGCTTGGCCAGCACCGGTGCCCGCTTGAGCTCCTGGATAGAGGCGTCCGCCGCCTTTGTCGCTGCTGTAAGCTCCGAGATCAGTGGCTGGATGGCGGTGTCGACTCCGCGGCATGCAGCTGAATACGCTGATGCAGCGGCGCGCAAGGCAACCTCCTCCGCGTTCGACCAAGCCTTCTCCGCCTTTCGCACCTCCTCCTGAATCTGCCGGCCGACAGCGTCCACCTGCTCCACCAGTTCGTTCGACCTCTCCAGAACAGCGCTGGAGGTGCGCGTCTGCGAGGTCAGCTCATCGAGCTGGACAGTGAGTTTTTCAGTGCAGCGGCGAAAGTCACCGATAGCAACTGCCCAGGGCTCTATGTCATTCATGGCTATCTCCTAGGGCGGCCAACAACGCCGCGCTGAATTAACGCGCTAGATATCAAAATTGTAATTTAAGAGAAAATTCGAAGTCGCCCTCGACAGTGCCGAGATAGACATGATCCTTCCAGATTTGAAGATTTAACGCATCCTATCTGCAGCCAAAATTACGGAATTGTAATTATTGACTCACCTTGTCGTTAGCTTCGCGTTCCTAAACTACAAACCAACAAAGGCCGCTAATCAGGTTGGCCTAGTATGAACCGAGGTTCACAATGAAATTTGTCAAATCTATCGCTATTGGCAGCCTGCTGCTGGGTCTCATGGGTACCGCTTACGCTGAAGGCGGCTTCGAGCGAACGAAACAGTTCAACGAGAACTTCCGAACCGAACAGGCTCGCCTATGGAGCGATGACTCTTCGGACCAGAACAAACAACAAGTCGCTCAAGAGCAAAAGAAAGAAAGCAAGGATGGTAAGGAACAAGCCGACAATTAATCGGCGGTTAAATAGGACTTCAAATGACGAAAGAAATCGACAAAAAAGCCAGGGTAAAACCTGGCTTTTTTGTGCTTGGAATTTAGCCTTCGTTCTTGCGAGGCGTTTCCGCATTGCTTTCTCCGGCCAGACCCTCGGCACCTTGTGCGGGGCGTTTCCAATGGCACAGCAGGAGCTGGCTGGCGTTCGCTTCGGTGATCGATGTGCAAGCTAGATCAGCGGGCAGACCATCCTTGCTGTCTCGCAAGCGCCTGGACAGATAGAACGAGCCATCCCGCGGCCACTTGGCAGGATCCTTGATGTTCTCGGACTTCCCGCTGCTGTAAAACTCCGACGAGTATGAGCGGCGGCCAGGATAGATCAGGGGAGCGGAATGAGCAGACTGCACATTGAGCCAGGCTTGAACCACATCCCGCTGATTCTGAGGGCGCTCCTCTAGTACCCCGGCGTAGATGATGCCCGCACCGATGATTGGCAACACCAATGCGCTCGCAGCGGCAGCCCAGGTGGTCTTCGGGCCAACTTCGCTGACCCGTGCAGACAGCAGCAATGCCCACGCTGGCAGCGCGGGTAGCAGGTAGGTCCACAGAATGTTGCCTGCAAATGTGAAGAAGACCGGTGTCGCCAAGGCCCACAGCCAGAGGTAGGCTTTGAAGCGCTGCATCGATCCACGCTTGCGGATCAACAGTGGTAGAAACAAGGCCCATGGCAGTAGCGACAATCCGAGCTGGATCCAGATGCTGCCGTACGGCTTGGCATGAGCACTACCATAGAGGTCCCCTGCCCAGTTACTGACGACGTAGCGGCTCCAGTGCTCACCAACGAAGAAGTACTCCATGAAGCCGGGCGTTTTCATCTCGGCCGCGACATACCATGGCACGGATATACCGAACATGAGTACAAGGCCGCTAATCCAGGGAAGCCTCAGTACCCGTCCCCATTCCTTGTAGATAACGAACCAGGCGAATGCCGGCGCCCCCATAAGCACCAGGGTCAGCGGCCCTTTGGCAAGCAAGCCCAGCCCGAGACCTGCGAACATCAGGTAGGCATCCGCCTTGCTGGCGCACTTCATCCAACGCCAGAAACCGTAGCTGGCCAGCAGAATCGAGAACGACAAAACAGGGTCAGTCAGCACAACACCGCTGGAGACCAGGCCAAGTGTGGTGCTGGAAAAAATAATGGCAGCCCAGATGCCGGCGTTACGAGAAATCTGCTGCGTGCCGAGTTTGATGATGATGAAACAGCTTGCCAGGTGGAGTAGCCACGCTGGGAAGCGCGCAGCGAACTCGTTAACGCCGAAGACCGTCATGCTCGCGGCCTGGGTCCAGAAGGACAACGGAGGCTTGCCCCAGAACGGTACCCCGTAGTCGAACATGGGCGTGATCCAGTCATTCAACTCGACCATCTTGCGAGCCATTTCAGCGTAACGGGCCTCAGATGTGTCCATCAGCGGGTAGATGCCCAGCCCCACCAAACGCAATAGCAAAATCGAACCCAGGACCCACCACAGCGTCCTCTCGTTCTTCAGGTTCAGCATTTCTTACCCTCGATCGAAGCCATCGAAGGGTGGAGTGACACGGGATCTGCCTTGTTGCTGTGCTTCAGGAAATAGAGAGGCCGGCGCTTCACTTCCGCGAGTGTCACGCCCAGGTACTCCCCCACCATGGCGACACCGACGCACATGAATGAAGCCATTCCGACGATCAGGTGATGGATGTCGAAACTGCCTGCCACAAGCGACGCAAGCATGTAGCAGATGCTGGAGACGAAAAGACCGAAACTGATGAGGCTGAAAATGCGCAGTGGTTTGCGAGAGAAGCTGACGATGCTCTCGATGGCCAGATTGAACAGGCCAGCTGCATTCCATTTGGTGCTCCCGGCATGGCGAACAGTGCGATTGTAGGGGAGTTCGATGGTACGAAAGCCTACCCAGCCGATCATGCCTTTGAGAATCCTGGAGCGTTCATCCAGGGCCCGCAGGGCTGCCAGCGGCGCAGGCCCAATCAATCGGAAATCGCTGACATCGGCCGGCATGTCCACCTTCTCCACCAGGCGCTGCATGACCCAGTAGTAAGCCCGGGCACTCATGCGCTTGAACCACGAATCACCGATTCTCAGGTTGCGCTGCATGTTCACCACGTCGTAGCCGCGTTGCCAGTAGTCCACCATGGCCGCGATGAGCTCTGGTGGATCCTGCAGGTCGACATCAATGAAGATCAGCGCACTGCCACGGGCATGGTCTATCCCGGCGCTCAGTGCAGCCTCTTTGCCGAAGTTGCGACTCAGGGACAGGCAACGTACAGATGACCCATCCTGATAGTGGCGAAGAATGTCGGCCGTCCGGTCATTACTGCCGTCGTCGACATAGAGGATTTCGCAGGAGACGGGTAAGCGCTTCACCACGCGGGTGATTCGCTGGTGGAACTCGGGGATGGTTTCCTCTTCCTGGAAGCAAGGGACCACGATGGTTAACAAGGGATCAGGGCGCTCGGGAAAGCGATGTAATGTCTGCATGATTGAATGTCCAAAAACGATGTGCAATGAATCCAAGTGCAGTGAGGCTTAAGGTCACTACGACTTGGGAGATGAGCGGTGACAGATTCGACTTGATGAGGAACCACATACCCACGCCATTGCCGAAGTTTGTGGTTAACGCGACCAGTGCAAACCTGACAGGCTGAAACTTACGAGAGCCATCTGCCACAAAACAGAGCGCCCTATTTCCAATGAAGCTCGCGATTGCGCCAACCATGCCGCCACAGATACTGGCCAGTAACGGAGTAACGAATTCTGTCGTAACCAGCAATAGGAACACCGCATAATGGACTCCCGTTGCTATGAAGCCGATCCCCAGATAACGAATCAGTAAGGTAGTAAGAGGTGGGGTTTGATTTTCCATGCCCAAAGCCTATGGAGGCAAAGGTGAAAAAATAGTGAACTAAATGTAAATGCGTAATTAGCCGAATCTATATATGGTAAGTAACAAGTCGGCGCACTAGGCTAGCACGCTACAATATCAGAGGGATTGCCTGAAAATTACGCTTTCGAAATAAAAGCCTTCCGATAACGCATGCATGACCCGTGGATTACAATGTTGACAAGATAAGGAAACACCGGGTGGCATTGAGATAGATTCCCCGAATTAAGGGGGACCTAATGGTTACACAAAATGAAACATATACAAGCAGCGTTGTTCCTTACAGCCCTGACATATTGGATGATTTGCCAATTGATGATCAGCTGGCCGTAGAGTTTTTCGCAACAGCACGTTGTGCCAGTTTCAAACAGGCTGCCCGAGGGCTCAATGTGCCAGTGGTAGGCCTGCGGAAACGCTTGGAGAAACTGGAAGAGCACATTGGTGCTCCCGTGTTTGTCTACAAACACAACAAGCTTGCCCTGACCCGCACAGGCGAGAGGGTCAGCCATTACCTGTGCCAGCTCTTCGGCCCAGACGGCCTTGGCAAGTCCGGTGAAAAGGAAGTCCCCAGGCTTACCATCGCGATCACAGAGCCAGTGCTGAACGACATCGTAAACCGCGATCTAGTCGCCTACGTGCGTGATCATGCCGAAATGCAGCTGGAAATCCATTCAGAATGCACAACGCAGATGCTTTCTGAGTGTGAAGTCGATGTGGGTATCGCTTTGGTGAGCCCAGATGATAAAGGCGCGCTTGATCGCCATCCTACGTATAGGTTTGAAAGGCTTGGCCGGATTGGGCACGCCCTGTTCATTTCCAGCCGCTATTCAAGAAGCGTCACCCTTCCAGTGGAGAGCTTGGATTTGCACAACTTCATGCTCGTTGTCCCTTGGGATGAAGAGATCTTGGCGGGCTCACGAAAGTGGGCATCGATAATGGCTGAGCATCAGGGCGGTACCACTCGGGTCAAGAGCTACAACCTATCACGAGGCCTTGTCGTTGGCGGTGCGTGTATTGGAGTGCTGCCCGACTACAGCCGAAAACTGGAGAGAAATATCCTACCCGTGCCGGGTTTCCTGGACGACCTGGAGGAGAAAGATGTCTATCTTGTTATCAAAACGAAGCTTGTCCGCAATCCGCAGGTTTTGGAAATTCGAAGATTGATCAAGAAGAGCTTCTTTGATAAGAAGGACTGGCTTGTTCGGTAACAGTTTTGTTAGGTTTCAAACTCCTCCGTTAACACTACAGAAACACAACTGTCATATTCGCTTGCAACCTAGTCAGAGTGCTTAGAACAAAGGCATCTTGTTACAGCGGGTGACAACCGTGGCCTGCTCCCATCTGCAAGATAAATTTAGGCCGGCGCAGGGCGAAATATAACGTCGGTAGCTAAGCACTTAACATACGAGAGGCAAGCAATGATCCGTTCTTCGAACATGCGGGAAAAGCTGTTGGCTGCCGCAATAATAGGCACATTTTCCTCGCAAGCATTCTCCGGAACAGTAACCACTGACGGAGCTGACATCGTTCTGAAGACCAAGGGCGGTCTTGAAGTATCGACTTCTGACAAGGAATTCAGTTTCAAACTGGGCGGCCGAGTTCAGGCCGACTACGGCCGTTTCGATGGTGTCTTCACCAAGAATGGCGATACCGCTGACGCAGGCTACTTCCGTCGCGCCTACCTTGAGCTCGGTGGCGTGCTGTACCGCGACTGGAAGTATCAGCTCAACTACGACCTTTCCCGCAACACGGGCAACGACTCCGACGGCTACTTCGACGAAGCCAGCCTGACCTACACGGGTTTCAAGCCGGTGCAACTGCGCTTTGGCCGTTTCTACACCGACTTCGGTCTTGAGAAAGCCACCAGTTCGAAGTGGACCACCGCCATGGAGCGGAACCTCTCGTACGACCTGGCGGACTGGATCAACGACAACGCCGGCATGGGTGTTCAAGCCACCAGCACCATCGCTGACATGGCTTATGTTTCCGGTAGCGTTTTCAGCGAAACCAATAACAACTCGGATGGCGACAGCACCAAGCGCTACAACGTACGTGGCGTGTTCGCACCGCTGCACAGTGATGGCAACGTCCTGCACGTCGGTGCTCAGTACGCTTACCGCGACCTCAAAAACAGTGCGGTCGATACCCGGATTCGTTCGCGTCTGGGCGTCCGCGGTGTAGATACCAATGGCGGCGGCGATGCCGGCACCAACGGCAACCGCATGCTGTTTGGCGGTGCTGCTGCACAAGATGGCCTGTGGAAGGACGACTCGGTCTGGGGTCTCGAAGGTGCCTGGGCCACCGGCCCGTTCTCGGTTCAAGCGGAATACCTTCGCCGCAAGCTGAAAGCTGACCAGGCCAACAACGACATGAAGGCCTCCGGTTACTACGCCCAGATGGCTTACACCCTGACCGGCGAGCCGCGTATCTACAAGCTCGATGGTGCCAAGTTCGACACTATCAAACCAGAGAACAAGGAACTGGGGGCCTGGGAAGTCTTCTACCGCTTTGACGATATCAAGGTCGAAGACGGCAACCTGGTCACCGCGGCGGACCAATCGAACGAGCGCAAGGCCAAGAGCCACACGGTGGGTGTGAACTGGTACGTCAACGAGGCGGTGAAAGTCAGTGCCAACTACATCAACGTGCGCACCGACAACAACGAGAACACCGTGGGCGACGACAGCGGCAATGCCATCGTGACCCGCCTGCAATACGTCTTCTGATCCCTCTCATCAGTCTGACGTGAGAAAGCCGGAAGCGCTCAACGTGCTTCCGGCTTTCCTGTTTCTGGAGGTGATCAAGCATGGAGCGCCCTCCTCCTACCTGCTTTCGCTTACCGATGACCGCTCTTGCCAAAGCTCGGCGAATCTGATGTGATTGCCGCGTCGGGCTTTGCATGGTGGCCGTGCAAGCAAATCAAACCTGACTCCTATTCATGATTGAACCTGATTCGACGTCCAGCTTCGCGTCTAACGGCCCTACAAGCGCAGCTACCCCAACGTCGCTCATTAGGGGATAGTCATGTCTGCAAAAAAGCTGCTTCAACCTCTCGCTGCTCAGCTGCACGCCTCGTTCTCGGCTTCTGGCCGCCCGTACTCTCATCTGCACCTCCACCAGCTGTTCCACGCGGCCATCGGCTCCGTTGCACCGCAAGTTGCCATCCAAGACAAGCTGCCAATTCAGGTCTGTCGTGACAACGAGACACGGCAGTACAACCTCTACGCGGCGGTCGAGCGGGCGAAAACGTGCTTAGGATTGACCGATCTTCAAGCAGTCGGTGTGGCTGAAGAAGTCATTGAGGTGCTACGAACTGCGGGAATCGGCGTGAACCAGGTTCGCCTGCTCCTTGACCCCTCCTTCAGCTCGAAGACTCGCAAAAAGGCCTTCAAGGCTCTCTGCAAGAACCTGGATCTGAACGAGCTAGGCGATCGCTTCGTCCCCAAGACTGCCACGTTGGCCATCGCTGCTGGTATTGCGCCGCCTCCCAAAATGTCGTGGAAGGATCGCTTCGCCCTGGCTGCAAATTCCCCCATGCGGGGGCCAAGCGAGCTCATCAGCATGGTCAACCGGGATGAGTGTTATCTGTGGGTATTCCCACCGACTGACCATCATGCGACGGCTCCAGCGACGCATGACCGTTTCTTTGGTGAAAAGACCCACCCGAGCGCAGAAATGGGCATGGGGTTCAGCATCATCGATTCCGGCTGGACCCGCCCCAAGTACCCGCTATCCAGGCAGTCACAAGAGACCTTCATCCAGTATTCGCTTTCTGCGCCGATGTGGTCCTGGCGCGCACAAAGTGACACCTGGCGCCTGGGAAACATCCTGCGTTCAAGAATCCTTGACGGGGCTCCTTGGCATAACGAGCCTCTGAGTGACGTGCTTCCGAGCGGCCTTAAATCCCTGCCCCGGATCTATGGGTGCGAAACCTGCCGAACGCTGTTCATTGAGAATCACAGCGACTACCCGGATGTACCCACTCAGTGCCAATGCGGTGAGGCGAGCAGCACGGGTGACCAAAACGAGTCATCTGCTCTCAATAGCTGATTTTCCTTACGGTGGCGGGCTGAGCCCCCCGTTAGGGATTGGCTATGGGAGCGGGATTCGCTCACCCCAAACCTGAAGGCGCCGCCACCTAACCGAGCGATATGAGCTGAATGCTCGCGGAGTAGATATGCAAAAGAGTAAAAACAAACAGGACACCCTGGCGGCGATCAATGCGCTTGTCGAGATTGCGTATGATCAGGGATTTGCGGACGGACACGGAGTCGGCAATCAAGTCGGTTTCGTAGCCGGTGTCATGAGCCTCAAAGCTGCATTGGCCTGCGGCTTACGGCATGGCTCACCTGAGTGCGGAAAGGCCCTTGAAAGCCTCAAGCGCATCGGGATCGACGAGTGAGAGAAAAGTACGGGTCGTGCGCTGATCGCGCACGACCCGTACTTCTACTTCAGGTCATTTCCCTGCTTAGCTTCATGATTGAAGCTCAGGGATCAGGTGCTTCTGCGGTAGGCCAACAGGCGCAAGGCGTTGAAGACGACCAACAGTGTGGAGCCCTCATGGATCGCAACAGCGGCACCAATGCTCAAGCCCATGATGGTGGACGGAACCAGGATGGCCACAATCCCCAAGCTGACGAACAGATTCTGGTGGATGATCGATCGCGTGTGACGGCTCAGCCCCACCGCAAATGGGAGTTGCCTGATGTCGTCAGCCATAAGCGCGATATCAGCCGTTTCCAGGGCAACATCAGATCCAGCAGCCCCCATTGCGATACCAACGCTCGAACTGGCCATGGCAGGGGCATCATTGACGCCGTCACCCACCATGGCCACCTTGGCGCTAAGGCGCAGGTTTTTGATGGCCTTGACCTTGTCTTCCGGCATCAGGTCTCCCCACGCTTCATCTAAGCCAACTTGTTTGGCTACAGCCTCTGCAACGCGGTTGTGGTCTCCAGAAATCATGACCATGCGTTCGATGCCCATCTCTCTAAGCTTCTGGAGTGCCTCTTTGGCCCCCTCCCGGGGTGTGTCCAATAGCCCGATAGCGCCCAGATCCTTGTCAGCACGCCGTACCACCATGGTGGTACGGCCTGACTGACGTAGACGCTCCGCAGCCTCCAGGGCTGCCTTGCTGAGTGCGGGAATACCATTGGTACCGAACATCTCGACCTTGCCAATCCAGACGAACTGCCCATCAAGCTCAGCACGCACGCCGCGGCCAATCATGTTGCTCATGTTCTTGGCTTGGAATCGGCGCCGTGTGCCAATCATCTCTTCACCGTCACGCACAATTGCCGCAGCCAGCGGATGGTCGCTCATCGACTCCACAGCGATGGCGACGTTTAGCAGATCCTCGATCTGCGTGCCGCCTATGGGTATTACATCGGTGATACGTGGGCGCCCTTCGGTCAGGGTACCGGTCTTGTCGAATGCCATGGCATTCAATGATCCAAGCTCTTCAAGTGGCGCACCGCCCTTGATCAGCACGCCACCTCGGGCTGCCCTGGCGATGCCAGAGAGAATGGCGCTTGGTGTAGCGATCGCGAGCGCGCAGGGGCTGGCTGCAACCAGTACGGCCATCGCCCGGTAGAACGAGTCACGGAACGGCTCGTCAAGGAAAATGCCGGCAAATAGCAGCCCGACTACCAGCAGTAAAACCAACGGGACGAATATGCGTTGGAAGCGGTCCGTGAATCGCTGGGTCGGTGACTTCCTGACTTCGGCTTCACTGACCATCTTGATGACCCGCGCCAAGGTACTCTCCGTAGAGCGCCGGGTTACCTCAACCTCGATGAGCGTTTCGCCATTGATGGTACCGGCGAAGACTTTCGAGGCTGCATCCACTGCATCTGGCTTGCTGCGTGCGAGTTCGGCATCAGGAACAGGTTGCTTGTCCACGGGGACGCTCTCACCGGTTACTGGCGCCTGGTTGATACTTGAGGAGCCTACGACTACAAAACCATCGGCCGGCAGGCGGTCATTGGGGCGCACGATGACAACGTCACCGGGAACCAGCAGCTCCACGGGCATCTCCACCGTGCCATTTGCTCTGCGTACGATCGCGGTGGCTGGTGCGAGCTTGGACAGTGCCTCAATCGCTTTCTTGGCCCGCCCCATCGCGTAGCTTTCAAGGGAATGCCCCAGACTGAACAGGAACAGCAGCAGAGCCCCCTCCGCCCAGGCGCCGATGCTCGCGGCACCGACTGCGGCGAGAAGCATCAGCGAGTCGATCTCGAAGCGTTTCTGACGGATGTTGGTAACCGCTTCCTTAGTGGTGAACCATCCACCGAACACGTAGGCCGACACGTACAGAATCAGAGGCAGACGATCAATCAGGCCAAGTTTTCCTGCGAGAGCTCCGGCACCCAGGAGAGCACCACAGATCAGCGCGAAAATCAGCTCTGTGTTCATTCCAA
The DNA here is from genome assembly GCF_039634505.1 of Pseudomonas sp. NY8896. NCBI lineage: Bacteria > Pseudomonadati > Pseudomonadota > Gammaproteobacteria > Pseudomonadales > Pseudomonadaceae > Pseudomonas > Pseudomonas sp. NY8896. Next base: position 29,541 of record NZ_CP132350.1, read on the forward strand.
AAATGCCGCCATGCTCATGGCTATGACCTTCATGCCCGGCTTGGTCATCAGGGCGTTCAAGCAAACTCTTCATAACTCGTCCCTTCTGGGGTCAAGGCTTCCAATTGCCCTCTGCAGTTGGGGAGCCGTCTCTGTTGGTTGGCTAAGATCTATTGCACGGTTTGCCCGAGCCCAGGCGTTAACATTTCGAAGCTATGGGGTATCGGGCGTAATAAAAAATGCCAGGCACTGCCTGGCATTTATGAATTCTCTAATTGTTCTGTTCAAATCGTTTACTACTTGTTGTTGATGCATTGCGAATACATCGAGTAACGAACAGTCTTGAGCGTGCCCTGGGAGTCCTCGAAGGTCATCAACCGTGGATAGACCTGGCAGGTACGGGGGTCCTGCGACTGACGTACGAATTTCGCAACGTCTATCTTCATGCCATATTTGTAATCCTGAATCTCTGGCATTGGCTTGCCATTTTTCTCCGCGTACTTGGCCACTGCGGTCTGGTGTTCCTTGGTGTATTGAAGCTGCTTGCTCTCGGAGAAAGTGTTGGCCTGCGAAGCCACCGAGAAAACAACAAGTGCAGCAGCGATAATTAGCTTTTTCATAAAACCCTCTCAATTTCAAAACTTCTCGGGCGTAACCTTAGCAATGCATAGGCATCACCGGCATGACGAGAAACTTACAATTTTGAAAGGTAAGTGCATCTACTTCACTTTAAACAAAAAAGCCCACAACACGTGTTGTGGGCTTCTCTTTAGCGGAGGCTGTTAGCTAACCACTTCGGCCTCGTCGCCGTCTTCATCCTTGCGGTGTGCCCAGTGATACAGGGCAGGCAGTACCAGCAAGGTCAGTGCGGTGGAGGACAGGATCCCGCCAATCACCACCGTCGCCAATGGCCGCTGAACTTCGGCACCGGTGCCGGTGGCCAAAGCCATCGGGATGAAGCCCAGGGACGCTACCAAGGCTGTCATCAGAACAGGTCGCAGACGGGTCAATGCACCTTCATCGACTGCCTGTCTGAGCGTTCGTCCCTCCTCCCTTAGCCCGCGGATGAAGGCAATCATCACCAGGCCGTTCAGTACTGCAACGCCGGACAGTGCAATGAAGCCGACACCTGCCGAGATCGACAGTGGGATGTCCCGCAGCCACAACGCCACAACACCACCGGTGAGTGCGAATGGAATACCGGTGAAGACCAGCATGCCGTCCTTCAGGTTGTTGAACATCAGGAACAACAAGGTCATGACCAGCAGCAAGGCGACTGGAACAACGATCTGCAGGCGTTTGGCAGCCGACTGCAGCTGCTCGAACTGGCCCCCCCAAGTCGTCCAGTAGCCCGCAGGGATTTGCACCTTCTTGTCCAGCGATGCGGTCGCCTCCTCAACGAAGGACCCCAGATCGCGGCCTCGAACGTTGGCGCTGACGATAACCAGACGTTTGCCGTTCTCGCGGCTGATTTGGTTCGGGCCCAGTTGCAGGTCCAGATTGGCGACCTGGGACAGCGGGATGAAGCCGATCTGATTGGCACCCTGTGCCGCATTGGCAGGTACCGGGATCAGCAAGCTGGACATACCCGCTACGTCGGTGCGAACGGTCTCTGGTAGGCGTACTACCATGTCGAACCGACGGTCGCCCTCATACAGCGTGCCGGCCTGACGGCCACCCACGGCGATAGCGATCGAGTTCTGAACATCCGCGATGTTCAGGCCGTAGCGTGCTGCTTTTTCGCGGTCAATGTTGATGGTCAGCACCGGCAGGCCGGATGTCTGCTCAACTTTCACTTCCGATGAGCCCGGGACCGCTTTGAGCGCTGCCGCGATCTTGTTGGCGGTGTTGTTGAGCACGTCCATGTCATCGCCGAAGACTTTCACAGCGACGTCACTACGCACGCCCGAAATCAGCTCGTTGAAACGCAGTTGGATTGGCTGCGACAACTCGTAGTTGCTTCCTGGAACACCCGCTGCGGCCTTCTGCACTTCAGCAATCAGCTCATCACGAGGCTTCTTCGGGTTAGGCCACTGATCCTGAGGCTTGAGCATGATGTAGGCGTCAGAGGCGTTCGGCGGCATCGGGTCAGATGCAATTTCTGCGGTACCCGAGCGTGCGAACATCCGCTCAACTTCAGGCACCTGCGCAATCACCGCTTTCTCCAGACGCTGCTGCATCTCGACAGATTGAGTGAGGCTCGTTCCAGGCACACGCATGGCCTGCATCGCAAAGTCACCCTCACTGAGGCTTGGGATGAACTCGCTACCCATACGACTTGCCAGCAAACCACTGAGCACGACCAAGGCTACTGCGGCCGAGAAAGCGATGTTCCGATGTCCCAGCACCCATTGCAGAACCGGTTCATAGCGCAGTCGAGCTGTGCGCATGACCACGCCTTCCTCTTCCTTCACCTTGCCAGTGACGAACATGGCAATAGCTGCAGGAACAAAGGTAACGGACAGGACCATTGCACCCAGCAGCGCCATCACAACGGTGAAGGCCATCGGGTGGAACATTTTGCCTTCGACGCCGGTGAGGGCGAAGATCGGCAGGTACACCACCATGATGATCAGCTGACCGAAGATCAGCGGCCGGCGAGCTTCTCGCGCCGCGGCAAAGACCTCGTGGAAGCGTTCGGTTTTGGTGAGCATGCGGCCATGCTTATGTTGCGCATGAGCCAGTCGACGGATCGCGTTTTCTACAATAACCACGGCACCGTCGACGATGATGCCGAAGTCGAGTGCCCCCAAACTCATTAAGTTGGCACTGACCTTGTTGTTGAACATGCCTGTGAAGGTGAACAGCATGGACAGCGGAATCACCATCGCGGTGATCAGAGCCGCACGGATGTTGCCGAGGAACAGGAACAGAATGGCGATAACCAGGATCGCGCCTTCCACCAGGTTCTTCTTCACCGTCGCGATGGCTTTTTCAACCAGGTTGGTACGGTCGTAAACAGTCACAGCCACCACGCCCTTTGGCAGGGTGCGGTTGATGTCCGCCAATTTGGCGGCGACAGCTTGAGATACGGTGCGGCTGTTTTCACCAATCAGCATGAACACGGTACCGAGCACGACTTCGCGGCCGTTCTCAGTAGCAGCACCTGTACGGAGCTCTTTACCGATGCTGACGTCAGCAACGCTGCTGATGCGAATCGGTGCACCATCCACACTGGTGATCACGATGTTGGCGATGTCTTCGATATTGCCTACCTGACCCGGTGCACGGATGAGCAACTGTTCACCATTACGCTCGATGTAGCCGGCACCGACGTTGGCGTTGTTACTTTCCAACGCTGCGACCAGGTCATTGAGTGTCAGCTTGTAGGTAGCCAGGCGCTTTGGATCCGGCGCAACCAGGAACTGCTTGGCATAACCGCCGATGGTATTGATCTCGGCCACACCCGGGACGTTACGCAGCTGAGGCTTGATGATCCAGTCCTGGATCACGCGCAGGTCGGTCGGGGTGTACGGCGTACCGTCCTCTTTGACCGCGCCATCTTCGGCTTCAACAGTCCACAGGAAGATCTCGCCGAGGCCGGTAGATACCGGACCCATGACGGCCTCTACACCTTCTGGCAGCTGTTCCTTCGCAACCTGCAGCCGCTCGTTGATCAACTGGCGGGCAAAGAAGATGTCAGTGCCATCCTTGAAGATCACGGTGACCTGAGACAGGCCAGAGCGAGACAGGGAACGGGTCTGCTGAAGGCCCGGGAGACCGGCCATGGCCGTTTCAACTGGAAACGTGATCCGTTGTTCGGTTTCCAAGGGCGAGTAACCAGGCGCTGCAGTGTTGATCTGCACCTGGACGTTGGTGATATCGGGTACCGCATCGATGGGCAGCTTTTGATAGCTGTAGATACCGATACCCGCCATGATCAGAACGGCGATCATTACTACGATGCGCTGCTCGATGGCGAATCTGATGATACGTTCAAACATGAGAAATCATCCTGTCAGTTCGCATCAGTGACCGTGTTCGGCAGAAGCTTTGCCGAGCTCGGACTTGAGTGTGAAGCTGCCACTGGTTGCTACCTGGGCGCCGGCTTCAATACCGTCGATGATTTCCACGTACCCATTGTCGCGGCGACCCAGTTTTACCGGGCGGGTGTCAAAGCCATCTGGGGTGCGTACGAATACCGAAGGTTTGTCTTCAACGGTCTGCACAGCGTGCTCAGGGACCGCTACGGCAACTCGATCGGTCTGGAAGGTGACCGCAATGTTTACGAACAGGCCTGGACGCCAGGCGCCGTTGGGGTTGGTCAAGGTGACGCGGACAGTAGCTGCACGGTTTTGCTCGCCCAGCAGGCTGCCGACATAACCCACCTTCCCTTCGACCTCGACGTTCATGTCAGGCGAAGAGACTTTCACTGCACGGCCAGTCGTGACCTTGCCCAGATCTGTCGGCGGAACTGCGAAGGTCGCCCAGACCTGATTCAGGTCGGAAAGGATGAAGGCGTTGGTCGCCTCGCTGACGACTTCGCCGACGGTCAGGTGTTTCTCCACTACCACGGCGTCGAAGGGAGCGCGGAGCTCGTAACGATTACCGCCAACGGAGTTAACCGAGGCACCGATTGCGCCGACCTTCTGCTTGGCGTTGGCCAAGGAGATCTCCGCTTCTTGCAGCGCTTGGCGTGCTTGGAGGTAGTCTTGCTCTGCAGAGATCTTGTCCTGCCACAGTTGCTTCTCACGTTCGAAGGTCACACGCGCCAGTTCGACGCGACGCTGTGCGGCCTGTTGTTCGCTGCGCAGGTCAGAGATCTGCTGGCTGGCGATTACCGCGAGGACTTGCCCTTTCTTGACCGTCTCGCCCAGGTTGGCCTGGACAGCCTCAACAACGCCAGGAACACGAGGAACCACGTGGGCAGTACGATCTTCGTCGAAGCGAATTTCGCCAGGGAAGCTCACGACGGTACCGAGGTCACGAGGCGCTGCAGCTTCCAGGGCAACACCAGCGGCCTTGATCTGTTCAGCGCTGAGCGTCAGCTTGCCCTCTTCTTCACCGCCCTCTTCGCTGTGGCCTTCTTCACCATGGCCCTCATCACCTTCCTCTTTGGCGGCAGATGCGGCTTTCTTTTCGTCGCCATGGCCATCGTTAGCGCCATGCTCGGCAGTACTGGCGGCCTGCTGTCCGGAACTGTTGTTCCAGGCAAGGCTGCCAAATCCGAGGGCTGCCACAGCGGCTACCGCGAGGGCGATCTTGCGTTTGTTATCCATTGCTACTCCTGCTGATCGTAGGCACCGGCTTGTTCAAGGCTGTGTGCCGAAGAAAATGTTTGGCCCGTTCAGCGAGTGCCGGCGGTTGAGCCGACTTCGCCATAAACCCTTTCCACCTGCGCACGCGCATTGGTCGCCGCTGCCAACGATTCGAGGTATTGGCCACGAGCGACGATCAAGGTGCGCTGGGCATCCAGCACTTCGATGAAACCGAATTTGCCCATCTCGAAGCCGCGGGTTGCGGTCTCTACGGCTTGTTGGGCTGAAGGCAGAATGGTCTTGTCGTAGGACTCGACCTCCTGCATGGCGGTGGACCATTGGTTCAACGCGGTTTGGGTTTCGGTGCGCAGGCGCAGCTCAACAGCATTGCGCTGGTCCCGGGCCTGATCTGCACGACGAGAAGCGGAAAGAATGTTGCCCTGGTTACGATCGAACAGCGGCAAAGGCATAGACAGGCCCACAGTGTTGACCCGCTCGCGCACAGAGCGGTCGTACTGGCTACCTACACTGACAGTAAGGTTCGGGATACGCTGAGCTTTCTCTGAGCCGAGCGAGGCATCGCTCTTGTCTATCTGCACCACGGCCTGACGCATTTCTGCTGTTTGGTCGAGCTTAGCCAGCAGATCTTCAGTGCGAGGTGGCAAGCCCGGGGAGAGGGTTGGCGATTCGAGTCGATCAAACACGGTGACTGAGCTCCCGGTAATTTGAGCGAGCTGTTGGTAAGCGGTCGCTTTTTCCGTTTCTGCACGTCGAACTTGCAGCTGGGCTTCGGCCAGTTGCACTTGAGCGCGGGTCGCCTCCACTGGGGACGACTTACCTGCGCGAACACGGCCATCGACGATGCGAAGACCGCGCTCAGTCAGTTCGAGAGATTGCTTGGCCAGGTCGAGACCTGTCTGGGCCCGCAACGCGGCGTAAAAGGCTTGGACGACATCTGCACGCAGGCCGTTAACGCGACGGTCTAACTCAAGCTGTGCGGCGGTCTGCCCGTATGTGGCGACGTCAACACGAGCCCCCCGCTTACCGCCCAGCTCAAGGGTCTGGCTGAGAGAGACAGTCGTCTGGCTGGTGTTACGACGGGTGTCTTCCACGTCATACGAGATTGTGGGGTTGGGGATAAGCCCGGCCTGCTTGCGAGCACCATCAGCGATCCCAATTTCTTGCCTGGCCGCGGCCAGGTCTGGGTTGGCATCCATGGCCGTCGAAAGCGCCTGGGGCAAGCTGATGCTTTGGGCAAGGGCTGCAGGCGCCATCAACCCAGAGATGACTGCACAGAGTGCAGCGATCTTCCAGGGCGAGACGGGGGTCTTGGGTAAGACATTGCGGTTATACCGGGGCACTTTGATGGTCCTCGTGCACAAACTTCGATAAAGCTTGGCGAGAACGCCGAAACAGCTGCCAAGCCCCACTTGATTAGGTGATGGCACTCTAATGAGCGGTAGCTATCAGAGGGGTGGCTAGAAAATTACAATTCCGTAAGAATGTCCTGTAATGCCCGAAAATACTGGGAAACCAAACCCGACACGATGATTTCGTTACAAGCAACGGAGATGGCAAACACGCGGTGCGAAGGCCCGAACAACAGGTAGATGACGAAATTGTAATTTTCCTATCACCCCCCCCGTTATCTTCGGCCTGCAAATATGAGCTCGCGCTACGCTAGGCGCGCCGCCTGGTCAGAACAATTAACGACACCCGCGCCGGTAAACATAATAAAAACTGCCGTGAATCAAAGGAGCATCGGATGAAAATCAAAGTACCACTGTATTTGGCGGCAGTTTCTGCGCTGTCTGGAAGCTATGCTATTTCGGCACAAGCTGAAGACAAGCCAGAAGGCTTCATTGAAGGCAGCAGCCTTACAGTGTTGAACCGTAACTTCTACTTCAACCGTGATAACCGCGACAGCACCGCCCCCACTTACAACAGTGGCAAGGGCAATACGAACGGCTACTCCGAAGCCTGGGCGCACGCGATCATCAGCAAATTCAACTCCGGGTTTACCCAAGGTACCGTTGGCTTTGGCGTTGATGCCTTTGCCATGATCGGCCTCAAGCTCGACACCGGTGATGGGCGCAACGGCGGCCGTAGCTCCTTCGACGTGCTGCCCGTTGATAACAAGGGTGAAGCTCGCGACGAATACACCAAGGTCGGCGGCGCAGCCAAAGTCCGCTTGTTCGATACCATCGTGAAAGTGGGTGATGTCTTCCCATCGACCCCGGTCGTCGCATCGGGTGACTCTCGCCTGCTGCCAGAGAGTTTCCGCGGTGTGACCGTTGAGAACACCAGCATCCAGGGCCTTACCCTCCAGGGTGGTCGTCTGCATGCGATGAGCCAGCCGGTCTCAAGCAACCTGAACGACAACTTCGTGACGTTCTACGGCGGCCCGGTCAACTCGCCATGGATCGGTTACGGTGGCGGTGACTACTCGATCAACGACAACTGGACTGTGAGCGTCTACGCCAGCCAGCTGAAAGACGTCTGGAATCAGTACTACGCCGGCACAAGCGTGGTTTACCCGCTGAGCGACGATCTGGCGCTGATCGGTGGCTTCAACTACTACAAAGCCGTAGATGAAGGTAAGAAGCGCCTGGGTGAATTCGACAACAACATCTGGAGTGCCAAGGTCGGTGTGCGTTACGGTGCCCACACCCTGGCCCTGTCGCATCAGCGCAACAACGGCGACGACGATTTCGACTACCTGCGTCAGTCGGACTCGATTTTCGTCGACAACTCCATCCAGTACAGCGACTTCAACTCGCCGAAAGAGCGTTCCTGGATGCTGCGCTATGACCTGAACTTCACCAGCTACGGCATTCCAGGCCTGACGTTCATGACGCGCTACGCCAGAGGCTCGGGTGCGGATTACTCGAACGCTAACCAGTTCTACATGCGCACCGACGACAACGGCAACCCGCTCGACAATCAGAAGCGTTGGGAGCGTGACGTCGAAGTCAAATACGTTGTCCAAACCGGTCCGGCAAAAGATCTGTCCTTCCGGTTGCGCCAGGCAACCACGCGTGCCACTGCTTTCGAATCGGATCTGGATGAAACTCGTGTAATCATCGAGTACCCGCTTTCGATTCTGTAATTCGCTAACTGGGCCAGTTATCCATTGGCGGGTCCTGTTAGTAAAACGAGCATTACGCATTCACCTTGAGTGGCTTAAGTGCTCCTTTGGTAAAAGGTGGATATTTGGCGCCCATTGGGCGCCTTTTTTTTGCCTAAAATTCAAGTAGGCGTTCGATTGTACGCATCGCATGCCGGTGAAGTTCATGACTACACCAATGACCAGTCTCTTCAATGTGAGCGACCTCGCCGTCATCTGAGCGGAACGAAGCCAGCACAAAGAAGAAAATAACCCAATACTTCATAAGGTCAAATCACCTGCTGGAGAGAGGGCCCGCAACTGTCAAACCCAAACCGCGACAAGATATACCGCCAGACTATCAACTGTATTACCTAGAAATTACAAATCCGTCATTTGAGCCCCGGCACGCTCATTTTGATTTACCATCCCTTTCAATAATGCCGGCGCGCGTGCGCGGTTAATTGCTCAGTGATATCGAGACAAAATCCCATGCGAATTCTGGTAATTGAGGATGAAGTAAAAACTGCGGAGTATGTGCGTCAAGGTCTGACGGAATGTGGCTATGTCGTAGATTGCGTCCACACCGGGTCAGATGGATTATTCTTGGCTAAGCAGCACGAATATGAGCTGATTATCCTGGATATAAATCTGCCAGAGATGGACGGTTGGCAGGTCCTTGAGTTGTTGCGTCGTAAAAACTGCCCTTCCCGTATCATGATGCTGACGGCGAGAAGCCGGCTGGCGGATAAGGTCCGGGGGCTGGAGAACGGAGCAGATGACTACCTGATCAAGCCATTTGAGTTCCCTGAGCTGCTGGCCCGGGTTCGCGCCTTGATGCGCAGGTCAGATCACCCTGCATCCGTAGAGGTCATTCGCGTCGCTGACCTGGAGCTTGATCAGAGCCGGCACAGGGCATTCAGGGACGGTCAGCGCATTGACCTGACCACGAAAGAATTCGCGTTACTGCATTACCTGATGCGTAATACCGGTGTGGTGCTGAGCCGCACCCAAATTATTTCGCAGGTTTGGGATATGAATTTTGACTGCGACACAAACGTTGTAGAGGTGTCGATTCGAAGACTCAGAGCCAAGATAGATGACCCTTTCGAGACCAAACTGATACATACGCTTCGGGGCGTAGGGTATGTGCTTGAAAAACGATAGTTGCCAAGCTCTCTAGTACCGAAAATCCGCTACATGCTCCCGTCGCTTGCGAACTTGAGGTTTCTGTTTACGATCCGCGGCGCTGATTCCTCACTCAACAAATGAGGTAGGCTGTACATGAGGTATAGCATTGATTATCAGCAGGTTTCGCAAGGACAATCCGATGCCAGCATTGATGCCTGTCCAGCTGACATTGTCTTCAACAGCGACCATGGCCTAGCTCTTATCCCGTGCGTTGGCGATGTTATCAACCTCCCCTCTACGGCGGTCAAAGAAGGGGTTTGCGGCATCGTTAGATCAAGGATTTTCAATTATCTCAGAGGTCCTGAAGAGCTGTACTGTCACGTCAATATTCTCGTTGAGGAGGCGGACATCAATTTCGAAAGTCTCATCTCGGAATACATGCGCAATCAGTCACGTGCTCGCTCGCCTTCTTCATAAAGTCGAAGGCGGGCCAGTCCATTAATGGTTGTGTATGGGTGAGGGTTCAGCAGAGCGAGCGCCTACTGAGCACCAGAGATGAATAGTCACAGCCTAGTGGTTTAACGCGGTACTGCTGGTGTACGCAGGGCCGGACTCATTGTTTTTTGAATGGCGCATTGCAGCACATAGAAATATAAAACCCCGGAAGCAAATACGATTGCGGACAGATAAGCAAACTCAGAGTCTAAAGCCCCGGAAACCATATACAATTTAATCGTGATAGAACCCATAATAATTCCGGTACAGTACATGACGCCTGTGAACTGATTGCCCAAAAAACTCAGTATGCCGCTGAAGGCATTGTTCGCACTCAACAGCATTGCTTTCAGTATCGTCCAGCCGAGAACTGGCAGAAAAGCCTTGATCATGAAGGCGAATAACATCGACGATGCAAACAGTTTTATCGGGGTTTCTGCCCACGGCTTGATGGTGCCGTCTACTTCAACGCCGGTATACAAGATGATATTCAGAATAATCGCCATAAGGGTGCATATGCCGAGGCGTATCATTTCCCGCTTAAGCGGGGCCATCATTATCACTGCGTGAATCTTGTTTCCAAAGTATCGTTTTAGTCCTTGGATCGACATTTTTCTTCCTATGCTCTCGGGTATGACGCTGTTGTAGCGTTGTATGACGGTCATGCTTTTACCCGAAGAGAGGTGACGCTTCAACGGTCCTGAATTGCGCAGGGGATCTCATGTCCTTCCCCTGGCTGGGTAGCTTGCTGAGAAATTCTCATCTACCTGCGTGGCAACGATGCGGCCACCCCGCCGCCGTCAGAGCTCTGGAGGACTGGCTGCTGTCAGCAACTCATCGAGTGACGGAACCTTAGCGTTTGCACTGAGGACGAGTGTTCTGGATCGGAGTATGGATACATCAAAGAAAGATTCGCACTCGACTCTTCCGTTTACTTCTCTCCAGTGGGTGACTTCTGGTATCAACTCATTAGGCACCGGGTATAGTGCCATAGGGTTATGGAATACCTCCACTTCAGCAGACCACGGCTCGTAGCCATATTGCGGCCAGAGCTGACCGTAGTCGCTGGACGCTACATCCAACAGAAATGGGATACCTCGTGATGCTCCCGGAGAACGGTCGAAAAACTCACCAAACCGCAAGTATCGGTACCCGTCTAGATGAGCTCCACCTGAGATCGGCACTCGGCTGAGCTTTGGCACTGTGCAGGCATTGGTGAAAATGACCGCTGAAAGATGGGCATTTTCCATTAGCGTAAATAGGCCGTTGGGGCGCCCTGATAGCAGAGATGTCTCTTCCTCCACAGTTATCAGGTGCGTACCACGATGCGCAGATGAGTGAACTGCAAAGCCATAGAGATAGCTGATGAGCGACTCCCTGCTCCACAGCATTGAACTGGGCGCATGGAAATCGGCTAAGGCCAGAATGAGCGGCTTACCCTCCACGTGCGGTAGGGATTCGTAACGCTTGTCCAATTTGTTTTGGATGGTCCTCGCAAACCTTTCTGCAGCCGCTCCTAAGAAACGCTCATGTCGGTCAGCGGGTGGGGGGACCGGCGAGGCGCCAAAATGCTCATACCGCTCTTCCGGGTTGGCTGTCACTGCTTCAACCCAGGCCTCATCTCCCAGCCTATTCTCGATGTGAAAATCGGGTGATTCTTTAGGCTGGGTGACCAAGAGTCCCTGTTCACGAAAAATCGCTAATAGGTGGGCTTCCCAGAGGCGGGTGTGAAAATTCTCAGTCTGGCAATCGGGAACCCAATTTCTGTCTGGGGATGGCAGTGCGAGATACAGTTGATTCAGCGCCCACGCCCCAATACGGCGGCTTGGATCAAATAGTGATTTGAACACCACGCTTGGTGTGCGCTTACCCATTCTGCTTAGAGGAGCACGTCGTCGTTCACCTGAAGGGAGTGGAAGCGGATGGGCTTGGGTATAGAGAAAATGGCTGATTGAGGCGCGGGCTTCGGACTCGCCAGTGGTGCACTCACCATGGCTGAGGAGCACCCACACGCTATCGACACGACGCCGCAAGGTGACAATTCCGAAGCTGCCGGAATTGATATTTCGGGTTAGAGCGGCACAAGAAATTCCGTCCTCACTAAGCCATGCCCCTACTGGCGGGCTGTCCCCAAACCCCAACCCTCGTGGAAGCGACAAAGCGATTAGATCGAACATCGGCGCAGCAATTTCTTTCATTCGCTGATCTCGGCAGCCGTCAAAATGCATTCCATCAATGCCTCGGAGCGTGCCCGCCGGCGATGGCATCGGTGGAGGTACCTATTGAAGAAGGGGGCCTTGTTCCACCAGGACATCTCGGTTGGTGAAGATGGTCTCAATGGTTGCAGCCTCGGCAGCCACATGAGTCTTTCGCGTGATCTCTTCAAGGGCCAGTTCGAGCCGGTAGTCTTGGAAATACTCGTACAGCTTTTCAGAGCTCTCGGATATCTCCTCCCCACCATTCTTCGCGAACAAGATGTGGATGATCGCTGCGAGTGGGAGAGAGATGTCGAGATCCTTCTCTTCTGCATCTGAATCCGAGTTCAAACCGTCGAAATACCTCTCCAGATGACTCTGGAGCTCCTCAAGCCAGAACTGAGATAGGTTGCTTGGAAGGGAGCTTTCAGGCCCGGTCAGAAGGACTTCATCTCTGAATAGAGCCAGCAGATTGGGGTTTGCCATGGAGGACCTCACGATTAGATTTGAGAGCAACTGGTCAGCATAGTCCACCTCAAGATGTAGTGGTCTAATGAAACCGGACACCCATTTAGGCGAGAATGCTCGCCACAGAGAGGTGTCTGATGACCAAGCAACGTCGTACCTTTACCCCTGAGTTCAAGCGCGAAGCTGCCTGCCTGGTGCTCGACCAAGGCTACAGCCATGCTGAAGCAGCCCGCTCGCTCGGTTTGGTCGAGTCGGCCCTGCGCCGTTGGGTCAACCAGCTTCAGCAGGAGCGTGGCGGCATCACGCCGACCAGCCAAGCGTTGACGCCAGAGCAGCAAAAAATCCAAGAGTTGGAAGCTCGGATCACGCGCCTGGAGCGCGAGAAATCGATACTAAAAAAGGCTACCGCGCTCTTGATGTCGGAAGATCTCGAGCGCATACGCTGATCCGTCAGCTTAGCGCCCATGAACCCGTTGATTTCCTGTGCGAAGTGTTTGAAATCACTCGCTCAACTTATTACGCGCATCGCCACAAAAGGCGGACGCCTGACGTTGAGCGCCTGAAGTTGCGCAGTCGAGTGAATGAGCTATTCACACAAGGTCGAGGTGCACCCGGCAGCCGCAGCATCAAGTTAATGCTGCAAGATGAAGGCGAGAAAATCGGACGATTCAAGGTGCGCAGCCTGATGCGTGAGCTGTCGCTGGTCAGCAAGCAGCCAGGGTCACACGCTTACAAGAAAGCAACGGTGGAGCGGCCGGACATTCCGAATGTGTTGAACCGAGCGTTTGATGTCGACGCGCCAAATCAGGTCTGGTGTGGCGACATCACTTACATTTGGGCGCAGGGTAAATGGCACTATCTGGCGGTTGTCCTCGATCTCTATGCGCGGCGCGTGGTGGGCTGGGCTTTGTCAGAAAGACCGGATGCAGAGTTGGTCATCAGGGCGCTGGACGTGGCGTACGAACAACGTGGAAAGCCCCAAGGGCTGCTGTTTCACTCCGATCAGGGATCGCAATATGGTAGCCGTCAGTTCCGCCAGCGATTGTGGCGCTACCGCATGCGCCAGAGCATGAGCCGCCGAGGCAACTGCTGGGATAATGCGCCGATGGAGCGGGTGTTTCGCAGCTTGAAAACAGAGTGGATACCGGTCACGGGCTACCTGACCGGACAGCAAGCTCAGCGAGACATTAGCCAGTACCTGATGGATCATTACAACTGGATAAGACCCCATCAGTTCAACGATGGGCTGGCTCCGGCCAAAGCTGAGGAAAAACTCAAAACTGTGTCCGGGATTAGTTGACCACTACAAGATGACCACCTCCTTGACGCCCATCCTGGTGCTCCTGAGCATCAGACGAGTGAATCGCCCCGAAACCTGTAGATACAAAATGACCGCTTCTCGCCGTTAGCTGCCTTTCTTGAAGGACAGCTTTGGGTCGATAGCGGCCTTCGTGGAGGTTGGTGTCTACGGGGTCGGTTTAGTCAATCTGAATCTCCGGTTTCACCTCCGTGAGGCCGGCCATCGTCATGCATCAGATCTTGATTGACACGCGTGCCGCTTTGGATAGCCTTGCAATTGAGGGCTGCAACTGCGCATTTGTCGGGCCTGGGTACCAGCATGAGCCCCCCGCAATTTTGGCAGCAGAGGAAGCTGGTTCCTCTGAAGTAGTGACGGCGGGCATTGCCAGTCGGATTCTGAACCCAAGGTCGCCAGACTAGGAGCTAAAGGATCGCTGCGACTACTCCTCATCCCTTACCGAAAAGTCACGCGTCGGTCGTAAACGGCCCTTTCCAGGCCAATCAACTTTTGTGATTGGTGAGTAGGGATTTCTCGGCTTTTCTGTGAAAAGCACCCCTTCATTTCACAAAAAAAATGGCGAAGATTCCAATTTCACGGGGTCTGGCCTATCACCTATTTTGTGAACCTACATCAGGTGTAATTCGCCAGACACTAAAAAGCCCGCTGATGCGGGCTTTTTAGTGTCTGCGATTTATCAGTAACCGCTGAGAATATTCACGATCACACCGCTGGCAATCGCCACCAGCACATAGTCGCCATTCACATACAACCAACGATGATCACGTGGCGGCGCATACAGGTGACGCGCTTTCCAGTCGGTCACCCAGTAACGGTCACCCCGGTAATGTGGATCGACTGCGTGACCACGCTGCCATTGCTGATGAGGCACCGGCATGCCTTGTTGTGGGTGGAAGTTCGGATCACGGTAAGCAGGACCCCGGCCATTGTCATGGCGACCCTGTTGCTGCGGCTGACCATGTGGCGGATTGCCCTGGTGCGATGGGCCGCCATCATGGCGGTCGGGTGGGCCTGACTGCGCGAAGCTGGCCAGTGGTGCGCTGAGCACGAGCGCGGCGCAGATCACGGTTAGGGTTTTTTTCATTTGATGCGGTCCTCTGCCTGTTATCGCCTGGCCAGCACTGACTGCCAGATTCGGTTAACTGATCAGACCACGATTTTGCCGGTTTAATGTCAGGACGCAGGTAAAGGTCCGGTAAAGTCAGTCGTCCCCTCAGTTCAAGCCGAGCGCCTTCAGTCGGCGATACAGCGTGCGTTCACTCATACCAAGATGACTGGCCAGTTCGCTACGCGAACCCTTGAACTGCTCCAACGCCTGCGCCAACGCCCCCAAATCATTGCGACGGCTACCCGTTGTGATCGCCCCCGCCGGCCCGATATCTGCCGGAAAGTGCTCAGGCCTGATCAGCCCGTCATCGGCAAACAGCCGCGCCCTTTCCAGTATGTTGCGCAGCTCTCGGATATTGCCCGGAAACGGATGCAGCCCAAGTTGCTGCAAGGCATCGTCACTCAGCCTGGGCGTTGGCTTGCCAGCCATGCGCTGCAGCAGGCTCTGCGCAAGCAGTGGTAGATCTTCCACCCGCTCGCGCAGCGCAGGCAGGCGAATCGGGAAGCCGCTGATACGGTAATACAGGTCTTCACGGAAGGTGCCATCCGCGACCATTTGCTTGAGCGGCTTGTGGGTGGCCGATACCAGGCGGAAATCTGAATGCACCGTGCGCAAGCTGCCAACCGGGCGGAAGCTGCCAGACTCGATCAGGCGCAGCAGCTTCACCTGCATCGCCAGGGGTACTTCACCGATTTCGTCGAGAAACAAGGTGCCGCCATGGGCCGCCTCTGCCAGGCCGATCTTGCGTTGGTGGGCACCGGTGAACGCACCTTTCTCGTAACCGAACAGCTCACTTTCGAACAAGGATTCGGTCAAACCAGTGCAGTCGACCACCACCAGCGGCCCGTTGGCCCGTGGGCTGCCCATGTGTAGCGCGCGCGCGAACAGTTCCTTGCCGGTGCCCGACTCACCCTGCAGCAATACCGGAATCTGCGCGGGTGCCGCACGTTGCAGGCTGGCCAAGGCGGCCTTGAAGGTTGGCGCGCGGCCGACCAAACCTTGCTCCTGGGGCTGTGCCGAGGCGAGGGTGATGGTGGTCAGGCGTTCGACAAAGGCCACCACCCTGCCCTGTTCATCCAGGATTGGCCGCAACTCGACGTCGACGTGCTCGGGGCCGCGTGGTGTGTGATGAATGTGCAACACCCGCTCCGGTACCTTGCTGTCCCACGCCTTGCGCATCGGGCAATGCTCGCCAGCCTGGTCGCACGGTACGGCATAGTGATGCGAGACCTTGTGGCACTTCTCGCCCAACGGCGCCTGATCATGCCGGCCGAACTGGCGACGATAGGCCGCATTGGCGGCGAGGATGTTGTAGTCGGTGTCCAGCACGATGGTCGGCAGGGCATCGTGCTCAAGGTAGGAAACCAGAGCTAGGATGAGGGGATGGGCTTCAGGCATGACGGCACCGTTTGGATGACCGATGCAGGGTAACAAGGACTGCCAAACACTGCCATTGGCTGACAGTCGACTGCCACCTTCACTGCCAGTCATGCCAACAGCTGTCAGCAACCGGCCCGTTTCATTGGCCCATGCGCAGCAAAAAGCCTGGCATGCATCTTGATAAACCTCCTGTCACTGCCTACGCCTGTACAAGGCGGGGCGGATAAATTGGAGAACGTGATGATCATCGGTAACAACCTTCACGTGGACGCCTTTTTCGACGAGGCGACCTCGACCATCAGCTACTTGGTCATGGACCGTGAAACCCGGCAATGCGCCTTGATCGACAGCGTGCTGGATTATGACCCCAAGTCCGGGCGCACCTGCAGCGCATCGGCGGATCGCCTGATCGAGCGCGTGAGCGAGCTGAACGCCAGCGTGCGTTGGGTGCTGGAAACCCATGTACACGCCGATCATCTTTCAGCGGCTGCCTACCTCAAGGAAAAGCTCGGCGGCCATACCGCTATCGGCGCGCACATCACCCAAGTGCAGAAGGTGTTCGGTGCCTTGTTCAATGCCGAGCCTGGCTTCGCCCGTGACGGCAGCCAGTTCGATGTGCTGCTTGAAGACGAGGAAGGTTTCCGCATTGGCAACCTGCATGCCCGTGCGCTGCATACGCCGGGGCATACGCCTGCATGCATGAGCTTCATGATCGAGGACGCCGGCGAGATCGCAGTGTTCGTCGGCGACACCTTGTTCATGCCCGACTACGGCACAGCCCGTTGTGATTTCCCAGGCGCCGACGCCCGTACTTTGTACCGCTCGATTCGTCGCCTGCTGGCGTTCCCCGACCAGACCCGGCTGTTCATGTGCCACGACTACCTGCCAGGTGGCCGCGACATGCAGTACGTCACCACCGTGGCAGAGCAGCGCGCCCACAACATCCACATCCACCAGGGTATCGATGAGGACAGCTTCGTTGCCATGCGCGAAGCCCGCGACAAGACCCTCGACATGCCGGTGCTTATCCTGCCCTCGGTGCAGGTGAACATGCGCAGCGGCCAGCTCCCCGCGCCGGAAGCAAACGGCGTGAGCTATTTGAAGATCCCGCTGAACAAGCTGTAACCGCCCTGCCCCCATAACCAGATTTTCAGGATTTACCGCCATGCCTGCCTTGTTGTCCCCTGCCAATACCGACCACCACAAGGTGGTCATCGTCGGTGCCGGTGCCGCCGGTATCGCCACCGCCTCCAGCCTGATCAGCCGCGATCCGTCGTTGGATGTGGCTTTGATCGACCCTGCCGAGGTGCATTACTACCAGCCCGGCTGGACCATGGTCGGTGCCGGTGTGTTCAAGGCACCGAGCACCGCCCGCACCATGGCCTCGACCATTCCGCGTGGTGTGCGCTGGGTCAAGGCGCGGGTAGAGGGTTTCGATCCGTTGAGCCAGTTGGTCATGCTCGAAGGTGGCCGCTCCATCAGTTACGAACAGCTGATAGTTTGCCCCGGCCTGAAGCTGGACTGGGCGGCCATCGATGGGCTCAGCGAGACCCTGGGCCGTAACGGCGTCACCTCCAACTATCGTTACGACCTGGCGCCCTATACCTGGGAGCTGGTGCAGAAGCTCAAGCAAGGCCATGCCGTGTTCAGCCAGCCGCCCATGCCGATCAAGTGCGCCGGAGCACCGCAGAAGGCGCTGTACCTGTCTTGCGACCACTGGCTACGCCATGGCTATCTGGGCGCAGTGAAAGCCAGCTTCTTCAATGCGGGGGCTGTGTTGTTCGGCGTAGCGGACTATGTGCCCGCGCTGATGAAGTACATCGAAAAGTACGCCGTCGACCTTAATTTTTCGCACCGTCTGGTCGCCGTGGACGGCCCGAACAAGCGTGCTACCTTCGTGCGTACCCTGGCCGATGGCAGCAGCGAAACCCGCATCGAAAGCTTCGACATGCTCCATGTGGTTCCACCACAGGTGGCGCCAGACTTCATTCGCGAAAGCCCTTTGGCCGATAGCACCGGCTGGGTCGATGTCGACCCGCATACCCTGCGCCATCGCAAGTACACCAATGTGCACGCCCTTGGAGACGTGGCCAACACCAGCAACGCCAAAACCGCTGCGGCTGCCCGCAAGCAAGCACCCGTGGTGGCCAACAATGTGCTGGTAGCATTGGGTCGATTGCCGAGCCTGGCCCAGTACGACGGCTACGGCTCGTGTCCACTTACCGTCGAGCGCGGCAAGATCGTTCTGGCCGAATTCACCTATGGCGGCAAGCTGGCACCGAGCTTTCCAAGCTGGTTGCTGGATGGGCGCAAGCCGACTCGCCTGGCCTGGTTGCTCAAGGCCCAGGCGCTACCACCGTTGTACTGGCAAGGCATGCTCAAGGGCCGCGAGTGGTTGGCACGCCCGCAACTGGTCGCCGAGGGTGGGCAGTGATCGAGCATCAATTACTGGGGGCGGGCTTGGGCGCGATCATCGGCGCGGTGTTGGCGTTGACTGGCGCAGGTGGCGGCATTCTCGCAGTACCCTTGCTGGTGTTCGGTCTGGGCTTGTCGATGGTCGAAGCGGCACCGGTCGGCTTGCTGGCCGTGGGCCTGGCGGCGGCAGTGGGCGCTGTGCTGGGCTTGCGCCAAGGCTTGGTGCGTTACCGGGCGGCATTGTTCATTGCGCTGGTCGGTGTAGCGGCGGCACCCTTCGGGCTGATGCTGGCGCACCGTCTGCCCAATACACCATTGCAGTTGGTGTTCGCCGGGGTGCTGGTTTATGCCTGCCTGCGTATCTGGCGCAAGGCGGCCAAAGAATTGCGCGGCGAAGCCAATGATGCCCATCGTTACATCGAGCCATGTGTGCTGAATCCGTTGCAGGGCCGTTTGCGCTGGACCCTACCCTGTGCACGCGCATTGGCATTCACGGGTGCCTTGTCCGGGTTGTTGTCCGGCCTGCTGGGGGTGGGCGGTGGGTTTGTCATCATCCCGGCCCTGAACCGCTACACCAACCTGCGCATGGCCAGTATCGTGTCCACCTCGCTGGCGGTGATCGCCCTGGTCTCCACTGGCAGCGTGGTCAGCGCCAGCCTGGCGGGCGTCATGCACTGGCAGGTCGGTGCCCCGTTTGCCGTCGGCGCGGTACTTGGCCTGCTGTTGGCGCGGCCTTTGGCTGCCAGGCTGGCAGGGCCGCGCTTACAGCAGATGTTTGCAGTGGCAGGTTGGACGGCGGCCTTGCTGCTGGCTGGCAAGTCGCTATTGGGCTAGCAGCTCATCCTGCTGCGCCGCGCACAGCGCCAGCAAATAGTCCCACACCACCCGCAGGCGCACCGATTTATGCAGCTCGCGACGGGTGCAGATCCAGTAACTGCGCTGGATGGTTTCGCCAGGCAGCACGCGTACCAGTGTCGGGTCGTGGCGAGCCATGTAGTTGGGCAGCACGGCGATGCCCAGCCCGGCGCGGGCGGCGGCTTGCTGGGCGATCACGCTGGTGCTGCGAAACACCACGTTGGGTGCCCGGCAGAAGCTGTTGAGAAACAGCAACTCCTGGCTGAACAGCAAGTCGTCGACGTAGCCGATCCAGCTGTGCCGGGCCAGGTCTTCGCGGTTGCGCAGTGGTGGCGCGCGGTGCAAATAGTCCTGGCTGGCGTACAGCGCCAGGCGATAATCGGTGAGTTTGCGAGTGATCAGCAGATCGGCGTTGGGCCGCTCCAGGTGGATGCTGATTTCCGCCTCGCGGTTGAGGATGCTGACGAAACGCGGTACGGCCACCAGTTCCACTTCAAGGCCAGGGTAACGCTCGAACAACGCGTTCATGCGTGGGGTGAAGAACATGATGCCGATGCCTTCGGTCACCCCCAGGCGAATCTTGCCCAGCGGCGTGATGGCCTGAGTGATTTCTTCCTGCGCCAGCAGGGCGACGTTCTCCATGGCTTCGGCATGCTTGAGCAAGGCTTGGCCCGAGGGGGTTAACTCGTAACCCTGGGCATGCTGCACGAACAGCGCGGTGCCCAGGCTCTGCTCGATGCTCTCGATGTGCCGGGCCACGGTGCTGTGGGTGGTGTTCAGGCGCTTGGCGGCGGTAAGCAGGCGGCCGCTGCGCTGTAACTCGAGGAAAAACCGCAGATCGTTCCAGTCGAACATGCTGATCCTTTTTGGCAGTTCGTCTCAGCCGTATCCTGGGCATGCCCGCGAAACGGCCGGTACAGGCTTACCGCTGTGCTAAAACGCACAGCGGCTGCGTGAAATCTCGTGTTCCCTCCACGAAATTACTCACTAAGATGGATCGGGACAAGAATAATAATCAGGCCCGAGGTTGCACATGCCATCAGCCGATTCTGTCTTCGACTACGTGGTCGTTGGTGCCGGTCCTGCCGGTTGCCTGCTGGCCAATCGTTTGTCCGCCGATCCTTCCTGCCGCGTGCTGCTGCTGGAGGCAGGTGGTCGCGACAACTATCCCTGGATCCACATTCCCGTCGGTTACCTCTACTGCATCGGCAACCCACGCACCGACTGGTGCTTCAGGACCGAGGCACAGCCTGGCCTGGGCGGTCGCGCACTGGGTTACCCACGGGGCAAGGTGCTAGGTGGTTGTTCTTCGATCAACGGCATGATCTACATGCGTGGCCAGGCCGCCGACTATGACCAGTGGGCTGAGCAAGGCAACGGTGGCTGGGCCTGGAAAGACGTGCTGCCGCTGTTCAAGGCCAGCGAGAACCACTTTGCCGGCGCCAGCGAGCACCATGGCGCTGACGGCGAATGGCGAGTCGAGCGCCAGCGCTACAGCTGGCCAATTCTCGATGCTTTCCGCGATGCCGCCGAGCAAAGCGGTATCGGCAAGGTCGATGACTTCAACACCGGCGACAACGAGGGCTGTGGATACTTTCAGGTCAACCAGCGTAGCGGCGTGCGCTGGAATGCCTCCAAAGCTTTCCTGCGGCCTATCAAGGGCCGCGCCAACCTCACGGTGCTGACCGGCGTTCAGGTTGAACAGGTACTGCTCAACAACACCCGCGCGCGGGCCGTGAAAGCGTTTTGGCAAGGCGCCTGGCATGAGTTTGCGGCGCGCCGTGAAATCATCCTCTGTGCGGGTGCGGTCGGCTCGCCCGGAATCTTGCAGCGCTCCGGCATTGGCCCGCGTCAGTTGCTGGAAACCTTGGGGATTGGCGTTCGGCACGACATGCCTGGCGTTGGTGGCAACCTGCAGGACCACCTGCAACTTCGGCTGATCTACCAGATCCGCAATACCCGCACCTTGAACCAGATGGCCAACAGCCTTTGGGGCAAGATGGGCATGGGCCTGCGCTACCTCTACGACCGCAGCGGTCCACTGGCCATGGCGCCAAGCCAGCTGGGCGCCTTCGTGCGTTCCAGCACCGACCAGGCCACCGCCAACCTGCAGTACCACGTGCAGCCGCTATCACTGGAGCGTTTCGGCGAACCGTTGCATCAGTTCCCGGCCTTTACTGCTTCGGTATGCAACCTGCGCCCGGCCAGCCGTGGGCGTATCGATATCTGCAGCACTGACATGAACAGTACGCCGCTGATCAACCCCAACTACCTCAGCGACCCGCAAGACCTGCGTGTCGCTGCCGATGCCATCCGCCTCACCCGGCGCATCGTCCAGGCCCCTGCCCTGGCGGCGTTCGAGCCTAAGGAATACCTGCCGGGCCCGGCCCTGCAATCCGAGGAGGAGCTGTTCGACGCTGCTGGCAAGATCGGCACCACCATCTTCCACCCGGTCGGTACCTGCCGCATGGGCAATGGTGCCATGGATGTTGTGGATAACCAGCTGCGCGTACACGGCATCCCCGGCCTGCGCGTGGCAGATGCCTCGATCATGCCGCAGATCACCTCCGGCAATACCTGTTCCCCCACCCTGATGATCGCCGAGAAGGCGGCGCAACTGATCCTCAAAGGAGCTGCTACCCAGACCTACTTGAACGAAGACGCGTTACCGACGCCCTGACCCGGGTGTGTGCAGTACCGGCGGCTTGCGGTCGAAAGCTGCCGACAGTGGAACAACAAGAATAATCACTGTGGCCTAAGGGCCGAGGACAGCAACGATGTCGGATTACATCCAAGAGCAGGGTGCGGCGGCCAGCAGCTCCAGCCGCCGTGAAGAGCGCAAGATCATTTTCGCGTCATCCCTTGGGACGGTTTTCGAGTGGTATGACTTTTTTCTCTATGGTGCGCTGGCAGCGGTCATCAGCAAGCAATTCTTCGCTGGTGTGAACGACACCACCGCCTTCATCTTCGCCCTGATGGCCTTTGCTGCGGGCTTTCTGGTACGGCCCTTCGGCGCGCTGGTGTTCGGCCGCCTGGGTGACATGATCGGGCGCAAGTACACCTTCCTGGTCACCATCGTGCTGATGGGCCTGTCCACTTTCGCGGTGGGGTTGTTGCCTACCTACGCCAGCATTGGCATTGCCGCACCGATCATTCTGGTAATCCTGCGCATGTTGCAGGGGCTGGCGCTGGGCGGCGAATATGGCGGTGCGGCCACTTACGTGGCCGAGCATGCGCCCCCCGGCAAGCGTGGCTTGCACACCGGTTTCATCCAATCCACTGCAACCTTGGGTCTGTTGCTGTCGCTGCTGGTGGTACTGGGCAGCCGCTACATCAGTGGTGACCAGTTCGAAACCTGGGGCTGGCGCCTGCCGTTCCTGCTGTCGATCGTGCTACTGGCCATTTCCACCTGGATCCGCATGAGCATGCACGAATCGCCTGCGTTCGTGAAAATGAAGGCCCAGGGCAAGATCAGCAAGTCGCCGATCCGTGAGTCGTTCACTTCCTGGCCAAACCTGAAAGTGGTGCTCACCGCACTGTTCAGCATCAACGCCGGCCAAGCCGTGACCTTTTACACGGCACAGTTCTACGTGCTGTTCTTCATGACCCAGATGCTGAAGATGGACCCCGCCCAAGCCAACACCCTGTTGATTATCAGTGTGGTGATCGGTGCGCCATTCTTCGTGTTCTTCGGCTGGCTGTCGGACCGCATCGGCCGCAAGCCAATCCTGATGCTCGGCCTGCTGTTGGCCACGGTGCTGTACTTCCCGCTGTTCAAGGCCCTGAGCCATTACGCCAACCCACAGATTGACGCCGCCAGCCGTCAGGCGCCGATCGTGGTTACCGCCGACCCGCAAAGCTGCACCTTCCAGTTCGACCCCGTGGGCAAGGCACGTTTCGACAGCCCGTGCGACAAGGTCAAGACCTTCCTGGTGAAGCAAGGCCTGCCGTACAGCTCGGTAAGCGTGGCCGGTAGCGATGTGGTGGTGAACATTGGTGAAAAGACCATCAACGGCTTCGACGAAACCGCCATGCGCTCTGCAATCGAGCAGGCGGGCTACCCGGCCAAGGCCGACCCTGAGCAGGTCAACCAGGTGATGGTGGTGGTGCTGATCGTGGCGATGATCCTGATCGCGACCATGACCTATGGCCCGTTGGCGGCGGTGATGGTCGAGCTGTTCCCGACCCGTATCCGCTACACCTCGATGTCACTGCCCTATCACATAGGCAATGGCTGGTTCGGTGGCTTCCTGCCGACCGTATCGTTCGCGCTGGTGGTCTATACCGGGGATATCTTCTACGGGCTTTGGTACCCAGTGCTGGTGACCGGTATCAGTCTGGTGGTGGGGATCTTCTGCCTGAAAGAAACCAAGGACGTCGATATCGACAAAGTCTGATGCTGTCTGCATGCCATAAAAAAACCGGCTGTAAAAGCCGGTTTTTTTATGCCTCGAAAAAACTTATGCACGATTTTCAAGAAAATGTAATGCACAGAAATAAACAGATAATTCAAACACTTATAGATCACTTTAAGCATTTGATGGAAAAATTGCTCACAAGTTATCCACAGATGATCAGGCCATCTGCTCCTGGGGCTTTTCCGCAGCTGGTGGCAGCGAGCCCATGGCCCGCTGGGTTGCCTCGTTCCACGCCGCAGCGCGGTCGTTGAGCTCGGCGATAGCACGTGGCCCGGTACCATTGGCGTACATCGGCTCGCCAATGACCACCTCGATGGTACCGGCACGCTTGCCCCAACCGGTCTTCGGCCAGAACTTGCCGGCGTTGTGGGCAATTGGCAGCACCGGCAACCCGGCATTCACAGCCAGTGCGGTGCCGCCGCGGGAGAACTTGCCGATCGTACCGAACGGCACGCGTGTACCTTCCGGGAAAATCAGCACCCAGGTTTTCTGCTTGAGCAGCTCGTCACCCTTGCTCGCCACCTGGCGCAGCGCTTCCTTGGGGTTGTCGCGGTTGATGGCGATCGGCCGCAGCATGGCCATGGCCCAGCCGAAAAACGGCACGTACAGCAGCTCGCGCTTGAGCACCTGGCTAAGCGGTGAGAAGTACTGGGACAGGAAGAAGGTTTCCCAGGTGCTTTGGTGATTGGACAGAATCACGCATGGCTCATCCGGTACGTTCTCGGCGCCAGTGATCTTGTAGTCGATACCCAGGATGGTACGCACCAGAAACAGCGCGCAGCGGCACCAGTACACGTTGATGAACTTGTAGCGCTTAGGGAACGACAGGAATGGCGCGATGAAGAAGCTCAGCGAGCACCACAGCAGCGAACTGGTGCCCAGCAGCAGGTAAAAAAGAAAGATTCTGATCGCCTGCAGGATCGACATAGTGGCTTGTACCATTGCGGGGCATGCCCGCCTGAGAAAAATGCGCCCGAAGGCGCACTGTTTAAATTAGTTCTCTGGCGATAGCTGCCAGATCGTCGAAAATCAGTGTAGTTTCCGGGACGCCTTTTTCCAGGGTCCGCTCGCCCTTGCCGGTTTTCACCAACACGGGCTGTGCACCGACGGCCAGGGCAGCCTCCAGGTCACCTTTGCTGTCGCCGACGAACCAGACGCCTTCAAGGCCGGCCTGGTAATGCGCGGCGATCGCCCGCAGCATGCCAGGCTTGGGCTTGCGGCAATCGCAGCCTTCGTCTGGCCCGTGCGGGCAATACACGATGTGGCCCACTTCGCCACCCTGCTCGGCCACCAGCGCACGCAGGCGCGCGTGCATGGCTTCGAGGGTTGCCAGCGGGTAATAGCCACGGGCAATGCCGGACTGGTTGGTGGCCACAGCCACCGTCCAGCCGGCCTTGCTCAACTGCGCGATCGCTTCGACCGAGCCTGGGATCGGCACCCACTCTTCCAGCGTCTTGATGTAGGCGTCGGAGTCGTAGTTGATCACCCCGTCACGGTCGAGAATCAGCAGTTTCAAGGCTTACCCCAGCAGCGAAATGTCGGCCACGCCCAGGAACAGGCCGCGCAGGCGGCTGAGCAGGGCATAACGGTTGGCACGTACCTTGGCGTCTTCGGCGTTCACCATCACCGCCTCGAAGAAGGCATCGACCGGGTCACGCAGGGCGGCCAGGCGGGCCAGCGATTCGCTGTACTGGCGTGCAGCAGCCATCGGTTGCACGGCCTGGTCGGCCTGCTGGATGGCCGAGTACAGGGAGAACTCGTTGGCGTTGTCGAAGTACTTCGGCTCGACCTGTTCGGCGATGGCGCCTTCAGCCTTGCTCAGCAGGTTCGATACACGCTTGTTCACCGCGGCCAGGGCTTCGGCTTCCGGCAGCTTGCGGAAGGCCTGCACGGCCTGCACGCGCTGGTCGAAGTCCAGGGCCGAGCCTGGCTGCAGGGCACGTACCGACAGGTAAGTGGCGACGTCGATGCCTTCGTCTTCGTAACGCGCACGCAGGCGGTCGAAGATGAACTCCAGTACCTGCTCCGCCAGGCCCGCGGCCTTGACCTTGGCACCGAATTGCTTGACCGCGAACTCGACCGCACCGGTCAGGTTCAGGTCCAGCTGCTTCTCGATCAGGATACGCAGCACGCCCAGCGCGGCACGGCGCAGGGCATACGGGTCCTTGCTGCCGGTAGGCAGCATACCGATGCCGAAGATGCCGACCAGGGTGTCGAGCTTGTCGGCGATGGCCACGGCAGCACCGGTGAGGGTCTGCGGCAGCTCGGCGCCAGCACCGCGCGGCATGTACTGCTCGTTCAGGGCCAGGGCAACGTCTTGCGGCTCACCGTCGTTGAGCGCGTAGTAGTAACCGGCAACACCCTGCATTTCAGGGAATTCGCCGACCATTTCGGTGGCCAGGTCGCACTTGGACAGCAGGCCCGCACGGCCGGCACGCTGGGCGTCGCCACCGATCAGCGGGGCGATGAAGGCAGCCAGCTTGGAAACACGCTCGGCCTTGTCGTACACGGTGCCCAGTTGAGCCTGGAACACCACGTTTTTCAGGCGCTCGTTGAAGGTTTCCAGCGGCTGCTTCTTGTCTTGCTTGAAGAAGAACTCGGCGTCGGTCAGGCGTGGGCGCACGACCTTCTCGTTGCCTTGCACGATCTGCTTCGGGTCGCGGCTTTCGACGTTGGCCACGGTGATGAAGCGCGGCAGCAGCTTGCCTTCGCTGTCCAGCAGACAGAAGTACTTCTGGTTGTCCTGCATGGTGGTAATCAGGGCTTCCTGCGGCACCTCGAGGAAACGCTCCTCGAACGAGCACACCAGCGGCACTGGCCACTCGACCAGGGCGGTCACTTCGTCCAGCAGCGCCGGCGGCACGATGGCCGTGCCTTCCTGCTGCATGGCAAGCTCGGCGGTACGCTTGCTGATCAGCTCGCGGCGCTCGGCGAAGTCCGCCAGCACGTAGGCTTTGCGCAGGTCTTCGACGTAGTTGGCCGGGGTGGTGATCACCACGTTTTCCGGGTGGTGGAAGCGGTGACCACGGGATTCACGGCCGGCCTTCTGCGACAGGATAGTGCAGTCGACCACCTGGTCGCCCAGCAGCATCACCAACCATTGGGTTGGGCGCACGAACTCTTCACGGCTGGCCGCCCAGCGCATGCGCTTGGGGATCGGCAGGTCGTTGAGCGAATCCTCGATGATGGTCGGCAGCAGGCTGGCGGTGGCCTTGCCCGGAATGTGCTGGGAGAAGCGTAGCTTGGCGCCGCTCTGGTCGATTTCGGCCAGCTCTACGCCGCACTTCTTGGCAAAGCCCAAGGCTGCCTGGGTCGGCTCGCCGTCTTTGAAAGCAGCCTGCATGGGCGGGCCGTCGATGTTGATGCTGCGGTCAGGCTGCTGCACGTCCAGCTGGCGGATCAGCACGGCCAGGCGACGTGGCGCGGCGTACACCTGCTTGCCGGTGTAGTTCAGGCCAGCGGCCTGCAGGCCTTTCTCGATGCCGGCCAGGAAGGCGTCGCCGAGGCTGGCGAGGGCCTTGGGTGGCAGCTCTTCGGTGCCCAGTTCTACCAGGAAATCTTGAGCACTCATTGTGCAGCCTCCAGCTTAGCCAACACTTCGTCACGCAGTTCAGGGGTGGCCATCGGGAAGCCCAGGCGTGCGCGGGCTTGCAGATAGCTTTGCGCCACGTCCCGGGCCAGGGTACGTACACGCAGGATGTAACGCTGGCGCTCGGTTACCGAGATGGCGCGGCGGGCGTCCAGCAGGTTGAAGGTGTGCGAGGCCTTCAGGACCATTTCGTAGGTCGGCAACGGCAGGTCCAGCTTGATCAGGCGGTTGGCTTCGCTTTCGTAGAAGTCGAACAGTTCGAACAGCTTGTCGACGTTGGCGTGTTCGAAGTTGTAGGTCGACTGCTCCACTTCGTTCTGGTGGAACACATCGCCATAGGTGACTTTGCCGAACGGGCCGTCGGCCCACACCAGGTCGTACACCGAGTCCACGCCCTGAATGTACATGGCCAGGCGCTCCAGGCCGTAGGTGATTTCACCGGTAACCGGGTAGCACTCGATGCCGCCTACCTGCTGGAAGTAGGTGAACTGGGTGACTTCCATGCCGTTCAGCCAGATTTCCCAGCCCAGACCCCAGGCGCCGAGGGTCGGCGATTCCCAGTTGTCTTCGACGAAGCGGATGTCGTGCACCAGCGGGTCCAGGCCGATGGCTTTCAGCGAGCCGAGGTACAGCTCCTGGAAGTTGGCCGGGTTGGGCTTGAGCACTACCTGGAACTGATAGTAGTGCTGCAGGCGGTTTGGGTTTTCGCCATACCGCCCGTCGGCAGGGCGACGGCTAGGCTGCACGTAGGCGGCGTTCCAGGTCTCTGGGCCGACGGCGCGCAGGAACGTGGCGGTATGGAAAGTGCCGGCGCCTACTTCCATATCGTAGGGCTGAAGCACCACACAACCTTGAGCTGCCCAGTAGTTCTGCAGGGCGAGGATCAGGTCTTGGAAGGTACGCACGGCTGGCGTAGGCTGGCTCACGAAATTCACCTGTATCTGGGGATGCGGATGTAAAGAGCGGGAGTATAACCTGATTCGCCTCGCCCTCTACTCATTGGAGCCTTATGCCACGCTGCTTTTGGTGTACCGACGATCCGTTGTACCAGGCCTACCATGACCAGGAATGGGGAACGCCCCAGCGTGACCCGGCGTTGCTCTTCGAGATGCTTTTGCTCGAAGGGTTCCAGGCCGGGCTTTCGTGGATCACCGTTTTGCGCAAACGCGAACGATATCGCCAGGTGATGTACGGCTTCGACCCGGTGAAACTGGCCGCCATGAGCGACGAACGCATCGAAGAACTGATGCAAGATGCCGGCATCATTCGCAATCGCCTCAAGCTCAAGGCTGCGCGGCGCAACGCGCAAGCCTGGCTGGCTGTGGATAACCCTGCGCAATGGCTGTGGTCGTTCGTCGGCGGCGAGCCGAAGATCAACCACTTCAAGGGGCGCGGCGAAGTGCCGGCTGTCACCGACGAAGCCACGGCCATGAGCAAGGCCCTGCAGAAAGCCGGCTTCACCTTTGTCGGCCCGACCATCTGCTACGCCTTCATGCAGGCCACCGGCATGGTCATGGACCACACCACCGATTGCGATCGCTACGCCGCCTTGTTGCGCTGAGGGGTTACAATGCGCGCCTTGCTGAAATAAGGAATTCGCCTGTGGAAAAGTTCAAGGGCGCCCTGATGGTCGGGGTGCTGCGCCTGTTTGCCAAGCTGCCCTGGGGCGCTGTACAGCGCGTCGGCGCGGGTATTGGCTGGCTGATGTGGAAAGTCCCCAACGGTTCGCGCAACGTGGTGCGGATCAACCTGGCCAAGTGTTTCCCCGAGATGGACCCGGTTGCCCGTGAGCAGCTGGTTGGCCAGGCGCTGCGGGATATCGGCAAATCCTTTGTCGAAAGTGCCTGTGCCTGGATCTGGCCGCCGCAGCGTTCGCTGGAGCTGGTCAAGGAAGTGCACGGCCTGGAAGTGCTGGAGCAGGCCCTGGCCTCGGGCAAGGGCGTGGTGGGTATTACCAGCCACCTGGGCAACTGGGAAGTGCTGAACCACTTCTACTGTAACCAGTGCAAACCAATCATCTTCTACCGCCCGCCAAAGCTGAAGGCGGTGGATGACCTGCTGCGTGAGCAGCGCGTGCAGATGGGCAACCGCGTGGCGCCTTCGACCAAGGAAGGCATCCTCAGCGTGATCAAGGAAGTGCGCCGCGGTGGCCAGGTGGGCATTCCTGCCGACCCGGAG
Organism: Pseudomonas sp. NY8896; assembly: GCF_039634505.1. NCBI lineage: Bacteria > Pseudomonadati > Pseudomonadota > Gammaproteobacteria > Pseudomonadales > Pseudomonadaceae > Pseudomonas > Pseudomonas sp. NY8896. Next base: position 59,374 of record NZ_CP132350.1, read on the forward strand.
CCTGCGGAATCGGCAGGGGTTTTCGTGCCGTTCCTGGGCACCCAGGCGCTGACCAGCAAGTTCGTGCCGAACATGCTGGCGGGTGGCAAGGCGGTGGGGGTGTTTCTGCATGCGCTGCGGCTGCCGGATGGTTCGGGCTTCAAGGTGTTTCTGGAGGCGGCGCCCGAGGAGATGTACAGCACCGACGTCAACGTGTCGGCGGCGGCGATGAGCAAGGTAGTCGAACGCTATGTGCGCGAGTACCCGAGCCAGTACATGTGGAGCATGAAGCGCTTCAAGAAGCGACCGGCTGGCGAGCCGCGCTGGTATTGAGATTTTTGGGGGCGCTTTGCGCCCCTTTCGCGACACAAGGCCGCTCCTACAAAGGATCGCGGTCACCTGTAGGAGCGGCCTTGTGTCGCGATGGGCTGCAAAGCAGCCCAGACAATCTCAGACCTTGTTGAGCTTCTTGAGGAACACGGTCATCTCTTTCTCGGCCTGCTTGTCCCCATGGGCCTGCGCCGCCACGATTCCGTCTTCCCAAGCCTTGCGTGCTGCCGTCAGGTCACCCTGCAACTGATACGCCTTGCCCAGCAGCTTCCACGCTGCGGAATATTTCGGGTCCTGCTCAACACAGCGCGCCAGGTGCACCGCCGCTTCAACGCCGTTGCCTTCATCCAGCCAAGCCTTGCCCAGCCCAAACCTGAGCAGCGGGTTATCCACACCCTTGGCCAGCATCTTCTCCAGCGATTCGCGCATGCCCTCTTCTCCTAGAAGAAACTCAAGCCGACGTGGAACAGCTTTTCCACATCGCGAATATGCTTTTTATCCACAACGAACAGGATCACATGGTCCCCCGATTCGATCATGGTGTCGTCGTGGGCGATCATCACTTCTTCGTCACGGATGATCGCACCGATCGTGGTACCCGGTGGCAGGGCGATGTCTTCGATGGCCTTGCCGACCACCTTGCTCGACTTCGAATCCCCGTGCGCCACGGCCTCGATGGCCTCGGCCGCGCCGCGGCGCAGCGAATGCACGCTGACGATGTCGCCCCGGCGCACGTGCGCCAGCAGGGTGCCGATGGTTGCCAGCTGCGGGCTGATGGCAATGTCGATATCGCCGCCCTGCACCAGGTCGACATAGGCCGGGTTGTTGATGATGGTCATCACCTTGCCCGCACCCAGGCGCTTGGCCAGCAGCGACGACATGATGTTGGCTTCGTCGTCGTTGGTCAGGGCCAGGAAAATATCGGCATCGGCGATGTTCTCTTCGAGCATCAGGTCCTTGTCCGAGGCACTGCCCTGGAGCACCACAGTGCTTTCCAGGGTATCGGACAGGTGCCGGCAACGGGCCGGGCTCATCTCGATGATCTTCACCTGGTAGCGGCTTTCGATGGCTTCGGCCAGACGCTCGCCGATCTGCCCGCCGCCGGCGATGACAATGCGCTTGTTGGTTTCGTCGATGCGCCGCAGTTCGCCCATCACGGCGCGAATGTCCTTTTTGGCGGCGATGAAGAACACTTCGTCGTCAGCCTCGATCACTGTGTCGCCACGCGGAGTGATCGGCCGGTCGCGGCGGAAGATGGCCGCCACGCGGGTGTCGACGTTGGGCATGTGCGCACGTATCTGGCGCAGTTGCTGGCCGACCAGCGGGCCGCCGTAGTAGGCCTTTACCGCCACCAACTGGGCCTTTCCTTCGGCGAAGTCGATTACTTGCAGCGAGCCTGGGTGTTCGATCAGGCGCTTGATGTAGTTGGTCACCACCTGCTCGGGGCTGATCAGCACGTCCACCGGGATGTGGTCGTTGTCGAACAGCTCTTCGCGGGTCAGGTAGGACGATTCACGCACCCGGGCGATCTTGGTCGGGGTGTGGAACAACGAATAGGCCACCTGGCAGGCGACCATGTTGGTTTCGTCGCTGTTGGTGACCGCCACCAGCATGTCGGCGTCGTCGGCACCGGCCTGGCGCAGCACCGTCGGCAGCGAGCCGCGGCCCTGCACGGTACGGATGTCCAGGCGGTCGCCGAGGTCGCGCAGGCGGTCGCCGTCTGTATCGACCACGGTAATGTCGTTCGCTTCGCTGGCCAGGTGCTCTGCCAGCGTACCGCCTACCTGCCCTGCGCCAAGGATGATGATCTTCATCCGCTACTCCCTACCCTGTGTGCTTATCCGCGTGAGGCGGCGATCTTGATCAGCTTGGCATAGTAGAAGCCGTCGTGGCCGCCTTCCTGGGCCAGCAACTGGCGGCCGTGGGGCTGGCGCAGGCCGGCCTCGGTGGCCAGGTCCAGCTCACGGGCACCTGGGGTGCGGGCGAGGAAAGCGTCGATTACTTCGGTGTTCTCGGTCGGCAGGCTGGAGCAGGTGGCGTACAACAGCATGCCGCCTACTTCCAGGGTTGGCCACAGGGCGTCGAGCAGCTCGCCTTGCAGCGCTGCCAGGGCCGGGATGTCGTCGGCCTGGCGGGTCAGCTTGATGTCTGGGTGACGGCGGATCACGCCGGTGGCCGAGCATGGCGCGTCGAGCAGGATGCGCTGGAACGGTTTGCCATCCCACCAGCTGGCGGTGTCGCGGGCATCGCAGGCGATCAGCTCGGCGTCGAGCTTGAGGCGGTCGAGGTTTTCGCGCACGCGGATCAGGCGTTTGGCTTCGAGGTCGATGGCCACGACGTGGGCCAGGCCGGCTTCGGCCTCCAGCAAGTGGCAGGTTTTGCCGCCCGGTGCGCAGCAGGCGTCCAGCACGCGCTGGCCGGGGGCCAGTTCGAGCAGGTCGGCGGACAGCTGCGCGGCTTCGTCCTGCACACTCACCCAGCCCTCGGCGAAGCCTGGCAAGCCGCGCACGTCACAGGCCTCGGCCAGCACGATGCCGTCACGGCTGTACTGGCAGGCGCTGGCGCCAATGCCCGCTTCGGCCAGCAATGCCAGGTAGGCATCGCGGCTGTGGTGACGGCGGTTGACCCGCAGAATCATCGGCGGGTGGGCGTTGTTGGCGGCGCAGATGGCTTCCCATTGCGCGGGCCAGAACGCTTTCAGCGCCTTCTGCAGCCAGCGCGGGTGGGCGGTACGCACCACTGGGTCGCGCTCCATGCTGGCGAGCAGTTCCTCGCCTTCGCGCTGGGCACGGCGCAGCACGGCATTGAGCAGGCCCTTGGCCCATGGCTTCTTCAGCTTGTCGGCACAGCCCACGGTTTCGCCGATGGCGGCGTGGGCCGGAATGCGGGTGTAGAACAGCTGGTACAGGCCAACCAGCAGCAGCGCCTGAACATCGGCGTCGGCGGCCTTGAAGGGCTTTTGCAGCAGTTGGGCGGCCAGCAGGTCGAGGCGTGGTTGCCAGCGCGCGGTGCCGAACGCCAGGTCCTGGGTCAGGCCACGGTCGCGTTCGTCGACCTTGTCCAGTTGGGCCGGCAGCGAGCTATTCAGCGAGGCCTTGCCGCTAAGCACAGCGGCAAGGGCACGGGCGGCAGCGAGGCGTGGGTTCATTGGCCCAGCACCTTGCCGGCGGCGAACTTCTCGCGGCGGCTGTTGAACAGGTCGCTGAAGCTCAGCGCCTTGCCGCCAGGCAATTGCAGGCGGGTCAGGCTCAGCGCCTGGTCACCGCAAGCAACGACGAGACCGTCCTTGCTGGCGGAAAGGATTTCGCCCGGGGCGCCCTTGCCTGTGGACAAGTTGGCGGCCAGCACCTTCACGCTTTCGCCATCGAGGGTGCTGTGGCACACGGGCCACGGGTTGAAGGCGCGGATCAGGCGCTCCAGCTCGACGGCCGGGCGGCTCCAGTCGATGCGCGCCTCGTCCTTGTTCAGTTTGTGTGCGTAGGTCGCCAGGGCATCATCCTGTACTTCACCTTGCAGCGAGCCGTCGGCCAGGCCGGCGATGGCCTGTACGACGGCAGGCGGGCCCATCTCGGCCAGGCGGTCGTGCAAGGTGCCGCCGGTGTCGTCGGCACTGATCGGGGTGACGACCTTGAGCAGCATCGGGCCGGTGTCCAGGCCAGCTTCCATACGCATCACGGTTACGCCGCTCTCGGCGTCGCCGGCTTCCACGGCGCGCTGGATCGGTGCCGCACCGCGCCAGCGTGGCAGCAGAGAGGCGTGGCTGTTGATGCAGCCCAGGCGCGGGATATCCAGCACCGCCTGCGGCAGGATCAGGCCGTAGGCGACCACCACCATCAGGTCTGGCTTCAACGCGGCCAGTTCGGCCTGGGCATCGGCGTTGCGCAGGGTCTGCGGCTGGAACACCGGGATGTCATGGGCCACGGCCAGTGCCTTGACCGCACTTGGCATGAGCTTCTGGCCACGGCCGGCTGGGCGGTCGGGCTGGGTGTAGACGGCCACGATCTCGTAGGGGCTGTCGAGCAGGGCCTTGAGGTGTTCGGCGGCAAACTCTGGAGTGCCTGCAAAGACGATGCGCATGGAGTTCTCGCTTCAAAAAAGAAAAAGGCTTGCCGGAGCAAGCCTTCTGGAAGGTGGGGATCAGGCTTGCTGGCGGTGCTGCTTTTCCAGTTTCTTCTTGATCCGGTCGCGTTTGAGCTGCGACAGGTAGTCAACGAACAGCTTGCCGTTGAGGTGATCGAATTCGTGCTGCACGCACACCGCCAACAGGCCTTCGCATTCCAGCTCGAACGGCTTGCCGTCGCGGTCCTGGGCCTTGACCCGCACACGCAGCGGGCGGTCGACGTTCTCGTAGAAGCCGGGCACCGACAGGCAACCTTCCTGGTACTGGCCCATGTCGTGGGTGAGTTCTTCGACCGTGGGGTTGATGAAGACGCGCGGCTCGCTGCGGTCTTCGCTGAGGTCCATGACCACGACCTGCAGGTGCACGTTGACCTGGGTGGCGGCCAGGCCGATACCAGGGGCTTCGTACATGGTTTCAAACATGTCGTCGATCAGCTGACGCAGGGCGTCGTCGAACTCCGTCACCGGTTTGGCGATAGTGCGCAGGCGCGGGTCCGGGAATTCGAGAATGTTCAAGATGGCCATAAGGTCAGGCAGTCACTGTGCGTTCGGTTGAAAACTGAGCACACATAATAAAGGGAAACGGGCATTTCGGCACCTGGCAAGCTCGTCTAGGGTGTCTATGGGCTTGATAGCCCCCAATCAATGGACAGCTTTTCAAAGTGTTACTCACAGAGTTATCCACAGGTTGTGCCACGTAAATGGCCCTGTTTCGATCAAGGACGATCCTCATGCCCCGTTACCATTCGTCGCTCTGCCCGCCTGCCGAACTTGAGGCGCGATTACGTCTGCATCGCCTGCCCGAGACAGGACTGCGACGTTTTCGCACCTTGCTCGATGCCTTCGGCAGTGCCTCTTGCGCGCTCAGTGCGCCCGGTGCGGCCTGGCGAGCGTTGGGCATCCCGCAAGCCACCATCGATGCCCGGCGCAGTGCCGAGGTACGAGATGGGGCGCTGGCCGCAATGGCCTGGTTAGAGCGCCCGGGCCAGCATTTGCTGATGTGGGACGACCCTGGCTACCCTGCCTTGCTGGCAGAAACCGACGATGCCCCACCGCTGCTTTTCGTTGCGGGTGAACCGGCCTTGCTCGACCGCCCTCAGCTGGCCATCGTGGGCAGCAGACGTGCTACACCCCCGGCGCTCGACACTGCCCGGGCATTTTCCCGCTATCTCGCACAAGCCGGTTTCACCATTACCAGCGGGCTGGCGGTAGGTGTCGACGGTGCCGCTCATCGGGCCGCGTTGCAGGCCGGTGGGTGCACGATTGCCGTGCTCGGTACGGGGCTGCAAAAACTTTATCCACAGCGCCATCATGAGCTTGCGCAGGCGATGATCGACAATGGCAGTGCGCTGGTTTCCGAGTATCCGCTGGATGCCGGGCCACTGCCCGGCAATTTCCCACGGCGCAATCGCATCATCAGCGGCTTGTCGCTGGGCGTGCTGGTGGTAGAGGCCAGCCTGGCCAGCGGCTCGCTCATCACGGCGCGCCTGGCGGCCGAGCAAGGCCGCGAGGTGTATGCCATTCCGGGTTCCATTCACCACCCGGGGGCCAAGGGCTGTCACCAGCTGATCCGTGATGGGGCGCTGCTGGTGGAAAGTGTGGAGCAGATCCTGGAAAGCCTGAAGGGTTGGCAGAACCTGCCGCCTGCAGTTGTGGACAGGTTCGAGCATCCCCTGCTTGCCCTGCTGCATGCAGCACCGCAAACCAGCGAAAGCCTGGCGCACTGCAGCGAGCTGCCGTTGGCCGAGGTACTGGCGCAGCTGACCGAGCTGGAGCTGGACGGCCGGGTCAGCAATGAAGCCGGGCGTTGGTTTGCCCGCGCGGGCTAAGTACACTGCTCACATGCAAGGTATAGAGGCGGAGAAACAGCAATGGTGAGCAGTTTTCGTGTGCAACAAGCCGCACGTGAGATCCGGGCGGGCGCAGTAATCGCCTACCCGACGGAAGCGGTCTGGGGCCTTGGCTGCGACCCATGGAACGAGGACGCGGTGTATCGCCTGCTGGCGCTGAAATCGCGGCCTGTGGATAAAGGGCTGATCCTGATCGCCGACAACATCCGCCAGTTCGACTTCCTGTTCGAGGACTTCCCGGAAGACTGGATCGAGCGCATGGGTAGCACCTGGCCGGGGCCCAATACCTGGCTGGTGCCGCACCAGGACCTGTTGCCCGAATGGGTGACCGGGAAGCATGACACCGTGGCGCTGCGGGTCACTGACCATCCGCAGGTGCGTGAACTGTGCGCGCTGGTGGGGCCGCTGATTTCCACCTCGTGCAACCCTGGCGGGCGCCCGGCGGCCAAGACCCGGTTGCGGGTTGAGCAGTACTTCCATGGCCAGCTGGACCTGGTGTTGGGTGGGGCGCTGGGTGGGCGGAAGAACCCTAGTGTGATTCGTAACCTGGCTACTGGCGAAGTCGTTCGGCCTGGCTGATACCTATCCACAGGCCTGGCGGATGACCCGCTCCCACAGGGGGCCAATGTCCCAGGTGTTAGCCTTGATGCTTTCTTTGCCTGTGAGATCGAGCGCCGCCCGCGCGCCGCATCGCGAGCTGCGCTCGCTCCTACGTTTGTTTTGGGCCAGTCATGCCTGTTACAGGCGCGCGCGACCGCCTTGTTTGTACGACACGATATCGCGCCATGCGCCAATGGGGGCCGCGCGCAAATGGCACAGGAATAATTGGCCCGAAACAAACGTAGGAGCGAGCGTAGCTCGCGATGCGCCGCGCGGGCGGCGCTCGATTTACGCAGCGCCACAGAAACCAAGGCAAGCGCTTGGTTGCCATTACGCGGTCTGCGTAGTGCGCCAAATCGATTGGGGGGCGTAGGCATACCTACCCGAAAAAACAAAGGCCGCATAAGCGGCCTCAATGGTAAGGATGTACTCGCCCGGATAACTTGAGCTCAGCCGGCGCACCAGTACAACCTGAACAGGGAACGCTACGCTTCCAAACCAGCACGGTCAAGGCAGCCCCCTTTTTCTCGCGTGCTGTGCATGCGCCTCCTGTTGCCTTCTAAATGATCAGACTTTTCTGATTATTACCAAAATGGCTGTCCAGCCGGCCGCTTCGGAAATATCCTACGACCCGCGTCCTCTGCCGTCACCTTCTCAGCGGGAACCTCTGCCCTTAGGCTTAAACCGTCGCCGAATAACTTGGCGATCGGGTGTGGTAACCCGGGTTCAGAGAGATCTTGGCAGTCCATGGCGGCTGTTCGCAGGAGGCTTCGTGCCTGCTGGGTTTTAGATCTCTCACCCGGTTTACCACCCTGCGTACAGCTGCCACCCATTCGTGTGGTACCGACTGGGTGGGGCCATGAAGCGAGATCTAATGATGAAGAAAATTGTTCCAGATCCACCCCCTACCCTGCACCTCCACCCGCTCCTTCGGCCGCTGCGACGCCGGCCATGACCCGCTCTTCACCGTCAACCCGAACATTTCCGCCGAGGACGCTCTGGTCCACGTAGCCCTATACCTGCGCAGCGCCTACGAAACCGGGTACAAAGCCCTGGACTACATGCGTGAAGAAGGCCGTGGCATGTTCTGGTCGAACCTGCATGCGATTGAAATGGCGGAGGGTGTGATTGAGGCGATACTCGATGGCATCGAGTCGACCCCACCACCGGCAAACCGACCCTTAAAGGCATAGCGCAGCTATCGAAGCCGACACAGTACCTGTGGGAGCGGGCATGCCCGCGAACACCGGCAAAGCCGGTGCCATGCACTGCGGTGGCATCTTCGCGGGCATGCCCGCTCCCACAGGGAATGTGTCGGGTTCAGGGGATCAGTACAGTCGACCCCACAGTCCTGCGCGCCGACAGCTCTGCCTGTGCCTTGGCCGCCTCGCTCAGCGGATACCGCTGCTGGATATCCACAACCAGCTTGCCACTGCCAATCATTGCAAACAGGTCATCGGCCATGGCCTGGGTGTTCTCGGCATTGTTGGCATAGGTGGCCAAGGTCGGCCGGGTCACATACAGCGAGCCCTTCTGCGCCAGAATCCCCAGGTTCACCCCGCTCACCGCGCCCGAGGCATTGCCGAAGCTCACCATCAGCCCACGTGGTTGCAGGCAGTCCAGCGAGGTCAGCCAGGTATCGGCGCCCACGCCGTCATACACCACCGGGCATTTCTTGCCGTCGGTCAGCTCCAGTACTCGCTTGGCCACATCTTCATGGCTGTAGTCGATGGTTTCCCATGCCCCCAGCGCCTTGGCCCGTTCGGCCTTCTCGGCAGAACTCACGGTACCGATCAGCTTGGCGCCCAGGGCCTTGGCCCACTGGCACGCCAACGAACCCACGCCACCCGCTGCCGCGTGGAACAGGATCACGTCGCCCGGTTTGACTTCATAGGTCTGCTTCAGCAGGTATTGCACGGTCAAACCCTTGAGCATCACCGCTGCCGCCTGCTCGAAGCTGATGTTGTCGGGCAGCTTGACCAGGTTGGCCTCCGGCAGCGTATGCACCTCGCTGTACGCACCCAGCGGCCCGCCGGCATGGGCCACGCGGTCACCCACTTTCAGCCGGGTCACGCCCTCGCCTACGGCCTCGACCACACCGGCCGCTTCTGTGCCCAGGCCAGAAGGCAGGGACGGCGGCGCATACAGCCCGCTGCGAAAATACGTGTCGATGAAGTTCAGGCCGATGGCATGGTTGCGCACACGCACCTGCTGCGGCGCGGGCGGGGCGGGTTCGAATTCCACAAACTGCAGCACTTCCGGGCCGCCATGCTGGCTGAACTGGATACGCTTGGCCATCTCGCACTCCTGTCGTCGGGATCGGGAAAGGCCTTCTATCGGACGCCTTTGCTTGATCGCCGTCAACTGCGGCGCGCGGGCTGGCGGTGGTATGCTACGCGGCGAATTCTTCCCTGCCCGTTTCTGGTGACCCGATGACTAGCCGCACCGAGGCCGTGAAAGCCTACCTGCTCGACCTGCAAGACCGCATCTGCTCTGCCCTCGAAACAGAAGACGGCGGCGCCCGCTTCGTCGAGGATGCCTGGGTGCGCGAAGCCGGTGGCGGGGGCCGCACGCGGGTGATCGGCGACGGCAAGGTGATCGAGAAAGGCGGGGTCAACTTCTCCCATGTGTTTGGTGCCGGCCTGCCGCCCTCGGCCAGTGCCCACCGCCCTGAACTGGCTGGCCGTGGCTTCGAGGCCCTGGGTGTGTCGCTGGTGATTCACCCGCACAACCCGCATGTGCCCACTTCTCATGCCAATGTGCGGTTCTTCATCGCCGAGAAGGAAGGTGAAGAAGCCGTGTGGTGGTTTGGCGGCGGCTTCGACCTGACGCCGTACTACGGCAATGAAGAAGATTGCATCCACTGGCACCGTGTGGCCGAGCAGGCCTGCGCGCCCTTCGGCGCCGACGTGTACCCACGCTACAAAGCCTGGTGCGACCGCTACTTCCACCTCAAGCACCGTGGCGAGCCACGCGGTATCGGCGGCCTGTTCTTCGATGACCTGAACGAGTGGGACTTCGACACCTGCTTCGCCTTCATCCGCGCCATTGGCGATGCCTACGTCAACGCCTACCTGCCGATCGTCCAGCGCCGCAAGGACACGCCTTACACCCCGCAGCAGCGCGAGTTCCAGGAATACCGTCGCGGCCGTTACGTGGAGTTCAACCTGGTGTACGACCGTGGCACCCTGTTCGGCCTGCAGTCCGGTGGCCGCACCGAGTCCATCCTCATGTCGCTGCCGCCTCAGGTGCGTTGGGGCTACGACTGGAAGGCTGCGCCCGGCAGCGAAGAAGCGCGCCTGACCGAGTACTTCCTGCAGGACCGCGACTGGCTCGGCCAGTAAGCCTGTGGATAAACAAGGAGCCGTCATGGACCAGTACGTCGTTTTTGGTAACCCCATCGGCCACAGCAAGTCGCCGCTGATCCACCGCCTGTTTGCCGAGCAGACCGGCCAGGACCTGGAATACGCCACCCTGCTGGCGCCGCTGGACGAGTTCAGTGATTGCGCGCGCGGCTTCTTCAAGCAAGGCAGCGGCGGTAACGTCACCGTGCCGTTCAAGGAAGAAGCCTACCGCTTGTGCGACAGCCTGACCCCGCGTGCCCAGCGCGCTGGCGCAGTGAACACGCTGAGCAAGCTGGCTGATGGCACCCTGCAGGGCGACAACACCGATGGCGCTGGCCTGGTGCGCGACTTGACGGTGAATGCCGGGGTCGTGCTTGCCGGTAAGCGCATTCTCATCCTGGGGGCCGGTGGCGCCGTGCGTGGCGTGCTGGAGCCCATATTGGCGCACAAGCCGCAATCGTTGGTAATTGCAAACCGGACGGTGGAAAAGGCCGAGCAGCTGGCGCGTGAGTTCGATGAGCTGGGCCCGGTGGTGGCGAGCGGGTTCGCCTGGTTGCAGGAGCCGGTGGATGTGATCATCAACGCCACCTCGGCGAGCCTGGCCGGGGAAATGCCGCCGATTGCCGACAGCCTGGTCGAGGCGGGGCGTACGGTTTGCTACGACATGATGTATGGCAAGGAGCCTACGCCGTTTTGCCAATGGGCCGCTGACTTGGGCGCTGCAAAGGTGCTGGATGGGTTAGGGATGCTGGCTGAGCAGGCGGCTGAAGCCTTCTTTATCTGGCGTGGGGTTCGGCCTGATACCGCGCCGGTGTTGGCGGAGCTGCGACGGCAGCTCGCTCGGGGCTGAGATTGTCGGGGCCGCTTTGCGGCCCATCGCGACACAAGGCCGCTCCTACAGGGGATCGCGGTCTGGCGGCAAATCGAGATCCCTGTAGGAGCGGCCTTGTGTCGCGATGGGCTGCAAGGCAGCCCCAGGATCTCGACCCAACCTCACTCTTCAAACCGGATCGGGCACAACGCCACCCCTTCGAGCTTCTGCAATTCCTCGATCACCTGCGGCCTGGCCCGGTGCAGGGTCAAACTCCCGCCCAACCGCCGCAAGCGCCGCGCCTCGCGGTGCAACATATCCACACCCGAGTAATCGATGAAATTCACCTGCCGCGCATCGATCACCACATGCGGCCCTTGGCAGCGCTGCAAGCGCACCTGCAGGTAATGCGCGGCACCAAAGAAAATCGACCCGCCCACCCGCAACACATCCGCGTCCCCTTCACGGCTTTGCTGCACCCGTGGCCGTGAAGTGCGCTTCAAATAGAAGAACAGCGACGCCAGCACCCCGGCATAGATCGCTGTCTGCAGCTCCAGCAACAACGTCGCCGCCGCCGTCAGCGCCATCACCAGAAACTCCGAGCGGCTGACCCTGAACAGCGCGCGAATCCCTCGATGGTCCACCAACCCCCAACAGATCAGCAGAATGCTGCCGGCCATGGCCGGTATCGGCAGGTGCGCGATCAGGCCGGCGCCGGTAACGGCAAACAGCGCCACCCACAGCGCCGAGAACACCCCGGCCATGGGCGAGCGGGCACCCGCCTCGTAGCTCAGGCCGGAGCGGGTGAAGGAACCGGCGGACAGGTAGCCGGAGAAGAATGCACCGGCGATGTTCGACAGGCCCTGTGCGCGTATTTCCTGATCAGGGTCGATCAGTTGTTCCGAACGTGCCGACAACGAGCGGGCAATCGACAGGCTGGTGACCAGCCCCAGCATGCCCACCGCTACGGCGCTGGGCAGCAGACGCAGCATCAGTTCCACATCCAGCAAAGGCAGCGGGCTGAAGGGTGGGAGTTGCCCGGTGAACGCCGTCACCCTTGGCACATGGCCAAAGTAGCCAGGCAGCAACCAGGCCAGCAGGCTCACCAGCATCAGGCTAATCAACAGGCTCGGCCAGCGCGGGCGCCAGAGCTTGAAGGCCACGCCGATCATGACGGTGGCCAAACCCAGAACCAGGGAAGGCAGGTCGACCTCGCCGGCATGGCTGGCCAGGTCCTGCATGGTCTTCAGGGCCGTGGCCTGGCTGGGCAGGTCCATGCCCAGCAGGTTGGGCAGTTGGCCCAGGGCAATGACGATAGCGGCGCCCAGGGTGAAACCGAGTACCACGGAATGGGAAACGAAATTGACCAGCGCGCCAAAGCGCAAAAGCCCGAGCAGCAGCTGGAAGATGCCGCCGAGGAAGGTCAGCAGCAGCACCAGGGTGATGTAATCGGCGCTGCCGGCCACGGCCAACGGGCTGATACTGGCGTAGAGCACGATGGAAATGGCGGCGGTCGGGCCGCAGATCAGGTGCCAGGACGAGCCCCACAGGCAGGCGACCAGCACCGGCACGATGGCAGCGTACAAGCCGTATTCGGCGGGCAGGCCGGCGATCAGGGCATAGGCGATGGATTGTGGCAGGGCGAGGATGGCACCGCTCAGGCCAACCAGCAGGTCCTGGCGCAGGCTGTGGCCCGATTGGCGGGGTAGCCAGGAGAGGAAGGGCAGCAGGTGGATGATGCGATGCATGAGATATTCACATTTCCAAAGGTCCACTGTCCCTCTGTGGGAGCGGGTTTACCCGCGAATGCGTCGGTACATTCACTGCAGCATTCGCGGGTGAACCCGCTCCCACAGGGGCGCGTCGTATCTAAGACTACAGTTTGGCTTTGACGGCCTCCAGGGCATTGCCATCGGCCTTGGTAGTCACTCCAGCCAACCACCCGTCCAGTACCTCGGGATACGTCTTCACCCAAGCCTTGGCCGCGTCATCGAAGCTGATCTTCTTATCCACAACCTCGGCCATGATGGAGTTTTCCATGTCCAGTGTGAACTTAAGGTTACCCAACAGCTTCGCTGCATTCGGGCAGGCTTGTGGATAACCCTTTCGGGTCAGCGTGTACACCTCGCCCTTGCTGCCGAACCACTTTTCCCCGCCGGTCAGGTAGTGCATTTTCAACTTCACGTTCATCGGGTGCGGGGTCCAGCCAAGGAAGGTGATGAACTGCTGCTTCTTCACCGCCCGGTCGACCTGGGCCAGCATCGCCTGCTCGCTGGACTCCACCAGCTTCCACTGGCCAAGGTTGAACTCATTCTTGTCGATGATTTCCTTCAACGACAGGTTGGCCGGGGCGCCGGAGCCGATGCCGTACAATTTCTTGTCGAACTGGTCGGCGTGCTTCTGCAGGTCGGCAAAGTCCTTCACCCCGGCATTCCACACATAGTCGGGCACTGCCAGAGTGAATTCGGTTCCCTCCAGGTTACGCGACAGCTGCTGCACATCGCCGTTGGCGATGAACTTGTCATGGAAGCCTTGCTGCGCCGGCATCCAGTTGCCGAGGAAGGCATCGACGCGGCCGTCCTTCAGGCCGCCATAGATGATTGGCACGGCCAGGCTGTCGATTTTCACCTGGTAGCCCAGGCTTTCCAGTAACAGGCGGGCGACGGCGTTGGTCGAGGCAATATCGCTCCAGCCGGGGTCGGCCATTTTCACGGTACTGCATTGCGCGTCGCTGTCGGCGGCGTGGGCCGTGGCGGTGCTTATGGCCAGGGCGAACACGGCGGCGGAGAACTTGTGCATGGCGGCCTCTCTTCTCAATCCAGGGGGGCGGGCTGTGGATAACGTGCCTTGCGCTCGAGGTCGTCGAGATCGATGTGGTTGCGCATGTACTGTTGGCTGGCGTCCACCAGCGGTTGATGGTCCCAGCTTTTCAGCGTGCCGATGGCCAGCGCCTCGGCCACCAGGCGGCGGCGCCGCTGGCTGGCCAGTACCTGCTGGCGCAGGCTGGGGATATCCCAGCGCTGTTGTGCTTCATCGACAAATGCCTGCAGCAGCGCCTGATGCTCCGGGCTGCCGGTGAGGTTCTCCCGCTCGTGCGGGTCGCGGCTCAGGTCATAGAGTAGGCTGGGGTCATCCTCGCTGTACACGAACTTGTACGGCCCGCGGCGGATCATCATCAGCGGGCCGACGGTGCCTTCGGCCATGTATTCGCCGATCACTTCATCGTGACCGCCCTGCCCTTGCAGATGGCCGACAAGCGAGCGGCCGTCCAGGTGCAGGCTTTTATCCACAGCCCCGCCGGCCAGTTCGACCAGGGTTGGCAGCAGGTCGCAGGTCGATACCGAGGCGCTGACCCGGCCTGCTGCAAAGCGCTTGGGCGCATGGACAAGCAGCGGAACCCGCGCCGACATCTCGAACCAGTGCATCTTGTACCAGAGGCCTCGCTCGCCAAGCATGTCGCCGTGGTCGCCGGAGAACACGATCAGGGTGTCGTCGGCGAGGTTGCACTCCTCCAGGGTTTGCAGCAGCTGGCCGATGTTGTCGTCGATGTAGCTGCAAGCGCCGAAGTAGGCGCGGCGGGCGTCGCGGATCTTTTCCATAGGCAGCGGCTTGTTCCACAGGTCATAGACCTTCAGCAGGCGCTGCGAATGCGGGTCGAGTTCTGCCTGACCGAACTCGGCACGGGGCATGGGGATATCCACACCCTCGTAGCGGTCCCAGTAACGCTTGGGGATGGTGTAGGGGTCGTGCGGGTGGGTCATGGACACGGTCAGGCAGAACGGTCGGCCATCGTTATCACGCACGTGGTCGTACAGGTACTGGCGTGCCTTGAACACCACTTCTTCGTCGAAATCCAGCTGGTTGGTGCGCACGCACGGACCGGCCTGCAGCACCGAGGACATGTTGTGGTACCAGCTCGGGCGAACATCCGGCTCATCCCAGTTCACTGCCCAGCCATAGTCGGCTGGGTAAATATCGCTGGTCAGGCGCTCTTCGTAGCCATGCAGTTGGTCCGGGCCGCAGAAGTGCATCTTGCCTGACAGTGCGGTGCGGTAACCCAGGCGGCGCAGGTAGTGGGCATAGGTCGGCACATCGGCAGGGAAATCGGCGGCATTGTCGTAGGCTCCGATGCGGCTAGGCAGTTGGCCGCTGACCAGGGTAAAGCGGGACGGTGCGCACAGCGGGCTGTTGCAGTAGGCCGACTCGAACACCACCGCCTGCTCGGCCAGGCGGCTCAGGTGCGGCATCTGGATGGGCGAAGGGGCGTAGATCGGCAGCAAGGGTGCGGCCATCTGGTCGGCCATGATGAACAGGATATTCGGGCGCGTCATGGTGGCTTCCATCGTTTGGAGTTATGCGATCTGCTTGCCTACCAAGATGAGACTGTGGATAACATGGGTAAAGCCCATGGTGGGCAATGACTGGGATTAGCTGAGCTTATGTTTGACCACCTCGCCGAGTTGTCGCTGGATACCTTGCGTGTATTCGAAGCCGCAGCACGCCTGCGGGGCTTTACCGCTGCGGCGCTGGCGCTGGGTACCACGCAGCCGGCCGTGAGCCAGCAGGTTAAGCGCCTGGAAGCACAGCTGGGCACGCGCCTGTTCGATCGCATTTACCGGGGCATCGAGTTGACCGAGGCCGGCCAGGTGTTGTTCCAGCAGGTGCACCAGGGCCTGCAGGCGATGGATGACGGCATTGCCCAAGCCACCGGTCGCGGCCAGCGCGAGGTGCTGCAGGTGGCCACCGACTTTGCTTTTGCGGCGTTCTGGCTGATGCCAAGGCTGCAGCGCTTTCATGAGGCTTATCCACAGGTGGATGTGAGCCTGGTCACCGGTGAACGCAGCCAGGGGATGCTGCGCCCGGACATCGATGTGGCGGTGCTTTTCGGTGATGGGCGCTTTCACCAGGGCGAAAGCCGCTGGCTGTTCGATGAGGAAGTTTTCCCGGTGTGCAGCCCCCGGCTGACGGATGGCAAACCCTTGTCAGCCGTGGCTTTGCAACGATTGCCCTTGCTGCATTTGAAGGGCGAGCAAGCCAGCCGCTGGTTTGACTGGGCGGGGGTGTTTCGCGGGTTTGGTGTGGCCAGCCCGCCGGCGGCGGGGCAGTTGCGTTTCGACAACTACACGTTGCTGATTCAGGCAGCGATTGCTGGCCAGGGCGTGGCGATTGGGTGGGGGCACTTGGTGGATAAGTTGGTGGAGCAAGGGTTGCTTTGCCGGCCTTTGGAGGGGAGTTTGCGCTCGGAGCGTGGGTATTATGCGGTTCTGCCACCGCGCAAGCGGCGTGGGGCGCTGATCGAGCGGTTTGTCGGTTGGCTGGAGCATGAGCGCAGCCTTTGAGATTTTGGGCCGCTTTGCGGCCCATCCGACCGGTACGGCGCCCCGGCGAGGCCGCTCCTACAGGAATATCGTCGGCTGTCAGGCCGGAGGGGGCTCTGTGGGAGCGGGTTCAGATCTAGACCACGAAGTTCAGATGCTCGCCCCGGTGCAGGTCCAGTTCCAGCATATCCGCCATCCCCGCCGCCACACGTGCCCACCCCTCATCGGGCAACGCCTGCGGCGTATTGATCAGGGTCCAGCGCAACGCACTGCGCTGCAACCCATCAACCACATGGTCCACGCATTCCCGCTCTGCCTCGCTGTACTTGCCCGGCTCATCCAGCACAGCGAAATCGCCCACCAGCAACAGCCGGCGTATAGTCGTACGCTCAAGCCCCGCCACCAGTGCCTCGCTCAGGCGTGCTTGCCCCGGCAAGTCACCTGGCGCCAGCGCCGATAGCAGGGCGATTACTGCCGAGCCGCCTGCCGCGCCCTGTTCAGCCTGGTCGGCATCGTGCAGCCCGCCTATCTTGAAGTGCAGGCCCGGGCGCGCTGTGTGGCGGTTGAGGTCATCAACCACGGCGGTGACTTCGTGCTGGCGCGACAGCAGCTCGGCCATCAGGGCATTGCCCAGGCTGCTTTCAGGCCCGAACAAGACCAGTTTGTACACTGGGGTTTCGGCGTTTTTCACTGCATCACTCCCTTTGCAGGTGGTGATGGTTGGACCGCAATCAGGAGTTATCGTGCAGAGGATCAAGGGTTACCACGCCCACGTTTATTACGACGCAGCGACCATGGAGCAGGCCCGGGAACTGTGCGAGGAGGCGGCGCGGCTGTTCCCCGTGACGATGGGGCGCATGCACCAGAAGCCGGTGGGGCCGCACCCGGACTGGAGTTGCCAGCTGGCGTTCGAGCCGGAGTTCGTGGGCGTGGTGCTGCCATGGCTGGCGCTGTATCGGAAGGGTTTGGTGGTGTTCATGCACCCGCTGACCGGGGATGAGCTGGCGGACCACCGGGATCATGCGATCTGGATGGGGGCTTTGCGGCCCTTGGACCTGTCGATTTTTGGTGGGTAGATTGGTATGCCTGTGCCGGCGTCTTCGCGGGTGAACCCGCTCCCACAGGTACTGCACAGACCTTGAGAGCGGCGCGTTCCTTGTGGGAGCGGGTTTACCCGCGAAGCAGGCGACGCGGTTTAGCGACGGGCGCCGCGCACCCCTTCAGCCAGTGCCGAGCACAGGCTGAGTACATCATTCACTGCCTGGTCGGCACTCTTGGCCTGGGCAATCTTGTCGACCAGCGCCGAGCCCACCACTACACCATCCGCCAGGCGGGCGATGTTCGCAGCCTGCTCCGGGGTACGGATGCCGAAACCAACGCTGATCGGCAGGTCGGTATGCCGGCGCAGGCGGGCAATGGCTTCGGTCACGTGCTCGGTGGTCGCCGAGCCGGCACCGGTCACCCCGGCCACCGACACGTAGTAGACAAACCCGGAGCTGCGCTCCAGCACCCGCGGCAGGCGCGCATCGTCGGTGGTCGGCGTGGTCAGGCGGATGAAGTCGATGCCTGCGGCCTGGGCCGGGGTGGCCAGTTCGGCGTCGTGCTCTGGCGGCAGGTCGACGATGATCAGGCCATCGACGCCCGCTGCTTTGGCTTCAGCCACGAACGGTTCCACGCCAAAGCGGTGGATCGGGTTGTAGTAGCCCATCAGCACGATTGGCGTGGTCTGGTTATCCACACGGAATTCGCGGACCATCTGCAGGGTCTTGGCCAAGGTCTGGCCAGCTTCCAGGGCGCGCAGGGTGGCCAGCTGGATGGCCACGCCATCGGCCATCGGGTCGGTGAACGGCATGCCCAGTTCGATCACGTCGGCGCCAGCGGCCGGCAGCCCCTTGAGGATCTGCAGCGAGGCGTCGTAGCCCGGGTCGCCTGCGGTGACGAAGGTGACCAGTGCCGAACGGCCTTCGGCCTTCAGTTCGGCGAAGCGTTGTTCAAGACGGCTCATGCCTGTTTCTCCTGGGCGGCCATGTGGTTCATGACGGTTTGCATGTCTTTGTCGCCGCGGCCTGACAGGCACACGACCATCAGGTGGTCCTTGGGCAGCTTCGGTGCGCGCTTGATCGCTTCGGCCAGGGCGTGAGAGCTTTCCAGGGCCGGGATGATGCCTTCCAGGCGGCAGGTGGCGTGGAACGCATCCAGCGCTTCGTCATCGGTGATGCTGACGTATTCGACGCGCTTCACTTCGTGCAGGTAGGCGTGTTCCGGGCCGATGCCTGGGTAGTCGAGGCCTGCGGAAATCGAGTGGGCGTCGGTGATCTGGCCGTCTGCATCTTGCAGCAGGTAGGTACGGTTGCCGTGCAGTACGCCCGGTACGCCGCCGTTCAGGCTGGCGGCGTGCTTGTCGGTGTGCACGCCGTGGCCACCGGCTTCGACGCCGATGATCTGCACGCTCGGCTCTTCGAGAAACTCATGGAACAGGCCCATGGCATTGGAGCCACCGCCAACGCAGGCAACCAGGCTGTCTGGCAGGCGGCCTTCCTTCTCTTGCAACTGGGCGCGGGTTTCTTTGCCTATGATCGACTGGAAGTCGCGAACCATGGCCGGGTACGGGTGTGGACCCGCCACGGTGCCGATCAGGTAGAAGGTGTCTTCGACGTTGGTCACCCAGTCGCGCAGAGCTTCGTTCATGGCGTCTTTGAGGGTGCCGGTGCCGGCAGTGACCGGGACGATCTCGGCGCCCAGCAGTTTCATGCGGAACACGTTGGCCTGCTGGCGCTCGATGTCGGTGGCGCCCATGTAGATCACGCAAGGCAGGCCGAAGCGGGCGGCGACGGTGGCGGTAGCCACACCGTGCATGCCGGCGCCGGTTTCGGCGATCAGGCGCTTCTTGCCCATGCGTTTGGCCAGCAGCACCTGGCCGATGCAGTTGTTCACCTTGTGCGCGCCGGTGTGGTTGAGCTCTTCACGCTTGAAGAAGATTTTCGCGCCGCCGCAGTGCTCGGTCAGGCGTTCGGCGAAGTACAGCGGGTTGGGGCGGCCGATGTAGTCGCGCTGGAAATAGGCCAGCTCTTCAAGGAACTTGGGGTCTGCCTTGGCCGCTTCGTATTCGCGGGCCAGGTCCAGCACCAGTGGCATCAGGGTTTCGGCCACGTAGCGGCCGCCGAACGAGCCGAACAGGCCATTGGCGTCGGGGCCGGGGCGGTATTGGGACTGGGTCATGGGGCGCTCCAGGGCGTAATGAATGAGTGATGGGCTTTACTCTAACCACGGCAGGCCCCGCTGAAAACCGATAAGATTGCGCAAACTTGTCAGAAAAACTCACAGGTAACATGGCCCACGACCTCCCTCCCCTGAACGCCCTGCGCGCCTTCGAGGCAACCGCCAGGCTCAACAGCGTTAGCCAGGCGGCTGAAGCGCTGCATGTCACCCATGGTGCAGTCAGCCGGCAGATCAAGGTGCTGGAGGAGCACCTTGGCGTAGCCCTGTTCGTCAAGGACGGGCGTGGCATCAAACTCACAGATGCCGGCGTGCGCCTGCGTGATGCCAGTGGCGAGGCTTTCGACCGGCTGCGCAGCGTGTGTGCCGAACTCAGCCGTGATGTCAGCGAGGCACCGTTCGTGCTGGGCTGCTCGGGCAGCCTGCTGGCGCGCTGGTTTATTCCCAGGCTGGGGCGACTCAAGGCGGAATTACCTGAATTGCGTCTGCACTTGTCGGCAGGTGAAGGCGACCTCGACCCGCGTCGTCCAGGGCTCGATGCATTGCTGGTGTACGCAGAGCCTCCGTGGCCTGCGGACATGCAGGTGCATGTGCTGGCCGAAGAGCGTATCGGCCCGGTGCTCAGCCCCCACTTTGCCGGCTTCGAACGCTTGCGCGGCGCGCCTGTCAGCGCCTTGCTGGAGGAGGCCCTTTTGCATACCACCTCACGGCCACAAGCATGGCCAACCTGGGTTCGGCAGCAGGGGTTGGACCCGGCCGGGTTGCACTATGGCCAGGCGTTCGAGCATTTGTATTACTTGCTGGAGGCTGCAGTCGCGGGCCTTGGCGTGGCCATTGCGCCGCAGCCGCTGGTGGCGGATGACTTGAGGGCTGGACGGCTCAGCGCGCCGTGGGGGTTTTCCCCAACGCGGGCAGCGCTGGCGTTGTGGGTGCCACGGCGCGCCGCGGATGGGCGCGCCGAGCAACTGGCGCAGTGGCTGCGCCGTGAGTTGCAACGCCAGGCGGGTTAGTTGCGACGCGACAACAGATAGGCCGCCAGCAGACCGAGGGCACCAATGGCTACGCCTGCCGTTGTAATCGGGTGTTCCTGGGCGTAATCACGGGTGGCGATGCCGGTCTGGCGGGTGCGGGTCTTCACTTCCTCATAAGCATCGCTGAGCAGGCTGCGCGAGTGTTTCAGCGCGCTTTCGGCGTTGCTGCGGATTGCCTTCACCGACTTCTGGGATTCTTCCGACGCATCGTGCTTGAGGTTCTCCAGGCTTTTCAGAAGGCTCTCGATCTCCGCTTCCATGCTTTCCAGGGACGTTTTACGCAGCGAGTTGCGGTGCATGTTGACTCTCCTTTGCAGAATGGACTGTAAGAAATGCGACCCTCGGCCTGCGTGAAAGTGCGATCGAACTTTCGCTGACGGTGATGGCTCGCAGGTAAACCAGGCCTGCGCTGCTAGGCTCAATCTCACAGTCACCCATGGAGAGCGCTCATGACCGATCATCACACCTACAAGAAGATCGAACTGGTAGGGTCTTCGCCCACCAGTATCGAAGATGCGATCAACAATGCCCTGGCCGAAGCCGGCAAAAGCATCAAGCACCTGGAATGGTTCGAAGTGGTCGATACCCGTGGCCATATCCGCGATAACAAGGCAGCGCACTTCCAGGTCACGCTGAAGGTGGGCTTTCGTATCGCCAACAGCTGAAACAGCGCCGGGCTGGATGATCTCGGCGTGATGGAGTATTTAAGAGAGGGGCGCCTTGGCGGGCGCCCTTTCTGATTTCATCTGCACAAGGAAAGCGAGTGATGAACAAACTGATTCTGGCGCTGGGCCTGATGACCCTGGCCGGTGGTGCGCTGGCAGCGGGCAAGCCGTGCGAGGAGCTGAAGGCGGAAATTGCGGCCAAGCTGGATGCCAAGGGTGTCACTGGCTACAAGCTGGAGATCGTCAAGAAAGGCGACCCGGCGGGCAAGGTGATTGGTAGCTGCGAGGCCGGTACCAAGGAGATTGTGTACCGGCGCGGCTGATGTGTTGGCTTCTTCGCGGGCAAGCCCGCGAAGGGGCTCATTCGGCTTTGAGGGCCTGTGCCATCAGTTCATAAGACCGAATCCGGTCCTCATGCTCATACAGGTCACAGGTAAAGATCAGTTCGTCCGCCCCGGTCTGCTCCAGCAGCACCTCCACCTTGGCCCGCACCTTCTGCGGGCTGCCGATCATCGCCAGGCCCAGGAAACTGCCCACCGCGTCGCGTTCATGGGGCAACCACAGCCCATCCATGCTTTCCACCGGCGGTTTCTGCATCAGGCTTTGCCCACGAATCAGCGCGAGAATGCGCTGATACACCGAGGTAGCGAGGAATTCGGCCTTCTCGTCGGTTTCCGCCACCACCATGGGAATGCCCAACATCACATAGGGCTTGTCCAGCGTGGTCGATGGCTTGAAATGATTGCGGTACACGCGAATGGCCTCGTGCATGTAGCGCGGCGCGAAATGCGAGGCGAAGGCGTAGGGCATGCCGCGTATGCCGGCCAGCTGGGCGCTGAACAGGCTGGAGCCCAGCAACCACATGGGCACGTCGGTATCGTGCCCCGGTACGGCGATCACTTTTTGATCATCGGTGCGTGGCCCGAGGTAGCGCGACAGCTCCTCGACATCGTCCGGGAAGTCGTCCGGGCCGCCTGCGCGGTCACGTCGCAGGGCATAGGCCGTCATCTGGTCCGAACCCGGCGCACGGCCTAGGCCCAGGTCGATACGCCCTGGATACAGGCTGGCCAGGGTGCCGAACTGCTCAGCGATCACCAGCGGCGCATGGTTGGGCAGCATGACCCCGCCAGAGCCCACGCGAATGGTCGAAGTCCCCCCGGCCAGGTAACCGATCAGCACCGATGTGGCTGAGCTGGCGATGCCGTCCATGTTGTGGTGCTCGGCCACCCAGAAGCGGTTGTAGCCAAAGCGCTCGACGTGCTGCGCCAAGTCCAGAGAGTTGCGCAGCGACTGCGCCGGGCCTGCGCCTGCGCGCACGGGCACCAGGTCGAGGGTGGAAATCTTCAGGTCACGCAGCTGCGTCATGGTGCCTCCGCAAAAGTGGTTGGCCAGCGGCCTCTTTGACTCTGTATGGGCGCATTCGTTGGATTCAATGCCTGCACTCATATTGCGCTGAACTTGCGGCAGGCGGCAGGCCTCTGAACGGTAGGTAAGTAACCCAGTGACCAGGAGGCATCATGAAAAAGACAGCATCGGCAATCTGGCAAGGTGGCCTGAAGGATGGCAAAGGCCTGCTTTCTACCGAAAGTGGCGCACTCAAGCAGAACCCTTACGGCTTCAACACCCGTTTTGAAGGCACGCCCGGGACCAACCCGGAGGAGCTGATCGGGGCGGCGCATGCCGGCTGTTTCTCGATGGCGCTGTCGATGATGCTGGGTGAAGCGGGGCTGACCGCGGACCGGATCGACACTGCGGCCGAGGTGACGCTCGACAAGCAAGCGGATGGTTTTGCCATTACGGCTGTGCACCTGGTGCTCAGGGCCAAGGTGCCTGGGGCCAGCGAGGCGCAGTTCCTGGAGATCGCCAACAAGGCCAAGGAAGGGTGCCCGGTGTCCAAGGTGTTGAACGCCAAGATCAGCCTGGATGCAGCGTTGGTGGGCTGAAGCGGCGCAACGGTGGCGCTTTGCTGTAGTCTAAACAGCGTCGGCAGCACCACTGCCTTTTCAGGAGCCGTTCCATGATTCGCGTAGCAATCGCCGTGTTGGCTTCCCTGGTCGCCACGTCTGCGTTGGCGGCGGTGAAGCCGTGCGAGGAGCTTAAAGCCGAGATCGAGGCCAAGATCCAGGCCCAGGGGGTGACTTCCTACACCTTGGAGATCGTGCCCAACAGCGAGGCCAAGGACCAGAACATGGTCGTTGGTAGCTGTGATGGCGGGACCAAGAAGATCATTTACCAGAAGAATGATCGGTAGGTTCACGATTTTGGGGCTGCAAAGCAGCCCCAGCATCATGGAATGCAGAACACGTTGCTAGGCTCGTTCACCACCACCTTGCGGCTGGCGTCATACAGCAGCACTTGCGGCTCCATCACCGGCGCACGCGCCTCCAGGCGATAGCGCTCGCCAGCCTTGAAGTCATCAAAGCGCACGGTCAGGTAGCAGGTACGGTCCCTGGGTTCGGACATGATGCCGCCCGAGTAGATTTCATAATCGAAGCGCACCACCAACTCGTGCTTGCCCGGCGTTACCTGGAAATAGCGGCCATCATCCAGGCGCTTGCCGTCGAGGCGGTCGGCCATGATCACTCGGCCGGGGGTCATGGTGTAGAGGTCGACCCAGGCCTGCTTGGGGTCGACGGGTGGCAAGGGGCTGGCGCAAGCCCCCAGTGCACTGAGGGCGATCAGCATCATGGGCTGGCGCATGGCAAAACTCCCACTTGCGATTTACACGTTACAAGCATAGCGCCGATTGTACGCTTCAGGTGCGTTGGCAACCTGCGGGCAAGCCTTGGCCGACCATTTTTTGCTGGTCGTCGTAAAGCTTGATCCAGGGGCGGAAGCCGATACTGCCCGCGTGCAGCTGATAGCGCTGGCCGGCGCCGAAGTCCTTGAAGGTCAGCTTGACCTGGCAATCGCGCCACAGCGGTTCGCTGACCGGGCCGATATTGCTGGGGGTAACCGGAAACTGGTAGCGCACGGTCAGCTCGTGGCTGCCGGGTTGTACTTCGAAATAGCGGCTGTCGGCCCAGTCACGCTCATCTACCTGCAGGGCGTCCAGCGAGGTGTTGTCGTAGGGCGTGAGGTCGATCCAGGCCTGGTTCGGGTCTGGGTCTGGCAACGTCGAACAGGCGGAAATCATTAACAGTGAGCCGGCGACCAACAATGCACGCATGGCGAAACTCCCCCTTGGCGAGATAGTCTTGGAGCGAATCAGCCTTGAGCGAGTCAGACAGTCCCGGATGCTTCGACTTTTTCTTATGCAGCGCTCAGGCCCTGGGGCACTCGACCGCGTTTTCACCCGTTTGGTTCCGCTGCTGGCGGCGCTTCTGCTGAACGGTTGCACCAGCGCGGCCTACTACGGGCAGTTGGCAGAGGGGCAGTGGCAACTGCTGCGTGCGCGCCAGCCAGTGGAGCAGGTGGTGGCTGACCCTGCTACCCCCGCGCCATTGCGCGCGCACTTGCAACAGGCCGAACGGGCGCGGGTGTTTGCCAGCCAGCAATTGAAACTGCCGGATAACCGCAGCTATCGGGTTTACGCCGACCTTGGCCGCCCTTACGTGGTGTGGAATGTGTTCGCCACGCCCGAGTTGTCGTTGCAACCGGTGACGCACTGTTTTCCGATTGCAGGGTGTGTGGCGTACCGCGGCTACTACCAGCAAGGCGCGGCGCGCGGCGCGGCGGCGCTGATGCGCCAGGACGGCCTGGATGTGTACGTGGGGGGTGTGGAAGCTTATTCGACCCTGGGCTGGTTCGATGACCCGATCCTGTCCTCGATGGTGGGCTGGGGCGATGAGCGCTTGGCGACGTTGATTTTCCATGAGCTGGCCCACCAGCGCTTTTATGTGCAGGACGACACCGAATTCAACGAGTCGTTTGCCTCGTTCGTCGAGCAGGAAGGCACGCGGCAATGGCGTGCGGCGCGTGGGTTGGCTGCCGGTGGCGAGGCGCAGGGGCAGCAGCGTGACCAGTTCATTCGGCTGGTGCTGGCCAGTCGTGAGCGGTTGCAGGCGATTTATGCCGGGCCTTTGGACGATGCGCACAAGCGGCTGGCCAAACGGGCGGAGTTCGATCGGCTGAGGCAGGAGTATCGGCGGTTGCGAGATGGCCAATGGGGCGGGGACAAGCGCTATGACGTCTGGGTGTATGGGCCGATGAACAATGCCAAGTTGTTACCGTTCGGGCTTTATGACCAGTGGGTGCCGGCGTTTACGGCGGTGTTTCGTGAGGTTGGCGGAGATTGGGCCAGGTTTTACCAGCGGGTCGAGCAACTGGGGCGGTTGCCGATTGATGAACGGAAGGCCGCATTGCAGGGGTTGATGGTTAGCCAGTGAGATTTTGGGGCCGCTTTGCGGCCCCAGTGGCCCTTAACCCTTGCTGAAAGCCTGATGCAGCTCGGCTACCGTAGCGAAATGGAAAGCGGGCTCCTCCGCCATCAACTCTTCCTGGCTACCAAACCCATACCCCACCGCCACTGCCTGCAAGCCATTGCTGCGCGCGCCAATCAGGTCATGCTTGCGGTCACCGATCATCAGCGTCTGCGCCGGGTCCAGCCCTTCTTCATCGAGCAGGTGGCGAATCAGCTCGACCTTGTTGGTGCGCGTGCCGTCCAGCTCGCTGCCGTAGATCACCTTGAAGTGGTGGTCGAAGGCGAAGTGCCGGGCGATTTCCCGGGCAAATTCCCAAGGTTTGGAGGTGGCGATGTACAGCGTACGGCCCTGCCCGTTCAGGGTTTCAAGCAACGCCGGCACGCCTTCGAACACCAGGTTTTCGTACAACCCGGTTACGCGAAAGCGCTCCCGGTAGAAATTCACCGCATCCCAGGCCTTGGCTTCGTCGAAGCTGTAGAACTGCATGAAAGCCTGAAGCAGGGGCGGGCCGATGAAGTGCTCGAGGCGGGCCAGGTCCGGTTCGTCGATACCCAGCTTGGCCAGGGCGTACTGGATCGAGCGGGTGATGCCCAGGCGCGGGTCGGTCAGGGTGCCGTCGAGGTCGAAGAGGATATTTTGCTGATGCATGTTCGTCTCGGTAGTCGGGTTCATTCCGGTTGGTCGTAGCCTTCGGCCAGGTGCTGGTCCTTGAGCTTCACGTAGTTGCCGGCGCTGTAGGAGAAGAATGCGCGCTCCTTGTCGTTCAGCAGCCGGGCCTGTTTCACCGGGCTGCCCATGTACAGATAGCCGCTGACCAGGCGCTTGCCTGGCGGGACCAGGCTGCCGGCGCCGATGATCACTTCGTCCTCGACGATGGCGCCGTCCATGATGGTGCTGCCCATGCCGACCAGGATGCGGTTGCCCAGGGTACAGCCATGCAACATCACCTTGTGGCCGATGGTCACTTCGTCGCCGATGATCAGCGGGAAGCCGTCCGGGTTGAACGGGCCGGCGTGGGTGATATGCAGCACACTGCCATCCTGCACGCTGGTGCGCGCGCCGATGCGGATGCGGTGCATGTCGCCGCGTACCACGGTCAACGGCCAGACCGAGCTGTCTTCACCGATCTCCACGTCGCCCAGCACCACCGCCGAACGGTCGACGAAGGCCCTGGGCCCCACTTTCGGAGTGTGTTGCTGGAAGTTGCGAATGGCCATGATAGCGTCTCTCATCTGTGCCGATAGGCAGGCTGCCTGCTGCGGTCGGCGTCGATTGTAATTAAGATGGGGCAGTGTTTCTTCTGCCAAGGTATCCAAACCGTGACTGCGAACAACCCGCTTCTGCAATCCCACGATCTGCCGCCCTTCTCGCAAATTCGTGCCGAACACGTGTTGCCGGCGATCGAAGCGATCCTGGCCGACAACCGTAAAGCCATTGCCGAGATCCTCGAAAAGCAGGGCAAGAACCCCACCTGGGCCGGCCTGGTGCTGGCCATGGACGAACTGAACGACCGCCTGGGCGCCGCCTGGAGCCCGGTCAGCCACCTTAACGCGGTGTGCAACAGCGCGGAGCTGCGCGAGGCCTACGAGTCATGCCTGCCGGCGTTGAGCGCCTACTCTACCGAACTGGGCCAGAACCGTGCGCTGTTCGAAGCCTACCAGGCACTGATCGACAGCCCGGAGGCCGCCGGCTTCGACGTGGCGCAAAAGACTATCCTCGAGCATGCCCTGCGTGACTTCCGCCTGTCGGGTATCGACCTGCCGGCGGACAAGCAGCAGCGCTACGCCGAAGTGCAGAGCAAACTCAGCGAGCTGGGCAGCCGCTTCTCCAACCAGCTGCTCGATGCCACCCAGGCCTGGACCAAGCACGTTACCGATGAAGCCGCACTGGCCGGCCTGACCGACTCGGCCAAGGCGCAGATGGCCGCCGCTGCCCAAGCCAAGGGCCTCGACGGATGGCTGATCACGTTGGAGTTCCCCAGCTACTACGCGGTGATGACCTACGCCAGCGACCGCGCCCTGCGCGAAGAGCTATACGCCGCTTACTGCACCCGCGCCTCGGACCAGGGCCCGAATGCCGGCCAGTTCGACAACGGTCCGGTGATGGGCGAAATCCTCGATCTGCGTCAGGAACTGGCCGAGCTGCTTGGCTACAAGAACTACGCCGAGCTGAGCCTGGCCACCAAGATGGCCGAGTCCAGCGACCAGGTGCTGAGCTTCCTGCGAGACCTGGCCAAGCGCTCCAAGCCGTTCGCCGCCCAGGACCTGCAACAGCTCAAGGCCTACGCCGCCGAACAAGGCTGCCCTGAACTGGCCAGCTGGGACACTGGCTACTTTGGCGAGAAGCTGCGCGAGCAGCGCTACAGCGTGTCGCAGGAAGCCCTGCGTGCCTATTTCCCGATCGACAAGGTGCTGGGCGGTCTGTTCAGCATCGTGCAGCGCCTGTACGGCATCGAAATCGCCGAACTCAAGGGCTTCGACAGCTGGCACCCAGACGTACGCTTGTTCGAGATCAAGGAAAACGGCCAGCACGTCGGCCGCTTCTTCTTCGACCTGTACGCCCGCGCCAACAAGCGTGGTGGCGCCTGGATGGATGGCGCCCGTGACCGTCGCCGCACGGCCGGCGGCCAGCTGCAGAGCCCGGTGGCCAACCTGGTGTGCAACTTCACCCCGGCTGCACCCGGCAAGCCGGCGCTGCTGACCCACGATGAAGTAACCACCCTGTTCCACGAGTTCGGCCACGGCCTGCACCACATGTTGACCCGCATCGAACACGCCGGGGTTTCCGGCATCAATGGCGTGGCCTGGGATGCGGTCGAACTGCCGAGCCAGTTCATGGAAAACTGGTGCTGGGAGCCGGAAGGCCTGGCACTGATCTCCGGGCACTACGAAACGGGTGCTGCCCTGCCCCAGGACCTGCTGGACAAGATGCTGGCGGCTAAAAACTTCCAGTCGGGCATGATGATGGTGCGCCAGCTGGAGTTTTCGCTGTTCGACTTCGAACTGCACGCCAGCCATGGCGACGGTCGCAGCGTGCTGCAGGTGCTCGAAGGCGTGCGCGACGAGGTATCGGTCATGCGCCCACCGGCGTATAACCGCTTCCCCAACAGCTTTGCGCATATTTTTGCGGGCGGTTACGCAGCGGGCTACTACAGCTACAAGTGGGCTGAAGTGCTGTCGGCCGACGCTTTCTCGCGTTTCGAAGAAGAAGGTGTTCTCAATGCCGAGACTGGCCGCGCCTTCCGCGAGGCGATCCTGGCCCGTGGTGGGTCGCGCGAGCCGATGGAGCTGTTCGTCGACTTCCGTGGCCGTGAGCCTTCCATCGATGCATTGCTGCGCCACAGTGGCCTCACCGAGGACGCTGCGGCATGAGTGAGGTTGCTGTGAACAAGACCAAGAAACGCTTTATTGCCGGGGCGGTATGCCCGGCATGCAGCGAGCCCGACAAGCTGATGATGTGGAATGAAGACGGCGTGCCGCACCGTGAGTGTGTGGCTTGCGGCTTTACCGACACCCTCAACGAACAGGGCCTGTCGGTGCCCAAGGAACTCGGCACGCGGGTCAACAACCTGGCACCCAAAGCCGCGCCGGCCAAGGTGCAGACGGTGCAGTTCTTCCCTAATCCGAAGCTGAAGAAACCGACAGAGTAAGTACTGGCTGTCGGATCAGAGGCGCTGGTGGATTCAAGACAGGTACGATACTGTATGTAAATACAGTATAGGGGTTGGCCATGAATCCTCCAGCACCACTAAAGGGCCGTGGCACGGCACACAATCCGCACAACCGTTTTGCCCCCAGCCATTCGCTGGTAGAGGACGACGGCTGGTATCAGGAAGTGCCGCAGACCCAAGGCACCGAGGTGCGTAGCGAAACGGCGAAATCGGTCATCACCCGCAACACCTCCCCCGACCTGCCCTTCGACCGCTCCATCAACCCTTACCGCGGCTGCGAGCATGGCTGCATCTACTGCTATGCCCGCCCCTCCCATGCCTATTGGGACCTCTCCCCCGGCTTGGACTTCGAAACCAAGCTGATCGCCAAGACCAACGCCGCCGAAGTGCTCGCGCAACAGCTGAGCAAACCGGGTTACGTGTGCGCGCCAATCAATCTGGGTTCCAATACCGACCCGTACCAGCCGATCGAGCGGGAACAGATGCTGACCCGGCGTCTGCTGGAAGTGTTGCTGCGTTTTCGTCACCCGGTGACCATCGTGACCAAGGGCTCGCTGGTGTTGCGTGACCTCGATCTGCTGGCAGAGATGGCCCGCCAGCGCCTGGCACGGGTAATGATCAGCCTGACCACACTGGACGACGATCTCAAGCGGGTGCTGGAGCCACGGGCGGCGTCACCCAATGCCCGGTTGAGGGCCATCCGCGTGTTGCGCGAGGCGGGTGTGCCGGTAGGTGTGTTGTGTTCGCCGATGATTCCGATGATCAACGACAGTGAGCTGGAGCGCTTGCTGGAGGCTGCCAAGGACGCTGGCGCACAGAGTGCGGCCTACATGATGTTGCGCCTGCCGCTGGAAGTGGCGCCGTTGTTCGAGCAATGGCTGCAGGACCATTACCCGCAGCGGGCGGCGCATGTATTGAGCCTGATCCGCCAGAGCCGGGGGGGCGAGCTGTATGACAGCCGGTTTGGCACGCGCATGCGTGGCGAGGGTGTGTTTGCCGAGCTGCTGGGGCAGCGTTTTGCCAAGGCCATGAAGCGGCTGGAATTCGAAGGCCGGGAAGCGCAGGGGCTGGATTGCTCGGCCTTCTGTCCGCCGGGTGGGCAGATGGCCCTGTTCTGAAACCCAAGGGCACAATGCCAGCCCAGAATTTAACTAATCCCAGTTAATAAATGCGCTAATGCATCTTGGCAATTGATGTTTTTTTGCTATTATCCAAGTCCCGCCTTTTCTATCTGGAACACCCGTTCTAGAGCCTTCGAATTAAGTTTCAGTTAAGTTTTCCCCGCTAGCGTAGGAAATCAGTCCACACCGACTGTGATCTATGGCCTGTGCGTGTCATCTAAATCCCTGCATAGCCAGAATCTTTCACCGGTAAAATGGATTTACCTACACACCGTCAAGAGGATGAATCATGCCCGTCAAGGACCCATCCAAGGTCGTACCGCAGGTCCCCGCGGAAAGCGCCGATGCTGCCCTGAAGCACATCGTCGACGGCTTCCTGCGCTTTCACCATGATGTCTTCCCTGATCAGCAAGAGCTGTTCAAGAAGCTTGCCACCGCGCAAACACCGCGCGCCATGTTCATTACCTGTGCAGACTCGCGCATTGTCCCCGAGCTGATCACCCAGAGCTCGCCAGGCGACCTGTTCGTGACCCGTAACGTGGGCAACGTGGTACCGCCTTATGGCCAGATGAATGGCGGTGTTTCCAGCGCGATCGAGTACGCCGTACTTGCGCTGAAAGTGCACCACATCATCATTTGCGGTCACTCCGACTGTGGCGCCATGCGTGCTGTACTCAACCCGCACTCGCTGGACAAGATGCCGACAGTCGGGGCCTGGTTGCGCCATGCCGAAGTGGCTCGCACCGTGGTCGAGAACAACTGCTCGTGCGGCAGTGAACACGAAACGATGCAGGTGCTGACCAAGGAAAACGTCATCGCCCAGCTGCACCACCTGCGTACCCACCCTTCGGTGGCCTCGCGTCTGGCCGCTGGCCAGCTGTACATTCATGGCTGGGTCTACGACATTGAGACCAGCAGGATCGAAGCCTATGACGCCGCCAGCGACAGCTTCCTGCCCCTGGCCGCCGGCGAGCCGGTCCCCTGCGCCACTCCGAGAGGCCGCTACTAAGCGACCCATCCACCGCTAGAACCTTGATAGCCGGCTGCATCCTGTAGGGGTGTGGCGCGGCCTTCGGCTGCCTTGAAATCCCTGACTGCCCTGCCGGCAAACCCGCTGGCGGCCCGCGCCTGCGCGCTCGTCAGGGGCAAACGTGCCCACGGCCAGAGGAATGGCCGTGCGACTAGAGAAAGGAGAAACACGGTGAACATTACACAGTTGAAAGCGGCCCTGCCGCGTGAGTTGCTGGCGTCGGTGGTGGTCTTCCTGGTGGCGCTGCCATTGTGCATGGGCATTGCGATCGCCTCGGGTATGCCGCCGGCCAAAGGCCTGATTACCGGCATTATCGGCGGCATTGTCGTCGGTTTTCTGGCTGGATCACCGCTGCAGGTCAGTGGACCGGCCGCAGGCCTGGCAGTACTGGTGTTCGAGCTGGTGCGCCAACATGGCATGCCCATGCTTGGGCCGATCCTGCTGCTGGCCGGCCTGCTGCAGTTGCTGGCTGGGCGTTTGCGCCTGGGCTGCTGGTTCCGCGTCACCGCGCCGGCGGTGGTGTATGGCATGTTGGCGGGGATTGGGGTGCTGATCGTGCTGTCGCAGGTGCATGTGATGTTCGATACGGCGCCGCAGCCTTCCGGGTTGCAGAACCTGCTGACATTCCCGTCCACCGTTGCCGCAGCCCTGCCACAGGAACGCGCAGGCGCTGGCTGGATGGCCGGTGCGCTGGGCCTCGGCACCATCGCCATCATGTGGGGCTGGGAGCGCCTTCGGCCGCAGCGGCTGCGCTTCGTGCCGGGTGCCTTGCTCGGTGTGGCGAGCATGACCGCCATCAGCCTGTGGCTGGCCTTGCCGGTGAACCGCGTACAAGTGCCGGCAGACCTGTCCGAGGCCATTGACTGGATTCGCCCAGATGACCTGATGCAACTCGCCGACCCTACCCTGCTGGTCGCTGCCTTTGCCCTGGCGTTCATCGCCAGCGCCGAAACCTTGCTGTCGGCCGCAGCGGTTGACCGCATGCACAGTGGCCAGCGTTCGGACTTCGACCGCGAGCTGTCAGCCCAGGGCATCGGCAACATGCTTTGCGGGGCGCTGGGTGCTTTGCCGATGACCGGGGTAATCGTGCGCAGCTCGGCCAACGTGCAGGCGGGGGCGCAGACGCGGGCCTCCGCGATATTCCATGGCCTTTGGCTGTTGGCTTTCGTGGTGGCGCTGAGCAGCGTGCTGCAGCAGATTCCGGTGGCGAGCCTGGCGGGTGTGCTGGTGTACACCGGGGTCAAGCTGGTCGATTTCAAGGCGTTTCGTGGGCTGGGCCGTTATGGCCGCATGCCGATGTTCACCTATGCGGTGACGGCGCTGGCGATCATTTTCACCGACCTGCTGACCGGCGTGATGCTGGGTTTTGCCCTGACCCTGCTGAAGCTGGCGTTCAAGGCGGCGCGGCTGAAGATCAACCTGGTCAGCCTGGAGAAAGCTGGGGATATGGAGCTGCGGCTCAGTGGTGCGGCGACGTTCCTGAAGGTGCCGGCGCTGACCCAGGTGCTGGATACCGTACCGGCGGGCACTACGTTGCACGTGCCGTTGGGTAACCTGAGCTACATCGACCACTCGTGCCTTGAGTTGCTGGAAGACTGGAACCGCAGTAATGGGGCGAATGGGTCGCGGCTGCTGATCGAGCAGCGGCGGTTGAAGCGGCGGATCGAGGGGAGGTTGCGGACTACGGCGGGGATTGGGGCCTGAAGCTGAAATCTCTGTTGTCTGAACTGGCCTCTTCGCGGGTAAACCCGCTCCCACAGGGTACTGCACAGCATTCAAAGCCTGTGCGGTCCCTGTGGGATCGGGCGTGCCCGCGAAGAGGCCGGTACAGGAGGATCAGGCCGGTTGGCCCAGCTCCACACCCAGCTGTCGCGACAGGCACGGCCAGCGCTTCCACGCCTCGCCAGTTGCAGGGCTGCTCAGCTTCTCGCGATAAGCCTCCACCGATTCCACCGCAAAGCTCTCGTCATCGAGCATTTCGTCAACCGAGTGATGCACCACCTCATCCAGCTGGTTGGCAAAGCTCTCGCCAATCAACTGGTGGGCAATCAGGTTGGCGACGGTGGTGTCGACCGGGATCAGCGGCTGCTGGAAGTGGCGGATGTACAGGTCATTCACTTCCTCCACCAGACGGTGTGCCAGGTAAGCCTCATCCAGCAGGCAGTCCAGGCCTACATGCCCTTGCATCACACTGGGCGGTTGCAGGAAGTAGGCTTCGGCAATTTTCAGTACCGGTTTGATCTGCGATTCGATCCCGGCTTCGCGGGCGACCTCATGCGCGGCCTCCAGCAATTCCGGAACCTGGTCGATGTAGGCGCTGACGAAGCGCGCCAAAGTACCCTGGGCGTCCTGCTCAGGCAGTTGGATCGAGGGGTGCAGGTGGGGCAGTTGCAGCTCGAGACGCTGTTTCAATTGGCCGGTCTGGCCTTCATGTTGATGGGCTTGGCTTACCTGCTCGCGTACAGCAGCGATGTTCATGACAACTCCAGGGACATTACGTTTCAAACGGAAGACACTAAATTAGCTCGGTATACAGAATACCTAAGACGTATTTGTTATAAATCCCGCAAACGTGTGCGCTCTCAGGCATATCGAAATGCCATTATTTCGCCACACCCTATCAACCTCGCGGTTTTCAGGCCATTTGCCTATTTCGTGAGGTTCATTTCACAGGCTTCATTGCGTGCCATTGGTCGCTGTCTATACTCCCGTTGAACGTGATTCGTTGATGAGGCCCGACTGCTTTTAGCAGGGGCTCGGTCGTCGAAGCCAGGCAGTCTTGACCGCCGTTCCCTCTTGCCGCAGGCCACGCCTCCGGGACAACAAGAATTAGAAGGGGAACCCGCAATGATGCGACATCCACATGTCTGGATGGGCCTCCTGTTGTGGTCGGTTTTTGGTCAGGCCAACGCCGCCTGGACCGTGAACATGCACCCAGGGGCGACGGAGGTCTCCAACGCCGTCTTCGACCTGCACATGACCATCTTCTGGATCTGCGTGATCATCGGCATCGTGGTGTTTGGCGCGATGTTCTGGTCGATGGTCATCCACCGCCGCTCCACCGGCCAGCAGGCCGCGCATTTCCACGAGCATACCTGGGTGGAAATCCTCTGGACCGTGGTGCCCTTCCTGATCCTGGTGGTCATGGCCATCCCGGCCACCAAGACCCTGATCGACATCTACGACGCCAGCGAGTCGGACATCGACATTCAGGTCACCGGCTACCAGTGGAAGTGGCACTACAAATACCTGGGCCAGGACGTGGAGTTCTTCAGCAACCTGGCCACGCCCGCCGATCAGATTCACAACAAAGCCCCCAAGGACGAGCATTACCTGCTTGAAGTCGATCAGCCGCTGGTGCTGCCGGTGGGTGCCAAGGTGCGTTTCCTGGTGACCGCTGCCGACGTCATCCACTCCTGGTGGGTGCCGGCCTTCGCGGTCAAGCGCGACGCCATCCCCGGCTTCGTCAACGAAGCCTGGACCCGTATCGAGAAGCCCGGCATCTACCGTGGCCAATGCACCGAGCTGTGCGGCAAGGACCACGGCTTCATGCCGGTGGTGGTCGAGGTCAAGTCCAAGGCCGATTACGACACCTGGCTAGGCGAGCGCAAGGCCGAAGCCGCCAAGCTCAAGGAGCTGACCAGCAAGGAATGGACCCTGGAAGAGCTGGTGGAACGTGGCGACAAGATCTACCACACCACCTGCGTGGCGTGTCACCAGGCTGAAGGCCAAGGCCTGCCGCCGATGTTCCCGGCACTCAAGGGCTCGAAGATCGCCACCGGGCCGAAGGAAGGCCACTTGAGCATTGTCTTCCACGGCAAGCCCGGCACGGCCATGGCGGCCTTCGGCAAGCAGCTGTCGGAAGTCGACATCGCCGCTGTGGTCACCTACGAGCGCAATGCCTGGGGCAACAACAAAGGCGACATGGTCACGCCGAAGGACGTGCTGGCGCTGAAGCAGGCAGAAGCCAAGTGAACCGGGTTACTCGCGGCAATCAATGGGTTGCAGGAGACAGGACATGAGTGCAGTGATCGACGACCACGCCCACGGCCATGAGCATGCACACGGCCCGGCCAAGGGCCTGATGCGCTGGGTGCTGACCACCAACCACAAGGACATCGGCACCATGTACCTGTGGTTCGCCTTCATGATGTTCCTGCTTGGTGGCTCGTTCGCCATGGTGATCCGCGCCGAGCTGTTCCAGCCGGGCTTGCAGATCGTTGAGCCGGCGTTCTTCAACCAGATGACCACCATGCATGGCCTGATCATGGTGTTCGGTGCAGTGATGCCGGCCTTCGTCGGGCTGGCCAACTGGATGATCCCATTGATGATCGGCGCGCCAGACATGGCCTTGCCGCGGATGAACAACTTCAGCTTCTGGCTGCTGCCGGCGGCCTTCCTGCTGCTGGTCTCGACCCTGTTCAGCCCGGGTGGCGGGCCTAACTTCGGCTGGACGTTCTACGCCCCGCTGTCTACCACCTATGCGCCAGCCAGCGTCACCTTCTTCATCTTCGCCATCCACCTGATGGGTATCAGCTCGATCATGGGGGCGATCAACGTGATCGCCACCATCCTCAACCTGCGTGCCCCAGGCATGACCCTGATGAAAATGCCGCTGTTCGTCTGGACGTGGCTGATTACCGCGTTCCTGCTGATTGCAGTGATGCCGGTACTGGCCGGCGTGGTGACCATGATGCTGATGGACATCCACTTCGGCACCAGCTTCTTCAGTGCCGCCGGTGGCGGTGACCCGGTGCTGTTCCAGCATGTGTTCTGGTTCTTCGGCCACCCTGAGGTGTACATCATGATCCTGCCGGCCTTCGGCGCGGTCAGCTCGATCATCCCGGCGTTTTCGCGCAAGCCGCTGTTCGGCTACACCTCGATGGTATATGCCACCGGCGCCATCGCCTTTCTGTCGTTCATCGTTTGGGCCCACCATATGTTCGTGGTCGGCATCCCGGTGGTCGGCGAGCTGTTCTTCATGTACGCCACCATGCTGATTGCCGTGCCCACCGGGGTGAAGGTGTTCAACTGGGTCAGCACCATGTGGGAAGGCTCGCTCACCTTCGAAACGCCAATGCTGTTCGCCATTGCCTTCGTCATCCTGTTCACCATCGGCGGTTTCTCCGGCCTGATGCTGGCGATTGCCCCGGCGGACTTCCAGTACCACGACACCTACTTCGTGGTGGCGCATTTCCACTACGTGTTGGTGCCAGGGGCAATTTTCGGCATCTTTGCATCGGCCTACTACTGGCTGCCGAAATGGACCGGCCACATGTACGACGAAACCCTCGGCAAGCTGCACTTCTGGCTGTCGTTCATCGGCATGAACATGGCCTTCTTCCCCATGCACTTCGTGGGGCTGGCCGGCATGCCGCGACGCATCCCGGACTACAACCTGCAGTTCGCCGACTTCAACATGGTGTCGTCGATCGGCGCCTTCATGTTTGGCGCCACGCAGATCTTCTTCCTGTTCATTGTCATCAAGTGCATACGTGGGGGCGCGCCGGCGCCTGCCAAGCCTTGGGATGGCGCTGAGGGCCTGGAATGGTCGATTCCTTCGCCTGCGCCCTACCACACCTTCCAGACACCCCCGGAAGTGAAATAGGAAATCAGCCATGAACGGCCTGTCGCTGAAACGCCTGGTAACGCGCCTGCTGATGCTGACGGTGGTGATGTTCGCCTTCGGTT
Organism: Pseudomonas sp. NY8896; assembly: GCF_039634505.1. Taxonomy (NCBI): domain Bacteria; kingdom Pseudomonadati; phylum Pseudomonadota; class Gammaproteobacteria; order Pseudomonadales; family Pseudomonadaceae; genus Pseudomonas; species Pseudomonas sp. NY8896. The sequence continues at coordinate 96,513 of NZ_CP132350.1, forward strand.
TCGCCCTGGTGCCGATCTACGACGTGATGTGCAAGGCCTTTGGCATCAACGGCAAAACGGGTGGCCAGTACGAAGGTAGCCAGGTCAGCGACCCGACGCGTTCGGTGCGGGTGCAGTTCATGTCGACCAACGCCAGCGACATGGTCTGGGACTTCTATTCCACGGCCGATCAGCTGGAGGTGAACCCAGGGGCGGTGAACCAGATGATCTTCGTCGCGCATAACCCGACCGATCGGCCGATGAGCGCGCAGGCCATACCCAGCATCACCCCGGCCGAGGCCGCGGCGTACTTCCACAAGACCGAGTGCTTCTGCTTTACCCAGCAGGTGCTGCAGCCCGGCGAACGCATAGAGATGCCGGTGCGCTTCATCGTCGACCGCGATCTGCCGGCCAGCGTGAAGCACCTGACACTGGCCTACACCTTGTTCGACATCACCGCTCGCCACCCGCCGGTCGCGCATGTTGCGGCCCAGGACGTCCAGGGCGCCCGTTAAGGGAAGGAGAACAGCAATGGCAAGTCATGAGCACTACTACGTCCCGGCGCAGAGCAAGTGGCCGATCATCGCCACCATCGGCATGTTCATCACGGTGTTCGGTCTGGGAACCTGGTTCAACGACATGAAGGCCGGCCACCCGGACTCGCATGGGCCGCTGATCTTCTTCATCGGCGCGTTGTTCCTGGCCTACATGTTGTTCGGTTGGTTTGGGGCCGTGGTCAAAGAGAGCCGCGCCGGGTTGTACAGCCCGCAGCTGGACCGCTCGTTTCGCTGGGGCATGAGCTGGTTCATCTTCTCCGAGGTGATGTTCTTCCTGGCCTTCTTCGGTGCGCTGTTCTACGTGCGGGTGTTGGCAGGGCCATGGCTGGGCGGCGAAGGGGCCAAAGGTGTCGCGCACATGCTGTGGCCGACCTTCGAATTCACCTGGCCGCTGCTGCACACACCCGACCCGAAACTGTTCCCGCCGCCCAAGGAGGTGATCGACCCGTGGCACTTGCCACTGATCAACACCATCTTGCTGGTCAGTTCCAGTGTGACCATCACCCTTGCCCACCACGCCTTGCGCCGTGACCACCGTGGGCCGCTGAAATTCTGGATGGCGCTGACCATCGTGCTGGGTATCAGCTTCATCGCCTTGCAGGCCTTTGAATACCACGAGGCCTATACCAAGCTGGGGCTGACGCTGGGCTCGGGGATTTATGGCGCGACGTTCTTCATGCTCACCGGGTTTCACGGCGCCCACGTGACCTTGGGCACGATCATCCTGATCGTGATGTTCGTGCGTATTTTGCGTGGGCACTTCAACCCGGAGAAACACTTCGGCTTCGAAGCGGCCAGCTGGTATTGGCACTTCGTCGATGTGGTGTGGGTGGGGTTGTTCATATTCGTATACGTGCTTTGAAGGGAAACAGAGACCCTGTAGGCGCGGGCAAGCCCGCGCCTACAGGGGGCAGATGAAAACTTCAGAAGGGGGCGTGGGACACGAGCTGACCGCTGATGAAGCCCCAGGCCACCAGGCCAATGGTCAGCGCCGCCAGGGTCACCCGCACTGTCAGTGCCTTGAGCAGACGAGTTGAGTTTTCATCGTCCTTGACCAGAAACACCAGGCCACTGAACAAGCTGGCAATCGTGGCCAACAGCATCAGGACAATCGCGGCCTTGAGCATGGCGCTACTCCGGGGGGATGCGGTGATGTGGATAAGTATAGCGAGGCGCCCGTGAGGCCGTTTCGCCCAGGCTGGGTACCGACCCTGGTGGTGCTTGCGCTGCTGCCGGGGCTGATTGCCCTTGGCTGCTGGCAACTCGGCCGAGCCGAAGAAAAGCGTGGGCTGTTGGCCAGCTATGCCGAGCGACGGGTCGAGGCGCCGCTGGCCGCAGCCCAGCTGACGTCCAGTGACGACAACGCGTTCCGCCGCGTGCATTTGTATGGCCGCTTCGATGCCGAGCACAGCCTGCTGCTGGACAACCGCATGCGTGACGGCCAGGCCGGTGTCGAACTGCTGCAACCCTTCCATGACCAGGCCAGTGGCCTGTGGTTGCTGGTCAACCGCGGTTGGCTGCCATGGCCGGACCGCCGGGTGCCGGTGCATTTCGAAACCCCGTCCCAGGCCTTGGCGCTGGACGCGTCCGTGTATGTCTCGCCCGGCAGCACCTTCCAGTTGCATCCCGACCCTGAAGGCGGCCAATGGCCGCATTTGCTTACCGCCATTGATGCCGTGCAGCTATGGCCGCAGCTCGACCGCGAAGGCTTCGCCCACGAACTGCGCCTGGAGCCCGGCCCGGCGACCTATCGCCTGGACTGGCCGGTCGTGGCCATGGGCCCGGAAAAACACCTGGGCTACGCCGTGCAGTGGTTCGCCCTGGCGACCGCTCTGGTTCTGCTCTACCTCTATTTCGGCTGGCACCAAAACAAGGAGAAACGCCATGGCCACCGCCACTCCACTGGACCTGCCTGAACGTAGCAAGCCCCGAGCCCGCGGGCGTTTGCAGCTGTTGCTGATTCTGCTGGTAGTGCTCGGGCCGATGATCCTGGCCACCAGCATGTACAAACTCAACTTCTGGGTACCGGAAGGCCGCAGCTACCACGGCGCGATGATCGGCAACGGGGAAAGCCGTGCCGATCTTGGCGTGGCCGGCGAGGACGAGCGCTGGCAGTTGCTGGTCAGCGCGCCTCAGGCCTGTGCCGAAGACTGCCAGCGGCTGGTGTACCTGGCCCGGCAGATTCAGGTCGGCCTGGGCCGCGATGCCAGCCGCGCCAGCCATGCACTGGCCGCTGCCCAGCCGCTGAGCGCCGACTACCAGGCGCTGCTCGGCCGCGAGTACCCGCAGCTGCAGCGCTACCCGCTGGATGCGCAACGTTACCAGCAGAAGGTTGCCGAGCCCGGCCCGCAGCTGTGGATTGTCGACCCGCACGGCAACCTGGTGCTGCGCTACGACGGCAAGGTCAACGGCAAGCATGTGCTGGATGACCTGCGCCACCTGCTCAAGCTGTCCAATATCGGCTAGGAGCCTGCCATGGCCAGACCCGGATTTCGCCTTGCTGTGTTCGCCACCCTGCTGGCACTGCTGGTCGTCCTGCTCGGTGCCTATACCCGGCTGACCCATGCCGGCCTCGGCTGCCCCGACTGGCCGGGTTGCTATGGCTTCATCAGCGTGCCCAAGAGCGAAGCGCAACTGGCCCATGCCGAGCTGCACTTTCCTGAGCACCCGGTGGAAGCTGCCAAGGGTTGGGCCGAGATGGTTCACCGCTACTTTGCCGGGACTCTAGCCGTGGTAATCGCCCTGCTCGCTTTCCAGGCGCTGCGCCGGCATGCCCGCGATGGCCAGCCCTATCGCCTGCCCGTGCTGTTGCTGGGTGTGGTGTTGGCCCAGGCCGCCTTCGGCATGTGGACGGTCACCCTGAAGTTGTGGCCGCAAGTGGTCACGGCGCATTTGTTGGGGGGCTTTACCACGCTGAGCTTGCTGTTCCTGTTGTCACTGCGTCTATCACGGGCCTTTGCACCCTTGCCAAAACTGCCCCTGAGCTTGCGACGGCTCGCTGCGTTGGCCCTGCTGGTGGTGATCGGCCAGATTGCTCTGGGTGGCTGGGTGAGTGCCAACTACGCAGCCGTCGCCTGCATCGACCTGCCGACCTGCCATGGCCAATGGTGGCCGGCGGCGGACTTCAGCAATGGCTTCCACCTGACCCAGCACGTCGGTCCAAACTACCTTGGCGGGCAACTGGACAGTGATGCCCGCACCGCCATCCACATCAGCCACCGGCTGGGCGCGTTGCTGGTGACCTGCGTGCTGCTGATGCTTAGCTGGAAGTTGCACCGCTGCGGCTTGCCCGGCCTGGCACGGGTGGTGCTGCTGGCGCTGACCCTGCAAGTGGGCCTGGGTATTAGCAACGTGGTGTTCCACCTGCCACTGGCGGTGGCTGTTGCGCACAATGCCGGCGGCGCGATGCTGCTGCTGAGCATGGTGCTGGTGAATTACCGCATTCGCGTGGTCGACAGGGTTCGCGTGGGGGTCGGCAATGGCTGGCGCCTGCGGCCTGTGGCTGGCGTGGGCATATCCCATCACATGAGGAACGATTCGTGGCGACGCTTCTGAGCGCAAGGCGGGCCAGCTGGCGCGATTACCTGGAGCTGACCAAGCCCAAGGTGGTGGTGCTGATGCTGATCACCTCGCTGGCAGGCATGTTCCTGGCCACCCGCGCGGGTGTGAGCTGGAGCGTGTTGCTGTTCGGCAACCTGGGGATCGGCTTGTGCGCGGGTGGCGCTGCGGTGGTCAACCATGTGGTGGACCGACGCATCGATGCACTGATGGCACGTACCCACAAGCGGCCGCTGGCCCAGGGTCGGGTCGAGCCGCTGCCGGCATTGCTGTTCGCCCTGGCACTGGCGCTGCTGGGCATGGCTCTGCTGCTGGCGTTCACCAACGCCCTCACGGCCTGGCTTACCCTGGCCTCGCTACTGGGCTATGCGGTGCTCTACACCGGCTTTCTCAAGCGCGCCACGCCACAGAACATCGTCATCGGCGGCCTGGCCGGCGCCGCCCCGCCGTTGCTTGGTTGGGTGGCGGTAAGCGGCCATGTCAGCGCTGAGCCCTTGCTGCTGGTGCTGATCATCTTCGCCTGGACCCCGCCGCACTTCTGGGCGCTGGCCATCCACCGCAAGGAGGAGTACGCCAAGGCCGATATCCCGATGTTGCCGGTGACCCATGGTGAGCGCTACACCAAGCTGCATATCTTGCTGTACACGCTGATTCTGCTGGCGGTAAGCCTGCTGCCGTATGCCATCCACATGAGCGGCCCGCTGTACCTGGCCTGTGCCCTGGTCTTGGGCCTGCGCTTCCTGCAATGGGCCTGGGTGTTGTACCGTGGCAGCCGGCCGCACGCGGCAATCGGCACCTTCAAGTACTCTATCGCCTACTTGTTCGCGCTGTTCATCGCGTTGCTCCTTGACCACTACCTGTTGCTGAACCTATGACCCGAACCCAGAAAACCGTCTTCATCCTCGTTGCCCTGGTCGCGTTGATCCTGGGCCTGACCGTCAACAAGGTGCTCAATGGTCGCGACCAGCCCAACCCCACCGAGCTGATCGACGCCGGCATCATCCTGCTGCCGCAGAGCCGCACTGTGGCCGACGTGACAATGACCAACCAGGACGGCCAGCCCGTGCGGCTGGATGACCTGAAGGGCAAATGGTCGCTGCTGTTCTTTGGTTACACCTACTGCCCGGACATCTGCCCGACCACCCTGGCCCAGTTGCGCCAGGTGAAGAGCGAGTTGCCCAAGGAAGCCGTCGACCGGCTGCAGGTGGTGCTGGTGAGTGTGGACCCGAACCGCGACACGCCGAACCAGCTGAAGCAGTACCTGGGCTATTTCGACAAGGACTTTGTCGGTGTCGCGGGGTCGATCGAAGACACCCAGAAGCTGGCCAATGCCTTGAGCATTCCGTTCATACCGGCGGATACCAGCAAGCCGGGGTACACCGTGGACCACAGCGGCAACCTGGCGGTTGTGGGGCCGGATGGGCGTCAGCGCGGGTTTATTCGTGCGCCGTTCAACAACCAGAAGCTGGTGGCGCAGTTGCCTGGGCTTGTGAAGCGGGATTGAGATTGATGGGCCTGCTGCGCAGGCCTATCGCGACACAAGGCCGCTCCTACAGGGGTACGCGGTCTCTTGTAGGAGCGGCCTTGTGTCGCGAAAGGGCCGCAAAGCGGCCCCAGGGGTGTCGGATCAGAACGCTGGAACCACAGCGCCCTTGTACTTCTCGATGATGAATTGCTTCACCTCTGGCGAGTGCAGTGCAGCTGCCAGTTTCTTCATGTCTTCCGAGTCCTTGTTGTCCGGGCGGGCAACCAGGATGTTCACGTAAGGCGAGTCGCTGCCTTCGATGGCCAGCGCGTCTTTTTCCGGGTTCAGCTTGGCTTCCAGCGCGTAGTTGGTGTTGATCAGGGCGGCATCGACCTGGGTCAGCACACGCGGGATGGTGGCCGCTTCCAGCTCACGGAACTTGATGCTTTTCGGGTTCTCGGCAACATCCTTCACGGTGGACAGGATGTTCTTGTTGTCCTTGAGCTTGATCACACCGGCCTTGTCCAGCAGCAGCAAGGCGCGGCCGCCGTTGGTGGCGTCGTTGGGGATGACCACGGTAGCGCCGGAGGACAGCTCGTCCAGCTTCTTGATCTTGGTCGAATACACGCCCAGCGGCTCGATGTGCACGCCCGCCACGCTCACCAGGTTGGTGCCCTTGGCCTTGTTGAACTCATCCAGGTATGGCTGGTGCTGGAAGAAGTTGGCGTCCAGGCGCTTTTCGGCCACCTGCACGTTCGGCTGAATGTAATCGGTGAATTCCTTGACCTTCAGCTCCACGCCTTCTTTGGCCAACTGCGGTTTGACGAAGTTGAGGATCTCGGCGTGCGGCACCGGGGTGGCGGCAACGGTCAGGGTATCGGCGTGGGCCGAGAAGGCCGCGACAGCGGCAGCGACAGCAAGCAGCTTCTTCATTGATCACTCCTTGTGAGGGCCGCGACGGCCCCCGAACGGGTCGGCCGGGCCGACCCTATTGGGGTTACTTACGGGAAAAATGTACGACCAGTTTGTCGCCCACGCTTTGCAGGACTTGAACCAGTACCAGCAGCAGAACCACGGTCACTACCATCACATCGGTCTGGAAACGCTGGTAACCGAAGCGGATAGCCAGATCGCCCAGGCCGCCCGCACCCACCACACCGGCCATGGCGGTGTACGAAACCAGGGTGATGGCGGTGACGGTAATGGCTGCGAAGATACCCGGGCGGGCCTCCGGCAGCAGTGCGCTGGTGATGATCTGGCGGGTGGTGGCGCCCATCGACTGGGTGGCTTCGATGATGCCGCGGTCCACTTCACGCAGAGCGGTTTCAACCAGGCGGGCAAAGAACGGCGTGGCACCCACTACCAGTGGTGGGATGGCGCCGGCAACGCCCAGCGAGGTGCCGGTGATCAGCACGGTGAATGGGATCATCACGATCAGCAGGATGATGAACGGCAGCGAGCGCAGGATGTTGACCACCAGCGACAGCAGCGCGTACACGCCCTTCTGTTCGAACATCTGCTTCGGCCCGCAGAGGAACAGCAGCACACCCAGCGGCAGGCCCAGCAGCACGGTGAAGAACAGCGAGCCGAACAGCATGATCATGGTGTCGATGGTGGCCAGCCAGATTTCGGCCCAGTCGACGTTGGCGAAGAAATTCAGGGCGTCCATCAACGCAGTACCTCCATATGTACGTCAGCTGCCTTGAAGCGGGCAAACGCCGCTTCCATGTCTCCGCCGATCAGGGCGAGGGTGAGCTGGCCATAGGGGACATCCTTGATGCGGTCGATACGCCCGGCGAGGATGCTGTAGTCCACACCGGTTTCGCGGGCCACGGTGCCCAGCAACGGCGCGTAGGTAGCGTCGCCTTGGAAGGTCAGGCGCACGATGCGGCCCGGTACGTGGGCAAAGTCGTCGCGCTGCTCGCCTTCGTCGACCTGCTCGTCTTCTTGGACGAAGCGCTTGGTGGTGGGGTGCTGCGGGTGCAGGAACACCTCGGCCACCGAGCCTTGCTCGACAATCTGGCCGGCGTCCATCACCGCCACGCGGTCGCAGACCCGGCGGATCACGTCCATCTCGTGGGTGATCAGCACGATGGTCAGCTTCAGCTCACGGTTGATTTCGGCCAGCAGTTGCAGGACCGAGGCCGTGGTTTGCGGGTCGAGGGCACTGGTGGCCTCGTCGCACAGCAGGATCTTTGGGTTGGTGGACAGGGCGCGGGCGATACCGACGCGCTGCTTCTGGCCGCCGGACAGCTGCGCCGGGTACTTCTTGGCGTGGTCTGACAGGCCCACGCGGGCCAGCAACTCGGTGACGCGCGTGTCGATCTCACTGCGCGACAGCTCGCCGGCCAGGGTCAATGGCAGGGCGACGTTGTCGGCGACGGTCTTGGAGGCCAGCAGGTTGAAGTGCTGGAAAATCATCCCGACCTGCTGGCGGAAGCCGCGCAGCTGGCTGGCGTTGAACGCGGTGACGTCTTCGCCGTCGACGATTATCTTGCCACCGGAAGGTTCTTCCAGACGGTTGATCAGGCGCAGCATGGTGCTTTTGCCGGCGCCGGAATGGCCGATCAGGCCGAACACCTGGCCATCTTCGATGGTCAGGCTGGTCGGATTCAGTGCGGGGATTTCCCTACCGGCAACGCGGTAGGTTTTATGTACCTGTTGGAACTCGATCACGTAGCGAACCTTGTGGGGCGCATTGAAATTTGAATCAGCGGTTAGCTGGGGTCGCGCATTTTAGCCTTTTCCCATAGCTGTTCTTAGCATTTATTTCGTAATGCACCAATCCATCGGGCATATCGCGACAACCGGTAATCCTGATTGAACGCTCGGCAATGCCTCCCAGTCACTACTTGAACAAGCCCGAAACGGGCACGCCTGAAGACTGACGAGGAGAGCCGACCATGCCCAGCAAGAAAACGGACGCGCCCAAGCACAGCGAGGCCGCCGGCACCCAGACCCCTGATCGGGCCAACACCAACGCCAAGCTGCAGAGCCTGGAGGCCTTCCGCAGCGATGCCACGGGCCAGGCCTTGCGCACCAACCAAGGGGTGAAGATCGCCGATAACCAGAACAGCCTCAAGGCGGGTGTTCGAGGGCCGTCGTTGCTTGAAGATTTCATCATGCGCGAGAAGATCACCCACTTTGACCATGAGCGCATCCCTGAGCGCATCGTCCATGCCCGGGGTACCGGGGCGCACGGCTACTTTCAGAGCTATGGCTGCCATGCCGAGCTGACCAAGGCCGGTTTCCTGCAGGACCCAGAAAAGATCACCCCGGTATTCGTGCGCTTTTCCACCGTACAAGGGCCGCGCGGCTCGGGTGACACGGTGCGTGATGTGCGCGGTTTTGCCGTCAAGTTCTACACCGATGAAGGCAACTTCGATCTGGTTGGCAACAACATGCCGGTATTTTTCATTCAAGATGCCATCAAGTTCCCGGACTTCGTGCATGCGGTGAAGCCAGAGCCACAGAATGAAATGCCCACCGGCGGCTCTGCCCACGACACGTTCTGGGACTTCGTTTCGCTGGTGCCGGAGTCGGCGCATATGGTGATCTGGGCCATGTCCGACCGCGCCATCCCGCGCAGCTTGCGAATGATGGAAGGCTTTGGCGTGCACACCTTCCGCCTGATCAACGCCGAGGGTGTGGCCAGTTTCGTCAAGTTCCACTGGAAGCCCCGTCAGGGCGTGCACTCGGTGTTGTGGGACGAAGCGCAGAAGCTGGCAGGCAAGGACACCGACTACCACCGCCGTGACCTGTGGGAAGCCATCGAGACCGGGGACTACCCGGAATGGGAGCTGGGCGTGCAGGTGGTACCCGAGGCCGACGAGCACAAGTACGACTTCGACCTGCTCGACCCGACCAAGCTCATTCCTGAAGAGCTGGTGCCGGTGAAGCTGCTGGGCAAGATGGTGCTCAACCGCAACCCGGACAACTTCTTCGCAGAAACCGAGCAGGTGGCGTTCTGCCCAGGGCATATCGTGCCGGGCATCGACTTTACCAACGACCCCCTGCTGCAGGGGCGATTGTTCTCGTACACCGATACGCAGATCAGCCGGCTGGGCGGGCCGAACTTCCATGAAATCCCGATCAACCGCCCGGTGGCGCCGAACCACAGCAGCCAGCGCGATGCCATGCACCGCATGACCATCGACAAGGGCCGGGCTTCGTACGAACCCAACTCCATCGACGGCGGCTGGCCGAAGGAAACACCCCCTGCTGCACAGGACGGTGGCTTCGAGAGTTATCAGGAGCGGATCGATGCACACAAGATCCGCCAGCGTAGCGAATCGTTCGGCGATCACTTCTCTCAGGCGCGGCTGTTCTTCCAGAGCATGAGCCCGACCGAGCAGCAGCACATCATCAAGGCTTACAGTTTCGAGCTGGGCAAGGTGGAGCGTGAAGCCATCCGTGCCCGGGAGGTTAACGAGATTTTGGCCAATATCGACCTGAAGCTGGCGGCGGCGGTGGCGGCCAACCTGGGGCTGCCTGCGCCCAAGCAGGGAACGGTCAAGGTGAAAGGCAGCAAGCTCGCGCAGTCCAAGGCGTTGAGCCAGATGAGCCACCCCGGTGACGTGGGCATCAAGGGGCGCAAAATTGCGCTGCTGGTGGCGGATGGCGTGGACGGTGCTAGCGTCGACAAGCTGGTGAAGGCGCTGGAAGCACACAGTACACGGCCGATGCTGTTAGGGCCGACATCGGCGCCGGTAAAGACTGCGGACGGTAAGCAGCTGCCGGTGGATGCGTCGATGGAAGGGATGCCTTCGATCATGTTCGACGGGATTGTCGTGCCAGGAGGCAAGGCTTCGGCGGACGCCTTGGTGGCCAGCGGGCTGGCCAAGCACTTCTTGCTGGAGGGCTACAAGCACCTGAAGGCGATGGTGTTGACCAAGGAGCTGGCGTCCGGCCTTGGGCTGAAGGAGGACAAGGGATTGCTGCTGGGGGATGACCAGAAGACCGTGGATGCCTTTGTCAAAGCGGTTGAAGGGCACCGGGTTTGGGAGCGGGAAGCAGCTGCGGAGGCTGTGCCGGCCTGATAGGTCCTATTCGCGGGTAAACCCGCTCCCACAGGTACAGCACCGACCTCGAAACCTGTGCTATCCCTGTGGGAGCGGGTTTACCCGCGAAGCTTTTTACTGCTGATGCGGTACCAGAACCACCTGCGCCGGCAGCGAGCGCTGGATCTCATGGGTCTGCTTCAGATCGAAACCACTGTCGATCTTGCGCACCCGCTTTTCCAGCAAAGTCTTAAGCCAAGGTGCGTCGTCAGTGCGCGGCACCTGGAGCACCACCTCGCAGTCATAGCTCACCACATCGGCGGCAATATCATCGAGCTGACGGCGCATGGCGCGGCTGTCAGTGGTCTTCAAGGCCACCACAGTGCTTGGCGCTGTCGGGTCGATGATACGTGCCTTGGGTTTGGCTTCAGCGGCTTTCAAGGCGGCCTCTGCCTTCTCCAGCTCGGCCTTGCGTGCCTGGCTCAGGGGATCGCCACCGGTCACTGCCGGGGCTTGCGGCATCAGTGCGCGAGCACGGGCCAACGCGGTAGCGGCCGCGTTCACATCGCCCTTCTGCAGGACGATCTGGCTGCGCTGCAGGTAGGCTTCGGCCAGCTGGCGCTGGTATTGCTCCGAGCGTGGGTCATCCGGCGACTGGGCCTGCAGGGCTGCAAGCTGGTCTTCGGCGGTGGCCAGCTCGTTGCTGGCGATATTTTGTTGCAACTGCTGCCAGGCATCGGCTTGGGCAGGTGCGGTGGCCTGCTCGACCGGCGCGCTGGAACAGGCAGCCAGGAACAGGGAAAACGCGGCAACAAGCAGATAACGGGAGGCGAACGGCTTCATTCCTGCGACTCTCTATTTGCGCAAAAAGCGAGCAAGTCTACACCCAGGTGCGCACGCTCGAAAACAGGTCTTACAGACCCTTTACCCGGCAAAAGGTTGCAAGGCGTGCCTGCACACGCCCTGCTTCTCAGCGTTTTGGCAGGGCCAGGCTCAGCAAGAATAGCACCGCCGCGCAGACCACGATCGACGGGCCGGCGGGGGTGTCCTTGAACCAGGACATGGCCAGGCCACCGCACACAGCGGTAACGCCCAGCAGGCTGGCGCCAAGGGCCATCTGCTCTGGCGAGCGGGCGTGACGCTGTGCCGCAGCCGCAGGGATGATCAGCAGCGAGGTGATCAGCAGCACACCGACGATCTTCATGGCCACGGCAATTACCACCGCAATCAACAGCATGAGCGCCAGGCGCAGGCCGGCCACAGGCAGGCCTTCGACCATGGCCAGCTCTTCGTGCACGGTAACCGCCAGCAGCGGCCGCCACAGCACGGCGAGCAACAGCAGCACCAGCGCACTGCCGCCGAGGATCCAGGCCAGGTCGGTGGTGCTGATGGCCAGCAGGTCGCCGAACAGGTACGCCATCAGGTCGATGCGCACATCGTGCATGAAGCTCAGTACCACCAGGCCCAGCGACAGGGTGCTGGGGGCGAGGATGCCGAGCAGGGTGTCGGAGGCCAGCGGCTGGCGTTGCTGCAAGGTCACCAGCAGGATTGCCAGCAACAGGCAGCCCACGGTTACCGCCAGCGCTGGGCTGACGTCCAGGGCGAAGCCCAAGGCAACACCGAGCAAGGCGGCATGGGACAAGGTGTCGCCAAAGTAGGCCATGCGCCGCCACACCACGAAGGAGCCCAGCGGGCCGGCGACCAGCGCCAGGGACAAACCGGCAAGCAGGGCGTAGAGAAGAAAATCAGCCATGCTTGCAGTGCTCTCCGTGAACATGGGTGCCAGGGGCGACCACCGAGCCGTGCAGGTCGTGGCTGTGGTCGTGATGGTGGTGGTAGATGGCCAGGCTAGGTGCGGTCTGGCCAAACAGCTCGACGAACGCTGGGTCGCCGCTGACTTGCTCGGGGTGGCCCGAGCAGCATACGTGGCGGTTCAGGCACACCACCTGGTCGGTGGCGCTCATCACCAGGTGCAGGTCGTGGGACACCATCAGCACGCCGCAGCCGTGGCGGTCGCGCAGGCGGGTGATGAGGTTGTACAGCTCGGTCTGGCCGACCACGTCCACACCTTGTACCGGTTCGTCGAGCACCAGCAACTGGGGCTCGCGCAACAGGGCGCGGGCCAGCAGTACGCGTTGCATCTCGCCGCCGGAAATGGTCTGGATAGGGCTGTCGATGACCTGCTCGGCGCCCACTTCCTGCAGCGCGGACAAGGCTGCCGCGCGGTCTACGCCGGGCACCAGGCGCAAGAAGCGCAGCACCGACAGCGGCAGCGTGGCATCGACCTGGATCTTTTGTGGCATGTAGCCAATGCGCAGCTTGGGCTTGCGCCATACCTTGCCGCGGTGTGGCTTGAGCAGACCGAGTACGGCGCGCACCAGGGTGGTCTTGCCGGCACCGTTGGGGCCGATCAGGGTGACGATCTGACCGGGGGCGACCGACAGGTCGATGCTGTCGAGTACTGCCTCGCCGCCAAAAGTGACGCCGACCTGTTCCAGGCGGATCAAGGCATCGCTCATGCCGCGCTCCGGCAGCTGCCGCACAGCCCGACCACTTCCACGGTCTGGGTCTCGACCGTGAAGCCCACGCCTTTGGCGCTGTCGATGATGGCATCGCTGATGCTGCTCTGCTCCAGCTCGATGGCCACATGGCAGGCGCGGCAAATCAGGAACTGGCCTTGATGCACATGCTCGGGGTGGCTGCAGCCGATGAAGGCGTTGAGCGAGGCGATGCGGTGCACCAGGCCGTTTTCCAGCAGGAAGTCCAGCGCGCGGTACACCGTGGGCGGGGCGGCGCGGCGGCCGTCCTGCTCGCTGAGCACGGCAAGGATGTCGTAGGCGCCCAGTGGCTTGTGGCTTTGCCACACCAGCTCCAGCACTCGGCGGCGCAGCGCGGTCAGGCGCAGGCCCAGGCGGGTGCACAAGGCGTCGGCTTCAGCCAGTGCGCTGTGTACGCAATGGGAGTGATCGTGAGGACGGTTGGCCAGCGGCGTGATGGACATGGGCAGCGACGGTTCTGGATGGAGACGTTATTATGTTACCTGTTTCTGACGACTCGAGTATCCACCGTGTCCCGATTCCTAGCTCTGTTTGTCGCTTTCATTGCATTTTCCGCCCAGGCCGATGTGCGCGTGCTCACCAGTATCAAGCCCCTGCAGCAGATTGCCGCTGCCGTGCAGGATGGCATTGGCAGCCCTGACGTCTTGCTGCCACCAGGCGCTTCGCCGCACCACTACGCGCTGCGCCCGTCCGATGTACGGCGGGTGGGTGATGCCGACCTGCTGTACTGGATCGGCCCGGACATGGAGAACTTCCTGCCGCGTGTCTTGGCTAGCCGCAGCAAGGCCACCGTGGCCGTGCAGTCGCTGACGGGCATGAAGCTGCGTCACTTTGGCGAGGACAGCCACTCCCATGAGGAAGAAAGCCACGACGACCATGACCATGATCACCGGCCGGGCAGCCTGGATGCGCACTTGTGGCTATCGTCGGTCAATGCGCGGGTAATCGCGGCAAAAATGGCGGCTGATCTGGCCCAGGTCGACCCGGCCAATGCGGCTCGCTACCAGAGCAACCTGAAGGCCTTCGACGAGCGTCTGGATGCACTGGATGCGCGTATCAAGGCGCGGGTGGACGGTATTGCCGGCAAACCTTATTTCGTGTTCCACGAAGCGTTCGATTACTTCGAGGCTGAATATGGTTTGAAGCACACCGGCGTATTCAGCGTGGCGTCCGAGGTGCAGCCTGGGGCGCAACATGTGGCGGCCATGCGCAAGCGCCTGCAGGAAGTGGGCAAGACCTGTGTGTTCAGCGAGCCGCCACTGCGACCGCGCTTGGCCGAGACCTTGACCGCCGGGCTGCCGGTGCGCCTGGCCGAGCTGGATGCGCTGGGCGGAACAGACCCGGTGGATGGCAAGGGCTATGAGCGCTTGCTGGAAAAGCTGGGCGGCGACCTGGCTGGGTGCCTGGAACAGCTCTAAGCCTGTGCCGGCCTCGTCGCGGGCATGCCCGCGAAGAGGCCGAATAGAAACTAGAGGGCGAATGGCAGGTGCAAAGCCACCTGCTGGCGCTGCGCCAGACGCACTTCGAACTCGCTCGGGTCATGGATCATCACATCCATCCCGGCAAACGACTCCGCTGCAATCAGGCGCGACAACCAGAAGCGCACGCAGCCTACCCGCAGCATTTCCGGCCACAGCTCGGCCTCGGCAGCCGTGAATGGCCGCAGCGCCGCATAGGCAGCCAGCAGCGCCTGTGCACGCGGCACATCCACCGCACCCTGCTCGTCCAGGCACCAGTCGTTCACGGTAATGGCGATGTCATACAGCATCGGCCCGGAACAGGCGTTGTAGAAGTCGATCACCCCGGTCAGGTGGGTGCCTTCGAACATCACGTTGTCGCGGAACAGGTCGGCATGCAGGTTGGCCCGTGGCAAGGCCAGGATCTGCGCTTTGTGCGCGGTGATTTCGTCCAGTGCCGGTTGCAGCAGCTTGGCTTGCTCGGCGGTCAGGCGTGGCAACAGTTCGGCACCCGAGGCCAGCATCCAGTCTAGGCCACGGTCGGTCTTGCGTTCGATGATGTGCGCGCGGGTGGCCAGGTGAATGTGCGCCAGCAACTCGCCGACCTGGGCGCAGTGCTGGTTGTTCGGTGCCTTGATGTGCTTGCCCGACAGCCTTGGCTGCAGCAGCGCAGGCTTGCCGCACAGCTCGCGCAGGCCGTTGCCGTCGCGGTCACGAATGGCATAGGGCACCGGCATGTCGGCGGCGTGCAGGGTATCGAGCAGCTCGATAAAGAACGGCATGTCCTCGCTTGGCCCGCGCTCGATCAGCGTCAGGACGAACTCCCCCTGTTCGAGGCTGACGAAGAAATTGCTGTTTTCGGTGCCGGCGGCAATGCCCTGGAAGTCGAGCAGACGGCCCAGCTGGTACGGCGCCAGAAAGGTTTCCAGCTCAGGCCGGGTCACGGGGGTGAAGACTGACATGATGAAAAAATGCCCATACGGGCACTTCCGCCGGGAAGTGCCGGGTTGATGTGAACGGTGCGCGTCAGATTACCACTCGAAGATCTTCCAGGACGGAATCAGCATGTCCGGCTGGTCGGATCGAATGAAATTGGCATCAGTGCCATCGGCGCGTACCAGAAAATAAGGCTTGCCGTTTTTCGGCGTGATCTTGATCGCATACAGGAAGCCGTTTTGCCGGTACTCCTGGATGGTTTTGTCGCCTTCCGTGCGAATGGTCACCTCGGGATCGGCCGAGGGGGCGTCGTCCGCCGCCAGGGTAACGACAGGCATGGTTGCCAACAGGCCGAGCAGTAACAGGCGATTGAGTGTACGCATGATAACCTAGTCCCTTTGTCGTCAATGATTCTGGCTATTCTAGCGCCGGACCCGTCGAAAAGGTTGATTCTGCTCATGAGCCAAGCGCCCCTCGTCCTGGTGGACGGTTCCTCCTACCTGTACCGCGCCTTTCACGCGCTGCCGCCGCTGACCACGTCCAAGGGCATGCCGACCGGTGCGGTGAAGGGTGTGCTGAACATGCTCAAGAGCCTGCGCAAGCAATACCCCGACAGCCTGTTCGCCGTGGTGTTCGACGCCAAGGGCGGCACTTTCCGCGATGCCATGTTCGCCGAATACAAGGCCAACCGCCCCAGCATGCCGGACGACCTGCGGGTGCAGGTCGAGCCGCTGCATGCCAGCGTGAAGGCGCTGGGCTATCCGTTACTGTGCGTCGAGGGTGTAGAGGCCGACGACGTCATCGGCACCCTGGCGCGCAGTGCTGCCGCGAAGGGTCGCCCGGTGATCATTTCGACCGGTGACAAGGACATGGCTCAGCTGGTGGACGGGCACATTACCTTGGTCAACACCATGACCGGAAGCGTGCTGGACGTGGCTGGCGTGCACGAGAAATTTGGCGTCGGCCCGGAACATATCATCGACTTCCTGGCCCTGATGGGTGACAAGGTCGACAACATTCCCGGCGTACCGGGCGTGGGCGAAAAAACCGCCGTGGGCCTGCTGACCGGTATCGGCGGCGGCCTCAGCGATTTGTACGCGAACCTGGACAAGGTACCGGCACTGGCCATTCGTGGCGCCAAGACCTTGCCGGCCAAGCTTGAAGAGCACCGGGACGCAGCGTTCCTGTCCTACGAGCTGGCCACCATCAAGGTCGATGTGCCGCTGGATGTCGAAGTGGATGCGCTGGTGTGCGGTGAGCCTGATCGCGAAGCGTTGCAGGCGCTGTACACCGAGATGGAGTTCAAGAGCTGGGTTGCCGAAGTGCAGCGTGAGGCCGCAAGGGCGGGTAATGAGGTTGCGCCGGTCGAAGAGCCGGCGGCCAAGGTTGAGCCGACGTACGAAACCATTCTTGACCAGGCCCGTTTCGAGGCCTGGCTGGACAAGCTGCGTCAGGCGCCGCTGTTCGCCTTCGATACCGAAACAACCGGCCTGGATGCCCAGAAGGCGCAGCTGGTTGGCCTGTCTTTCGCTGTTGCGCCCCATGAGGCGGCTTATGTGCCGCTGGCCCACGATTACGAAGGCGCGCCAGCCCAACTGGACCGCGACGCCGTGCTGCTGGCGCTGAAACCACTGCTGGAAGACCCGGCCAAGGCCAAGATCGGGCAGAACGCGAAGTATGACATCAACATCCTCGCCAATGGCTCGCCCGCCATCGAGATGCGTGGCGTGGCCTACGACACCATGCTCGAGTCGTATGTGCTGAACTCCACCGCCACCCGTCATGACATGGACAGCCTGGCGCAGAAGTACCTCGACCACACCACCATCGCCTTCGAGGATATCGCCGGCAAGGGCGCCAAGCAGCTCACTTTCAACCAGATCAACCTGGACAAGGCCGGCCCCTACGCGGCCGAAGACGCCGACATCACCCTGCGCCTGCACCAGGCGCTGCAGGCACGCCTGGCACAGACGCCAAGCGTGCAGCCGGTGCTGATGGACATCGAGATGCCGCTGGTGCCAGTGCTGGCCAAGATCGAGCGCCAGGGCGCGCTGGTCGATGCCGCGCTGTTGCACGTCCAAAGCGGCGAACTGGGCGTGAAGATGGGCGAACTGGAGCAACGTGCCTACGAGCTGGCCGGCGAGGAATTCAACCTCGGCTCGCCCAAGCAGTTGGGCGCGATCCTTTACGACAAGCTTGGCATGCCGGTGCTGAGCAAGACCGCCAAGGGCCAGCCCTCCACCGCCGAAGCGGTGCTCGATGAGCTGGCCTTGCTCGGTTACCCACTGCCTGAGGTACTGATGCAGTACCGCAGCCTGAGCAAGCTCAAAAGCACCTACACAGACAAGCTGCCGGGCCAGATCAACCCCCGCACCGGGCGTATCCACACCTCCTACCAGCAGGCTGTGGCGGCCACTGGCCGGCTGTCGTCGAGCGACCCTAACCTGCAGAACATCCCGATCCGTACCGCCGAAGGCCGGCGCATCCGCCAGGCGTTCATCGCCAGCCCAGGATACAAACTGCTGGCGGCGGACTACTCGCAGATCGAGTTGCGCATCATGGCCCACCTGGCCAAGGACGAAGGCTTGCTGCACGCTTTCCGCAACGACCTCGACGTGCACCGCGCCACGGCGGCGGAAGTGTTCGGTGTGGCCTTGCAAGACGTCACCACCGACCAACGTCGCAAGGCCAAGGCCATCAACTTCGGCCTGATCTACGGCATGAGCGCCTTTGGTTTGGCCAAGCAGATCGGCGTCGACCGCAAGCAGTCGCAGGATTACATCGACCGCTACTTCGCCCGCTACCCAGGCGTGCTGGCCTACATGGAACGCACCCGCGCTCAGGCGGCCGAGCAAGGTTTTGTCGAAACCCTGTTCGGCCGTCGTCTGTACCTGCCGGACATCAACGCCAAGAACCCCGCCCTGCGCAAAGGCGCCGAGCGTACGGCGATCAACGCGCCGATGCAGGGCACCGCGGCCGACATCATCAAGCGGGCCATGGTCAATGTGGATAACTGGCTGAGCGAGAGCGGGCTGGATGCCCGAGTGATCCTGCAGGTACACGACGAACTGGTACTCGAGGTACGCGAGGACCTGGTTCAGCAGGTGAAAGATGAAATTCGCCAGCACATGAGCCAGGCAGCGCAGCTGGATGTACCGCTGCTGGTGGAGGCAGGAATTGGTGCGAATTGGGACGAAGCTCACTGATTGAGCAGGGAAAGCTGTGTAGGATCTGCGACGTAGCGACGCGGATCCTGGCACCGCTCAGTGCCATTGGTGCTGAAGTTTCATGAAACTATCGCAAATAGTTTTCAGGGCTTCGGAACTAAACCGGTGAAGCGGAACTCAGAGTAACTGAATGGCTGGTGAAGCCCTTCGATGCTCCTATGTTGTGTTAAGTGTTGGCAGATATCTGGACCCCGCCCTAGCGGTCCGGACTTGGACCCCGAACTTCCCCCTCCCCATACGAAGTCCGGGGTTTTTTTTGCCCGGAATTTGCCACCAAGGTGCCCCGCTCCCACAAGAGCGGGGCAGTGCAGCTTCAGGCGACTGGCTTGTCTTCCAGCTCCATCCAGCCCGCCAGCACCCGGTAGGCGTCTTCCACGCCCAGGCGCTTGGGTGCCGAGAACAGCTGGATGGTCACGCCATCGCCCCAGCCCTTGCGGATTTCCGACTGCACCTTGAGCAAGGTGTTCTTGCCCGCGCCGTGGGTCAGCTTGTCGGCCTTGGTCAGCAGGATGTGCATCGGCATGCCGCTGGCCTTGGCCCAGTCGAGCATCATCTTGTCGAAGTCGGTCATCGGGTGGCGCACGTCCATCATCAGGATCACGCCACGCAGGCACTCCCGGCTGCCCAGGTAGGCTTCCAGGTGTTTCTGCCAGTGCTGCTTGAGCGGAATCGGGACTTTTGCATAACCGTAGCCCGGCAGGTCGACCAAACGCCGTTCATCGTCCAGACTGAAGAAATTCAACAGCTGGGTGCGCCCTGGAGTTTTCGAGGTACGCGCCAGGCTGGCATGAGTCAGGGTGTTGAGGGCGCTGGATTTGCCGGCGTTTGAACGGCCGGCAAAAGCCACCTCGTAACCCTGGTCGTCCGGGCATTGTTCGACCTTGGCTGCGCTAAGGGCGAATGTGGCTTTCTGGCAGAGGCCGAGGATGGGGTTCTTGACTTGCATGGGATATCCGATGTGGGTGTTGCCTGACTCTGTAGGCCCGAGCCTGGCAAGCGGTGTCGTTTCCGTTTGGATGGCGGAAGTATATAATGCCCCAGTTTTTGTGTGCTCATTCTCCCAGCGAAGGAGAACGGGCATGGGGTGTCGAACAATAGCTCGCGCAACAGAACGCAGCGCGGCCCCCAACCCTGAAGGTCGTTCCGCATGGCGAAATGGCTGCTTGCTGTCGGTATGTTCCTGCCGGTTTTCAGCGCACAGGCTACACAGGATCCCGAGGTGTTGTACAACCGCACGTGTGCGGCCTGTCACACCGGGCAGTTGCCACAGGCACCCAGACAGGGTGACCGGGCGGCTTGGGAGCCAAGGCTGGCGCAAGGCATGGAGGTACTGGTGAAGCACGTGACCCAGGGTTTCAAGGCTATGCCGCCGCGTGGATTGTGCATGGACTGCAGTGCCGAGGACTACCGTTTGGTCATCCTTTGGATGAGCGGCAGTCCCGATACATAACATTTCACCCTTAGCCGTGTTGGATTAGCTGATGAACAAACTAGTCGTGAGTCTGCTGTTGACCCTGGGTGTCGCAGGTGCGGCCACTGCTGCGCAACCTATCAAAGGCGATGCCGCCGCTGGCCAGGCCAAGACTGCCGTCTGTGGCGCCTGCCACAACCCCGACGGCAACAGCCTGGCACCGAACTTCCCGAAACTGGCCGGCCAAGGCCAGCGCTACCTCGAAAAACAACTGCACGATATCAAGTCGGGCAAGCGTACCGTGTTGGAGATGACCGGCATGCTGACCGCCTTCAGCGACCAGGACCTGGCCGACATCGCCGCCTACTTCTCCAGCCAGAAAGGTAGCGTGGGCGCTGCCGATCCCAAGCTGGTCGAGCGCGGCCGTTCGCTGTTCAATGGCGGCGACCTGGAGAAAGGCATGCCTGCCTGCACCGGCTGCCACTCGCCCAACGGCGCAGGCATCGCTTTGGCCGGCTTCCCGCACCTGGGTGGCCAGCACTCTCAGTACGTGACCAAGCAGCTCACGGACTTCCGCGAAGGCAACCGCACCAACGATGGCGATGCCATGACCATGCGCACCATTGCCGGCAAGCTGAGCAACCACGACATCGAGGCGTTGGCCAGCTATATCCAGGGCCTGCATTAACTTTCAGTTAATGTTGTAGGCCAATGATGAAAGGGCGGCCGGGCCGCCCTTTTTTCAGTCCGCAGCCGTTACACTACAGAACTCGGCCCTTCCCGGCCTGTCTCAGTGCAGGTCGCGTCGTGGCGACCCATGACTGCTCAGGAGTAAAGCATGCGTAAACTGATTCTCAGCGCTGCGCTGGTCGCCGCCAGCGTATTCGGTATGACTGCCGTCCAGGCCGCGGAGCCTGTTGCCGGCAAGGAATACATCGAGCTGAGCAACCCTGTTCAGGTTTCCGTGCCTGGCAAGATCGAAGTGGTCGAGCTGTTCTGGTACGGCTGCCCTCACTGCTACCACTTCGAGCCGGTCATCAACCCGTGGGTCGACAAGCTGCCCAAGGACGTCAACTTCAAACGCGTACCGGCCATGTTCGGTGGCCCGTGGGATGCACACGGCCAGATGTTCCTCACCCTCGAAGCCATGGGCGTCGAGCACAAGGTGCACGCGGCGGTGTTCGATGCCATCCAGAACCAGCGCAAGCATTTGACCAAACCAGAAGAGATGGCCGACTTCCTCGCCACTCAGGGCGTGGACAAGGACAAGTTCCTCGCCACCTTCAATTCGTTCGCCATCAAGGGCCAGGTCAACCAGGCCAAGGAACTGGCGAAGAAGTATGAAATTACCGGCGTACCGAGCATGGTGGTCAACGGCAAGTATCGCTTCGACCTGGGTACCGCTGGCGGGCCGGAAGGTGTACTGAACGTCGCCGACCAGCTGATCGAGAAGGAGCGCGCCGCTAAGTAAGCGGCGTAACCCATGCCCCGCCTCAGAGCTACGCGTGGCATTGGCCTGCACCAGCCGCAGGTCAACGAGCACCACCTGCAGGCCCCAGGCCTGCCCGAGGATGGTCGGCTGCGGCTGCTCAGTTTCAACATCCAGGTGGGCATCAGCACCGAGCGCTACCGGCATTACCTGACCCGTAGCTGGCAGCACTTGCTGCCGCACAACGGGCGGGCCGGCAACCTGCAGAAGATCGGCAAGCTGCTGGGTGACTTCGACCTGGTGGCCCTGCAGGAAGCCGATGGCGGTAGCCTGCGCTCGGGCTACGTCAACCAGGTGGAACACTTGGCCCATCTGGGTGCCTTCCCCTATTGGTACCAGCAGCTCAACCGTAACCTCGGGCGTTTTGCCCAGCACAGCAACGGCGTGCTCAGCCGCCTGAAACCGCAACTGCTCGAAGACCACCCGTTGCCAGGGCCGGCCGGGCGTGGTGCGATCCTGGTGCGTTTTGGCGAGGGCAAAGATGCGCTGATCGTGGTGATGATGCACCTGGCATTGGGGGCCAAGACCCGCGCCCTGCAGCTGGGCTACATTCGCGAGCTGATTGGCGGTTACCGTCACCAGGTACTGATGGGCGACATGAACACCCATGCCACCGACCTGCTGGAGCATTCGCCGTTGCGCGACCTTGGCCTGGTTGCCCCGCAAGTCGAAGCCACTTTCCCCAGCTGGCGACCGCAACGTTGCCTGGACCATATCCTGCTCAGCCCAAGCCTCACTTTGGAGCGGGTCGAGGTGCTGGCGCAGCCAATTTCCGACCACCTTCCCGTTGCTGTCGAGATTCGATTGCCTGATGCATTGACTGTGGATACGCTGCCGGTTTTGAGCTAATTGCCATCACCGTTTGCGGACCTGGGCATGACTGAAGACGCAGAGCGCTGGAAAGAAAAATACCTGAAAAGCATCGAGCAGCAAGAAAGGCTCGAACGCCGTTGGGATGCCCGTCTTGACTTGCTGCGTCGCGGCCTGGTGCGTAGCACCCTGGCTGCCGAAGGCAGTGACAAGATCGTCGATGAGTGCATGAAGGAAATGCGCGATGTCATCCGCAGCGACAATATGGACGCCGGCCTTGCCGGGTTGATTCCGCGCCTTGAAAAAGCGGTGTTGGACTCCGAACAGCGTCGCGAAACCCGCATGAACCAAGTCAGCGATGCGCTGACCGCACTGGTTGGCCAACTGCAAGGCTTACCGCTGCCCAGCGATATCTCGCGGCCATTGAAAAAACTGGCGAAGAAGCTCGACGGCGGGGTTGCCCAGTCACGCGAGCTGCCGCCGCTGCTGGGCGAGTTGAGCGGCCTGCAGGGGCGCGCGCTGTCGGCCTTGGGCAAACCCGGCGAAGACGCCCGGCCAGGTTTTCTGCAGCGTTTGTTCGGCAGCCGCGAAGAAGAAACACTGGCGGAGGCAGAGCATGCGCCGGTGGCCGAAGCCCAGCCCCAGGCAGCGGGCAGCATCGCACTCTTGCCGCCCGATGACGTCGATGCGCTACAACCGTTGCCGGGCCCTGCTGCCTCCTGCGCCGAAGTGACTGACGCACCCGAGGCTGAGCTGGAAGTTTCTGGCCCGGCGCTGATCGAGTCGGTCGAAACGCAGCCCGCCTCGTTGCCACAGATGCCACAGGATGAAGCACCAGTGGCAGAAGCTGCCGCCAGCGAGCCGTTGGCTGAGGCAGAGCCGCTACCGACACTGGAAGAAACCTTCGGCGAAGACGGCCCCTATGCCCTGCCCTACGCGGTGGAGCCGCCTTACAGCCAGGTTGCCGCGCACATCGAGCAAACCTTGATCGGCCTGCTCGATGACCTCAGCCTGCCCGAGCGGCACAAGGCCCAGGCGTTGGAAATGCGCGAGCGGGTTGCCCGCGGCTTGAACTGGTATGAGCTGATCCCGGTGCTGGATGATCTGGCGGTACTCATGCTGGCGATTACCGACAGCGGCCAGCACGAATTTGAAACCTACCTGCAGCAGCTCAACGAACGCCTGGAAGGTTTCCAGAGCCACTTGCATGAAGCCAGCGCCGGCCATGCAGACAACAGCAGTGCGGCCCGCGAGCTGGATAGCCAACTGCGCGAGCACGTCGATGGCCTGCAGAGCAGCGTGCAAGGCGCCGCCGACGTAGACAGCCTCAAGCACATCCTGGAAAACCGCCTGGAAGGCTTGCTGGTGACCATGGACGAGCACAAGCATGAGCGTGATCGCCGTGAGCAAGAGCTGGCTGGCCGTCTGCAAGGCCTGTCGGAGCGGGTGGCGAACATGGAGCACGAGGCGCTTGGCTATCGCGAGCATCTGGAGGAGCAGCGCCAGAAAGCCCTGCTCGACCCGCTCACTGGCCTGCCCAACCGTGCCGCCTGGAGCGAGCGAGTCGAACGCGAAATGCTCGACTGGCAAGAAAACGGTGGCCATCTGGCGATGGCAATTCTCGACCTTGACCATTTCAAACGCATCAATGACAGCTATGGGCACCTGGCTGGAGACAAGGTCCTCAAGATCGTTGCCGACCAGTTGCGCAAGCGCCTGCGTGGTCGTGATTTCATCGCCCGTTTTGGCGGCGAAGAGTTCGTCTTGCTGCTACCGCAGACCCCGCCGGCGGCCGCCGCACAGGTGGCCGAGCTGCTGCGTGCCACCGTCGAGGCCTGCCCATTTCACTTCAAGGGTGAACGGGTGGTGATCACTACCTCCATCGGTCTGGGCGCATTCCGTCCTGGCGAGCGCAGCGACCAAGTGCTCAAGCGCGCCGATGCCGCGTTGTACCGGGCCAAGGAGCATGGGCGCAATCGCGTCGAACAAGGTTAGCCAGTCACGTCGATCCACGGCAGGCGCAGCTGTGGGGAGCACGTTATACTGTAGCGCTCATACGCTGAGGCCACTGACGTGCTTTCCACGCTTAAAAAAACCCTGATTTCCTTTTTGTTGTTGTCTGTCGCCGGTTGCTCGACGGGCCTGCGCATCGACCGCAGCCACCCTTCAGCCAATCAGGACAACCGCATCCAGTTCGTTGTCCTGCACTACACCAATGCTTCGCTGGAGCGTTCTCTGGCGTTGCTTACCCACGGTGAGGTCAGCAGCCATTACTTGATCGGCGATGGCCCGGCGACGGTGTATCAACTGGTGGATGAAAACCGTCGTGCCTGGCATGCCGGTGATAGCCAGTGGCAGGGGCGCACCTGGCTGAATTCCTCGTCCATCGGTATCGAGATCGTCAACCCGGGCTTCACCGACACCCCGAACGGCCGTGTCTGGCACCCTTACAGCGAGGCGCAGGTCCAGTCGTTGATCGCGCTGCTCAAGGACATCGTCAAACGCAATAACATCGAACCCCGCCATATCATCGGCCACAGCGACATCGCCCCGCTGCGCAAGCTGGACCCAGGGCCATTGTTCCCGTGGAAGCGCCTGGCCGACGCCGGGCTGGGTATCTGGCCGGATGCCAACGCGGTTGCACGGCAGCAGGCGTACTTCAGTGTCAACCCGCCAAGCGTTGGCTGGTACCAGCAGGAACTGGCACGTTTTGGCTATCAAGTCGAACAGACCGGCGTGCTGGATGTCGCTACACGCCATGTGATCGCTGCCTTCCAGATGCGCTTCCGCCCGCAGCGCTTCGACGGCATGCCGGATGCGCAGACAGCCGCGATGCTGCAGGTGCTCAACCGGATGCGCTAAGCCTGTGTAGCCCGCAGCGAAGCGCCAAACGGTGCGGGTGATTCTCGATTCAGTTGCTATACCTTAGTTATCAACTGGATGCCTTTGATGTCAGCACTCATCGCCTTGCTGCGCCAAATTTTTTACCGCCCCTGGATGCTGGCCACCTTGGCAGCGTTGGCCAGCGCTGCGTTATTGCTCTCTGCCAGCATCGGCATTGCCCTGCAACAAATGAAGCAAAGCGAAAGCGAACAGATGAACGCCCAGGGCGAGCGTTTTCTGGATCGCCTCGAACAGGTGTTCGGCCAGTTGCGCGAAGGGGTCGACCTGCTGCAGGCCCAGCCATTGCGCGGCTGCAGCCCGGCGATGCTGGCAGCCTTGCAGCAGGTTGGCCTGAGCTCGCGGTTCATCTATGAAGCGGCCTATGTGGATGGCGACGTTGCCTGCTCCAACCGCGGTGACGAGCGCGCGTTCGTTCCCTTGCGAGCGCCGGATATCCAAGGCCCGACGTACAGCTACTGGCTTAACACCACCACCGAGCCGAACGAGAACCTGGCAGCACTGATGCTGGGCCGTGGCAAGTTTCTGGTTTCCACCTCGCGTGGTCACTTGACCGATGTAGTCGACCTGCCCCCAGGCGGCAGCCTGGTGGTGGTGCTGGACAATGGCGCGCGGGCCATCCCCGTGCTCGGCCCGCCACAGGTATGGCCACCACCCTCGGCCTGGTCAACCAGCCACAAGTCGCTGCTGGAACTCAGTGATCGGCTGATCTACCGAATGCCAACCAAGTCACCGGATTACCAGCTTGTACTGATCGCGCCGCGGGCCAGCCTGCCGCTGAGGATGAACGGCATGCTCTGGTTGCTGTTCCCCGGTAGCGTGCTGGCGGCCTGCTGCATCGGTTGGCTGGTATTGCAGTTGATCCTGCAACGGCGGTCGATGAGTTCGGAGTTGCAGAATGCCTTGCGCCGTGGAGAGTTGCAGGTGCTGTACCAGCCAATCATCGAGCTCGACAGCCGGCGTTGCGTTGGGGCCGAAGCCTTGGTGCGCTGGCGCCGTCCGGACGGCACGCTGACCAGCCCGGACCTATTCATTCCGTTGGCGGAGAATACCGGGCAGATTCGCCAGATCACAGACTTTGTCCTGCAACGTGTACTTGAACAATTAGGGCAGTTGCTGCGCTCGCACCCCAAGCTGTACATATCGGTAAACCTGGCGGCCTGCGATGTGATGGTGCCTCGTATCGGCCGGGTGGCGGCGCGCTTGCTGGCGTTGCATCGCGTGGCACCCAGCCAGATCGCCTTCGAGGTAACCGAGCGCGGCCTGATCGACGTGGTGGTGGCCCGCGACAACCTGCAGGCGCTGCGCGCCGTGGGGCATCAAGTGCTGATCGACGATTTTGGTACCGGCTATTGCAGCCTTGCCTACTTGCAGACCCTGCCAGTGGACTGCCTGAAAATCGACAAGGCGTTTATTGATGCCCTGGGCCATGATGCCGCCAGTAGCGGCGTGGCTCCGCATATCATCCGCATGGCCCATGACCTGCACCTACGGGTGATTGCCGAAGGTATCGAGTTCGAGGACCAGGCGGTGCTACTGAACAGTGAGGGAGTCAATTACGGCCAAGGCTGGCTGTTTGCCCGGCCACTGAACGCCCGTCAATTTGCCGAGCTGGTGACCCGCGGGCACCTGCCACGTCGGGTGTAGGCGCATTACAGCATTCATACCGGCAATGCCATGTAGAACTGGGTCCCTTGCCCTGGCCGTGAAAATACGCCCATGCGCCCGCCGTGCAGTTGCACGATCTCTTTGCACAACGCCAGCCCCAGCCCTGCGCCACCTTTCTTGCGGCCTACCTGCACGAAAGGCTCGAAGATGCGCCCTTGCTGCCCATAGGCAATGCCCTCACCGTTGTCCTCGATGCTGATGATCACCCGCTCCGCATGTCGCCTGGCATGCAGGCGGATGCGCCCGCCGTTGGCGGTATGGCGGATGGCATTGTGCAGCAGGTTGTCCAGCACCCGGTCCAGCTGGGCGACGTCGGCCTGAATGCGCGGTAGTGGCGCTTCCAGCTCCTTGAGCAACTCGATCTGCTTTTGCTGCGCCTGCTCGGCAAAGCGCAGCTGCGCACGCTCCAGCAGTTCGTCGAGGGCGCAGGGGGCCAGCTCGAGCTTTTGCAGCCCGCTCTGGTATCGGGAGAAGTTGAGCAGGTCGTTGATCAACTGGGTCAGGCGCTGCATTTCTTCGCCGATGGTTTCCAGCAGGTCGTTCTCGCGTGCATCGGGCGGGAACTTGACCCGCTCGCGCAGCAGGCCGAAGGCCATGTGCATGCCGGTCACTGGGGTACGCAGTTCGTGGGAGGCGCGCAGCACGAACTCGCTGCGCACGCGCTCGAAGGCTCGTTGCTCGGTCACATCGTGCAGCACCATCACCGCGCCGAGGATGGGCCCCTGCGGGTGACTGACGGGGGTCAAGCTGTAGGTGAGCAGGCGTGTTTCTTCATCGACTTCGATGTTCAGGTCGTCCGGTTGGCGGTCTAGGCTACCTCCGCGCAGTACCTGGCGCAGCTGTTGCTCAAGCTCTGGTCGCTGCAGGGCGTTGGCCAGGCCGCTGCCCACGCGGCTGTCGCTCCAGCCGAGCTGGCGTTGCGCCACGGGGTTGAGGTGCTCAAGGCGACCCTGGCGGTCGATGATCAGCAGGCCATCGTCGATGCTGTCGAGCACAGCCTGCAAGCGCTGCTGACCGGCCAGCAGCTCGTCAACGTTGGTGGCCTGGTGTTTGCGCAAGGCATCGGCCATCAGGCCAAAGCGGCGAGTCAGCTGGTTCAGCTCGGTCGCCTGGGTGACCGGCAAGGTGACGTCGAAATTGCCTTTGCCCAGTTGGTCGGCCGCTTTGGCCAAGGCTTCGATAGGCTGGCCAAAACGCCGGGCGATGTTGTGTGCGGTGATGAAGCCGAGCACCAGTACCACCAGGCCCATCAGGCCGAGTACACCACTGACCAGCAGGGCGCGGTCACGGGTGTGCTCCTCGCTGCGGGTGATCAGGTCCAAGGCCTGCTTGTGGGCATCGATCAGGTCGGTTCGCACCTGGTTGAACGCAGCGCCCAGCGGTTGATCGACTCCCATGCTGCGGGCGGGTGCGGCGCTATCGCGATAGGCCTGGAGAAAAGCTTGGTAATTGCTGCTGGCCTTGCTGAAACCGGTGCGCTCACCGCCTTGTTCCAGCCCTTGGTTGAGCAGGGCTTGGAAGTTGTCCTGCAGCAGCCGCAGGTTATCCGGGGCGGTTTCTTCATCAAGAATGAGGGTCAGCTGTTCGCCCAGGTTCTGGCGCAATTTCAGCCCCACTTCCAGGGCATGGGTGGTTTCGCGCACCAACTGCTGTTGCACGGCGGCCATCTGCAGCACGCTGACCAGGCCCAGCAGCAGGCCCAGCAACGCCACGGTCACCAGCGCCGAGATGCTGAGGAAAAGCCGCGTGCGCAGCTTCATGGGCGGCCACTTCACAGGTTGTACTGCTTGCGCTTGCGGTACAGGGTGGAGGCATCGATGCCCAAGGTCTTGGCCGCTTGGTCGAGGGTATCGCTGGCGGCCAGCACGGCACCGATATGCGCGCGCTCCAGCTCATCCAGGCTAAGCGCGGCACCCACGCGTGGCGCATTGCCGGTGGGTTGCTCACCCATGCCCAGGTGGCTGATTTCCACACGCTCCTGTGGGCAGATGATGCTGGCCCGTTCCACGACGTTGCGCAGTTCGCGAATGTTGCCGGGCCAGCGATAGTTGAGCAGCGCAGCGCGCGCCTCGTCACTGAAACCGCGGGCGGGGCGAGAGTATTCCTTGACGAAGCGGGCGAGAAAGCGGTCGGCCAGGGTGAGGATGTCTTCACTGCGTTCGCGCAGCGGCGGCAGGTGCAGGGTGATGACGTTCAGGCGATACAGCAGGTCTTCGCGGAAGCGGCTTTCGCGCACCATCTCTTCGAGGTTGAGGTTGGTGGCGGCCAGAATGCGCACATCGGCACGTCGGGTAACCGGGTCGCCGACGCGTTCGTATTCCTTGTCCTGGATGAAGCGCAGCAGTTTGGGCTGCAAGGTCAACGGGAAATCGCCGATTTCGTCGAGGAACAGCGTGCCGCCGTCCGCTTGGCTGACCCGCCCAAGGGTGCTTTCGCTGGCTCCGGTGAAGGCGCCACGGGTATGGCCGAACAGCTCGCTTTCCATCAGCTCGGCGTTGAGCGACGGGCAGTTGATGGTCACGCAGGCTTTGCGCGCGCGCTTGCTCCAGCCATGGATGGCCCGTGCCAGCTCGCCCTTGCCGGTACCGGACTCGCCAAGGATGAGGATGTTGGCGTCGGTGGTGGCGACCTGGCGGGCGGTTTCCAGCACCGCCATCATGGCCGGGCTGTGAGAGTCGAGGCCGTCCTTGGGTTTGCGAATTTCACCTTCCAACGCCTCCAGGCGGGCAGAAAGCTGGCGCACTTCCAGTTGCTTGGCGGTGGCCAGGCGCAACTGGTCGGGGCTGCACGGCTTGACCAGGTAGTCGGCCGCGCCGGCCTGGATGGCGTCTACCGCTGTATCGATCGCCGAGTGTGCGGTAACGATCACCACTCGCATCCACGGGGCCTGGATACGCATCTGCGCCAGCACGTCCAGGCCATTGTCTTCACCCAGGCGCAAATCGAGGAAGCACAGGTCGAACACCTGGCGCTGCAGCAGGCTTTCGGCCTGGGCCGCGCTGTTGGCCGTGGCCACGCTGTAGCCCTCGTCCTCCAGGCAGTAGCGGAAGGTGCGCAGGATCGCGGACTCGTCATCCACCAGCAGAATGCGGCCTTGGTTGTCCTGGGCTGATTCCATTTCCTGCGCTCCTTTGGGATAGATCGTTATTTAGTGTGGGAAAAATCGGGCAAGTTGCATGGTCAATTCTGAAGGATTCTGTCCTTTGCATGCTAGCCAATGGCCAAAGGATGCCTGCAACCCGTGATTTTCCAATGCTTTGCTTAGAGGCACGCGCTGGCACATTGGTTGCGAAGTTTTTTAGTTTTTGCCAAGAAGGAGGCACTGCCATGCCCTTTTCCCTGCGTACAGCCGTGTTGGCAGCCACCCTGCTGCCAGCCTTTACCCCTGCATTCGCCGACCCTGTGCAGGACGCGCGCCTGGAAGGCGCCCTGCAAACCGCCCTGTCACTCAATCGCATGCTCGACCCGTTCCGTATCACGGTTGAAGTGGACGGCAAGCAGGCGCGTCTTTCCGGTGAAGTGGAGAACGAGGTCGAGCGGCAGCTGGCCGAGGATGTGGCACGGGCCACTCGGGGTATTGAACAGGTGGAGAACCAGCTGCGAGTCAATCCCCAACTGGTGGAGCGCCCGCTTGAATTGCGTGCCTACGCCCAGCGCCTGGAGGACGCCACCCTGGCTGCGGTGATACGTGCCCGTCTGCTGTGGAGCCGCACCACTGAGAAGGCGCCTATAGAAGTACAAAGCAGTGAAGGCGTGGTGACCTTGCGCGGCAAGGTCGACAGTGCCGAAGCCAAGGAGTTGGCGGGCGTGGTGGCGCGTACCACCGACGGCGTGCACCTGGTCAACAACCTGGTCAGCCTGGATACCACCGCCATGGCCAAGGCCCGGGAAACACCGGTGGGGGCGCCAACTGGGCCGCAGCCGAGTGACAGCTGGATCATCGACAAGATCCAGAACAGCTATCGCTTCAGTCGCAACCTCGACGGCCTGAACCTGAAAGTGGCTAGCGAGGCAGGCATGGTAAGGCTGTCGGGCGAGGTGGTCAGCGCCGAGCAAAAAACCATCGCTGTGGAGATCGCCCGGCAGATCATCGGTGTGCGTGGGGTGGATGCTGACCTGCTCAAGGTGGCGATCAAGGTCGAAGGCTGATCGTGCAATTCGCACGACTGCACGGGCGGCATCGTGCAGGATACGTCCTTACTGCTTGCCTTGTTGTTATCTAACAAGTTGATTTAAAAGGATTTAATTTAATTTCGAAGGCTGGCATGCAGGCTGCAATTACCTGTTCAGGTTTGAACAAAAATTACAGCAGGAGGAGCCGGCATGAACCGCCAATCCGTCAACCGCTCGCAGATCGCCGCACTGCCCTTGCGCCAGATGCTGACACTCGGCATGGCGTTGCTGCTGACCTTGGCCGCCGGCCTCTTCTATTACAGCTGGCAAACGGCGCGTCTGGCCGAGCAAGTGGCGGCGCAGACTGCCCTGTTGACGCAGATCCAGGCAACCCGTGCCAACACCTTGGTCAAGGCGGCTGAGCCGCTGCCTACCGGCCAGGCCACTGCCTCACCGGCCACCCTGGAAACTGTCGTGCCTCAGGACCGCTGGGTCTTCTGACCTGCCGGCCGGATCTATTCCGCAAAAAGAAAGGAGAACCACCATGCTGAGCTGGGCTATCACTTTCCTCATCATTGCCATTGTCGCCGCTGTACTGGGCTTCGGTGGTATCGCGGGCGCTGCGACGGGTATCGCCAAGATCCTGTTCATCGTCTTCCTGGTGTTGTTCGTAGCCTCCTTCTTCTTTGGACGTGGACGAGGTTGAAGATGAGCAGGAAGCTTTGTTCAGCCCTGGCTGCCGCCCTGTTGCTGGGTGGCAGTACGGCGGCGATGGCGGCCAATGACGGCCAGGTCCGGGTCGATCAGTTGCTCGGCTCGGACCCGGAGTACCGGGAAACCTGGCAGGACACTCTCAAAGGCGAGGAACGCCTGCCCGATTGGGTGGTCAATCTGACCGGCAGTGCTCAGCAGCAGATGTCTGCCGTTACCGAAGACGGCGACAAGTACTTGGTCGGGCCGCTGTGCGAGGCCAAGGATAATTGCACTTACAAACGCCTGATCGTGGCGTTCAGCTGGGACAAGGATGACGCCTACGGGATGCTCGTGGAGGTGCCCGAAGGCTTGCCGAGCGACAAGTCGCCCACCCGTCATGCGCAGTATCGTTGGTTAGGCGAACCGGACGATGGCATGAAGGCGATGCTGCAGGAGCAGCTCAAGCGTGACCCGAACTGGTACTGAGCATTTATTGCCGGTACGGATGAACGGTCACCACTGTCACGTAATAGAAGCTGAACCTTTCTATAGTTCAGCCTTCTATGATGCGCCGCCCCGAGGAGGGGCAGCACATGACCAAGGGGCCGGGCTGTTCTGATTGTTGCAGGATCGGAGTGGCCTAGGGGTACAGGGAGTGCCTCCAGTAATGGGCCGGGTCAGGAAAGGCGGAATCGGAAGTATCAGGCCGGCGGTATCACAGGGATACCTTGTCAGGCCTGACTTCCGAGGAGCCCTGTATGAAGCGTCGCTTCTCTTGCGCGTTTTTTCTCCCGAGACACATTTTGTCTCGACCGTACATCAAATTTTTTTCGACCTTCTTGTTGCTGGTACAAGCGGCATTTCCGCCATTCGGATTGTCGAACAAGCCATCTTCCTTGCCCTTTGTGTACCGTCAAATCTGCCGAAATATGGCGGTTTGGTCTTGTTCGGGATTCCGAACGTTATAAATCAATCACTTGCGAAGCTGCCGAATGGGTCGAAAACCGTATGCCAAAACGGCATGGGGTATGCGTTTCCGGCATTAGCTTTCGCCCCTTCCCGTCGCAATAGTTGCCGCCTTTTTCGCTGGCCAGAGCGCCCTGTCGCTCGCCTGCGGTGTCCTTACATGACGTCGCCGGACGGAAGCTTGCACGGCTCGTGACTTTGCCAATGGCTCTGTTACACGTGTTTCCGCCAGGTGCCATGACCACTAGAACAAAGGGTAAAGACATGAAGAAGGCAAAACTGAGCCTCGCCTGGCAGATCGTCATCGGTCTGGTCCTGGGTGTTGCAATCGGCGCGCTACTGAACCACTTCAGTGCAGAAAAGGCCTGGTGGATCAGCAACGTCCTCCAGCCCGCTGGTGACATCTTCATTCGCCTGATCAAGATGATCGTCGTCCCGATCGTGATCTCGTCGCTGATCGTGGGCATCGCCGGGGTTGGCGACGCGAAGAAACTGGGCAGCATTGGCCTGAAGACCATCATCTACTTCGAAGTAGTGACCACCATTGCCATCGTCGTGGGCCTGGTGCTGGCCAACCTGTTCCACCCGGGCGCCGGCATCGACATGAGCACCCTGGGTACCGTGGACATCTCCAAGTACCAGGCCACTGCGGCCGAGGTGCAGCATGAGCACGCGTTCATCGAAACCCTGCTGAACCTGATCCCGTCGAACATCTTCGCAGCGCTGATGCGTGGCGAAATGCTGCCGATCATCTTCTTCTCGGTCATGTTCGGCCTGGGCCTGTCGAGCCTCCAGGCAGAACTGCGCGACCCACTGGTGCGTACCTTCCAGGCTGTTTCGGAAACCATGTTCAAGGTCACCCACATGATCATGAACTACGCCCCTATCGGCGTGTTCGCCCTGATCGCCGTGACCGTGGCCAACTTCGGCTTCAGTTCGTTGCTGCCGCTGGCCAAGCTGGTGCTGCTGGTGTACTTCGCCATCGCCTTCTTCGCCTTCATGGTGCTGGGCCTGGTTGCCCGCGTGTTCGGCTTCTCGGTAATCAAGATCATGCGCATCATGAAAGATGAGCTGATTCTGGCTTACTCCACTTCCAGCTCGGAAACCGTGCTGCCGCGCGTGATCGAGAAAATGGAGAAGTACGGCGCGCCGAAGTCGATCTGCTCGTTCGTGGTGCCGACCGGCTACTCCTTCAACCTTGACGGTTCGACCCTGTACCAGAGCATCGCGGCCATCTTCATTGCCCAGCTGTACGGCATCGACCTGTCGTGGAGCCAGCAGCTGCTGCTGGTGCTGACACTGATGGTCACCTCCAAAGGTATCGCTGGTGTGCCGGGTGTGTCGTTCGTCGTGCTGCTGGCCACCCTGGGCAGCGTGGGCATCCCGCTGGAAGGCCTGGCCTTCATCGCCGGTGTCGACCGCATCATGGACATGGCCCGCACCGCGCTGAACGTTGTCGGCAACGCCCTGGCTGCACTGGTCATCGCTCGTTGGGAAGGCATGTACGACGCCGCCAAGGGCGAGAAGTACTACGCTTCGCTGATGGCCGACAAGCAGGAAGCTGCGGTGGTTGGCGAAACCGCCAAGCGCTGAGCCTGATGGCTGTTTGACCCAAAGCCCCGACTTGTCGGGGCTTTTTGTTTTCCGGGTCATTCGCGGACCATTGTAGGCGCGCGATCGCCAGCCCCAGGCTTCGATACGCTATCATTCGGGCATTTTTCAGGGGGTACACACGGATGCTCAACGGCCTTTGGCTCGGCTTTTTCCTGGTGGCGGCGGTGTCCGCCCTGGCCCAATGGCTGGTGGCCGGCAACGCGGGCATCTTCGCCGCAATGGTCGAAAGCATCTTCGCCATGGCCAAGCTGTCGGTGGAGGTGATGGTGCTGCTGTTCGGCACGCTGACCCTGTGGCTGGGCTTTCTCAAGATCGCCGAAAAGGCCGGTATCGTCGAATGGCTGGCCAAGGTGCTGGGCCCGCTGTTCGCCCGCCTGATGCCGGAAGTGCCGCCTGGTCACCCGGCCCTGGGCCTTATCACCATGAATTTTGCCGCCAACGGCCTGGGCCTGGACAACGCCGCGACGCCGATTGGCCTGAAGGCCATGCGCGCGCTGCAGGAGCTGAACCCCAGCAGCACCACGGCGAGCAACGCGCAAATCCTGTTCCTGGTACTCAACGCCTCTTCGCTGACGCTGCTGCCGGTCACCATCTTCATGTACCGGGCCCAGCAGGGCGCGCCGGACCCAACCATGGTGTTCCTGCCGATCCTGCTGGCGACCAGCGTCTCGACCTTGGTCGGCCTGCTGTCGGTGGCAGTGATGCAGCGCTTGCGACTGTGGGACCCGGTGGTGCTTGCCTACTTCATCCCCGGCGCTTTGCTGCTGGGAGGTTTCATGGCGTTCCTCGGCACCCTGTCGGCCGCTGCACTGGCAAGCCTGTCGTCCATCTTGGGCAACCTCACGTTGTTTGGCGTGATCATGCTGTTCCTGGTGATCGGTGCCTTGAAGCGGGTGAAGGTGTATGAAGCCTTCGTCGAAGGTGCCAAGGAAGGTTTCGATGTGGCCAAGAACCTGCTGCCCTACCTGGTGGCGATGCTGGTGGCGGTGGGTGTGCTGCGCGCATCAGGTGCCTTGGAGCTGGCCTTGGACGGCATTCGCCATGCGGTGAACTGGATGGGCCTGGACACACGCTTCGTCGAGGGTTTGCCGACGGCGCTGGTCAAGCCGTTTTCCGGTAGCGCAGCACGGGCCATGCTGATCGAAACCATGCAGACCCAAGGCGTGGACAGTTTCCCGGCCTTGGTCGCGGCGACGATTCAAGGCAGTACCGAAACCACCTTCTACGTACTGGCCGTGTACTTTGGCGCCGTCGGCATCCAACGTGTGCGCCATGCAGTCGGTTGCGCACTGCTGGCCGAGTTGTCCGGGGTGATCGCGGCGATCTTCATCTGCTACTGGTTCTTCGCCTGAACCCTCGGTTGAGCCTGGTTTGCCTGGGCAATGGTCCAGCTCACCACCTGCCCCACCAGTTGGTCGCTGGCTTGGCCAAAGCCGATAACCACGGCTGACACCTGTTTGTCGGTCAGTGGTTGGCGGATCTCAAAGCGCTTGCTGGCCAGGATGCGCTGGTTGCGCCCCTGGACCAGGCGTGCGTCGTAGCGGATCACCACCTCTACCGCCCCGCCTGGGCGGTATTCACTCTGAAACGCCTGCAGCTCGCCAGCCAGCTCGTAGTCAGCCTGCAGGTTGCTGTCGTCGGCGCTCAGGCGCTGCACCTGGCCGTCACGCTGGAAGCCATCGAGCAAGCGGTTGCGCAGCAGCACCGGGGCCGCATCGCTCCAACGTGCGCCCTTGTAGCTGCTGACCATATCGCCTTGGGGAATCACGGCAATCCGTGGCCCGGCCAGCACTTCGCTGGCCAGTGGCTTGTTCAGGCGCAATGACCAGTCCAGTGCCGGTGCCGTGCGGCTGGGTTGATTCACTGGCAGGCGGTAAAGGTCCACGGGTTCGCTTTTGGGCAGGATCGAGCAGGCACTGGCCAGGCTCAGCGCGGCCGCCAGGGCCAGCAGGCGCAGCGACGGTTTCATGGCTGGAACTCCTTGTTGTTGTCGCGGCCAAGCAGGTAGCCGCTCGGGTCGGCCTCCAGTTGCCGGGAAATGCCTTTGAGTGCGTTAAGGGTTTCGCGCAGTTCACGAATGGCCGGGGTGAGCTGGTTCAGGCCCTGGGCGCCGTCGCCGATGGCCTCGCTGTTGTTCTTCAGCAGGTTGTTGATGGTTGCCGTGCTTTCAGCCAGTGACTGCATGGCCCGCTCGGCGCTGCCGATCGCCTGTTTGCCTTCGCTGCCCAGCAGGCCGTTGGCATTGCGCATCAGCGTCTGTGTTTCGGCCAGGGTGGCGCTGGCCTGCTTGCCCACCTGCACCAGCTGTTCGATGGCCTCGGCGATGCTGCCATGCTGGCCGGCAAAGGCGCCGGTGGTCTTGTCGAGGTTGGCCAGGGTGTTGCTGAGGTGGCCGATGTTGTCCTCGGAGAACATCTGGTTGGCGTTGTGCAGCAGCAGGTTGATGTTGGTCACCAGGTCGCTGCTGTCATTGAGCAGGCGCGAGATGGGCGATGGCGAGGCGATGATCACCGGTAG
Source organism: Pseudomonas sp. NY8896 (assembly GCF_039634505.1). Lineage (NCBI taxonomy): Bacteria > Pseudomonadati > Pseudomonadota > Gammaproteobacteria > Pseudomonadales > Pseudomonadaceae > Pseudomonas > Pseudomonas sp. NY8896. The sequence continues at coordinate 133,432 of NZ_CP132350.1, forward strand.
CTTGCCATCTTTGCCCTTCAGTTCGGGGCTTTGCGGGGTGCCGCCGCTGAGCTGGATGAACGAGTTGCCTGTGACCCCGGCCAGGGTCAGCTTTGCCTGGGTGTCTTCCTTTACCGGTGTGTCACCGCTCAGACGTACCCGTGCCAGTACCCGGCGTGGGTCTTTGGGGTCCAGGCGCAGGGTGGACACATCGCCCACCTTGATGCCGTTGTACTGCACCGGGCTGCCACGGGACAGGCCCGAGACGGCTTCGTTGAACACCACTTCGTAATCCTTGAAGGCGTCGTCGACACTGGACTTGGCCAGCCACAGGCCGAACAGCATGGCGCCGGCCACCACCAGGACGGTGACCAGGCCGATAAGAACGTGATGGGCTCGGGTTTCCATTGCTCAGCGCTCCTGCCCGGCACGGGTGGCAGCCTGTTCGGCTGCGCGCCCGCGTGGGCCGTGAAAGTATTCTTGGATCCAGGCGTCGTTGGTCTGCTCGACCTCGGCCAGCGGGCCGGCCACCAGGACTTTTTTCTGCGACAGCACCGCAATGCGGTCGGTGATGGTGTACAGGGTGTCGAGGTCGTGGGTGATGAGGAACACCGACAGGCCCAGGGCATCGCGCAGGGTGAGGATCAACTGGTCGAACGCGGCGGCACCGATCGGGTCCAGGCCGGCGGTGGGTTCGTCGAGGAACAGGATGTCCGGGTCCAGGGCCAGTGCGCGGGCCAGCGCCGCACGCTTGATCATGCCCCCCGACAACGAGGCCGGGTACTTGTCGGCGGCCGAGATCGGCAACCCGGCCAGGGCCAGCTTCACGCCGGCCAGGTGCTCGGCATCGGCCCGGGACAGCCCGGCGTGCTCGATCAGGGGCAAGGCCACGTTCTCGGTCACCGTCAGCGAAGAGAACAGCGCGCCCTTCTGAAACAACACGCCAAAGCGCCGCTCGACCAGCGAGCGCTGTTCTTCATGCAGGCCGGCCAAGTCCTGGCCGAACACCTTGATCTGCCCTTCATTGGGCCGGCGCAAGCCGATGATGCTGCGTAGCAGCACCGATTTGCCGCTACCTGAGCCACCGACCACGGCGAGGATTTCGCCACGGTACAGGTCAAGGTCGAGGTTTTCATGCACCACCTGGCGGCCGAAGCGGTTGCAGATGCCACGGGCTTCGATGACGCGATCCTGATCACTCACCAGCCCATCTCCATGAAGAACAGCGCGGCTACCGCATCCAGCACGATGACCACGAAAATCGACTGCACCACCGCCGAGGTGGTGTGTGCCCCTACCGATTCGGCGCTGCCGCTGACCTTGAAGCCTTCCAGGCAGCCGATGGCGGCGATCAGGAAGGCGAAGAAGGGTGCCTTGGCCAGGCCTACCAGAAAGTGCTGCACGCCGATGTCGCTTTGCAGCAGCGACAGGAACATGGCCGGCGAGATATCCAGCGTCAGGGCGCAGACCACCGCGCCACCAATCATGCCGCAGATCATCGCGACAAAGGTGAGCAACGGCAGCGAAATCAGCAAGGCCAGCACCCGTGGCACCACCAGTAGCTCCATGGGGTTCAGGCCCAGGGTGCGGATGGCGTCGATTTCTTCATTGGCCTTCATCGAGCCTATTTGTGCGGTGAACGCGCTGGCCGTGCGCCCGGCCATGAGGATGGCGGTCAGCAGCACGGCGAATTCGCGCAGGAACGAGAACGCCACCAGGTCGACGGTGAAAATGGTCGCGCCGAAGTCGGCCAGCACCGTGGCACCGAGGAAGGCCACTACCGCACCCACCAGGAAGGTCAGCAAGGCGACGATGGGCGCGGCATCCAGCCCGGTCTGTTCGATATGTGCCACGACCGGTGTGAAGCGCCAGCGATGCGGTTGCAGGGCGCGACGCAGCAAGGTTTCGAGGATGACGCCGACGAAACCGAGCAACTGCATGGAGTCTTGCCACAGTGTGCCGACGGCGCGGCCGATGCGTTCCAGCAGCATCAGCAGTACGTTCCGCTCGGGCTCCTTGACCGGGATGCAGTAGTCCTGGACCGAGCAGTAGACGTTCTTGAGCAGTGCGCGGCTGGCTTCGGGCAGGTCTTGGGTACAACGCGACAGGCGCTCGGAACCTAGCAGCTCGGCCAGCAGCGACGCGCCGGCGGTGTCCAGGCGGCCTAGCTGGCTGAGGTCGGCGACGGTGTCGGCAGCGTATTGCGTGCGCAGTTGCTCGCTTTCGCGCTTGAGGTTGGCGTAATGCGCCAGGGTCCAATCACCGGTAATGCGCAGGCAGGGCGGCTGGCTGCTGGTGTCCAGAATGGCGCTGGGGGTGGTCATAGGCTCCATGCAATTGACTCGGCGCTAAGGCTTAGGGGCTGATCATAGCGCAGCGGGCATGGGCTGTTTGTTGATTATGTGCTGTGTTAGGGGCTACGAGGCTGCAACGCAGCCCCTTTTTACTTACTGCGCCGGTGCGTCGTCGACCACCTTGAAGCGCAGCACGCCGATCACCTGCCCATCTTCGGTCAGCACCCTTACCTGCCACTTGCCTACCGGGTTGGGCGGGAAGTTCTGCTTGTGGGTCCAGGCCCGGTAGCCTTCCTTGCGCCCGCCGTGGATGTCCAGGGCTATGCGGTCGACCTCCTGGCCGTCCTTTTGCCACACATGGTAGATCCGCTCATTCAGGCCGCGTGGCGCGTTGATGGCGGTATAGGCGTACAGGCCGCTGCTGCGTATGCGACTGGCGGCAATCTCGTCCAGCGATTCGCCTGGCTGGCGGTTGAGTACTTCGGTGCTCACCGCCACCTCGGTCATCCACAGGGTTGCTGGCGGCACCCAGGAGCGCAACAGCCAGCCGCCGGCACCGACCGACAGGGTAACCACCACCAGCGCCACGGCGCGGCGCCAGTTGTTGATCGGGAAGCTACTGGCCAGGCTGGGGAACGACAGGGCCATGGCTGCGATCAGGGCCAGCTTGAAGCTTTGCGCGGTGGTCAGGTGCAGGATGATCGGCAACGCAGTCAACAGGGCGGCGAACAGCGTCAGGGTGTGCAGTGCCAGGAACAGCCAGCGCCGGGGTGCCAGCCACTTGTAGTACAGGGGGTCGGTGATCGAAATCAGGCCGGCGGCGCCAAGCAAGCCAGTGAAGACCAGTTGGCCGCTGTTCCAGGTGGTGGTGATGAAGAAGAACGGCAGCACGAAGAACAGTGTTTCCTGGTGGATCATCTGCGTCGCGTAGCGCAATAGCGGCTGCGGGATCTCGCGGTTGAAGGTGCGTGCGAACAAGCCGGTGAGGGTGTTTTCCAGCATCAGCCAGACCCAGCTGACCAGCATGAGTATGGCGACCCAGCTGGCCAGGCCGGCTTGGCGATCGACCAGGATGAAGCTGCCGATACCGGAGAGGAAACCGCCGAGCGCGATGATGCCGGGGTAGCGTTTGAGCAGTTCGATGATGCGCTGGACGATATGGGGGATTTGGGGCATTGGGGGCTACGACAGAAAGGATGAGTTGGCGGTACCGGCCCCTTCGCGGGCACGCCCGCGAAGGGGCCGGTACTGGCAAAAGGATACCGCCGATTCACCGCTGCCGTGTAGCACCACTCGGCCGTTGCGGGCCTTGCCGCCGCCAGCGCAGCAGCCCGGCCGCCAGTATCAGGCCCACTATCAGCGCGACCAGCCCGTATAGTTCGTCATAGCCAAGCAACGGCTTTTCGATGCGCAGGTAGCCGTCCTCCTTGAGCAGTGCCTTCAGCGCCTCGTTGGCCTGGGCCAGGCTGACCTGGCGCAGCTTGCGCACCGGGTTGGCGAAGCGCCCGTCGGTATAGTCGTTCAGCGCACCCCAGTAGTAGTCGGCCAAGGCACTGTTACCCTGGGTACTCCAGCTTTCCTTGGCGACGCTGGCGTCCTTGATGCGGGCAAAGGTGTCTGGGTCGAGGCCTTCCTTGCGCAGGTGGTCGAACAGCGCCTGCATCACCTTCACCGCCTTGTCGATGTCATCGCGCTCAAGGTCGGCATTGAGGCTGAGCAGGCCGGTGTCGCCGAAGCTTTCTCGTTGCACCGAAGGGCCATAGGACAGCCCATTGCGCAGGCGCAGCTGGTCGTACAGCGCCCAGTCCAGGTAACGCGACAGCAGGTCGAGGGTGGCCTGGTGGTCGTTGTCCAGCACGGGCTCGATGAACAGCCAGTGCAGTTTGACGCTGTCGCCCAGCCAGCCACGGGTCAGGTCGCGGCGCTGCTCGGCCTGCTGGGTAATGCTTTCCAGGTTGCGGCGTTCTTCTGGTTCAGTTGCTGGCAGTTCGCCAAAGGTGCGCTCCAGATACGCCGGCAGCAGACGGTCGAGGCCGCCGACCACGATCAGGGTCATGTTGTTGGCCGCGTACCAGCGGTCACGCAAGGCCTGTACTTGCTCCAGGGTCATGTCGTCGAGGTTGGAGCGCTCCGGGCATTTCAGCCCCAGCTCGGTGGCCAACTGGTCGCTGGCCGGGTGGCCGATATCCTGGCGGTCGAGCCAGCGCTGCAAGTGGCCGTAGTGGCCGCCATCTTCGCGTTCGATGATGCGCTTGGCGGTGGCCAGGGCCTTGGCGTCGATGCGGGTATCGCGGATCACCGCCAGCAGCAGGTCGAGGACCTTGCGCTGATTGCGCGCAGGGGCTTCGATGACAAAAGTCGTGTCGGCGCTGCTGGTGTAGGCGTTCCACTCGCCGCCAAGCGCCTGCAGGCGCTCTTCCAGGCCGCCCTCGCCCATTTCGTCGATGCCGCTGAACAACAGGTGCTCAAGCAGGTGCGGCAGTTCTTTCTGCTCGCAATCGAAGTCATCCAGGCCCACCCCGACCACCAGGCGAATTGCCACATGATCACGTTCGTAGCCGTTTTTCAGGATGACCTGCAGGCCATTGGGCAACAGGTAGCCTTCGACCCGCGAGCGGTCGAGGGCGATCGAGGGCAGGCTGCAGATCAGCAGGCAAACGAACATCAGGCAACGCATGGGCGAGCGAGGGTCCTTAGCTATAGGAAATCACGGCTGGCGGGCTTCGTCCGGCACACTGTCGAGCATCAGCCCACCGGTGTCCGAGCCGCCCAGTACCACATAGGCACTGCTACAGAACAAAGAGTTCAACCGCTTCATGTCGGCGATCAGCTCCAAGTGTAGCGAACTGGTCTCGATGCTTTGCACGACCTTGCGCTGCAGGCGGCTGACATGGGCGTGGGCGAGGCGCCGTTCCTGGGCACGGAACCTGCGTTTCTCCCGCAGCAGCAAGCGGGCGCTTTCCGGGTCGGCACTGAGGAACACCGACAGGCCCAGGCGCAGGTTGGCCAGCAATTGTTCCTGCAGGCCGGTCAGTTCCTCCAGGCCGACCTGGGAAAACTCCCGGCGCTGGCTGGTTTTCTGCTGTTGGACCTTGCGCAGCATGCGTTCGATCAGGTCGCAGGCGAGCTTGAGGTTGATGGCCAGCTCGATGATTTCGGCCCAACGGCGATTGTCCTGTTCGCTGAGGTCCTCGCGCGACATCTGCGCCAGGTACAGCTTGATCGCGCTGTACAGGGCTTCGGCATCTTCGCCCAAGGCGCGGACCTGCTGTGGCAAGGCCGCCTGGGTACCGCGCAACGCGCCGAGCATGGCTTCGAGCAGGCTGTCGACGATATCGCCCAGGCGCAGGGTTTCTCGGCATGCGTTGGCCAGGGCCAGGCTGGGCGTTTCGAGTGCCGAGGCGTCGAGGTGGCGTGGGCGCACTTGCCCGTTGCCTGTTTCCCGTTCGGGCAACAGGGCGTTGCACAGCCGGCCCATGGGTTTGACCGTGGGTAGCATGAGCAGGCAGCGCAGCGTGTTGTAGAGCAGGTGGAAGCCGATGACCAGCTCTTGCGGGCTGAAGCTCAACGAGTCCATCCATTCCACCAGCGGGTGCAGCACCGGAATGATCAGCACCAGGCCGATCAACTTGTACAGCAGGCTGCCCAGGGCCACCCGGCGCCCGGCGGCGTTCTGCATGCTGGTGCCGATGAACGCCAGCAGCCCACTGCCGATGTTGGCGCCAACTACCAGGCCGATGGCGACCGGCAGGCTGATCACTTCGGCGCCGGCCAGTGTGGCGGTGAGCAGCACGGCGGCCAGGCTTGAATAGGAAATCATGGCGAACATCGCCCCGACCAGGGCGTCGAGCATGATGTCGCCGGTCAGCGAGGCAAACAGCACTTTCACGCCCTGGGCATGAGTGATCGGCGCAGCTGCCTGCACGATAAGCTCAAGTGCCAGGATGATCAGCCCAAGGCCGATGCCTACACGGCCCAATTGGCCGGCCCGCGTCTGCTTGCGCGAAAGGAAGAAGATCACCCCGAGGAAGATCAGCAGTGGCGACAGCCATGACAGGTCGAAGGTCAGTACCCGGGCCATCAGTGCGGTACCCACGTCGGCACCGAGCATGATCGCCAAGGCCGGGGTCATGGCCATCAGGCCTTGGCCGACGAAGGAGGTGACCAGCATGGCCGTGGCGTTGCTACTTTGCACCATGGCGGTGACCAGAATGCCGGCGATGAAGGCCAGCGGCCGCTTGTCCATGTTCTGGCTGATGATGCGCCGCAGGTTCGAGCCGAATACCCGGAGGATGCCGGTACGCACGATGTGGGTGCCCCAGACCAGAAGCGTCACGGCCGAGAGCAGGTTGAGCAGGGTCAGCATGGCGAAGGCCCCCTGTTGCGATGGCCTAGTGGGCCAAGAAAAGAAACATGAGCATTGGAATAATTTTCGGTGCTCACTCAAAGCTTTAGTTGTTTTGCGCAACTGTCGCCAGCTTCGCATGGCTGGCACGGGTTTGAAACCGACCAGAAATGAAAAAAGGGCCACGAAGGGCCCTTTCTGTGCTGCACTTCCTGATCTTATTGACCCGGAATGTCCTTGCGCAGTTTCACCGGGTCATGCTCTTTGCCTGCCTTGCGGGCGGCGGCGGTGCGCATGCGAATGTTGATCGCTTCCACTGCCAGCGAGAACGCCATGGCAAAGTAGACGTAGCCTTTGGGCACATGCACGTCGAACGCTTCGGCGATCAGCACCGTACCGACCACGATCAGGAACGACAGCGCGAGCATCTTCAGCGACGGGTGCTTGTCGATGAAGTCGCTGATGGCGCCGGCGCACAGCATCATCACCAGCACGGCAACCACGATGGCCGCGATCATGACCGGAACGTGGGAAACCATACCCACTGCGGTGATCACCGAGTCCAGCGAGAACACGATGTCGATGATGGCGATCTGGATGATGGTGTAGAAGAACTTGCCACCCGCGCCTTTTGGCTCGTCCGGGTTTTCGTCTTCGCCTTCCAGGCCGTGGTAGATCTCTTGCGAGCTTTTCCACAACAGGAACAGACCACCGAAGAACAGAATCAGGTCGCGCCCGGAGATGCCTTGGCCGAACACCACGAACAGGTCGGCGGTAAGGCGCATGACCCAAGTGATCGACAGCAACAGCATGATGCGGGTGACCATGGCCAGGGCCAGGCCGAAGATCCGGGTGCGCGGCTGCATGTGCTTGGGCATGCGGCTGACCAGGATCGAGATCATGATGATGTTGTCGATACCGAGGACGATCTCAAGCGCGGTAAGGGTGAAAAAGGCAACCCAGATTTCCGGGCTGGTCAGCCATTCCATGTATTTTCCTTCGAGCGGTAATGGCGACGCGCCCCGGTCAGGGCGCGTCGCGTAGGTGATACGTGTGTATTAAAGACTACTGAACAGCGGGAAAATGCCCATCAGCAGTGCGGCGAGCATTATGCACAGGCACACCAACACTGCCCACTTGAGTGTAAAGCGCTGATGGTCGCCAAATTCGATACCGGCCAGGGCCACCAGCAGGTAGGTGGAGGGTACCAGCGGGCTGAGCAGGTGTACTGGCTGCCCGACGATCGACGCACGGGCCATCTCTACCGGGGTGATGCCGTAATGGCTGGCGGCTTCGGCCAGCACTGGCAGCACGCCGTAGTAGAACGCGTCGTTGGACATGAAGAAGGTGAACGGCATGCTCACGATCGCGGTGATCACCGCCAGGTAAGGGCCCAGCGCTTCGGGGATGACCGCCAGCAGGCTCTTGGACATGGCGTCGACCATGCCGGTACCGGACAGGATGCCGGTAAAGATGCCTGCGGCGAAGATCAGCCCGGTCACGGCCAGTACGCTGCCTGCGTGGGCGGCGATGCGGTCCTTCTGCTGCTGCAGGCATGGGTAGTTGACGATCATCGCGATGCTGAAGGCGATCATGAACAGCACCGGCAGCGGCAGTACACCGGCGATCAGTGCGACCATCAGGGCAGCGGTCAGTGCACCGTTGAAGTACAGCAGCTTGGGCCGGCGTGCGTCAGGGTATTGCGAGACAGTGATTTCACTGTGGTCGATGTCGTCGGTCGGCAGGTGCAGTTCGCCTAGGCGAGCACGTTCACGCTTGCCGTACATGTAGGCGATGGCCAGGATCGCCAGCACACCGAACAGCATGGCCGGGATCATCGGCACGAAGATGTCCGATGGGTCTACGTGCAGGGCGCTGGCAGCGCGGGCGGTCGGGCCACCCCACGGGGTCATGTTCATCACCCCGCCGGCGAGGATGATCAGGCCGGCCATGATCCGCGGGCTCATGCCCAGACGGCTGTACATCGGCAGCATAGCGGCACAGCAGATCATGTAGGTGGTGGCGCCGTCACCGTCGAGCGAGACCACCAGGGCCAGTACAGCGGTGCCGACCGAGACTTTCAGCGGGTCGCCCTTGACCAGTTTGAGGATCTTGCGCACGGCCGGGTCGAACAGGCCGGAGTCGATCATCAGGGCGAAGTAGAGAATGGCGAACATCAGCATCACGCCGGTTGGCGCGAGCTTGCTGATGCCTTCGAGCATCATGGGGCCGATTTTGGCGGAAAAACCACCGAACAGGGCGAACAGGATCGGTACCAGGATCAGCGCGATCAAGGCCGACAGGCGCTTGGTCATGATCAGGTACATGAAGGTGATGACCATGGCAAAGCCGAGGAAGGTCAGCATGGCAATACTCCAGGCGTGGCGCTACGAAAGGAACGTCGATTCGGGCGGATCAGCGCGTTGGGCGCTGCGCGGGGAGCATGCGGAGGGGGACTGCGGAAAGGCGGGCACAGGAATACATCAGAATCACCATTGTTGTTGTTGATTGGGCCGGGCGCGGTTTTACCGGGTGCCCTGGCTGACCGGTCTCGTGCCGGTAGTGGGCGCTATCCTATGAGGGCAAGCTTTCAGCCAGCTTTCGCCGAAGCAAAGGCGACGAGAGGTAGGTGATGCAGAATGTGACCGAAGGGGGCTGCCATTGCGGCGCCTTGCGTTACCGGTTGGAGGGCGACCTGACGGACATCGCCCATTGCCATTGTTCGATATGCCGCCGGGTAAGCGGCGGGCTGGTGGTGACCTGGCTCACCCTGCCTCGTTCGGGGTTTCAGTGGCTGGCGGGCGAACCCAACTGCTATGTGGCACCGGCCAGTTGCAGCCGGTACTTCTGTGGGCATTGCGGGGCGCATGTGGCATTGGTGACCACGCACAGCCCGGAAACGGTGGATGTGACGGTGGCGACGCTGGATCACCCGGAACTGGTCAGGGCCAACCGGCATATCTGGGTGGGCAGCCGGCTGCCTTGGCTGCATCTGGATGAACAGTTGCCTTCCGAGGCTGAGGAGAAGCTTTAGGCCTGTGTTGTCTGTACCGGCCTCTTCGCGGGTAAACCCGCTCCCACAGGATCACCGCAGCCTCAAGGCCTGTGCAGTCCCTGTGGGAGCGGGTTTACCCGCGAAGAGGCCGGCACAGGCAACATCACAATTGCAGGCCACCCGCAGCCTTGTGCAGCGCCCGCAAGTGCTCGCCGATCTGCTTCACATTGGCTTCGATCGCGGCAATTTCCTTGGCCCGTGATGGCTCCAGCAGCGCCCTCACCTCTTTGTCCAGGCTGGTGCTCAAGCGCAACAGCTGTGCCTGGCGTTCGCTGCTCACCTGCTCAAGGTGCTTGCGCTCTTCGGGTTGCGGCAGCCCGTAGCCCTTGGCATCCAGCAACTCTGCCGGACGGCTGAGGAAACCGCTGTTGGCGAGCATCTGCTTGAGGGTTGCGTCAGCTTTGTTGACGCTGCCATCTTTCAGCGCCGCAGCATTCAGGTAGCGCTGCTTGACCTCGTCTTGAGCCAGCAGAAGCTGCCGGCGAAGGCTGGCCTGTTCGAGCAGCAGCAACGCGGCGCTGGTGCGCAGGTCCGCCTTGGCGAACCAGCTGCGACGTTGATCGGCCTCCAGGGCCAACCAGTCTTCAACCAGGGCTTGCTTGATCGGCAGCTGTTTCCTGAGCACTTCGAACATGGCCTGGTAGCGGTCGCGGTAAGAATCGAAGCGGTAGCCCAGGCGCAACGCCTCGCGCGGGTCATCAAGCACGCTGGTGTCGGCCAGCCCCCTGCCCTTTAGCACGGCCAGCAAACCGTTGGGCATGATGCTGTCCAGGTCATTTATGCGCGGGTTGGCTGTGCCGCTGCGCAGCAGTTTCAACGACTCCACTGCACAGTTGTTGGACAGGAACCAGTAGTTGCCGTCATAGCTCCAGTGCATCTCGGCGGCCTGGCGCACCAGGTTCTCGATTTCTTCGCGGTTGAGCTTCAAGGGCACCGAGGCCAGGCTGCGCAGTTCGGTCTTGGTGTATTCGTCGATCACTTGGCCCAGTGGCAATACGAATAGTCGTGACGGGTAGTTACCGACCAGGCCGTCCCAGCTGGACAGCTGCACGTCGTTGACGAAGGCGCGGTACGACAGCACCAGGCTTTGGTCTAGGTCCAGGCGGCAGTCTGGACCGCGTGGGCGGCCCGGTTTGCAGATCACCAGGCGCAGCATGCTGTGACCCCAGCGGCTGACCAGGTTCTGGTTGGCTTCGGCCAGCAGGTAGTCCACTTCATAGACCCGCTCGGGGTCGATCTCACCCAGTGGCTGGCGAGCGAAGTCACTGCCAGCGTTGATGAACGGCAGGCCCTTGGCGCAGGTGTCCTGTTGCGGTGCCCAGCCGAAATGCTGGCGCAAGTACTGGTTCAGCGCCGGACGGCGGCAGCCGTAGCTTGGGTCGAGGAGGAAGTACTCCATGTTGACCGCGATGTATTCCTTGGGGCTGCTTAGTTCATAGCTGTCGGGGCTACGCACGAACTGGCCATTGTGTTGCTCGCGCTCGCCGCGTCGGCCCACGTATTGCGGCCAGCCGGCCAGGTCGAGCAGGCGCGGGTCGTCGCTGAGGGTGAATCGACGTTCAGCCTGGCCTCGACATTCTTCAGGCAGGCCGATCTTGCCCAGCGTGCCCTGCTGGCGCTTGCAGCGGGCGATCAGCGAACGCTCGGCACCGGGCCACAGGCGGGCACGGTCGTAGATATGGGTGAGCTCGTGCAACACGGTGGCCAGCAGCTCTTCACGCACCGTGCCATGGGGGCGGTTGGTGCGCTCGGTGGCGGCGCTGCCGTCGGTGAGGCTGGGCAGCAAGCGGCGGTTGAGCTCGAGGGTGGATACCAGTGATGCCTGCCCATAGGCGTCGGCAGGCATGTTGTCGCTCCAGCTGACCCGCACGCGGCGGTCCAACTGTTGCTTGAAGCGCGGCGGCAGCCTGCCCATGGCCTCGTCAAGCAGGGCCTGTGAGGCTTGGGTTTGCTGCGGGTCCAGGCCGGACGCCTGCAGCTCTAGCTGCAGGTCGGCCAAGGCGGGCGTGCCGAGCAGCGTCAGGGCGCAGCCGAGCAGCCAGGCGCGCACGCGAATCACAGTGCGAGGATGGCTTCGGCCAGTACCTGGTCGCTGGCGGCGCGCGCTTCCGGTACGCGCTCGCGCAGGGTGTTGAAGGCTGCCTCGAGTTGGACGCCGCGGATGTCACCGTTGCTGGCGACGAAGCTGGCAGCGTCGTCGTGGGCTTCGCGCACCACTTTGGAGTCACGGATAGACGTGGTGGTATCCGAGGTGAAGTCGATCGAACGGCCGAAGGCACGCACGATGATGTTGCTGGTAGCCACCAGGGTCTGTGCCTGGGCCAGGTCGGCCAGCAGCAGCATGCCGAGGGAAGCGGCAATCAGCGGTTTACGCATGGAGCATCTCCGAAAAATACAGGGAGTCAGGTGAGTTATTGGACGAGAATTGCCTGCGCCAGTTCCAGATCGCCGACAGTGTGCCGTGCACAATTGTGGCGTAATGATTCCAGCGCGGCTTCCAGGCGTGCACCACGGATCACGCCATCGCTGGCAACGAATGCGGCGGCATCATCACGGGCCTGCCTGATCAGTTTGCGATCGAAGGGCGCGGTAGTGACCTGGCTGGTGGCATAGCCCGAGATGACCAGGCCTTGCGTGGTGGTATCCATGGCATGGGCGCTGGCCATGCCGACAACGGAGAACAGCAGCGGCAACAGATAACGCATGGGCTTTCTTGAAGGCTGGAAAAATGGACGACGAAGGCTACCCCAGGTGCGAGGGCTCTAGCCAACGCACCTGTTTTGCCTAGGGTGTATCAGAGCGCCAGGATGGCCTGGGCCAGCTGTGCATCGCTGGCTTGCAGGGCCGGCATGTTCGAACGGATGTGCACGAAGGCGCTTTCCAGGCGGGCACCGCGGATATCGCCTTGAGTGCCGACGAACGTGGCGGCGTCATCCCGGGCCGCCTGCACGATCTTGTCGTCGCGGAACGACGAGGAAAGGTCGGATGTGGCGTCAGTGGAAGCGGCAACGGCGCGTACTACCGTGTCGGTGGTGACAACGAAGCTGGTGGCGTGGGCAGTGCCAGCCAGGCCGAGTAACAGGGCGGCGCCAAGCAGGTGTTTACGGGACATGATCGTGGACTCCTGGGTAGGGTCAGGTTGGTTCTGCTCTATCGGACGTTTGCAGGGCTCGTCACGGTACGTTTCAACAACTGGTTCTAGCAGACGGTTAAGCCAAGCGTATCACGCGGTGCTGCGTTGGGAGGTCAACGCGTGTTGTGCGTGATAACTGTAATGGTGATTATTGGTTTTTACAAAACTGTACTGGTAATGACCTTGAGCGCTCTGCAACGCGCCTTTCGGGCAATAAAAAACCCGTTGCAGTGACCTGCAACGGGTTTGGGAATTCGCGGTGCCGGCCGCAGCCGGCAAGCCGGTGCTTAGCGCCAGAAAGGCTTGCTCAGCTCTTCGTAACGCTGCGACTCGCTGATACCGGCGTCGGCCAGCAGGCGGCTGTCCAGGCGAGCCAGTTGACGGCGGCTGGCCATACGGCGCTGCCACAGCAGCAGGGTGGACAGTGCGCGCAGCGGCATCGATGCGTTGGATTGCTGGGCGTTGCTTTCAAAAACCAGACCGGAACTGAGGGTACGTTCCATGATGCTTCATCCTTCCGCTTATGGCGGGATTAGGTAGTGATTTAACTGATGCCAATGATCCTCCTCTGCTGTCCATAACAGTAGATACAGTTCAGTTGAAAGACGATGGCTCAGTTAACTGTGTAACCCTACTGTTGCACTCGAAAATGGCGCAACTGTACTGGTCTGCACGAATATGGTGCGATTTAAGAGATGGAGATGGTTTTAAGCGGCGAGGATTGGTTGAAAACCGGTACAGTAGAACAGTTTTATAAAGAAGGAAGGCCGGACTGTGCAGCACAGTCGTAATGGTGCGGCCTTGTGTCGCGACAAGGCCGCAGACCGGCCCAGGATTGCGGCGTTACAGCTGAAAAAGAAGGGGCTGCTGTGCAGCCCCATCGCGACACAAGGCCGCTTCTCCATCAGCTAGCCAGCATGCGCCCGGTTTCTTCCAGGTTCTCGTGCCAGCTCAACGCTTCACGCAGGATGTGCGGGGTATGGCCGCCACGCTGGCAGGCGCGATCGAAGTAATCGTTCAGCGCAGCGCGGTAGTCTGGGTGCACACAGTTGTCGATGATCGCCCGTGCCCGTTCGCGCGGCGCCAGACCACGCAGGTCGGCCAGGCCCTGCTCGGTGACCAGGATGTCCACGTCGTGCTCGGTGTGATCGACATGGCTGACCATTGGCACCACGCTGGAAATCGCGCCACCTTTGGCAATCGACTTGGTGACGAATACGGCCAGGTGGGCGTTACGAGCGAAATCGCCCGAACCGCCAATGCCGTTCATCATCCGGGTACCGCAGACGTGGGTGGAGTTGACGTTGCCGTAGATATCGAACTCCAGTGCGGTGTTGATACCAATAATGCCCAGGCGACGTACCACTTCCGGGTGGTTGGAGATTTCCTGCGGGCGCAGCACCAGCTTGTCCTTGTAGCGCTCCAGGTTGCCGAACACGTCGGCGTTGCGGCGGCTGGACAAGGTGATCGAGCTGCCCGAGGCGAAGCTCAGCTTGCCGGCGTCGATCAGGTCGAAGGTGGAGTCCTGCAGTACTTCGGAGTACATGGTCAGGTCTTCGAACGGCGATTCGATCAGGCCGCACATCACCGCGTTGGCGATGCTGCCGATACCGGCTTGCAGCGGGCCGAGCTTGTTGGTCATGCGGCCAGCGTCCACTTCCTTTTTGAGGAAGTTGATCAGGTGGTCGGCGATGCCTTGGGTTTCATCATCTGGCGGCAGCACAGTGGACGGCGAGTCTGGCTGGTCGCTGATGACGATACCGACGATCTTGGCCGGGTCGATCGGGATGGCGGTGCTGCCGATACGGTCGTCTACCTTGACCAGCGGGATGGGGGTGCGGGTCGGGCGGTAGGTCGGGATGTAGATGTCATGCAGGCCTTCGAGGTTGGTGTTGTGCGAGAGGTTGATCTCGACAATCACCTGCTTGGCGAAGATCGCGAAGCTGGCCGAGTTGCCCACCGAGGTGGTCGGCACGATGTGGCCTTGCTCGGTGATGGCCACGGCTTCGATGACTGCGATGTCCGGCAGCTTCAGCTGCTGGTTGCGCAATTGCTCGACGGTTTCCGACAGGTGCTGGTCGATGAACATCACCTGGCCATCGTTAATGGCCTTGCGCAGGGTGCTGTCGACCTGGAACGGCATGCGGCGAGCCAGCACGCCGGCCTCGGTCAGTTGCTTGTCCAGGTCGTTGCCCAGGCTGGCGCCGGTCATCAGGCTGATTTTCAGTGGCGACTGCTTGGCACGTTCGGCCAGTGCATGCGGTACGGCCTTGGCTTCGCCGGCGCGGGTGAAACCGCTCATGCCGACGGTCATGCCGTCCTCGATCAGACCAGCGGCATCAGCCGCACTCATTACCTTGCTGTGCAGGGAGGACAAGCGGATACGATCACGGTACATGGATTGTTATCTCGGGCTACTGAAACTACTGCAGCGCAGTCTAGAGATTTCGCCCATTGCCGTCCCACGACCATGGTCGTATGAGAAGCCTTGAAGTAGAGCCGTTGATCCGGATCAATAAAAGGAAAGCCCCGACAGATTCTGACCGGGGCTTCCTTTATATCAGCTGGTTTGCAGCGGCCGTTGTCACTCCACTGCTTTGACCATGTCCTCGATGACCTTCTTGGCGTCACCGAACACCATCATGGTCTTGTCCAAGTAGAACAGTTCGTTGTCCAGGCCAGCATAGCCGCTGGCCATGGAGCGCTTGTTGACGATGATGGTCTTGGCCTTGAACGCTTCGAGGATCGGCATGCCGGCGATTGGCGATTTGGGGTCGTTCTTCGCCGCCGGGTTGACCACATCGTTGGCGCCCAGCACCAGCACCACGTCGGCCTGTCCGAACTCGGCGTTGATGTCCTCCATCTCGAACACCTGGTCGTATGGCACTTCGGCTTCGGCCAGCAGGACGTTCATATGCCCGGGCATGCGGCCCGCCACTGGGTGAATCGCATACTTCACGGTTACGCCGTTGTGGGTCAGCTTCTCGGTAAGCTCCTTCAATGCGTGCTGGGCACGGGCCACCGCCAGGCCGTAGCCTGGGACGATGATTACGCTGTCGGCATTGCTGAGCAGGAAGGTGGCATCGTCAGCCGAACCAGATTTCACCGGGCGCTGTTCTTGCGAACCTTGCGCCGCGCCAGTGTCGGTATCGCCACCGAAGCCGCCGAGGATGACGTTGAAGAACGAACGGTTCATCGCCTTGCACATGATGTACGAGAGGATGGCACCGGACGAGCCCACCAAGGAGCCTGCGATGATCAGCATCGAGTTGTTCAGGGAGAAGCCGATACCGGCCGCTGCCCAGCCCGAATAGCTGTTAAGCATCGACACCACCACCGGCATGTCGGCGCCGCCGATCGGAATAATGATCAGCACGCCCATGATGAAGGCCAGGACCAGCATCAGGGTGAAGGCACTGTAATGACCGGTGAAAGTGAACAGCAGGCCCAGGGCGATGGTGGTCAGGCCGAGGATCAGGTTCAGCTTGTGCTGGCCCGCGAACTGTACAGGAGCGCCTTGGAACAGGCGGAACTTGTACTTGCCCGACAGCTTGCCGAAGGCGATCACCGAACCGGAGAAGGTAATGGCACCGATGGCAGCACCGAGGAACAGCTCCAGGCGGTTGCCGGTAGGGATCGGGTCACTGATGGCGGCAACGATGCCCATCGACTGCGGCTCGAGTACGGCGGCGATGGCGATGAACACCGCCGCCAGGCCGATCATGCTGTGCATGAAAGCGACCAGCTCCGGCATCTTGGTCATCTCGACGCGCTTGGCCATGATCGAGCCGGCGGTGCCACCGACCAGCAGGCCGACGATGACATAGCCGATGCCGGCGGTGGCCAGTTCTGCACCTAGCTTATAAATGAGGCCAACCGTGGTAAGGATGGCGAGCCCCATGCCAATCATGCCAAACAGGTTGCCGCGCCGCGAGGTAGTCGGGTGCGACAGGCCCTTGAGCGCCTGGATGAAGCACACCGAGGCGACGAGGTAGAGGAGCGTTACCAGATTCATGCTCATGCTTACTTCTGCGCCTCGTTCTTGGTTTTCTTCTTGAACATTTCAAGCATGCGGCGGGTGACCAGGAAGCCACCGAACACATTGACTGCAGCCAGGGCCACGGCAAGCGTGCCCATCAGCTTGCCAGCCGGGGTCACGGTCAGCGCGGCAGCCAGCATGGCACCGACGATGACGATCGCCGAAATGGCGTTGGTAACCGCCATCAGTGGGGTGTGCAGCGCCGGGGTGACGTTCCACACCACGTGGTAGCCCACATAGATGGCCAGCACGAAGATGATCAGGTTGTAGATGCCGTGGGAAATCAGCATGTCTTCCATTGTCGTGCTCCTTAGCCGTTCTTGCGGACGACCTGACCATCACGGCACATCAGGCAGGCCGCGACGATGTCGTCTTCGAGGTTGATGACCAGCGCGCCGTCCTTGTCGAACAGCAGCTTCATGAAGTCCAGCAGGTTGCGCGCGTACAGCGCCGAGGCATCGGCACCCACCTGCGCCGGCAGGTTGGTCGGGCCGACGATGGTCACGCCGTTTTCCTGCACCACCTGGTCGGCAACGGTCAGTGGGCAGTTGCCGCCCTGGGCCGCAGCCAGGTCGATGACCACCGAGCCGGGCTTCATCTGCGCCACGGTTTCGGCACTGAGCAAGGTCGGTGCCTTGCGCCCGGGGATCAGCGCGGTGGTAATGACGATATCGGCCTGCTTGGCGCGTTCGTGCACGGCCTGGGCCTGGCGTTGCATCCAGCTGGCCGGCATGGGTCGGGCGTAGCCGCCGACGCCTTCGGCGCACTCGCGCTCTTCGTCGGTCTCATAGGGCACGTCGATGAATTTGGCGCCCAGCGACTCGATCTGCTCCTTCACGGCTGGGCGTACATCGGATGCTTCGATCACCGCACCCAGGCGCTTGGCCGTGGCAATGGCCTGCAGGCCGGCAACGCCCGCGCCGAGGATCAGCACGCGTGCGGCCTTAACGGTACCGGCAGCGGTCATCAGCATGGGCATGAAGCGTGGGTAGTGATGGGCTGCCAGCAACACGGCCTTGTAACCGGCGATGTTGGCTTGCGACGACAGCACATCCAGGCTTTGCGCCCGAGAGGTACGCGGCGCGGCCTCCAGGGCGAAAGCGGTGATGCCGCGTTCGGCCATCTTGCCGATCAGTTCGCTGTTGAACGGGTTGAGCATGCCCACCAGCAGGCTGCCACTGTTGATCAGGGCCAATTCCTGGTCGTTGGGGGCGACCACTTTGAGTACCAATTGGGCGCCGTAGGCGTCGGCTGCGCTCCCCAGGGAAGCACCCACGGCCTCATAGGCACTGTCCGGAATGGCGGCGTTGAGCCCTGCACCCCGTTGGACGGTGACCTGATGGCCCTGGCCAATCAGTTTCTTGATGGTTTCGGGGGTCGCAGCGACCCTTGTCTCACCGGTCTGCGTCTCGAGAGGAACACCAATGTGCACGACTATTTCTCCTGCGGTGACCTTTTGTCTTTGTAAAAGCCAGCACACTTCGGATGGTGAGCTGGGGCGGCTGTGGAGCGCCGGCCCGCCGGATACCGGGCGGGCGAAGCATTTTGCAGACGAACCCAGAGGCCTTCAACCGGTTCTGGAGCGAAACGAAGTTAAAACTACAAGTCACCCTGTGACCGCTTGTCGCAGCGATAAGGCTGCAGCCCGTCAAGCATGGGCTATTGGCAGATTAGGAGAAAAAAACAAAAAAAATGCGAAGAATTCGCTTACGGATTGGTGGATGTCGCAAAATAACCCGCAAAGCCGCGTGTTAAGCAGGGTTAAAGGGTATTTTTATGCCTGCATTACAGTTTTCGAAAAAGCGACAAATACATATATCTGTAGGTGTTTAAAATAATTGACTACAGAGTCAATTTGTCGCACTTGTTCTTGTTTTGCCTGTGTATGCCTGGGCCTGGCTCACCAGCCAGTCGCGAAACGCACGTAGCGATGCTGACTCTACCTTGCGTTCGGGAATCATCAGATAGTAAGCCTTGTCGCTACTCAGGGCATGCCTGTTAGCGACCACCAGCCTACCCTCCTCCAGCTCTCGCTGGATCAGGAACGGCGGTATCAGGGCAATGCCCATTTCGTGCATGGCCGCCTGGGCGAGCATCGAGAATAGTTCATAGCGCGGGCCTGTCATGTCGCGTTCAACATTCATACCTACGCTGCCGAACCATTGCCGCCAGGCATAGGGGCGCGTGCTTTGCTGCAGCAGGGGAAGCTGCGCGATGTGGCGTGCCTCGAGCTTGCCCTGCCCATCCAGCAGTACCGGGCTGCACACCGGTACTGGGTTTTCCCCCATCAGCCTGTGCGACTGGGTGCCAGACCAATCGGCATCACCAAAATAGATGGCGGCATCGAAGGTTGTGTCCGCAAACAGGAATGGCCGGGTGCGGTTGGTGAGATTGACCGTGACCTCTGGGTGGCGCTGCTGGAAGTCCTTGAGCCGTGGTAGCAGCCATTGAGTGCCAAACGTCGGCACCACCGCCAGCTCGATCACATTGGCGCCCTGCAGGCGCATCACCGACAAGGTATCGCGTTCCACGGCGTCCAGCTGGGTGGCCACCTGGCGACTGTAGGACAGGCCGGCTTCGGTAAGCTTCACGCCCCTGCGCGAGCGGCGGAACAGTTCCACATTAAGGAAGGCTTCTAGCCCACCGATCTGCCGACAGACGGCGCTTTGGGTCAGGGCGAGTTCCTGGGCAGCCTTGGTAAAGCTTTCGTTACGTGCCGCCGCTTCGAAGCAAACCAGAGCGGCGGTACTGGGGATCTTGCGGCGCATGTACGTCAACCTCACTTGTAAGGCTGTCAATATGGCGTTTTGCCGATTTACGAAGTGACAAATTATCACTAATTGGTGCGCAATCCTCGTTTGTCCCGGCGGCTGATCAAGCCTAGGCTCAAAGGCACAAGAAACTGCCCCCTATTACGAGGATTTCGCTCATGGCCGGTAAAGCAAGCTTCAACTGGATCGACCCGCTGCTGCTGGATCAGCAGCTCACTGAAGAAGAGCGCATGGTGCGTGACAGCGCTTATCAGTTCGCCCAGGACAAGCTGGCCCCACGTGTGCTCGAGGCTTTCCGTCATGAGCAGACCGACCCGGCGATCTTCCGCGAGATGGGTGAAATCGGCCTGCTGGGTGCAACCATTCCCGAGCAGTACGGTGGCAGCGGTTTGAATTACGTGTGCTATGGCCTGATTGCCCGCGAAGTGGAACGCATCGACTCAGGTTACCGCTCGATGATGAGTGTGCAGTCGTCGCTGGTGATGGTGCCGATCAACGAATTTGGCACCGAGGCACAAAAACAGAAGTACCTGCCCAAGTTGGCGAGTGGCGAGTGGATCGGTTGCTTCGGCCTGACCGAACCTAACCATGGCTCCGACCCGGGCTCGATGATTACCCGGGCCAGGAAGGTGGACGGTGGCTACCGTCTTACCGGCAGCAAGATGTGGATCACCAACAGCCCCATCGCCGACGTGTTCGTGGTCTGGGCCAAGGACGATGAGGGCGATATCCGTGGCTTCGTACTGGAGAAAGGCTGGCAGGGCCTCAGTGCTCCGGCGATCCATGGCAAGGTCGGCCTGCGCGCCTCGATCACTGGCGAAATCGTCATGGACAATGTGTTTGTGCCGGACGAGAACATTTTCCCGGATGTACGTGGCCTCAAAGGCCCGTTCACCTGCCTGAACTCGGCTCGCTACGGTATTTCCTGGGGGGCGCTGGGTGCCGCTGAAGCTTGCTGGCACACCGCCCGCCAATACACCCTGGACCGCCAGCAGTTCGGACGCCCGTTGGCCGCCAACCAATTGATCCAGAAAAAGCTGGCCGACATGCAGACGGAAATCACGCTGGCGCTGCAAGGCTGCCTGCGCCTGGGGCGCATGAAGGACGAAGGAACGGCTGCAGTGGAGATTACCTCGATCATGAAGCGCAACTCCTGCGGCAAGGCGCTGGATATCGCCCGTATGGCGCGCGACATGCTCGGTGGCAACGGCATCTCCGACGAGTTTGGTGTGGCCCGCCACCTGGTCAACCTGGAGGTGGTCAACACCTACGAAGGTACTCATGACGTGCATGCGCTGATTCTGGGGCGTGCGCAAACCGGTATCCAGGCCTTCTATTAATAAGGAGCAGTCCATGGGCGCGCTATCACATCTGCGGGTGCTGGACCTTTCGCGCGTGTTGGCCGGCCCGTGGTCTGGCCAGATTCTCGCTGACCTTGGCGCTGACGTGATCAAGGTCGAGCGCCCTGGCAGTGGCGACGATACCCGCTCATGGGGGCCACCCTTCCTCAAGGATGTCGAGGGTGAGAACACCGGCGAGGCGGCCTACTACCTGTCGGCCAATCGCAACAAGCGTTCGGTGACCATCGACTTTACCCAGCCCGAGGGGCAGCGCCTGGTGCGTGAGTTGGCGGCTAAGTGCGATATCGTCATCGAGAACTTCAAGGTGGGTGGGCTGGCTGCCTATGGCCTGGACTACCAGAGCCTGAAGGCAGTCAACCCACAGCTTATCTATTGCTCCATTACGGGCTTCGGCCAGACCGGCCCATATGCCAAGCGCGCTGGCTATGACTTCATGATCCAGGGGCTGGGTGGGCTGATGAGCCTGACCGGTCGCCCGGAAGGTGAGGCAGGTGCAGGGCCGGTGAAGGTGGGTGTAGCGCTTACCGACATTCTGACCGGGCTGTATTCCACGGTTGCCATGCTTGCTGCCCTCGCCCACCGGGATCAGACCGGGGTCGGCCAGCATGTCGATATGGCATTGCTCGATGTGCAGGTGGCCTGCCTGGCGAATCAGGCAATGAACTATCTGACCACAGGCACCTCGCCTCGCCGGCTGGGTAATGCGCATCCCAACATAGTGCCTTATCAGGATTTCCCGACGGCGGATGGCGACTTCATTCTTACCGTGGGTAATGACAGCCAGTTCCGCAAGTTCGCCGAAGTGGCCGGGCAGCCGCAATGGGCGGATGACCCGCGCTTTGTGACCAATAAACTGCGGGTGGCGAACAGGGCCGAGCTGATTCCACTGATACGCCAAGCCACGGTGTTCAAGACCACGGCTGAATGGGTGCGCCAGCTGGAAGCTGCAGGGGTGCCGTGTGGGCCAATCAATGACCTGGCGCAGATGTTCCAGGACCCCCAGGTGCTGGCGCGAGGGCTGGCGGTAAGTATGGCGCATCCGTTGGCGGGTAGCGTACCGCAGGTCGCGAGCCCGATACGCTTGTCGGAGACGCCGGTGGAGTATCGCCGGGCGCCGCCACTGTTGGGCGAGCATACCGACGTGGTGCTGGGGGAAGTGTTGGGGTTGGGTGCCGGCGAGCTGCAGCGACTACGCGGCGCTGGTGTACTTTAGAAACCGCGGGTTGCACTGAAAAGCGGGGAGGCCGTCAGGCCTCCCCGCTTTGCTTTTCAGCGATATGAAGGTTTCTTAAAATTAAAGGTTGACGGGGTTTCGAATCCCCTTATAATGCGCCCCACTTCCAGCGACATCGGAACGACAAACTCCTTGAAATTCAATGAGTTAAGTAGTTAAGGTGGTGTTGGAAGGGCTACGATCGAATGATCGCAAGCGGTTGAAATGGTGGTTGACAGCGCTTCTTGGTGCTGTATGATTCGCCTCCCGCTACGAGAGATCGCAGCGAGCCAAGTGTTTGAAGCTAAACGAGTTTCTCGCAAAAAACTTCAAAATAAACGCTTGACAGGCTCTGAGGAAAGCGTAGAATGCGCGCCTCGGTTGAGACGAAAAGCTCTTAACCAAACGCTCTTTAACAAATTGAATCAAGCAATTCGTGTGGGTGCTTGTGAGTACGGACTGATAGTCAAAAAGATTATCAGCATCACAAGTGGCCATGCGAGAAATCACATAGTCATTTGAGATTGCTGAGCCAAGTTTAGGGTTTCTTAAAAACCCAAGCAGTATTGAACTGAAGAGTTTGATCATGGCTCAGATTGAACGCTGGCGGCAGGCCTAACACATGCAAGTCGAGCGGATGACGGGAGCTTGCTCCTTGATTCAGCGGCGGACGGGTGAGTAATGCCTAGGAATCTGCCTGGTAGTGGGGGACAACGTTTCGAAAGGAACGCTAATACCGCATACGTCCTACGGGAGAAAGCAGGGGACCTTCGGGCCTTGCGCTATCAGATGAGCCTAGGTCGGATTAGCTAGTTGGTGGGGTAATGGCTCACCAAGGCGACGATCCGTAACTGGTCTGAGAGGATGATCAGTCACACTGGAACTGAGACACGGTCCAGACTCCTACGGGAGGCAGCAGTGGGGAATATTGGACAATGGGCGAAAGCCTGATCCAGCCATGCCGCGTGTGTGAAGAAGGTCTTCGGATTGTAAAGCACTTTAAGTTGGGAGGAAGGGCAGTAAGTTAATACCTTGCTGTTTTGACGTTACCGACAGAATAAGCACCGGCTAACTCTGTGCCAGCAGCCGCGGTAATACAGAGGGTGCAAGCGTTAATCGGAATTACTGGGCGTAAAGCGCGCGTAGGTGGTTTGTTAAGTTGGATGTGAAAGCCCCGGGCTCAACCTGGGAACTGCATCCAAAACTGGCAAGCTAGAGTACGGTAGAGGGTGGTGGAATTTCCTGTGTAGCGGTGAAATGCGTAGATATAGGAAGGAACACCAGTGGCGAAGGCGACCACCTGGACTGATACTGACACTGAGGTGCGAAAGCGTGGGGAGCAAACAGGATTAGATACCCTGGTAGTCCACGCCGTAAACGATGTCAACTAGCCGTTGGAATCCTTGAGATTTTAGTGGCGCAGCTAACGCATTAAGTTGACCGCCTGGGGAGTACGGCCGCAAGGTTAAAACTCAAATGAATTGACGGGGGCCCGCACAAGCGGTGGAGCATGTGGTTTAATTCGAAGCAACGCGAAGAACCTTACCAGGCCTTGACATGCAGAGAACTTTCCAGAGATGGATTGGTGCCTTCGGGAACTCTGACACAGGTGCTGCATGGCTGTCGTCAGCTCGTGTCGTGAGATGTTGGGTTAAGTCCCGTAACGAGCGCAACCCTTGTCCTTAGTTACCAGCACGTTATGGTGGGCACTCTAAGGAGACTGCCGGTGACAAACCGGAGGAAGGTGGGGATGACGTCAAGTCATCATGGCCCTTACGGCCTGGGCTACACACGTGCTACAATGGTCGGTACAGAGGGTTGCCAAGCCGCGAGGTGGAGCTAATCTCACAAAACCGATCGTAGTCCGGATCGCAGTCTGCAACTCGACTGCGTGAAGTCGGAATCGCTAGTAATCGCGAATCAGAATGTCGCGGTGAATACGTTCCCGGGCCTTGTACACACCGCCCGTCACACCATGGGAGTGGGTTGCACCAGAAGTAGCTAGTCTAACCTTCGGGAGGACGGTTACCACGGTGTGATTCATGACTGGGGTGAAGTCGTAACAAGGTAGCCGTAGGGGAACCTGCGGCTGGATCACCTCCTTAATCGACGACATCAGCCTGCTGATGAGCTCCCACACGAATTGCTTGATTCATTTGCTGATCAGAACTCAGAAATGAGCATTCCCTGCGAATGTTGACTTCTGACTTTTGTCAAATCGTTCTTTAAAAATTCGGATATGTGATAGAAATAGACTGATGGCCAGTTTCACTGCTGGTTAATCAGGCTAAGGTAAAATTTGTGAGTTCTGCTCGAAAGAGCGACGTGCGAATTTTCGGCGAATGTCGTCTTCACAGTATAACCAGATTGCTTGGGGTTATATGGTCAAGTGAAGAAGCGCATACGGTGGATGCCTTGGCAGTCAGAGGCGATGAAAGACGTGGTAGCCTGCGATAAGCTTTGGGGAGTCGGCAAGCAGACTGTGATCCAGAGATCTCTGAATGGGGGAACCCAGCCAGCATAAGCTGGTTATCTTGTACTGAATACATAGGTGCAAGAGGCGAACCAGGGGAACTGAAACATCTAAGTACCCTGAGGAAAAGAAATCAACCGAGATTCCCTTAGTAGTGGCGAGCGAACGGGGACCAGCCCTTAAGTTGGTTTGAGATTAGTGGAACGCTCTGGAAAGTGCGGCCATAGTGGGTGATAGCCCCGTACACGAAAATCTCTTATCAATGAAATCGAGTAGGACGGAGCACGAGAAACTTTGTCTGAATATGGGGGGACCATCCTCCAAGGCTAAATACTACTGACTGACCGATAGTGAACCAGTACCGTGAGGGAAAGGCGAAAAGAACCCCGGAGAGGGGAGTGAAATAGAACCTGAAACCGTATGCGTACAAGCAGTGGGAGCCTACTTTGTTAGGTGACTGCGTACCTTTTGTATAATGGGTCAGCGACTTATATTCAGTGGCGAGCTTAACCGAATAGGGGAGGCGTAGCGAAAGCGAGTCTTAATAGGGCGTTTAGTCGCTGGGTATAGACCCGAAACCGGGCGATCTATCCATGGGCAGGTTGAAGGTTAGGTAACACTGACTGGAGGACCGAACCGACTACCGTTGAAAAGTTAGCGGATGACCTGTGGATCGGAGTGAAAGGCTAATCAAGCTCGGAGATAGCTGGTTCTCCTCGAAAGCTATTTAGGTAGCGCCTCATGTATCACTGTAGGGGGTAGAGCACTGTTTCGGCTAGGGGGTCATCCCGACTTACCAAACCGATGCAAACTCCGAATACCTACAAGTGCCGAGCATGGGAGACACACGGCGGGTGCTAACGTCCGTCGTGAAAAGGGAAACAACCCAGACCGTCAGCTAAGGTCCCAAAGTCATGGTTAAGTGGGAAACGATGTGGGAAGGCTTAGACAGCTAGGAGGTTGGCTTAGAAGCAGCCACCCTTTAAAGAAAGCGTAATAGCTCACTAGTCGAGTCGGCCTGCGCGGAAGATGTAACGGGGCTCAAACCATGCACCGAAGCTACGGGTATCACCTTTTGGTGATGCGGTAGAGGAGCGTTCTGTAAGCCTGTGAAGGTGAGTTGAGAAGCTTGCTGGAGGTATCAGAAGTGCGAATGCTGACATGAGTAACGACAATGCGAGTGAAAAACTCGCACGCCGAAAGACCAAGGTTTCCTGCGCAACGTTAATCGACGCAGGGTTAGTCGGTCCCTAAGGCGAGGCTGAAAAGCGTAGTCGATGGAAAACAGGTTAATATTCCTGTACTTCCAGTTATTGCGATGGAGGGACGGAGAAGGTTAGGCCAGCCTGGCGTTGGTTGTCCAGGTTTAAGGTGGTAGGCTGGAATCTTAGGCAAATCCGGGATTCTAAGGCCGAGAGCTGATGACGAGTTGCCTTTAGGCGACGAAGTGGTTGATACCATGCTTCCAAGAAAAGCTCCTAAGCTTCAGATAACTGGGAACCGTACCCCAAACCGACACAGGTGGTTAGGTAGAGAATACCAAGGCGCTTGAGAGAACTCGGGTGAAGGAACTAGGCAAAATGGCACCGTAACTTCGGGAGAAGGTGCGCCGGCGAGGGTGAAGGACTTGCTCCGTAAGCCCATGCCGGTCGAAGATACCAGGCCGCTGCGACTGTTTATTAAAAACACAGCACTCTGCAAACACGAAAGTGGACGTATAGGGTGTGACGCCTGCCCGGTGCCGGAAGGTTAATTGATGGGGTTAGCGCAAGCGAAGCTCTTGATCGAAGCCCCGGTAAACGGCGGCCGTAACTATAACGGTCCTAAGGTAGCGAAATTCCTTGTCGGGTAAGTTCCGACCTGCACGAATGGCGTAACGATGGCGGCGCTGTCTCCACCCGAGACTCAGTGAAATTGAAATCGCTGTGAAGATGCAGTGTATCCGCGGCTAGACGGAAAGACCCCGTGAACCTTTACTATAGCTTTGCACTGGACTTTGAATTTGCTTGTGTAGGATAGGTGGGAGGCTTTGAAGTGGGGACGCCAGTTCTCATGGAGCCATCCTTGAAATACCACCCTGGCAACTTTGAGGTTCTAACTCAGGTCCGTTATCCGGATCGATGACAGTGTATGGTGGGTAGTTTGACTGGGGCGGTCTCCTCCCAAAGAGTAACGGAGGAGTACGAAGGTGCGCTCAGACCGGTCGGAAATCGGTCGTAGAGTATAAAGGCAAAAGCGCGCTTGACTGCGAGACACACACGTCGAGCAGGTACGAAAGTAGGTCTTAGTGATCCGGTGGTTCTGTATGGAAGGGCCATCGCTCAACGGATAAAAGGTACTCCGGGGATAACAGGCTGATACCGCCCAAGAGTTCATATCGACGGCGGTGTTTGGCACCTCGATGTCGGCTCATCACATCCTGGGGCTGAAGCCGGTCCCAAGGGTATGGCTGTTCGCCATTTAAAGTGGTACGCGAGCTGGGTTTAGAACGTCGTGAGACAGTTCGGTCCCTATCTGCCGTGGACGTTTGAGATTTGAGAGGGGCTGCTCCTAGTACGAGAGGACCGGAGTGGACGAACCTCTGGTGTTCCGGTTGTCACGCCAGTGGCATTGCCGGGTAGCTATGTTCGGAAGAGATAACCGCTGAAAGCATCTAAGCGGGAAACTTGCCTCAAGATGAGATCTCACTGGGATCTTGAATCCCCTAAAGGGCCGTCGAAGACTACGACGTTGATAGGTTGGGTGTGTAAGCGCTGTGAGGCGTTGAGCTAACCAATACTAATTGCCCGTGAGGCTTGACCATATAACACCCAAGCAATTTGCGCGTCAGCCAAATTGCGGTGGTGAAGATGATACGAACCGAAAGTTCGCAACGAACCACACAATCACATATCCGAATTCGCTGGGCTGTCCATCTGGACATTCTGGCTACAGAATTTCTTGACGACCATAGAGCATTGGAACCACCTGATCCCATCCCGAACTCAGCAGTGAAACGATGCATCGCCGATGGTAGTGTGGGGTTTCCCCATGTGAGAGTAGGTCATCGTCAAGATTCATTTCGCAAAACCCCTATCTGCGCATGCAGGTAGGGGTTTTGTCTTTAAGTAGAAGCTATCGCTTCTCCTGGTAGGCTGAAAGCCAGCCAGTGGTGGTAAAAAGGTGGTTGACAGCGTTTCTGAATGCTGTATTATTCACCTCCCGCGACGAGAGATCGAAGCGAGTTAAGTGTTTGAAGTTAAACGAGTTTCTCGCAAAAAACTTCAAAATAAACGCTTGACAGGCTCTGAGGAAGGCGTAGAATGCGCGCCTCGGTTGAGACGAAAAGCTCTTAACCAAACGCTCTTTAACAAATTGAATCAAGCAATTCGTGTGGGTGCTTGTGAGTACGGACTGATAGTCAAAAAGATTATCAGCATCACAAGTGGCCATGCGAGAAATCACATAGTCATTTGAGATTGCTGAGCCAAGTTTAGGGTTTCTTAAAAACCCAAGCAGTATTGAACTGAAGAGTTTGATCATGGCTCAGATTGAACGCTGGCGGCAGGCCTAACACATGCAAGTCGAGCGGATGACGGGAGCTTGCTCCTTGATTCAGCGGCGGACGGGTGAGTAATGCCTAGGAATCTGCCTGGTAGTGGGGGACAACGTTTCGAAAGGAACGCTAATACCGCATACGTCCTACGGGAGAAAGCAGGGGACCTTCGGGCCTTGCGCTATCAGATGAGCCTAGGTCGGATTAGCTAGTTGGTGGGGTAATGGCTCACCAAGGCGACGATCCGTAACTGGTCTGAGAGGATGATCAGTCACACTGGAACTGAGACACGGTCCAGACTCCTACGGGAGGCAGCAGTGGGGAATATTGGACAATGGGCGAAAGCCTGATCCAGCCATGCCGCGTGTGTGAAGAAGGTCTTCGGATTGTAAAGCACTTTAAGTTGGGAGGAAGGGCAGTAAGCTAATACCTTGCTGTTTTGACGTTACCGACAGAATAAGCACCGGCTAACTCTGTGCCAGCAGCCGCGGTAATACAGAGGGTGCAAGCGTTAATCGGAATTACTGGGCGTAAAGCGCGCGTAGGTGGTTTGTTAAGTTGGATGTGAAAGCCCCGGGCTCAACCTGGGAACTGCATCCAAAACTGGCAAGCTAGAGTACGGTAGAGGGTGGTGGAATTTCCTGTGTAGCGGTGAAATGCGTAGATATAGGAAGGAACACCAGTGGCGAAGGCGACCACCTGGACTGATACTGACACTGAGGTGCGAAAGCGTGGGGAGCAAACAGGATTAGATACCCTGGTAGTCCACGCCGTAAACGATGTCAACTAGCCGTTGGAATCCTTGAGATTTTAGTGGCGCAGCTAACGCATTAAGTTGACCGCCTGGGGAGTACGGCCGCAAGGTTAAAACTCAAATGAATTGACGGGGGCCCGCACAAGCGGTGGAGCATGTGGTTTAATTCGAAGCAACGCGAAGAACCTTACCAGGCCTTGACATGCAGAGAACTTTCCAGAGATGGATTGGTGCCTTCGGGAACTCTGACACAGGTGCTGCATGGCTGTCGTCAGCTCGTGTCGTGAGATGTTGGGTTAAGTCCCGTAACGAGCGCAACCCTTGTCCTTAGTTACCAGCACGTTATGGTGGGCACTCTAAGGAGACTGCCGGTGACAAACCGGAGGAAGGTGGGGATGACGTCAAGTCATCATGGCCCTTACGGCCTGGGCTACACACGTGCTACAATGGTCGGTACAGAGGGTTGCCAAGCCGCGAGGTGGAGCTAATCTCACAAAACCGATCGTAGTCCGGATCGCAGTCTGCAACTCGACTGCGTGAAGTCGGAATCGCTAGTAATCGCGAATCAGAATGTCGCGGTGAATACGTTCCCGGGCCTTGTACACACCGCCCGTCACACCATGGGAGTGGGTTGCACCAGAAGTAGCTAGTCTAACCTTCGGGAGGACGGTTACCACGGTGTGATTCATGACTGGGGTGAAGTCGTAACAAGGTAGCCGTAGGGGAACCTGCGGCTGGATCACCTCCTTAATCGACGACATCAGCCTACTGATGAGCTCCCACACGAATTGCTTGATTCACTTGTATAAAGACGATGCTGTAACGCGACCCTGTTATAGGTCTGTAGCTCAGTTGGTTAGAGCGCACCCCTGATAAGGGTGAGGTCGGCAGTTCAAATCTGCCCAGACCTACCATCACATGGTTCAGGCGTAAAATACGGGGCCATAGCTCAGCTGGGAGAGCGCCTGCCTTGCACGCAGGAGGTCAGCGGTTCGATCCCGCTTGGCTCCACCACTTTCGCAGTACGCAGTCACTTGTCAGAACTTAGAAATGAACATTCGTTGATGAATGTTGATTTCTGACTTTTGTCAGATCGTTCTTTAAAAATTCGGATATGTGATAGAAATAGACTGATGGCCAGTTTCACTGCTGGTTAATCAGGCTAAGGTAAAATTTGTGAGTTCTGCTCGAAAGAGCGACGTGCGAATTTTCGGCGAATGTCGTCTTCACAGTATAACCAGATTGCTTGGGGTTATATGGTCAAGTGAAGAAGCGCATACGGTGGATGCCTTGGCAGTCAGAGGCGATGAAAGACGTGGTAGCCTGCGATAAGCTTTGGGGAGTCGGCAAACAGACTGTGATCCAGAGATCTCTGAATGGGGGAACCCAGCCAGCATAAGCTGGTTATCTTGTACTGAATACATAGGTGCAAGAGGCGAACCAGGGGAACTGAAACATCTAAGTACCCTGAGGAAAAGAAATCAACCGAGATTCCCTTAGTAGTGGCGAGCGAACGGGGACCAGCCCTTAAGTTGGTTTGAGATTAGTGGAACGCTCTGGAAAGTGCGGCCATAGTGGGTGATAGCCCCGTACACGAAAATCTCTTATCAATGAAATCGAGTAGGACGGAGCACGAGAAACTTTGTCTGAATATGGGGGGACCATCCTCCAAGGCTAAATACTACTGACTGACCGATAGTGAACCAGTACCGTGAGGGAAAGGCGAAAAGAACCCCGGAGAGGGGAGTGAAATAGAACCTGAAACCGTATGCGTACAAGCAGTGGGAGCCTACTTTGTTAGGTGACTGCGTACCTTTTGTATAATGGGTCAGCGACTTATATTCAGTGGCGAGCTTAACCGAATAGGGGAGGCGTAGCGAAAGCGAGTCTTAATAGGGCGTTTAGTCGCTGGGTATAGACCCGAAACCGGGCGATCTATCCATGGGCAGGTTGAAGGTTAGGTAACACTGACTGGAGGACCGAACCGACTACCGTTGAAAAGTTAGCGGATGACCTGTGGATCGGAGTGAAAGGCTAATCAAGCTCGGAGATAGCTGGTTCTCCTCGAAAGCTATTTAGGTAGCGCCTCATGTATCACTGTAGGGGGTAGAGCACTGTTTCGGCTAGGGGGTCATCCCGACTTACCAAACCGATGCAAACTCCGAATACCTACAAGTGCCGAGCATGGGAGACACACGGCGGGTGCTAACGTCCGTCGTGAAAAGGGAAACAACCCAGACCGTCAGCTAAGGTCCCAAAGTCATGGTTAAGTGGGAAACGATGTGGGAAGGCTTAGACAGCTAGGAGGTTGGCTTAGAAGCAGCCACCCTTTAAAGAAAGCGTAATAGCTCACTAGTCGAGTCGGCCTGCGCGGAAGATGTAACGGGGCTCAAACCATGCACCGAAGCTACGGGTATCACCTTTTGGTGATGCGGTAGAGGAGCGTTCTGTAAGCCTGTGAAGGTGAGTTGAGAAGCTTGCTGGAGGTATCAGAAGTGCGAATGCTGACATGAGTAACGACAATGCGAGTGAAAAACTCGCACGCCGAAAGACCAAGGTTTCCTGCGCAACGTTAATCGACGCAGGGTTAGTCGGTCCCTAAGGCGAGGCTGAAAAGCGTAGTCGATGGAAAACAGGTTAATATTCCTGTACTTCCAGTTATTGCGATGGAGGGACGGAGAAGGTTAGGCCAGCCTGGCGTTGGTTGTCCAGGTTTAAGGTGGTAGGCTGGAATCTTAGGCAAATCCGGGATTCTAAGGCCGAGAGCTGATGACGAGTTGCCTTTAGGCGACGAAGTGGTTGATACCATGCTTCCAAGAAAAGCTCCTAAGCTTCAGATAACTGGGAACCGTACCCCAAACCGACACAGGTGGTTAGGTAGAGAATACCAAGGCGCTTGAGAGAACTCGGGTGAAGGAACTAGGCAAAATGGCACCGTAACTTCGGGAGAAGGTGCGCCGGCGAGGGTCAAGGACTTGCTCCGTAAGCCCATGCCGGTCGAAGATACCAGGCCGCTGCGACTGTTTATTAAAAACACAGCACTCTGCAAACACGAAAGTGGACGTATAGGGTGTGACGCCTGCCCGGTGCCGGAAGGTTAATTGATGGGGTTAGCGCAAGCGAAGCTCTTGATCGAAGCCCCGGTAAACGGCGGCCGTAACTATAACGGTCCTAAGGTAGCGAAATTCCTTGTCGGGTAAGTTCCGACCTGCACGAATGGCGTAACGATGGCGGCGCTGTCTCCACCCGAGACTCAGTGAAATTGAAATCGCTGTGAAGATGCAGTGTATCCGCGGCTAGACGGAAAGACCCCGTGAACCTTTACTATAGCTTTGCACTGGACTTTGAATTTGCTTGTGTAGGATAGGTGGGAGGCTTTGAAGTGGGGACGCCAGTTCTCATGGAGCCATCCTTGAAATACCACCCTGGCAACTTTGAGGTTCTAACTCAGGTCCGTTATCCGG
This sequence comes from Pseudomonas sp. NY8896, assembly GCF_039634505.1. NCBI lineage: Bacteria > Pseudomonadati > Pseudomonadota > Gammaproteobacteria > Pseudomonadales > Pseudomonadaceae > Pseudomonas > Pseudomonas sp. NY8896. Next base: position 165,848 of record NZ_CP132350.1, read on the forward strand.
ATCGAGGACAGTGTATGGTGGGTAGTTTGACTGGGGCGGTCTCCTCCCAAAGAGTAACGGAGGAGTACGAAGGTGCGCTCAGACCGGTCGGAAATCGGTCGTAGAGTATAAAGGCAAAAGCGCGCTTGACTGCGAGACACACACGTCGAGCAGGTACGAAAGTAGGTCTTAGTGATCCGGTGGTTCTGTATGGAAGGGCCATCGCTCAACGGATAAAAGGTACTCCGGGGATAACAGGCTGATACCGCCCAAGAGTTCATATCGACGGCGGTGTTTGGCACCTCGATGTCGGCTCATCACATCCTGGGGCTGAAGCCGGTCCCAAGGGTATGGCTGTTCGCCATTTAAAGTGGTACGCGAGCTGGGTTTAGAACGTCGTGAGACAGTTCGGTCCCTATCTGCCGTGGACGTTTGAGATTTGAGAGGGGCTGCTCCTAGTACGAGAGGACCGGAGTGGACGAACCTCTGGTGTTCCGGTTGTCACGCCAGTGGCATTGCCGGGTAGCTATGTTCGGAAGAGATAACCGCTGAAAGCATCTAAGCGGGAAACTTGCCTCAAGATGAGATCTCACTGGGATCTTGAATCCCCTAAAGGGCCGTCGAAGACTACGACGTTGATAGGTTGGGTGTGTAAGCGCTGTGAGGCGTTGAGCTAACCAATACTAATTGCCCGTGAGGCTTGACCATATAACACCCAAGCAATTTGTGCGTCAGCCAAATTGCGGTGGTGAAGATGATACGAACCGAAAGTTCGCAACGAACCACACAATCACATATCCGAATTCGCTGGGCTGTCCATCTGGACATTCTGGCTACAGAATTTCTTGACGACCATAGAGCATTGGAACCACCTGATCCCATCCCGAACTCAGCAGTGAAACGATGCATCGCCGATGGTAGTGTGGGGTTTCCCCATGTGAGAGTAGGTCATCGTCAAGATTCATTTCGCAAAACCCCTATCTGCACATGCAGGTAGGGGTTTTGTCTTTAAGTAGGAACTACAGAGATTCGCAGGCACGTCCGAAGGACGGGCCAGCACACAGAATTTCTTGACGACCATAGAGCATTGGAACCACCTGATCCCATCCCGAACTCAGCAGTGAAACGATGCATCGCCGATGGTAGTGTGGGGTTTCCCCATGTGAGAGTAGGTCATCGTCAAGATTCAAACCCAAAGCCCCTGTCTGCGATGCAGACAGGGGCTTTGTCTTTTCCGGGTTTCAATAACGCTCAAAACTGATAGCTGACCGTAGCGCTCACATTGCGCTCTTCACCCATGTAGCAGTAGTTCAGGCTGGCACATGAGGTAATGTAGCTTTCATTGGTAAGGTTGTTTGCGTTCAGCCGCACATCCACACCCGTCAGACCCACCTTCCCCAGGTCATAGCCGATCGAAGCGTCGAACAGGGTGTAGGAAGGCACCTTCATGCTGTTTTCCGCATCCACCCAGCTATAGCCCACATATCGCACCCCACCGCCCAGCCGCAGTCCATCCAGAGCCCCTTGGTGGAAGTTATAGTCAGCCCACAGCGAGAACATCTGTTTCGGTGCCTGGGTTGGCGCGTTGCCTTCATTGTCCAGGCTGGCCGACACCAGGCTCGGCATCGACTTGGCGTACTCGATATCGGTGAAGGTATAGCCACCCAGCAGTTTCAGGCTGTCGCTCAGCTGCACATGAGCCTCTAGCTCCAGCCCTTGCGAGCGTACTTCACCTACCGGGCGATAAAAGTTTTCGTCAGGCTGCTTCGAAGCCAGGTTTTCCTGCTCGATACGGAACACCGATGCGGTAAACAGGTTGTCGCTGCCCGGAGGCTGATACTTGATGCCGGCTTCCCACTGAGTGCCCTCGGTCGGTGCCAGCGGGCGGCCTTGCTGGTCGGACACGGTATTGGGATTGAACGACTCCGAGTAGCTGACATAAGGCGCAATGCCATTCTCGAACAGGTAGAGCACCCCGGCCCGGGTAGTAAACCTGGAGCGCTGATCGCTGACCTTGGTGTCGCTGTCGCGATTCTCCTCGGACACCTTCACCCAGTCCTGGCGAAGCCCAAGGGACAATCGCCACTGGTCGACCTCCACCAGGTCCTGCAGATACACACCTGTTTGCTGCAAGCGCCGCTGGTAGCGGTTTTCGCCCAGTACCTGAAGGTTGCCATTACCGTATTGCGGGTTGCCGGCGTCCAGCGGGTCGACCGTGCCATAGCGCCATGCGACATCGGCTTTGCGTCGCTGGTAGTCGGCGCCCAGCAGCAGGGTGTGTTTGGCCGCGCCGGTGAAGAATTCCGCCTGCAGCATATTGTCGATGATGTACGAATGCAGGCGCTCGTCGCCGCCGGTATAGGCGCGGTTGAGAATGTTGCTGTCGGCATCCGCCCAGCCGGCCGAGTACACCTGGTCCATGGACACGTCGGAATCCTGGTAGCGGAAGTTCTGCCGCGCGGTGAACACATCGTTGAAGCGATGCTCGAACTGGTAGCTGAAGGACTGCTGGGTGCGCTCGTAATTATCGATACCCGGCTCACCCTCGAAAAAGTGGTCCGACAAGCGCAAGCCGTTGCGCTTATGCAGCATACCGTCAGCAGGGTTGCCGCCGTGGTACCCGCCGTTAGGGTCGTGCTGCAGGTAAGCCTGCAGTGTGAGCGAGGTGTCCTCGGTGAAGTCGACGCTGATGGCCGGGGCGATGGTATAGCGTTCTTCCTTGTTGTGGTCGAACTGTGTGTCCGAAGCATCCGCCAAACCTGTCAGGCGATACGCAATACGCTTGTCATCATCTACAGGGCCACTGAAGTCGAAGCCCATGCCCCGCTGGCCCTGGGTGCCGACCGTGGCTTGAACCTGGTGGTAAGGGGTGAACAGTGGCTTCTTGGTGGTAAGGGCTACCAGGCCGCCCGGCGAGCTTCGCCCATAGAGTACTGAAGACGGCCCCTTGAGAATGTCGATGCGCTCAAGGAAGTACGGGTCCACCTGCATGGTGCTGTAAGTGCCATTGTCGCCCATGGACTTGAGCCCATCGACGTAGATGTTATCCACCGAGCCGTCGTTGAAGCCGCGCATGGCCACATAGTCGTAGCGATGGGTGGCACCGTAGGGGTTGGTCAGTACCCCAGGCGTGTAGCGCATGGCCTGGGCAACGGTCTGAGAGCCCTGATCGTCCATCTGCTGGCGAGTTACTACCGAGACCGATTGGGAGGTCTCCACCAGTGGCATGCTGGTCTTGGTCGCCACTTGGCTATGCGTGGCGTTGTAACCCTCCATGCTGCCCAAGGCGTTGCCCAGAGAGAAACTACGGACATCGGTGTCTGGCAATGCCAGGGCTGCGTCCTGATGCTGTGCCTGCAGCACATAGTTGCGTCCGTCCTGGCTGACAGCTTCCAGCCCGCTGCCATTAAGCAACTGGCGCAGCGCGTGATCAATGGCGTATTGCCCCTGCAGGCCGTTGGATTGCAGGCGATCGGTCAACTGAGGCGTACTGGACAGGGTGATGCCGGCCTGGCGAGCGAACTGGTTCAATACATCGGCCAGTTGGCCGGCCGGTATTGCATAGTGATGACTCACTTGGGCTGTTTCAGCCGCAACGGACAGTTGCGCAACAGCTGCCAGGCCCATGGCGGTACCAAACAGAGCAGCCCGTATGGCATGGCGTAAGTAAGCGGACTGCAGGACTGGTCGAAAATCATTCGGGCTGAAAGTGTGGTTTAACACCGGCTTGATGAACATGAAGGGTCCGTTGAAGTGATGAGGGCAGAAGATGTCGCTTACTGTCCTAGCCGGACCGGGGTTCAAAACCCGACAAAAAAACGTTAAGGCCTCATCAGGTCGTGCTTTCGACACGCACCCACCAGCGTGTACGTTGATGAACCCGTACGGGCAGCGTCTGCGGTAGCAGCCGAAGCAATTGTTCCGGGTCTTCGAGGCGGAATACGCCCGACAGGCGCAGGTCGGCAATCTCGTTGCTGCAGCCCAGGTAACCATGGCGATAACGGCTGACCTGCGCGAGAAAATCCGCGAGGCGCATGTTCTGAGTGACGATCAGCCCTTCGGTCCATGCCATCGCGTCCATGTCCATCTGTGCGATCCGTTGTGCGCCATGAGCATCCAGGCGCCAGTTCTGTCCACTCTCGATCCACTGCAGTTGGGCAATGCCAGGCCGGTGTATCGCCACTTTTCCGCGGCTGACGCTGACACGTGTGCAGTCGCTATCCTGATAGGCTACAAAGCGTCCTTCAAAGCCTTCCAGCAGCACGTCGCGGGTTTGTACAAACACGGGATGCCGGGGATTACACGTGATCATCAGTTCGCCATGCTTCAGGCGGACCAGACGCTGCCGATCAATGAAGGCCAGGTCCACGGCACTGCGGGTGTTGAGTTGCATCAGTGAGCCATCGGGCAGGGTGAAGACGCGCCGTTCGCCCGTGCCGGTGGCATAGTCCGATGCCCAGGCACTGACAGCATCGAGGTCTTTAGCCAGCCAGCTCGCCGATCCCGCCATGACAACGCCCCCAAGCAGCTTCAACGCCTGCCTTCGACGCAGGCGCTGCTGGCTGGTTTCCAGGGTCTGCAAAGCCAGCCCGGCACCGGGGATGGCGCGTAGGTCGAGGTTTTGATGCAAGTGCGTCACCCGCTGCCAGGCGTGTTCGTGTTCGTGGTGGGCACTGCGCCATTGCGCACACTGTTGTTGAAACGCCAGGTCGTGCCCACTCTCGCGCAACCGCAGCATCCACTGGATGGCCTGCTTGACCGCTTTCGTATCGGGGCGTGCGGCGGTCATCGACTCAGCACTCGTCCTGGTAGTGCAGCACGTAGCAGTGATAGAGCGCATCGGCAATGTAGCGTTCTACGGTGCGCACCGAGATCCCCAGCTGTTCGGCGATGGCCTGGTGCTTCAGCCCCTCGCATTGAGCCAGGAGGAATGCGCGACGTACCTTGGGTTTGAGGCCGTCGAGCATGCGTGCAATGCGCTCAAGCAACTCCAGTAGCAGCTCGCGGGTTTCGGCAGAGGGGGCCAATGCTTCCGGCACATGCGCCAAAGCCTCCAGGTAAGCCCTGTGCAGTTCCTCGCGCCGCCAGTGATCGATCACCAACCCGCGCGCTACCGTGCGCAGGAAGGCCCTGGGTGCATTCAGTTGCAATTGTTCACGGCGCTGTAGCAAGCGTACGAAGGTGTCCTGGGCCAGGTCGGCGGCATCGGCCGCATTGCCTAGCTTGCTGCGCAGCCAGGCATGCAGCCAGCCGTGGTGGTCACTGTAGAGCGTTTGCACGCAGTCGTTGCTGGGCATGGGGGAGGGGCGCCGGCATCAATGGACATGAATGATAATTAGTCTCATTGTTGGTGGCGCCGCATCAATTTGCAACCCATCTGGTCGCACGCTGCGCTAGGCGGCAGTGGGTTAGTGCCCCAGTTGTGTATCCAGGTACTTGCGAATTACCCGCGCCCCGCTGTTGAGATGCCGTTCCAGCACCGCTACCGCCTCATCCACCAGTTTGTCGCTGGCCGCATCCGCCAGTGCGTTGTGATCGTCCTGAGTGAGCTTGCCCAAGCCCATGGACGAAAGATGGAAGCGCAGGAAGCGCTCTTCCTCGTTCAGTTCGTTCTCGATCAGGCGCAGTAGCTTCTTGTTTGGTGCCCTGCTGTATAGCGCCATGTGGAACAGGCGGTTGAGGCGGCCGATTTCGGCGTGACGGGTTTCATTCTCCAGTTGCTGGATATACCCGCGGGCGCTGGCGATGTCGCTGGCATCGAGCAGCGGGATCGACTGGCGCAGCGCCTCACTCTCGAGCAATACGCGCAGGGCATAGGTGTCCACTGCATCCTCGCCGATCAGCGGCGCAACCACAGCGCCCTTGTGCATCTCTACTTTCAACAGGGATTGCGCTTCGAGCTGGCGCAGGGCTTCGCGCACGGGCATGCGGCTGACACCGAACAAGGTGGCGAGTTCTTGTTGGCGCACGGCAGTACCTGGGGGTAAGCGCCCATCGAGAATGGCACTGCGCAGGCGCTCTTCGATCACGCCACGGGCCTGATGCGGCAGCAGCTGTTCGCTTGCCAGCACATTGCTCAGTTTGATTTTCTCGGCCACGCGACGTCTGCCTTAACAATGACTAAAGTTGGATCCAATGACAGTAGTAACAGCTTGTAAGGGTGTCAAACCTGCACCCGCACGGGTACGGGCGCCTCAAAAGCGCGGCTATGGTGGATGAAGTCGTCTGCCAAAGGAAGCGCCCTTCAGAAGGATATAACTAGAAAGTGTAGGCGGCCTGACAGGCGGGTGCATGATTGCAGGGTGCCATTGTCTTTTGTTGTGGCAAGCCCCACCATCGCTGCTTTCGACTGGTCTGAACAGGGCTTCGCAGTGGCGATATCCTGGTTGCTGAAAACCGTTGTGCGACGTGTCGGCTTTGCCGCGCTGCTGGGCAGTCTGCTGCTGGGCGGCTTGCACGCGGATTGGGATTTTTCCCAGATCAGCCGCAAGTCGCAGGCGCTCTACGGACCGTTGGGTGCCGGGCAGGGCCGTATCGATGCCTGGCAGAACCTGATGGCTACGCAGAAGCAGGGGACTGAGCTTGAGCGGCTGCAAGTGGTCAACCGCTTCTTCAACCAGCAATTGCGCTATGTCGAAGACATCGACCTGTGGCATGAAGTCGATTACTGGGCCACGCCTGTGCAGGCACTGATCAAAGGTGCAGGGGATTGCGAGGACTACGCCATCGCCAAATATTTCAGCCTGCGGCGCATGGGTATCCCCAGTGAAAAACTGCGCATTACCTACGTCAAGGCGCTGCGACAGAACCGGGCACACATGGTCCTGACCTATTATTCAAGCCCACAGGCCCAGCCTTTGGTGCTCGACAGCCTGATGGACGCCATCAAGCCGGCAAGCCAACGTACCGACCTGTTGCCGGTGTACGCCTTCAATGGCGAGGGGCTGTGGCTGACGGGCGCTGCCGGGAACAAGAAGGTCGGCGATACCAAGCGGCTGTCACGCTGGCAGGATTTGTTGAAGAAAATGCAGGCCGAAGGGTTCCCGGCCGAGCCGGTTTACTGAAGGAGCACAGATGTCACTGTTCAAACAATTGCTGTTGGCCATTTGCCTGTTCCTGGTGGTCGCCTTCAGTGGCAGTTTCATGGTCAGCCTGGAAAGCTCGCGCAGCCAGTATGTCAACCAGTTGCGCTCGCACGCCCAGGACGCGGCGACCGCGCTGGCGCTGTCGCTGACGCCGAATATCGACGACCCGGCGATGGTCGAACTGATGGTTAGCTCGATCTTCGACAGTGGTTACTATGCAAGCATCAAGGTCGTCGACCTGGGCTCCAATGCTGTGCTGGTGGAGCGCCACGCTGAGCCGGACCCAGGTGGCGTACCGCGATGGTTCGTGCACTTGATCGGCCTTGAGGCTGCTGGTGGCGATGCCATCGTCAGCCGTGGCTGGCAACAGGCCGCGCGCGTTGAAGTGATCAGCCACCCGATGTTCGCCATTGCCAAACTTTGGCAAAGTGCTCTGGGCAGCCTGGGTTGGTTGCTGTTGTGTGGTGCGGCCAGTGCTGTGCTCGGTGCATTGCTGTTGCGCCGCCAGTTGCGGCCGCTGGACTATATGGTTGAGCAATCCCACGCGATTGCCCGCCGCGAATTCCTCAGCCTTCCAGAGCTGCCGCGCACGCCAGAGTTACGCCGTGTGGTGCAGGCGATGAACCAGATGGTCGAGAAACTCAAAGCGCTGTTCACCGAGCAGGCCGAGCGCAGTGAGCGGCTGCGTGCCGAGTCCTACCAGGACAGCCTGACCGGGCTGTCCAACCGCCGGTATTTCGAAATGCAACTGAACACCCGGGTGAGCAACCTGGAAGAGGCGCGCGCCGGCTACCTGCTGTTGCTGCGGGTTCAGGGCCTGGCCGGCCTGAATGCCCGCCTTGGCGGCCAGCGTACCGACCAGTTGCTGCAGGCAGTAGGCGAACAGTTGCGCCGCACCTGTGCAAGCTACCCGGAAACCAATGACCTGATTTCCCGCAGCCGCGGTGGCGAGTTTGCCGTGCTGGCGCCGGGCATGGTGCATGAAGAGGCCGTGCAACTTGCCCAGGCCCTGGAGGCGACGCTGCAGAGCCTGCACGAAACGGGTGCCAGTGATATCGACCCGGTCGCTTGTATCGGCCTGGCGCCGTTCAGCCCCGGTGACTCACCGCAGGCGTTGCTGAAACTCGCCGACGAGGCGCTGGCCCGTGCCGAGAACCAGCCAACGCCGGGCTGGGTGTGCCTTGAACAAGGCGTTGCCGCAGTGGCTGGGGACAGCCAACATGCCTGGCACGAGCGGCTCGATCAGGCATTCGGCAATGGGCATTTCGAGCTGTTCTTCCAGCCCGTGGTGGATTGTGCTTCAGCGCAACGGGTACTGCACCACAAAGTGATTTCGCGTTTGCAGGATGGCCAGGGCGAGGCGTTGCCAGCGGGCCGCTTCCTGCCCTGGTTGGAGCGCTTCGGCTGGATGCCACGGCTGGATGTGCTGGTGCTGGAGAAAGTGTTGGCGCACCTACGAGGGCACGACCAGGTGCTGGCGCTGAACCTGTCCGCCGCCACCCTGGCCGACCCCAAGGCCCTGCAGCGCGTCTTCGAGCTGCTGGGCCAGAACGCGGCGCTCGGCCCGCGGCTGGTTTTTGAAATTGGCGAGGAGCAGTTGCCTGAACAGGCCGCCTTGGAGCAGCTCACCCGGCGCCTGCACGGGCTTGGCTTCGGCCTGGCGCTGCAGCGCTTTGGCGGGCGCTTCAGCATGATCGGCAACCTGGCGCACCTGGGCCTGGCGTACCTGAAGATTGACGGCAGCTACATCCGCAACATCGACCATGAGCAGCACAAGCGGTTGTTCATCGAAGCGATTCAGCGTGCGGCCCACAGCATCGATTTGCCGCTGATTGCCGAGCGGGTCGAGACCGAAGGGGAGCGGCGGGTGTTGCAGGAGATGGGGGTAGGTGGGATTCAGGGCCAGCTGGTTGGTGAGCCTGCGCCCTGGCGCTAAAGAGCTTTACTGCCAGTTGCCTGATCTGACTCCCAGGCCTGACGCTGTGCATGTGGGAGCGGCCTTGTGTCGCGAAAAGGGCTGCATGGCAGCCCCAGTAGTTTATGCAGTAATGCGAAAATCCCGGGGCCGCGTTGCGGCCCTTTCGCGACACAAGGCCGCTCCCACAGAGAAAGCACGCGGCCTTGAGTCTGCCTTCTAGCGCTCGCGCAGCGCTTCCGAACGCGCCTTCATGATCGGCTTGAGCAGGTAGCTCATGATGGTCTTCTTGCCGGTCATGATGTCCACCGTCGCCACCATCCCCGGAATGATCAGCAGCGGCTTCTCGTCCGTCCCCAGGTGGCTGCGATCGGTGCGCAGCTTGATCAGGTAGTAAGTGGTCTTCTTGTCTTCATCGGTGATGGTGTCGGCGCCGATCTGCTCAAGCTTGGCCTTCAGCCCACCGTAGATGGTGTAGTCATACGCCGTGAACTTGACTGTCGCTTCCTGGCCAGGGTGCAGGAAGGCGATGTCTTTGGGCAGGATCTTCGCCTCGATGACCAGCGTGTCGTCCAGTGGCACGATCTCGATGATATCGCTGCCAGGCTGGATTACACCGCCAATGGTGTTCACCAGCAGTTGCTTGACGATACCGCGCACCGGCGAAGTGACCATGGTGCGGTGAACCCGGTCGTCCAGCGCTTTGCTGGTGGCGGTGGCCTTGTTCAGTTCGGTGCGCGCTTCGTTCAGCTGGGTTAGCGCTTCGCTGCGGAACTTGCCACGGGTCTCTTCGATCTTGCTTTGCACCTCGCGGATGGCAGCCTCGGCACGCGGGATGGCCAGTGCGGTGGAGTCCAGCTGACCGCGGTTTTCCACTTCAGCACGGCGCAGGCGCAGCACCTCAACCTGGGAAATCGCGCCGGTCGCCACCAGCGGTTCGGACATGCCGATTTCCTTGCGCAGCAGCTCAAGGCTGTTAGCGTACTGGGCGCGCTTGGAGCTGTATTCGCGCAGTTCCTGCTGGCGTTGGACCAGCTGCTGCTGCAGGCCGCCAATTTCATCCTGCAGTTGCTGGCGCCGGCTCTGGTACAGCGACTCTTCACTGGCCGCCTGGCTTGGCGCGGCTTTGCGCAGTTCTTCGTCGATCTTCAGCGGGCTGTCCTGGACCTCGGCGCTCAAGCGTTCGACCCGCAGGGCCATGGCCAGGCGGTCGGCCTCGGTTTCACCCACGTTGGAGGCGAAGCGGGTTTCATCCAGGCGTAGCAATGGCTGGCCGACTTCGACGATCTCCCCTTCCTTTGCGAAAATTTCAGCGACGATGCCGCCCTCCAGGTTCTGGATCTTCTGCACCTTGGACGACGGAATGGCCTTGCCTTCACCCCGTGTGACTTCGTCGATGGGCGCAACGCTGGCCCACACGATCAAGAACACGAAGAACAGGATCACGCCCCAAATGGTCAGCCGCACCACCCGCGGCGCATCCTCGATAAGGGCCTTGTTGACCTCCGGCAGCGGCTGGCCGCCAAGCGAGTCACTGCCTTTGAAATAGCGCCGCAGGCCGTCCTTGAACTGCCCCATATCCAGCTTATGCAACACTGATTTGCCCCTTCTTCAGCGCATCCATGACCGCGGCTTTCGGGCCGTCGGCGACAATCTGCCCGCGATCGATCACGATCAGCCGGTCCACCAGCGACAGCAGCGAGGCACGGTGCGTGACCAGCAGCACCGTCTTGCCTTCCACCACCGCTTGCAGGCGCTGCTTGAGGCGTTCTTCACCGGTGTTGTCCATGGCGCTGGTCGGCTCGTCCAGCAGCAGTATCTGTGGGTTGAGCAGCAGCGCACGGCCCAGGGCGACGTTCTGCCGCTGGCCGCCGGACAGGTTCTGACCGCGTTCACCCACTTGCAGCTCATAGCCGTCCGGGTGCAGCCGGGCGAACTCATGCACGCCCGCCAGTTCGGCGGCTTGCAGGATCAATTCGTCTTCGATGTAGCGGGCGCCGCTGACCAGGTTGTCACGCAAGGTGCCGGCCAATAGCTGGATGTCCTGCGGGACGTAGCCGATATTGTGGCGCAGTTCGCTGACATCGATCTGGCGAATGTCCACGCCATCGACCAGCAGTGAGCCACCATCGGCCTCGTACAGGCCGACGATAAGCTTGGCCAGCGAGCTCTTGCCCGAGCCGCTGCGGCCGATGATGCCGACCTTCTCGCCAGGGCGGATGGTGAGGTTGATGTTCTTCAGGGCCAGGTTCTGCTGGTTCGGGTAGGTGAAGTCGACCCCACGGAACTCGACGCTACCCTGCAGCACCTTGCGGCTCAGCGGGCGCTCTTCGAAGTTGCGCTCTTGCGGCAGCTCCATCATATGGTCGGTGGAGACCATGGTCACCTTGGCTTGCTGATAGCGGGCGAGCAGGCCATTGAGCTGGCCCAGCGGGCCGAGGGCGCGGCCGCTGAGCATGTAGCAGGCCACCAGGCCGCCCATGCTCAGGTTGCCGTCGATGATCAGGTACACGCCGACGCAGATCATTGCCACGCCTGCCAGTTGCTGGATCAGCAGGGTGATATTCATCGCCAGGCTCGACAGCACCTTTACACGCAGTTCCAGGCGGCTGAGGGTGCCGAGGGTCTGCTCCCACATGTACTGACGCTCGCTTTCGGCGTTGTTGACCTTCACCGCATCCAGGCCGGCCAGTGTCTCGATCAGGCTGGACTGGCGCTCAGAGGCTAGGGCCATGGTCCGTTCCATGGTCGCCATCAGCGGCCGTTGCAGGGCGTAGCCGATGCCCAGGGCCAGCGGGAAGGCAATAATCGGGATCCATACGAGGTGGCCGCCAATGATGGCGATGACGATCAGGATGAGGATGGTGAAAGGCAGGTCGATCAGGCTGGTCAGGGTCAGCGAGGCAAGGAAGTCGCGCAGGCCCTGGAACTCGTGAATGTTCTGAGCAAAGCTGCCGACCCGTGCAGGCCGGTACTTCATCGACATGCCGACGATGCGCTCGAACAGCGTTGCCGAGATGATCAGGTCGGTCTTTTTGCCGGCCAGGTCCAGGCACAGGCCGCGCAGGCCCTTGAGTATCAGGTCGAAGATGTACGCGCCGGCGATACCGATGGCCAGCACCCAGAGCGTCGAGGTGGCCTGGTTGGGCACCACCCGGTCATACACGTTCATCACGAACAGCGGCGCGGCCAGGGCGATCAGGTTGATCACCAGGCTGGCGGCGATCGCGTCGATGTACAGCCACTTGCTGCGCAGCAGGGTGTCGCGGAACCACGACTTCGCCCGTGGGATGAGGTTGCCGTGGTTGACGTCGAACTTGTGCTGCGGCTGCGCAAAGAACACGCGGCCGCTGTAGTCGCTTTGCAGCGCTTCACGGCTGACGTGCACCTCGCCACCATCGCTCTCGCTGAGCAGCAGGCGTGCGGTGTCCTCATTTTCCCAGCCCAGCAGAACGGCGCTGCGGCCTTCCTTGAGCAGCAGCATGGCCGGCATGGCGATGCTCGGGATCTGCTCCAGCTTGCGCTGCAGCAGGCGCCCTTGCAGGCCTGCCCGGGCGGCGGCACGGGGCAGCAGCTCGGGGCTCAGGCGCTGGGCGGGCAGCGGCAGGCCTGTGGTCAACATGACCCGGCTGGCGGGTTTCTGGTGCAGCACACACAGGCTCAACAGACTATCCAGCAGGGGATCGTCATGCTGACTGCGTGGATCGTGGCTGAGTTGGACTCGACTGACTTCGGATTCCACGCGGCGCTCTCTTCATCCTTGTGGTGGGTGGGGTAGGTGTGCCGCCGTCAAAGGTCAGGCCGGCTCACCCTGGCAATCTATGGTGCTACCAAGCTGTGCGGATAAGGGCTATGACACCCTGAGGCTTGTGCAACTGGCCAATGGTCGCCCTGAATCGGTGTTGAGTAAACAATTCTAGGTGCTTCATTTTTACCAGACGTAGCGGCGCTATGAATGTTTCATTTTTGATCCAGCCATTAGGCTTGGCGCCAAGTTGCAGCATAGCCTGCCATCCAGCCTGCGGCGGCAGGGGCTTCGATATCCAGCTTAGTCATTGTCAGTAAACAGGCGCTGGTTAATTGGCGCTTGGTTGTAACTTGTTAGTCAAAATTCATCTATAGAAAGCAGATCCCTGGGCCGTCAGCGTTCGATAATCGCAAGCGGTTTCCCATGAGTGGGGCGGCAGTATTGGCGCACCCGTGCAGCATCTCTTTGATTTGCGACAATTCGCTGCTCGTGGTGTATGCACAATTGAAAACCTGTGCGGCTTGAGCGTGCAACGCATTCGCGATTCAACCTGCTTTCAGTCCGCTGGCAAGCCGCAACCCGGCAAGGTTTGTGCTTTATGGACATGCAGTGCCGGGGCGATTGACAGTGGTTTGAATGTTGACGCCAATAACACTGACCGCGCCCGATGAACGATGGCCTCGCCGCATCATCCATGGCGGCCCAGGTGTGTAAATAAGTACCTGGATCGAGGGATAAACAGGCTTTAGATGATGTACGACATTTGTCCTTGAGAAACGCTTGGCTAAGGTACAAATATCAATGTGACATTACATTGCCGATTGTTTAGGATGGCATGTATAAGGTCAATAGTTTGGCAGTTAAGCAATTCCAAATAGTTATAGACGGAATATTGACGTCAAAAAACGTCAAGAGATCATCTACATAGTTCCGCCTGAAGTGGCTAGCAAGCGCCGCTCTGGCAGGGAAGTACCCCATCGGGTCACACGGAGAGTCCAATGAGCAGCGTTGTAGCCATCGTCAAAAGTATTGTCGGCCAGGTTATTGCGGTATCCCCAGAGGGCATCCGGCGTGTACTCATCGAGGGTGACCGTCTATTGACCGGTGAAGAAGTGCTCACTGGTCCTGGTGGCGCGGTTACTCTGGAACTGGCTGATGGCCGTCTGCTCGATCTGGGTCGCGATAGCCAATGGAGCGCTGAAGCACCTGACAGCAGCACCGATCTGAGCCAGGCGACTGCCCAGGCTGCGCCGTCGGTGGAAGAGCTGCAGCAGGCGATTGCTGCGGGTGTCGACCCGACTACAGAGCTTGAAGCTACCGCAGCTGGCCCGTCGGCAGCGGGCGGTGGTGGTGCGCTGGGCGGTGGTCATAGCTTCGTGATGCTCGAAGAAACGGCGGGCCGGGTCGACCCGACGGTTGGCTTCCCGACTGACGGCTTGGGCTTTGCCGCTGCGCTCGATAGCGAGGAAGTGGGCCTGCTGGACACCAACGGCAACAACCTGGTGATCCCACCGACGACGGACACCAACGTTGCTACGGACCTGATTCTTGGCGCTACCCCTTCGATCAGCGAGGCGGGTGGCGTAATCGTTTATACCGCCACGGTTGGCCAGGCACCGACCACCAACCTGGTCGTTACCCTGTCCAATGGTGCTGTGATCGTCATTCCGGCCGGGCAGACCAGCGGTAGCGTCAACGTCGTGGTCCCGGCGAATGACACCCCATATATCGACGGTGGCCAGATTTCGGCGACCGTGACAGGTAGCACCGGTGGTGGCGGGCTGACGGTAACATTGCCGCAAACGCCTGCGGTTACCCAGGTGACGGATACCATCGACACCACCACGGCTACCCTGACTGCGTCGCCTAGCGTGACCGAAGGTGGCGTGATCACCTACACCGTGACCCTGAGCAACCCTGCCCAGACTCCGGTAACCGTGACCCTGTCCAACGGCCAGACCATCACCGTTGAAGCGGGCAAGACCCAGGGCAGTGTCGACTTCCAGACCCCGGCGAACGACGTCTACAACAACGGCTCGACCGTCAGCGTCACCATCGAGACCGCCACGGGCGGTAACTTCGAGCAGCTGACCCCGAATCCGACCCCGGCTCAGACCACGATCAACGATTCGGTCGACACCACTACCGCGACCCTGACGGCGAACCCGTCGGTGACCGAAGGCGGCGTGATCACCTACACCGTGACCCTGAGCAACCCTGCCCAGACTCCGGTAACCGTGACCCTGTCCAACGGCCAGACCATCACCGTTGAAGCAGGCAAGACCCAGGGCAGTGTCGACTTCCAGACCCCGGCGAACGACGTCTACAACAACGGCTCGACCGTCAGCGTCACCATCGAGAACGCCACGGGCGGTAACTTCGAGCAGCTGACCCCGAATCCGACCCCGGCTCAGACCACGATCAACGATTCGGTCGACACCACTACCGCGACCCTGACGGCGAACCCGTCGGTGACCGAAGGTGGCGTGATCACCTACACCGTGACCCTGAGCAACCCTGCTCAGACTCCGGTAACCGTGACCCTGTCCAACGGCCAGACCATCACCGTTGAAGCGGGCAAGACCCAGGGCAGCGTCGACTTCCAGACCCCGGCGAACGACGTCTACAACAACGGCTCGACCGTCAGTGTCACCATCGAGAACGCCACGGGCGGTAACTTCGAGCAGCTGACCCCGAATCCGACCCCGGCTCAGACCACGATCAACGATTCGGTCGACACCACTACCGCGACCCTGACGGCGAACCCGTCGGTGACCGAAGGTGGCGTGATCACCTACACCGTGACCCTGAGCAACCCTGCCCAGACTCCGGTAACCGTGACCCTGTCCAACGGCCAGACCATCACCGTTGAAGCGGGCAAGACCCAGGGCAGTGTCGACTTCCAGACCCCGGCGAACGACGTCTACAACAACGGCTCGACCGTCAGCGTCACCATCGAGACCGCCACGGGCGGTAACTTCGAGCAGCTGACCCCGAATCCGACCCCGGCTCAGACCACGATCAACGATTCGGTCGACACCACTACCGCGACCCTGACGGCGAACCCGTCGGTGACCGAAGGCGGCGTGATCACCTACACCGTGACCCTGAGCAACCCTGCCCAGACTCCGGTAACCGTGACCCTGTCCAACGGCCAGACCATCACCGTTGAAGCAGGCAAGACCCAGGGCAGTGTCGACTTCCAGACCCCGGCGAACGACGTCTACAACAACGGCTCGACCGTCAGCGTCACCATCGAGAACGCCACGGGCGGTAACTTCGAGCAGCTGACCCCGAATCCGACCCCGGCTCAGACCACGATCAACGATTCGGTCGACACCACTACCGCGACCCTGACGGCGAACCCGTCGGTGACCGAAGGTGGCGTGATCACCTACACCGTGACCCTGAGCAACCCTGCTCAGACTCCGGTAACCGTGACCCTGTCCAACGGCCAGACCATCACCGTTGAAGCGGGCAAGACCCAGGGCAGCGTCGACTTCCAGACTCCGGCGAACGACGTCTACAACAACGGCTCGACCGTCAGCGTCACCATCGAGAACGCCACGGGCGGTAACTTCGAGCAGCTGACCCCGAATCCGACCCCGGCTCAGACCACGATCAACGATTCGGTCGACACCACTACCGCGACCCTGACGGCGAACCCGTCGGTGACCGAAGGCGGCGTGATCACCTACACCGTGACCCTGAGCAACCCTGCCCAGACTCCGGTAACCGTGACCCTGTCCAACGGCCAGACCATCACCGTTGAAGCGGGCAAGACCCAGGGCAGTGTCGACTTCCAGACCCCGGCGAACGACGTCTACAACAACGGCTCGACCGTCAGCGTCACCATCGAGAACGCCACGGGCGGTAACTTCGAGCAGTTGACGCCGAACCCGACCCCAGCCTCGACTGTCATCAATGACAGCATCGACACTGTTACCGTAAGCATCGTCAGCAATGGCAATGTGACCGAAGACCAGCAACCTTCCTTTACGGTGAAAGTAAGCCAGGCGCTGGACCGTCCGTTGACCGTAACCCTGTCGAACGGCGACACAGTGACGATCGAAGCTGGCAAGACCGAAGTCGAGTACAAGACTCCGGCTCAGGGCGATGACGTCTATCACGACGCCGGCTCCATCACCCTCAGCGTTACCGACGCTACAGTTCCGGGTGCCACCTTCGAGAAGCTGGCCTTGGGTGGCCCGGCCACTGTTGAAATTTCGGACACCATCAGTGAGGTTGTGGCCAAGCTGACCGCCACGCCTTCGGTGACCGAGGGCGGCGAGATCACTTACACCATCACGCTGACCAACAAAGACGGCTTGCCGATCAACAACCACGGCGCCCTGACGTTCACGTTGAGCGACGGCAAGACCGTCATCACCGTGCCGGCCAACAGCACCACCGGTTCGATCACCGTGACTGCCCCGGACAACGTCTACGTCGGCAGCAACCCCCCAGTGGTGCAGTCGATCGCGACCGTTGTCGGCGCCGACGTCGGCAAGTTCGAACAGCTGACCCTGGACAAGACCCCGGTCAGCACTACCGTCACTGACGAGCCTGGTACTCCAGGCAACCCAGGCGGCAGCAACGAAGGTGATCTGGTCAAGGTCACCATCACGGCCGATCAAGCTTCGGTGGCTGAAAATGTCAAACCGACCTTCACCGTGCACATCAATCAGCCACTGGACCACGACCTGGTCGTGACCCTGAGCAACAATGCTCAGGTCACCATCAAGGCGGGCGAAACCAGCGCGCCGTACACCCACGATGCACAGGGCGACGACGTCTACAAAGACTCGGGCGAGATCAGCCTGGGTATCAAGTCGGCGGTGGATGTCGATGGCCGTACCTTCGAAAACCTGCAACTGGGCGGCGATGCTTCGGTTCAGGTGACCGACACCACCGACGAAGTCGTGGCCAAGCTGACCGCTACGCCTTCGGTCACCGAAGGCGGTGAGATCACCTACACCATCACCCTGACCAACAAAGACGGTCTGCCGATCAACAACCACTCGGAGCTGTACTTCAAGCTGACCGATGGCACCACGGTCGTCGTCGCAGCCAACAGCACCACCGGTTCCGCCACCGTAATCGCGCCGGATAACGTCTATGTCGGTGCTAACCAGCCAGTGGTCAACGCCATCGATGCGGTCAGCGGTGCAGATGCGTGGAAGTTCGAAAACCTGAACCTGGACAAGACTCCGGTCAGCACCCAGGTCACTGACGAGCCAGGTACACCAGGCAACGAAGGCGAT
This sequence comes from Pseudomonas sp. NY8896, assembly GCF_039634505.1. Classification (NCBI taxonomy): domain Bacteria; kingdom Pseudomonadati; phylum Pseudomonadota; class Gammaproteobacteria; order Pseudomonadales; family Pseudomonadaceae; genus Pseudomonas; species Pseudomonas sp. NY8896. The sequence continues at coordinate 183,839 of NZ_CP132350.1, forward strand.
ATCGTTAAGGTCACCATTACGGCTGACCAGGTATCGGTCGCCGAGAACGTGAAGCCGACCTTCACCGTGCACGTCAATCAGCCGCTGGATCACGACCTGGTCGTGACCCTGAGCAACAATGCCCAGGTCACCATCAAGGCGGGCGAGACCAGCGCACCATACGAGCACGCGGCACAAGGTGACGACGTCTACCAAGACGCTGGCGAAATCAGCCTGGGCATCAAGTCGGCGGTGGACGCCACGGGCGCTACCTTCGAGAACCTGCAGTTGGGTGGTGATGCTTCGGTCAAAGTGACCGACACCATCGACGAAGTGGTAGCCAAGCTGACCGCAACGCCTTCGGTCACCGAAGGCGGCGAGATCACCTACACCATCACGCTGACCAACAAAGACGGTCTGCCGATCAACAACCACTCGGAGCTGTACTTCAAGCTGACCGATGGTACGACTGTCGTCGTCGCAGCCAACAGCACCACAGGTTCCGCCACTGTAATCGCGCCGGATAACGTCTATGTCGGCGCTAACCCGCCAGTGGTCAATGCCATTGACGCAGTCAGCGGTGCAGATGCGTGGAAGTTCGAAAACCTGAACTTGGACAAGACCGAGGTCAGCACCCAGGTAACCGACGAGCCAGGCACTCCGGGCAACGAAGGCGACTTGGTCAAAGTCACTATCACCGCCGACCAAACCTCGGTGGCCGAGAACGTCAAACCGACCTTCACCGTTCACATCAACACCGCCCTGGCGCACGACCTGGTCGTGACCCTGAGCAACAATGCTCAGGTCACCATCAAGGCGGGCGAAACCAGCGCGCCGTACACCCACGATGCACAGGGCGACGACGTCTACAAAGACTCGGGCGAGATCAGCCTGGGTATCAAGTCGGCGGTGGATGTCGATGGCCGTACCTTCGAAAACCTGCAACTGGGCGGCGATGCTTCGGTTCAGGTGACCGACACCACCGACGAAGTCGTGGCCAAGCTGACCGCTACGCCTTCGGTCACCGAAGGCGGTGAGATCACCTACACCATCACCCTGACCAACAAAGACGGTCTGCCGATCAACAACCACGGCGCCCTGACCTTCACGTTGAGCGACGGCACTACCGTCATCACCATCCCGGCCAACGGCACCACGGCTTCGGTCACCGTCACCGCGCCTGACAACGTCTATGTCGGTGCTAATGACCCCGTCGTGAAGTCCATCGCCACCGTTGAAGGCGCAGACGTCGACAAGTTCGAGCAACTGACCCTGGATAAAACCCAGGTCAGCACCACCGTCACCGACGAACCGGGTACTCCGGGCAACGAAGGCGATTTGGTCAAGGTCACTATTACAGCCGATCAGGCTTCGGTGGCCGAGAACGTCAAGCCGACCTTCACCGTTCACATCAACACCGCCCTGGCGCACGACCTGGTCGTGACCCTGAGCAACAATGCCCAGGTCACCATCAAGGCTGGCGAGACCAGCGCGCCTTACGAGCACGCGGCACAGGGCGATGACGTCTATCTGGACAGCGGCGAAATCACCCTCGGCATCAAGTCGGCCGTGGATGTCGATGGCCGTACCTTCGAAAACCTGCAACTGGGCGGCGATGCTTCGGTCAAAGTGACCGACACCCTCGACGAAGTCGTGGCCAAACTGACCGCCACGCCTTCGGTCACCGAAGGCGGCGAGATCACTTACACCATCACCCTGACCAACAAAGACGGTCTGCCGATCAACAACCACTCGGAGCTGTACTTCAAGCTGACCGATGGCACCACGGTCGTTGTCGCAGCCAACAGCACCACCGGTTCCGCCACTGCAATCGCGCCGGATAACGTCTATGTCGGCGCTAACCAGCCAGTGGTCAACGCCATCGATGCGGTCAGCGGTGCAGATGCGTGGAAGTTCGAAAACCTGAACCTGGACAAGACTCCGGTCAGCACCCAGGTCACTGATGAGCCAGGTACGCCAGGCAACGAAGGCGATATCGTTAAGGTCACCATTACGGCTGACCAGGTATCGGTCGCCGAGAACGTGAAGCCGACCTTCACCGTGCACGTCAATCAGCCGCTGGATCACGACCTGGTCGTGACCCTGAGCAACAATGCCCAGGTCACCATCAAGGCGGGCGAGACCAGCGCACCATACGAGCACGCGGCACAAGGTGACGACGTCTACCAAGACGCTGGCGAAATCAGCCTGGGCATCAAGTCGGCGGTGGACGCCACGGGCGCTACCTTCGAGAACCTGCAGTTGGGTGGTGATGCTTCGGTCAAAGTGACCGACACCATCGACGAAGTGGTAGCCAAGCTGACCGCAACGCCTTCGGTCACCGAAGGCGGCGAGATCACCTACACCATCACGCTGACCAACAAAGACGGTCTGCCGATCAACAACCACTCGGAGCTGTACTTCAAGCTGACCGATGGCACCACGGTCGTTGTCGCAGCCAACAGCACCACCGGTTCCGCCACTGCAATCGCGCCGGATAACGTCTATGTCGGCGCTAACCAGCCAGTGGTCAACGCCATCGATGCGGTCAGCGGTGCAGATGCGTGGAAGTTCGAAAACCTGAACCTGGACAAGACTCCGGTCAGCACCCAGGTCACTGATGAGCCAGGTACGCCAGGCAACGAAGGCGATATCGTTAAGGTCACCATTACGGCTGACCAGGTATCGGTCGCCGAGAACGTGAAGCCGACCTTCACCGTACACGTCAATCAGCCGCTGGATCACGACCTGGTCGTGACCCTGAGCAACAATGCCACGGTCACCATCAAGGCTGGGGAGACCAGTGCGCCGTACGAGCACGCTGCACAAGGTGACGACGTCTACCAAGACGCTGGCGAAATCAGCCTGGGCATCAAGTCGGCGGTGGACGCCACGGGCGCTACCTTCGAGAATCTGCAGTTGGGTGGTGATGCTTCGGTCAAAGTGACCGACACCATCGACGAAGTGGTAGCCAAACTGACCGCCACGCCTTCGGTCACCGAAGGCGGCGAGATCACTTACACCATCACCCTGACCAACAAAGACGGCCTGCCGATCAACAACCACTCGGAGCTGTACTTCAAGCTGACCGATGGTACGACTGTCGTCGTCGCAGCCAACAGCACCACCGGTTCCGCCACTGCAATCGCGCCGGATAACGTCTATGTCGGCGCTAACCCGCCAGTGGTCAACGCCATCGATGCGGTCAGCGGTGCAGATGCGTGGAAGTTCGAAAACCTGAACCTGGACAAGACTCCGGTCAGCACCCAGGTCACTGATGAGCCAGGTACGCCAGGCAACGAAGGCGATATCGTTAAGGTCACCATTACGGCTGACCAGGTATCGGTCGCCGAGAACGTGAAGCCGACCTTCACCGTACACGTCAATCAGCCGCTGGATCACGACCTGGTCGTGACCCTGAGCAACAATGCCACGGTCACCATCAAGGCTGGGGAGACCAGTGCGCCGTACGAGCACGCTGCACAAGGTGACGACGTCTACCAAGACGCTGGCGAAATCAGCCTGGGCATCAAGTCGGCGGTGGACGCCACGGGCGCTACCTTCGAGAATCTGCAGTTGGGTGGTGATGCTTCGGTCAAAGTGACCGACACCATCGACGAAGTGGTAGCCAAACTGACCGCCACGCCTTCGGTCACCGAAGGCGGCGAGATCACTTACACCATCACCCTGACCAACAAAGACGGCCTGCCGATCAACAACCACTCGGAGCTGTACTTCAAGCTGACCGATGGTACGACTGTCGTCGTCGCAGCCAACAGCACCACCGGTTCCGCCACTGTAATCGCGCCGGATAACGTCTATGTCGGCGCTAACCCGCCAGTGGTCAATGCCATTGACGCAGTCAGCGGTGCAGATGCGTGGAAGTTCGAAAACCTGAACTTGGACAAGACCGAGGTCAGCACCCAGGTAACCGACGAGCCAGGCACTCCGGGCAACGAAGGCGACTTGGTCAAAGTCACTATCACCGCCGACCAAACCTCGGTGGCCGAGAACGTCAAACCGACCTTCACCGTGCACGTCAACCAGCCGTTGGATCACGACCTGGTCGTGACCCTGAGCAACAATGCTCAGGTCACCATCAAAGCCGGCGACACCAGCGTCAAGTACGAGCACGCAGCGCAGGGCGATGACGTTTATCTGGACAGCGGCGAAATCAGCCTTGGCATCAAGTCGGCTGTGGATATCGACGGTCGCACCTTCGAGAACCTGGAGTTGGGCGGCGCGGCGAAAGTCGACGTCACCGACACCACCGACGAAGTGATCGCGAAACTGACGGCCACCGAGTCCGTGACCGAAGGCGGCGAGATCACCTACACCATCACCCTGACCAACAAAGACGGTCTGCTGATCAACAACCACGGCGCGCTGACCTTCACGCTGAGCGACGGCAAGACCGTCATCACCGTACCGGCCAATGGCACCACCGGTTCGGTCACCGTGGCTGCACCGGACAACGTCTACGTTGGTGCCAACGACCCGATCGTCAAGTCGATCGCAACCGTTGAAGGCGTGGATGTCGATAAGTTCGAGAAACTGACCCTGGATAAAACCGAGGTCAAAACCACCGTTACCGACGAGCCAGGTACCCCAGGCAACCCAGGCGGCACCAACGAAGGCGACCTGGTCAAGGTCACCATCACCGCCGACCAAACTTCGGTCGCCGAGAACGTCAAACCGACGTTCACCGTGCACGTCAACCAGCCGTTGGATCACGACCTGGTCGTGACCCTGAGCAACAATGCTCAGGTCACCATCAAAGCCGGCGACACCAGCGTCAAGTACGAGCACGCAGCGCAGGGCGATGACGTTTATCTGGACAGCGGCGAAATCAGCCTCGGCATCAAGTCGGCTGTGGACGTCGACGGTCGTACCTTCGAGAACCTGGAGTTGGGCGGCGCTGCGAAAGTCGATGTCACCGACACCACCGACGAAGTGATCGCGAAACTGACGGCCACCGAGTCCGTGACCGAAGGCGGCGAGATCACCTACACCATCACGCTGACCAACAAAGATGGCCTGCTGATCAACAACCACGGCGCCCTGACCTTCACGCTGAGCGACGGCAAAACCGTCATCACCGTGCCGGCCAACGGCACCACCGGTTCGGTCACCGTGGCTGCACCGGACAACGTCTACGTTGGTGCCAACGACCCGATCGTCAAGTCGATCGCAACCGTTGAAGGCGCGGATGTCGACAAGTTCGAGAAACTGACCCTGGATAAAACCGAGGTCAAGACCACTGTCACTGACGAGCCAGGTACTCCGGGCAACGAAGGCGACCTGGTCAAGGTCACCATCACCGCCGACCAAACCTCGGTGGCCGAAAACGTCAAACCGACGTTCACCGTGCACGTCAACCAGCCGTTGGATCACGACCTGGTCGTGACCCTGAGCAACAATGCTCAGGTCACCATCAAAGCCGGCGACACCAGCGTCAAGTACGAGCACGCGGCGCAGGGCGATGACGTTTATCTGGACAGCGGCGAAATCAGCCTCGGCATCAAGTCGGCTGTGGACGTCGACGGTCGTACCTTCGAGAACCTGGAGTTGGGCGGCGCTGCGAAAGTCGATGTCACCGACACCACCGACGAAGTGATCGCGAAACTGACGGCCACCGAGTCCGTGACCGAAGGCGGCGAGATCACCTACACCATCACGCTGACCAACAAAGATGGCCTGCTGATCAACAACCACGGCGCCCTGACCTTCACGCTGAGCGACGGCAAAACCGTCATCACCGTGCCGGCCAACGGCACCACCGGTTCGGTCACCGTGGCTGCACCGGACAACGTCTACGTTGGTGCCAACGACCCGATCGTCAAGTCGATCGCAACCGTTGAAGGCGCGGATGTCGACAAGTTCGAGAAACTGACCCTGGATAAAACCGAGGTCAAGACCACTGTCACTGACGAGCCAGGTACTCCGGGCAACGAAGGCGACCTGGTCAAGGTCACCATCACCGCCGACCAAACCTCGGTGGCCGAAAACGTCAAACCGACGTTCACCGTGCACGTCAACCAGCCGTTGGATCACGACCTGGTCGTGACCCTGAGCAACAATGCTCAGGTCACCATCAAAGCCGGCGACACCAGCGTCAAGTACGAACACGCGGCGCAGGGCGATGACGTTTATCTGGACAGCGGCGAAATCAGCCTCGGCATCAAGTCGGCGGTGGATATCGACGGTCGCACCTTCGAGAACCTGGAGCTGGGCGGCGCGGCGAAAGTCGACGTTACCGACACCACTGACGAGGTCGTGGCCAAGTTGACCGCTACGCCTTCGGTCACCGAAGGCGGCGAGATTACCTACACCATCACCCTGACCAACAAAGATGGCCTGCTGATCAATAACCACGGCGCGCTGACCTTCACGCTGAGCGACGGCAAGACCGTCATCACCGTGCCGGCCAACGGCACCACCGGTTCGGTCACGGTCATCGCGCCGGACAACGTCTACACCGGCACCAACGACCCTGTGGTCAAATCGATCGCAACCGTTGAAGGCGTGGATGTCGACAAGTTCGAGAAGTTGACCCTGGATAAAACCGAGGTCAAAACCACCGTTACCGACGAGCCAGGTACCCCAGGCAACCCAGGCGGCACCAACGAGGGCGACCTGGTCAAGGTCACCATCACCGCCGACCAAGCCTCGGTCGCCGAGAACGTCAAACCGACGTTCACCGTGCACGTCAACCAGCCGTTGGATCACGACCTGGTCGTGACCCTGAGCAACAATGCTCAGGTCACCATCAAAGCCGGCGACACCAGCGTCAAGTACGAGCACGCGGCGCAGGGCGATGACGTTTATCTGGACAGCGGCGAAATCAGCCTCGGCATCAAGTCGGCTGTGGATATCGACGGCCGCACCTTCGAGAACCTGGAGTTGGGCGGCGCTGCGAAAGTCGACGTCACCGACACCACTGACGAAGTCGTGGCCAAGTTGACCGCTACGCCTTCGGTCACCGAAGGCGGCGAGATTACCTACACCATCACCCTGACCAACAAAGATGGCCTGCTGATCAATAACCACGGCGCGCTGACCTTCACGCTGAGCGACGGCAAAACCGTCATCACCGTGCCGGCCAACGGCACCACCGGTTCGGTCACCGTGGCTGCACCGGACAACGTCTACGTTGGTGCCAACGACCCGATCGTCAAGTCGATCGCAACCGTTGAAGGCGTGGATGTCGACAAGTTCGAGAAGTTGACCCTGGATAAAACCGAGGTCAAAACCACCGTTACCGACGAGCCAGGTACCCCAGGCAACCCAGGCGGCACCAACGAAGGCGACCTGGTCAAGGTCACCATCACCGCCGACCAAACTTCGGTCGCCGAGAACGTCAAACCGACTTTCACCGTGCACGTCAACCAGCCGTTGGATCACGACCTGGTCGTGACCCTGAGCAACAATGCTCAGGTCACCATCAAAGCCGGCGACACCAGCGTCAAGTACGAACACGCGGCGCAAGGCGATGACGTCTACCTGGACAGCGGCGAAATCAGCCTCGGCATCAAGTCGGCTGTGGATATCGACGGTCGCACCTTCGAGAACCTGGAGCTGGGCGGTGCGGCGAAAGTGGATGTCACCGACACCACCGACGAAGTGATCGCGAAACTGACCGCGACTCCATCGGTCACCGAAGGCGGTGAGATCACCTACACCATCACGCTGACCAACAAAGATGGCCTGCTGATCAATAACCACGGGGCCCTGACCTTCACGCTGAGCGACGGCAAGACTGTCATCACCGTGCCGGCCAACGGTACTACCGGTTCGGTTACGGTCATCGCGCCGGACAACGTCTACACCGGCACCAACGACCCTGTGATCAAATCGATCGCGACCGTTGAAGGCGCGGATGTCGATAAGTTCGAGAAGCTGACCCTGGATAAAACCGAGGTCAAGACCACTGTTACCGACGAGCCAGGTACTCCGGGCAACGAAGGCGACCTGGTCAAGGTCACCATCACCGCCGACCAAACTTCGGTCGCCGAGAACGTCAAACCGACCTTCACCGTGCACGTCAACCAGCCACTGGATCACGACCTGGTCGTGACCCTGAGCAACAATGCTCAGGTCACCATCAAAGCCGGCGACACCAGCGTCAAGTACGAGCACGCGGCGCAGGGCGATGACGTTTATCTGGACAGCGGCGAAATCAGCCTCGGCATCAAGTCGGCTGTGGACGTCGACGGTCGTACCTTCGAGAACCTGGAGTTGGGCGGCGCTGCGAAAGTCGATGTCACCGACACCACCGACGAAGTGATCGCGAAACTGACGGCCACCGAGTCCGTGACCGAAGGCGGCGAGATCACCTACACCATCACGCTGACCAACAAAGATGGCCTGCTGATCAACAACCACGGCGCCCTGACCTTCACGCTGAGCGACGGCAAAACCGTCATCACCGTGCCGGCCAACGGCACCACCGGTTCGGTCACCGTGGCTGCACCGGACAACGTCTACGTTGGTGCCAACGACCCGATCGTCAAGTCGATCGCAACCGTTGAAGGCGCGGATGTCGACAAGTTCGAGAAACTGACCCTGGATAAAACCGAGGTCAAGACCACTGTCACTGACGAGCCAGGTACTCCGGGCAACGAAGGCGACCTGGTCAAGGTCACCATCACCGCCGACCAAACCTCGGTGGCCGAAAACGTCAAACCGACGTTCACCGTGCACGTCAACCAGCCGTTGGATCACGACCTGGTCGTGACCCTGAGCAACAATGCTCAGGTCACCATCAAAGCCGGCGACACCAGCGTCAAGTACGAGCACGCGGCGCAGGGCGATGACGTTTATCTGGACAGCGGCGAAATCAGCCTCGGCATCAAGTCGGCTGTGGACGTCGACGGTCGTACCTTCGAGAACCTGGAGTTGGGCGGCGCTGCGAAAGTCGATGTCACCGACACCACCGACGAAGTGATCGCGAAACTGACGGCCACCGAGTCCGTGACCGAAGGCGGCGAGATCACCTACACCATCACGCTGACCAACAAAGATGGCCTGCTGATCAACAACCACGGCGCCCTGACCTTCACGCTGAGCGACGGCAAAACCGTCATCACCGTGCCGGCCAACGGCACCACCGGTTCGGTCACCGTGGCTGCACCGGACAACGTCTACGTTGGTGCCAACGACCCGATCGTCAAGTCGATCGCAACCGTTGAAGGCGCGGATGTCGACAAGTTCGAGAAACTGACCCTGGATAAAACCGAGGTCAAGACCACTGTCACTGACGAGCCAGGTACTCCGGGCAACGAAGGCGACCTGGTCAAGGTCACCATCACCGCCGACCAAACCTCGGTGGCCGAAAACGTCAAACCGACGTTCACCGTGCACGTCAACCAGCCGTTGGATCACGACCTGGTCGTGACCCTGAGCAACAATGCTCAGGTCACCATCAAAGCCGGCGACACCAGCGTCAAGTACGAGCACGCGGCGCAGGGCGATGACGTTTATCTGGACAGCGGCGAAATCAGCCTCGGCATCAAGTCGGCTGTGGACGTCGACGGTCGCACCTTCGAGAACCTGGAGTTGGGCGGCGCGGCGAAGGTAGATGTCACCGACACCACTGACGAAGTCGTGGCCAAGTTGACCGCTACGCCTTCGGTCACCGAAGGCGGCGAGATCACCTACACCATCACGCTGACCAACAAAGATGGCCTGCTGATCAACAACCACGGCGCGCTGACCTTCACGCTGAGCGACGGCAAGACTGTCATCACCGTGCCGGCCAACGGCACCACCGGTTCGGTCACGGTCATCGCGCCGGACAACGTCTACACCGGCACCAACGACCCTGTGATCAAATCGATCGCGACCGTTGAAGGCGTGGATGTCGACAAGTTCGAGAAGCTGACCCTGGATAAAACCGAGGTCAAAACCACCGTTACCGACGAGCCAGGTACCCCAGGCAACCCAGGCGGCACCAACGAAGGCGACTTGGTCAAAGTCACTATCACCGCCGACCAAACCTCGGTCGCCGAGAACGTCAAACCGACGTTCACCGTGCACGTCAATCAGCCACTGGACCACGACCTGGTCGTGACCCTGAGCAACAACGCCACGGTCACCATCAAAGCGGGCGACACCAGCGTCAAGTACGAGCACGCAGCGCAAGGCGATGACGTCTACCTGGACAGCGGCGAAATCAGCCTCGGCATCAAGTCGGCGGTGGATATCGACGGTCGCACCTTCGAGAACCTGGAGCTGGGCGGCGCGGCGAAAGTGGATGTCACCGACACCACCGACGAAGTGATCGCGAAACTGACCGCGACTCCATCGGTCACCGAAGGCGGCGAGATTACCTACACCATCACCCTGACCAACAAAGATGGCCTGCTGATCAATAACCACGGCGCGCTGACCTTCACGCTGAGCGACGGCAAGACCGTCATCACCGTGCCGGCCAACGGCACCACCGGTTCGGTCACGGTCATCGCGCCGGACAACGTCTACACCGGCACCAACGACCCTGTGGTCAAATCGATCGCAACCGTTGAAGGCGTGGATGTCGACAAGTTCGAGAAGCTGACCCTGGATAAAACCGAGGTCAAGACCACTGTTACTGACGAGCCAGGTACCCCAGGCAACCCAGGCGGCACCAACGAGGGCGACCTGGTCAAGGTCACCATCACCGCTGACCAAGCCTCGGTCGCCGAGAACGTCAAACCGACGTTCACCGTGCACGTCAACCAGCCGCTGGATCACGACCTGGTCGTGACCCTGAGCAACAACGCCACGGTCACCATCAAAGCGGGCGACACCAGTGTCAAGTACGAGCACGCAGCGCAAGGTGATGACGTCTACCTGGACAGCGGCGAAATCAGCCTCGGCATCAAGTCGGCTGTGGACGTCGACGGTCGCACCTTCGAGAACCTGGAGTTGGGCGGCGCTGCGAAGGTAGATGTCACCGACACCACCGACGAAGTGATCGCGAAACTGACCGCGACTCCATCGGTCACCGAAGGCGGCGTGATCACCTACACCGTGACGCTGACCAACAAAGACGGCCTGCCGATCGACAAGCACGCAGCGCTGACCTTTACCCTGGACGATGGCAAAACCACCATCACCATCCCAGCCAACGGTACTTCTGGCACCGCCACGGTCACCGCCCCGGACAACGTCTACGTCGGCACCAACCCAGCGATCGTCAAAGCGATCGCCACGGTCAGCGGCGTTGATGTGGACAAGTTCGAGAAGCTGACCCTGGACAAGAGCTCGGTCAGCACCTCGGTAACCGACGAGCCTGGCTCGGGTGTGCCTGGCGACAACAACCAGGGCGACCTGGTCAAGGTCACCATCACCGCCGACCAAGCCTCGGTGGCCGAGAACGTCAAACCGACGTTCACCGTGCACGTCAACCAGCCACTGGACCACGACCTGGTCGTGACCCTGAGCAACAACGCTCAGGTCACCATCAAAGCCGGCGACACCAGCGTCAAGTACGAGCACGCGGCGCAGGGCGACGACGTCTACAAAGATGCCGGTGAAATCAGCCTGGGCATCAAGTCGGCCGCTGACATCGGCAACCGTCCGTTCGAGAACCTGCAACTGGGCGACGCGGCGAAGGTCAGTGTCACCGACACCACCGATGAAGTGATCGCGAAACTGACCGCGACCCCATCGGTCACCGAAGGCGGCGTGATCACCTACACCGTGACGCTGACCAATAAAGACGGCCTGCCGATCAACAACCACTCGGCGCTGACTTTCACGCTGAGCGATGGCAAGACCACCATCACCGTGCCGGCCAACGGTACCGTGGGCACTGCCACCGTGATTGCCCCGGACAACGTCTACGTCGGTGCCAACGACCCTGTGATCAAGTCGATTGCTACGGTCAGTGGGGCGGATGTGGACAAGTTCGAGAAGCTGACCCTGGACAAGACTTCGGTCACGACCAGCGTCACCGACGAGCCAGGTTCGGGTACTCCGGGTACCGGCAACCAGGGCGACGTCACCACAGTTGGCATCACTGGCACCTCTTCGCTGACCGAAGGCGAAACCGGCCAGTACACGCTGACCCTGAGCAACGCGTCCAAGGCCGAAGTCACCATCACCCTCAGCTACAGCGGCACCGCCAAAAACGGTGAGGACTTCAGCGGTGTCACCACCGTGAAGATCCCGGCCAACAGCACCGGTACGACGTTCAACATCGCTACCATCGACGACAAGCTGGTCGAAGGTACCGAGAACTTCGTGGTGAAAATCGAAACTGCCACCGGTGGCAACTTCGAGAACCTGCAGGTCGATAGCAGCAAGTCGAGCGTGACGACCACCATCCTCGACAACGACCACCTGCCTGTTTCGCCTGGCGGTGCGGTATTTGGCGTGGAGGACACCGACTACGTGTTCGCCTGGAGCGATTTCAAAGTCACTGATGCCGATGGCAACACTGGCCTGTTCGTGACCATTACCTCACTCCCGGCCGCTGGCAGCCTGCAGTTCTTCAACGGTACTGCGTGGGTGAATGTGGCCGTCAACCAGGTGATCAGCCAGGCTGACATTACTGCCAATAACCTCAAGTTCGTCCCGGCCCTCAACCAGTCGGGTGCGGACAACTACGGTGGTAATGGTGTAGGTAACCAACAGGCTGACTACGCGCAGTTCAAGTTCAAGCCGAACGATGGCACCAACCTGGGCAGCGAAGTGACCATGAAGGTCGACATCAGCCCGGTTGCCGATAAACCGACCCTGAGCTTCGGCAGTGCGGATATCGACTCCAAAGGCCTGACCAAGGAAGTCTGGACCAGCCTCAAAGGCCTGGGTACGGGCGGCAATGGCATAACCGGCGAGGACCTGAAGGCAGTATTTGCCAACTCTGGCAATGCCAACTCCAGTAGCACCACCACCAATGTGCAGTCCGATGGCAGCGTCACCGCTGGCACCGGCTCGAAAACGTCGGGCCTGATCTACCTGGAAGCCGGCAAGACCTACACCTTCAGCGGTACGGCTGACGACAGCTTCGTGGTCACCATCGGTGGTAAGACTGTGGTCACGGCCACCTGGGGCGCGGGTGGCCAGGTTTCGGGCACCTTCACTCCGAATACCAGCGGCTACTACCCGATCGAGGTCTACCATGCCAACCAGTCTGGTCCAGGCAGCTATGACCTGAACATCCAGGTAGGCTCGGGTGCTGTCACCGACCTGAGCAGCTCGAACGTCAAGATGTACCAGAACGTGACCGAGATGGCCAACGCTGGCCTGGGCGTGTCCGACCTGCATACCGTCAATGGTCAGAGCTACTACGACGGCTACAAACTCAACGAAGGGCCGGAAGGTGGCTCGGTGAAACTGGTCGGCATTACCACCGCCCTGACCGATACCGATGGCTCCGAAACCCTGAACGTGACCCTCAGCGGTATTCCGAAAGGTACCGTGCTGAGTGACGGTGCAGGCCATACCGTCACAGTAGGCAGCACCCCGGTCGATGTGACTGGCTGGAAACTCAGCGGGTTGACCCTCACGCCGCCGGCCTACTACAAAGGCTCGTTCGACATCACTGTCACCTCGACGGCCACCGAAAGCCTGGGCGGGTCAGCCATCACCACCGGCAACATCCCGGTGACGGTATACGCTGCGACCTACAAGGCCAGCGTGGGTACCACGGGCAATGACACCATGATCGGCAGCGAAGGCAACGACATCATCGTCGCCGACGTGTCGGGCCTGAACGTGGTGCAGGGCAAGAACTACAACATTGCCTTCATGGTCGACAGCTCGGGCAGTATGAGTGACAAGTCGATTGCCGATGCGAAGACGCAGTTGGCCTCGGTGTTCAATTCGCTCAAGGCCAGCCTGGGTTCCGACACCTCCGGTACCGTGAACATCTTCCTGGTGGACTTCGATACCCAGGTGAACAAGAACGTGGCGGTCAACCTTGCCGACCCTGATGCCTTGAGCAAGCTGCAGGCGGTATTGAACTCGATGGTGGGTGGCTACTACGGTGGCGGCACCAACTATGAAGACGCGTTCAAGACCACGTCCAACTTCTTCAACAGCACCATGGCCACCAGCAACAAAGGTGCGGAGAACCTGACCTACTTCATCACCGACGGTAAGCCAACCTATTACCAGAGCGGGGAGTCCACCAACCCTAGCCTGTGGAAGAATGGCAAGAACCTGGATGATGTGGTCAACGTCAACAACTACAAGATGGGCGATACCTTCAGTGCCTGGGCCGACAGCACTCACAAGGTCGAGATCAGTAGCAGTGGCGTAGTCAAAGTGCTGACCTACACCGAGAAAAAAGGCGAGTTGGTGTATGACTCCACCAAGACGGTTGGCACCTTGCATGCACAGGGGGATGGCACCTATGAATTCTCCAGCCTGGGTGGTACTGGCTACGCCGACTACTGGAACTACGTGGATTCGGCGGCGGGTTCCACTGCGAGTTTCGCAGTGCTGGGCGGCACCAACGGCTTGAGTAAGGTGCAGGCCATCGGCCTGAACAGCGATGTCACGCTGAACGACCTGAAACCTTACGACAGCGCTGGCAAGCCACAGACCAACATCGATCCGTCCGACTTGGCGAAGGCGATTCTTGGCCACTCCGAAGCAACGGTGCCAGGTGCCGACACCATCGACGGTGGCAACGGCAACGACATCATCTTCGGTGACTTGATCACCCTCAACGGCGTTGTCAGCGAGGGCTACCAGGCCCTGCAGACCTACGTTGCGCAGAAGAGCGGTGTCGAGGTCAGCTCCGTCACCACCAGCAATGTCCACCAGTACATCACCGAGCACTACACCGAGTTCGATATCTCCGGTGCCAAAGACGGCAATGACATTCTGTCCGGCGGCAACGGCAACGATATCCTCTTCGGCCAAGGTGGTAACGACACCCTCGATGGTGGCAGAGGTAACGACATCCTGCTGGGCGGTAGTGGCAATGACACCCTCATCGGTGGCCACGGCGACGATATCCTGATCGGTGGCAGCGGTGCCGACACCTTCGTTTGGAAGGCTGGCGACTTCGGCAACGACGTCATCAAGGACTTCAAGCTGAGCGACAAGGACAAGATCGACTTGAGCGATCTGCTGCAGGGTGAGAAAGGCAGCACCATCGACAATTACCTGAAGCTCACTACGGTGGACGGCACGACGACGCTGCAGGTCAGCAGCGAAGGCAAGCTCAACGCCGCCGGTGGCCTGGCAAATGCCGATGTGACCATCAAGCTGGAAGGGGTGAACTGGTCCAACACCACGATCAATTCGTTGATCAGCGGTGCTGACCCGACCATCATCATTCACAACAAGGACAACTGATGGAACCCGGGGCCGCGTAGCGGCCCCGGCTCTTTCCTGCCTTTCGCCAACAGCGCATACTCTGGCGCCGGGCCTGCGTGCCCGGCGATCTTTGCCTATGCTGCTGTCTACCAACAAGGAACCAACGTGACGAGGGACACCGCCATGTTCTACGTGCAACGCGACGCTGCCGGCCAGTTGCTGCGGGTAGAAGCAGCCGCCTTTGACCAGTTCACCGAAATGCTCCCTGCCGACCATGCCGATATCCAGGAGTGGTTTGCCGACGACGTCGTGGAAAACAGCCTCAACCAGCTCAAGCAAAGCGACCTGGACATGATCCGCGTGCTTGAGGACCTGATCGATGTGCTGACTGCCAAAGGCGTATTCAAGATCACTGACCTACCCGCCGGTGCCCAGGCCAAGCTGCTCAACCGCTCCACGGCGCGCAAGGCACTCAGCAGCCTGAACAACCTCATCGATGAAGAAGAGCAGGGCGGGCTGATCTGATTGCGAACCGAGCAAATCCCAGTGCTATGGTTATTCTTTAAAGGTATTTAAAATATAGCTCTTATGACTTTATAGTCACTTCCACTGCGTACCCGTCGACCAATCGATGCGCCGCACGACTTGAACCCACACGGGAAATCCCCGTGCGTTTCTGATCGTTGCGCGTCGTTGAAGTCGCGCACTGCGTGGGAGTGAAAAATGTCAGCCGCCTCGAACGCCTTGTCGACCATCGACAGCGCCCAGCCGCAATGCTTCGAAATCCGCCCGTTCTCCGGTGCCGTCGGCGCCGAGATCATCGGCCTGGACCTGGCCAGACCGGTCAACGTCGAGGATTTCGCCCGTATTCATCGCGCCCACCTCGACCACCATGTACTGGTGTTCCGCGACCAGCGCATCAGCCCGCAACAGCAGATTACGTTCAGCCGCCGCTTCGGTGAGTTGCAGATCCATGTGCTCAAGCAGTTCCTGCTGACAGGCCATCCCGAGATCCTGATCGTTTCCAACATCGTCGAAAACGGTCAAAACATTGGTCTGGGTGATGCCGGCAAGTTCTGGCACTCGGACCTGTCGTACAAAGCGCTGCCCAGCCTCGGCTCCATGCTGCATGCCCAGGAGCTGCCCAGCGAAGGCGGCGACACCCTGTTCGCGGACATGCACAAAGCCTGGGACGCCGTACCCGACGCCTTGCGCAAAGTGGTTGAGGGCCGCAGCGCTGCTCACTCCTACACCGCCCGTTACGCCGAGACCAAATTCGAAGGCAACTGGCGCCCGACCCTGACCGCCGAGCAATTGGCGCAGGTACAGGAAGTCATCCACCCGGTGGTCCGCACCCACCCGGAAAACGGCCGCAAGGCCCTGTTCGTCAGCGAAGGCTTCACCACCCGCATCGTCGGCCTGCCAGACGACGAAAGCCGCGACGTGCTGCAACAGCTGTACGCCTTGAGCGTGCTGGAGAAGAACATCTACCGCCACCAGTGGCAGCCCCACGACCTGGTCTTCTGGGACAACCGCTCGCTGATCCACCTGGCCACCGGCTGCCCCGCACACCTGCGGCGCAAGCTGTACCGCACCACCATCCAGGGCGATGCCCCGTTCTGACGACTGAGGAACCCCATCATGCGCAATTCCATCAGCCGCTTGGCGGCAAGCATCGGCCTCGGCGCGAGCCTGGTCATCGGCAGCCTGGCCGCCCCCGCTGCGGCCCAGGCCGAAGGCAAAATCCGCATCGCCGAGCAGTTCGGCATCGTTTACCTGCTGCTCAACGTGGTGCGTGACCAGCAACTGATCGAGAAGCACGGCAAGGAGCAGGGCATCGACATCGATGTCGACTGGGCGCAGTTGTCAGGTGGTTCGGCCATCAACGATGCACTGCTGTCCGGTTCGGTGGACATCGCCGGTGCCGGCGTCGGCCCGCTGCTTACTGTGTGGGACCGCACCAAGGGGCGGCAGAACGTCAAGGCTGTGGCTTCGCTGGGTAACTTTCCATACTACCTGGTCAGCAGTAACCCCAACGTGAAGACCATCGCCGACATCTCCGACAAGGACCGCATCGCCGTGCCCGCGGTAGGTGTTTCGGTGCAGTCGCGCTTCCTGCAGTACGCCGCCGCCCAGCAGTGGGGCGACAAGGAATACAACCGCCTCGACAAATACACCCTGGCAGTACCGCACCCGGATGCCACTGCCGCGCTGCTGGCCGGTGGCACTGAGCTGAACGGGCACTTCTCCAACCCACCGTTCCAGGACCAGGTGCTGGCCAACAAGGACGTGCATGTGGTGCTCAACAGCTACGACCTGCTTGGCCCCAACTCGCCGACCTTGCTGTTCGCTACCGAGAAATTCCGCAAGGACAACCCCAAAACCTACAAGGCCTTTGTCGACGCCCTGGCCGAAGCCGCAGACTTCGCTCAGAAGGACAAAGCCGCCGCAGCCGATACCTACATCCGTGTGACCAAGGCCAAGATCGACCGCGACGCGCTGATCAAGCTGATCGACAACCCGCAGTACGAGTTCACCGTCACGCCAAAGAACACCTACAAGCTGGCCGACTTCCTCTATCGGGTAGGCGCTATCAAGAACAAGCCGGCATCGTGGAAGGACTACTTCTTCCAGGACGAACGCCCGCTGCAGGGGAGCTGACCGATCATGACCGCCCCTTTGCCAGGCCACACGGCCAGCAACCTGAGCCGTGTCGCCACGCCACCTTTGCTCAAGGTGGATAACCTCAGCCTCGAATACCGCACCGCGCAGCGCGTGGTGCGGGCCACCCACCAGGTCAGCTTCGAAGTCGACCGTGCCGACCGTTTCGTGCTGCTCGGGCCTTCTGGTTGCGGCAAGTCCACCTTGCTCAAAGCCGTCGCCGGTTTCATTCAACCGCAGGAAGGGCAGATTCTGCTGCAGGGCCAAGCGGTGCATGGCCCAGGTCCAGACCGCATCGTGGTGTTTCAGGAGTTCGACCAACTGCCGCCGTGGAAAACGGTGAAGCAGAACGTCATGTTCCCGTTGCTGGTGGCAGGCCAGCTCAAGCGCGCCGAAGCCGAAGAGCGGGCGCTGCATTACCTGGAAAAGGTTGGTCTGGCCGCCTTTGCCGATGCTTATCCGCACACGCTGTCGGGTGGTATGAAGGCTCGTGTGGCGATTGCCAGGGCGTTGGCCACCCAGCCGAAGATCCTGCTGATGGATGAGCCGTTCGCTGCACTGGATGCGCTGACCCGGCGCAAGATGCAGGAAGAACTGCTGCTGCTGTGGGAAGAGGTGCGTTTCACCCTGTTGTTCGTTACCCATTCCATCGAAGAAGCGCTGGTAGTGGGCAACCGCATCCTGCTGCTGTCGCCGCACCCGGGGCGGGTGAGGGCGGAAGTGCACAGCCATCAATATGATCTGGGCAGCCTGGGCGGCAGCGATTTCCAGGCCAGTGCAAGGCGTATCCACCGCTTGCTGTTCGATGAGGCAGACGTCCCGGAACAGCCCGACGACCTTGGTTTCAACGATATCCGCATCGCCTACTGACAGGAGCTTCAGCCATGACCACTACACCTGTACGCCAGGAATACGAGGTGCAGCTGGAGCCCCTGCTCAGTGTGCCCCTGGAACGCCAACTCCCCTTGGCCCAACGCCTGTGGCAGCAAGGCTGGCTGCGCAAGGCGCTGATCCTGCTGGTAATCGCTGTGCTATGGGAGGCCGTTGCTCGCTATCAGGATAATGACCTGCTGTTGCCGAGCTTCCTGCAAACCGCCGCGGCCCTGTGGGACGGCCTTGTGAGTGGCGAGCTGCCCGCCAAGGTCGGGGTTTCGCTGGTGATACTGCTCAAGGGCTATGTGCTGGGTATCGTCCTGGCTTTCGGCTTGACTAGCCTGGCGGTTTCGACCCAACTGGGGCGGGACTTGCTGGGCACGTTAACCTCGATGTTCAACCCATTGCCGGCCATTGCCCTGTTGCCGTTGGCCTTGCTGTGGTTTGGGCTGGGTGATAACAGCCTGATCTTCGTGCTGGTGCATTCGGTGCTGTGGGCGCTGGCGCTGAATACCTATGCCGGTTTCCTTGGTGTGTCGGAAACGCTGCGCATGGCTGGGCGTAACTATGGCCTCAAAGGGTTGCGGCTAGTGCTGCACATCCTGGTGCCGGCAGCCTTGCCGTCGATCTTGTCGGGGTTGAAGATCGGCTGGGCGTTCGCCTGGCGCACGCTGATCGCTGCCGAGTTGGTGTTTGGTGCCAGCAGCGGCAAAGGCGGGCTGGGCTGGTACATCTTCCAGAACCGCAATGAGCTATATACCGACAAGGTGTTTGCCGGGTTGGCGGTGGTGATCCTGATTGGTTTGCTGGTGGAAGGGTTGGTGTTCAATACACTGGAGCGGCTGACCGTGCGGCGTTGGGGGATGCAGCGGTAAACGGTATCGTCATGGCGGCCGTACGCAGGTTTGTTGCGGCGTGCGGGCCGCTAACCAAATCCAGAAATACTTTCAAACATCTGTTATCCAAAAACATCGTGAAATTCGTAGGAAACTTCTGAATCTTGCATCGATCTCCATAGAAAGATTGCGGCCGTTCTTTCCCGAGCCTAGCCTGTTCCGCTCCGTCATTTACAAGGAACAGTAATCATGGCTTTCGATGCCTATATTCAAATCGCGGAAATCGCTGGCGAAGCAAAAGACGAGCAATACAGCAACTGGATCGAGATCCTCGGTTACACATTTGGTGCCAGCCAAAGCACCTCCGTCACCGCGAGTTCTGCAGGCGGCGCCACTTCCGGGCGCACCACGCTGAGCAATCTGACCTTCACCAAGTACCTGGACAACGCCAGTTGCAAACTGCTCGAAGCCAGTTGCGCGGGGCAGCACCTGAAGGAAGTGAAGCTGGTCGTCTGCCGCGCCGGTAGCGACAAGCTCAAGTACTACGAAGTGGTGCTCGAGGAAGTGATCATCGCCGACTACGCACAAAGCGCGCATGCCGGTGTGCCGACTGAAATCGTTCAGCTCAACTACGGCCGTATCAAGACTACCTACACCCGGCAGCAGCGCGTCGACGGCAGTGCTGGCGGCAATGTGACCGGTGGCTGGGACCGAATTGCCAACAAGAAGTTTGCGTGAGGAACGACCATGTCCGAGGCACGCAGCTTTATAAATCCAAGGGCGCAGAACTACGCGACCCTGAAAAATGGCACGCCCATGAGCGCCAACCAGCAGGCCAAGTTCGATGTGCTCAATGCGCATATCGTCAATACGGTGGTCTTGGCCGGTGAACTGGTAATCGTCGGTGATCCCGACACTGCCTCCTGCACCAGCCATGAAGCCTTTCTAATGGCCAAGGCGGCGGGCATCCACCGCGACATCATGCTCAACGGTGGCGGTGTCGACGGGTTCTTGCTGGAAAACTTCGAGATGCTACAGAGTCTGCTGGCCCATGCGTCGATAGGGGCAGGGGCAGCGAGCGATGGCTGGGCCAGGCATCTGGATGCGATCAAGAAGACGCTGGAGCAGATCGAGCAACTGCACCGCGCGCATATGAGCGGGGGTGCATTCAGGGAGCGCGAAGAGTTTTATGCAAAGCGCGCGTGTTGTTCGGAACCCTGGATGAACAGCTCGGGCGGGCCGCTGCATACGGCACAGGGCTAAAGAATCATGGGTCGATCAAGCGGATGTTGCAGCTCTCTAGCAAAAGCTACTTGAGTACCGGGGAAATTTCAAAATATGCCGACAAGGTAGCCGGAGTCGCTAGGGCTGCGGATATGATCAAGAAAGGGGGATACCTCGGGGTCGCATTGGATGTCGCCGCTACGGGGTTGGAAATTCACAAAGCTTGTATACTTGGGCGAGAAGAAGAATGCACCAGAGCAAAATATGTCGAAGGTAGCTCATTAGTATTAGGCTTGACGGGAGGCAGTCTAGGCGGTGCATTCGGTGGCGCAATTGCCACGACCGGTTGCGCAGTTGTCCTTGGTGCAGTGACCGGACCTGGTGCTCTAGTCTGTGGGGTTGTGGGCGGAGCAGTAGGGGGTGCCGTTGGAGGCGAAATAGGAAATGCGGGTGGAGAATTTATTGGCGATCTGATTTATCGCAAGGTCTCAGATGATACCAATTGAGCCCGGTTGGGTGGCGCTGCTTGTTTTTAGCCCAGGGCTGATAATCCTAATTTTGCTTATTTATATTGCTCATTTTTACGTTGAACGAATTGAATCCTTACTAGAAAAATCAAGCTATATACAAGGAATAAGGAGCACCTTTCTCCGGGCTGGACTACCAGGGAAAGTCTTACGCACATGCTGTATTGCTTGCATGATGACAATGCCGGCTATTTATGCCCGTCGCGGGCTCATCAACATGAAGGAAGTAAACAATTTCCCACTAAAAATGAAACGGACACTCATTGGGCTCTGGCTGGCTTTGACTATCGAAATCCTATCCATGTTAGGGAAGGTCTGAAGTAACCCTGTATTTCCGGTCGACTTCAGCCCTTGCTGCTTTTGAAAGCGGGCCGTCGATCAAAATCGACCAGGTAACCCGCTCAGTTCTCCGTTTTTGGCCGCCGCGAGCACCTCGCAGCAGCCATTTTCCGCATTACAGGTGCACCTGTCCTGCGGTAGTCAGCAAATGTCGGCGCGCCATCCATAGGTTCGACAGCGCGAACAGCGTCACCAGCTGAGCGGTGTTCTTGGCCAGGCCACGGAAGCGCACCTTCACGTAACCGAACTGGCGCTTGATCACTCGAAACGGGTGCTCGACCTTCGCTCGCACTTGTGCCTTGGCCTTCTCGATCTTGCGCTTGGCTTTGTACAGGGCGCTGCGTTTATCGAGCTTCTTGTAGGTGCTGCGGCGTGCTGCGACCTGCCAGATCACTTCGCGGCCCGCATGTTCGGGGCGCTTTTCGACGCCGGTGTAGCCGGCATCGGCGCAGACGACGTTCTCGTTACCGTGCAGCAGTTTGTCGACCTGGGTGATATCCGCCACGTTGGCTGCCGTGCCTACCACGCTGTGTACCAGCCCCGACTCATCATCCACGCCGATGTGCGCCTTCATGCCAAAGTAATACTGGTTCCCTTTCTTGCTCTGGTGCATTTCCGGGTCGCGCTTGCCGTCCTGGTTCTTGGTCGAGCTGGGTGCGTGGATCAGTGTGGCATCGACGATAGTGCCCTGGCGCAGCGACAGGCCGCGATCCCCCAGGTAGCCATTGATTACGCCGAGGATGCCGGCTGCCAGCTCATGTTTCTCCAGCAAACGACGGAAGTTGAGGATGGTGGTTTCGTCGGGAATGCGCTCCAGGCTCAGCCCGGCGAACTGACGCAGGATGGTCGTCTCGTAGAGCGCTTCTTCCATGGCCGGGTCGCTGTAGCCGAACCAGTTCTGCATCAGATGGATACGTAACATGGCCATCAGCGGATAGGCTGGACGACCACCTTCACCCTTTGGGTAGTGTGGCTCGATCAGGGCAATCAATCCCTTCCACGGCACCACCTGATCCATCTCGATCAGGAACAATTCCTTACGGGTCTGCTTGCGCTTGCCGGCGTACTCGGCGTCGGCGAAGGTCATCTGCTTCATGGAAAAACTCGGCTGGCGGGATCGGCGTATTTCACCAGATTCGGGAAGTCTTTTTCAGACCTTCCTTAGTGTTCCGCGCCTGGCTGTACTTGCGTTAGCTTACACTGGCCGGTGCTGCACATAGCAAGAGTCGCCCCAAAAGTATCGACCCCTGCCGGCTGCAGCAAAGCATTCCTGATCAGCAATCGATGAACAGCCGATTACCGCTGGAGCAGATCGAGCAACTGCACCACGTGCATATGAGTGGTGGTGCGTTCAGGGTACGAGAAGAGTTCTACGCCAAACGTGCGGCGCTGTTCAGGACGTTGGATGAGCAGCTGGGGAAGACTGCCGCTTACGGTTCTGGTCTACGCAATCAGGGATCGATCAAGCGGATGCTGCAGCTATCCACCAAGCGCTATCTGAGTACCGGGGAGATTTCCGGATATGCCGAGAAGGTAACGGGAGTGGCGAAGGCTGCGAGTCTGATCAAGAAAGGAGCCTATATTGGCATTGCATTGGATGTGGCCGCGACAGGTTTATCCATTCATAAGGCGTGCACCATTGGGCGTGAGGAAGAATGCAGAAAAGCCAAGTATATAGAGGGGAGTGGCTTAATCGGGGGCCTAGGTGGAAGCGCTATGCTGGGTGCTTTGGGAGGTGCCACAGCATCCCTGATATGCACGGTAGTATTCGGACTACCGACTGGCGGGCCTGGTGCTCTAGTATGCGCCGTTGTCGGTGGAGTTGTTGGAGGTGAAGTAGGCGGTGACAAAGGTAAAGAGGGCGGCGAGTGGCTCGGGGAAATTATCTACGAGAATAAAAAATCGTGAATCAATTTGAGATGAACTTAGTTGCTGTGGGTTTCTTCTTCTTGGGTATGGCAGCGCTGTTGGTGCTTGTGTTCGTGGCTGTGCGGTATCTTGATGAGATTGAAGAGTTACTGTCGAAGAGTGTTTATGTTTCCGGGAACAAAAAACTCTATGCGCCAGCAGGAGTTATAGGAAAAATAATGCGTATCTGTACCATATCAACAGTATTGACGATGCCGGGTGTATTTGCGCGTAGAAGATTGGTTGATGTGGATCAGTTGCGAGATTTTCCAAATTCGATAAAAAGGGTTTTGGTCGGGGCATGGTGCACAATGTTTATCTCTTCTATGGTCTTCCTGTTTCTCGGTTCTTTTTAGAAGGGCGGTAATAATTTGAAGGAACTCGTGACGCAAACATGGAAGTGGAAGACTGCGGTTCAGACCAAAACACGTGCCTATAGCGGGGTTGCGTTGGATGTGACACTCCCCACGGGTTGATTTTCACAATCTTGTTTCTTTTTTCAATGGTGTGATGAAGTTTTTCGGTTTGCCTTTTTAATCGCTGATTGCGCTGCAGTTATCCGGTTAGGTACGGAATGTCGGGCTGGCACGGTTTTAGACGGGTACTGAGGGAGTGCGTGCAACATTCCGCTCGGGCAGTGCGCTATCTCAGAGGCTACTCTGGTACTGAGCCGCCGCACTGCTCAGGATCTTGCCAATCTCTTCACGCAAGTCAGCAGGCTGCTCCACCACCACCCCATCCCCATGGCTCAACAGCCACCAGCGCAATGGCCAACCATCGCTCACCGTGGCGCGTAACCGATGCCCATGCTCCAGCGCTGTCAGCTGCATATCGCTGCTCAAGGGGGCAACCCGCAACTGCCGCGCCAGTGCATCGCTGATCCGTGCCACCAACTCCATGCCTTCTCCCTGCGCCGGTTGCAACGCATCCCCTCGCAGATGCGTGAGCAAGTCGAAGTTACCGCGCAACTCGCCCACGGCACTGGCCGACCAGTGCCAGCCAAACGGAATACTCTTGTCATTACGTTCCAGCGGAAAGATCAGCGACAGCTCATTGAGGTCGCGCTCGACGGTGCGTTTGCTGACCGTAAAGCCCACGTCACGCAGGCGCCACACCAACTCGGCGCTGGTAATGCCTGGAGAGCGGCTGGGCAGCTGGCGCAGCAGCGCCCACTGTCGGCTGAGGGTGGCGCGAGTGGTGGCGAACGGCAAAAGATAACGTCCTTGTCTAGGCTTGCCGCAATAGGATGGCGGCACGCGAGGGGCGTGGCAATTGGCCACAGCCCGCTCAGATCAAGGAAGTCGCATTTGGTTGCCTCGTGCCGAATCGTTCGCGACAGGTTTTGACGTGACGTCACGCAGAATCACGCCTCATCACAACCGAAGGTTGGGTTGTGCGTCGTTCAATGAGGATGAACATGTCTGCTGCCAGCAATATCCATTCGCTGCTTGCCCGCCTTCTACCCGAGCGGGTCATCGCCCCACCGGCTCCCGTCGGGAGGCGACAGCGGCTGTTTGCCGGTGTGGGCTTGCCCAGCCAGCGGTCGCTGCTGGTCAACCGCCTGGATGAGGCCAGCGACCTGCAGGCAGTGTATGTCGACCTTCGCCGTCAGGCGTTGCAAGGCAGTGTGGCGGCACTGAATGACCTTGGCTGGATCTGGCTCAACGGCAAGTACTGGCGCGCCGATACCGAATTGGCCGGGCACCTGTTGCGCATGGCGGCCCTGCAGGGCAATGCTGCTGCCTGGTTCAACCTTGGGCAGCAGCACTACTTCGGCAAGGGCATCGAGCCTTCCTACGTGCAGGCGGCGGAGTGCTACCGCCAGGCCTTCGAGCGCGGGATGCTGCATGCCGCGGCGGCGCTGGGAGACCTGTATGAGGAGGAGGTGTGCGATGGCGACCTGGATTGGCAGGTAGACCTGGTGCAGGCCTACCAGTGGTTCCTGCGCGGGGCCGAGCGGGGCGAGGCGCGTTGCCGTTTCGAGGTGGGCTACCGGTTGATGCACGGGCTGTATGTAGAGGCCGACCTCAAGGCGGCGCTGTACTGGCTGGAGCTGGCGGCAGCGGCGGGAGTCGTGCAGGCGGCAGAGGAATTGGCAGTGCATTTCAGCAGCCGTGACGTGGTGCGCTACCAGGAGTGGCGGGACCGGGCAGTGCAAATGGGTAGCACCTTGGCTTTGACCATGAAGTTGGAAGATCAGATCCAATCCTGATCGTCTGCAGCCTGTGCCGGCAGGTAAAAAGCTCCAGCATGAACAACAATTCATCCATACCCCTCGTCACCCCCTGTTGACGGCGGGGGGAGGGCAAGGCGTATATTGATAGTTAGCAAACTATGAATATGCTTGGTTCCCCTCATGTCCCTTGATCTCCTGCGCCTGCAAGTCAGCAGTGGCATGGTGGTTGCGGCCCGCCACTGGCGGCGCATCTGCCATACCGCCCTGACCGGTTACGGCATTTCCGAGGCCTGCGCCGCGCCGCTGCTGATGATCGTGCGCCTGGGTGACGGTGTGCACCAGGTGGCCGTGGCACAGGCTGCCGGCCTGGAAAGCCCTTCTCTGGTGCGTCTGCTCGATCAACTGTGCAAGGCCGGCCTGGTGTGCCGCAGCGAGGATCCACTGGATCGCCGCGCCAAGGCCCTGAGCCTGACCGCCGAAGGCCGTGCCTTGGCCGAAGCCATCGAGGCCGAACTGGTGCGCCTGCGCCGCGATGTGCTGCACGGTATCGACCAGGCCGACCTGGAAGCCGCCTTGCGCGTGCTGCGCGCCTTCGAGGCTGCAGGCCTGGGCAACTCGGGCGGGGCGGCATGAACGGCTTCTTCAGCTCGGTTCCCCCGGCCCGCGACTGGTTCTACGGCGTGCGTACTTTCGCTGCCTCCATGATCGCCTTGTACATCGCGTTGCTCATGCAGCTGCCGCGCCCCTATTGGGCGATGGCCACGGTGTACATCGTCTCCAGCCCGTTCGTCGGCCCGACCAGCTCAAAGGCGCTGTACCGCGCCGTGGGCACGTTGCTTGGCGCCGGTGGGGCCATTTTCCTGGTGCCGCCGCTGGTGCAGTCACCGTTGCTGCTGAGCATCGCCATTGCCCTGTGGACAGGCACCTTGCTGTTCCTTTCGCTGAACCTGCGCACGGCCAACAACTACGTGCTGATGCTGGCCGGCTACACCCTGCCGATGATTGCGCTGGCGGTAGTGGATAACCCGTTGGCGGTGTTCGACGTAGCGTCTTCTCGCGCCCAGGAAATCTGCCTGGGTATCGTCTGCGCGGCGGTGGTCGGGGCCATTTTCTGGCCGCGCCGGCTGGCGCCGGTGGTGGTCGGCGCCACCAGTAACTGGTTCACCGAGGCGATCCGCTACAGCGACATCTACCTGGCCCGTGAGGTCAGCGCCGACAAGATCGGCGGTATGCGTGGGGCGATGGTTGCTACCTTCAACTCGCTGGAGCTGATGATCGGTCAGCTCGGCCACGAAGGTGCCGGCCCGCATACCGTGAAGAACGCCCGCGAGTTGCGTGGGCGGATGATTCACCTGCTGCCGGTGATCGACGCGCTCGACGACGCCTTGGTGGCCCTGGAAGGCCGCGCCCCGGCCCAGTTCGCTCAGCTTCAACCTGTGCTTGAGGCCGCTCGCGAATGGCTGAAAGGCACTGCCGACAGCCCCTCGGTCGCACGCTGGACCACGCTGCATGAGCAGATCGACCGCCTGCAGCCAGGTGCTGCGGCCCTAGACCAGCGCGCCGAGCTGCTGCTGTCCAACGCCCTGTACCGCCTGACCGAATGGGCTGACCTGTGGCAGGACTGCTGCACCCTGCAGCACGCCCTGCGTACCGATGATGCCAAGCCCTGGCGCGCGGTGTACCGCCACTGGCGCCTGGGCCGCCTGACGGCCTTCTTCGACCGTGGCCTGATGCTGTATTCGGTGGCCTCCACCGTATTGGCGATCGTCGTCGCTTGCGGCCTGTGGATCGGCCTGGGCTGGAACGACGGCGCCAGCGCGGTGATCCTCGCGGCCGTGTCGTGCAGCTTCTTCGCCGCCATGGACGACCCGGCGCCGCAGATCTACCGGTTTTTCTTCTGGACGCTGATGTCGGTCATCTTCTCCAGCCTGTACCTGTTCCTGGTGTTGCCCAACCTGCACGACTTCCCGATGCTGGTGCTGGCTTTCGCCGTGCCGTTCATCTGCATCGGCACCCTCACCGTGCAGCCGAGGTTTTACCTGGGCACCTTGCTGACCATCGTCAACACCTCGACCTTCATCAGCATCCAGGGCGCCTACGACGCCGACTTCTTCACCTTCCTCAACTCCAACCTTGCCGGTCCCGTTGGCTTGTTGTTCGCCTTCATCTGGACCCTGGTGATGCGCCCGTTCGGCGTGGAGCTGGCGGCCAAGCGCATGACCCGCTTCGCCTGGCGTGACATCGTCGAAATGACCGAGCCGGCGACCCTGGCCGAACACCGCCAGGTTGGCGTGCAGATGCTCGACCGCCTGATGCAGCACCTGCCGCGCCTGTCGCAAACCGGCCAGGACAGTGGTGTGGCACTGCGTGACCTGCGTGTGGGGCTGAACCTGCTCGACCTGCTGGCCTATATGCCGCGCGCCGGCCAGCAGGCCCGCGAGCGCCTGAGCACGGTGGTCGAGGAAGTCGGCGCGCACTATGCCGCCTGCCTGCGTGCCGGCGAGCGCCTGCACGCACCAGCCGCGCTGCTGCGCAACATGGAGCGCGCCCGGCTGGCGCTGAACCTGGATGAGCTGTACGAGCGCGGCGATGCCCGCACCCACCTGCTGCATGCCCTGAGCGGCCTGCGCCTGGCGTTGCTGCCAGGTGTGGAGGTGATGCTCGAACCCGCCGAACAACCGCAACTGCCCCCCGGCCTCGACGGAGCACCCCTGTGATTGGTGAACTGGATATCAGCGGGGTGTTCCTGCCTACGCTGCTGGTGATGATGTTTGGCACCTACCTGCTGTTCCTGGGGGTGCATGCGGTGCTGGTGCGCCTGCACTTCTACCGCCTGGTCTGGCACCGGGCGTTGTTCAACGTTGCCCTGTATGCCGTGCTGCTTGGCGCGGTGGACCACTTTTGCCGAAACTTGATGCTGCCATGAAAAAACCTTTGCTGACCCTGGGCCGTGTGGTCCTGACCTTGCTGGTAGTGACCTTCGCCGCCGTGCTCGTGTGGCAGATGGTGGTGTACTACATGTTTGCCCCCTGGACCCGCGACGGCCACATCCGCGCCGACGTGATCCAGATCGCCCCGGACGTGTCGGGGTTGATCCAGAAGGTCGAGGTGCGCGACAACCAGACCGTCAAGCGCGGCGACGTGCTGTTCACCATCGACCAGGACCGCTTCAGCCTGGCTCTGCGCCAGGCCAAGGCAACCCTCGGCGAACGCCAGGAAACCCTGGCCCAGGCTTCGCGCGAAGCGCAGCGCAACCGCAAGCTGGGCAACCTGGTGGCCGCCGAGCAATTGGAAGAAAGCCAGTCTCGCGAGGCCCGCGCCCGTTCGGCCGTCAGCGAGGCGCAGGTGGCGGTCGATACTGCCCAGCTCAACCTTGACCGTTCGGTCGTGCGCAGCCCGGTGGATGGCTACCTCAACGACCGCGCGCCGCGTAACCACGAATTCGTCACCGCTGGCCGCCCGGTGCTGTCGGTGGTCGACAGTGCCTCATACCACGTCGACGGTTATTTCGAAGAAACCAAGCTGGGTGGCATCCAAATCGGCGACGCCGTGGACATCCGCGTCATGGGCGACAACACCCGGCTGCGCGGCCACGTACAGAGCTTTGCCGCTGGCATCGAAGACCGTGACCGCAGCAGCGGTGCCAACCTGCTGCCCAACGTCAACCCGGCCTTCAGCTGGGTGCGCCTGGCTCAGCGCATTCCGGTGCGCATCGCCTTTGACGAAGTGCCGCAAGACTTCCGCATGATCGCCGGGCGTACTGCCACGGTGTCGATCATCGAGGGCCAGCGCCCATGAAACAGCTGATCCTGGCTGGCCTGTGCCTGTCGTTGGGGGCCTGCATGATGGTGGGGCCCGACTATGAGGTGCCGAAGGATGCGGCGGTGCAACGCAGCGACCTGAACGGCCCGCTGCGCCAGGATGCCGACAGCGTGGTTTCGGCACCGGTGCCCGAAGACTGGTGGCAGCTGTATCAGGACCAACGGCTGAACGAGCTGGTGCGTCAGGCACTGAGTGCCAACACCGAGCTGCGCGTGGCCGCGGCCAACATCGCCAAGGCCCGGGCCCAAGTGGAGGTGGCCGAATCGCAAGGCGGCTTCAACGGTGGCGTCAAGCTTGGCGCCCAGCGCCTGCAGGAGTCGGGCGAAGCCTTCCTGTTGCCGGAAAAAGTACCGGTGGCCAACATCGGTGAGGCCATCATCAGCGCCTCGTACCAGTTCGACTTGTGGGGCACCTTCAAGCGCGGCACCGAAGCGGCCAAGGCCAACGCCGACGCAGTGCAGGCCGCTGCCGATACTGCTCGTATTACCTTGGTGGCAGACGTGGTCAAGGCCTACACCCAGGTGTGCTCGGCCAACGAGGAGTACCACATTGCCCGCGAGTCGCTCGACTTGCAGGAACAGAGCGTGACGCTCAACCAGCGCCTGCGTGATGCCGGGCGTGGTGATGAAACCCAGGTCACCCGCTCGCAGACTCAGTTCAAATCCCTGCGCGCCGAACTGCCACGTTTCAAAGCCGAGCGCGAGACCGGCATGTATACCCTGGCGGCTCTGTTGGCCAAACCCGTCGACCAGCTGCCTGCAGGCACCGCCGATTGTGCCGAACTGCCGCACCTGAACCAGCTGGTTCCGGTAGGCGATGGCGCCGCGTTGCTCAAGCGCCGCCCCGACGTGCGCCAGGCCGAGCGTCAGCTGGCTGCTGCCACGGCCTCCATCGGCGTCGCCACGGGCGCACTGTACCCGGACATCAGCATCGGCGCTCAGGTGGGCACTATCGGTATCCTGGAAAACCTCGGCGAGCCTGCAACCAACCGCTGGGGCTTCGGCCCGCAGATCAGCTGGAGTATCCCCACCAACGGTACCCGCGCGCGCATTCGCATGGCCGAAGCTTCTACCCAGGCAGCCTTGGCGAACTTCGATGGGGTGGTGCTCAACGCCATTCGCGAAACTCAGACGCGCCTGGCGCAGTACAGCGCCTTACTGGACCGGCGTGATGCGCTGGCCGAGGCGGAGAAATCGGCCAAGGAAGCGGCGGACCAGACGCACCGCTATTACCAGGCAGGGCGTGAGTCGTTCCTGGCGGATTTGCAGGCGACGCGGGCTTACACTGATATGCGTGCTCAGCTGGCGGCGGCCAATAGCCAGGTGGCGATGGGGCAAATCGGGGTATTCCTGGCGTTGGGCGGGGGCTGGAAGGACACCGCCAAGCACTGATGAGATCCTTGTGGGGGGGATGTTCATGCCCCACTTCATCTGATTTGTACCAAGATTTTTCATGAAATCCGCCCTGCACCCTTGAGGGAAGCCAAGTCGGAGTGAACAATGTTCTCTTTCGCATTCCCTTCGAGACTGGCCATGAATACCCGTTCCCGTCTGCTCACCTGGCTGCCGGCTCTATTGCTCGGCCCGGTGCTGGCGCTGTGTAGCACCTTGGCGCTGGCCGAGTCGCCCGCCGAGGCCGCAAAAGCCTTGCACCTGCTGGACTACATTGGCGCCGATTACCCACCGAC
This sequence comes from Pseudomonas sp. NY8896, assembly GCF_039634505.1. Classification (NCBI taxonomy): domain Bacteria; kingdom Pseudomonadati; phylum Pseudomonadota; class Gammaproteobacteria; order Pseudomonadales; family Pseudomonadaceae; genus Pseudomonas; species Pseudomonas sp. NY8896. The sequence continues at coordinate 215,129 of NZ_CP132350.1, forward strand.
CGTTCAAGAAGGCAAGGTGATCGACGAGGGTGAATACCGTGAGCAACAGGAGTTTGGCGCGGTATTGGGCGACCTGGTCAAAGGCCTTCCCGCAAATGCCGAGCAAGCGGCACTGGAGCAGGGCGTCCAGGCATTGCGCCAGGCCATCGATCAGCGCCAAGAGGGCACAGCGGTCGCCAAGCAGGCCCGCCAGCTGGGCGCGCGCCTGGCTGTAGCCTACGAGGTCAGTCAGGCCCCGGTGATCACCCCGGACCCCGCCCGTGGCGCGGCGCTGTATGCGCAAAACTGCGCCATCTGCCACGGTGACACGGGGGCTGGCGACGGACCGGCTGGCGTGGGCCTGGAGCCTGCCCCGGCCAACCTGCGTGATGCGGCACGCCTCGACCAGTTGAGCTTGTTCGACCTGTACAACACACTGGCCCTGGGCATCGACGGTACCGAAATGCCGTCCTTTGCCGACCAGTTGGACGACCGCCAGCGCTGGGATGTGGCCGCTTATATCGCCAGCTTCACCGCCAAGCCAGAAGCTGGCAAAGGTGACAAGACCTGGAACATCGCCGACCTGGCCCGCCAGACCCCGGCTGAGGTCGCTGCCAATGAAGGCGCGGCGGTGCTGGAAGCATTCCGCGCGCAGCGTGCCCAGCCGCCGCAGGTCAAACGTGGCCCGGCGCAACTGCTCGAATACACCGCCAGCACGCTGGACAAGAGCCTGGCGGCCTACCGCGCAGGTGACCATGACCAGGCCTATGACCTGTCGGTGGCGGCCTACCTGGAAGGTTTCGAGTTGGTGGAAAGCTCACTGGACAATATCGACACCCAGGCGCGCAAGGACACCGAAAAATCCCTCATGGCCTACCGCCAATCGCTGCAGGACGGGTTGCCCGTGGCTCAGGCCGAGCAACGGCTGGCCGAAGCCAAGCGCAAGCTGGACCAGGCCGCCAAGCTGTTGGGCAGCGATGGCCTGAGCTGGTCGCTTAGCTATATCTCCGGTTTGCTGATCCTGTTGCGCGAAGGGCTGGAAGCGATTCTGGTGCTGGCGGCGATTCTGGCCTTCCTGCGTAACACCGGGCAGCAGTCGGCGGTACGCAGCGTCAACATAGGCTGGGGCCTGGCGCTGGTTGCCGGCTTCGCCACCTGGGCGCTGGCGGCCTATGTGATCGATGTGGGTGGGGCTCAGCGCGAGCTGCTGGAAGGCTGCACGGCCTTGTTCGCTGCGGTGATGGTGTTGTGGCTAGGGGTATGGATGCACGACCGTCGACACGCCGCTGCCTGGCAGAACTACATCAAGAGCAGCCTGGTTAGCGGCGGCGGGCGTTTCGGCTTCGCCCTGCTGGCGTTTTTCTCGGTGTACCGCGAACTGTTCGAAGTGATCCTGTTCTACGAAACCCTGTGGTTGCAGGCAGGCCCTGCTGGGCATCAGGCTGTGCTGGCGGGTGGCGCCACGGCACTGGTGCTGTTGGTGGGCTTGGCTTGGGTGATTCTGCGTGGCTCTGCGAAGCTGCCGCTTTCGCTGTTCTTCAGCATCAACGCCGCGCTGCTGTGCGCGCTGTCGGTGGTGTTCGCCGGGCATGGCGTGAAGGCGCTGCAAGAGGCCGGGGTGCTGGGCACACGACCGGTAGCGTTCTTCGAGTTCGACTGGTTGGGGATTCATGCCGACGCCTACTCGTTGTCGGCGCAGGCGGTGGCCTTGTTGGCCATCGTGTTCCTGTACGGGCGTTCGCGTCTGGCGGAAAAGCGCAGGGCAACTGCAAACTGAGCGAGGGGCTGCATGGCAGCCCCTTTTCAATCTCGGCTCAGGCCGGCTGTGGCGCCTTGAGAATGTTCTGCAGCAATTGCACGCTTTCAACGGCGTCATGACCCAGGCTGGTCAGGTAGCCGCCATCAGGTTGATCGGTCAGCCCCTTTTCATGCAGGCGTTGCGCTGCCGCGATCAAGGCAGGGGCGGCGGTACTGTTAATCTTGATGCCTTCCTGGCTGCTGTCGTGTTTGAACAGCGCGAGTACTTCCAGTTCGTCGATCAGATCGGGGGTAAAAGGCATGGCAGCTCCTGACTTCCAGACAAGGATGGCGGCACCGTCAGCGGTGCCTGATCTTCGAGTGTAGTCGGGTTATTCGTCCTCGCCTTGATCCATCTCAGGCGGCAGCTCCGGCAGCGCCCGCAAAGCGTTTTCATACCACTCGCCGTTGAACGCGCGGTCCTCTACCAGCATGTTGTCGATCTCGAAGGCCAGCACATGGGCCATCAGGTTGAGAATGTCTTCACGCTCATAGCCGACCAGGGTCAGCTTGTTGTAAGTGGCTTTGGCCGCTGGCGGTTCGCCGCTTTCGATCTGGTTTTCGATGGCCTGGGTCAGCGTTGCCTCGGCGAAGGCTTCGTCGTCATTGTCGAGGTCGGTGGGCTCGCTCATGGCGGTACTCCTGTGATGGGATACGACAGTGTGCCACGCCCGTGGCGGCAATGCCTGGGCATTGATGGGGTGCATGACGCTAGTCAGGGGCGGGCGTACGGTCTATAAAAGCCGGGCCAACCCCTTACGGCCTGGAGGCTGTTACCTCATGCTCAAGCTTTATGGATTCTCGGTCAGCAACTACTACAACATGGTCAAACTGGCCCTGCTGGAAAAAGGCCTGCCCTTCGAGGAAGTCACATTCTATGGCGGCCAGGCGCCACAGGCACTGAAAGTGAGCCCACGTGGCAAGGTGCCGGTGCTTGAAACCGAACATGGCTTCCTCAGCGAAACCAGTGTGATCCTCGACTACATCGAGCAGACCCAGGGGGGCAAGGCGCTGTTGCCGGCCGACCCATTCGGGCAGGCCAAGGTGCGTGAGCTGCGCAAGGAAATCGAGTTGTATATCGAACTGCCGGCACGAACCTGCTATGCCGAGGCGTTCTTTGGCATGTCGGTGGAGCCACTGATCAAGGAGAAAGCCCGTGCCGACCTGCTGGCTGGCTTTGCCACCCTCAAACGCAATGGGCGTTTCGCACCTTATGTAGCGGGTGAGCAACTGACGCTGGCAGACCTGATGTTCTGCTTCTCGGTCGACCTGGCGTATGCCGTGGGCAAGAAGGTGCTGAACATCGACTTCCTGGCGGACTTCCCGCAGGCCAAGGCGTTGCTGCAGATGATGAGCGAGAACCCGCACATGGCGCGGGTCGTGGCGGACAAAGAGGCGGCGATGCCGGCCTTCATGGAGATGATTCGTAGCGGTAAACGCTAACGGCCGGGGGCCGCAAAGCGGCCCCAGGCTCTGATCAGCGCGAAGCCAGCAGCGCCTTGCCGCGAACCACCGCCGCACGCACTTGCGCCGGCGCCGTACCACCAATGTGGTTACGGGCATTCACCGAGCCTTCCAGAGTGAGCACGGCAAACACGTCTTGCTCGATCTGGTCGCTGAACTGGCGCAGTTCGTCCAGGCTCATCTCGGCCAGGTCCTTGCCGGTGTCCACACCATACTTCACCGCGTGGCCAACGATTTCGTGGCAGTCACGGAACGGCAGGCCACGGCGTACCAGGTAGTCGGCCAGGTCGGTGGCGGTGGAGAAGCCGCGCAGGGCCGCTTCACGCATGATGGCGTGCTTGGGCTTGATCGCCGGGATCATGTCGGCAAAGGCACGCAGCGAGTCGCGCAGGGTGTCGGCGGCGTCGAACAGCGGTTCCTTGTCTTCCTGGTTGTCCTTGTTGTAGGCCAACGGCTGGCCTTTCATCAGGGTCAGCAGGCCGGTCAAAGCGCCAAACACGCGGCCGGTCTTGCCGCGCACCAGCTCTGGCACGTCCGGGTTCTTTTTCTGCGGCATGATCGAGCTGCCGGTGCAGAAGCGGTCGGGCAGGTCGATGAACTGGAACTGCGCGCTGGTCCACAGCACCAGCTCTTCGGAGAAGCGCGACAGGTGCATCATCGCCACGCTGGCAGCAGCGCAGAATTCGATGGCGAAGTCACGGTCCGACACGCCGTCCAGCGAGTTGCCGGCCACGGCTTCGAAGCCCAGCAGCTTGCAGGTGAGCTCGCGGTCGATCGGGTAGGTGGTACCAGCCAACGCCGCGCTGCCCAGTGGCATGCGATTGGCGCGCTTGCGGCAGTCGACCAGGCGCTCGTAGTCGCGGCTGAGCATTTCGAACCAGGCCAGCAGGTGGTGGCCGAAGGTGACCGGCTGCGCGGTTTGCAGGTGAGTGAAGCCGGGCATGATGGTTTCGGCTTCGCGCTCGGCCTGCTCCAGCAGGCCCTGCTGCAGGCGGGTTATTTCGGCCAGGATCAGGTCGATTTCGTCGCGCAGCCACAGGCGGATGTCGGTGGCCACCTGGTCGTTGCGGCTACGGCCTGTGTGCAGCTTCTTACCGGTGATGCCGATGCGGTCAGTCAGGCGTGCTTCGATGTTCATGTGCACGTCTTCGAGGTCGACGCGCCAGTCGAAGTTACCGGCTTCGATCTCGCCCTGGATGGTTTTCAGGCCATCGATGATGGTGTCGCGCTCGGCATCGCTGAGCACGCCGACCTGCGCCAGCATGGTGGCATGGGCGATCGAACCCATGATGTCGTGGCGGTACAGGCGCTTGTCGAAATCGACCGAGGCGGTGAAACGGGCGACGAAGGCGTCGACGGGCTCACTGAAGCGGCCGCCCCAGGACTGATTGGTCTTGTCGGTGCTCATGGATTCACTCATTGCAGGCGTGAACGAAAAAGTGGCGCCGATAATAGCAGGGTTGGGCTGGCTGCCGCAGGGCGCCGGTCGAGAGAAATGCCCGGAAAATGGCAGAGAAGGATTTTAAGGAATGAACGGCAGTGTTCCACGGACCGTCTACAGTTGGACAAGGGACTGGCGGTGAATCTGCCGTCCGAGTGAATCTTTGGCCATCGCACCGGTCTAGAGCGTGACCGCAGTGTCGCTCGAACCACACCTGTCTACGCTATACCTGTGCGAGACTCATTCAGGAATCCAGCGCAATTATGAATGTCCTGATCGTTGATGACGAACCCCAAGGCCGTGAACGCCTCACCCGGCTGCTCGGCGAACTGGAGGGTTACACCGTGCTGGAGCCCAGCGCCACCAACGGCGAGGAGGCCCTGGCGCTGATCGAAAGCCTCAAGCCCGATGTGGTCCTGCTGGACATCGGCATGCCAGGCCTGGATGGCCTGCAGGTCGCCGCTCGCCTGTGCGAACGCGAGGCGCCGCCGGCGGTGGTGTTTTGCACCGGGGACGATGAATACGGTGCCGAGGCATTCAAGGACAGTACCCTCAGCCATGTGACCAAGCCTTTCCAGCCCCAGGCGTTGCGCGATGCCTTGCGCAAGGCCGAAAAACCCAACCGTGCCCAATTGGCGGCGCTTACCCGGCCAGCCAACGAAGGTGGTGGCCCACGCAGCCACATCAGTGCCCGTACACGTAAAGGCATCGAATTGATCCCTATACCCCAGGTGATCTATTTCATCGCCGACCACAAGTACGTGACCTTGCGCCACGAAGCCGGGGAAGTACTGCTCGATGAGCCACTCAAGGCCCTGGAAGACGAGTTTGGCGAACGCTTCGTGCGCATCCACCGCAATGCGTTGGTCGCCCGCGAGCGCATCGAACGCCTGCAGCGCACCCCGCTGGGGCACTTTCAGCTGTACCTGAAAGGCCTGGACGGCGACGCCCTGACCGTCAGCCGCCGGCATGTGGCTGGGGTGCGCAAGATGATGCAGACGCTCTGAGGCCGTCTGCGCAAACCTGTGGCCTGGTTCTGCCCTTGTGGGAGCGGCCTTGTGTCGCGAAAGGGCCGCAAGGCCGCTTTCACACAAAGCCGCACATGACCTGTTGATCCGTATCTGCAAGCGATACCGGCGATGCTGTTATCATCGGTGGTATTTCTCTGGATCGGGGCGTTCCATGTCCACTCGCGAAATCCGCATTGCCACCCGTAAAAGTGCCTTGGCCCTGTGGCAGGCCGAATACGTCAAAGCCCGTCTCGAGCAGGCTCACCCGGGTCTGCTGGTGACCCTGGTGCCCATGGTCAGCCGTGGTGACAAGCTACTCGACGCGCCGCTGGCGAAAATCGGCGGCAAAGGCCTGTTCGTCAAGGAGCTGGAAACCGCCCTGCTGGACAACGAAGCCGACATCGCCGTGCATTCGATGAAGGACGTGCCCATGGACTTCCCCGAAGGCCTGGGCCTGTACTGCATCTGCGAGCGTGAAGACCCGCGTGACGCCTTCGTTTCCAATACGTTCGACAGCCTCGAAGCACTACCTGCCGGCAGCATCGTCGGCACCTCCAGCCTGCGCCGCCAGGCCCAGTTGCTGGCGCGCCGGCCAGACCTGCAAATCCGCTTTCTGCGGGGCAACGTCAACACCCGCCTGGCCAAGCTGGATGCCGGCGAGTACGACGCCATCATCCTCGCCGCTGCTGGCCTGATCCGTCTGGGCTTCGAAGACCGCATCACCTCCACCATCAGCGTCGATGACAGCCTGCCGGCTGGCGGCCAGGGCGCCGTGGGTATCGAGTGCCGCAGTGCCGACGTTGAGATTCATGCATTGCTGGCGCCACTGCACCATGCCGATACCGCCGACCGGGTGGTGGCCGAACGTGCCCTGAACAAGCACCTGAATGGCGGCTGCCAGGTGCCGATCGCCTGCTATGCGGTGCTTGAAGGCGACCAGCTGTGGCTGCGTGGCCTGGTCGGCCAGCCGAGTGGCGGAACGCTGCTGGTGGCCGATGCCCGCGCCCCTCGCACTGCTGCCGAAACCTTGGGCGTACAGGTAGCCGAGGACTTACTGAGCCAGGGCGCCGAGGCCATCCTCAAGGAAGTCTATGGCGAGGCCGGCCACCCGTGAGCCAATGGCGCCTGTTGCTGACCCGGCCTGCCGAGGACTGCGCGGCACTGGCGCAAAGCCTGGCGGAGGAGGGCGTGGGCAGCAGTTGCCTGCCACTGCTGGCGATTGAGCCCGTTACGTTAGAGACCCCGCAGCGATTGTTACTGGAAGGCCTGCACGGCTTCCAGGCAATCATCGTGGTTAGCAAGCCGGCCGCCCGCCTGTTGCTTGAGCAACTGGCCAAGGCCAGCCTTCAGCCGCCACGCCAAGGCTGGTTCACGGTGGGCGAGGCAACCGCTGCGGTGCTGCAGGGGGCGGGGTTGGAGGTGAGCGCTCCGCCGCGTGGCGATGACAGCGAAGCCTTGCTGGCGCTGCCGGCCCTGCGCCAGGCAGTTGCCGCGCCGGCACCGCGTGTGTTGATCGTTCGCGGCGTCGGAGGTCGCGAACTGCTGGCAGAGCGTCTTGCAGAGCAAGGTGCTAGTGTCGAATATCTGGAACTGTATCGTCGCTGCCTGCCGGTATACCCGGCGGGTACGCTGATGCGCCGCATCGAAGCGGAACGCCTCAATGGCCTGGTGGTCAGCAGTGGGCAGGGTTTTGAACATTTGCAGCAGCTGGCCGGTGCGGATTGGCCGCAGCTGGCACGCCTGCCGCTGTTCGTGCCCAGCCCACGGGTCGCCGAGCAGGCCAGGGCCGCCGGGGCCCAACAGGTTGTGGATTGCCGTGGCGCCAGTGCCACGGCCTTGCTGGCAGCCGTGCAGCGTAGCGCTGCACCTGCCTCTTAAGGCGCTAAGCTGTACGCGATGCGCCCCCATGCAAAGGATGGATACGTGAGCGAGACTGTCTTGTCCAATAACGATCAGCCGTCGGCACAGACGCCGGCGGAACCCGTTACCGCCCCACCTGCCAAGCGCTCCGGCAGTGGCCTGGCAGCGCTGGCCCTGTTGCTTGGCGCGGCCGGGGTGGCGGTAGGTGGCTGGGGTGTCTGGCAGGTGCGTCAACTGCAAGGCAGCGAGTTCAACCAGGGCCAGCACATCGAGGCGCTGACCCAGCGCGCCGAAGCCCTGCAGCAGCGCGAACAGCAGATCAGCGCGCAACTGGCCAGCTTGCCTGCAGCCAGCGAGCTGGAAGACCGCCGACGCCTGGTGGCGCAATTGCAGGGCGACCAGCAGCGCCTCAGCCAGCGCCTGGAAACCGTGCTGGGAGAAAGCCGCAAGGAGTGGCGCCTGGCAGAAGCCGAGCACCTCTTGCGCCTGGCTACCCTGCGCCTTTCGGCCTTGCAGGACATCACCAGTGCCAAAGCCTTGGTCGAAGGCGCCGACGAAATTCTGCGCGAGCAGAGCGACCCGGGTGCTTTCGCCGCCCGGGAGCAACTGGCACGCAGCCTGGCCACGCTCGGCAGCACCCAGCAACCGGACCGTACTGGCCTGTTCCTGAAACTGGCAGCACAGCGTGAGCTGGTACAGCAGCTAAGCGCCCAGTCGCCCGAATTCGACACCAATGCCGATGCGCTTGGCGCCCTGACCGCCGATGGTGATGGTGCCAGCCGGCTGTCGCAGTGGTGGGCAGAAATCTCCAAGTACTTCCAGATCGACTTCAACGCCGATGAAAACGTGCGGCCACTGCTGGCCGGGCAGCAGCTGAACCAGCTGCGCCTGGCCCTGAGCCTGACCATCGAACAGGCCCAGTGGGCGGCGCTCAATGGTGACGCCAAGGTCTACACACAGGCGCTGGATGATGCCCGCAGCGTGCTGCTGGCGAACTTCAACGCCGACAACCCGCAAAGCAAGGCCATGCTCGACAGCCTCAATGCGTTGGCCGATCAGCCCGTGTCCGTGGTTACCCCCGACCTCAGCGAAAGCCTGGCGGCAGTGCAGGCCTACATTCAGCGGCGTCATCTGCCGGCCGAGGCTGAAGGGGGCAAGCCATGAAGCGTGTCTACCTGCTGGCCGTGCTGGCAATCGTGGTTGCCGCCGCGCTGGGCATCGCAGTCGCCAAGCACAGCGGTTACGTGCTGATTTCCTATGGTGGTTTCCGCTATCAATCGGGGCTGTGGGCGGCCCTGGCCGGCTTGCTGGCCGTGGTCGCGCTGTTGTGGCTGTTGCGCTACCTGGTCGGCCTGGTGCTGACCTCCAGCGGTGTGGTCAACCCGTGGTCGCGGCGTAACCGCAGCCGGCGCATCCGCGTGGCCATCGAGCAGGGCCAGCTCGATCTCGCCGAGGGTCGCTGGGCCAGCGCTCAGCGTCACCTGCACCGCGCCGCCGAGGCCGAGCGCCAACCGCTGCTGTATTACCTCGGTGCCGCGCGTGCTGCCAACGAGCAAGGCCGCACCGAAGACAGCGACAACCTGCTGGAGCGTGCCTTGGAGCGCCAGCCGCAAGCGGAACTGGCCATTGCCCTGACCCATGCCCAGTTGCAAATGGACCGTGGTGAAACCGATGGGGCTCTGGAAACCCTGCTGGCCATGCAGGAGCGCCACCCGCACAACAGCCAGGTGTTGCGCCTGCTGCAACGCCTGTACCTGGAGCGCGGCGACTGGTCCGCACTGATCCGCCTGCTGCCCGACCTGCGCAAGGGCAAGGTGTTGCCGCCCGCCGAGCTGGCCGCCCTGGAGCAGCGTGCCTGGGGCCAGAACCTGAGCCTGGCCACCACCCGTGGCGAGGACGCGCAAACTGCACGTCAGGCCCTGGAGCGCGCCTGGCAACAGCTGACCGCAGCCCAGCGCCAAGAGCCACAGCTGGTATTGGCGTACGCCGAGCAATTGCGCCAGGTAGGTGCCCAGAGCGAGGCCGAGCACGTGCTGCGCACTGCCCTCAAGCGCGAATACGAAAGCCACCTGGCCCGCCTTTATGGCTTGGTGCGCGGTGATGATCCGGCGCGTCAGCTGCAAACCGCAGAAGGTTGGCTCAAGGCCCACCCGCAAGACGCCAGCCTGCTGCTGACCTTGGGCCGTCTGAGCCTGCAGAACCGCCTGTGGGGCAAGGCGCGTGATTACCTGGAAAGCAGCCTGCGCATGGAGCGCAACCCCGAGGCCTGTGCCGAGCTGGCTCGCTTGCTCGCGGGGCTGGGCGAGACCGAGCGCAGCAACCAGCTGTTCCAGGAGGGCCTTGGCCTGCTGGACGAACGCCTGCTGGCGCTGCCTTTGCCCGAAGGCGTACGCGCCTGACCCACCCCAAGGCCCGCGCCAAGGTGCGGGCTTCGGGAGCGGGTAATTTATCGATTGCTGTCAGTTAGATCCGTAGTCCATTCCTTCCGGCGCTTCCCACTCCATCGCTGGAAATTTCCTACGCGATTCAGCGACTTGTCGCTGCTGTCGTGCCTTGAAACAAAGCGTGTCTTTCCTCTACCGTTTCAAACCACAACATCTCCCCGGGACTTACCCAGCCCATGCTTCCGGCCCATTTGCGCACCCTTTTTCTTCCTGCCTGCCTGGCTGCAATGGCGGTACTGGTTGTTTCATTCCACCTGGAAAACACACTGGGGTTGGTGCCTTGCCCCTTGTGCTTCAGCCAGCGGTTACTGCTTGGCCTTTACGCGCTGCTGTGCCTCGCGGCGGTGCTGCAGGCACCGGGCACGCGGGGCACCCTTCGTTATGCGCGGGTGGCGCTGGGCTGCTCGCTGGCCGGCGCGGTGCTGGCCGCGCGGCATGTCTGGTTGCAGGGTGCTCATGGGGTCATCCATATGTGCCCGGCGCCGATCGGGCGGGTGTTCGAGCACTCCTGGGCCGAGGCGGCGCGGCAACTGTTGCTGGGGGGGCCCGATTGCAGCTCGCTTACCTGGAGCTTTCTCGACCTGACACTGCCGGAGTGGAGCCTGTTGGCCTTCCTGCTGCTGGCGGTGCTGCCCTTGAGTTGCCTGCTGGCGTATCGTTTCCGCACCCTGGCAAGAACATGACTTGGCGCAAGGTTGCGCCATTAGCGCGACCAATGGCGATATAACAGTGTATTAAACACTTGTATGAACTTTGTGTGCTGCGTACCTTGAAGGCCAGCACGCGCGGGAATAATCTCCCAGCACGCATACCGAAAACACAACTGCTCGATGCCGTCCTGCTGATGACACCTTTGTGCTGCGCGGTCGTGGTGCGAGGTGCAGCGGCATCTACCCAGAAGGGAAGAGATCGCCATGCTCGATAGTTGTCAAAACGCCCAGGAACGCTGGGGTGGGGTTCACAAGCTGATCGACCGTTGGCTGGAGGAGCGCCAGGAACTGGTGCAGGCTTTTCGCGCCCTGCGCGATGTGAAGCCAGCCTTTGCCGACAAGGACACCAACGGGGACTTTTGCGCGCTCCTGGTCGATTACGTTTCGGCGTGGCACTTCGAAGTCTGCGAGCAATTGGCCAGCGAGGCCAAGGCTTTCGGGGACGAGAAGGCGCTGAAGCTGGCCGAAGAAATCAACCCACGGATCAACGACAGCACACAGATCGCACTGGCCTTCAATGACCATTGCGCCAAGGGTGAGTGCAAGGACACCGAGCGCTTTGCCGAAAAACTGGCCAAGTTGGGCGGGCTGTTGCATGAGCGCTTCGAACTTGAGGATTGCCTGATCGAGGTGCTGCACAACGCGCACAAGGAAGAAGGCGCGGTGCAGGCCTGAAGGTTGGCGTCAGTCGCCAACCGCCAGCAGTTCGATCTCGAACACCAGGGGGGTGTAGGGGGCAATCAAATCACCCGCCCCCTCGGCGCCATAGGCTTGCGCTGAAGGAATCACCAGGCGCCATTTGGCGCCCGCGTGCATCTTCGGCAAGGCCACCTGCCAGCCCTCGATTACAGAATCCAGGTTGAACCACTGGGGCGTTTGGTTCTGGTCGAACACCGAACCATCAGGCAACCTGCCCACATAACGCACCTGCACCTTGCCGCCTGCTTTTGGCTGCGCACCCGTACCTGCTTGCAGTTCGCTGTAGAGCACACCTTCCGCTAGTTCGTGTACCCCGTAACGCCCACGCTCGTTGGCCATGAAGCGTGTTTCTGCGGCCTGCAGCTTTTGCACCGAGGCGTCACCTTCCTGCGCTTCATGCTGCTGGAGCACCGCCTGCATGCGTGCCTTGTCGAGCTTGAGGGGTTGCCCCTGATAGGACTGCTTCAGGCCTTCGACCAGTGCATCCAGCTGCAAGCCCGGCATCTCCTGACGCAGCCGCTCACCCAGGCTGGCGCCCAGGCTGTAGGCCAGGTCATGGTCGTCGCTGTCGGCCAAGGCGATGGGGGCCAGCAGGCATAAACCTAAAACAAGATATCGAGGCAACGCCTGACTCCCAAATACCAGCAGTGATTAATTCAGCAACTACACTTTCACGCAGCTGCAAGATAACAACTTTGCCCAGGCATGCAACGCGGCGTAAATATTACGGTCAACATGCCCTAGCGGCGGTAGCAGCAGAAGCATAGTATGAGCCGCAATCTCGTCAGCCAGGAGGTAAACCATGTCGGCCAAAAAGAAGCCAGTAAGTACGCCGTTACACCTGCTCCAGCAACTTTCGGGCAGCTTGCTCGAACACTTGGAAGAAGCCTGCTCGCAAGCGCTGGCTGATGCGGAAAAACTGTTGGCCAAGTTGGAAAAACAGCGTGGCAAGGCGCAGGAAAAACTGCACAACGGTCGCCTGAAACTGCAAGACGCGGCCAAGGCGGGTAAAGCCAAGGCGCAAACCAAGGCGCAAAAAGCCATTGGCGAACTTGAACAGTTGCTCGACGCCCTCAAGGAACGTCAAACCCAGACTCGTTCTTACATTCAGCAACTCAAGCGCGACGCCCAGGACAGCCTCAAACTGGCCCAAGGTGTAGGTAAAGTTCGCGAGGCCGCAGCCAAGGCTCTTGACCTGCGTGCTACCAAACCTGCGGCCAAGCCCGCTGCCAAAGCGACTACTGCTGCCAAACCTGCGGCCAAGCCAGCCGTCAAAGCGACCGCTGCTGCGAAACCTGCAGCCAAGCCCGCCGCCAAAGCGACCGCTGCTGCCAAACCTGCAGCCAAACCCGCCGCTAAAGCGACCGCTGCTGCCAAACCTGCAGCCAAACCCGCCGCCAAAGCGACCGCCGCTGCTAAACCTGCAGCCAAGCCCGCCGCCAAAGCGACGGCTGCCGCCAAACCTGCAGCCAAGCCAGCCGCCAAAGCGACCGCTGCCGCCAAACCTGCAGCCAAGCCCGCCGCCAAAGCGACCGCTGCTGCCAAACCTGCAGCCAAGCCCGCCGCCAAAGCGACCGCTGCTGCTAAACCTGCAGCCAAGCCCGCCGCCAAAGCGACCGCTGCCGCCAAACCTGCAGCCAAGCCCGCCGCCAAAGCCCCAGCTGCCAAGCCAGCTACCGCCAAGGCACCTGCACGCACAGCCACCAAGCCAGCCGCCAAGCCTGTTGCCAGCAAGCCAGCCGAAGCCAAACCCGCTACGCCAGCCGCCAGCACCCCGGCCGTTGCAACCAACTCGGCGACCCCGGCCACTTCGGCAGCCGCGTCGACACCCGCCAGCACCCCGGCTCAGGCACCGTCTTCGGCGTCCTGAAGCGCAGCCGCCGCGACGCGCAGTTGATCCAGCGCGTCGTGGTGCCGGGCAGGGGCCGGCGCCAGCCGGGCCAGCCAGTCGTCCGAGGGCTCATGGGAGCCCCCGGGCCACTGTCGCGAGCGTTCCTGCAAGCGCTCCAGCAACGTTTTTTCTGCCTGCAACTCCAACCCCTTCACCTGCTCACGCAACGCAGCCAGTTGCGCATCATGCGACGCTGCCGCCCGCCATTGTTGGCGCAGGCTGCGTAACGGGGCCACCACTTCACGCTGCCAGGGCTCGACAACTTCCTGCAGCGCTTGCGCGCGCTCTTCCAGCAGGACCACGCCACGTGCCTGCAGCCAGGTTGCGCACAACAGCAGGCAGACATCGCCACCTTGCGCTTGCAGCTCAAGGCACGCGGCTTCCACGCCGGGCCTGGCATACAGGGCCAGGGCGTAACTCCACAGGTCGTTGTGCATGGTTCCACTCGCGCTATGGGCCGAGGAAGCTGGTAGACTCCGCGACCATCATGATCAGACTATCCAACCTCACTTTACAGCGTGGTCCGCAGCGCTTGCTAGAAGGCGCCGAGATGACCCTGCACGCCGGTCACAAGGCCGGCCTGATCGGCGCCAACGGCGCCGGAAAATCCAGCCTGTTCGCCCTGCTGCGCGGTGAGCTGTCGCCCGATGCCGGTGACTGCCAACTGCCCGGTGACTGGCGCATCGCCCATATGCGCCAGGAGGTCGACACCCTCGACCGCCTGGCCGTGGACTATGTGCTCGACGGCGACGTGCGCCTGCGCAAGGTCCAAGCCGAACTGGCCGCGGCCGAGCAGGCCCACGACGGCACCGCCCTGGCGCGCCTGCACAGTGAACTGGAAAGCGCCGACGGCTACACCGCCGACGCCCGCGCGCGCAAGTTGCTGGCCGGCCTGGGCTTCACCAACGAACAGATGGACCGCCGCGTCGGCGACTTCTCCGGTGGCTGGCGGATGCGCCTGAACCTGGCCCAGGCACTGATGTGCCCGTCCGACCTGCTGTTGCTCGACGAACCCACCAACCACCTCGACCTGGACGCCATCCTGTGGCTGGAAGACTGGCTCAAGGGCTACCCCGGTACGCTGTTGCTGATCTCCCACGACCGTGACTTCCTCGATGCCGTGGTCGACCATGTGCTGCACGTCGAGCAGCGTAAGTTGAACCTGTACAAAGGCGGCTACACCGCCTTCGAGCGCACCCGTGCCGAACGCCTGGCGCAGCAGCAGCAGGCCTACGAAAAGCAGCAGGCGCAGCGCGCGCACATGGAAAAGTACATCGCCCGCTTCAAGGCTCAGGCCACCAAGGCCCGCCAGGCGCAAAGCCGGATCAAGGCCCTTGAGCGCATGGAGGAGTTGTCGGCGGCGCATGTCGATTCGCCGTTCGACTTTGTCTTCCGCGAATCGCAGAAAATTTCCAGCCCGTTGCTGAGCCTGTCCGAAGGCTGCCTTGGCTATGGCGACAAGGCCATCCTTGAAAAGGTCAAGCTGCAGCTCACCCCGGGTGCTCGTATTGGCCTGCTCGGCCCCAACGGCGCCGGCAAGTCCACCCTGATCAAGAACCTCGCCGGTGAGCTGGAGCCTTTGTCGGGCCGTTTGGTCCGTGGCGAAAACCTTGCGGTAGGCTACTTCGCCCAGCACCAGCTGGACTCGCTGGATGACAAGGCCAGCCCGCTGCTGCACCTGCAGCGCATCGCCCCCACCGAGCGTGAGCAGACCCTGCGCGACTTCCTTGGCGGCTTCGACTTCCATGGTGCCCGTTGCGACGAGCCAGTGGTGAACTTCTCCGGTGGTGAAAAGGCCCGCCTGGCGTTGGCGCTGATCGCCTGGGAGCGGCCAAACCTGCTGCTGCTTGACGAACCGACCAACCACCTCGACCTGGAAATGCGCCTGGCGCTGACCATGGCCCTGCAGGAGTTTGCCGGTGCCGTGGTGGTGGTGTCCCACGACCGGCATTTGCTCAAGAGCACCACCGACGATTTCCTGCTGGTGGCCGACGGCAAGGTCGATACCTTCGACGGTGACCTGGAAGATTACAGCCGCTGGCTGGTTGAGTACCGCCAGCGCAGCGCGCCGGCCAGTACCGCCCCGGTCAACCCGGACAAGACCGACAAGAAAGCCCAGCGTCAGGCTGCCGCAGCCTTGCGCCAGCAACTGGCACCGCACAAGAAGGCTGCCGACAAGCTGGAAACCGAGCTCAACCAAGTGCACGTGCAATTGGCCGAGATCGAGACCGCGCTGGGTGATGGTGGCCTCTACGAAGCGGCGCGCAAGGACGAATTGCGTGACCTGCTGGCGCGCCAGACCAAGCTCAAACAACGCGAAGGTGAGCTGGAAGAGGCCTGGATGGAAGCGCTGGAAACCCTCGAAAGCATGCAGGCCGAGCTCGAGGCGTTGTCCTGATGGAAGAACTGCGGTCGCTGCTGCCAGGACAATGGATGGACACCTTCTGGCTGGGCTTGCAGATTCTGTTGATCCTGGTGGCAGCCTTCCTCCTGCAGCGCATCGTTGCTCGCGGGTTGAGCCGCCTGGGCCAGCGTTACCCGCTGCCGCCAGAACTGCTGGTCCCGGTGCGTGGCGGCCTGCGCTGGCTGATCATGGGCAGCGCACTGCTGTTCGTGCTGGAGCGCCTGGGTGTTTCGGCGACCGTGCTGTGGACGGCATTATCCGGCTTTGTCGCGGTGGCGGCGGTGGCGTTTTTCGCCATGTGGAGCGTGCTGTCCAACCTGCTGTGCGCGGTGCTGATCTTCACGGTCGGGCCGTTTCGCATCGGTGATGTGGTCGAACTGGTCGACACCCTGGACAAGCCGGGCGTGAAAGGCCGGGTGATCGCCATCAACCTGCTGTTTACCACCCTGCTGGAAATGCCCGAAGCGGGTGGGGCCTTGGTGCAGGTGCCCAATAGCCAGTTCTTCCAGAAGTCGGTGCGGCGCTGGCGCGGGGCTGAGGTGCAGACGATGCACAAAGAGCCGGCTGGCGAAGCGGACTGAACCTGTACTTGTGGAGCGTGCTTGCCCGCGAAGAGGTCGGTACAGGCGATAGAAATCCATCAAAAATCGCTGGTTGTTTTTTCACCAAAACCTTAGCTTAACGTTTTGCAACAAATGTTCGAGCGAGGTGTGTGATGTCGATGGAAGTATGGTTGGGCTTCTTTGCCGCCTGTTGGGTGATCAGCCTTTCACCCGGTGCCGGGGCGATTGCCTCGATGTCCAGTGGCCTGCAATATGGTTTCTGGCGTGGTTACTGGAATGCCCTGGGCCTGCAGCTAGGCCTGATCCTGCAGATCGCCATCATCGCTGCCGGCGTCGGTGCCATCCTGGCTGCCTCGGCCACGGCGTTTCAGGTCATCAAATGGTTTGGCGTCGCCTACCTGGTGTACCTGGCGTACAAGCAGTGGCGTGCCTTGCCGATGGACATGACCGATGAATCCGGCGTGCGCCCGATCGGCAAACCGCTGAGCCTGGTCTTCCGTGGCTTCTTGGTCAACGTCAGCAACCCCAAGGCGCTGGTTTTCATGCTGGCGGTGCTGCCGCAGTTCCTCAACCCGCATGCGCCGCTGCTGCCGCAGTATGTGGCGATCACCGTGACCATGATCACTGTGGACATGCTGGTGATGGCCGGGTACACCGGGTTGGCTTCGCGTGTGTTGCGCTTGCTGCGTACGCCTAAACAGCAGAAGCGTTTGAACCGGACTTTTGCCGGGTTGTTCATTGGGGCGGCGACCTTCCTGGCGACCCTGCGCCGCGCACCTCTCTGATCGGGCCACGGGGGCTGCTTTGCAGCCCATCGCGACACAAGGCCGCTCCTACAGGAATTGCATAGCGGCCTTTATTGTTTCTGCTTGTCTACCAGCCCCGTCAGCAAGTCCACCGGCATCGGGAAGACAATGGTCGAGGTCCTGTCCCCCGCAATCGCCCCCAGCGTCTGCATATAGCGCAACTGCATCGCCCCAGGCTCCTTGCCCAACATCTGTGCTGCCTGCATCAACTTCTCCGACGCCTGCAATTCCCCCTCGGCATGGATCACCTTGGCCCGCCGTTCGCGTTCGGCCTCGGCCTGCCGGGCGATGGCGCGGACCATCGATTCGTTGAGGTCGACATGCTTGATCTCGACGTTGGCCACCTTGATGCCCCAGGCATCGGTTTGCGCGTCCAGCACCTGGCGAATGTCCGCGTTCAGTTGCTCACGTTCGGCCAGCAGCTCATCCAGTTCGTGCTTGCCCAGCACCGCACGCAGTGTGGTCTGGGCCAACTGGCTGGTCGCTACCAAAAAGTCCTCGACCTGGATGATCGCTTTCTGGGGGTCGAGCACGCGAAAGTACAACACCGCGTTGACCTTGACCGAGACGTTGTCGCGGGTGATCACGTCCTGCGGCGGCACATCCAGCACCACCGTGCGCAGGTCGACCCGCACCATTTGCTGGATCACCGGGATCAGCAGGATCAGCCCCGGCCCCTTGACCTGCCAGAAGCGCCCCAGCTGGAACACTACACCGCGTTCGTATTCGCGCAGGATGCGAAACGCCGACAGCAACAGCATCACCAGCACGATCAGCACGGCGCCGAAACCCATTTGCATGAACATGGTCATTCTCCTTGCGCGGCGGCGGCAGCGCTCACTTGCAGCATGACGCCATGGCGCGCGGTTACCCGCACGTTCTGGCCGGCTTGCAGCACTGTTGCGCACTGCGCTTGCCATTGCTCGCCCTGGGCCAGCACAAGGCCACAGAACGGATTGTCTGGCATTACCTGGGTAACGGTGACCAGGCTGCCGACCAGGCCGGCGTCCCCGCTGACCAGTGCCCGTCGGCGGGCCTTGAGGGCCATGCCTAGTACGCCGCCGATCAGTAATGCCGAGAGCAGTGCCAGGGTGCCGATCAAGGCCAGCGGGATGCCAAAACCGGGGGCGTCTGTATCGATCAGGATCAATGCGCCGACCACGAAGGCAACGATGCCGCCAAAGCCGACCACGCCGAAACTGGGCAAGAAGGCTTCGGCGATCATGAAGGCAATGCCGAGCAGGATAAGTGCCACGCCGGCGAAACTCACCGGCAATAGCTGCAGGGCGTACAGCGCCATCAGCAGGCAGACGCCGCCGACTACGCCGCCCACCGCAGAGCCAGGGTTCATGAATTCGAACAGCAGGCCGTACACGCCAATCATGATCAGGATCAGCGCCACGCTGGGATTGGTGATCACCGCCAGTACCCGTGTGCGCCAGTCCGGCAGGTGTTCGACCAGGCTTGCGTCTGTGGTGTGCAGTTGCTGAGGCTGGCCGGCGACTATGAACGTTTTGCCGTCGAGTTTGCGCAACAGGTCGGGCAGGTCATCGGCAACCTGGTCGATCACGTTCAGTCGCAACGCCTCGCTGGCCGACAGGCTGACGGCCTCGCGCACAGCCTTCTCCGCCCACTCGGCATTGCGCCCTCGCAGCTGGGCAAGGCCGCGGATGTAGGCCGCGGCATCATTGACCTGCTTGCGTGCCAGGGTTTCCTCTTCGCCGTTTTTGCCCTTGTCGTCCTTGCCCGGGCCTGGCGGACCGCCGATTTGCACCGGTGTGGCGGCGCCCAGGTTGGTGCCAGGAGCCATCGCGGCGACGTGGCTGGCGTAGAGAATGTAAGTACCCGCGCTGGCGGCTCGGGCTCCACTGGGTGCGACGTAGGTGGCGACCGGCACGGGGCTGGCGAGAATCGCCTTGATCATCTGGCGCATGGCGCTGTCCAGCCCGCCAGGGGTATCCATGCGGATAACCACCAGTTGCGCGCGCTGCGCCTGGGCCTGGTCGAGGCTGCGTACCAGGTAGTCGGCGCTGGCCGGGCCGATGGCGTCATCGATGCCCAGCACCCACACTGCACCAGGCGCTGCCTGGCCACCTGGCGTGATGCCAAGCAACAACAGCAGCAACACCCAGCACCAGCTGCGGGCGATCACCTGTCGTCACCTCGTTTGCCTGTATTACACAAGTTTAGCCCTGCCTGCCGCGGCCCGGCCTAAAATTGGAGATTGGGGGGCGAAACCGGAGGTGCATCATGCGTATGGCAAAGACCCTGCAGGCCCGCCTGGACAAGGCCAACTGCGACTACGACATCATTCCCCACCCACATTCGGCCACCAGCCTGGAGTCGGCCCGCACGGCCGGCGTGCCCGCCGAGCGGGTCGCCAAGTCGGTGATGCTCGATGACCGTCATGGCAACTACATCATGGCCGTGCTGCCGGCCAACCGGCATCTGGACATGAGCAAGGTTCGCATGTCCGGGGCTTGGCAACTGACCCGTGAAAGTGGCCTGCCAAGCTTGTTCAATGACTGCGAGCGCGGCGCAGTGCCGGCCCTTGGCGATGCTTACCAGATAAAAATGCTGCTCGACCCGAGCCTAACCCGCCAGGGTGATGTCTACCTGGAGGCGGGTGATCACGATCACTTGATCCACATGAGCATGGAGCAGTACATGAAGCTGGTGCCGCACGCCGAAGTGCGCGAGCTGTGCTGATGTTTTCACACCACTGCCAGGCGGGCGTCGTGGACGGCCTACCTGGCGCTTAGGAGGAACCATGGAAGCGCCGACCCATCCCTTTGCCGACCTGTTCAAGCAGTTGGGCTTGCCCGACGATCCCAAGAGCATCGATCAGTTCATCACCAGCCATTCGCCGCTGAAGAATGAAACCAAGCTGGTGGATGCGCCGTTCTGGACCGACTCTCAGCGTGCTTTTCTCAAGGAGAGCATCATTGAAGATGCCGATTGGGCGGTGCCGTTCGATCAACTCAACGAAGCGTTGCGCCGCCCCCGAAAATAAAGCGCCGAGCGGCACCTGACGAGTGATCGGCCGTTGCTATGCTCAGGAAAACAATAAGGGGATAGCGCGATGAAAGATCCCTACGCACCAGGTTTCTGGTGTTCCGTGACGATCCTGGGCACCCTGACGGCCAGTTACTTCTATGGCATCAGGCAGACGCAACAGATGAACCAGGCGGTGCATTTCCTGTATGCCGCTGCCGCAGTCACCGTGGCGGTTGTACTGGTGGCGCTGACCTGGATCGCCTGGCAGCAGTTGCACCTGAACAAGCGCGAAGTGATCCAGGGGCGAACGTTGCTGACCATCTGGAACACCAAGGTGGCGCTGCGCCGCGTCGAAACCGTATTCGACCGGTATTTCTGGGGCAGCTACTGGCATTCGGGGCGCACCTTCGAAGAAGTCATGGGCGAGCTCAAGGGCACACCGCTGGAGCAGAGCCTGGATGCGCTGAAGCGCCAGTGCCGGGTGCTCGATCGCGAAATCCATGACCATCATCACCACTGGCTGGCCAACGCCCGCGACCTGTCCAGCGTGGCCCAGGCCATGGCCCGTGAGCGCTACCAGCTGGACCTGGGCGAACCCACGCACAGCGGCCACGGCAATACGGCAGTACTGAACCGTGACCTGGAAGTGCTGGTGTACACCTGGTCGGCGCGCCTGCGCAGTTTTGACCATCAGCTGGACGAGCTGGAGCGCGCCTACCATTGAAGGGGCTCACTCGCCGCGGATGTACTGTTCCATTTGTTGAATCAGGCTGGCCTGTTCGGCGATGGTTTCCTTCACCAGGTCGCCGATCGACAGCAGGCCGAGCAGTTTGCCGTTGTCGACCACCGGCAGGTGACGCAGGTGACGGTCGGTCATCAGGTTCATGCAGAAGTCGAGCTTTTGCTTGGGCTCCACGGTGACCACCGGTGCACTCATGATTTCGCGCACCGGTGTGGCGGCGGAAGAGCGGCCTTTGAGTACGAGTTTGCGCGCATAGTCCCGTTCACTGACGATACCCACCACTTGGTTGCCCTCGACCACGGGCAGCGCACCGACGTTTTTCTCCGCCAGCATTTTCAGGGCGTCGAGCACCGAGTCATCCGGGCCGATGGTGTAAACGGTCTGGTGCTGGGACTTGGTCTTGAGGATTTGTTCGACGGTCTTCATACGGGCCTCTGCGGGTGAAAAAAGCGCTGTCTCGGTGTAACTAAAGCATCCGGTACGGCGCTCTGCACGGCAATGCAGGAAACGGCATGGAGTCGATTGAAAAACGGCATGGGTGTTTGCCTGGGCCGGCCTCCTCGTGGCTTTAGCCGCGAAGAGGCCGGTACTGCCAATCAAAGCTTCGGCATTTGCCCGAGCCGTGCCACCATCTCGCTCACTACCTGCAGGTCCAGCATGAACTGGTCCACGGTCTTGAACTCGTTGTCGTTGTGCCCGGTGTATTTCACGTCCGGCATGGCCAGGCCGAACTGTACGCCATTGGGCAAGTCGTGCACCGAGGTCGCGCCGGCCGAGGTGCCGAACTCATGCTTCATGCCCAGGTTCTCGGAGGCCACAGCAAGCAAAGCTTTCACCCATTCGCCTTCGGGGTTGCGGTACATCGGTTCGTCCAGGCTATAGTCGAACGCCACCGAGGTGTGACTTTGCCGGGTCCACTTGCCCAGTTTGTCGGCCAGTTCATCCTTGATCGTGGCAATGGGTTTGCCTTTGGGGATGCGCAGGTTCACCGCCAATTTCAGGCCCTTGTCATCCACGCCGACAAAGGTCAGCGAGGCGGTCAGTGTGCCCATGAACGGGTCCTTGAAGGCCACGCCGAGCTTGTTGCCAAGGTAGTCCAGGCCCCAGTTGTCGGCCGCGTAGCGGGCCGCATCGGTGAACTGGTTGTGCTTGAGTGGTACCTGCTGGCCAAGGCCGTTGATGAAGTCGAGCATGCGAGCAACCGGGTTCACCCCGGACTCCGGCTCCGAAGAGTGGGCGGAAACACCGGTCACGGTGAGCAACACCTGTTTGCCGTCGGCCTTGGCATCGATGCTGAAGTCGCTTCCGTGCTGCTTCACATACTTGCTGCCGGCTTGCTGCAGGTGTTTGGCCAGCTGTGCCGGGTTGTCGGACACCAGGGTCGCCACCGATGTGGTCGGGATCTGGTTGGTGGCCAGGCCACCGGTCAGGTTGACGATTTCGGCACCCTTGCCCGTGGCCGGGCGCTTGCTGAAGCTGGCCATGACCGTGCCGTAGCCTTTTTCGGCGATGACCACTGGGTAGCCGCCGTCGAGGGCCAGGTTGTAGTCAGGTGTAGGGTTGCGCTCGAAATAGTAGGGGATGGCATCACCGCTGGTTTCTTCGGTGGTGTCGATCAGCAGCTTGAACTGCCGGGCGAGCGGCAAGTTTTCATCCTTGGCTACCTTCAGTGCATACATCGCCACCACGATGCCGTTCTTGTCGTCTTCGGTGCCGCGGCCGTACATGCGGTCACCGACCAGGGTGACCTTGAACGGGTCCAAGCGCGTACCGTCGGCCAGCTTCCAGTTGTCCGGGTTGACCGGTACCACGTCGGCGTGGGCATGGATGCCGATCACTTCCTTGCCGCTACCCAGCGAAATTTCGTACACCCGGTTGTCGATGTTGCGGAAGGCCAGGCCGAAGCTGTCGGCCAGGGCCTTGATCTTGTCGGCGATCTTGAGGAACTCAGGGTTTTCGTACTGCGGCGTGCCCTCGACGTTGAAGGTGGGAATGGCCACCAGTTCGCGCAGGGTTTCGGTTGCAGCCTTGCCGTACTTGATGCGGGTATACAGGCCGAGCAGGCGGTTGATTTCGTCCTGTTGCTCGGCGGCCAATGGTGTGTTGGCCAGGTAGGCGTCGAGGGTTACCTCGAGGTTATCGGCCTTGGCCAAGTCGCTGCCTTTGAGCTTGCCGAGGAACTGCTTGAAGTCGCTTGGGTCGCTGCCGTCGAAGGCTTTGACGATGGCAGCGGACTGCTGCTGGGTGAGGTTGGCCTGGGCTGGCTGAGTGAACAAGCCGATGCTGGCCAGCAGCAGGGTGGTGGCGGTGAGTTTTTTCAGGTGCATGGTTGCGCGCATTCCTTCGCCAATCATTGTTATGGGTTACCCGTCCGGAAACGGGAAGACGCCCACGCTAACACCAATGACCCGTGGCACGGGAGTACCAGAAACGCGACTTGTCGCACAAACGAAAAAGCCCCGGGCTCAGGCCCAGGGCTTTTTGATATGGCGCACTCGGCGGGATTCGAACCCACGACCCCTGCCTTCGGAGGGCAGTACTCTATCCAGCTGAGCTACGAGTGCAACGCGCACGCATGATACCCATCTGAATCGGTGACGTCCATCGCCTTGATCTGTAGCTATTTTTACCTTGTTGGTTGTGCAGATCCCTACAGGCCGGATGCATGCCGACTTCTCAGAGGGCGATCAACTCGGGCCTCAGGCCCTCTACACGGCGTGACGGTGGCGGCAGGTAGCCGCCGTCGCCGGTGATCTGGTGCAGCACCTTTTCGCGCAGGCCGTGCAGCGCTACGCCGGAGCGCAAGCGCGGGTGCGGCAGGTCTATGCCCACCACCGATTTGATGCGACCCGGCCGTGGCTCCAGCACCACAACCCGATCCGCCAGGTACGTCGCCTCTTCGGCATCGTGGGTCACCAGCAAGGTGGTGATGCCCGCCCGCTCGCGAATGGCCAGCAATTCGTCCTGCAGTTGCTGGCGGGTCAGCGCATCCAGTGCGCCGAACGGCTCGTCAAGCAGCAGGATGCGCGGGCTGGCTACCAGGCCACGGGCTATCGCCACACGCTGGGCCATACCACCGGACAGCTGGTGTGGATAGGCCGACTCGAAGCCGACCAGCCCCACCAGTTGTACGAATTCATGTACCCGCCGGGCGCGCTCACCTTGGGTGAGCGACTCGTTGGCCAGGCCCAGCGCAATGTTCTGTTCCACGTTCAACCAGGGAAACAGCCGATGCTCCTGGAACACGATGCCACGTTCGCCACCAATACCGCTGACGGCGTGGCCGTCGATGCGAATGCTGCCGCTGTAGTCGGTATCCAACCCCACCAGCAGGCGCAGCAGGGTGGACTTGCCGCAGCCGGAAGCGCCGACGATGGCGATGAACTCGCCCTGGTTGATCGAAAGGTTGAAGTTGCGGATGGCCTCGAGCGGTTGGCCATCGACGCTGAACACTTTGCCCACCCCTTCGAAACTGACCAGGGGCGGGGTTGCGTCGGGCTGGTTGGCCGCGTGCAGGTGCGAAGTGTTGAAGGCGTTCATGCGGTTCTCCAGCGCGTGGCGCGCGATTCAAGGCGTTGTCCAAGGGTGCCGAGCAGGGCGCCGACCAGGCCGATCAACAGCATGGCGGCCATCACCTGGTCCATACGGAACAGCTGCTGGGCACCGATCATCAGGCTGGCGATGCCGCCGTCCGAGGGCATGAAGTATTCGGCACCGATGGTGCCCAGCCAGGCATAGATCAGCGACAGGCGCAGGCCCGCGAAAATGCCCGGGGCCGCACCGGGCAGTACCAGCAGGCGCAAGCGTTGCCACAGACCCAGACGCAGGGTGCGGGCGGCTTCGCCCAACTGTGGTGAGAGGCCGGCGATACCGCGCTGGGTAGCGATCAGCAACGGGAAGAACGCGGCCAGCCCGACGAATACATGCTTGGCCCCTTCGCCCAGGCCGAACCAGGCGGTGAGCAGCGGCACCCAGGCGAACAGCGCCACCTGGCGCAAGGCTGTCAGGCTCGGCCCGAACAGGCGCTCGGCATTACGGGACAGCCCTAGCACCAAGCCGGCCAGCAGGCCAGCGCCGCCACCCAGCAGCAAGCCGGTCAGGGTGCGTTGCAGGCTGAGCAGCAAGGCTTGTGGTAGCGAACCATCAGCCAGGCCGACCAGCAGCGTGCGCAGTACCTCCAGTGGCGAGGTCAAGATATTCGGGTCGACCCAACCGAAGCTGCTGCTGGCCTGCCACAACGCCAGTATCGCCAAGGGAAGCAGCAGGCTTTGCCAGCCACGCGGCACAGCACCGCGCTGGTGTTCCCCGGTGGCCGGTTGCGGCCAGTAAAGCAGGCGATGTTCCAGGGCCGAAAAACTGCGCTCCAGCACGGCACCGACCAGGCCGATCACCAGGATGCACAGCAGCACCAGGTCGAGCATGAACAGCTGCCGCCCCCAGACCATCAGGTAACCGATCCCCTCGCTGGAAGCCAGCAACTCGACCGCCAGCAGTGAGGTCCAGCCGGTGGCCAGTGCCAGGCGTACGCCAGTCAGAAAGGCGGGCAGGGCCGCCGGTAGCAACAGGCGCAGAAACAGCAGATGGCGAGGCAGGCGCAGCGCCGCGGCGGCCTCGCGCAGCTTGGGCTGGGCATCGCGCACACCGACCAGCGTGTGCAAGGTGACGGGGACCACCACGGCTTTCACCAGCACCACCAGCTTGAGCAACTCGCCGATGCCGAAGAACAGCATGAACAACGGGATCCAGGCCAGGGTCGGAATCTGCGCCAGCGCCACGAAGGTTGGCAGCACCAATGTCTGCGCCTGACGCGAAGCGCCCAGCCATACACCCAGCAGCAAGCCGCTGCCGATACCTACCGCCAGCCCCCAGAACAACCGCTGCAAGCTTATCCACAGGTGTCCCCAAAGCTCGCCGGCGCCAAACTCCAGCGCGCTTTGCCACACCAGCGCTGGTGCCGGCAGTATCTGCTCGCTCATCCAGTGCTGCCGGCTGGCCACCCCCCATAGCAGCGCAATCAGCACAGGCAGCAACCACGGCAGAACCCGCTCCACAGAGAGAATGCGGTCCCTGTGGGAGCGGCCTTGCGCCGCGAATGGGCCGCGTAGCGGCCCCCCCCGATTCCTGCTCAGTACTCCATTCATAGGCCATTTCCCGAAGCGTTGTTAAGTTATTCACTTATGGAATTAAAAATTAACTTAATCAGCATTCAAGAGATAAGAGCATGCGTCCTCTGCATGGGGAAGCCCCTTGCCGTTGCGTTTTCCTCATATTTTCCATGCGTTTTCCGCAAGCTCCGCTCAGGCCCGCATGCAGCCTGATTTATGCCTTTCAGTTACTAAAAAATGAAGTTTTGATCTTTGTGGGTTCTAACCAGACCTGCCTAGCTTCTGGCCAAAGCGCCGGCCATCGCCGGTGGCAGCCTGCCAAGGAGCCTTGCCATGAAAACCCCGTTGCGTCACCTGATTACCGCCCTTGGGCTGGCGTTCACCCTAAGTGCCCACGCGGCTGAACCGGCCAAGCCAGCAAGCATCCGCATCGCCGTCCCCGACCTGAGCGCCGGCAGCAAGGCCAGCGCCGGTGGTGTGGTCGATGTACTGCGTGACCAGCAATTGCTGGAGAAGGAATTCGCCAAGGACGGCATCCGCATCGACTGGCGCTTTTTCAAGGGTGCCGGGCCGGTGGTGAACGAGGCATTGGCCAACGGCCAGGCTGATTTCGCGTACCTCGGCGACCTGGCGGCAATCGTCGGCAAGGCCAATGGCCTGGATACCCGCGTGCTGTCGGCGGGCGTGCGCGGGGTGAAGAGCTACCTGGGCGTGGTACCGGGCTCTGGCATCAAGACCCTGCACGACCTCAAGGGCAAGCGTGTGGCGGTGTTCCGCGGCACTGCCAACCAGTTGTCGTTCGCCAGCGCCCTGGCCAGCCAGGGGCTGAGCGAGCGTGAGCTGAAGGTGATAAACCTCGATTTCAACGCCGCCAACGCTGCGCTGGCGGCCAAGCAGATCGATGCCACCTGGGGCCTGTCCAACCTGCTATCGCTGCGTGAGCGCGGGCTGGTCGAGCTACCGGTCAATTCGCGTGACCTCGAAGGCGCCGGCAGCACCCAGGCAGTGCTGCTGGGCACCGGCGATTTCATCCGTCAATACCCCGAGCTGGTGCAGCGCCTGGTCAATGCCCAGGAGCAGGCCAGTGCCTGGCTGCGCGACGAACACAACCGTCAGGCCTACATCGATCTGGTGGCCAGCAACGCCAATTGGCCGCGCAGCATCCTCAGCGATGACCTGGCCAAGGAAGACCTCGCCCACTACTTCGACCCACGCCTGGACGCCGGATTCGTCGGCCAACTGCAGCAAGGCGTCGACCTGGCTGCCAAGGAGCGTTTGATTCGCCGTGGCTTTCAGGTGGCCGACTGGATCGAACCGCGTTTCCTCGATGCTGCGCTGAAACAGGAGCAGGCCGTGCAGGCCGCCCGCTGAACCTTCAAAAACCCCGACAATGACCGCAAGGACCACGACCATGAGCAATGCTGCCCTGGCCACCGCGCCACAAGCCCTTGAACTCGACATTCACCCGGTTGCCGGCCGTATCGGCGCCGAAATCCGCGGGGTAAGACTGTCCGCCGACCTCGACGCAGCTACCGTCGAGGCTATTCAGGCGGCCCTGGTACAACACAAAGTGATCTTCTTCCGTGAGCAGACCCACCTGGATGACCAGAGCCAGGAAGGTTTTGCCAAACTGCTCGGCGAGCCGGTGGCCCACCCGACCGTACCGGTGGTCGATGGCACCAGCTACCTGCTGCAACTGGATGGCGCCGAAGGTCAGCGAGCCAACTCCTGGCACACCGACGTGACCTTCGTCGATGCCTACCCCAAAGCCTCGATCCTGCGCAGCGTGGTGGCGCCGACATCCGGTGGCGATACCGTGTGGGCCAACACGGCTGCGGCCTACCAGGAATTGCCTGAGCCGCTGCGCGAGCTGGCCGACAAGCTGTGGGCGGTGCACAGCAACGAATACGACTACGCCAGCATCAAGCCAGATGTAGACCCGGCCAAGCTTGAGCGTTATCGCAAGGTATTCACATCGACCGTGTACGAAACCGAGCACCCGGTGGTACGCGTGCATCCGATCAGTGGTGAGCGGGCACTGCAATTGGGGCACTTCGTTAAACGCATCAAGGGCTATTCGCTGGCAGATTCGCAGCACCTGTTCGCTGTGCTGCAAGGGCATGTGACGCGCCTGGAGAACACTGTGCGCTGGCGCTGGCAGGTGGGGGATGTGGCGATTTGGGATAACCGCGCGACGCAGCATTATGCGGTGGATGATTATGGGACCCAGCCGCGGGTTGTGCGCCGGGTCACATTGGCGGGAGAAGTCCCGGTGGGTGTGGATGGTCAACTGAGCCGGACTACGCGTAAAGGTTGAGAGTGCCGGGGCCGCTTTGCGGCCCTGTCGCGACACAAGGCCGCTTCCACAAAAGCACGGCGCACGCCGAGCCAATGTGTAGCGGCCTTGTGTTGCGATCCGGGGGCGAAGCCCCCAGCTACATCTCGGAATCACAGGCAATCAATTGCCTCACCAGCCCTTGCGCCAACGGCGACAAGCCATACCCCACTCGGCTCACCACTCCATAGCGTGTATGGCACGCTTCTTCCTGCTCCGGCGTCAGGTCCGCCAGCTGCAACTTCACCAGCCCGCCGTCGCGTTGATAAGGCCGCAAATTGGCATTGCAGGCAATGCCGATGGTGTCCGAGTGCATCACCACAATCAGCAGCGCGTACCCATGCTCGCACTCCACCGCAGGCAAGAAGTCCTGCCGCCCACTAAGGTCACTGAGGATCTTGCGGATATTCGGCGGGCGAAAAGTGGTGGCCATCGGATAGTCGAACAGGTCTCGTGCCAGCACGCTCTGCCGCTTGGTCAGCGGGTGCCCGGCGCGGCAGCAAAAATGCCAGCGTTGCGGCGTCAGCTTGTGCACTTGGTAATCCGGGTCAGACTCGAACTGGCGGGTGTCGGCAACGAAAAACTCGATCTCCTCGGCTACCAGCTTGCGGTTCAGCGCCTGCCAGTTGTCCACCTGGAAGCAGGTGCGCGCCGCCGGGAATTCGGCCACGAAGCGCGCCACCGCACGCGGCACCAAACCACCGGCTGGCGCGGGGCCGGAGCCAAAGCGCACCACCCCGGTGGTTGCGCCGTTGAATTGGTGAATTTCGTTGACCAGGTTGTGCGCCCCATGCACCAGCCGCCGCGAATGCTCCAGCACCAGCAACCCCTGGCGGGTTGGCGCCAGTTCCTTGCTGGCGCGGTCCACCAGGCGGCAGCCGATGTTGTGCTCCAGGGTCTGGATGCTGCGGCTGAAAGCCGATTGCGACAGGTTAACCGCCGCCGCTGCCGCCACGAAACTGCGGTGCTCGACAAGGGCAATGTAGTGGCGCAGTTGACGCAGATCGATATGCATTTTCTACATTAAAACCTTCGGTCAAATGCAATTGCTGACAAGGGTGAGTCCCCTTATAAAGGGTTTTACTTATTCCACTAAATATGAATTACAAATATTTATATCACTTAAAAGAATATAAGCCCGTCTGACCGCGACTCGGTTCCGCCAACGGAAATGCTCGCCAGGGCCCATGCCTCAAGGAGCATTTGCATGTCCGGACTTTCCCGTTGGCCTGCGCGCGCGTCGCGTTTCACCTTGCAACCCTTGGCCGCTGGCGTGCTGCTGGCGGCGTCCTCCGGAAGCTTTGCCGAAGCGCCGGTCAGTGCCACCCCGGCGGTGGAACAGGAAGCCAAGCTCGGCACCGTCACGGTCAATGCTCGTCGCCGGGAAGAAACCGCGCAAAGCGTGCCCACGCCGATCAGCGTGTTGGACAGCGAAACCCTGGAAACTCAGCGCATCTACCGCGTGCAGGATTTGCAACAGTTGGTGCCCAGCACCAACGTCGCTTATGTGCATGCGCGCCAGTCGAGCATCTCGATCCGTGGCCTGGGTAACAACCCGGCCAGCGACGGCTTGGAAGGCAGCGTTGGTATCTACCTGGACAACGTCTACCTCGGCCGCCCCGGCATGGCGGTATTCGACCTGCTGGATGTCGAGCAGCTGGAAGTGCTGCGCGGCCCGCAGGGCACGTTGTTCGGCAAGAACACCACCGCTGGTGTGCTGAACATCACCACGCGCAAGCCCACCTTCCACCGCGAAGGCAGCATCCAGCAGTCGTTCGGCGAAGACGGCTACCTGCAAACCCAGGGCAGTTTCTCGGGGCCGATCAGCGAGACGCTGGCCGGGCGCATCAGCGCCTATCGCACCGAAGACGATGGCTATGTGAAGAACATCCACAACGGTGACGACCTCAACGGCGGCAAGCGCCAGGGCTTTCGCACCCAACTGCTGTTCAAGCCCAGCGACACCTTCAACCTGCGCTGGATAGGCGAGTACAACGAAGAAGACTCCAACAACGGCATCCTCAGCCTGTACAGCACCGGGCCGACCATCAATGGCGTCAACCGCTACGAAAGCCTGGCCGCCCAGGCGGGCGCGACGCTGGTGTCGGGCAAGGACCGCAAGGTCAACTTCGACGCCGACCAGCAGGTGACGGTGTTCCAGGGCGGCACTTCGGTGGAGGCCAACTGGACCTTGCCCAACGACTTCACCCTGACTTCGATCACCGCCTACCGCTGGTGGGACTTCACCCCGCGCAACGACGACGGCCTGAACGTGCCGGTGTTCTACAGTGCCGGTGTATCGGTGCGTGACAAGCAGTACTCGCAGGAAATCCGCCTGGCATCGCCCACCGGTGGTGCATTCGACTATGTGCTGGGTGCCTACTACTTCAAGCAGGACCTGGACAACAAGTCCTTCACCTATTACGGGCCGCAGGCGGATATCTGGAACCTGACCCCGGCCGGTGCGCTGAACAACGTCAACACAATTGGTGATGGGCACATCGATACCGACAGCTACGCGCTGTTCGCCCAGGGCACCTGGCATGTCACCGATCGCCTGGACTTCACCGCCGGTATCCGCGGAACCTACGAAGAAAAGAGCGCCTGGGTGACTCGCGATGCGCCCAGCGGCGGTGCCGCGGTAAATGGGGCCGCTGCCGCTGCGCGCCAGGCCCGGATAGGTGCCTATGATTCGGGCGACCTCAACCAATACAGCTTCAGCCCTTCCGGCCTGTTGGGCCTGAGCTACCGCTTCAGCGAGCAACTGCTGGGCTACGCCACCCTGACTCACGGTGAGAAATCTGGCGGTGTAAACCTGACTGTAGGCGCCGCGCCACGGCTGGGCACCGATTCGCTGCTGGTGGGCACCGAGCGGGTCAACAACGCCGAACTGGGCTTGAAAAGCACCTTGTTCGACGGCCGCCTGCAACTCAACAGCAATCTGTTCTGGGCCGAAGTGCATGGTTACCAGGCCAACGTCTACGACCAGATCAACCGCGTGCAGTACCTGGCCAACGCTGGGCGCGTGCGCTCGCGCGGCCTGGAGTTCGAGGCCACGGCGCTGCCGATTCGTGGCCTCACGGTCAACTTCAACGGTTCGTGGAACGACGTGCGCTACACCGAGTACAAGGACGCCCCATGCCCGCCGGAGGTGAGCCTGGCCAATGCCACTGCCACCTGCGATCTGTCCGGCCACCAGGTGGTCGGCGCCTCCAAGTACATCGCCAACCTCAACACCCAATACAAGTGGCAAACCACCGAGCATGTCGAGCCCTACGTCACTGCCAGCTACGCCTTCCGCTCGAAGGCCGTGGGCACCATTGACGATTCCGATTTCGGCCAGATCCCCAGCTACGCGCTGGTCAACCTTTCCGCCGGTGTGCGCCTGGACCAGGGCGACGGCGTGGTCGACCTGTCGCTGTGGGTGAAAAACGCCGGCGACAAAACCTACTTCACCAGCCTGTGGAACTCCGCCAACGGTGGTTATGCCGGCGTGCTCGGCACCCCACGCACCTTCGGCGCAACCGCCCGTTACGACTTCTGAGCACAAGGAGCTATGCCATGAATGCCAAGACCCAAACCCCTGCACTGCCTGAAGGCGCCTGCCTGACCGCAAAAGTCCCGGAGCGCGACGAAGCGCTGCTCGGCGACGTGGTGGTCAACCCGTACCGCCTGGCGCCGCTGACCGCGATCATCCGCGACGGCGGGCGCAGCCTGAGTGACGCGCATGTCCGTGTGCTGGGGCGCGGTGAGCGGGGCGTGGACATCGTCTATGACGTGTCCGACCGTTCGCTGTGGACCTACGGCGGTATCCCGGTATTTGGCCTGTACCCGGACCACGTCAACCAGGTGGAAGTGACCTACAAGCTCGATGGCGAGCGCATTCGCGAGCAGTACCAGATCTACGCCCCCGCCGTGCGTCTGCCCGTGGTGGCGAAGCAGACTGCTGCGTTGCCAGAGGTGGAACCGGTCAAAGTGGCGCCGGGCTTCGAAAAGCGCCTGTACCTGTTCAACCATCTGCAGGGCGACATTCCGGGCGGCCGCGCCTTCAAGTGGAATGCCCTGGGTGGTGCGGCGGAATGGGACCAGGTGGGCAACAACTGGATTGCCGACAGCAATGGCGATGTGCGCTGGTACCTGGATATCGAACAGATCCACGACTCCAACCGCCGCGATGGCCTTGGCGGCACCATGGGGTTCCAGCAGACCCGCGATGGCAAGCTGATCTGGGGCCAGGGCCAGACCTATTCCAAGTATGACCTGCTGGGCCGACGCATCTGGCAGCGCAGCCTGCCCGACAAGTTCGCCGACTTTTCCCATGAAATCCGCGAAACCAGCAATGGCACCTACTTGCTACGGGTTGGCACCAGCGACTACCGCCGCCCTGACGGCAAGCGCGTGCGCTCGATCCGTGACCATATCATCGAGGTCAGCGAGGCCGGGGATGTGCTCGATTTCTGGGACCTCAACCAAATCCTCGACCCCTACCGAGGCGATCTGCTGGAAACCCTCGGCAAGGCGGCGATCCAACTGCCGCCTGGGGTGCAGAAACAGGACGAGCGGTTGGCCAACGAATTGGCCGAGGGCGACTTGCCCTTTGGTGACACGCCGGGGGTGGGCACCGGGCGTAACTGGGCACACGTCAATGCCATCGATTACGACGCCGATGACGACAGCATCATCGTTTCAGCACGGCATCAGGGCGTGGTGAAGGTTGGTCGCGACAAGCAGGTGAAGTGGATTCTTGCTTCGCCTCAAGGCTGGCCGCAGCACCTGCGTGAGAAGGTACTGAAACCGGTTGAAAGCGAAGGTTTCGACTGGTCGTGGACCCAGCACACCGCCTGGCTGACCGGCAAAGGCACGCTGACCGTGTTCGACAATGGCTGGGGGCGTGACTTTGCGCCGACCAAGCTGGCCGGCAACTACAGCCGGGCAGTGGAGTACCGCATCGACGAAGCCGAGGGCACGGTCGAGCAGGTGTGGGAGTACGGCAAGGCACGCGGCGACGAGTGGTACAGCCCGGTGACCTCGGTGGTGGCCTACCGGCCAGAGACCGACACCCAGTTCATCTACTCGGCTTCGGTGAACTTCCTCACCCCCGAAAAATTGACCACTACCGTGCTCAACGAGGTGCGGCGCGGGACCCAGGAGGTGTTGGTGGAACTGAAGGTACACAGCCGGCAGCCGGGCTCGGTCGGTTATCGAGCACTGGTGATCGACTTGGCCAAGGCGTTCTGATTCATCCCCTTCGGGAGGGCCGTCGGTCCTCCCATCACATTTCCTTCAGTTGATTCGTCTAACCTGTACCGGCCTCTTCGCGGCGGTTCGGCGCCCTGATGAGCCCGCGACGAGGCCGGTTGCCATCATGCGGGATGATGAATTTTCCACTCGGCTGTTCAACCATTCGTTCTTTTTTTCGAACAGCCTATTGTCCAACACCCCAGCAGCCGCTTAGCATTCGTTTGAGATTTCAAACGCTCGATGCCCTGCCTTGGGCGCTTTTCAACAATCAACAATTCGGGAAGCCGACATGCAGCTCAAAGACGCTCAGTTGTTCCGCCAGCAAGCCTATATCAATGGTGAGTGGCTGGATGCGGACAACGGCCAGACCATCAAGGTGACCAACCCGGCCACCGGTGAAGTCATCGGTACCGTGCCGAAGATGGGTACCGCGGAAACCCGCCGTGCCATCGAAGCCGCCGACAAGGCCCTGCCGGCCTGGCGTGCCCTGACCGCCAAAGAGCGTTCGGCCAAGCTGCGTCGCTGGTTTGAACTGATGATCGAGAACCAGGACGACCTGGCTCGCCTGATGACCACCGAGCAAGGCAAGCCACTGGCCGAAGCCAAGGGCGAAATCGCCTACGCCGCCTCGTTCATCGAGTGGTTCGCCGAAGAAGCCAAGCGCATCTACGGTGACACCATCCCTGGCCACCAGCCAGACAAGCGCCTGATCGTCATCAAGCAGCCAATCGGTGTTACCGCGGCCATCACGCCGTGGAACTTCCCGGCCGCCATGATCACCCGTAAAGCCGGCCCGGCCCTGGCCGCTGGCTGCACCATGGTGCTCAAGCCTGCTTCGCAAACCCCTTACTCCGCCCTGGCCCTGGTAGAGCTGGCCCACCGTGCCGGTATCCCGGCTGGCGTGCTGAGCGTGGTTACCGGTAGCGCTGGTGAAGTTGGCGGCGAGCTGACCGGCAACTCCCTGGTACGCAAACTGTCCTTCACCGGCTCGACCGAAATCGGTCGCCAGCTGATGGAAGAATGTGCCAAGGACATCAAGAAGGTTTCCCTGGAGCTGGGTGGCAACGCCCCGTTCATCGTGTTCGACGACGCCGATCTGGACAAGGCGGTCGAAGGCGCGATCATCTCCAAGTACCGCAACAACGGCCAGACCTGCGTCTGCGCCAACCGTATCTACGTGCAGGACGGCGTCTACGACGCGTTCGCCCAGAAGCTGGCCGCTGCTGTGGCCAAGCTGAAGATCGGTAACGGCCTGGAAGAAGGCACCACCACTGGCCCGCTGATCGACGGCAAGGCTGTCGCCAAGGTTCAGGAACACATCGAAGACGCCGTTGGCAAAGGCGCCAAGGTGCTGTCCGGTGGCAAGCTGATCGAAGGCAACTTCTTCGAGCCGACCATTCTGGTTGACGTGCCGAAGACTGCTGCTGTCGCCAAGGAAGAGACCTTCGGCCCATTGGCGCCGCTGTTCCGCTTCAAAGACGAAGCCGAAGTCATCGCCATGTCCAACGACACCGAGTTCGGCCTGGCCTCGTACTTCTACGCCCGCGACATGAGCCGCGTGTTCCGTGTTGCCGAAGCGCTGGAATACGGCATGGTGGGTATCAACACCGGCCTGATCTCCAACGAAGTGGCGCCGTTCGGTGGCATCAAGGCTTCGGGCCTGGGCCGCGAAGGTTCCAAGTACGGTATCGAGGACTACCTCGAAATCAAATACCTGTGCATCAGCGTCTGATAGCACGGTAAAGGCTTTACCTCTGCCAGCGGGGCGCGAGAGCGACGTCTCGCTGGCCTTTTTTACATCGCAGTACCTGGTGGCCAGGGCGTTTGCGGCAGTCGATCAACGAATACTGTTCGCGAGCACTCCCAGCCCCCCCGAATAAAAGCGCCATTCCTGTCGGCGCAATGAGGGCATTATGAGCAAGACCAACGAATCCTTGATGCAACGTCGTGTAGCTGCCGTCCCACGTGGCGTTGGCCAGATCCACCCGATCTTCGTCGACACCGCGAAGAACTCGACTGTGATCGACGTTGAAGGCCGCGAACTGATCGACTTCGCCGGCGGCATCGCAGTGCTGAACACCGGCCACCTGCACCCGAAAGTGGTTGCGGCCGTGCAAGAGCAACTGACCAAGGTCAGCCACACCTGCTTCCAGGTACTGGCTTACGAACCTTACGTAGAGCTGTGCGAAAAGATCAACAAGCTGGTCCCAGGCGACTTCGACAAGAAGACCCTGCTGGTCACCACCGGCTCCGAAGCCGTTGAAAACGCCGTGAAGATCGCCCGTGCCGCCACCGGCCGCGCTGGCGTCATCGCCTTCACCGGCGGCTACCACGGCCGTACCATGATGACCCTGGGCCTGACCGGCAAGGTTGTGCCGTACTCCGCTGGCATGGGCCTGATGCCAGGCGGTATCTTCCGCGCCCTGTTCCCGAGCGAACTGCACGGTATCAGCGTTGACGACGCCATCGCTTCGGTCGAGCGCATCTTCAAGAACGACGCCGAGCCACGCGACATCGCCGCGATCATCCTCGAGCCAGTACAAGGCGAAGGCGGCTTCCTGCCAGCGCCTAAAGAGCTGATGAAGCGCCTGCGCGCCCTGTGCGACCAGCACGGCATCCTGCTGATCGCCGACGAAGTACAGACTGGCGCTGGCCGTACCGGCACCTTCTTCGCCATGGAACAGATGGGCGTTGCGCCTGACCTGACCACCTTCGCCAAATCCATCGCTGGCGGCTTCCCGCTGGCCGGTGTGTGCGGCAAGGCCGAGTACATGGACGCGATCGCTCCGGGCGGCCTGGGCGGCACCTACGCCGGTTCGCCGATCGCTTGCGCCGCGGCCCTGGCCGTGATCGAAGTGTTCGAAGAAGAAAAACTGCTGGACCGCAGCAAGGCTGTGGGTGAGCGCCTGACCACCGGCCTGCGCGAAATCCAGAAGAAGCACCCGATCATCGGCGACGTCCGTGGTCTGGGCTCGATGATCGCTGTTGAAGTCTTCGAGAAAGGCACTCACACCCCGAACGCTGCTGCTGTTGGCCAGGTGGTTGCCAAGGCACGCGAAAAGGGTCTGATCCTGCTGTCCTGCGGCACCTACGGCAACGTTCTGCGTATCCTGGTACCGCTGACTGCCGAAGACGCACTGCTGGACAAAGGTCTGGCCATCATCGAAGAGTGCTTCGCTGAACTCGCTTGATGTGACGCGCCTCTGAAAAAACCCGCTTCGGCGGGTTTTTTTTGTGCCCAGAAAAGGCTTGGGGCGCTATGGTTAGCGGAGGATTTGCTTGGGAAGCTGCGACGGACTGTGTGTCAGGCTATTCAGGAGTAGTTGGCGATGAGCGCTGCAAACCCCACCGCACCAAACGTACTGATTGTCGAGGGCGATCCCTGGGTACGTGACATGCTCAGCGAAATGCTGCTCAGCGTGCGCTGTGACGCGCGCCTGCAGGTATGCGCCGACGGCTCGCAAGCGCTCAGTGCGTTGTCCAGTAAGCCTGACCTGATCATCGCCGCCCGCGAGCTGGCCGGTGTCGATGGCCTCGACCTGTTGCGCAAGGTGCGCGCCAAAGGGCCGGGGCTGCCGTTCATTCTCATGAGCAACCGCAGCGACAGTGCCAGTGTGCGCGAGGCATTGCCCCTGCACCCCACGGCCTACCTGAGCAAACCGTTGAACCTGGACAACCTGCGCAAGCGCCTGGAAGAGCTGCTGGTGGCCGTTGGCGAAGAGATCGCCTGCCCAATGCCGGCCTTGCAGCCGGGTGCCAGCCTGCCGGCCTACCTTGAACAGCGTCGCGCTAACGCCGATGGCGGGCCGCTGTTGGCCGATGTGCAGGTGGCTATCAAGCGCGCGCTCAACCCCCAGGGCCTGAACCTGAAGGTGCTCGAAGAGGAGGTGCGTAACGACCCGCAGGTCACGGCGGTATTGATCGCGGCGGCCAATAGCGCGGCCTTGCACCGTGAGGCGCCGGTGCAGACGTTGCTGCAAGCCCTGAACAAGCTTGGCAGCACCCAGAGCATGAACCTGATCCTGGGCATGACCCTCAAGCGCAGCGCACGCCTCAGCGACCCACTGCTGGCTGAGCACGCGGCCCGTTACTGGGACCTGTCGCTGCATACGGCGGAATATGGCCGCACCCTGGCGCGTCTGCTCGAGCTGGACGAAGGGCGTTGTTACTGCGCGGGCTTGCTGCATTGCCTGGGTGACCTGGCGGTGTTGCGCTGCCTGCAGGAGTGGCGGCTGGCCGGAGGGGAGCTGGACGAGCGCAATGTGCAGCAGTCGCTGGATGAGTTTGGTGCGGCGTTCGGTTCGGCGCTGCGTACCCGTTGGCGGCTGCCGCTGGCCTTGCGCGAATTGATCGCGGCGATCTACCAGTTGGGCGGCGGCGTGTATTCGCGGGAGATCCTGGCCATGAGCCTGGCAGGGCAGCTGTCGCGGCTGCCGGCTGAGCAGGGGCTGGAGAAAGTAGCCAGCGGCAAGACCGCACGCTTGCTCAAGCTGGGCTTGCCGGAGCTGAACCGGCTGCGCAAGGTGGAAAACCCCGAGGTCAAACCGCAGGAAGAGCCGCCGGTGTAGCCCCTGTAGGAGCGGGCGAACACCGGCCAAAGCCGGTGCCATCCTGCACGTTGCCTGATCAGCCGCGGACTATCTGGTTCTTGCCTTGCCGCTTGGCTTGGTACATCGCCGCATCGGCTCGGGCATACAGGCTATCCAGCGTTACATCCTCTTCGGTCAGCCCGGTCAGCCCCTGGCTCACCGTCACCCCGTAGGTCTGCTGCCCATGGCTGAAGCTCAAGCGCTGAATCTGCCGCTGCAAACGCTCGGCAATCTGTTCTGCGACCTCGGCGTTGCAACCTGGGAACACCGCTGCGAACTCCTCGCCGCCAATGCGCCCGAACAGGTCGCCACGGCGTAGCACGGCTTTGCCGCTGTCGGCGATGTGTTGCAGCACCTGATCGCCTTCCTGGTGGCCGTAACTGTCGTTGATGCGCTTGAAGTCATCGATATCCAGCAACAGAAAGGCCAGCGGCGTGCCGTCTTCGCGGGCGCTGTCGAACGCTTGCTGAGCACACTCGAAGAAGTGCCTGCGGTTGCTGCTCTGGGTCAGCACATCGGTGGTGGCCAGGCGCTGCAGCTCCCCTTCAAGCTGCTTCTTTTCGGTGATGTCTTCGGCGATACCGACAATGATCACCCGGTCGCCATCGTGCTGCTGGTTGATGTAGCACTTGTCGCTCAACCAGCGCAGTTGCCCGTCGGCATTGAGGATACGGTATTCGCGGTCTTCCACTGCGCCCTTGAGCAGCACCTGGGCCAGGCTGCGTTCGGCGAACTCGAGGTCATCGGGGTAAATACTGTCACGCCATTCGTTGTAGTCGGCCAGCACCAGGCTGACGGGGCGGCCAAAGATGCGTTCGTAGGCGGGGCTCACATACAGCACCTGGCGGGTTTCCCAGTCGAAGGCCCAGAGCACCGCATTGACGCTGTCGAGCAGCGAGCTGAACAGCTGATCGCGCTCACTCAGGCGGGCAACCTCGCCTTGGGCGTGGAGGAGTGCCAGTAACGTCTGGGCGGCTTCGGGAGGTGGGGTGCCGGGCAATGTCGTTGGAATGTTCTTGGCCATGTGCACGAAGCGGGTCTCAACGTGAAAGCGTGCGGCCAGCATCCGGCCCGCCACGCGGGCGATGTGCCGAATTTGAGTGGGAACGTGGGGGCTAAGTTCCGGACGGCACGCCCCACGGTGGGGCGTGCCGATCAACGGTGGTCAGGCGCCGGTCGGGCGCAGGGAGTAGGTCTTGAGTTGTGCCGCGAAGTCGCGCAGGGCGTGGATGCCGCTGCTTTCGGCCTCGTGTACCCAGTCCTTCATGGCCGCCAGCATGTCGTGGCCGTTGGCGCTGGTGCGTGCCCAGATCTGCTGCAGGGCCAGGCGCTTTTCGTAGATGGTTTTCAGTGCCTGGCTGTGCGCGAGCATCGACTCGATGCGCACGTGGTGGCGGTCTTCCAGCAGGCTGGTTTCACGCGACAGCAGGCGTTTGGCACGGCGGAAGCGGTGACGCACCGAGGTATCGACGCGTGCCAGCTCCTGTTTCACCAGCGGGCCGATCACCAGCTTGCGGTACTGGGCCATGATCTGGAAGCGGTTGTTGAGGATGGCCATGGCGGTATCCATGTCCAGGTTGGCCTTGCCGGCCACCCGATGAGCGATGGGCGCCACACGCTGCACCTTGGCCAGACGCAGCAGGCAGAAGAGGCGGATCCAGGCCCAGCCCATGTCGAACTCCCAGCGTTTGACCGAGAGCTTGGCCGAGTTGGGGTAGGTGTGGTGGTTGTTGTGCAGTTCTTCACCACCGATGACGATGCCCCACGGCACCAGGTTGGTGGCGGCGTCGCGGCATTCGAAGTTGCGGTAGCCGAGGGCATGGCCCAGGCCGTTGACCACACCGGCGGCCCAGAACGGAATCCACATCATCTGCACCGCCCAGATGGTGATGCCGATGGTGCCGAACAGCAGCAGGTCGATGACTGCCATCAGTGCGATACCGCCCAGCTTGTAACGCGAGTAGAGGTTGCGTTCGATCCAGTCTTCCGGGCAGTTCTTGCCGTAGATGCGCAGGGTTTCGGGGTTGCGTGCCTCTTCACGGTACAGCTCGGCACCTTTGCGCAACACCGTACTCAGGCCCTTGTGCACCGGGCTGTGGGGGTCGTCGGGGGTTTCGCACTTGGCGTGGTGCTTGCGGTGGACGGCGGTCCACTCGCGGGTGTTCTGCGCCGTGGTCAGCCACAGCCAGAAACGGAAGAAATGCTTGAGCGCGCCGTTGAGCTCCAAGGCCCGGTGCGCGGAGTAGCGATGCAGGTAGACCGTGACGCTGACAATGGTCACGTGGGTCATCAACAAAGTGATGCCCACCAGTTGCCAGGCCGACAAGTCGAGCAGGCCGTTGTACCACATAGGTGTAAAAACCCTCGGAATGCAGGAGGAGGGGCTGATTATCCCTTGGCAGGGAAATAAAACCAGTCAAAGCTGACGACGCGATATTTCACGCAATCCATGTGGGAGCGGCTTCAGCCGCGAACACCGGCAGAGCCGGTGCCATCCACCGCGTTGCCATCTTCGCGGGTAAACCCGCTCCCACAGTGCGCCAGAGCCTTTATAATGCCCATTCTTTTCTGATGGGCAATCCCACCCGACATGTCTGTTTCCGTTCGCGACGCCTTGCGCATGGCTGCGCTGTATGTGGTGCTCTCGATCCTCTGGCTGGCGCTCGCCGAGGTGATGCTGCACGGCATGACTGACGACCCCCTGGCACTGACCGTGGGGCGGCAGATCAACATCGTGCTGTGGGTGTTGTTCAGTGCCGTACTGATCTACGTTTCCAGGGTACGGCTGCTGAACTTCATCGGTGCTGGTGCGCGCTTGCGCTGCGAGGATCGCGAGCGGCTGCGCATGGCCGCCGCAGTGTTCGACAGTACCCTCGAAGGTGTACTGGTCACCGACCGCCAGGGCCTTATCGTGCACGTCAACCGTGCCTTCATGCGCATCACCGGCTATCAGCAGGACGAGGTGATGGGCCAGCGCCCGAGCAAGTTCAAGTCCGGTCGCCATGGCCTTGCGTTCTACCAGCAGATCTTCGCCACCCTGGCCGAACAGGGCGAGTGGAGCGGTGAAATCTGGAACCGACGCAAGAGCGGCGAAATTTATCCGCAGTGGCAGACCATATGTGCCATTCGCGATGACGATGGTGAGCTCAGCCATTACGTGGCGGTGTTCAGTGACATCAGTGCGATCAAGCATACAGAACAGGAGCTGGCCTACCTGGCCCACCACGACCCATTGACGGGCCTGCCCAACCGCCTGCTGTTCACCGACCGGGTCGAGCAGGCATTGGCGGCGGCACAGGCCAACAAGCGCGGTTGCGCGCTGTTGCTGCTGGACCTGGACCACTTCCAGAGCATCAACGATGGCCTTGGCCACACCATCGGTGACCAGTTGCTGAAACGGGTGGGCGAGCGCCTGGGTGAGGTGCTGGGTAGCGGCGTGACCCTGGCGCGCCTGGGCGGCGACGAGTTCGCTGTGCTGGCCGAGAACTGCCAACAGGTCGGCCAGGCGGGCAAGCTGGCGCAGTGCATTATCGAGCGCATGCGCGAGCCGTTCCTGTGCGAGGAAAATCGCCTGTTCATCAGTGCCAGCGTCGGTATCAGCCTGTTCCCCAGCGATGCGTTGGGCGCCGAACAGTTGCTGCGTAATGCCGACGCGGCGTTGTACAAGGCCAAAAGCAACGGGCGGGCCTGCTATGCGCTGTACACCGAAGAGCTGACTGCCCACGCCCAACACCGGGTCGAGACTGCTGGAGAGCTGCGCCGGGCCCTGGAGCAGGATGAGCTGCGGGTGTATTTCCAGCCGGTACATGACCTGGCGACAGGCCGACAGGTCGGGGTCGAGACGTTGGTGCGCTGGCAGCATCCCCAGCGGGGCCTGGTGCCGCCGGGCGAGTTCATCCCGATTGCCGAGCGCACCGGGCTGATTGCCGAAATCGATACCTGGGTGCTGCGCCAGGCTTGCCGGCAAATGGTGCAGTGGCAGGCCGAAGGCAGGCAGCTGGCCTTTGTGGCGGTGAACATATCCAGCCGCCTGTTTGGCCAGCATGAGCTGTACCGGCAAGTCGCCGCGGTTTTGCATGAAACGGGCCTGCCCCCAGCCTTGCTGGAGCTGGAAGTGACGGAAAGCGCGGTGATGGAAGACCCTGAGGTGGCGCTGGAGCAGCTGCACCGTTTGCGCGAGCTGGGGGTGACCCTGGCCATCGACGACTTCGGCACCGGGTATTCGTCGCTGTTGCGGCTCAAGCGTTTGCCCGTGCAGAAGCTGAAGATCGACCAGGGCTTCGTTGCCGGTTTGCCGCTGGATGAGGATGACATCGCGATCGTGCGGGTGATCATCGCCCTGGCCCGCAGCATGGGCATGCAGGTGCATGCCGAGGGCATCGAGCAGGCAGAGCAGGCCAGTTTCCTGCTGCAGGAGCAGTGTCAATTGGGCCAAGGGTACTGGTTCGGGCGGCCGGTGCCGGCTGGGGATCTTCGCTGGGATTGAGAGCTTGGGGCCGCTTTGCGGCCCGGTCGCGACACAAGGCCGCTCCTACATGGGTATGCGGTCGTCTGTAGGAGCGGCCTTGTGTCGCGATCGGGCTGCAAAGCAGCCCCCGGCAGTCAACGCTTGTTCAAGCCCTTCGCCAAGCGGTCCCCGCCCAGCTGGATCAACGCCACCAACGCCACCAGCAAGGCAATCACGGTCAGCATGATCTGGCTGTCGAAACGCTGGTAGCCATACCGGTAGGCGATATCCCCCAACCCTCCAGCACCAATCGCCCCAGCCATCGCCGAAGAGTTGATCAAGGTCACGAGGGTAATGGTGAACCCCCCCACGATGCCCGGCAGTGCCTCGGGCAGCAGCACATGCCAGACAATGTGCCAGCGCCGGCAGCCCATGGCCTGTGCGGCCTCCACCAAGCCATGGTCGACCTCGCGCAGGCTGACCTCGGCAATCCGCGCAAAGAACGGCGTGGCGGCGATGGTCAGCGGCACCACCGCCGCCCACACGCCGTAGGTGGTGCCTACCACCAGGCGGGTGAAGGGGATCAGCGCGACCATCAGGATCAGGAACGGGATCGAGCGGAACAGGTTGACGAAGGCGCCCAGCACCCGGTTCAGCAGCGGCGCCTCGAAGATCCCGCCCTTGTCGCTGGTGACCAGCAGCACCGCCATCGGTACGCCCACCAGCAGGGCGATCAGCGACGAAACGCCGACCATCAGCAGGGTATCGAGCAAGCCTTCCAGCAGGCGATCAAACCACATGGCCCAGCACCTCCACGTCCTCGGCCCAGCGGCGGGCACGTTCCAGCAATTGATGGGTGTCGTGCGGCGAGTGTTGCACCGACAGGATCAACTGCCCCAGGGCATGCTCGCCGATGGTTTCCACGCCACCCTGCAGCAGGCGCACACGCCCGCCCAAGTCTTGGAACAGGGCAGACAGCTCTGGCTCACCGAGCACTGTCAGTTTCAGCACCACGGCGCTGTCATGGCTCGCCGGGCTGGCCTGCAGGCTGGCTTGCAATGCGGCTGGCAGCCTGGCCTGCAAGGGTGCGAGCAGGGTGCGGGTGACCTCGTGGCGGGGAGAGCCGAACACCCGCCAGACTTCGCCCTGCTCGACCACCTCACCGCGCTCAAGCACCACCACCCGATGGCAGATATCACGGATTACCGCCATTTCGTGGGTGATCAGCACGATGGTCAGGCCCAGGCGCTGATTGATGTCGCGCAGCAGCTCAAGGATCGAGGCCGTGGTCTCTGGGTCCAGCGCCGAGGTGGCCTCGTCGCACAGCAAGATCTCGGGGTCGTGCACCAGCGCTCGGGCAATGCCCACGCGCTGTTTCTGCCCGCCGGACAGCTGCGCCGGGTACACATGGTGCTTTTCCTGCAAACCGACCAGCTCCAGCAACTCGCGCACCTTGTGCTGACGCTCGGCCTTGGCCACGCCGGCCACCTTCAACGGCAGCTCGACGTTCTGCCATACAGTCTTGGCCGACATCAGGTTGAAGTGCTGGAAGATCATGCCGATGCGCCGACGCAGCGCCACCAGGCGGTCCTCGTCGAAGGGGGCGATGTCTACCTGGTCGATCAGTATCCGGCCCTGGCTGGGTTGCTCCAGGCGGTTGATGGTACGCAGCAGTGAAGACTTGCCGGCGCCGCTACGGCCGATGATGCCGAAAATCTCGCCATGGCGGATGTTCAGGTCGATGCCTTGCAAGGCCGGTTGTGCCTGGCCAGGGTAGGTCTTGCCCAGGCCGATGAAGCGCACATGGGCTTCATTGACTTCCGGGCGCAGAGCCTGTTCCTTGACCGTTGGCGGCAATGGTTGTGGGGTAGGCGCCCTGAGCGCGCTGGCCTGGCTCATGTCAGCCTTCCCAGCCAGCTTGGTAGAGCTTGCCGTGGGCTTTGTCCAACGCTGCGCGTACCACAGGCGAGTGCTGGTAGATGTCGACGAACTTGGCCAGGCGTGGGTCGTCCTTGCTTTGTGGGCGGATGACGAACTGGATCACGTATTCCTTGTTTTCCAGGCCATCGAACAGCAACGCCGAGGTGGCATCGAAGGTATTGGCCAGGCGGATGTAGGCCGGGTAACCCTGCACCAGGTCGGCGTCATCGTAGGCGCGCACCAGCTGAACCGCCTCGACCTGCAGGATTTTCAG
The DNA here is from genome assembly GCF_039634505.1 of Pseudomonas sp. NY8896. Classification (NCBI taxonomy): domain Bacteria; kingdom Pseudomonadati; phylum Pseudomonadota; class Gammaproteobacteria; order Pseudomonadales; family Pseudomonadaceae; genus Pseudomonas; species Pseudomonas sp. NY8896. The sequence goes on from NZ_CP132350.1 coordinate 259,847, forward strand.
CTTTTTCGGGTTGGTGACGATGTCGTCCTCGGTGGCCTTGTAGCCAACGCCTGGCTTCAGGGTGATCAGCCCGGCCTTGGCCAGCAGTTGCAGGCCCCGGCCGCTGTTGATCGGGTCGTTGGCGATGGCCACGCTGGCGCCTTCTGGCAGGTCGGCGAAGCTTTTGTACGTTTTCGAGTACAGGCCAACGTTGTTGATGATGCCCGAGGCGTAGGGCACCAGGTTGAAGCCCGCAGCGGCTTTGGCGTTTTCCAGGAACGGGATGTGCTGGAAGTAGTTCACGTCGATGTCGCCACTGTTGAGACTGACATTGGGCGCAATCCAGTCGCTGAACTCGATCAGCTTCACTTCCAGGCCTTGCTTGTGTGCTTCCTCCACTGCGGCTTCCAGCGGAATGGCAAAGGCCGAGGTGGTGCCGATCTTCAGCGGTTCGGCTGCCAGGGCGCTGGCGGACAGGCCCAGTGTGAAGGCAATGGCCGCGACGGGCCGGAACAGTTTCTCAAGCATGATGCAGGGCTCCAGTCGGGGCAGGGGTTGGGGTAAAGCGATAAGCCGAGCCAGGGTGGCTGACGGGCAAGTGCGGGTGGTCGGCCTGGAACAGCTTCTCGCGCAGGGTGCCTTCGGCGTAGGCGGTCTTGTAGCGGCCACGCTGCTGCAGTTGCGGGACGACCAGGTCGATGAAGTCCTCAAAGCTTTCCGGGGTGACGGTGCGGGTCAGGTTGAAGCCGTCCAGCCCGGTTTCGTCGACCCAGGCAATCAACTGTTCGGCCACCTGTTCGGGAGCGCCGACCAGGGTGACGTAGCGGCCACCCAGGGCGTGCTGTTCAAGCAGGCGCCGGCGGGTCCAGGCGTTGTCTTGCAACTGGCGGGTGGCCGACTGGATGGCGTTGCCCTGGTTGAAGGCGATTGGCTCGTCCAGCGCGTAGGCGGCGAAGTCGATGCCGGTGGATGCGGCGAAGTGCGCGACGCCGGCCTCGGGGCTTGCATGGCGCAGGTATTCGGCATGCTTGGCCTGGGCCGCTTGCTCGGTGGCCGCGACGATCACCGTGATGCCCATGAACACCTTGACTGCTTGCGGGTCGCGACCGGCAGCCTGGGCGGCTGCGCGCACCTTGTCGACCTGGGCGCGGGTGGCGGCCTTGTCCTGGCCACTGATGAACACGCATTCGGCATGGTTGCCAGCGAAAGCCAGGCCGCGCGGCGAGCTGCCGGCCTGGAACAGCACCGGGGTGCGCTGCGGCGAGGGCTCGCACAGGTGATAGCCCTCGACGTTGTAGAACTCGCCGTGGTGGCTGACCTTGCGCACCTTGTCGGGTTGGGCATAGACGCGCTGCGTGCGGTCTGCGACCACGGCGTCGTCGGCCCAGCTGCCTTCCAGCAGCTTGTACAGCACCTGCAGGTATTCGTCGGCCTGGTCGTAGCGGCGGTCGTGCTCGGGTTGTTGCTCAAGGCCCATGGCTCGGGCCGCGCTGTCGAGGTAACCGGTGACGATGTTCCAACCGATTCGGCCATTGCTCAGGTGGTCGAGGGTGGATAGGCGCCGGGCGAACAGGTACGGCGCCTCGTAGGTGAGGTTGGCGGTAAGGCCGAAACCCAGGTGGCGGGTGACCGCAGCCATGGCTGAAACCAGCAGCAGTGGGTCGTTGACCGGCAGCTGAATCGACTCCTTGAGGGGCACGTCCAGCGACTGCCCGTAGATGTCGTAGGTACCGACGATATCGGCGATGAACAACCCGTCGAACAGGCCGCGCTCCAGCAGGCGTGCCAGGTGGGTCCAGTAGTCCAGGGTCTTGTATTGGGTCGAGGTGTCCCGTGGATGGGTCCACAGGCCGTGGTTGATGTGCCCGATGCAGTTCATGTTGAAGGCATTGAGCAGAATCTGCTTGGCCATCAGATGGTCCCCCGACGTGGCGGGTTGGCATCGTTGAGGTAGTAGTTGCCGATGGCGTGGTACTTCCAGCGCACCGGGTCGTGCAGGGTGTGCACACGGGCGTTGCGCCAGTGGCGGTCGAGGTTGTGCTCGGCCAGGGTGGCTTGGCTGCCGCCCAGTTCGAACAGCGCGGTGCCGGCGGCGAGGGAAATCTCGGTGCTGATGGCCCGTGCTTCGGCTACGGCGATGGAGGCGGCGGCCACGTTGTCGGCGGTGCTGTCGTCGCGGGCGCGGTCGAGGTATTCACCGGCGCGCTCCAGCAGGGCCTCGGCGGCGTGCAAACGGATCGCCAGGTGGCCGAAGCTTTTCAACGTCAGCGGGTCATCCGTGGCCTTGTCCAGGCCGGAGTCGACCCACGGACGACTGCGGGTACGTACGAAGTGCAGGGCATCTTCATAAGCCGCGCGGGCGATGCCGGTGTCGATTGCGGCATGAAGGATCTGCGCCAACGGCCCGACCGGGGTAGGGCGCTCGAAGGCACTCTGGAACGGCACCACGTCGGCGGCGCTGACGTACACGTTGTCGAACACCACCGAACCGCTGCCGGTGGTGCGCTGGCCGAATCCGCTCCAGTCATCGATCACTTGCAAGCCCTGGCTGTCGGCTGGGACGAAGGCCAGTTGCTGCACGCCTTGGTCGTCGACGACCGAGGTGGGAATGCGCTGGGCGTAGATGGCACCGGTGGAATAGAACTTGCGGCCGTTGATGCGGAAGCCATCGCCGTCACGGCTCAGTCGGGTGGTGCGTTCGTTGGCGGTCTTGGTGCCCAACTCGGCCAGGGCATTGCCAAAGCGGCGGCCGGCCAACACTTCGGCGTATAGCCGCTGTTGCTGCTCGGGGGTGCCGTTTACTCGCAGTACTTCCAGGCCGTAGAAATGGTTTTGCGGGATCTGCCCGAGCGAGCCGTCGGCTTGGGCGATACGGGCGATGACCTTGGCCAGGGTGACATTGGACACGCCGGCGCCACCGAAGGCCTTGGGCACGCTGATGGCCCATAGGCCGGAGCGGGTGAACAGCTCCAGTTCGGCGTGCGGCAAGCGGCGCTCGCGGTCGCGCAGGGCGCTGTCGCGGCGCAGTTGCTGGGCGATGTCTTCGGCAACATTCAGGGCTTCGGTGTCGCTGGTAATGATATTTGTAGTCATGTTGTTCTCCGGGGCCATTGGGGCCGCTTTGCGGCCCATCGCGACACAAGGCCGCTCCTACAGGGGGGCGCGACCCGATGTCGGTACGCGATCCCGTGTAGGAGCGGCCTTGTGTCGCGATGGGCTGCAAAGCAGCCCCCAAGGCCTAAAAAATCAGATCCAGGAATGCCGCGCAGGCAGGGTGCCGTTGAGGTGGTACGCGCCCACCGCGTGGTACTTCCAGCGCACCGGGTCATGCAGGGTGTGCACCCGGGCATTGCGCCAGTGGCGGTCGAGGTTGAACTCGGCAAGGGTGGCGCGGCTGCCAGCCAGCTCGAACAGTTTTTCGCTCGCCTGCAAGGCGACTTCGGTGGTCAACACCTTGGCCTCGGCCACCGCAATCGAGGCCCGCGCCGCGCTGGCGGCGTCGACGGGTGCGGCGTTGACTTCGTCGAGCACCCGCGCGGCCTTGCGCAGCAGCGCTTCGGCGGCATGCAGCTCAAGCTTCAGCCGGCCGATATCGGCAATCACATAAGGGTCGTCGCTGGCACGGTCCACGTTGGCCTCGATCCACGGGCGGGACTTTTCGCGCACGAATGTGATCGCATCGTCGATTGCCGCTTCGGCAATGCCGGCGTCGATCGCCGCCTGGATCAGCTGCGAAGCCGCGCCCTGGATGTTGGGGATATCGCGCTGGCGCCAGTTGTCGATCACCAGCTCGGCGTCTACTGGTACCTGGTCCAGCAGTACAGTGCCGCTGGCGGTGGTGCGTTGGCCGAACCCGGACCAGTCGTCGACGATGCGCAGCCCCGGGCTGCCCCGGCGCACGAATGCCAGGCGCTGGCGGCCTTCGTCGTCGAGGGCTTTCACCGCCACCCAGTGGGCGAACAGGGCGCCGGTGGAGTAGAACTTCTCGCCGCTGATGCGATAGCTGTCGCCGGCGCGAGTGATCCGGGCCTTGAGGGTGAGCGTGTCTTTGGTGCCGCGTTCGGGGCCGGCATTACCGATGCGCCAGCCGTCGAGCACGCTGCGGAAGATCAGCGCCTGCTGTGCCTCGGTGGCCGTCAGGCGAATCAGTTGCAACATGCCGAACTGGTTCTGCGGGATCTGCCCCAAGGCCGGGTCGGCGGCGCTGATCACGCGGAAAACTTCGGCTACGGTTTCGAACGATACGTCCGGGCCGCCGTGGGCCTTGGGTACGCTGATGCTACCCAGGCCGCTGCGGGTGAACAGCTCGATCTCGGCCCAAGGCAGTTTGCGTTGCTGGTCGCGGCGGGCAGCTTGCTCGCGGGCAACCTCGGCCAGTTCGCGGGCCGCTTGCAGGGCTTCGGCGTCATTGCGCAGTACCTTGGCCGGCAGCAGCAGGGGCGAGCTGTCGAGATCGCTGTGGAATTGGGTATTTGGCTGGCTGGACATCAGTACCGCTCCTTGGCTGCACTCAATGCCCTGGCGATACGCACTGGGGTGATTGTGATCCTGACCATTCCTGACCTCACAAAATAGTTGTGCCGCTACAGCTGATCGCGACAAATGTGTGCTGGTCCGGTGGTCCGGTTTATATACCCTAATGCTTTATAAAAAGTTTATGAACTAACTCTTTGGAATATGTATAGAAGGAGGGATTTACTACAAATGTGCCGGCCCTTTCGCGGGCACGCCCGCGAAGAGGCCGGAACAGGTTTACTCGGAAGCTGCGGTACCGAGGAACTTGCGCAGGAACTGCCGGGTACGCTCTTCCTTGGGCGCCGCAAACAACGCCTTGGCTTCACCCTGTTCCACGATCACGCCCTTGTCGAAGAAGATCACCCGGTTCGCCACATCCCGAGCAAAGCTCATCTCGTGGGTGACGATGATCATGGTGCGCTTTTCCTCGGCCAGGCCGCGGATGGTCGCCAGTACTTCACCCACCAGCTCCGGGTCCAGCGCCGACGTCGGTTCGTCGAACAGGATCACCTCCGGCTCCATGGCCAGGGCGCGGGCGATGGCCACCCGTTGCTGCTGGCCGCCGGACAGGCGCCGTGGGTAGGCGTCTTCCTTGCCCGCCAGGCCGACCTTGGCCAGCAGACGCCGGCCAAGCTCGATGGCCTGTTCGCGAGGCGTCTTCTTGACGATCACCGGCCCCTCGATCACGTTCTCCAGGGCGGTGCGGTGAGGGAACAAGTTGAAGTTCTGGAACACGAACCCGGCCTGCTGGCGCAAACGCCGAATCGCACCTTGCTGGCCACCCAGCGGGCGGTTGGCATCGATGCTGATGGCGCCGATCTGGATCTGCCCGGCATCGGGGGTTTCCAGCAGGTTCAGGCAGCGCAGGAAGGTGGTCTTGCCCGAGCCACTGGGGCCGATGATGGCCACCACTTCGCCGGGCTGCACGGTCAGGTCGATACCGTTGAGCACGGTCTGGCCCTTGAACCGTTTGGTCAGGCCTTTGACTTCAATCATGCTCATTGCTCCTGGTCATGCTGGTTGACCCGCGCTTCCATGCGGTTCTGGAAGTGCGCAAGGATGCTGCACAGCACCCAGTAGATAACGGCGACTGCCACGTACATGGTGAACACTTCGAAGGTACGTGCGGTAATCAGCTGCGCCTGGCGGAACAGCTCGGGCACCTGGATGGTCGCCGCCAGGGCGGTGTCCTTGACCAGCGAAATGAAGCTGTTACCCAACGGTGGCAGGGCGGTGCGCAAGGCCTGTGGCAGGATCGCCCGGCGCATGGCCTGGACGCGGGTCATGCCGATGCTGGCGGCAGCTTCCCACTGGCCCCGGTCGATCGAGGAAATCGCCGCACGCAGGATTTCGCAGATGTAGGCCGCCATGTTCAGCGACAGGCCGATCAGCGAGGCAGGTATCGGGTCGAGCTCGATGCCAATCTGTGGCATGCCGAAATAGATCACGAACAGCTGCACCAGCAGCGGCGTGCCGCGGAAGAACGACACGTAGACCCGCGCCAGCCAGTTCAGCGGCAAAATCTTCGACAGCCGCATCAGCGCCAGGGCAAAGCCCAGCAGCAGGCCGAAGAACATGCCGCCGACACTGAGCAGCACTGTATAACCCGCGCCCTTCAGCAGGAAGGGCGTGGAGTCGACAACGAGTTGCAGGCTTTCAGCGATCATTTGGTGACATCGGCACCGAAGTATTTTTCGGACAGCTTGGCCAGCGTGCCGTCAGCCTTGAGCTTGTCGATGGCCTTGTTGATCGCTGCCAGCAGCTCAGGCTCGCCCTTGCGCAGGGCTACGCCGCTTTCCAGGCGCGAGAAGGCATCGCCGGCAAGCTCGGTGTCCTTGGCTTTTTGCGCGTATTCCAGCGCGGCCAGGCGGTCGATCAGGATGGCGTCGATGCGGCCGTTGCGCAGGTCGGCGAACTTGCTCGGGTCGTCTTCATAGGTACGCACTTCGGCTTTCGGGACATCCTGCTTGACCCACTGCTCGTAGTTGGTGCCCAGGCCCACACCGACTTTCTTGCCGGCCAGGTCTTGCGCCGACTTGATGTTCAGCTGCTCGGCTTTCTTCTTCAGGATCAGGGCCTGGATACCGGAAACGGTGTAGGGCTCGGAGAAGTCGTATTTCTTCTTGCGCTCTTCAGAGATGGTCACCTGATTGACCACTACGTCCAGGCGCTTGGACTCCAGCGCGGCAAGGATGCCGTCCCACTTGGTTGGCTGGATCTTGGCCTTGACCCCCAGCTCCTTGGCCAGGAGTTCCGAAAGCTCCACCTCGAAGCCGGCCAGCTTGCCGTTCTCATCCTGGAAACTGAACGGTGGGTAGGTACCTTCCAGGCCGACGTTGATCACGCCTTTTTCCTGGATAGTCTTCAATTGCTCGCCGGCGAAGGCCTGGCCGAGCAGGCCGGCACCCAGCAGGAGGGCCAGGCTGGCGTTGAGTAGCGGTTTGGCGAATTTCGACATGTCAGAGCCCCGCGCTTGTTGTGTAAGTAGTGAGGTGGCGACTATAGGGTTGGCTGCTTAGGCCAGGAAATACTAAAAAATTATTTTGTTATTCCCTTTTTGCTTTTTGCCAGGTGCTGGCTGCTTTGAGGGTAGGCGACGATCCCCACGCCGTCATCGCGGCTTATGCCTGACTTAGCGCAGGATGGAATAAAGCGTTGTTTTTTCCAAGGGTCGGATTTGCCGTAGAGTGGATTGCATGTAGGCAGGCCTGGTTTCTTCGCGGGCCTGGCAAAAAAATGAGATGGCCCATACGGCAGGAGAAAACCGTGAGCGAACAACCTTCATCCGCGCACTGGCAGTTGCAGAACATCGTTACTGGCCTGCGCGGCGCCCGTGAGCAATGGCGCACCCGCAATGGCCGCAGCATTGGTGAGCAGGGCGGGCGCGAACTGCCATCGCGCGAGGCGATGCGGCAGATTCTGGAGCAACTGTGCGGTGCGTTGTTCCCCATGCGCCTTGGGCCTGTGGACCTGCGCGAAGAAAGCGAAGACTTCTACGTCGGCCATACTCTGGATGCCGCACTGACCGCCTTGCTGGCCCAGGCGCGTCTGGAGTTGCGCTATGCCGCTCGCCAAAGCAAGGCTGAGCTGGCAGGTGTAGACGCTCACGCGCTAAGCCTGATCCAGGGCTTCGCGGCTGCGTTGCCGGAGCTGCGCGTACTGCTCGACACCGATGTGCTGGCCGCCTACCACGGCGACCCGGCGGCGCGCAGCGTCGATGAAGTACTGCTGTGCTACCCAGGTATCCTGGCGATCATCCACCACCGCCTGGCGCACCACCTTTACCAGGCCGGCTTGCCGCTGCTGGCGAGGATCAGTTCGGAGCTGGCGCATTCGGCCACGGGTATCGACATTCACCCAGGGGCGCAAATCGGCCCGAGCTTCTTCATCGACCACGGCACCGGCGTGGTGATTGGCGAAACTGCGATCATCGGCGAGCGCGTGCGCATCTACCAGGCGGTTACCCTGGGCGCCAAGCGCTTCCCAAGCGATGAGTCGGGGACCCTGCACAAAGGCCTGCCGCGCCACCCCATCGTCGAGGACGATGTGGTGATCTATGCCGGGGCCACGGTGCTGGGGCGCATTACCATCGGCAAAGGCTCGACCATTGGCGGCAATGTGTGGCTGACCCGCAGTGTGCCGGCTGAAAGCAACATCACCCAGGCCAACTTGCAGCTGGATTGCCAGGACAAGAACTGATCTGGCATTTGCTTGACCTGAACCGGCCCTTAGCGGGTAAACCCGCGAAAGGGCCGGTTCAGAAGGACGCCAATCAGCGGCCCAATTCGCATTGAAATCCGATCCATGTTTAACTTGAACGCTTGTTCAATGAAAAAACGCTGGTCCGCTGCCGGTGTTCAACAGGAGGATTCCTTTGCTGAACCCGTTCATTCCGAACCTTACGTCATTCGACGAGGTGCACGCCCGATGAGTGCACCGAACCCTTCCCTTGCCAATGGCAAGATCCGCATGAACCCCCCGGTGTTCTACTTCGCGGCTAGTTTCATCCTCATCTTTGGCCTGGTGGTCATCTCCAACCCGCAAGCGGCAGGTGACTGGTTGCTGGCGGCGCAGAACTGGGCGGCCAACACGGTCGGCTGGTACTACATGCTGGCGATGACGCTGTACCTGGTCTTCGTGGTGGTCACCGCCTTGTCTGGCTACGGCAAGATCAAGCTCGGTGCCGACCACGACGAACCCGAGTTCAGTTACCTGTCGTGGGCCGGCATGCTGTTTGCCGCTGGTATCAGCATCACCCTGTTCTTTTTCTGCGTCTCCGAACCGCTGACCCACATGCTGCAGCCGCCCCAGGGCGAAGCGGGCACGGCCGAGGCCGGGCGTCAGGCAATGCAGATTCTGTTCCTGCACTGGGGCCTGCATGGCTGGGGCGTCTTCGCCTTCGTCGGTATGGCGCTGGCGTACTTCGCCTACCGCCACAACCTACCGCTGGCCCTACGCTCGGCGCTGTACCCGCTGATCGGCAAACGCATCAACGGCCCGATCGGCTACGCGGTGGACGGCTTCGGCATCATCGCCACGGTGTTCGGCCTGGGCGCCGACATGGGCTTTGGGGTGCTGCATCTGAACGCCGGCCTCGACTACCTGTTCGGCATCAGCCACAGCCAGTGGGTGCAGGTGATCCTCATCACCCTGATGATGGGCGCGGCCGTGGCCGTGGCTGTCGCCGGGGTGGAAAAGGGGGTGCGGGTGATGAGCGACATCAACCTGTTCCTGGCCTGCGCACTGCTGCTGTTCGTGCTGTTCGCCGGCCCTACCCAGCACCTGTTCAATACGCTCATCCAGAACCTGGGCGACTACCTGGGCGCTTTGCCACGCAAGAGCTTCGACGTGTATGCCTACGGTGAAAACCGCGATTGGCTGGGTGGCTGGACAGTGTTCTATTGGGCCTGGTGGATTGCCTGGGCGCCGTTCGTGGGGCTGTTCATCGCCCGTATCTCCCGTGGCCGCACCATCCGCGAGTTCGTCTTTGGCGTGCTGTTGATTCCGCTCGGTTTCACCCTGGCGTGGATGTCGATCTTCGGCAACAGCGCGCTGGACCAGGTGATCAACCACGGCATGACCGCGCTGGGACAGTCGGCCCTGGATAACCCGTCGATGAGCCTGTACCTGCTGCTGGAGACCTACCCCTGGAGCAAGGCGGTGATCGCCACCACGGTGTTCATCAGCTTCGTGTTCTTCGTTACCTCGGCCGACTCGGGCACCGTGGTGCTGTCGACCTTGTCGGCCAAGGGCGGCGAAGCCGACGAGGATGGGCCGAACTGGCTGCGCATCTTCTGGGGCGCGATGACTGCGCTGATCACCAGCGCGCTGTTGTTCGCCGGCAGTATCGATTCGCTGAAGTCGGCGGTGGTGCTGACTTCGTTGCCGTTCTCGCTGATTCTGCTGTGCATGATGTGGGGGCTGCACAAGGCGTTCTACCTCGAGTCGCAGCGGCAGATCGCGCAGATGCACTCGCTGGCGCCGTTTGCCCAGTCACGTCGCGGCCGTGGCGGCTGGCGCCAGCGCCTGAGCCAGGCGGTGCATTTCCCGTCGCGTGATGAGGTGTACCGTTTCATGGATGACGTGGTGCGCCCGGCGATTGCCGACGTGCGGGAAGTGTTCGAGCAGAAGGGCCTGGTGCTGATTACCCAGGACGACCCGAGCCACGACAATGTCAGCTTGAAGATTGGCCATGGTGAGGAACAGCCGTTCATTTACCAGGTGCAGATGCGTGGTTATTTCACGCCATCGTTCGCCCTGGGTGGGCTGGGGACGCAGGAGTTGAAGAACCGCCGTTATTATCGGGCGGAGGTGCACCTGAGCGAAGGCAGCCAGAACTATGACCTGGTGGGCTACAGCAAGGAGCAGATCATCAACGACATCCTCGACCAGTACGAGCGGCACATGCAGTACTTGCATCTGGTTCGGTAATAACCTGTACCGGCCTCTTCGCGGGTAAACCCGCTCCCACAGGTACAGCGCAGGCTTCAAAACCGGTGCCATCCCTGTGGGAGCGGTTTTACCCGCGAAGAGGCCGGGGCTGTTGATGAATTTCTGTTAGAAGGGTGCATCACCCAGGATGGTCGCCCGATGCATCACCCGCCGGTTCGGCCGGTAATCATCCACCGCAAAATGCTGGGTCACGCGGTTGTCCCAGAACGCCACGTCATTCTCCTGCCAGCGCCAGCGAATGCTGAACTCCGGCCGTGTCGCATGGGCGAACAGCAGCCTCAGCAGTGCATCGCTTTCCAGCTCGCTCAGCTCATTGATGCGCGTCGTAAACCCTTCATTGACGAACAACGCCTTGCGCCCGCTCACCGGGTGCGTGCGCACCACCGGGTGCGACAGCGGTGGGTTGTTGCGCCGCGTGGCCTCCCAGCGCGCCAGGTCTTCTGGCGTGGTGCCAAAGCGCTCCAACGGGAACGACTTGGTGAAGTCGTGGGTGGCGGTCAGCCCGTCTAGCATCTCACGCAGCGGCACCGACAAGGCTTCGAACGCCGCAATGCCGCTGGCCCACAGGGTATCGCCACCGTAGGCCGGCAGTTGCTTGGCACTGAGCACCGCGCCCAGCGCCGGGGTCGGCAGAAAGGTCACGTCGGTGTGCCACACGGCGTTGTCGCGCACATCGGTCACTGCCGTATCGAGCACCAGCACTTGCGGGGTTTCTGGCACGTTCGGGTAGATCGGGTGGATGTGCAGGTCCCCGAAGCGGGCGGCAAAGCGCGCCTGTTGCTCCGGGTTGATCGGCTGGTTGCGGAAGAACAGCACCTGATGCTGCAGCAATGCCTGTTCGATGGCGTCACGCGCTTGCGCGCTGATATCGCGGCTGATGTCCACGCCGCTGATCTGGGCGCCAAGGGCCGGGCTGAGGGGGGTAATGGTCAGGCTCATGTCTTTTCTCGTGCTAGGCGCCGGGTTGCCGGCGTGGTCAGTCGGCAATCAGTGGCTCTGCCCATGCCAGGGCACCAGTTTGCGTTGCAGGGCACGCAGGCTCATTTCCAGGGCGAAGGCGATCAGGGCGATCAGCAGAATGCCCAGCACCACCACGTCGGTGACCAGGAACTGCGCCGCCGACTGCACCATGAAGCCCAGGCCGCTGGTGGCGGCGATCAGTTCGGCGGCGACCAGGGTCGACCAGCCGACGCCCAGGCCGATGCGGATGCCGGTAAGGATGTCGGGCAGCGCACTGGGCAGGATCACATGGCGGATCAGCTGGGCCTTGGTCGCACCCAGCGACTGCGCCGCCCGCAGCTTGGCCGGGTCGACCGTGCGCACACCGGTGGCGGTGGCAATGGCGATGGGGGCGAAGATGGCCAGGTAGATCAGCAGCACCTTGGACAGCTCGCCGATACCGCACCAGATGACGATCAGCGGCAGGTAGGCCAGCGGTGGGATCGGCCGATAGAACTCGATCAGCGGGTCGAGAATGCCGCGCGCCACGCGGTTGTAGCCGATGGCGATGCCCACCGGGATGGCGGTGAGGGTGGCGGCCAGCAGGGCCAAGCCGATGCGGCCCAGGCTGGCGCCCAGGTGCTGCCACAGGCTGGCGTCCATGTAGCCTTGGGTGAGCAGTGTCCAGGCCCTGGCCAGGATGTCGCCGGGCGAGGGCAGGAACAGCGGCTCGATCCAGCCGGCGGCCGTCACCAGCCACCAGGCCAGCAGCAGGCTGGTCAGGGTCAGGGTGCTGATCCAGCGGGTGGACAGTGGGCGGCGCAGCTTGGCGGCTGGCCGGGCTTGGGTGTCGTGTTTGCCGGCGACCGGCAGGTCCAGGCTGCTCATGCGGGCTCCTGCAGGCTTTGGCGTTGGGAAAATACCCGCGCCAGCACATGCTCGCGGGTTTCGATGAAGGCAGGGTCGGACTTGATGGCCCGGGCCGATTCGCCAGCGGCGTAGCGCTGGCCGAAGTCCAGTTGCAGGCGTTCCACCACGCGCCCAGGGTTGGGGGCCAGCAGTACCAGCTCGCTGGCGAGGAACACGGCTTCTTCGATGTCGTGGGTAATCAGGAACACCGGCTTGGCGGTGCGCTGCCAGACCTGCAGCAGCAGTTCCTGCATCTGCTCGCGGGTGAAGGCGTCGAGGGCGCCGAACGGTTCATCCATCAGCAATACCCGAGGGTCGGCCGCCAACGCGCGGGCCAGGCCCACCCGCTGTTTCTGGCCACCGGACAACTGCCAGATGCGCCGTTCGCCGAAGCCCGCGAGGTCGACGAGGGCGAGCATTTCACGGGCCTTGGCCTCACGCTGAGCGCGGGGCACGCCGGCCAGTTCGAGGCCGAAGGCGACATTGCCCAGCACGTTTTGCCATGGCAGCAGGGCATCGTCCTGAAACACCACACCGCGCTCGGCACCTGGGCCCTGCACCGGTAAGCCGTCGAGGGTGATGCGCCCGCCGCTGGGGGCGACGAAGCCGGCGATCAGGTTGAGCAGCGAAGTCTTGCCGCTGCCCGAAGGCCCCAGGGCCACCAGCAACTGGCGAGGCCCCAGGCTCAGGTTGATGTCGGCCAGCACCGGGGTGCTGGCGCCAGGGTACTGTGCGCTGATGCGCTCCAGTTCGAGCAAGGCCATGACGGGCTCCGGATCAGTTTGGAAGGAACTTGGCGCTGACGTACGGCGAGTAGTCCGGCAGCACGGCTTCGACCTTGCCTTGCTGCTTGAGGAAGTTGGCGGTATCGGTCAGTGCTTGGGTGGTCGGCGCGCCCAGGGCATTGGCCTGGTCCGCAGCCAGTGGGTAGACGTTGCCCTCCAGCAGCACCGGGATGTCGCTGGCCTTGGCGCCGGACAGCTTCACCAGCTTGTCTACGTTGGCCTTGTCGGCCAGCCAGGCTTTCGGGTCTTTGCGGTAGTCGGCGTAGGCATCGAGCGTGACCTTGGCAAACGCCTTGACCACATCAGGGTGTTTCTCAGCGAAGTCCTTGCGCACGATCCAGGCGTCGAAGGTTGGCGCGCCTTTCTGGGCCAGTTCGCCGGAGGTGATCAGTACCTTGCCATTTTCCTTGGCCACGCCCAGGGCCGGGTCCCATACGTAGGTGGCGTCGATGTCGCCGCGCTTCCAGGCAGCAATGATGGCCGGTGGGGCCAGGTTGAGGATCTGTACCTTGGAAGCGTCGATGTTCCAGCTTTTCAGGGCCGCCAGCAGGCTGTAGTGGCCAGTGGAAACGAACGGTACGGCGACTTTCTTGCCGACCAGGTCCTGCGGGGTCTTGATGCTGTCGCGAGCGACCAGCGCCTCACCGGCACCAATCTGCGTGGCGATCAGGAAGGTCTCGACCGGCAGCTTGCGGGTGGCAGCCGCGGCCAGTGGGCTGGAACCCAGGTAGCCGATCTGCACGTCGCCGCTGGCCACTGCGGTGATCACGTCGGCGCCGTTGTCGAATTTGCGCCAGTCGATGCTGGCCTTGCTGGCCTTTTCGTAGTCGCCATCCACCTGGGCCACTTTGGCTGGGTCAACGGTGGTCTGGTAGGCCACGGTCAGGTCGGCAGCCTGGGCTAACCAGCTGGTGCTGGCGAGGGTCAGGGCAGCGAACAGGCGCAGCGGAGCGTGCGGGATCATGGTTGAACCTCTCGTCAGGCAATTGGGGGCTGGATGACGAGAAGGCTAAATGATCTAAGAAAGTTAAAATAAATAACTTTTTTGCATTAGCTTAGGAGACAAATGCTTTAAGCGGCTGGGCGCTCTGACGCGGTGGTTTCGCTCAATGGCGAAATCAGCGGAGCCTGCTAGGCTTTTTCGTCCCTATAGAACGATACGGAATTAGGTTATGAGCAAACGTTTGCAAATAACCAAAAGTTATGAATTGTGCGACTGCTACAACGAATGGCAGTAAAGGTTCCAACCATATTCCGTAAAAATCTTACGAATTCATAAAACGGTCATTTTGGATTTATAGGATTGTCATTATCCTGTAGCGCAGGTGGCGTCTTAGACCAAAGTCGCGAAACGTTTAGAAACGATTGACTTAATGGTCACGCTTTGGGACTAAATCGCCAATCCACGGTGAGCGGGGCAGCAGACCCTTCCGCCAGAGATACACAAGAATTAGAACGTAGAGGAGCAAAACATGTACAAGTCCAGCCTGGCTCTGGCCGTGGCACTGGGGGTTCTCGCCCAACAAGCAGGCGCTGCCGGTTTCGTTGAAGACAGCAAACTGTCGCTCAGCTCGCGCACCATGTACTTCAACAACGACAACCGTGACGGCGGTGCAGACAACCGCGAATCGGGTCAGGGCTTCAAGCTCGACTACATCTCCGGCTTCACCGAAGGCACCGTTGGTTTTGGTGTCGATGCCCAGGCCCTGTGGGGTATCCACCTGGACGGTGGCCGTGGCAAGCACCCTGACAACAGCAGCTTCTTCCCAAGCGACACCGACGGTTCGGCTGTGAGCCAGTGGGCGCGTGTTGGCGCCAACGCCAAGGCCCGCTTCTCGAAGACCGAGGTGCACTTCGGTAGCGCCCTGGCGCCGAACCTGCCGATCCTGGTCTCCAACGATGGCCGTCTGCTGCCGCAAACCTTCGAGGGTGGCACCATCCAGTCGAAGGAAATCGACAACCTGACCATCAACGCCGGTCAGCTGACCCACGCCATGGGCCGTGCGTCGAGCAACCGTACGGGTCTGTCGGTCAACGGTGGTACCCAGGACAGCAACAAGTTCCGTTACGGCGGCCTGGACTACAAGCTCACCAAAGACCTGACCCTGCAGTACTACTACTCGAACCTGGAAGACTACTACAAGCAGCACTTCCTGGGCCTGACCCACGTGTTCCAGATCGACCAGGACCAGTCGTTCAAGACTGACCTGCGTTACTTCGACAGCAGCAGCGACGGCAAGAACGGCGAAGCCGGCTACCGCTTCAACAACAACGGTGGCTACGCCAAGAACACTGGCGAGGTCGACAACAAGACCTGGTCCGCGATGTTCACCTACACCCTGGGTGGCCACTCGCTGATGCTCGGCCACCAGCGCGTCAATGACGACGGTGGCTTCGTCTGGTTGAACCAGGGCAGCGTGGTTGACGGCAACGGCCGCAACGAAGGCGCCGGTGGTTCCAGCTTCTACCTGTTCACCGACAGCATGATCAACCAGTTCGCCAAGGCCGGTGAAAACACCACCTTCGGTCAGTACGCCTACGACTTCGCTCGCCTGGGCGTGCCGGGCCTGAAAGCCTCGGTTGCCTACCTGAAAGGTGAAGACGGCAAGAACGCCGTTGGCGGCGGTACTTTCAGCGAATGGGAACGTGACGCTCGCGTCGACTACGTTATCCAGGAAGGCACCTTCAAGGGCCTGGGCGCCAGCCTGCGTCACGGCGTATACCGTGGCACCGGCACCAGCTCGCTGGCTGACCAGGATCAGACCCGTCTGATCTTCAACTACACTTACAACTTCCTGTAAGCCGTAGCTGAACAAGAAGCCTCGCCTAGTGCGAGGCTTTTTTGTGCCTGCACATTCGTATGCATTATGGTTATAAATAAATCGTTATTTATTCTTTTTGTTTTTAACCGAATGCAGGCACATTGAACCCATACGGTACAGAACCCAGCCAAGGAGCCGCAGCCCATGAGCCTCAAACTCGGCGATATCGCCCCCGATTTCGAACAGGATTCCAGCGAAGGCAAGATCCGCTTCCACGAGTGGCTGGGCAATAGCTGGGGGGTGTTGTTCTCTCACCCGGCCGACTTCACCCCGGTGTGCACCACCGAGCTGGGCCTGACGGCCAAGCTCAAAGACGATTTCGCCAAGCGTGGGGTCAAGGCCATCGCCCTGTCGGTGGACCCGGTGGACTCGCACCACCGTTGGATCGAGGACATCAACGAAACCCAGAACACCGTGGTCAATTTCCCGATCATCGCCGACGCCGACCGCAAGGTATCCGACCTGTACGACCTGATTCACCCGAACGCCAGCGACACCCTGACCGTGCGCTCGCTGTTCGTCATCGACCCGAACAAAAAGGTGCGCCTGACCATCACCTATCCGGCCAGTACCGGGCGCAACTTCAACGAAATCCTGCGAGTGATCGATTCGCTGCAGTTGACCGACAACCACAAGGTCGCCACGCCAGGTAACTGGCAGGACGGCGACGAGGTGGTGATCGTGCCTTCGCTCAAAGATGAGGAAGAGATCAAGCAGCGCTTCCCCAAAGGTTACCGGGCGGTCAAACCCTATCTGCGGCTAACCCCTCAGCCAAATCGCTAATGGATTCCTCGTTGCATCGCTCTTAGCCAAGCAGGGATTTTCGGGCCGTTTCGACGGCCCTTTTTTATGCCTGCAGGCTTTTTGAGGCCTAGGGCTGCTGCGCAGCCCATCGCGACACAAGGCCGCTCCTACCTGCAGGTCGCGGTCCTTTGTAGGAGCGGCCTTGTGTCGCGATGGGCCGCAAAGCGGCCCTAAGATCTCAAACCCTACAAAGCACTTTATGGAATAAACAAATGAAAAAATATGATTTCTAGATATATATGCCAGCTGTTAATGTCAGCTCCAACAGAACACAAGGAAGCGCTGCAATGCTGGTGGTATCAATCGGTGGTAGCCCAAGTTCCCGTTCACGCTCCGGCGTGCTGCTCGAGCGTTCGCGCCAGTGGCTGCAGAACCGTGGCGTTGAAGTGGTGACCTTCCAGGTGCGTGACTTCCCCGCCGAAGACTTGCTGCATGCCCGTTTCGACAGCCCGCAGGTGCAGCACTTCCAGCAACTGGTGGCCCAGGCCGATGGCCTGATCGTTTCTACCCCGGTGTACAAGGCATCGTTCGCCGGGGCATTGAAGACACTGCTCGACCTGCTGCCCGAACGCGCATTGGCCCACAAGATCGTGTTGCCAATCGCCACCGGTGGCAGCATCGCCCACATGCTGGCGGTGGATTACGCATTGAAGCCGGTGCTGTCGGCACTCAAGGCGCAAGAGACCCTGCAAGGGATCTTCGCCGACGACAGCCAGGTTGCCTACGCAGAAGGCGCCCGGCCGGCACAGTTGGTACCCGCACTTGAAGAGCGCCTGCACGACTCGCTGGAAACCTTCCACGTTGCCCTGGCCCGCCGGCCGCGCCCCGTGGCGCCTGGTGTACTGAACGAACGCTTGATCAGCGCTCGCTGGAGCATCTGAACGGCACTACCCGCTACACCACCTTACTCGCCCGACAACGAGGCAAGCAGGTGCAACCCGAACCTCATTCGCACAGGAGAGCGCCATGCGCACTGTCTTCTTGCGTCGCGGTCTGGTCGCCCTGTTTGCGGCGGCTGTGTCCTTCGGCGCCATTACTCAAGCCCAGGCCGAAAGCCTGCGTATCGGTTACCAGAAATACGGCACCTTGGTGCTGCTCAAGGCCAAGGGCACGCTGGAGAAGCGCCTGGCCGAGCAGGGCGTGCAGGTGCAGTGGACCGAATTCCCCGGTGGCCCGCAGCTCCTCGAAGGGCTCAACGTCGGGTCCATCGATTTCGGCGTAACAGGCGAAACCCCGCCCGTGTTCGCCCAAGCCGCTGGTGCCGATCTGCTCTACGTGGCCTACGAGCCGCCTGCGCCGCACAGCGAGGCGATTCTGGTGCCGAAGGGCTCGCCGATCCAGTCGGTGAAGGACCTCAAGGGCAAAAAAGTCGTTCTCAACAAAGGCTCCAACGTGCACTACCTGTTGGTGCGCGCCCTGGAAGACGCCGGCCTCAAATACAGCGATATCCAGCCGGTCTACCTGCCCCCGGCCGATGCCCGCGCGGCGTTCGAGCGTGGCAGCGTCGATGCCTGGGTGATTTGGGACCCTTACCAGGCCGCCGCCGAACAACAGCTGCAAGCGCGCACCCTGCGTGACGGCAAGGGCCTGGTCGACAACCATCAGTTCTACCTGGCCACCCGCAACTACGCGACCCAGCACCCGGCAGTGATCAACACGGTGATCGAGGAAGTGCGCGCCGTGGGCGAGTGGTCCCAGGCCAACCCGCAGGAAGTGACCGACCAGGTCGCACCGCTGCTCGGCCTGCCCGCCGACATCACCCTGACCTCGGTCAAGCGTCAAGGCTATGGTGCCGCGCCACTGACGCCAGAGGTAGTGGCTGCGCAACAGAAGATCGCCGACACCTTCCAGGCGCTCAAGCTGATACCCAAGCCGCTGAGCATCAAGGACGTGATCTGGACACCCCCGGCCAAGGTCGCTAGCGCGCCTTGATTGTTTCGCCTGTGCCGGGGCGACGCTCCGGCTTGAGCCACCCTTGAGGAGACAACTCCAATGAGCCTTAACATTTTCTGGTTCCTCCCAACCCACGGTGACGGCAAGTACCTGGGCACTTCCGACGGCGCTCGTGCGGTCGATCACGGTTACCTGCAGCAGATTGCGCAGGCCGCCGACCGCTTGGGCTTTGGTGGGGTGCTGATCCCTACCGGCCGTTCCTGCGAGGACTCCTGGCTGGTGGCAGCGTCGCTGATCCCGGTGACACAGCGACTGAAGTTTCTCGTGGCCCTGCGCCCGGGCATCATTTCGCCGACCGTAGCGGCCCGCCAGGCGGCAACCCTGGATCGCCTGTCCAATGGCCGTGCGCTGTTCAACCTGGTAACCGGTGGCGACCCTGACGAGCTGGCCGGTGACGGCCTGCATCTGAACCACCAGGAGCGCTACGAAGCCTCGGTCGAGTTCACCCGTATCTGGCGCAAGGTGCTGGAAGGCGAAAACGTCGATTACGACGGTAAACACATCCAGGTAAAGGGCGCCAAGCTGCTCTACCCACCGATTCAGCAACCACGTCCGCCACTGTATTTCGGCGGTTCGTCCGAGGCCGCACAGGACCTGGCCGCCGAACAGGTCGAGCTGTACCTGACCTGGGGCGAGCCACCGAGCGCCGTTGCTGAAAAAATCGCCCAAGTGCGTGAAAAAGCTGCTGCCCAAGGCCGCGAAGTGCGCTTCGGTATCCGCCTGCATGTGATCGTGCGGGAAACCAACGAAGAAGCCTGGGCTGCCGCCGACCGCCTGATCTCGCACCTGGACGATGACACCATCAGCCGCGCCCAGGCCTCGCTGGCGCGCTTCGACTCGGTGGGCCAGCAGCGCATGGCTGCCCTGCACGGCGGCAACCGCGACAACCTGGAAGTCAGCCCCAACCTGTGGGCGGGTGTCGGGCTGGTACGTGGTGGGGCGGGAACCGCGCTGGTAGGCGATGGCCCGACTGTGGCGGCGCGGGTCAAGGAATATGCCGAGCTGGGTATCGATACCTTCATCTTCTCCGGTTATCCACATCTGGAAGAGTCGTACCGCGTGGCCGAACTGCTGTTCCCGCACCTGGATGTGCAGCGCCCGGAGCAACCAAAGACCGGTGGTTACGTGAGCCCGTTCGGCGAGATGGTGGCCAACGACATCCTGCCCAAGTCCGTATCGCAGAGCTGAGGGCCGGGCCATGAGTCGTGCAACTTCCTCCAACCTGGCCCAGCGCCTGGCGCCCTGGGCGTTGCCGGTGCTGCTGTTGGCAGCCTGGCAGCTGGCGGTCAGTGCTGGCTGGCTGTCGACGCGCATTCTGCCGGCGCCCAGCGCAGTGGTCAGCGCCGGTGTCGAGCTGGTGCGCAGCGGCGAAATCTGGACCCACCTGGCCATCAGTGGCTGGCGTGCCGGGCTGGGCTTCGTCATCGGCGGCAGCATCGGCCTGGTGCTGGGCTTCATCACCGGCCTGTCGAACTGGGGCGAACGCCTGCTCGACAGCTCGGTGCAGATGATCCGCAACGTGCCGCACTTGGCGCTGATCCCACTGGTGATCCTGTGGTTCGGTATCGACGAGTCGGCAAAGATCTTCCTGGTCGCGTTAGGCACGTTGTTCCCGATCTACCTGAACACCTACCACGGCATCCGCAACGTCGACCCGGCGCTGGTGGAAATGGCACGCAGCTACGGCTTGTCCGGCTTCGGCCTGTTCCGCCAGGTGATCCTGCCGGGGGCGCTGCCTTCGATCCTGGTGGGCGTGCGCTTCGCTCTGGGCTTCATGTGGCTGACGTTGATCGTTGCCGAAACCATCTCGGCCAACGCTGGTATCGGTTACCTGGCAATGAACGCCCGTGAGTTCCTGCAGACCGACGTGGTGGTGCTGGCCATCGTCCTGTATGCCGTGCTCGGCAAGCTCGCCGACCTCGCCGCTCGTGGCCTGGAACGCGTGTGGCTGCGTTGGCACCCAGCCTACCAAGTGGCCAAGAAGGAGGGCGCATGACCGTGCTCAAGGAACAGCCGCCACGCCTGTTGCGTGGCATCCCGCTGGCCTCCAATGGCCTGCGCAAAACCTTTGGCCAGCGCGAAGTGTTGAAGGGCATCGACCTGCACATTCCGGCCGGCCAGTTCGTGGCCATCGTCGGCCGCAGCGGCTGCGGCAAGAGCACCTTGCTGCGGCTGCTGGCCGGGCTCGACCAGCCCACAGCCGGCCAGTTGCTGGCCGGCGCTGCGCCGCTGGAAGAGGCTCGCGAAGAGACTCGCCTGATGTTCCAGGACGCACGCCTGCTGCCATGGAAGAAGGTAATCGAC
This sequence comes from Pseudomonas sp. NY8896, assembly GCF_039634505.1. Lineage (NCBI taxonomy): Bacteria > Pseudomonadati > Pseudomonadota > Gammaproteobacteria > Pseudomonadales > Pseudomonadaceae > Pseudomonas > Pseudomonas sp. NY8896. The sequence continues at coordinate 280,809 of NZ_CP132350.1, forward strand.
AACGTTGGCCTTGGCCTGTCTGGCGATTGGCGCCCGCGTGCGCTGGATGCATTGGAGGCGGTAGGCCTGGCCGATCGCGCCAATGAATGGCCGGCAGCCCTCTCGGGTGGCCAGAAGCAGCGCGTGGCGTTGGCCCGCGCCTTGATTCACCAGACGCGCCTGCTGTTGCTGGATGAGCCGCTCGGCGCGCTGGATGCATTGACCCGTATCGAGATGCAGCAATTGATCGAACGCCTGTGGCGTCAGCATGGCTTCACCGTGCTGCTGGTCACCCACGACGTCAGTGAGGCGGTTGCCGTGGCTGACCGGGTGATCCTGATCGAGGACGGCGAAGTCGGGCTCGACCTCACCGTCGACCTGGCGCGGCCTCGGGCGCGTGGTTCACACCGCCTGGCGGCACTGGAAAGCGAAGTGCTCAACCGTGTTCTGTCGGCCCCGGGCACTGCGCCCGAGCCGGATCCTGTAGCCCCTCTGCCCACGCAGTTGCGTTGGGCGCACTGAATGACCCACTTACCAGACTGAAGCCATAGAGAAGGAATAACATCATGACCATCAAAGCCATCAACGTCCGCAACCAGTTCAAAGGCACCGTGAAAGAAATCCTCGAAGGGCCAGTATTGTCGGAAATCGACGTGCAGACGGCCTCGGGTATCGTTACTTCGGTCATCACCACCCGCTCTGTAAAGGAGCTGGAGCTGCAGGTTGGCAGCGAAGTGATTGCCTTTGTGAAGTCGACTGAAGTGTCCATTGCCAAGTTGTAAGCATTCACCCCCAGGGCTGTTTTGCAGCTCTGGGGGTGATGTATTGTCAGCTGGCCGGCCGCAGGTTGCCGAATAGCCTGTTGGCTTGTGCCTCGCTCATGCTGCCACGCCACGCGCCTTCCCCGATGTCGCGTTCACTGGCCAGTTTCAGGTGACCTGCTTCAAGCCGAGTGAAGCCTTGTGCCGGTTGCTGGCGGAAGTGAAAGTGCGCGTACCACAATGGCTGCTGGGTACCCAGGTCATTGATGCGGTACTCCTCCAGGTATTCGACAGGGTTGCCCTTGCGGTCCGTCTTCGGCTTCAGTGTGCGTGACCAAACGATTTCCACTTCATTCTGTTCAAGCAGGTCTTCCAGATAGCCCACGGTGGGTTTGCCGGTTGCTTTGGTCTGGGCCGTTCGTAGCTGGCGACCAAATGCTTGTACCTGCTGGGCGGTCGTTTCCAGCCTATGCGTCAGCGCGGTTTGCTCTGGGTTGAGCGTGCCACCTGCTTTCTGCCGAATCCTGTCGGCGATGAAACGCAGTTGCTGTGCATGGCCTTGAGCGATGTCCTCCAGGTCGACGGGCACTGCTTGAGGTGTCTGGTACTGGCGCAACCGGGTTTGTTGCCTCGGGATATCGTCCAGCCGGGCAGTAGCGGTTTCCACAAGGCTCGACATCGTCTCGGTGGGGGCCGCACGCTCGGGCGTGGATAACAGCCATTCTCCCGCCTCGTTCCTGGCATAAACCGTATGAGGTTGATCCGAGTTGGGGTGGTTGATGCGCATGCGTGTCTGCCCCCGTTCGACGTACTCGTTGCCGATAAGCGGCCCCTCGGCGGTTTCGAACAGGCGTGGACGGCTTGGACCGCGAGCGGGCTGTACCGCAGGGCGCTGCCGGTTTGCAGTGACGCTATTGAGACTATCCTCAATATCGCTGACAAGCTGGCGCATCAACTGGCGCAACGAGCGTGTTTCGTTGGTCGACAGCAAGTCCTGGAACGTGTCTTGCCATGCGGTTACATGGCCAATAAAGCGCGTATAGCGGCCTTGCACGCTGGCCAGGAAGGTGCGCTCCTGAGCTCGGCTAAGGCCGGCCCTTTGTAGTTGAAGATGGCTGAAAAGCGTGCTGCGCAAGGCTGCCCCCTGTTCGTTGAAGTGCGCCATGAATGCCGCCATTTGTGGGTGTTCAACGGCGTTTGCGGTGAACAGTGTCGACGACAGGATGGACGCTCGAACGAGCCGGGTATTGGCTACATCGAGGGTCAGGCCCGTGCCTGTGACTTTTGCCAGGTAATCGGTCAGTGCTTTGCCCTGCAATTGGTTGCACCTGGCATGATGACCAATGGCCAGGCGCTCCACCTCCTGCAGCGTTTCGATCATTTCCTGGTTCGCCCGCAGCGAGTCCTGCGTGACGCGCCTCACCACATGGGTGGGTACCGAGGGCAGTGGCAGGGCCTGGATGGCACTGGTTGCACGCATTGACTGTTGCGTGGCCAAGGTGAAGCGGTCGGCCACCAGATGCATATCGAGTACGCTCATCTCACTGATGTTGGCCTCGCACAGTGAGGTGAACCGGGTGTAGTCCGATCTGCTCAGCGTCGAGCGCTGCTCCTTGAGGCGAGCAAGGCTGCGCGCATTGAACTCGATGTTCTGCATCAACTCATCGCTCAGCTGCTGGCGTGCATTGGCGATTACTGCCTGCTGAGCGTCGCTCAGTGCCCCCCCTTCGGCCACTACTCGCTTGGCCGAGTGGTAGGCCTCTTGTTTTGCGCGCATGCGTATCACGATGCGTTTCAGTTCGTCGTTGATGTCGTGTGCCAGCGCCATGCCGGTCAACTGCTGGGGTTGGCGGCGAAGCAGCACACGCCAGTAGGCAACACCATTCTCGTAAAGGGTGGTAAGTACGCCGCCGCCGCCCGCTAGGCCATTGTCGACCAGCAAGCCGCTCAGCCTGCCTGGTGTCCCCCAAACGCCCTGCTCACTCAGGCGCACGGGTTGCCGATAGGTACGAAGACCCTGTGGCTTGAGCCTCCAGGTGAAGTAAGCGGGGTCCCAGGTCACTGCATACCAGGCGTTGTTGCGGGAAATATAGCGTTGTCCTGTGGCCACATGCTCGAACACGCCAGCACCCTGCGGCAGTGTGGAACGCACCATTGGGCCAGCAGGCAATCCTGCTTCATAACCGGTGAACGGGCTAGGAGGCGCCTTGCGAGTACTGGTAATTGGCCGCAGCGGATCAAGGCGCTGGCGTCGCTGGGTAAGCAGACGCGCTGCAGTTGCAGGGTTGCGTTGGCTGGCTGCCAACGGCGCGAGCGTGAGGATGGCGTCGGTCAGCGATTGCAGCAGGCTGACCAGGTGTTGGATGCCTGTCTCCAGGTTGCCCTTGGCAAAAGCCGTGATCGCAGCATTCGCCGTGTGCCAGCCATCGTACAGCGCCAAGGCCGTGCCTGCGCCGGGCAACAGGCCAAGCACGAGCCTCAGCCCCAGGAAGAAGTAACGATCGAAAACGTCGGGCGCTGCAAGCACCATGTCGGCCTGGCTGCGCGACGTCGCGCGGTGGCTGCGGATGAGGTCGCCCATGTCCTGACGGCACTCATGCGTGGGCAAGGTTTCCGAGCGCGACGCGCCCATCTCTATGAACACCCGGAAGCCCTGTTGCAGCGCAGTGTTGATGTAACTTTCATGATGGTCTGGGTTGCCGGACTGGGCCTGGGTTGCGAGGTAGCGGGCCATCTTCGGGTCCAGCGCCATGCGCTGTAACGCCTCGCACGCTGCGCTGGTGCTGGCATGCTGGCTAACGACACTGCCATTGGGCGCGCCAGGCATGTACAACAGCACTGGGCCATTGGCGTCTGTTATGACATGTATGGCCGACAACCCCACACTGTCGCTGGAGCCGTCTGCTGCGGTTCCTGGCCTAAGCACCAGGGACAGGTATTGAACCGTTCTGGCAGAAACAGCATTGACCTGTTCGCGGCAGAAGGTTTCCAGCAGTCGCTGCCCATCAGCATCGAGGCTGGCCGGTTTGCACAGTGCCAACAAGCGCAGCCGATACGCGTAGGGAGCACGAAGCGTTTCGTGGCGCCACTCAACTTGCCAAGGGGTTTCTTGCTCGAAGCCCAGGTATGCATTGACGATGCGGTTTTCATAGCTGCCGGCGGCGTCTAGCCGGGTGATCAGCTCGGCAATGTAAGCGGGCGTGAGTGCTTGCTGCAGCGTCGGGTGGGTGGCCGGATCGAGCGTGATGATTGCATTATCCAGCAAGAGCCGTCGCTCATCGTCAAGCGCCACGAGGATGAAAGATTCAAGGCTGACATCACTGCGCGCCTCGCTGAACACTGGCACGTCGCGTGAACCTGCGCCGCCCGCTGCGGATTGGCCGGTCACTTGCTTTTTTACCGTGACACTGTTGGCAATGTTCAGGGTTATGTTCGGCATGGTCTGGAGGCCGAACTCATTGCACACGTGGTGTTCCAGCATGTGCCATGTGAACTGCTGGCGCGATGGCAGGCTTACTTTCAGCAGTTCACCCGCGGCGCGGACGGCGTCTTGGTATGCGCTCACCTGGGCAATCAATTCGGTGAGCTCATCGGCACCAAGGTGCTGCAGTGGCATGAGAAGTGTCTGGACACGGCTGCTGCGGTTCAGCTCAGCGAACCGCTCCAAGGCGATGGCCCTGGCCTGGTTCTCACTCATGCACAGCCGCTGCCGGGCTTGCTCTCGTGATGTGTTCGCGGGTAGTGACTCGACGATGGTTTGCACGCAGTGCTGCATGAAGTGCGCGGGAATGGGCGTTTGATCGAGTGTGACTGCGGGCGCATTGGAGAGTGCCTCTAGCAGTTGCACCGCATCCGCTGCGTGCACCGAGTCCAGTATCGCGTCTGGCCAGGCGCCGCACAGCGTTGCCAGCAGGTGCCTGGTGAGCGTGGCTTCATCCTCGAAAGCCATCAGGCCACCCTGTTGACCGGGGCGGTATAGCAGCAGTGAATAGTCCAAGGTGTCGTCAGTGTCCCCGACGGCTGCGCGGAATGTCATGTAGCCAGATAGCGCCCAGCTACGATCACCGGTGCCCAGCATGAGGGTGCTGGCTTGCACAGGGCGCTGGAGGCTTGGCCTGGGTCTGTCAACGAGCGCTTCCACCCAGCCCAGGTGGGTGGCTGAAAGCTCACCCATGGCGTGCTGCAAGCGTGCCTCCAGCAGCAAGCCCTGAGATAGTTCATGGCTGATTCGCGCTATGCGAGTCTGTTCCTCATGAGGCGCTTGCCAGTCATCGGCAGCGACTTGGTCGGGAAGCTCCAGCAGGAAGAGGTTCAGCGAATCCTGAAGCTTAACCAGCTGCTCCAGTTGCTCTCGCAGCCAGGTAACTTCCACCGAGGAGGGCTCTGTATCGTCTCCCAGATACTGCTCTAGCAGTGCTTCCTGGCGCTCGATGCGCTGCCGCCGCCAGCTTGTCGGCAGGTACTGCTCAAGGCTGTCAAAATGCAGCTCTTCGTTCGCCAGTGCGGCATCGGCAGCGATCAGGTCGTCAATGGTGTTGTCGGTCGTGGCGTCGAGGGAATCTGAAATGATCGAACCTCGCTGTGCTTCCCAATCCTGCAGGTCACTCCAAGCCAGGGGCTGAGTTGCAGGCTCTTTGCTGGCCTTGAATAAAAAATGGTCGGAAATTGCCTGGATGCGCAGCAGGTGCTCATCCAATAACACGCTGAAGCCATCGTTCGCGATCGGTGAGACGATGACGTTTTCGTTCGAGCCCGTGGTGATCGAATACCTCGGATCTGACCAGAACCAGAAATGGTTCTGATGCACCCAGTTGCGCAGGCTTTGCTGATTGTCGAACGTCAGTAGTGGGATTTGCGCGCCCGGCCTGTACATCAGCCAGCGTGAACCTTTCGGCTGAGGTGCAATCAGCAATGCCGCCGTGCTGGTAAGGCTCGCGCCATTAGGAAGCTGGCAGTCCAGTTGAGCATATTGCAAGTCAGGCTGATGGCCTTGTTGCCAGTTATCGATGTCCAGTTTGCCGGTGCCAAACGCCATATCCAGGTTGCTCTTAAAGTGTTGGCGCAGCAGGTTGCTTGCATGTTTTTGGCGCGAGAGGGTTGTACCCGGCATCCGGCCGTTCCAGTAGTCATGGGTGGCTTGAAAGTGGGCTGCATTCACTACAGGGCCGAGTTCGCTGAGCCAGTCACTGCCAGCCCATTTCGTTTGCGCCTGTGAGTCGTCCAACCCCCATGTGGTCCACGTCGTATAGGCGGTGGCGAATAGTGGGCTGGCCAGCAGGCGTGCGGCAAAAGTCATCAGGGTGACCTGGCTGTCGCCGTCTTGCAGCCCGCAGGTGTAGGGGTCGATGCCGAGGTGAGCGTGTAGCGTGGCTTGCAGTGTTTGTTTCACGGTGGGGGCACCGTTCAACAGGTTGCGTAATGCAGTGGCGGCACGACGCTGCGCGGGTCTGGCTGCCTCCAGCATGTTGCCTCTGCCGGCTAGCTGGCGGTCGAAGGTGTCTGTGTCTGTCAGGGGTAATGCTTTGACGTAATCGGTTTGCGAACTGCTGGCTGTGGGCATGAGCAATGGTCTCTTTGAGGGGGCGCGCTAGCGCAAGCCTCATTGAAACGATCACTTGGTTTTGCTGGGTGGTAGATGTTTAGGATCAGGCGCTATTGCGCTTGGGCAGGAAGGGGGGCAGGTAGAGTGACAGGTAGGCTTCGAACACGCGCATGCCTTCTTCCGCCATGCGCGGCGTGATCTGTTCGAACAGCTGCATTGAGCGAGCGTAGACACGGTCGCTCAGCTCCATGGCCAGCGCGAACACATCCACATCGCCCGGCATCGCCGGCAGCTGGAAATGCCGGTCGAACAGGCTGTGCATCAGTTCGCCCAGTTCCATATCGTGCTGGCGGTCAGCCTGCACCACTTCACTCAGCCCGTGTTGGGCGAGGATCAACTGGCGTGCGGCAGCATCTTCGTTGTAGATGGCGAGCATGCGTTGCTCGATCAGCCGCGACAGTTGGTGCCAGGTCGTGAAGGCAAGGCTGTCGATGGGGGCACTCAAGGCCTCGCGAAACGCACGGTGTACGTCGGCCGTCAGTGCTTCCAGCAACGCAGGTACGCTGGCGAAGAAGTGATACACCGACGACGGTGGAATCTGTGCCCGCTCGGCAACGCTGTAGATGGACAGTGCCGCTACCCCTTGTTCGGCCAGCAGCTCGCGCGCAGCCGCCAGGATCGCTTCGATCCTGGCTTGGCTGCTGGCGCGCGGTTTGCGTGGGGTGGCGGTGCGGTTCATCAGTTGCTGATTGCCAGGATGCTGGCCTGGTAAGCACCGACGAACAGGTCAAAGTCGCCGACTTCGTCTTGCTCCAGCTCTGATTGCCGGGCGAGCGACTCGCGGGCCAGCGTTTCGAATGCCTGCTGCTTTTCGCTGCTCAGCGGTTGCTCGCGGAATGTTTCGGCGTGGATACGGCTTTGGCGCAGCGAGAACTGGACGAAACTTTCGTCATGTTCGGTCATGCGTGCCAGCACCTGGGCCGATGGGGTCAGCGAGGTATCGTCGACCTTGGCCTGCTGGGCATCCAGGGCTTTGGCGTGGGCTTCGCCACCTTGGGCCTGGTCGAGCAGGTCGGCCAACTGGCGGATACGCTCGATCAGCTCGCTGGCCCAGTCTTTCAGGCCGATAGGCTGGCCATCGCGGTGCAGCTCGAGCCCCGGACGACGGCCTTCCTTGACCACGGTCAAGAAGTTGTCGGTGCACTGGCCGCACTCGCCGTTGTCCAGCTGCGGGCTTTCTTCCAGGGCGCAGAACAGCAGGAACGCATCGAGGAAGCGCGCTTCGGTCAGGTCGATGCCCACGGGCAGGAACGGGTTGATGTCCAGGCAACGCACCTCTACATACTGCACGCCCCGCGAGGTCAGGGCCTGGATCGGCCGTTCGCCGGTGTAGGTGACGCGCTTGGGGCGAATGTTCGAGTAGTACTCGTTTTCGATCTGCAGGATGTTGGTGTTCAGCTGCACCCATTCGCCGTCCACATGCGTGCCGACTTCAACGTAAGGCGGGTAGGGCGTGCCCACTGCTTTGCGCAGGCTGTCGGTGTAGCTGGCCAGGTTGTTGTAACACGGCGTAAGGCCGGCCTGGGCGTTGCTCTGGTAGCCCAGGTCGCTCATGCGCAGGCTGGTGGCGTAGGGCAGGAACAGGGTCTCGGCGTCCAGCTCTTCGAGCTGGTGCGGGCGGCCACGCAAAAAGCCTTTGTCCAGGGCCGGCGAGGCGCCGAACAGGTACATCAGCAGCCAGCTATAGCGGCGGAAGTTGCGGATCAGCGCGATGTAGGCCGACGACTGGTAGTCGCGGTCGTCTTCAGTGCTGCCTTCGGCTTCGCGCAGCAGGGGCCAAAGCGCCTCGGGCAGCGAGAAGTTGTAATGGATACCGGCAATGCACTGCATGGTGCGGCCGTAGCGAAGGGCCAGGCCCTTGCGGTAGACGTGCTTGAGCTTGCCGATGTTCGAGGTGCCGTACTCGGCGATCGGGATGTCCTCCTCGGCCGGTAGCGTGCACGGCATCGACGGGCTCCACAGGTATTCGTCGCCCAGCTTGCTGTAGACGAAACGGTGGGTCTCTTCGAGGCTTTCGAGCACCTTGGCCGGGTCGGGCAGGGCTGGGGTGATGAACTCCAGCAGCGACTCGGAATAATCGGTGGTGATCTGCTCGTTGGTCAGCGCCGATCCCAGTGCGTCCGGATGCGGGGTCTGGGCCAGGCGACCTTCGTCGGTCACGCGCAGGCATTCGCGCTCAATGCCGTGCAGGCACTGCTTGAGCAGGGGGAGATTGGCGCCGAGCAGGCTCAGGCGGCGGTTGAGGAGGTCGCTCAAGATGTATTCCTTCACGCGTCAGTCGCCCCAATATGGGGGTAGAGATAACGGTCTACAAGGGTAGGAAGAAAGGAACTGGCGTTGTCGCCTGGTTTACGCGGATCCAGCAGTGCCAGCGCACTGCTGAAAATACCGCAGATACGGCTTGGTGAGCTAGAGAACCGCGAAGGTTCCTTGCGCTTTTGCCACCAGCTTGTCGCCCTGGACTACGTCAGCGTCGACCACCAGGGTGCGCCGCCCGGCGTGCAGTACACGGGCGGTACACAGCACTTCACCGTCGCTGACGGCGCGCATGTAGTTGATCTTGCACTCGATGGTGACGCTTTGCTGGTCAAAGCCATGGCTGGCCGAGCAGGCCAGGCCCATGGCGATGTCCACCAGGCTGAAGATGGCCCCGCCGTGCAGCTTCTGGCCACGGTTGCGCAAGTGCGGCTCGAGGGCCAGGGCCACCTCGGCAACACCGGTATCCAGGCGTTGCAGGCGGCAGCCCAGCAGTTGGCTGAAGGCGCTTTCGACGTATTCGCGCGGTACGTCCATCACTTCTTCTTCAACTGCTTGGCGTTGGCGAACAGGGAGGCCATGGCATTGTTGGCCGGTGCGGCAGTGGTGGTTTCACGCTGGCGCGGGGCCTGCTGCTGGCGGTTGCCGCCATTGCCACGATTGCCGCCACGGTTGCCTTCGACCTTTTCGCCGGGGGTGTCGCTCATGCGCATGGACAGGCCGACGCGCTTGCGCGGGATATCCACTTCCATGACTTTGACCTTGACCACATCGCCGGCCTTGACCGCTTCACGCGGGTCTTTGATGAACTTCTCCGACAGTGCCGAGATGTGTACCAGGCCGTCCTGGTGCACACCGATGTCGACGAAGGCGCCGAAGTTGGTGACGTTGGTCACCACGCCTTCCAGGATCATGCCGGGTTCGAGGTCCTTGAGGTCTTCGACGCCGTCCTGGAAGGTGGCGGTCTTGAACTCGGGGCGTGGGTCGCGACCAGGCTTGTCCAGCTCTTGCAGGATGTCGGTGACGGTCGGCAGGCCGAAGGACTCGTCGGTGAACTTCTTCGGGTCCAAACGCTTGAGGAAGCTGCTGTCGCCAATCAGCGAGCGAATGTCGCGCTCGGTGTCGGCGGCGATGCGCTGCACCAGCGGGTAGGCCTCAGGGTGCACCGCAGAGGCGTCCAGCGGGTTGTCGCCGTTCATCACACGCAGGAAGCCGGCGGCTTGCTCGAAGGTTTTTTCACCCAGGCGGCTGACCTTTTTCAGCGCTGCACGGGTGGCGAAGGGGCCGTTGGCATCGCGGTGGGCAACGATGTTCTGTGCCAGCGTGGCGTTGAGGCCGGAGATACGGGTCAGCAGCGCCACCGAGGCGGTGTTCACGTCCACACCCACGGCGTTCACGCAGTCCTCGACCACGGCGTCCAGGCCACGCGCCAGTTTCAGCTGGGACACGTCGTGCTGGTACTGGCCGACACCGATGGATTTCGGGTCGATCTTCACCAGCTCGGCCAGCGGGTCCTGCAGGCGGCGAGCAATCGACACGGCACCACGGATCGACACGTCCAGGTCCGGGAACTCGCGGGCGGCCAGTTCCGAGGCCGAATACACCGACGCGCCGGCTTCGGAGACCATGATCTTGGTGATCTTCAGTGCTGGGTATTTTTTAACCAGCTCGGCCACCAGCTTGTCGCTTTCACGGCTGGCGGTGCCGTTGCCGATAGCGATCAGTTCCACCGAGTGCTTGGCGCACAGTGCGGCCATGACGGAAAGGGTGCGGTCCCAGTCGTTCTTCGGCGCGTGCGGGTAGACCGTGGTGTAGTCCAGCAGCTTGCCGGTGGCATCGACCACGGCGATCTTGCAGCCTGTGCGCAGGCCCGGGTCGAAGCCCAGGGTAGCACGTGGGCCAGCCGGGGCGGCCAGCAGCAGGTCGTGCAGGTTGTGGGCGAACACGTTGATCGCTTCGCCTTCGGCGTTGTCCCGCAGCTCGCCGAACAGGTCGGTTTCCAGGTGGGTATACAGCTTGACCTTCCAGGTCCAGCGCACCACTTCGCCCAGCCACTTGTCGGCCGGGCGGCCGCGGTTTTCGATGCCGACGTGGCTGCCGATCATCAGTTCGCATGGGTGCAGGGTACCGGGCAGCTCTTCGCCGACCTTGAGCGATGCGCTCAAAACACCTTCATTGCGCCCGCGGAAGATGGCCAGCGCACGGTGCGACGGCGCAGTGCGCAGCAGTTCGTCGTGGGCGAAGTAATCGCGGAACTTGGCGCCTTCTTCTTCCTTGCCGGCCACCAGGCGGGCGCTGAGCACGGCTTCCTGCTTGAGGAAACTGCGCAGCTTGTCGAGCAGGGCGGCGTCTTCGGCAAAGCGCTCCATCAGGATGTACTTGGCGCCTTCCAGTGCCGCCTTGACGTCGGCCACGCCCTTTTCGGCGTCGACGAAGCGTGCGGCTTCGCTTTCCGGTGCCAGGGTCGGGTCGTTGAACAGGCCGTCGGCCAGCTCGCCAAGGCCGGCTTCCAGGGCGATCTGGCCCTTGGTGCGACGCTTCTGCTTGTACGGCAGGTACAGGTCTTCGAGGCGCGTCTTGGTGTCGGCCAGCTTGATCTCGCGGGCCAGTTCCGGGGTCAGCTTGCCCTGCTCCTCGATGCTGGACAGGATGCTGGCGCGGCGCTCGTCGAGTTCGCGCAGGTAGCGCAGGCGTTCTTCCAGATGGCGCAACTGGGTATCGTCCAGGCTACCGGTCACTTCCTTGCGGTAACGGGCGATGAAGGGCACGGTCGAGCCTTCGTCCAACAGGCCCACGGCCGCCTCGACCTGCTGGGGGCGTACGCCCAGTTCCTCGGCGATACGGCTGTTGATGCTGTCCATGTAAACCACCTGACATTTGTGAATACGGGGGTCGCCTGTGGGCTTTTCGCCCGGCGGCGCTGGATGAAAGGCGCGCATTATACCCATCGCAAACGCCTTGCGGTGATGGCGCCCGGCCAGCCGGAACTGGCGCCGGGGGAAAAATCTGCTAACAATGCTCACGCAACGTGCAGCAATGGCTACGCCATAATGCGCGGCGAAATCAGAGGAGTTATTCATGACCGGCACGCCAAACACCGCTGAAGGTGACAAGATTCTCATCGTCGACGACGATCCGGGGCTGAGCAGCCTGCTGGAACGTTTCTTCACCAGCAAGGGCTACCGTGCCCGCGCGGTGCCCAACACCGAGCAGATGGACCGTCTGTTGCAGCGCGAAGTGTTCAACCTGGTGGTACTCGACCTGATGCTGCCAGGTGAGGATGGCCTGTCTGCGTGCAAGCGCCTGCGCCAGCAGAACAACCAGATCCCGATCATCATGCTGACCGCCAAGGGCGATGAGCTCAGCCGCATCAAAGGCCTGGAACTGGGTGCCGACGACTACCTGGGCAAACCCTTCAACCCGGACGAACTGATGGCGCGGGTCAAGGCTGTGCTGCGTCGCCAGGCGCCCAGCGTACCGGGTGCGCCGGGCAGCGAAGACGAGTCGGTCACCTTCGGCGACTACGAGCTTTCGCTGGCCACCCGCGAACTCAAGCGTGGCGACGAAGTGCACATGCTCACCACCGGTGAATTCGCCGTACTCAAGGCCCTGGTGATGCACGCCCGCGAGCCGTTGACCCGCGACAAGCTGATGAACCTGGCCCGTGGCCGTGAGTGGGATGCACTGGAGCGCTCCATCGACGTGCAGATCTCGCGCCTGCGCCGCATGATCGAACCGGACCCGTCCAAGCCGCGTTACATCCAGACCGTATGGGGCGTGGGCTACGTGTTCGTACCGGACGGAAACGCCGGTAAATGATGCCGCGCCCTTCATGAAAACACCGGTCTGGTTTCCGCAAAGCTTCTTCGCCCGCACCCTGTGGCTGGTGTTGATCGTCGTCCTGTTCTCCAAGGCGCTGACCCTGGTCTACCTGCTGATGAACGAGGACGTGCTGGTCGACCGTCAGTACAGCCACGGGGTGGCGCTGACCTTGCGCGCCTATTGGGCCGCCGACGAAGAAAACCGCGACAAGATCGCCGAGGCGGCAGGCCTTATCCGCGTGACCGGCTCGGGCGTGCCCGAAGGGGAGCAGCACTGGCCCTACAGCGAAATCTACCAACGGCAGATGCAGGCCGAACTGGGTGACGACACCGAAGTTCGGCTGCGCATTCACGCGCCGCCAGCGTTGTGGGTCAACGCGCCAAGCCTTGGGCCTGGTTGGCTGAAAGTGCCGCTGTACCCGCACCCGTTGCGTGGGCAGAAAATCTGGAACGTGCTGGGCTGGTTCCTGGCCATCGGCCTGTTGTCTACCGCTTCGGCGTGGATTTTCGTGCGCCAGCTGAACCAGCCGCTCAAGCGCCTGGTGTTTGCCGCTCGCCAGCTTGGCCAGGGGCGCAGTGTGCGCCTGCCGATCAGCGATACGCCCAGCGAGATGACCGAGGTGTACAAGGCCTTCAACCAGATGGCCGAGGATGTCGAGCAGGCCGGGCGCGAGCGCGAGCTGATGTTGGCTGGGGTTTCCCATGACCTGCGCACACCGCTGACACGTCTGCGGCTGTCGTTGTCACTGCTGAACAGCGACAGCGATTTGAGTGACGACATGGTCCGCGATATCGAGGACATGGACGCGATTCTCGATCAGTTCCTGGCGTTTATCCGCGATGGCCGTGACGAACCGGTGGAAGAGGTCGACCTGGCTGACCTGGTACGCGAGGTGGTGGCGCCGTACAACCAGCCACAAGAGCGCGTGCGCCTGTGCCTGGAGCCGATTCCACCGTTCCCGCTGCGCCGGGTTTCGCTCAAGCGCATGTTGGGCAACCTTATCGGCAACGCCTTGCACCATGCTGGCAAGGGGGTCGAGGTGGCGGCCTATGTGTCGGGTGACGAAAGTGCGCCGTACGTGGTGCTGAGCGTGCTGGACCGCGGCACCGGGATCGACGAGTCGGAGTTGGAAACCATCTTCAACCCGTTCATTCGTGGTGACCGGGCGCGGGGTGGCAAGGGCACAGGCCTGGGGCTGGCGATCGTCAAACGGATCGCGGCGCAGCATGGCGGGAATGTGGAATTGCGTAACCGGTCTGGTGGCGGGATCGAAGCGCGGGTCAGGCTGCCATTGGGGCTGCTGCTACCGCGTAATGCCGTGTGATTGCTGGGGCCGCAAAGCGGCCCCAAAAATCTCAGCCTTTGCCCTTGGTCCGGGTCTGATTCGGCCCGCCATTCTTCTCCAGGTGTTCGATGATCATCCCGGCCACGTTCTTGCCGGTGGTCACTTCAATGCCTTCCAGCCCCGGCGACGAGTTCACCTCCATCACCAGCGGCCCATGGTTGGAGCGCAGGATATCCACGCCCGCCACGCTCAGCCCCATCACCTTGGCCGCGCGAATCGCGGTAATCCGCTCTTCAGGGGTTATCTTGATCAGGCTGGCAACGCCACCACGGTGCAGGTTGGAGCGAAACTCGCCCGGCTTGGCCTGACGCTTCATCGAGGCAATCACCTTGTCGCCCACCACGAAGCAGCGAATGTCGGCGCCACCGGCCTCTTTGATGTACTCCTGAACCATGATGTTCTGTTTGAGGCCCATGAACGCTTCGATCACTGACTCGGCCGCCTGGGTGGTTTCGCACAGCACCACGCCGATGCCTTGAGTGCCTTCCAGCACCTTGATCACCAAAGGGGCACCGTTGACCATCTGGATCAGGTCGGGGATGTCGTCCGGCGAGTGGGCGAAGCCTGTGATCGGCAGGCCGATGCCGCGCCGCGACAACAACTGCAACGAGCGCAGCTTGTCGCGTGAGCGGGCAATGGCCACCGACTCGTTGAGTGGGTACACGCCCATCATTTCGAACTGGCGCAGTACTGCGCAGCCGTAGAAGGTAACCGAAGCACCGATGCGCGGGATCACCGCATCGAAGCCTTCCAGCGGCTTGCCGCGATAGTGGATCTGCGGCTTGTGGCTGGCAATGTTCATGTAGGCCCGCAGGGTATCGATCACCACCATTTCGTGGCCACGCTGGATACCGGCTTCGACCAGGCGGCGGGTGGAATACAGACGCGGATTGCGCGACAGCACAGCGATCTTCATGCAGCACCTGTGACAGGGGAAAGGGTGGCCGGGAAGGCCGGTTTGTCTTGTACGTATTTCAGGCCGGGGTTGACCACCAATTGGCCGTGGATGAGGGCCTTGGAACCAAGCAACAGGCGGTAGCGCATATTCTTGCGGCAGGCCAGGGTGAACTCCACCTCCCACACACCATCGCCCAGCGCCAGTGACGTGCGGATGACATAGCGGGTCTGGGCCTGGCCGTTGGAGCTTTTGATGGTTTTCATGGTGACCAGCGGCGCCTCGCAGCGGCGGTGACGCAGTTGCACCACCGAGCCCAGGTGCGCGGTGAAACGGACCCAGGGCTGGCCATCGCGCTCGAACGGTTCCACCTCTGTGGCGTGCAGGCTGGAGGTGCTGGCACCGGTGTCGATCTTGGCGCGCAGCCCGGCCACGCCGAGGTCAGGCAAGGCGACCCACTCGCGCAGGCCGATCACAGTCAAATGGTCAAATGTCTTCACGAAGCACACTCTGCGAATGAGGTGGTGAACTGTAAGCACGGCGGGGACTTTTTGCATCCGTATGTGAAGGTAGTACAGTTCGATGAAAGACAGAATCCGAGGTAACGGGATGGCACAAAAAGACGAAGACGACGATAAGGTTCGTCTGGACAAATGGCTGTGGGCGGCGCGCTTTTACAAGACGCGAGCGCTGGCCAAGGCCGCGATCGAAAGCGGCAAGGTGCATTGCCGGGGCGAGCGATGCAAGCCGGGCAAAGAACCGCGGGTGGGCGACGAGTTCGTGCTGCGCACCGGGTTCGATGAACGTACTGTGGTGGTGAAAGCGTTGTCGGTGGTGCGGCGTGGGGCGCCAGAGGCGCAGACGCTGTACGAGGAAACCGAAGAAAGTGTGCGTCGCCGTGAGCAGGCGGCCGACCTGCGTAAGGCGGGGGCGATGGGGGTGACTACCGATGGCCGGCCGACCAAAAAGCAGCGGCGGCAGATACACCAGTTGCATGGGAGCTTTGAATAGCCGGGGCCGCTTTGCGGCCTATCGCGACACAATGGACCTGCGCACACCATTCGACGTGGAAGCGGCCTTGTGTCGCGATGGGCTGTGCAGCAGCCCCAGGGTTTAGCGGACTACCGCCAACTTGCCGACCAACGGTAACTTGGCCGCGATTGTGAACAGTGGCGCCGTCCAGCGCATCAGCGCCTCGCTGCCCTTGGCCGCCAGCGGGGTGAAATAGCTCCAGCCCAACGCCAGCACCGCCATCAGCAACCCGCCAATGTAGTCATCCTGCCCCCAGTGAGCACCCGCTACCAGGCGCGGCAGCATGAACAGCAGCGCCAGCCCCCAGACCACCAGGTACTGCACCAGGCGGCGGCAGAACACGCTCATGAACAGCGCCCAGATCAGCAACACCGAGGCGTGATCGCCCGGGAAGCTCTTGCTGGAACGGTCCTTGAGCTCCCAGGCCTTCTCCAGGTTGGGGTAGTAGTCACTGAGGTGCACGACGTCGTCGAAGATCATCGACGGGCTCTTGTGTTGCCAGCCGGCTGCATCCACCCACTTGGAAAACAGTGCGCGAATCACCACTAAGAGGAGTAGCGTGACCAGAAAGCCGAAAAATGCCTGGCGAACTTGCGCTGCCTTGAACACCCAGTCGCCACGGATGAGCACTGTCAGCAGGATCAGGCCGACGACGATGTCGAACGGGCGCAGGCTGCCGACGATCCAGATGTAGCGCCAAGTGGTGTTGTCGGCCAGCGGCGCATTCAGGCTGTGAAACAGCCACTCGTCGAAAGTCAGGCACAGGATCTGGCCAATGGGCCATAACCAGAAACACAGTAGAGCGATGGGAAGCAGCGTACAGGCTGCCAATGGCCCCAAAGACCACCTTGCTTGGAACAGTGGTCGATTGTCCATAAAATACCTCTATTGCAAACAGGAATCGGAGCGCCTTGTGAGCGCTCTGTCACGGGTTCTCGCAGGTTTCCGATAACCCTTGTAACCATTTTGTCATCATTTTTAGATAGCCAAAACCTATGAGCGATTTGCCTGATACCGATTTCACCCAACGTTTCATCTTCGACGAGCGCGATGTGCGCGGCGAGTGGGTGTCTCTGGATGACAGCTACGCCGCAGTATTGGCGCGCCATGAGTACCCACAGCCGGTCAAGGCATTGCTCGGCGAACTGATGGCCGCCACCGCCTTGCTGGTCGGCGCGATGAAGTTCGATGGCTTGCTGATTTTGCAGGCGCGCTCGGCGGGGCCGATTCCGCTGCTGATGGTGGAATGCTCCAGTGATCGCGAAATTCGCGGCATGGCCCGCTACGAAGCGGAGCAGATCCCGGCGGATGCCAGCCTGTCGCAACTGATGCCCGACGGCCACCTGACCCTGACCATCGACCCGGTCAAGGGCCAGCGCTACCAGGGTACCGTCGACCTCGATGGCGCCAACCTGTCGGAATGCTTCACCAACTACTTCATTCAGTCGCAGCAGTTGAATACGCGCTTCTGGCTCAATGCCGAAGGCGGCAAGGCCCGTGGCTTGTTGCTGCAGCAGCTGCCGCGTGATCGCCAGCCGGATGATGAAGAGCGTGAGGACAGCTGGCAGCACGTGGTGGCCCTGGCCAAGACCCTCAAGCCCGAAGAGTGGGCCGAAGGCAACGAAACCCTGTTGCACCGCCTGTACCACGAAGATGCCGTGCGCCTGTTCGATATCCAGCCGCTGCGCTTCAATTGCAGCTGTTCGCGCGAGCGCTCCGGCAATGCGTTGGTCAGCCTGGGCGAGCACGATGCCAAGGCGCTGGTAGAAGAGTGCGGCGGGACGGTGGAGATCGATTGCCAGTTCTGCAACGAGCGCTATTTCTTCGATGCCAGCGATGTGGCGCAACTGTTTGCTGGTGGCGGCACTGACGTGGCCTCAGAAACTCGCCACTGAAACGGTTAATCACAGGACAATCTCCTGTCGAATTGCGCAAAAGCGCAGTTCTGACAGGAGGGGCCTACTTTTTTTGGGCGTTTCTGGCATAATCCGGCCACTTTTTTCGCTGTAGTAGTTTTTTCAAGACAACTACAAAACGTTTGGAGCACTCGGCCTCGGGCCGGATGGGGTATCTCATGACGCAAGCCAACAACACCGTGTACACCGACCTGAGCGTCGATGAGCTGGTAAAAGAAGCGCTGCAACGCGGTGAAGGTGTACTAGCCGATACTGGCGCACTGGTCGTAGAGACCGGTCACCGTACTGGCCGTTCGCCGGCTGACCGTTTCATCGTCGAAGAACCTTCCACCCAGGACGCCATTTCCTGGGGCCCGATCAACCGCAAGTTCCCGGCCGACAAGTTCGATGCCCTGTGGGCTCGCGTCGAGGCGTTCAACAACGCCCAGGATCACTTCGTTTCCTATGTTCACGTAGGGGCGGCTGCCGAGCACTACCTGCCGGTGAAGATGACCACCCAGACTGCCTGGCAGAACCTGTTCGGCCGTTGCCTGTTCATCAACCCGGAGCAGTTCAACCCGGCTGGCCGCGACCAGTGGCAGGTCCTGAACGTCGCCAACTTCGTCTGCGAGCCTGAGCGTGACGGCACCAACTCCGACGGTTGCGTGATCATCAACTTCGCCCAGAAGAAGGTGCTGATCGCTGGCATGCGTTACGCCGGTGAAATGAAGAAAGCCATGTTCTCGGTGCAGAACTTCCTGCTGCCGGCTGCCGACGTGCTGCCAATGCACTGCGCGGCCAACATCGGTGAAGAAGGTGATGTGACCCTGTTCTTCGGCCTGTCCGGCACCGGCAAGACCACCCTGTCTGCCGACGAAAGCCGTTACCTGATCGGTGACGACGAGCACGGTTGGGGCGAAGGCGTTGTCTTCAACATGGAAGGTGGCTGCTACGCCAAGTGCATCGACCTGTCCGAGAAGAACGAGCCGGTGATCTGGAAAGCCATCAAGCACGGCGCGGTGCTGGAAAACGTCGTGCTCGACGCCAACAAGCACGCCGACTACACCGATGTCAGCCTGACCCAGAACAGCCGTGCGGCCTACCCGCTGGAGCACGTTGCCAAGCGCTCCGAAGCGAACCTGGGCGGCGAGCCTAACGCAGTCATCTTCCTGACCTGCGACCTGACCGGTGTACTGCCTCCGGTTTCGATCCTGAACAACGAGCAGGCGGCCTACCACTTCCTGTCCGGCTATACCGCGTTGGTCGGTTCCACCGAAATGGGTTCGGGCGGCGGCATCAAGTCGACCTTCTCCACCTGCTTCGGCGCACCGTTTTTCCCGCGCCCGGCTGGCGAGTACGCCGAGCTGCTGATCAAGCGCATCAACGGCTTCAACTCCAAGGTTTACCTGGTCAACACCGGCTGGACCGGTGGTGGCTACGGCGTTGGCAAGCGCTTCAGCATCCCGACCACCCGTGCCGTGATCGCTGCGATCCAGAGCGGCGCGCTGGTCGGTGCCGAAACCGAGCACCTGGACATCATTAACCTGGACGTGCCGAAGGCTGTTCCGGGCGTTGAAACCGAGCTGCTCAACCCGCGCACCAACTGGGCTGACAAAGCTGCCTACGACGAGGCCGCCAAAGGTCTGGCCAAGCTGTTCATCGAAAACTTCAAGAAGTTCGAAGTTTCCGACGCCATCAAGGCCGCTGGTCCACAGCTGTAAGCTGAGCCAGCCGCAACGAGAAAGCCGCCCCCAGGGGCGGCTTTTTTGTTCCTGCAAATCAGCAAGGCCGCTCCCACAGGGGAGCGCAGGCAGCGCAAACCTGGATTTTCTGATTCACTGTCAGCATCAATTGCGAAGACAAGAGCCAGACAGATGACCGAATCCCCTCAGCGCACTGCCTTCTCCCACTTCCACACCGTCCTCACCCGCCCTTCGGACAACGACATCAACGGCCATATCGCCGGGGCTACCGTGCATGGCTTTTTCGAAACCGCCATCCAGGCATTTTTCGTCGAACAGGCCGAACTGGACCTGCGTGACGGCGAACTGGCGGCCTTCGTGGTCAGTTCGGCGGCGGACTTCTACGCACTGCCGGGCTTCCCGGACGTGCTGGAGGTGGGGTTGGGAGTGACGCGCCTGGCGGGCAGCACGGTGGAGTACCGCTTGGCGCTTTACCGTCCAGGCGAATCAGAGGCGTGCGCGGCGGGCACGGTGGTGCAGGTGTTCATCGAGCGTGCCAGTGGCCGGCCTGTGGCACTGCCAGAGGCGCTTCAGGCGATCCTGTCCGGCCTTGTACTTGAACCACAGGCATAAAAAAGCCCCGCCACAAGGGGCGGGGCTTTTGCTGCCGGGGCGAGGCCCTCAGGCATCAGTCGCGCCAGTGGCGCTTGTGCTTGCGGTGGCCGTAATGGTGGCCACGGTCGTAGTGGCGACGGTCGTCGTAGCCGCGACGGTAGCGGCGATCGTCATGACGCTCGTCTTCGTCGGCCTTGTTGCCCATGTAGTTACCCAGTGCGCCACCGGCACCACCGCCGGCTGCCGCGCCAATGTAGCTACCGGTGGTGCCGCCCACCGAGCGACCTACCACGTTACCGCCTGCCGCGCCCAGTGCGCCGCCGATAGCGGCCTCACCGCGCTGGCGCTTGTCCGCGCCCAGGGCACCGCCTGCCGCGCCGCCCAGGCCGGCACCAATGGCGCCGCCGGTGCTACCGCCGATGGAGTTGCCCACCACTGAGCCCAGTACCCCACCCAATGCGCCGCCAATGCCGGCCTCGGTGGTGCCGCCTGCCATGGCAACGCCGCTGAGCAAGCTGAAAGACAACAACAGAATCGAGGAGTACTTCTTCATCAAGAGAGCCTCATAGGGATGACGAGGCGAATTTGAGGCTAAGCGGCCTGGCTGGCAACGGAAATCCGACGAGTAACACGAGTTGTACACAATTCTCTAAGTTACTGTATTTGCTGTGAAACTTTATCGATTTTCGGCTGTCTGAGACCTTTATGACAAAGCCCTGAACCCCAACGGAACAGGGCTTTTTTCGTTTTTACAGGATGCGCCCGTCGTCCCGCGCGCGCTCCAGTTTGATCGCGATGAACTTCGATGTCGGTGTGTGGCTGCCATCGCCAATGCTCTCCAGCGGCACCAGCGGGTTCACCTCGGGGTAATACGCCGCCGCCTGCCCGGCCGGGATGTCGAAAGGCAGCAAGGTAAAGCCTTGCACCCGGCGCACATGCTCATCTCCCCACAGCGAAACGATGTCGACTTTCTGCCCTGGCTGGAAGCCTAGGCGGATGATGTCGGCTTCGTTGGCGAACAGCACCTCACGTTGGCCGCGCACGCCCCGGTAGCGGTCGTCCAGGCCGTAGATGGTGGTGTTGTACTGATCGTGCGAGCGCATGGACTGCATGATCAGGTCCGGCAGTTGGCCACTGGCGCGCACGCGCTCATCGAGTAGCGAATCCGGCAGCAGGTTGGCCTTGAAGTTGGCGCGACCGGTGCTGGTCTTCCATTCGCGACTGGCGGCGCTGTTGCCCAGGTAGAAGCCACCTGGGTGTTGCAGGCGCTGGTTGAAACCGCTGAAGCCGGCGATGGTATCGCCGATCAGGTCGCGGATTCGGTCGTAGTCAGCCACCAGCCAGTGCCAGTCCACCGGTTGCTTGCCCAGGGTGGCGGCGGCGATGCCGGCAACGACTGCCGGTTCCGAGCGCATTTGCGTCGACAGCGGCTTCAGCTGGCCGTTGGAGGCATGCACCATGCTGAACGAGTCTTCCACTGTCACCGCTTGTGGCCCGTCGGCCTGCAGGTCGATGTCGGTACGGCCCAGGCACGGCAGGATCAGCGCCTGCTTGCCGTGGACCAGATGGCTGCGGTTGAGCTTGGTGCTGATGTGCACGGTCAGCTCGCAGTTGCGCAACGCCTGGGCGGTGCGCTCGGTGTCTGGCGTGGCTTGGGCGAAGTTGCCACCCAGGCCGATGAATACTTTGGCGCGGCCGTCGAGCATGGCGTGGATGGCTTCGACGGTGTTGTGGCCATTGTGCCGGGGCACGGGGAAGCCAAAGCGCTTTTCGAGGGCGTCAAGCAGGGCCACCGGCGGGCGCTCGTTGATGCCCATGGTACGGTCACCCTGCACGTTGCTGTGGCCGCGCACCGGGCACAGGCCGGCGCCTGGCGCGCCGATGTTGCCGCGCAGCATCTGCAGGTTGACGATTTCCTGGATGGTCGGCACCGAATGGCGGTGCTGGGTGATGCCCATTGCCCAACACATGATCACCCGCTTGCCACGGCAGTACATGCGCGCGGCCAGCTCGATGTCGGCCAGGGTCAGGCCGGACTGCGCCTGGATGTGTTCCCACGGCGTGGCATCCACCACAGCCAGGTACTCGTCGACGCCATGGCCATGCTCGGCAATGAAGGCATGGTCGAACACGGCCGGCTCGCCTTTGGCCTGGGCTTCGCGTTCCCATTGCAGGACGAACTTGGCCATGCCGCGCAGCATCGCCATGTCGCCGCCCAGCGCCGGGCGGAAGAACGCGGTGTTGGTTGGCCGGTCACTGTTGGTCAGCATCTCCAGCGGGTTCTGCGGGTGCTGGAAGCGCTCCAGGCCACGTTCCTTGAGCGGGTTTACGCACACCACCTGGGCGCCACGTTTCACCGCATCACGCAGCGGGTCGAGCATGCGAGGGTGGTTGGTACCGGGGTTCTGGCCCCAGACAAAGATCGCATCGGCATGCTCGAAGTCGTCGAAGGTGACGGTGCCCTTGCCAACCCCGACGCTTTGCCCCAGGGCCACGCCGCTGGCCTCGTGGCACATGTTCGAGCAGTCGGGGAAGTTGTTGGTGCCGTAAGCGCGCACGAACAGTTGGTACAGGTACGCCGCTTCGTTGCTGGCGCGCCCCGAGGTATAGAATTCGGCCTGGTCCGGGTTGGCCAGCTTGTTCAGCTCGCGGGCGATCAGGGCGAATGCGGCCTCCCAGCGGATAGGCAGGTAGCGGTCGCTGGGTGCGTCGTAGACCATCGGCTCGCTCAGGCGCCCCTGGTATTCCAGCCAGTAATCGCTCTGCTGCAGCAACGAGGTGACACTGTAACGGGCGAAGAAGGCCGCATCGACACGGCGCTTGGTCGCCTCCCAGTTCACCGCCTTGGCGCCGTTCTCGCAGAACTTGACCATGCCGTTTTCCGGCGAGTCGCCCCAGGCACAGCCGGGGCAGTCGAAACCGCCGTTCTGGTTGGTTTTGAGCAGGGCGCGAATGTTCTTCAGTGCGTTATCGCTGCCGACCCAGGCCTTGGCCACGCTGCGCAGTGCGCCCCAGCCACCGGCGGGGCCGTGGTAGGGCTTGTAGCGAGGGGTAGAGGCTGGGGCGTTGTCCGGAAGGTGCTGGTACGAGGTCACGGCTGTTACGACTCCGCCGCTGGGCTGTAGACCCGCGGTGCGCTGTGCTTGGGCAAATGGATGAGGTTGAGGTTGTGCTTGCGTGCCCATTGCAGGGCAAGGCCAGTGGGCGCCGACAGGCTGACCAGGGTCTGGATACCGGCGCGCAGCACCTTCTGGATCAGCTCCAGGCTGCAGCGGCTGGTGACGATGGCCAGGCCGCCCTGGCTGTCGATGCCTTGGCGCAGCAAGGCGCCGATCAGCTTGTCGAGGGCGTTGTGCCGACCAATGTCTTCACGGCCGAGCAGCAATTCGCCGTGGCGGTCCATGAACAGTGCCGCATGTACGGCGCCGCAGTGCTGGCCCAGAGGCTGGAAGGCATCGATGCGCTCGCGCAGGCCGGCCAGCCACTGGGCCGGCGGCAGGGGGGCACCCGGCAGCACGGCCAGTTCCGGCAGCGCCTGCTCCAGGGCTTCGACCCCACACAGGCCACAACCACTGGTGCCGGCCAGCTGGCGGCGCTGGTTCTTCAGGTTCCAGAATGCCCGGCTGGAAATTTCCAGGTCGGCATACATCGCCGAGCCGCTGCCCGAGAGCTTGAGGTCGTAGATTTCTGCGGTGCCTTCGACAATCCCGCTGCCGACGCTGAAGCCCACGGCGAAATCTTCCAAATCGGTGGGGCTGACCAGCATCACCGCCTGGTTGAGGCCGTTATAGACGATGGCCAGGGCCACTTCCTCGGCCAGCGGGGTGCTGTCGCGTTTGGCGTCGCTGAGCTGGACGTAATCGTATCTGTTGCTGGCGGCGGGCATGGACAAGGGCGATGAGGCCGCGCAGACCGGAGGTTTGCTGTTCATCGGGGGCGCTGAATACCGGCGGCTTTCTGATTGCACAAGCCTAGGCTTGCGTGCCAGCGGCGTCTAATCGCTAGGCTCTATGCCTTGATAGACCGCGTCGATTGGCCGCATGGGGCGAGAGTGGCAAAGCTGGCCTAGACTCCTGTGTCCGAGGTTTCGTCAACAAGGAGAGCGCAATGAGCCTGTTCAGTTTCGTGAAGGAAGCCGGCGAGAAGTTGATCGACCTGCTGACCCCTGGCAACGCCAATGCCGAAGAGCAGCTTAAGAAACACGTGGAAAGTGTCGGCCTGGGCAACCCGAACATCACCGCCACTGTAGAGGGAGACAAGATCATCCTCAAGGGAGAAGTGGCCAGCCAGGAAGAGAAGGAGAAGATCATTCTCGCAGCCGGCAACATCAATGGTGTGGCCAGTGTCGATGACCAGATCACTGTGACCGGGCCAGTGGTGGCGGCGGCCAGGTTTGTTACGGTGAAGAAGGGCGACACGCTGTCGGCCATCTCTGTGGTGGTTTATGGCAATGCCAACCAGTACAACAAAATCTTTGAGGCCAACAAGCCGATGCTCACGCACCCGGACAAGATTTATCCGGGGCAGGTGCTGCGTATTCCTGACTGATCTCTAAAGCCTGTAGCGGCCTCTTCGCGGGCGCGCCCGCGAATGGGGCCTCACAGGCCTACCAATAACTCCCGATAATCCTCGACCGCTGCAAATTCCTCGGTATCACGCGGCTGCGCCTTGCTATCGGGCTGCCGCACCGCCAGCAGGTGCCCCACACCAAAGCGCCGCGCACTGCGCAGAATCGCCAGCGTGTCATCGATGAACAGGCTGCGCCCCGGTTCGAAGCCGATATCCGCCTGCAAGGCATCCCAGAACTGCGGGCTTTCCTTCGGGTAGCCATAGTCGTGGGAGCTGATCAGCCGCTCGAAGTACGGCGCCAGTTCTACACGCTCCAGCTTCAGCGACAGTGAATCACGGTGGGCATTGGTGATCATCACCACGCGCTTGCCTGCCTGGCGAATCGCAGCCAGGAAGGTATCGGCATCCGGGCGCAGGGCAATAAGGTCGGCAATTTCCCGCTTCAGCTCGCGAATGGGCAGGCGCAGCTCGCGGCTCCAGAAATCCAGGCAATACCAGTTCAAGGTGCCGGCATTGCGTTCGAACAGCGGTTGCAGCTCCATTTCCGCCATGGCGCGGCTTACCCCGTGCAGCTCGGCATAGCGCTGGGGCAGGTGGTCCAGCCAGAAGCGGTTGTCGTAATGCAGGTCGAGCAGGGTGCCGTCCATGTCCAGCAGGACGGTATCGATGGCGGACCAGGGAAGAACAGGCATGGGAAACTCTCGATCAGTCGGCAAGCCACGGTATAGTAACCCGTTCACGCCAAGGAGCCGCCCCATGCGCCAGAAACCCACCGTACTCAGCCGCGAAATCGTCGCCAGTAGCCGCCTGTTTCGCGTCGAAGCCGTGCAATTGCGCTTCAGCAATGGCAACGAGCGCACCTACGAGCGCCTGGTCGGCCGGGGGAATGGCTACGGTGCGGTGATGATCGTGGCCATGCTCGACGCCGAGCATGCCGTGCTGGTGGAAGAATACTGCGGCGGCACCGATGAATATGAGTTGTCGTTGCCCAAGGGCTTGATCGAGCCTGGCGAAGACGTGCTGGCGGCCGCCGACCGGGAGCTCAAGGAAGAAGCCGGTTTTGGCGCACGCCAGCTGGAGCACCTGACCGAGCTGTCGTTGTCGCCGGGCTACATGAGCCAGAAGATCCAGGTGGTGCTGGCCAGCGAGCTGTATGAAGAGCGCCTGGAAGGCGACGAGCCGGAGCCGATGCGGGTCGACAAGGTCAACCTGCGTGAGCTTTCGGCCTTGGCCATGCACCCGCAGTTCACCGAGGGGCGCGCCCTGGCGGCGCTTTACCTGGCCCGTGACCTGTTGATTCAGCGGGGTTTGCTGGAGCTATGAACGACCTGCAACTGATGCACGAAGTGGTCAAGCTGGCACTGACGGCAGGCGAGGCGATCCTGCCGTTCTGGCGCGCCGATGTGGCGGTGACCAACAAGGCCGACGATTCGCCGGTTACCGTTGCCGACCTGGCGGCGCACCGGGTGATTGCCGATGGCCTGTTGGCGCTGGCGCCGCACATACCGGTGCTGTCCGAAGAGGATTGCAATATTCCCCTGGCCGAGCGTCAGGGCTGGGGCCGCTGGTGGCTGGTCGACCCGCTGGATGGCACCAAGGAATTCATCGCCGGCAGCGAAGAGTTCACGGTCAACATCGCCCTGATCGAAAACGGCCAGGTGGTGTTCGGCGTGGTGTCGATGCCGACCAACGGGCGCTGCTATTTCGGTGGTCGCGGCCTGGGTGCCTGGCGGGCCGACGCGGGTGAGGCTGCCAAGGCGATTCAGGTGCGTAACGCGCCTCCTGCAGGTGAGTGTTTCACCGTGGTTGCCAGCCGCCGGCACTCCAGCCCGGAGCAGGAAGCGCTGCTGGCCGGGCTGGGTGCTGCGGTGGGGGAGCTGGAACTGGCCAACGTTGGCAGCTCGTTGAAGTTCTGCCTGTTGGCTGAGGGTAGCGCCGATTGCTATCCGCGCCTGGCGCCGACTTCGCAGTGGGACACTGCGGCGGCGCAGGGTGTGGTGGAAGGGGCCGGGGGCGAGGTCATCGGGCTGGATGGGTTGCCGTTCCGGTATCCACCGCGCGAGTCGTTGCTTAACCCGTATTTCCTGGCGTTGCCGGCAAATGCTGCCTGGCGCCAGGCGTTCCTTAACCTGATCTGACGGGGTTTTGCTGTGGGAGCCTTTGGATTTTGCGCAAGGCTGTTGGGCTAGCGGTGCAGAACGTACTGGCCGCTGAAGGTAACGGCAGGCTCGTCACTACCGGCATTGCTTACCGTGGTCTCCAGCGTCAACCGCGCCCGCCCGCGCCGTTGGTACATGTTCAGGAATCGCTCCCAGGTCTTCTCGTCCGGCGCTGCACAACGCGCCACCGCCGTGCCGGTAACTGGCAGTGGATAACTGATCTGCCCCTCCTGAATGACGATATGCCCGTCATCGATCCCCAGCGCTCGCAGGCGCAGGTGCAACCAGCCCCACCCCACCAGCACCGCTGCGCAGTACAGGCTGCCGCCGAACATGGTGCTTTTGTGATTGACGTTGGCCGCCAGCGGCAGCTGCAGGCGCAGGGTGTGCTGCTGCCAATCGATCACTTCCAGGCCCATTTCGCGGGTCAGGGGGATGTCGCTGTGCAGTACGGACTGCAGATACTGGCTATCGGTGCTCATTAACGATTGTCCTCTTGTTCGTCATGCCCGCCACTGCCTCCGTCGAAGTTCAAGCCATGCTTGCGCAGTTTGTCGTGCAGGGTTTTGCGGGGGATGCCCAGCGCCTCGGCCAAGCTGCGCATGGAGCTGTGTGGCTGGGCCAGTTCGGCAGCGATCAGCGAGCGTTCGAACTGCTCCACCTGCTCGCTGAGGTTGCCGCTCAGCAATGGTGCTGCGGGTGCTGCTGCCGGAGGTGCCTGGCCATCCAGGGCCAGTTCCAGGCCAAGGGCGAAGCGCTCGGCGGCGTTCTGCAGTTCGCGCACATTACCCGGCCAGTCGTGACGCAGCAGCAGGGCTCGTTGTGCTGGCTGCAGCGCGTGCGGTGACAGGCCATGTCGCTGGCTGGCGGCATCGGCGAAATGCTGGAACAACACCAGAATGTCATCGCCGCGTTCGCGCAGCGGCGGAATACGCAGCGGTGCGACGTTAAGGCGGTAATACAAGTCGGCGCGGAAGCGCCCCTGGTCTGCGGCCTGACGCAGGTCTTCCTTGGTGGCAGCGATGATGCGGATATCCAGCGGGATAAGCTGGTTGCCGCCCAGGCGTTCGACCACCCGCTCTTGCAGCATGCGCAGCAGTTTCACCTGAACATCCAGGCTCATGCTCTCGATTTCATCGAGAAACAGCGTGCCGCCGTTGGCAAATTCGAACTTGCCGATGCGCCGCTTCTGCGCGCCGGTGAACGCGCCGGGCTCATGGCCGAACAGCTCGCTTTCGACCACCGACTCGGCCAGTGCCCCCGCGTTGATCGCCACGAACGGGCCGTCGCGGCGGCTGGAAAGGTCGTGCAGGGCACGGGCCACCACCTCTTTGCCTGCGCCGGTTTCGCCCAAAATCAGCACATCGGCACGGGTGCCGGCCAAGGCGCCGATTTGCTCGCGCAGGCGCTGCATGGCCGGTGAATGGCCCACCAGGCGGGTGGCCAGCTGCTGACGGTCGCTTAGCGCCAGGCGCAGGCTGCGGTTGTCCAGCACCAGGCGGCGCAGGGCCAGGGCGCGGCGCACGCTGTCGAGCAGGGCGTCCGTGGCAAACGGCTTTTCCAGGAAGTCATAAGCCCCGGCGCGCATTGCCTGCACTGCCAGCGGCACATCGCCATGGCCGGTAATCAGCAGCACCGGTAGTTCGCTGTCGCGGCTGTGCAGTTGTTCCAGCAACTGCAAGCCATCGATACCGGGCATGCGGATGTCGCTGACCACCACGCCCGGCCAGTCGGCCTCGATTCGCTCGGCCAGGCCTTGGGCATCGGCCAAGGCGACTACCTTGAGCCCTGCCAGGTCCAGGGTCTGGCTCAAGGCCTGGCGCAGGTGGGGGTCATCGTCGACCAGGATGACCTGGGCTCGGCTGTCGATCAGTGTCTCGGTGGTCATGCCGAGGGGTCCTCCGAATTGGGCAAAGTAGCGCCAGGCGCGGCCACACGCAGCTGCAGGGTCAGCAGTGCGCCACCTTCCGGGTGGTTGGCCAGCAGCAGTTCACCGCCCAGGGCGCGCATCAGGCTTTCGCAGATGGCCAGGCCAAGGCCCAAGCCCTGGGTACGGGTCTTGGTGGTGAAGAACGGCTCCTTGGCGTGCTCCAGGGCCTGGCGGCTGAAACCGGGGCCGTTGTCGCGGATGTACAGGTAGACGCAGCCATCACGTTGCTCGGCACTTAGCCACAAACGGCGCGGGTTGGCCTTTTCGGTCAGGGCATCGAGGGCATTGGCCAGCAGGTTGCCCAGCACCTGGCGCAGTCGGGTTTCACCGGCCTGTACCCACAAAGTGGCTTCAGGCAGGTCGCGGATCAGCTCTACGGCCATTGCCCGGCGGCGTTTGGCCAGCAGCGCCAGGGCATCGTCCAGGGCCGGCTGCAGGGCCACGCTTTCCGGGGCGTGGCGGTCGCGGCGGGCGAAGGCGCGCAGGTGGGCGATGATCGAGGCCATGCGCCCGGTCAGCTCGCCGATCAGCTTGAGGTTGCCGCGTGCGTCTTCGGTGCGTTGGTGGTCGAGTAGGATCTCGGCGTTTTCCGCGTAGCTGCGAATGGCCGCCAGCGGCTGGTTCAGCTCATGGCTGATGCTGGCCGACATGGTGCCCAGTACCGACAGCTTGCCGGCCTGCACCAGTTCGTCCTGGGCGCGCACGGCTTCCTGCTGAGCGTTCTCGCGTTCCAGCACGGCGCTTTTCAGGCGGGTGTTCAGGCCTTCGAGGTCGGCGGTACGTTCGGCTACACGTTTTTCCAGCTCTTGGCGGCCACGGGCCTCGAAGTCGATGCGGTCGATGTAATGGCGCCGCCGCTGCATCACCAGCCCGGCCAGCAGCATTACCACCAGCAAGGTGCCGGCGCCGATTGCCATCACCGTCTGTACCGAGCGGTCGACCAGTGTGCGTGGGGCAAGGATGCTCACTTGCCAGCCGGTTTCCTTGATGTCGCGGGTTTGGGAGATCCAGGCGTCCGGGCTGAGTACCAGCGGTTGCGGGGCCTGGGTCGGGTAGGGCTGGATGGCGATGATGGCCTGGCGCTCGGCCTCGCTCAGCACACGGGTGGCACGAAAGCGCCAGTCGGGCCGCGAGGTGAGGATGACCACGCCATTGTGATCGGTCAGCAACAACTGCTCAGGGGTACGACCCCACAGGGTTTCGGTGTGATCCAGGTCGACCTTGACCACCAGCACGCCCACGGTCCGCTCACGGTCCCGTACTGCTGCGGCGAAAAAGTAGCCGCGTTTGGCCGACGTGGTGCCCTGGCCGAAGAAACGGCCCAGATGCCCGGCCATGGCCTCGTTGAAGTAGGGACGGAAGGCGAAATTGCGGCCGACGAAGCTGTCGTGCTTGTCCCAATTGGAGGCGGCCAGGGTGTTGCCGCTGACGTCCATCAGGTACATCACCTCGGCACCGGTCTGCTGGACAATGTCTTTGAGCAGGCGGTTGGCGTTGGTCACCGCTTCCAGGCGGAACGGGTCGGCCAACACGCCACGCAATGCCGGCAGGTCGCCGAGGATTTGCGGGAGGGTCTCGTAGCGGTGCAGGGTGCCGAGCAGGTTGGCGACATACAGGTCGAGGGTCTGGCGGTTCTGCGAGGCCAGCTCTTGCTGGTAGTAGCGTTCGGCCAGATGGTGCAACGGCCACAGTAACGGTGCCAGGCACAGGGCCAGCAAGGCCAGGCTGCGCCAGCGGGGACGGCGTGGGGGCGTGGGTTTTGCGATCATCACGTATAGGCGCCAGAAAAGTCTGGCGCAATTATGCGCTAGTTAAGGGAGCAGTTCCGCCTCTGCCAGTGGCAGGCCGACCTTGTCCTTGTCCGACAGTACCGGTGGCTGCCGTAGCCCCCAGTCGATGCCCAGTTGCGGGTCGTCCCAGCGGATGCAGCGGTCGGCGCCGGGGTTGTAGTAGTCGGTGGTCTTGTAGAGGAATTCGGCCGATTCGCTCATCACCGCAAAACCGTGGGCAAAACCGGGTGGAATCCACAGTTGGCGGTGGTTGTCGGCCGACAGGTGCACGGCAACCCATTGGCCAAAGGTTGGCGAGCTTTTGCGCACATCCACGGCAATATCGCGGATCTCGCCATGCACCACGCGCACCAGTTTGCCCTGGGTGTTTGCCACCTGGTAGTGCAGCCCACGCAGCACGCCCTTGATGGAGCGCGAGTGGTTGTCCTGGACGAATTCCACGTTCACGCCGGTTTGCCGTGCGAACTCACGGGCGTTGAATGCCTCGAAGAAAAAACCACGGCTGTCACCGAACACTTTCGGTTCGATGATCAGTACTTCAGGGATTGCGGTAGGGATGATGTTCATAGCGGCTCGCTGGCCCGTTGCTCACGTATTGACCCTAGTCGTACTTGTCGGAATTTTCCGTGTGTAGCTGCAACAGGATGCATAAGGTGTGGCTATGGTAGACGGCAGGCTGCTCCTTTCACCAGGCTAAGGTTAGCTTGTGCCGATTGTTATCGATTTAAATGCGCCGAACGGCCCCGGAATTTCTACCGGATCGGCTTTAAATATCGATATATATCGGTTATAAATTGGCAAACGCCCCAGCGCACTCCGGCTCAGGGCCATCACAGAGGTCACCCATGAAAACCCTCAATTCCACACCCCGTGCCGATGGTTTCCACATGCCCGCCGAGTGGGCCCCGCAGACCCAGGTGTGGATGGTCTGGCCAGAGCGCCCGGACAACTGGCGCCTCGGCGGCAAGCCGGCGCAGGCCGCCCACGTAACCCTGGCCAAGGCCATTGCCCGCTTCGAGCCTGTAACCGTCGCGGCCTCCGCCGGCCAGTACGAAAACGCCCGTCGCCAGCTCGACCAGCCGAACATTCGTGTGGTCGAAATCAGCAACGACGACGCCTGGGTGCGTGACACCGGCCCAACCTTCGTCATCAACGACCATGGCGAAGTGCGCGGTGTGGATTGGGGCTTCAATGCCTGGGGCGGCTTCGATGGCGGCCTGTACGCGCCGTGGAACCGCGACGAGGAGCTGGCCGCCAAGGTGCTGGAAATGGAGCGCTGCCAGCGCTATCAGACCGAAGGTTTCGTGCTTGAAGGTGGTTCGATCCACGTGGACGGTGAAGGCACCGTGATCACCACCGAGGAATGCCTGCTCAATCGCAACCGCAACCCGCACATGAACCGCGAGCAGATCGAAGCGGTGCTGCGCGATCAGCTGGCGGTGGACACCGTGGTTTGGTTGCCGGATGGCTTGTTCAACGACGAAACCGACGGCCATGTGGACAATTTCTGCTGTTACGTGCGCCCGGGCGAAGTGTTACTGGCCTGGACCGATGATTCCAACGACCCCAACTATGCGCGCTGCCACGCGGCCATGGAGGTGTTGAAGAACACTCGCGACGCCAAGGGCCGTGAGTTCATCGTGCACAAGATGCCGATTCCGGGCCCACTGTTCGCCACCGCCGAAGAGTGCGCCGGTGTCGACCAGGTGGCCGGCAGCCAGGAGCGTGACCCGTCGGTGCGCCTGGCCGGTTCGTACGTGAACTTCCTGATCGTCAACGGTGGCATCATCGCGCCAAGCTTCGACGACCCTGCAGACGCCGAAGCCAGAGCGATCCTGGCGAAGATCTTCCCCGACCATGAGGTGGTGATGATCCCGGGCCGCGAGTTGCTCTTGGGTGGCGGCAATATCCACTGCCTGACCCAGCAGCAGCCGGCGCCGGTCAAGCGCTGAGCGTGAAGTGAATGAAGAGGCCCGTCGTGTGACGGGCCTTTTTTTTGGGTGCGCCAGGCATGGCGCGTTGCGCGTAGCGCAACCCGCTTGGTTGTGGTGGCCAAAGCGGGTGACTTGGAGGTGAAAGTCCTCTACACACCCGGCAAGGGGAAGTGTTAGCCAGAGGCAAGGGTGTCGTGGGCGACCGCGAATCTGAAGGAAGCCCGAGGCAAACTGCTGGCCTGACGAACAGGAAGCGGATAGAGGCGGCACAGCGGGGTGAGGCGGCCCAAATCGTCAAAGCCCAGTACTTGCACGGGACGCTGTGACGTAAATCCGACAGGCATAAGCAGGAAGGTCACGCGAATTACCCTGGGAGATCTGCACGTTTGCCACTGTGCTACCGAGCGTCGAGAGGCGACGGGACGAGCGTGCAGAAGTCAGCCGAGGCCGTAGTAAGTGGCGGTTAACCGCGCCACCAAGGGCCGAACAGGTTATGCCGCCAGTAGGCGTCACTGTCTCGTTGGTAGCCGTAATGCAGAAATTTCCTACAACGGAATCTGTCACTCCGAATCCCGGCCAGAAGCCGAGGGTGATGCCTGACAGTGCAAAGGTGCCGGCGGCGTCAGCGACGTGGACGAACGCGGAGCCGGACACGCTGATGGAGCGGGTGCTTGCACCGGCCAACCTCAGGCGTGCGTATCAACGCGTGGTTAGCAACAAGGGGGCTCCGGGTGCCGATGGCATGACGGTCGCTGACTTGGCGGGCTACGTGAAACAGTATTGGCCAACCCTCAAGGCCAGGTTGCTGGCCGGTGAATACCATCCCCAAGCAGTGCGAGCGGTTGAAATTCCCAAGCCGCAGGGCGGCACACGGCAACTGGGAATCCCCACCGTCGTGGATCGCCTGATCCAGCAAGCATTACAGCAACAACTCACGCTACTCTTCGATCCGCTGTTTTCGGACTACAGCTACGGTTTTCGTCCGGGCAAAAGCGCTCACCAAGCCGTTGAACTGGCCCGCTCCCATGTGGCGGCGGGGCATCGCTGGTGCGTGGAGCTTGATCTGGAAAAGTTCTTTGATCGGGTCAACCACGACATCCTGATGGCCTGCTTGCAGCGTCGCGTCGAAGACAAGCGAGTGCTTAGGCTCATCCGCCGCTACCTTGAAGCTGGGGCCATGTCGGGCGGTATCGTCAGCCAACGGCAAGAGGGGACACCGCAAGGCGGCCCACTCTCGCCGTTGCTGTCGAATATCCTTCTGGATGAGCTCGACCGCGAATTGGAACGGCGGGGTCATCGCTTCGTGCGCTACGCCGATGATGCGAACATTTATGTGCGCAGTCCTCGGGCGGGCGAGCGGGTGTTGGCCAGTATCGAGCGCTTCCTGTGCCATCGTTTGAAACTGACGGTGAACCGGAAGAAGAGCCAAGTAGCAGGGGCTTGGAAGTGTGACTACTTGGGTTACGGGATGAGCAGGCACCAGCAACCAAGGCTGCGTGTGGCAACGATGAGCCTGGGGCGCTTACGCGACCGACTCAGAATATTGCTACGCAGTGTAAGGGCCCGCAAAGTGGCGACTGTCATTGAGCGAATCAACCCTGTCCTGCGAGGCTGGGCTGGCTACTTCAAGCTCAGCCAGAGCAAACGCCCACTTGAGAAATTGGATGGTTGGGTCAGGCATAAACTTCGCTGCGTCATCTGGCGTCAATGGAAACGGCCCTCAACGAGGGCGCGCAACCTGATGCGCCTGGGCCTGAGCGAAGAACGTGCCTGTAAATCGGCCTTTAATGGCCGAGGCCCGTGGTGGAACTCGGGAGCATCTCATGTGAATCAGGCGCTACCGAAGAGGCTATGGGATAGGTTCGGACTGGTCTCGATACTGGATACGATAAACCGGCTTAGCCGTATAACCTGAACCGCCGTGTACGGAACCGTACGCACGGTGGTGTGAGAGGACGGCGGCTGTGAAGCCGCCTCCTACTCGATGTGCGCCAGGCATGGCGCGTTGCGCGTAGCGCAACCCGCTTGGTTGTGGTGGCCAAAGCGGGTGACTTGGAGGTGAAAGTCCTCTACACACCCGGCAAGGGGAAGTGTTAGCCAGAGGCAAGGGTGTCGTGGGCGACCGCGAATCTGAAGGAAGCCCGAGGCAAACTGCTGGCCTGACGAACAGGAAGCGGATAGAGGCGGCACAGCGGGGTGAGGCGGCCCAAATCGTCAAAGCCCAGTACTTGCACGGGACGCTGTGACGTAAATCCGACAGGCATAAGCAGGAAGGTCACGCGAATTACCCTGGGAGATCTGCACGTTTGCCACTGTGCTACCGAGCGTCGAGAGGCGACGGGACGAGCGTGCAGAAGTCAGCCGAGGCCGTAGTAAGTGGCGGTTAACCGCGCCACCAAGGGCCGAACAGGTTATGCCGCCAGTAGGCGTCACTGTCTCGTTGGTAGCCGTAATGCAGAAATTTCCTACAACGGAATCTGTCACTCCGAATCCCGGCCAGAAGCCGAGGGTGATGCCTGACAGTGCAAAGGTGCCGGCGGCGTCAGCGACGTGGACGAACGCGGAGCCGGACACGCTGATGGAGCGGGTGCTTGCACCGGCCAACCTCAGGCGTGCGTATCAACGCGTGGTTAGCAACAAGGGGGCTCCGGGTGCCGATGGCATGACGGTCGCTGACTTGGCGGGCTACGTGAAACAGTATTGGCCAACCCTCAAGGCCAGGTTGCTGGCCGGTGAATACCATCCCCAAGCAGTGCGAGCGGTTGAAATTCCCAAGCCGCAGGGCGGCACACGGCAACTGGGAATCCCCACCGTCGTGGATCGCCTGATCCAGCAAGCATTACAGCAACAACTCACGCTACTCTTCGATCCGCTGTTTTCGGACTACAGCTACGGTTTTCGTCCGGGCAAAAGCGCTCACCAAGCCGTTGAACTGGCCCGCTCCCATGTGGCGGCGGGGCATCGCTGGTGCGTGGAGCTTGATCTGGAAAAGTTCTTTGATCGGGTC
The DNA here is from genome assembly GCF_039634505.1 of Pseudomonas sp. NY8896. Classification (NCBI taxonomy): domain Bacteria; kingdom Pseudomonadati; phylum Pseudomonadota; class Gammaproteobacteria; order Pseudomonadales; family Pseudomonadaceae; genus Pseudomonas; species Pseudomonas sp. NY8896. Next base: position 316,082 of record NZ_CP132350.1, read on the forward strand.
AACCACGACATCCTGATGGCCTGCTTGCAGCGTCGCGTCGAAGACAAGCGAGTGCTTAGGCTCATCCGCCGCTACCTTGAAGCTGGGGCCATGTCGGGCGGTATCGTCAGCCAACGGCAAGAGGGGACACCGCAAGGCGGCCCACTCTCGCCGTTGCTGTCGAATATCCTTCTGGATGAGCTCGACCGCGAATTGGAACGGCGGGGTCATCGCTTCGTGCGCTACGCCGATGATGCGAACATTTATGTGCGCAGTCCTCGGGCGGGCGAGCGGGTGTTGGCCAGTATCGAGCGCTTCCTGTGCCATCGTTTGAAACTGACGGTGAACCGGAAGAAGAGCCAAGTAGCAGGGGCTTGGAAGTGTGACTACTTGGGTTACGGGATGAGCAGGCACCAGCAACCAAGGCTGCGTGTGGCAACGATGAGCCTGGGGCGCTTACGCGACCGACTCAGAATATTGCTACGCAGTGTAAGGGCCCGCAAAGTGGCGACTGTCATTGAGCGAATCAACCCTGTCCTGCGAGGCTGGGCTGGCTACTTCAAGCTCAGCCAGAGCAAACGCCCACTTGAGAAATTGGATGGTTGGGTCAGGCATAAACTTCGCTGCGTCATCTGGCGTCAATGGAAACGGCCCTCAACGAGGGCGCGCAACCTGATGCGCCTGGGCCTGAGCGAAGAACGTGCCTGTAAATCGGCCTTTAATGGCCGAGGCCCGTGGTGGAACTCGGGAGCATCTCATGTGAATCAGGCGCTACCGAAGAGGCTATGGGATAGGTTCGGACTGGTCTCGATACTGGATACGATAAACCGGCTTAGCCGTATAACCTGAACCGCCGTGTACGGAACCGTACGCACGGTGGTGTGAGAGGACGGCGGCTGTGAAGCCGCCTCCTACTCGATGCGAACGACTATTTCTTTGTGATTAATCGCACAGTAATGGCCATCCGACCAATGGTGTAGGGGCAAAGGGGGTGGGGCAGGGAACCAGGGAGGGATTTTCCCGTCGAAGATCACTGCAGGCCACTCGCCTGTATCATCTTCCAGGAGTGTCCTTCATGTCGTTGCGTTCCCTCGCCCTGTTGTCGCTGTGCGTCGTTCTGACTGCCTGCAGCAAGATCAATCAGGAAAACTATTCCAAGATCAAGGCCGGTATGAACAAGGCCGAGGTCGAGCAGTTGCTCGGCACGCCGACCGAGTGTTCGGGCGCGCTGGGCATGAGCAGCTGCACCTGGGGGGACGAGAAGAGCTTCATCAGCGTGCAGTACGCGGCTGACAAGGTACTGATGTACTCCGGGCAGGGCCTCAAATGAGGCGCCTGTACCTGCTGATGGGGGTATGCCTGGCGTTGCTGCTGGGTGGTTGCGCAGGCTCCGTGCACGACCCGCTGGCGCCGAAAACCGCTGGCAATGTCGACCTCAAGCGCTACCAGGGCAAATGGTTCGAACTGGCGCGCCTGCCCATGCGCTACCAGACCGGCTGCGAGCAGTCCGAGGCACACTACAACCTCAAGCCGGACGGCACCTTTGGCGTGCTCAACCGCTGCCGTACCATGGGTGATGAATGGCTGCGCGCCGAAGGGCATGCCAGCATCCAGGAGCCGGGGCATACCGACAAGCTGTGGGTAGAGTTCGATAACTGGTTCACCAAGCTGGTGCCTGGCGTGGCGCGGGGCGAGTACTGGATTCTGTACGTGGATGATCGCTACCGCACAGCGGTGGTCGGCAGCCCGGACCGCAAGCACCTGTGGATTCTGTCGCGCACGCCGACGTTGCCGGCCTGGGAGCGCGAGAACCTGCTGTCCAAGGCGCGGCAGCAGGGGTATGACACCAGTCGGTTGATCTGGCGAGCGTCCGATCAGCAAATCGTGAAAATGCACTGATGTTTGGGGCTGCTTTGCAGCCCCATTACGCTCAACCCAAGAGCTGGCGCAGCACGCCGGCAAATGCCTGCGCGCTTTCCGCTTCCTGCGCATGCCGACCCTGGCGCACCACCCACTGTCCGTTCACCATCACGTCGCGTACCTGGCGATCCCCACCGGCGAACAGCCAGCGGTTGAGAATGGCGTCGCCATCCGCCATGGCGATGTAAGGGTCCTGCCCATCGAGCACCAGCCAGTCGGCGCGCTTGCCCACGGCCAGCTCCCCGACCGCCTGCCCCAGCGCCTGCGCGCCGCCTGCCAGTGCAGCGTCGTACAGCGTGCGCCCGACCATCGGCTGGTCGCCACGATACAGGCGATTGCGTCGCTGGTCCCGTAGCCGCTGGCCATACTCCAGCCAGCGCAGTTCTTCCACCACGCTCAGCGACACATGGCTGTCCGAACCAATGCCCATGCGCCCGCCCTGGGCCAGGAAGTCCACCGCCGGGAATATCCCGTCGCCCAGGTTGGCTTCGGTAGTCAGGCACAGCCCAGCCACCGCGCCACTGCGGGCCATGGCGGTGACCTCGTCCGGCTCGGCGTGGGTGGCGTGCACCAGGCACCAGCGCGGGTTCACGTCCACATGTTCGTACAGCCACTGCAATGGACGCAGGCCACTCCAGGCCAGGCAATCGTCCACCTCCTTCTGCTGCTCGGCGATGTGGATATGCACCGGGCATTGTGGGGCGCTGGCTGCCAGCACATCGGCGATTTGCCCAGGCGTTACCGCCCGCAGTGAATGGAAGCACAAGCCCAGTTGCTGCGCCGGTTGCGCGGCCAGCAGCGGGGCCAGTTGTGCCTGCAGCTTCAGGTACTGTTCGGTGGAGTTGATGAAGCGCCGCTGCCCGTCGTTCGGTGCTTGGCCGCCGAAGCCTGCGTGGCTGTACAGTACCGGCAGCAAGGTCAGGCCTATGCCGCTGTCGGCTGCGGCCGCGCTGATGCGGCAGGACAGTTCGGCCGGGTCCGCGTAGGGCTTGCCGGCCTGGTCATGGTGCACGTAGTGGAATTCCGCCACCGAGGTGTAGCCGGCCTTGAGCATTTCGATGTACAGCTGGCGGGCGATGATCTGCAACTGGTCCGGCGTGATCTGCCCGACCAGGCGGTACATCAGGTCGCGCCAGGTCCAGAAGCTGTCGTTGGGGTTGCCGGCCACTTCCGCCAGGCCCGCCATGGCGCGCTGGAAGGCATGCGAGTGAAGATTGGGCATGCCGGGCAGCAGCGGGCCGGCCAGGCGCTCGGCGCCTTCGGCCGAAGCGCCGGGCTCGATGCGGGCCACATGGCCATCGCTGGCGACCTCGATACGGACATGGCTGGCCCAGCCCGTGGGGAGCAGGGCGCGTTCGGCGAAGTAGGCGGACATCTGTGCAAATCCTGTTATTGTTAACTTGTATATACATATACAGCCGTTTGCCTGCCGGGTAAACTGCGGCAAGCTACCGCTCACTCCATATGCACAAGGATCCAACGCCGTGCCGACACCTCCTGTCTCCGCGCTGGTTGCCCAGATGGGCGAGGGCCCGGCGCCGTTGTACGCCCGGGTCAAACAGATGATCATCCAGCAGATCGACAACGGCAGCTGGCCACCCCATCACCGGGTCCCCTCGGAGAGTGAACTGGTCAGCGAGCTGGGCTTCAGCCGCATGACCATCAACCGTGCCCTGCGTGAACTCACCGCCGAAGGGCTGCTGGTGCGCATGCAAGGGGTCGGCACCTTCGTGGCCGAGCCCAAGGGCCGTTCGGCGCTGTTCGAAGTCAACAACATTGCCGACGAAATTGCCGCGCGCGGCCACCAGCATAGCTGCCAGGTGATCACCCTCAACGAGGAAGCCGCCGGCTCCGAGCGGGCCTTGGCCCTGGACATGCGCGAAGGCCAGCGCGTGTTCCACTCGCTGATCGTGCATTTCGAGAACGGCGTGCCGGTGCAGATCGAGGACCGCTACGTCAACGCGGCCATTGCCCCCGACTACCTCAAGCAGGACTTCACCCGGCAGACGCCTTACGCCTACCTGTCCCAGGTGGCGCCGCTGACCGAAGGTGAGCACGTGGTCGAGGCCATTCTGGCCGAGCCGGAAGAGTGCCGCCTGCTGCAGATCGAGCGGGGCGAGCCGTGCCTGCTGATTCGCCGCCGTACCTGGTCCGGCCGCCAGCCGGTGACCGCTGCACGGCTGATCCACCCCGGTTCCCGTCATCGCCTGGAAGGACGTTTCAGTAAATGAGCCAGCTGCAGTTGTTGCGTGCGCAGGATTACCCGCGCATGCCGTGGAAGAACGGTGGCGGTTTCACCGAAGAAATTACCCGCGACAGTGGCGAGGGCCTGGATGGCTTTGGCTGGCGCCTGTCGATTGCCGATATCGAAGAGTCGGGTGGTTTTTCCACCTTCGCCGGTTATCAGCGAATCATCACCGTGCTGCAGGGCGACGGCATGCGCTTGATGGTCGACGGCCAGGCCAGCCGGCCGTTGCTGCCGTTCGATGCCTTTGCCTTCAGCGGTGAAAGCCAGGTCAGTTGCAAGCTGCTGGGGGGGGCGATCCGCGATTTCAACCTGATCTATGCGCCGCAGCGGTATCGGGCGCGGTTGCAGTGGTTCGATGGCACCAGCCGGTTGTACAGCTCGGCGTCGACGGTGCTGTTGTTTGCGGCCGGTAGCCAGGTCGAGGTTGGCGTTGCCGGGCGTGAGACGCAGCGGTTGGGGTTGTATGACTGCCTGCGGCTGGAGGGCAACGACGAGTTGCTTGGGCTGGAGGTTCAGGGGCGGTTTTGCTTGATCGAGCTCATTTTGCGCTGATGGGCTTGGCAATGCATTTTCATTGCCTGTGAGATCGAGCGCCGCCCGCGCGGCGCATCGCGAGCTGCGCTCGCTCCTACGTTTGTTTCGGGCCAATCATGCCTGTGGGATTTGCGCGCGAACGCCTGGGCGCACGGCTCGATATCGCGTCGTACAAACCAGGCGGTCGCGCGCGCCTGTCACAGGCGATACTGGCCCGAAACAAACGTAGGAGCGAGCGCAGCTCGCGAAGCGCCGCGCGGGCGGCGCTCGATCTATGCACCACCACAAAACCCAAGCCAGGAACGCACAGGTCCAATTATTTTGGTTGTCCATGCTTGTACATACAAGTAAAGGTGTGTTTGTATATTCACCACGACATACCCGCCCGCGGACGACCGCAGAGGACCTTTCCCGTGACCGACAACAACAAATACCGTGACGTTGAAATCCGTGCCCCACGTGGCAACAAGCTGACCGCCAAAAGCTGGCTGACCGAAGCGCCACTGCGCATGCTGATGAACAACCTCGACCCGCAGGTCGCGGAAAACCCGAAAGAACTGGTGGTGTACGGCGGTATCGGCCGCGCCGCCCGTAACTGGGAATGCTACGACAAGATCGTCGAAACCCTGACCCGCCTGGAAGACGACGAAACCCTGCTGGTGCAGTCGGGCAAGCCGGTCGGCGTGTTCAAGACCCACAGCAACGCCCCGCGCGTGTTGATCGCCAACTCCAACCTGGTGCCACACTGGGCCAACTGGGAACATTTCAACGAACTGGACGCCAAGGGCCTGGCCATGTACGGCCAGATGACCGCCGGCAGCTGGATCTACATCGGCAGCCAAGGCATCGTTCAGGGCACCTATGAAACCTTCGTCGAAGCCGGTCGCCAGCACTACGGTGGCAGCCTGAAAGGCAAGTGGGTGCTCACCGCAGGCCTCGGCGGCATGGGTGGCGCGCAGCCACTGGCCGCTACCCTGGCCGGTGCCTGCTCGCTGAACATCGAGTGCCAGCAGAGCCGCATCGACTTCCGTCTGGAAACCCGCTACGTAGACGAGCAGGCCACTGACCTTGACGACGCCCTGGCGCGCATCGCCAAGTACACCGCCGAAGGCAAGGCCATTTCCATCGCCCTGCACGGCAACGCCGCCGAAATCCTGCCAGAGCTGGTCAAGCGTGGCGTGCGCCCGGACATGGTCACCGACCAGACCAGCGCCCACGACCCGCTGAACGGCTACCTGCCTGCCGGCTGGACCTGGGAACAGTACCGCGACCGTGCGCAGACCGAACCGGCTGCAGTGGTCAAGGCCGCCAAGCAGTCGATGGCCGTGCACGTACAGGCCATGCTGGACTTCCAGAAACAGGGCATCCCGACCTTCGACTACGGCAACAACATCCGTCAGATGGCCAAGGAAGAAGGCGTGGCCAATGCCTTCGACTTCCCAGGCTTCGTCCCTGCCTACATCCGCCCGCTGTTCTGCCGTGGTATCGGCCCGTTCCGCTGGGCGGCGCTGTCTGGCGAGGCAGAGGACATCTACAAGACCGACGCCAAGGTCAAGGAACTGATCCCCGACGACGCCCACCTGCACCGCTGGCTGGACATGGCCCGCGAGCGCATCAGCTTCCAGGGCCTGCCGGCGCGTATCTGCTGGGTTGGCCTGGGCCTTCGCGCCAAGCTGGGCCTGGCCTTCAACGAAATGGTCCGCAGCGGCGAGCTGTCGGCACCGGTGGTGATCGGCCGTGACCACCTGGACTCGGGTTCGGTATCCAGCCCCAACCGCGAAACCGAAGCCATGCGTGATGGTTCGGACGCCGTTTCCGATTGGCCACTGCTCAACGCCCTGCTGAACACCGCAGGCGGCGCCACCTGGGTGTCGCTGCACCACGGCGGTGGTGTGGGCATGGGCTTCTCGCAGCACTCGGGCATGGTCATCGTCTGTGACGGTACCGATGAAGCTGCCGAGCGTATCGCCCGCGTACTGACCAACGATCCAGGGACTGGCGTCATGCGCCACGCCGATGCCGGTTATGACATCGCCATCGACTGCGCCAAGGAGCAGGGCCTGGACCTGCCGATGATCACTGGCTGATCGCCACGCTTTGGATCGCACCCCGCAAGGGGTGATACTGAACAACAAGAAGGAGCGCGCAGGCACCCAACGACGGGCCTGCGGCTCCACGCGATTGGAGTAGCAAAGTGACCGAACTCACCCTCAAGCCTGGCACCCTGACCTTGGCCCAGTTGCGCGCGATCCACGCCGCGCCCGTGCGCCTGCAACTGGATGCCAGCGCCGCGCCGGCCATCGACGCCAGCGTTGCCTGCGTCGAGCAAATCATTGCCGAAGACCGCACCGCCTACGGCATCAACACCGGTTTCGGCCTGTTGGCCTCGACCCGCATTGCCAGCCACGACCTGGAAAACCTGCAGCGCTCGCTGGTGCTGTCCCACGCCGCCGGTATCGGCGCGCCGCTGGATGACGACCTGGTGCGGTTGATCATGGTGCTGAAAATCAACAGCCTCAGCCGTGGTTTTTCAGGCATTCGTCGCAAAGTCATCGACGCCCTGATTGCCCTGGTAAACGCCGAAGTCTATCCGCACATCCCGCTGAAAGGCTCCGTGGGTGCTTCCGGCGACTTGGCACCGCTGGCGCACATGTCGCTGGTGCTGCTGGGTGAAGGCAAAGCCCGCTACAAGGGCCAATGGCTGTCGGCTACCGAAGCCCTGGCGGTTGCCGGCCTCGAACCGCTGACCCTGGCTGCCAAAGAAGGCCTGGCCCTGCTCAACGGCACCCAGGCGTCCACCGCCTATGCCCTGCGTGGCCTGTTCCAGGCCGAAGACCTGTATGCCGCCGCCATCGCCTGCGGCGGCCTAAGCGTCGAAGCCGTATTGGGCTCGCGTTCGCCGTTCGATGCGCGTATCCACGAAGCGCGTGGCCAGCGCGGCCAGATCGACACCGCCGCCTGCTTCCGCGACCTGCTGGGCGATTCCAGCGAAGTGTCGCTGTCGCACAAGAACTGTGACAAGGTTCAGGACCCGTACTCGCTGCGCTGCCAGCCGCAGGTCATGGGCGCGTGCCTGACCCAGCTGCGCCAGGCCGCCGAGGTACTGGGCGTCGAAGCCAACGCTGTGTCGGACAACCCGCTGGTGTTCGCTGCCGAGGGTGACGTGATTTCCGGTGGTAACTTCCACGCAGAGCCCGTGGCCATGGCTGCCGACAACCTGGCCCTGGCCATTGCCGAAATCGGCTCGCTCAGCGAGCGCCGCATCTCGCTGATGATGGACAAGCACATGTCCCAGCTGCCGCCGTTCCTGGTGGAAAACGGTGGGGTGAACTCCGGCTTCATGATCGCCCAGGTGACCGCTGCCGCCCTGGCCAGCGAGAACAAGGCCCTGTCGCACCCGCACAGCGTCGACAGCCTGCCAACCTCGGCCAACCAGGAAGACCATGTGTCGATGGCCCCGGCTGCCGGCAAGCGCCTGTGGGAAATGGCCGAAAACACCCGTGGCGTACTGGCCATCGAATGGCTGGGCGCCTGCCAGGGTCTGGACCTGCGCAAGGGCCTGAAGACTTCGGCCAAGCTGGAGAAGGCACGCCAGGCGCTGCGCAGCGAAGTGGCGCACTACGACCGTGACCGTTTCTTCGCGCCAGACATCGAAAAGGCTGTGGAACTGTTGGCCAAGGGCAGCCTGACCGGTTTGTTGCCGGCGGGTGTGCTGCCAAGCCTGTAATGCCCCTGGGGCCGCATTGCGGCCCTTTGCGGGCGCGCCCGCTCTCATAGGTACGGCACAAAGCTGCGGTATTCCTGTGGGAGCGGGCGTGCCCGCGAATGGGCTACGCAGCAGCCCCTTCTGATCTCACGACCACAAAAACAATTTAAGGACGTGACATGCAACAAGCTCAAGGTCTCAAACGCGGGCTAAGTGCCCGCCACATCCGTTTCATGGCCCTCGGTTCCGCCATCGGCACCGGGCTGTTCTACGGTTCCGCCTCGGCCATCCAGATGGCCGGCCCGGCCGTGCTGCTGGCCTACCTGATCGGCGGCGCCGCTGTGTTCATGGTCATGCGCGCCCTCGGCGAAATGGCCGTGCACAACCCGGTGGCCGGTTCCTTCGGTCACTACGCCAGCACCTACCTCGGCCCCATGGCCGGCTTCATCCTCGGCTGGACCTACGCCTTCGAGATGGTCATCGTCGCCATCGCCGACGTCACCGCCTTCGGGATCTACATGGGCTTCTGGTTTCCGGAGGTCGCCCGCTGGATCTGGGTGCTGGGTATCGTGTTCATCATCGGCGGCCTCAACCTGTGCAACGTCAAGGTATTTGGCGAGATGGAGTTCTGGCTGTCGCTGCTCAAGGTCGGCGCCATCGTCGCGATGATCCTGGCCGGGCTCGGCATCATGGCCTTCGGTTTCAGCCAGGTGGGCACCGGGCATGCCGTGGGCATGAGCAACCTGTTCGACCACGGCGGCTTCATGCCTAACGGCATCGGCGGGCTGATTGCGTCGTTTGCCGTGGTGATGTTCGCTTTCGGCGGTATCGAGATCATCGGCGTCACCGCCGGTGAGGCCAAGGACCCGCAACGCGTCATCCCCAAAGCGATCAACGCGGTGCCCCTGCGCATCCTGCTGTTCTACGTGCTCACCCTGTTCGTGCTGATGTGCCTGTACCCCTGGCCGCAAATCGGCAGCCAGGGCAGCCCGTTCGTGCAGATCTTCAGCAACCTGGGGATTGGCTCGGCCGCCGCCGTGCTGAATGTCGTGGTGATTTCCGCCGCCATCTCGGCCATCAACAGCGACATCTTCGGCGCCGGCCGCATGATGTACGGCCTGGCCCATCAAGGCCATGCGCCACGCAGCTTCGGCAAGCTGTCGAAACATGGCGTGCCGTGGATGACCGTGGTGGTGATGGGCGCTGCATTGCTGATCGGCGTGCTGCTCAACTACCTGATCCCGGAAAACGTGTTCCTGCTGATTGCCTCGATCGCCACCTTCGCCACGGTGTGGGTGTGGCTGATGATCCTGCTTACCCAGGTGGCCATGCGCCGCAGCATGAGCCGTGAGGAAGTGGCCCAGCTCAAGTTCCCGGTACCGTTCTGGCCCTATGGCCCGGCCATGGCCATTGCGTTCATGGTGTTCATCTTTGGCGTGCTTGGCTACTTCCCGGACACCCAGGCGGCATTGATCGTCGGCGTGATCTGGGTGGTGTTCCTGGTGGCGTCCTACCTGCTGTGGTGCAAGCCGCGCGCAGGGCAGGGCCAGCCGGCAGTGGAACCGGCCGAGCTGCACCGCTAGTAAAGGAGATTGTGCATGAGAACCCTCTGGCAGCATTGCCATGTGGCAACCATGGCCGAAGGCCGATACTCGGCCATCGAAGACGCGGCCATCGTCACCAGCGCCGGGCTGATCGAATGGATCGGCCCACGCGCCGAGCTGGCACCGGTCGAGGCTGACCGCACGGTGGACCTGGGCGGCGCATGGGTCACCCCGGGGCTGATCGACTGCCACACCCACGCGGTGTTCGGTGGCAACCGCAGCGGTGAGTTCGAGCAGCGCCTGCAAGGCGTGAGCTATGCCGAAATCGCAGCGCAAGGCGGTGGTATCGCCAGCACCGTGCGGGCCACCCGCGCGGCCAGCGAAGACGAGCTGTTCGCCAGTGCTCGCCAGCGGGTCCAGGCGCTGATGCGCGATGGCGTGACCACGATCGAGATCAAGTCCGGCTACGGCCTGGACCTGGCCAACGAGCGCAAGATGCTGCGTGTGGCCCGGCGCTTGGCCGACGAGCTGCCGTTGGCGGTGCGTGCCACCTGCCTGGCGGCGCATGCCTTGCCGCCGGAGTACGCGGGCCGGGCCGACGATTACATCGCGCACATCTGTGACGAGATGCTGCCAGCCCTGGCCGCCGAAGGCCTGGTGGATGCGGTGGATGCCTTCTGCGAACACCTGGCGTTCTCCCCAGCCCAGGTCGAGCGGTTGTTCATCAAGGCGCGCGCGCTGGGCCTGCCGGTCAAACTGCACGCCGAACAGCTGTCGTCGTTGCATGGCTCCAGCCTGGCAGCACGCTACCAGGCACTGTCGGCCGACCACCTGGAGTTCATGACCGAGGAAGACGCCATTGCCATGGCAAAAGCCGGCACGGTCGCCGTGCTGCTGCCGGGCGCCTTCTACTTCCTGCGCGAAACCCAGTTGCCGCCCATGGACGCCTTGCGCCGCCACGGAGTGAAGATTGCCCTGGCCAGCGACCTCAACCCCGGCACTTCGCCAGGGCTGTCACTGCGCTTGATGCTGAACATGGGCTGTACCTGTTTCCGCATGACCCCGGAAGAAGCCTTGGCCGGCGTCACCGTGCATGCCGCCACTGCTTTGGGCCTGGGCGACAGCCACGGCTCGCTGGAGGTGGGCAAGGTGGCCGACTTCGTCGCCTGGCAAATCGAACGTCCCGCCGACCTGGCCTACTGGCTGGGTGGCGACCTGCCCAAGCGCGTGGTGCGCAAGGGCCACGAAATCTCCAACTGAGCGAGGCATGATGGACAAGGCACTGAGTTTTCACCAAGGCCGCCTGCCGCTGCTGATCAGCATGCCGCACGCCGGCCTGCGCCTGAGCGACGCCGTGCGCGACGGCCTGGTCGACCAGGCGCGCAGCTTGCCGGACACCGACTGGCACATCCCGCGGCTGTATGACTTTGCCCGTGACCTGGGTGCCAGCGTGGTGGCCGCGGAGTATTCGCGTTTCGTCATCGACCTGAATCGCCCGGATGACGACAAACCGCTGTACGCCGGCGCGACCACGGGCCTGTACCCGGCCACGTTGTTCGAAGGCGAGCCGCTGTTCAAGGATGGGCTGGTGCCGTCCGGCGAAGAACGTAAACGTTACCTGGAGCAAATCTGGCGCCCTTATCACGACACCCTTCGTCACGAGCTGGACCGGCTGCGCGAGCAGTTTGGCTATGCGCTGCTGTGGGATGCCCATTCGATCCGTTCGCATATCCCGCACCTGTTCGACGGCAAGTTGCCGGACTTCAACCTGGGCACTTTCAACGGTGCCAGTTGCGACCCGGCACTGGCTGAGCGGCTGCAGGCCGTGTGCGCCGAGGCGCAAGGTTACAGCCATGTGCTTAATGGCCGGTTCAAGGGCGGGCACATCACCCGGCATTATGGCGACCCGGCCAACCATATCCATGCGGTGCAGTTGGAGCTGGCGCAAAGCACGTACATGGAGGAAACCGAGCCGTTTGCCTACCGGGAAGACTTGGCGCAACCGACGCAAGTGGTATTGAAGCAGCTTTTGCAAGCGCTGCTGGCTTGGGGGGAAGCGCGTTACCCGCGTTGAGTGGAAGAGGCGGTGCTCAAAGCGCAATTCAGGTTTATGATGGCCCACGGCCGAATAATCCTCACACGGAGTGCGCAATGCAGACCCTCTACCCGCAGATCAAACCCTACGCCCGGCACGATCTGGCCGTGGAAGCGCCGCATGTGCTGTATGTCGACGAGAGCGGCTCGCCAGAAGGTCTGCCGGTGGTGTTCATCCACGGTGGGCCGGGCGCCGGTTGCGACGCCCAGAGCCGTTGCTACTTCGACCCAACGCTGTACCGCATCATCACCTTCGACCAGCGCGGCTGTGGCCGCTCCACGCCCCATGCGAGCCTGGAGAACAACACCACCTGGCACCTGGTCGAGGACCTGGAGCGCATTCGTGAGCACCTGGGTATCGACAAGTGGGTGCTCTTCGGCGGCTCGTGGGGCTCGACCCTGGCCCTGGCGTACGCCCAGGCCCACCCCGAGCGTGTGCATGGCCTGATCCTGCGCGGCATCTTCCTGTGCCGGCCACAGGAGATCGAATGGTTCTACCAGGAAGGCGCCAGCCGCATGTTCCCGGACTACTGGCAGGACTACATCGCACCGATTCCGCCGGAAGAGCGTGGCGATCTGGTCAAGGCTTTCCACAAGCGCCTGACCGGCAACGACCAGATTGCCCAGATGCATGCGGCCAAGGCCTGGTCCACCTGGGAAGGCCGTACCGCCACCCTGCGTCCGAACCCGCTGGTCGTCGACCGGTTCTCCGAACCGCAGCGTGCGCTGTCGATCGCCCGTATCGAATGCCACTACTTCATGAACAATGCCTTCCTCGAGCCGGATCAGCTGATCCGCGACTTGCCGAAAATCGCCCATCTGCCGGCGGTGATCGTGCACGGCCGCTACGACGTGATCTGCCCGCTGGACAACGCCTGGGCCCTGCACCAGGCCTGGCCGAACAGCGAGTTGAAAGTGATCCGTGACGCCGGTCACGCGGCTTCGGAGCCTGGCATCACCGATGCCCTGGTACGTGCCGCCGACCAGATGGCCCGGCGCCTGCTCGACCTGCCCCTGGAAGAAGCATGAGGGGCCTGCTGCAGCGCGTGCGCGGTGCACGCGTCGAAGTAGCGGGGGAGGTGGTCGGCGCCATCGACCAGGGTCTGCTGGTACTGGTGGCGGTCGAGCCTGAAGATTCCCGTGAACAGGCCGATAAGCTGTTGCACAAGCTGCTGAACTACCGTGTGTTCAGCGACGAGCAAGGCAAGATGAACCTGTCGCTCAAGGATGTCGGGGGTGGCTTGTTGCTGGTGTCGCAGTTCACCTTGGCGGCCGACACCCGCAATGGCATGCGCCCAAGCTTCTCGACGGCAGCGCCACCGGCCCTCGGCGCCGAATTGTTCGACTATCTTTTGCAGCAGGCAAACGCTCAGCACGCCGACGTGGCCAGCGGCCGCTTCGGTGCGGATATGCAGGTGCACCTGGTCAATGATGGCCCCGTAACATTTATGTTACAAATGTGAGGTCAAAAAACCCTTTGTTTATAGGAAAACAAGGGGTTTTGTACGATAAATAGTTGTTCCAGCCTGATGCGTTGTCACGCGACCTGCTGGATAATCGCGCGCTGCATGGACCTGCGTTCGCAGGTTCGTTTCACTCTGACTCGAGCATTGTCTGGATCCGTTTGGGGAATCATTACGCCCTCACGGGGTCCGAACAGTGCTCGCCAACCCGGCATTTGTCGCTGGCCGTTGGTTTCATGATCTGTTTTCGGCGAGGGTTGCTCGTGATTGTTAGTCCCCAAAAAGCATCAAGAATCCCCGGCGTGCGTCTACGCAAGGCCCTGATGGCCAGTGTGGCACTGGTCGGCCTGATGAGCGCGGGCCAGCTGTGGGCATTCAATCTTGACGATGTTGCAGCCAAGGCAAAGGATCTGGCCGGCCAGAAGTACGACGCACCAAAAAGCAACCTGCCTGCGGTGTTCCGCGACATGAAGTTCGCGGACTACCAGAAAATCCATTTCCTGCAGGAAAAGGCCGAGTGGGCCAAGGACAAGACCCCGTTCAAACTGTCGTTCTATCACCAGGGCATGCACTTCGACACCCCGGTGAAAATCAACGAAGTCACCGCCTCCAAGGTCGAGGAAATCAAGTACGACCCGAGCCGCTTCGAGTTCGGTGACGTGCCGCACGACCCGGAAACCACCAAGAACCTTGGTTACGCCGGCTTCCGCGTGCTGTACCCGATCAACAAGGCCGACAAGCAGGACGAGATCATGACCCTGCTTGGCGCCAGCTATTTCCGCGTGGTCGGCAAGGGCCATGTGTACGGCCTGTCGGCCCGTGGCCTGGCCATCGACACTGCACTGCCATCGGGCGAAGAGTTCCCGCGCTTCACCGAGTTCTGGGTCGAGAAACCCAAGCCGGCCGACAAGCACCTGGTGATCTACGCCTTGCTGGACTCGCCGCGCTCCACCGGTGCCTACAAGCTGACCCTGCGCCCAGGCAACGATACCGTGGTCGACGTGCAGTCCCGCGTGTTCCTGCGTGACCAGGTCAGCCGCCTGGGCATTGCCCCGCTGACCAGCATGTACCTGTTCGGCCCCAACCAGCCGTCCAAAGTGCTCAACTACCGCCCGGCCCTGCACGACTCCGAAGGCCTGTCGATTCACGCCGGCAATGGCGAGTGGCTGTGGCGCCCGCTGAACAACCCGAAACACCTCGCCGTGAGCAACTTCAGCGTCGAGAACCCGCGTGGTTTCGGCTTGATGCAGCGTCAGCGTGCCTTCAGCGACTTCGAAGACCTCGACGACAACTACCAGAAGCGCCCAAGCGCCTGGATCGAGCCAAAGGGTGACTGGGGCAAGGGCACCGTCGACCTGGTCGAAATCCCGACTGCCGACGAAACCAACGACAACATCGTAGCTTTCTGGAGCCCGGAGAAGCTGCCAGAGCCAGGCAAGCCGATCGAGTACGCCTACCGCCTGCACTGGACCATCGACGAGGCGAAATTCCAGGCGCCTGATCTGGGCTCGGTCAAGCAGACCCTGCGCTCCACCGGTGACGTCAAGCAGTCCAACCTGATCCGCCAGCCAGACGGCAGCGTGGCCTTCCTGGTCGATTTCACAGGCCCCGCCTTGGCCGCCTTGCCGGAAGATACCGCCGTGCGCAGCCAGATCAGCGTTGACGACAACGCCGAGGTGGTCGAAAACAATCTGCGCTATAACCCTGAGACCAAGGGCTGGCGCCTGACCCTGCGTCTGAAGGTCAAGGAAGCCAACAAGTCGACCGAAATGCGTGCCGCGCTGGTGCGTGATGTGCCGGTCGAGCCCGCCAAGCCTGCCCAGGACGCCAAGCAGGACAAGGCCGCAGCCAAACATGCCAAGGCCGAGAAAGCCGTGAAGGCCGAGCAACCTGCCAAGGCCGAACAACCTGCCGCCGATGCGGCGCCCACCAACGGGGCCCCGGCCACCACCGAGAAGGTGCTGACCGAGACCTGGAGCTATCAGTTGCCTGCCGATGAGTAACTCAAACGCAAGGCCAGTATCGCTTGGCGAGTACCTGGCTCACCTGCCACTGAGTGACGAGCAACGGGCGGAACTCGCCAGTTGCTCGTCGTTCAGTGAGCTGCACCAACGTCTGGCGGCCGACCCGGCCGCCGGCCCTGCCGAGGCCGTACAGGCCTCGGTCGGTCCACGTTTGACCGTGGGCAGTGCTGCCGAGCTGGAAGATGCCGAAATGCTCGGTGTCGATGGCAGCGGCCGCCTGTGCCTGAAGATCGCCCCGCCGATCAAACGCACCAAGGTCGTGCCCGAGCCGTGGCGCACCAACGTGCTGATCCGCATGTGGCGGCGCATGACCGGCCGTCCCAACGCGCCGCAGCCACCCAAGCGCGAGCTGCCGCCGGCACGCTGGCGCACGGTCGGGTCGATCCGCCGTTACATCCTGCTGGCCCTGATGATCGGCCAGACCATCGTCGCCGGTTGGTACATGAAGGGCATCCTGCCGTACCAGGGCTGGTCGTTCGTCGACCTCGACGAAATCCTCAGTCAGTCGCTGTGGGACACCGTCGTGCAGGTGTGGCCGTATGCCTTGCAAACCTCCATCCTGATCCTCTTCGGCATCCTGTTCTGCTGGGTATCGGCGGGCTTCTGGACCGCACTGATGGGCTTCCTCGAGCTGCTCACCGGGCGCGACAAATACAAGATTTCGGGCAGTAGCGCCGGCAACGAGCCGATTGCACCCGAGGCGCGTACCGCGTTGGTGATGCCGATCTGCAACGAAGACGTGCCGCGCGTGTTCGCCGGCCTGCGCGCAACGTTCGAGTCGGTGGCCGCCAGCGGCAACCTCGACCGCTTCGACTTCTTCGTGCTCAGCGACACCAACGACACCGACATTGCCGTGGCGGAGCAACAGGCCTGGCTGGACGTGTGCCGCGAAACCAAAGGCTTTGGCCGCATCTTCTACCGCCGCCGTCGGCGCCGGGTGAAGCGCAAGAGCGGCAACCTCGACGACTTCTGCCGTCGCTGGGGTGGCGAGTACAAGTACATGGTCGTGCTCGACGCCGACAGCGTCATGAGCGGCGAGTGCCTGAGCAGCCTGGTGCGCCTGATGGAGGCCAACCCGGACGCCGGCATCATCCAGACCGGGCCAAAAGCCTCGGGCATGGACACCCTGTATGCACGCATGCAGCAGTTCGCCACCCGCGTGTACGGCCCGCTGTTCACCGCTGGCCTGCACTTCTGGCAGCTGGGCGAGTCGCACTACTGGGGCCACAACGCGATCATCCGCATGAAGCCGTTCATCGAGCACTGCGCCCTGGCGCCGTTGCCGGGTAAGGGCGCGTTCGCCGGTGCCATCCTTTCCCACGACTTCGTCGAAGCCGCGCTGATGCGCCGCGCCGGCTGGGGCGTGTGGATCGCCTACGACCTGCCGGGCAGCTACGAAGAACTGCCGCCGAACCTGCTCGACGAGCTCAAGCGCGACCGCCGCTGGTGCCACGGCAACCTGATGAACTTCCGCCTGTTCCTGGTCAAGGGCATGCACCCGGTACACCGTGCGGTGTTCCTCACCGGGGTCATGTCGTACCTGTCGGCACCGTTGTGGTTCCTGTTCCTGGTGCTGTCGACTGCGCTGCTGGCGACCAACACGCTGATGGAGCCGCAGTATTTCATCGAGCCGTACCAGCTTTACCCGCTGTGGCCGCAGTGGCACCCGGAAAAGGCCGTGGCGCTGTTCTCCACCACCATCGTGCTGCTGTTCCTGCCCAAGCTGCTCAGTGTCATCCTGATCTGGGCCAAGGGCGCCGTCGAGTTCGGCGGGCGGATCAAGGTTACCTTGTCGATGCTGATGGAGATGCTGTTCTCCATGCTGCTGGCACCGGTACGCATGATCTTCCACACCCGCTTCGTGCTGGCCGCGTTCCTCGGCTGGGCCGCGACCTGGAACTCGCCGCAGCGTGACGACGACTCCACGCCGTGGAGCGAAGCGGTGCGTCGCCACGGCCCACAAACACTGCTGGGTATTGCCTGGGCCGCGCTGGTGGCGTGGTTGAACCCAAGCTTCCTGTGGTGGCTGGCGCCTATCGTCGGTTCGCTGGTGCTGTCGATCCCGGTGTCGGTAATTTCCAGCCGCACCCGCCTGGGCCTGGCGGCCAAGGATGAGAAGCTGTTCCTCATCCCCGAGGAATACGCCACCCCGCAAGAGCTGCTGGCTACCGACCAGTACACCCACGAAAACCGCTGGCATGCCCTGCATGATGGCTTCGTGCGGGCAGTGGTCGACCCGCGGCAGAACGCCCTGGCCTGCGCCATGGCCACTGCCCGTCACGGCCAGGCGGCGCCGATCGAAGCACTGCGTGCCGAGCGCGTGGCCAAGGCGATGGAGGTCGGGCCGAAAGGGCTGGACCTCAATACCCGTCTGGCTCTGCTCAGTGACCCCGTGGCGCTGACTCGCCTGCATGAGCAAGTGTGGGCCGAGCACAATGCGGCGTGGATCGATGTGTGGCGTGCTTCCATCAAAAACGACCCGCACTCGCCGCTGTTGCCGTTGCATCCGGAGAGTGAAGGCCAACCAGTACTCGCCGGCGCCTGATAGATCTTGGGGCCGCTTTGCGGCCCATTCGCGACACAAGGCCGCTCCTACAGGGATATACATTCCTCTGTAGGAGCGGAAGCCCTCGCCAGCAATGTCCCTGCATAACCGATTTTGGCCAACAAAGTCCCCCCCAGCTCTAGGTCCCCGGGCCGCCATGCGTTAGCATCCCTCTCCGATACGACTCATCGGCCTGCACGGCCGTGCCAACAATAAGATTCGCTACTTTTCTTGCTAGGGGACTTGGTGATGATCAAGAAATACCTTTCGCGACTGTTGGTCGGTGTTACCGCCCTGGTCGCCGTGACAGCGGCCCAGGCGGGCGCCATCGATGACGCGGTCAAGCGCGGCACCTTGCGGGTGGGCATGGACCCGACCTACATGCCGTTCCAGATGACCAACAAGCGTGGCGAGATCATCGGCTTCGAAGTCGATATCCTCAAAGCCATGGCCAAGTCGATGGGCGTCAAGTTCGAGGCAGTGTCCACCGCCTATGACGGCATCATCCCGGCCCTGCTGACCGACAAGTTCGACATGATCGGCAGCGGCATGACCCTGACCCAGGAGCGCAACCTGCGCCTGAACTTCAGCGAACCCTTCATCGTGGTTGGTCAGACCCTGCTGATCCGCAAAGAGCTGGCTGGCGAGATCAAGTCGTACAAGGACCTGAACAACGAGAAGTACCGCCTGACGTCCAAGCTGGGCACCACCGGCGAAATGGTTTCCAAGAAGTTGATCGGCAAAGCCAAGTACCACGGCTACGACAACGAGCAGGAAGCGGTGATGGACGTGGTCAACGGCAAGGCCGATGCCTTCGTCTATGACGCCCCATACAACGTGGTTGCCGTGGAAAAAGCCGGCGCCGGCAAGCTGCTGTTCCTCGAAGAGCCCTTCACCTACGAGCCGCTGGCCTTCGGCCTGAAGAAAGGCGACTACGACAGCATCAACTTCATCAACAACTTCCTGCACCAGATCAAGCATGACGGGACCTACGATCGTATCCACGACAAGTGGTTCAAGAACAAGGACTGGCTGAAGGAAATGGAATAAGGCCCAGGCCAAAAGCCCGGCTTTATGACCCCGACGCGCAGGCAAACCCTGCGCGTTCGCATTTACGGAAGTACCCCACGTGATCAAACACAAGAAAGCCCAGTGGCCCTGGCACGGGCTGACCGCCCTGGTCCTGGTGGGCCTGGCGCTCAGCCTGTACATGGCCACTTCGATGATTTCCTACGAGTGGCGCTGGAACCGCGTACCGCAGTACTTTGCCTACAAGGCCGAGGAAACACAGCGCGCTGCCAATTACGGCACCGTGCAGGAAATCGTCATCTCCGGCGATAACGCTCGCGTCACGCTGAAGGACGAGAGCGGTGCCGAGCAAGTGCTCGATGTGGCCAAGGACAGCCTGCAGCTGAGCCGTGGCGACGATGTCGCCGAAGGCGACCCGATTGGTGTAACCCGGCATTGGGCAGCGGGCCCGCTGGCCTGGGGCCTTTGGACCACCTTGTGGATCTCGGTGGTGTCCGGGGCACTGGGCCTGGTGATCGGCCTGTTCGCTGGCTTGTGCCGGTTGTCCAACAACCCCACCCTGCGCGACCTGTCGACCGTTTATGTCGAACTGGTGCGCGGCACGCCGCTGCTGGTGCAGATCTTCATCTTCTACTTCTTCATCGGCACTGTGCTCAACCTGTCCCGGGAATTTGCCGGGGTGGCGGCGCTGGCGCTGTTCACTGGCGCCTACGTGGCCGAAATTGTCCGTGCCGGCGTGCAGTCGATCGCCAAGGGCCAGAATGAAGCAGCTCGTTCCCTGGGCCTGAACGCTGGCCAGTCGATGCGCCACGTCATCTTGCCGCAGGCGTTCAAACGTGTGCTGCCACCGCTGGCCGGCCAGTTCATCAGCCTGGTCAAGGACACTTCGCTGGTGTCGGTAATCGCCATCACCGAGCTGACCAAGAGTGGCCGTGAGGCTATCACCACCTCGTTCTCTACCTTCGAAATCTGGTTCTGCGTGGCAGGCCTGTACCTGCTGATCAACCTGCCGCTGTCGCACATTGCCAGTCGGCTCGAGCGGAGGCTTGCGCAAAGTGATTGAAGTCCGTGACCTGCTGAAAGTCTTCGACACCCGTGGCCAGGTGGTACGGGCTGTGGATAACGTCACCACCCAGGTCGCCAAGGGCGAAGTGGTGGTAGTGCTCGGCCCGTCGGGGTCGGGCAAGTCGACCTTCCTGCGTTGCCTCAACGGCCTGGAGCATTTCGACCAGGGCCATGTGGCCATCGACGGTCTGCAGCTGGCCGACCCCAAGACCGACATCAACGCCTACCGCCGCGAAGTCGGCATGGTGTTCCAGCACTTCAACCTGTTCCCGCACATGACCGTGCTGGAAAACCTGTGCCTGGCGCAGAAGGTGGTGCGCAAGCGCAACAAGGCTGACCGCGAAGCCAAGGCCCGGGCGCTGCTGGAAAAGGTCGGCATTGCGCAAAAGGCCAACGAGTTCCCGTCTCGGCTTTCTGGCGGGCAGCAGCAGCGCGTAGCGATTGCCCGAGCGCTGGCGATGGACCCGAAAGTGATGCTGTTCGACGAACCAACCTCGGCGCTCGACCCGGAAATGGTCGGCGAGGTACTGGACGTGATGAAGACCTTGGCCCAGGAAGGCATGACCATGGTCTGCGTCACCCACGAAATGGGCTTTGCCCGCGAAGTGGCCGACCGTGTGCTGTTCTTCGATCATGGCAAGCTGCTGGAGGATTCGGCCCCGGCCGCGTTCTTCGCCGCCCCGAAAGACCCGCGTGCGCAGGCCTTCCTGCGCCAGGTGCTGTAACCGCATGGGGGGCGCTTTGCGCCCCCCAGCAATTTCAGATGTTGAACCGCCCCACCATCCCCCGCAACTGCTGCCCCAGCTGCTCCAGCTCCCCGCTCGAAGCCGCCGTCTGTTCACTGGCCGCACTGGTCTGATCCGACACATCCCGCACGTTGATCACACTGCGGTTGATCTGCTCGGCCACCACGCTCTGTTCTTCACTGGCCGTGGCGATTTGCTGGTTCATGCCCTGAATGCTCGACACCGTATCGGTTATCTGGCCCAACGCCTGCCCGGCCTTGCGGCTCAGCTCCACGCTTTGCTCGGTCAGGCTCTTGCTGCTGTCCAGCAGGCGGGTCACTTCGTCGGTACCGTTGTGCAGGCTGTCGATCAACTGGCCAATCTCCTCGGTCGCCGTCGAGGTGCGCTGGGCCAGGCCGCGCACTTCATCGGCCACCACGGCAAAGCCACGCCCGGCTTCTCCCGCCCGTGCAGCTTCGATCGCCGCGTTCAGGGCCAGCAGGTTGGTCTGTTCGGAAACCGACTTGATCACGTCGAGGATGCTGCCAATGCGCTGGCTCTCGCCCGCCAGGTGTTGCATGGCCGCCAGGCAATGGTCCATCTGCCCGGCCAGTTGTTCGATACGGCCGATGGCCTCTGCCACCACTCGGTCGCCCAGTTGTGCCTGCTGGTCGGCGTTGCTCGCGGCCAGCGAGGCCTGCTCGGCGTTCTGTGCCACTTCCTGCACGGTGGCGCTCATCTGGTTCATGGCGGTGGCCACTTGGTCGGTCTCTTCGCGCTGTTGGTTGATGCGCAGCTTGGTGTCCTCGCTACTGGCCGCCAACTGAGTGGCGGCCTGTGACAGTTGGCCGACACCCTGGTCGATGCCACCGATCAGTTCGCGCAGGCTCAAGGTCATCTGGCGCATGCTGGTTTGCAGCTGGCCCATTTCGTCGCGGCGGTGCACTGCGTCAACCTGGCTCAGGTCACCCTTGGCGATACGCGCGGCCACGGCGAGTGTCTGGCGCAACGGTTGGGTGATCTGCACGGTGATCAGCCAGGCGGCCAATACCCCTACCACCAGTGCCATCAGCGCCACGCTGGTCAGCAGCGAGCGGGCGGCCAGGGCCTCACTGTCGCGTTGTTCGACCTTGCGTTTGCCCAGTTCGAGGCTCGTCGCCCGCAGCTCGGTGCCCATGATGTCCAGGTTGTTCTGCAACTGCTCGACACGTACGGCGGCGTGGCGGTACTGCTCAAGGCTGGCGCGGTACTTGGCCAGCTCGACACCAGGCTGCTCGCTGACTGCGCGTGGCAAGCCCAGCGGCGCAAGGCCTGCAAGCAGTTGCCCGAGGCTACTGTTGGCGGCATCCAGGGCGTTGTCGCCGACTTTGGCGAAATCCTCGACCGGATCGAAGGTATAGGCCGGCACCAGGCTTTGCTGGTTGGCCCCGTCGACATGCCGGGTGAGGGTGTCCATCAGCCCCAGTACACCGTTTTGCTGGCTGTCTGCAGGCATCTTCAGTAAAGCCTGGGTTTGCAGTTCGTCGATCGCCTCGTTGAGTTTCTGCTCCTGTATCTGCATGGCCTTACGCAAGCCAGTACGCTTGGCGACGTATTGCTGCAGTTCGCTGAAGTCGCTGCGCATGCGCTGCAACAGTGCCAGGTCTTTAGCCAGCAACTGCCGTGATTCATCGATGCTGCTGCGATGCTGCAACGTGGTCAGGAGGTTTTCGAGCTGGTCGTAGATGCCGGTCATGCGCGTCTTGCTGGTGTCGTCGCTGAGCACGCGGTAGGTGATGCGTTCTGCGCGCAGGTCTTTGCCCAGGTCGTTGATCAGGTTTATTTCGCCGAGCTGCTGCGAGCGCACGATCGCGCCATCCAGGGCGCGCCAGCCACTGAGTGTGGTGGCCAGGGTGAGTAGCAGGACCACGGCGAAGCCGAGGGCCAGCTTGGCAGCGACACTGATGTTGCCGAGCTTGCGGTTGAGGTAGCCGAGCATGGGGAATCTCCGAGCGATTGGGAAAATGCATGCAGGCGTATTGCCGGCATCACATCCCTGCCAATCGGCAGCGGAGTTGTAGGACTTGACCTGATAATCAGGTAGGAAATTTCACTGCTGCATGTAGGATGGTTCGCCTGTACAGGCGAACCACCTCTCAGCTCAGAGCTTGAACCGCCCCACCAACCCCTGCAGGTGGGTCCCCAGCCGCGCCAGCTCAACGCTGGAGCTGGCCGTCTCTTCGCTGGCCGCCGAGGTCTGGTCAGAAATATCCCGCACATTCATCACGCTGCGGTTGATCTCCTCGGCCACGGCTGTCTGTTCCTCTGCCGCCGTGGCAATCTGCTGGTTCATCGCCTGAATCGACGACACGGTACGGGTGATGGTTTCCAGCGAGCTGCCGGCGCGGCGGGTCAGCTCGACGCTGCTGTCGGTCAGTTGGCGGCTGTTGTCCATCACGCTGGCCACCCGTTGGGTGCCGCTTTGCAGGCCGGCAATCAGCTCTTCGATCTCTTCAGTCGACTGCTGGGTGCGTTGGGCCAGGCTGCGCACTTCGTCGGCCACCACGGCAAAGCCACGCCCGGCCTCACCGGCGCGGGCGGCTTCGATCGCCGCGTTGAGGGCCAGCAGGTTGGTTTGCTGGGCCACCGACTTGATCACGTCGAGCACGCTGCCGATTTTGTCGCTTTCGGCCTTGAGCTGGTTCATCGCTTCGCTGGAGTTGATCACTTCGCCCGCCAGGCGCTCGATCTGCGCCACCGCTTCGCCCACCACCCGGTCGCCTTCACGGGCCTGCTGGTCGGCCATCAAGGCGGCTTCCGAGGCCTGTTCGGCATTGCGCGCTACTTCGTGCACGGTGGCCGTCATCTGGTTCATGGCAGTCGCCACTTGGTCGGTTTCGACCTTCTGGTTGTTGACCCCGGCGCTGGTCTGCTCGGTGACGGCCGACAGTTGCTCGGCAGCGCTGGCGATCTGCGTGACGCCGTCGCCAATGCCGCCGATCAGTTCCCGCAAGCCTTGGGTCATGCGCTGCATGCTGGCCTGCAACTGGCCCAGTTCGTCGCGACGTTGCACTTGCAGGTTCTGGGTCAGGTCGCCACTGGCCACGCGCTCGGCGGCGCGCAAGGTTTGGCGCAGGGGGATGATGATCTGCCGGGTAATGGCCCAGGCGGCCAGCAGGCCGAGGGCTAGGGCCAGCACCGTGGCCACGGCGAGCAGGGTCTTGGCCTGGGCTGCGCCTGCGTCACGTACCTCGGTCTGCGATGTGGTCATCGCCTGGCTGGTCTGCAGCAGCAGCGTACCTTGCTCGGCCATGTGCTGCAGGGCCTGCTCGCTGGCGGCCTGGGCATTGCCGAACTGGGTGACCGCATCGCGGTAGCCGCCCATGGCAGTGGCAGCATCGTCGAGGCCGGCGGCATGTTCGGCCGACACTTTGGCCGGCAATGCGCGCAGCTCGGCCAGGGCCTGGTCGATGGCCTTCAGCGCCGTTTGCTGGAACTCGGCATTGCCGCTGTAGGTGTAGCCACGCACCTGGAAGCGGGCTTGCTGGAGCAGGGCGCTCACCTCCACAGCGTGCTGGTACTGGTTGATATCGCCACCTTGCAGCAGGCCCCGCTGCACGCGGCCGATCAGCTCTGCGGCCTTGTCGGCGCTGTCGCCAAGCACACTACGGCTGGCCTCGCGGCGCTGGCCGGCCTGCTTCAGCTCGTTGAATGCCTGCTGGTAGATGCGCACAGCCTCACGCTGCTGCTCCAGGCGCTGGCGGTCGGCGGGGTGTTCGATCTGCCCGAGCATCAGCTGCACCTGGCGGTCGAGGTTGGCCAGGGCTTTTTCCAGCTCGGCCACCGACGCATCATCACTGCGGCGCTCGTAATGCTGGCGGGCAATGCGCAGTTCCTGGGTGTACTGCTGGATGACCGAGATGTTACCCAGCTTGTCGCCACGGTCGATGATGCTGTCCATGCCGTGCCAGCCGGCCAGGGTAATGGCCAAGGTCAACAGCAGCACCAGGCCGAAGCCCAGCCCCAATTTGCGATTGACGCTCACATTGCCCAGCGATTGGGCTAACCATTGATACATGTACGACTCCCCGGCGGCTTGGCAGCACAAATAGTTGTTGTGTTGCCAAGGCCATCGGCCCCGGGGAGGGAAACTTGATGGGTGAAAAAGGGGCGTTTACGTCAGAAAATACGCGAAAGCAGCGCGGTGACGGCGGTCTCTACCCGTAGGATGCGATCACCCAGTTGCACCGGTGCCAGCCCAGCCTTGCCCAGCAGCTCGATTTCGTAGGGGATCCAGCCGCCCTCGGGGCCAATGGCCAGGGTTACGGCTTGCTCCACGGCACGCGGGCAGGCGGGGTAGGGGCCGGGGTGGCCGACCAGGCCCAGGGTGCCAGTGGCGATGGCGGGTAGCCGATCTTCGACGAAAGGCTTGAAACGTTTCTCGATGATCACCTCGGGCAGCACCGTGTCCCGCGCCTGTTCCAGGCCGAGGATCAGGTTTTCGCGAATGCTCTCGGGCTGCAGGAAAGGCGTTTGCCAGAAGCTTTTCTCGACCTTGTAGCTGTTTACCAGGATCAGCCGTGATACGCCGAGGGTGGCCACGGTCTGGAACAGCCGCCGCAGCATTTTGGGCCGCGGCACCGCCAATATGAGGGTTAATGGCAGCTTGGCCGGTGGTGGCTGGTCGAAGGCTACTTCAAGTTCGGCTTCGTGCTTTTCCAGGCGCAGCACCGTGGCTTTGCCCATCAGGCCGTTGATGCGGCCCACGCGCAGGTTGTCACCCACCGCCACGCGATGGATTTCCTGCATGTGGATGAAGCGTCGGTCGGCGAGAACGACGCGGTCGGCCGAGACGAAGTCGGCCTCTTCAAGAAGCAACAGGTTCACGGTTGGGTCGCAGGTGGCTGGTCGTTGTGGTCGTTGGCTTCTTCGTCGTGGGCACTACGCTTGCGGATCAGGCTGCCGCACAGCACACCGACCTCGAACAGCAGCCACATGGGCACGGCCAGCAAAGTCTGGGAGAAGATGTCCGGCGGGGTGAGGACCATGCCGACCACGAAACAGCCGATGATCACGTAGGGGCGGATCTTCTTCAGGTACTTCACGTCGACCACGCCGATCCACACCAGCAGCACCACCGCCACCGGGATTTCGAAGGCAACGCCAAAGGCGAAGAACAGCGTCATCACGAAGTCGAGGTAGTTGGCGATGTCGGTCATCATTGCCACGCCTGCCGGGGTGGCGGCGGCAAAGAACTTGAACATCAGCGGGAACACCAGGAAATAGGCAAAGGCCATACCGGCGTAGAACAACAGAATGCTCGACACCAGCAGTGGAATGGCAATGCGTTTTTCATGGCGGTACAGCCCTGGCGCGATAAAGCCCCAGATCTGCTGGAGAATGAACGGGATGGCCAGGAACAGCGACACGATCATGGTCAGCTTGAACGGCGTGAGGAACGGCGAGGCCACGTCGGTGGCGATCATCGTCGCGTTGGCCGGCAAATGGTCGCGCAGAGGCGCCGAGACCAGGGTGTAGATCTGCTGGGCGAAGGAGAACAGCCCGGCAAAGATCAGGAAAATGACGGCAACGCAGCGCAGCAGGCGGGTGCGCAGTTCGGTCAGGTGCGAAACCAGCGGCATAGGCTGGTCGTGTTCCGGATTCTCGCTCATGGGGCTCGCGGCGGTTGAGGCGGTTCAGAAGGTGCGACCGGGGCGGCAGGTGCTTCGACCGGCCTGGCTTCGAGCCCGGCAGGCGGCTGCACGCTGGCCGTGGTTACCGGCGGCTGCGCGGGTGGCGTCAGCGGGTTGAGGATGCGCTTGGCTTCCTCTTCCATCTGCAGGATGTGCTCGTTGTGCAGCTGCCGGCGGATGTCGTCAGCGCCGATCTCGCGCTCCACTTCCATCTTGATGCTGTTGAAGCTGCGCTTGAGCCGGCCGATCCACAGCCCTGCCGTGCGTGCGGCACCCGGCAAGCGCTCGGGGCCGAGCACCAGCAGGGCGACCAGGCCTACGAGCAGCAGCTCGCTGAAACTGATGCCGAACATGGGTCAGTCTTTCCGCTGCGGCTCTTGGACCGGTTGGGCCTGGCCATCGATGGTGTGGCCTTGCTGCGGCTGCGCGGTGTTTTGCACCGGTGGCACGGGCTGGGCAGGCGGCGGCGTTTGCTCGGCTGGCTTGGTCTCTTCTTCGTTCATGGCCTTGCGGAAGCCCTTGATCGATTCGCCCAGGTCGCTGCCGAAGTTTTTCAGCTTCTTGGTGCCGAACACCAGGACCACGACGACCAACAGGACGATCCAGTGTTTCCAGTCAAAAATACCCATGGTGCTCTCCTAGAATGCTTTGTGCTCAAGCCGAGGGCTGACGCGCGGCCTTTTCATCGTGCCCGGAAAGCCCGAAACGGCGCTCCAGCTCATCGAGTACGGCTTGTGGATGCTGGCCCAGTGCGCTGAGCATCACCAGGCTATGAAACCACAGGTCGGCGGTTTCGTAGATGACATCGCTGTAATCCTTGCTGTGCTCGGCATCCTTGGCAGCAATGATCGTTTCGACCGACTCTTCGCCGAGCTTTTCGAGAATCTTGTTCAGGCCCTTGTGGTACAGGCTGGCCACATAGGAGCTGTCAGGCGCCGCGTGCTTGCGTTCTTCAAGCACTTCGGCCAGGCGGTTGAGGGTGTCGCTCATGTCAGTGTCCTGCGCTGTAGATGGCATCCGGGTCCTTCAGGACCGGGTCGACGATTTTCCACTGGCCGTCTTCATACACGCGGTAGAAGCAGCTTTCACGGCCGGTATGGCAGGCGATATGGCCCAGTTGCTCGACCATCAGGATGATCACGTCGGCGTCGCAGTCCAGGCGCAGCTCATGCAGCTTTTGCACGTGCCCGGATTCCTCGCCTTTGCGCCACAGCTTGCCGCGCGAACGCGACCAGTAGATGGCGCGTTGCTCGGTGGCGGTCAGGGCCAGCGATTCACGGTTCATCCAGGCCATCATCAGCACGCGTCCGGTCTTGTGGTCCTGGGCGATCGCCGGTACCAGGCCATCGCTGTTCCACTTGATCTCGTCCAGCCAGTCTTTCATCGTCGACTCCAAAGCGGGCCCGCTCCTGTACCGGGCCCTTTGCGCTAGTGTGCCAGCCACGGGCGCGGCTGGCTATTGGCGCACGATCAGGTAAAGGCCGGCGGCCAGCATCAGCCAGGCCGGCCAGGCAGCAGGGGCGGCCAGGCTCGCGGCCTCGGCGGCGCCTGCGGCCAATACCGCACCACCGCCGAGCAGGCCGGCACCCAGCAGGCGCAGTGCCCAGCGGTCACCCTGGCGGCGACGCTCCGGCAGTTGCGGGTCGTTCAGGTGCGGCTGCGACAGGCGTTCGAGCAGGTCGCGGGCCATGTTGGCCAGGTGCGGCAACTGCTCGACCTGCCCATGAATGTTGCCGAACACGGCCTTTGGGCTGTAGCGATCGCGCATCCAGCGTTCAAGGAACGGTTTGGCGGTGCTCCACAGGTCCAGGTCAGGGTACAGCTGGCGGCCCAGCCCTTCGATGTTGAGCAGGGTCTTCTGCAGCAGTACCAGCTGCGGTTGTACTTCCATGTTGAAGCGCCGCGCGGTCTGGAACAGGCGCATCAGCACCTGGCCGAAGGAAATATCCTTTAACGGTTTTTCGAAGATCGGCTCGCACACGGTGCGGATCGCCGCTTCGAACTCGTTGACCTTGGTGTGCGCCGGCACCCAGCCCGAATCGATGTGCAACTGGGCGACGCGGCGGTAATCACGCTTGAAGAAGGCAATCAGGTTGCGCGCCAGGTAGTCCTGGTCCTCGGCGGTCAGGCTGCCGACGATGCCGCAGTCGATGGCGATGTACTGCGGGCTCCACGGTTTGACCGTGCTGACGAAGATGTTGCCGGGGTGCATGTCGGCGTGGAAGAAGCTGTCGCGGAACACCTGGGTGAAGAACACCTCCACGCCACGCTCGGCCAGCAGCTTCATGTCGGTGCGCTGGTCGGCCAGGGTGACCATGTCGGTTACCGGTACGCCGTAGATGCGCTCCATTACCAGCACCTTGGGGCGGCACAGGTCCCAGTACACCTGGGGCACGTACATCAGCTCGGAGCCTTCGAAGTTGCGTCGCAGCTGGCTGGCGTTGGCCGCCTCGCGCAGCAGGTCGAGTTCGTCGTAGATGGTCTTTTCGTAGTCGCCGACGATTTCCACCGGGTGCAGGCGACGGGCATCGGCCGAGGCTCGCTCGGCGGCCTTGGCGATCAGGAACAGCCAGGCCAAGTCCTGGGCGATGACCGGCTTCAGGCCCGGGCGTACCACCTTGACCACCACCTCTTCACCGGTTTTCAGGCGGGCGGCATGTACCTGGGCCACCGAGGCCGAGGCCAGTGGCTCGACGTCAAAGCGGCTGAACACCTCGCCGACTTTTGCACCGAGCTGTTCCTCGATCAACGCCACGGCTTTTTGCGGGTCGAACGGTGGCACACGGTCCTGCAGCAGCATCAACTCGTCGGCGATGTCGGTGGGCAGCAGGTCGCGGCGGGTGGACAGCAGTTGGCCGAACTTGATGAAGATCGGCCCCAGGTCCTGCAGCGCCAGGCGCAGGCGCGCGCCACGGCTGAGTTCGGTGGGCTTGCGGGGCAGCCAGCGCCACGGCATCAGCAGGCGCAGGCTGGCCAGCCACCAAGGCAGCAGTGGCTGTTCGAACAACAGGTCATCGAGACGGTAGCGGATCACCACACGCTGGATGCGAAAAAGACGGCGGACGGCGAGCAGCTTCATGCGTTATCGCTGGTATCAAGGGATCGGGAGAGGCGCTTGAGGCGCGCCTCGAGGCGTTCTGTATCGAGCTTCAGGGCATCGAGTTCGCTGAAGGCGGCTTCGGCTTCGCGCTTGCCGACCAGGGTGCGGGACTCTTCGGCCAGGTACTCGGACAGGTTCTGGCTGAAACGTGCCAGGCCTTGGCGGGTCCAGCGTGCACGCAGGCGGATATGGCCGGCCAGCATGGCCGTGGCGACGGGGCCGAGCCAGCGTTGCAGCTCGTGCTCCCAGTCCAGCTCCAGGTCCTGCAGCACGCCGAACAGGTCGAGCAGTACGGCACTGTCGCCATGCAGCTCGACCTGCGGGCTGTGCAGCACAGCGGTCTTGTCCCTGGCCAGGGCCAGCTGCGCCAGGCTGCCAGCCGGGGCACGCAGGCTGCAGTCGACTTCGCCCTCCCAGTGGGCGGCGAGCATCAGGCCGTCTTCATCGGGCAGGATGAACACCTGCAGGGCCGGTTGGCGGCAGTCGATCTCGATGACCTTGCCTTCCAGCGCGGCCAGGCGCGGCAGGGCCGTGCTGTCCATGCGCAGGACGCGGTTCAGGCCATGTTCGACGCTGGCGAGCAGCCCGGCCAGCAGCATCAGGGCTTGATCCCCCGGTGTACGGCAACGATACCGCTGGTCATGTTGTGGTAGGTGACGCGGTCGAAGCCGGCCTCGACCATCATGCTCTTGAGGGTTTCCTGGTCCGGGTGCATGCGGATCGACTCGGCGAGGTAACGGTAGCTCTCGGCGTCATTGGTGATCAGCTTGCCGGCCAGCGGCATGAAGGCGAACGAGTAAGCGTCGTAGGCCCTGGACATCAGCTTGTTGGTCGGCTTGGAGAACTCCAGGATCAACAGGCGGCCACCGGGCTTGAGCACGCGCAACATCGAACGGATGGCTTCGTCTTTGTGGGTGACGTTGCGCAGGCCGAAGGCGATGGTCACGCAGTCGAAGTGGTTGTCCGGGAACGGCAGCTTTTCGGCGTCGGCCTGGACGAACTCGATGTTGCCGGCCACACCACGGTCAAGCAGGCGGTCACGGCCAACCTTGAGCATCGAATCGTTGATGTCGGCCAGTACCACTTGCCCGGTCGGGCCTACCAGGCGCGAGAACTTGGCCGCCAGGTCACCGGTGCCGCCGGCAATGTCCAGTACGCGGTTGCCGCTGCGCACACCCGACAGCTCGATGGTAAAGCGCTTCCACAGCCGGTGCATGCCGCCGGACAGCACGTCGTTCATCAGGTCGTACTTGGCGGCTACCGAGTGGAACACTTCGGCGACTTTCTTCGCCTTCTGGCTTTCAGGCACGTCCTGGTAGCCAAAATGAGTGGTGGGTTCGGCGTGGTCGCCTTTGCGCTGGTCGTTCATATCGCTTCACCGAAAAAAATTACCGCCATTCTAGGGCGAACGGGCGGATTTGTCTTGGCGGGGTGTGCCAGTGGGCAGGGGCGGGCATAATGCCAATTATGTCTACATCTTCAGGAATGCCCGCATGACCCAGATCAGCGTCGAACGCAAACACTCCCTCGGCCGCGATGCCGCCCGCGCCAAGGCCGAAGCGCTGGTCGACAAGCTCAGCCGCGAATATGACCTCAAGGCCACCTGGAACGGTGACCGGGTCGATGTGGCCCGCAGCGGCGCCAATGGCAGTGTGCACATCTTTGATGACAGCATCCGCGTGGAACTGAAGCTGGGCATGATGCTGTCGATGATGAGCGCCACCATCAAGGGTGAAATCGAGCGGGCGCTGGACAAGGCGCTGGCCTGACGCCTGCGGCCTTCAGCTATCGGGGAACGGGATGATGTCCTCGACCTGCTCGAGGCGCAGATCACCCCGGTAGATTTCGTATCGCTCTGCCGGGGCCTGTGCGCGTTGCAAACGCTCCTCGCGGCTCATGGTGTTCGGGAACTTCAAATGGCCTTTGGCAAAGCGCCGTGGGTTGGCATTTGCGCTGGTGTAGTGGAAATGCGCTTCCCAGAGCTTCTGCCTGGGTTCCAGGCGATAAACGTCATAGACATCCAGAAAGTCATTGGCCTTGAGCCTTTTGCGGGCCCTGGTGAGCTTGACCTCGATTTCGTTTGCCTCCAGGAGGAAATGCAGGGCCTTGCTGTCCGGGTGCTGAGTGCCCAGGTAGGCGGTGGTCAAGAGGCGCTTTTTTTCTGCCCGCACTTCGGTAACTGCCAGGTCCAGCCTGGTGGCCAGTGCATGCCCTTGGTCCGGGCCGGCGCGCAACGCGTCGGCGATGTCTGCCATGTCCTGAATGTAGAAATCAAGCTGGTCCGCCAGGCTGTTTGGCCCGTCCAGGTGGCGGGAGGCGTGGGCGATCCTGGTATCTTTCTGAGCCAGCAGGTCGGCGCCGGTGCGGCGCAAGCGCGTGTAGTCGGGTGCTGACGCAGCTTGCGGCACCGCTTCCCAGTGATCACCTTGTTGCTGATAGCGCGCAACCGTTTTTTCGGTCAACGGGTCGACCTGCACGGCTTCGTCGCCGTCCTTGGTTTCTTCGACCACCACTGATTTGCCCCGGCTGGTGCGGATAACCTTGCGTTTCACAGATCGCACTTTGTGGGTCAGCGGCTGTTCGAGCGCTGTTTCCTGCAGATCGGCCGCGGCAGAAGTGGCGGCCAAGTCACGCTCAGTCAGGGTTATCAGTGCATTCAGCTCTGCGATGTATTCGTTGAGTTTGCTGCTGTTCACCGCCGGAATGTTGCGTGAAAGCAAATACTCGGCATTGCCCAGTGACAGTTTGTATTCGCCTAACGCGCTTTCCAGTGGCTCTTTCTGTTCTTCTGGGGCCAGCTGGGCTGCAGCCAGGCTGTCGTGGCTAAGCAGCGCTTCGTGCAGTGGCTTGTTACGCAGGGTTTTATGCGAGAGCAGGACACTTTCGAAGTCCTCCGCAGTTAGCTGATCTCTGCTCACGACCAACTGATACAGGTCGCTCAGGATCTGAGCTCGGACCATCAGTGTGGAATATCGCCGGTTGTTGATGATGACATCGAGCTTCTTGCGTTTGCCAGAGAACTGGATCTGCCCATCTGTCAGTGCCTCGCTGAGGTTGTGGTCAAGGCGTTGGCTGACGTTGAAGAGGCGTCTATGGGTGGCCAGTGCTGCTTCGACCTTCTTGCTGTAGTCCAGGTACAGCTGTGCCTGCTCCTGGCCGAAGGGTAACTGCAAGAGCCGACGTGACTGGTCTTTAAGTGCGGCATAGTCATTCATATCGAGCAGTCGGTGGAACTGATGCAAGTCGGCGGTAAGCAACTGTTCCCACCATTGCCCACGGGCGAAGGAGGCCACTGCGTTGGGGTCGAATCTGGCGTATTTGGGGTCACTCATGCTGGCGAAGAGCTGCGCTTGATTACTTATCAGCTCGGCCTGTTTTTCGTAGGTGAGGGCGAGCACATCAAAGTTCGCACGTGACTCGTTGCGCAGCGTGCGCAGTGCCCGCCGCCTTGCTTGCAGCTCCTCCGGCAGGTCGTCGAGGGCTGTGTCGGGGTAGGCATCGAGGGATCGCTGAAATGCCAGGTATGCCTCGTCATATGGCTTTACCCGTTGCAGATAGCCGTCGAGGAATATTTCTGTGTTGGTGAGCTTTTTGTCATTCGCCGCTCGGTCTTCCTGCATTTTCTTCAGCGCTTGTTTTTTTTCGTCGATCAGTGCCTTGGCTGTTCTCGGCATACCGCCCGACAGGTGCAAGTCGAGCATCCATTCACCGTTCCAGCGCGTCAGCCAAGGGCCGCGGCTGCGTTCGCGGCCGACAATGTAGTAGCCGTCAGGGGTTGCACCCCATGACTGCGACCATTCGCTGTGACTGACCTGCGGTCCGATGATGCGTACGCCGCTCCAACTTTCTTCGACCTCGTAGGCGACATCCTGCAATTTCACGTAGTAGCGGTCGTCAACCTTGTACAGGCCCCGCAGACGGCCGCTGGCCAGCGCAGTCTGCTCGTTAAGGCTGATCTTGGCGCGTAAGGTGGCGAGCGCCGCACGGGCTTCGCGGGGCAGGTTGCCGAGCCGTTGGTCGTGGCCCCATTGGCTGATGTGGATTGGTGCGGGCCGGGACTGCTCGGCAGGAGCTTGCCAGGTTTCCTGTTCGGACGGCTGCTGTGCAATTGCGCTGCGAGCACGGCGCGGTTCGGGCTGAAGCGGCAGTTCAGCTTCGTGCTCGGCAGTACCGGGCCCGTGGGCCAGCAGCATGGCCAGGTTCAGCAGGATGTCGGCACCGGCGAGCAACTTTTCTTCGTCGCTACCCTGGGTCAAGGCTGTCAGGTCATCCTTGATGGCGAGCAGGGCTTCCACCAGCCAAGCCAGCAGACCTGCCGGCCCACGCAGCAGTGGCGTGACCGTGTTGAACGCCAGCCATGCGAGCCGCACGACCAAAGCCCAGCGTTGCTGGGCATTGGAGAGGCTCTGCCGTGAGGCCAGTAGCAGGAGAACGCTCGCCCTGGCCTGGTACATCGAACTGTCCACATCGCCTGACCATGGCGTGAAAGCCAATGTGGCAGGTGCTCGCAAGCGCTCGAGGGCATCAGCGGCCAGCCCAGGGCCAGGTCCCAACAGGTGGGCCAGTTCAGCGAGACCAGCATGCAAGTGTGGGTGGGTGAAACCATCATTGGCATAAATGGGGCGGGCATCGTCATCCAGCCAGTCAAGGACTTCTTGCTGCAGGGTGTGTTCGGTCCGAATGCTCGTCATCAATTGGCTGCGGCTGTCGAACTGCCTGATGGCCTGCCTGGCAAACAAGGGCCGGTAGAGTATCCAGGCCCCAGTTGCGGGTACTTCGATGACGAACATGCCATGCACCAGGTTGGTCTTTGGGCCACCCGGCACGCTGCACAATGACAGTGGCCCCATCTTCAGCGATGTACTGGCATGGGCTTCACGGCGGCAAAAATCCGCAACGGCCTGCCAGGTGCGCTCGTTCAACTGCCCCGTGATCTTGGCCTGTAGCGCGCTAAGCAGTAGCGCAACACGCCATTCTTCAGCAAAGCGCTGGCGACGTTCGTCGTTGTCAGAACCCGTCTGCAACTGGTCGTGGACATACTTCGGGTACTGGCCTCCGACATCCACGGCAGTGATCAGTGCATCGACATAATCAAGGTCCATCCAACTGCCGGGCGGCTGTTGCCCGGCCAGTTGAACCGCCGAAGCCACCTGGTCGCTACCCAATGGCAAACGTGAGATGGCCAGCTCGGTCAGGCTGATGGTTTTCAGGTACTCAAGCTTCGCGGGCCCCACGGAGGACACCTGCACGACTTGTGAAATCGTGATCCGCACCTGGTCAGGGTCGCAAAGCGGCTGGTTCGGGTGGTCATGACGCATTTGCTCGCGCAGGCGGCGAGCCGTGTAGTGCTGCAAGTCTTCGATCCCGTCCAGGGAGGTTTCACCGCGTGCCAGCATGTGCCCTGCCGTTAGCTCCAGCAGTGCCATGTGGTATTGGAAGCGGTCAGTTGCCGTGGCCTTTTCAAGCCAGTCAGGCAGCGTGATCGAGGGTGCCGACCGTTCGATACGAAAGCTCGCCGGGAATATCGATGAGGGGTCGCTCAGCTTGCTGAATACGCGCTCCAGATCAACAACCTGCTCGATAGTGCCAAGCTGCACCCGGTCAATCTTTTGCAGCAGGCCGTTGAGCAATTGCCGGGCCTGATAGGCGAACGGGTCTTCGGTCAATGCCACGCAGGCCCAGGTCATCGTATCGAACGCATGGTGCTCGGAAAGCTCGTCGCGCAGGGCGGCGGCGAACGCGCTGAGCCCGTTGAAACCGCGCACGGTACCGGAGGGGCTGCACCACAGAACCAGATCGCGTGCATCTTTTTTGCCCGTGATGAGCAGGTCCGGCAACACCTCATGGGCCACGTTGCCTGGGTTGCCGAGCGAAACCTGCAAAGCCTGTACGTCTACCGTTGTATGGGATCGAGCGAGCAGGGTGTACAGCAAGGCCTTCTGATCACTGTCCAGGCCTTGGTGCTCAAGCGTGGCGAGCAGTGCGGCCTTGAGTACCTGTTGCATCCACTGAAGGCGGGTTACGTCCGAGTCACCGTCGCGGCCGTTCCAGTAACTGATCTGTGCCTGCTGAAATGTCTCGCAAAGGGTTGCCAGCACATCGTCGTAGTCAGTGTTCAGGTCGGCCATGCGAATATCGATGGCCGGCGCGACATGCTGGGGGCGAAAGACGGTTGGTGGGTTCAGGCTGAGCTGATCCGTGGGCTCGAGCGCCATGGGCTGGCCGCTGAGAAAATGTTCGAGCAGTGTATCCACCAAGTTGCTTGGCTGTGCAGGTAGCTCTTCATCCAGGCTATGCAGGATGCTGAAGCCCGCTATGGAGCGCAGCTCTGGGTGGTTTTCGCGGGTCCATGGGTAGCGTG
This sequence comes from Pseudomonas sp. NY8896, assembly GCF_039634505.1. Taxonomy (NCBI): domain Bacteria; kingdom Pseudomonadati; phylum Pseudomonadota; class Gammaproteobacteria; order Pseudomonadales; family Pseudomonadaceae; genus Pseudomonas; species Pseudomonas sp. NY8896. Next base: position 352,091 of record NZ_CP132350.1, read on the forward strand.
CCACGAGTGCGTCGTAACCTGCGCTGGCTACGACTTCGCGCAGGCTGGGGCGGTTGGCGAACTGCTGCGCTACCTGTTGCTTGAATGATAGGTATGCCAGGGGCAGTGATTGGGGCATGGTTTGTGGCTCCGGTCAAAGGGAGCCGAATGCTGAAACGCCAACCTGAAGCAGTGGCGGTAGATAAGTCAGCGTGGCGATCTTAGGGTGAAGATTCTAATTACAGCCTCTACCTTATGCTCAAGCCCAGCCTCCATGGGCGGTTCCTCCTCCACTCATGAGCATGAGGTACAGAGCATGGCCAAAGTGACTGTGAAGAAAAAGGACGACGCCCTGGGTACGCTGGGCGAAGTGCGCGGCTACGCGCGCAAGATCTGGCTGGCTGGCATCGGCGCTTATGCGCGCGTGGGCCAGGAAGGCTCCGATTATTTCCAGGAGCTGGTCAAGGCCGGCGAAGGCGTCGAGAAGCGTGGCAAGAAACGTATCGACAAAGAGCTCGATGCTGCCAACAACCAGATCGATGAAGCCGCTGAAGAAGTCAGCCGCGTACGCGGCAAGGTAGAGATTCAACTCGACAAGATCGAAAAAGCTTTCGACGCACGGGTAGGGCGCGCCTTGAATCGCCTCGGCATTCCGTCTAAACATGACGTTGAGGCGTTGTCGATCAAGCTTGAACAGCTGCACGAACTGCTTGAACGCGTCGCGCACAAACCATAAGGAGAGCAGGATGGCTGGCAAGAAGAACACCGAAAAAGAAGGCAGCTCCTGGGTCGGCGGGATCGAGAAATACTCCCGCAAGATCTGGCTGGCGGGGCTGGGTATCTATTCGAAGATCGACCAGGACGGCCCGAAGCTGTTCGACACGCTGGTGAAAGATGGCGAGAAGGCCGAGAAGCAGGCGAAGAAGACGGCTGAAGAAGTAGCCGAATCCGCCAAATCATCGACCACTTCGCGTGTGTCTGGTGTGAAGGACCGTGCGCTGGGCAAGTGGAGCGAGCTCGAAGAGGCTTTCGACAAGCGTCTGAACAGCGCCATCTCACGCCTGGGCGTGCCGAGCCGCAACGAGATCAAGGCCCTGCATCAGCAGGTGGATAGCCTGACCAAGCAGATCGAGAAACTGACCGGTGCTTCGGTTACGCCGATATCGTCGCGCACTGCCGCGGCCAAACCGGCTGCGAGCAAGGCAGCAACCAAGCCATTGGCCAAGGCCGCAGCGGCCAAGCCTGCGGCGGCAAAACCTGCAGCTAAAATTGCGGCGGCCAAACCTGCGGCCAAGCCAGCAGCCAAACCCGTGGCAGCCAAGCCTGCGGCGAAACCGGCAGCAGCCAAACCAGCGGCAGCGAAGAAACCCGCAGTGAAGAAGGCACCGGCCAAACCGGCAGCCGCGAAGCCTGCAGCTCCAGCGGCCAGCGCCGCACCGGCCGCGACCGCAGCACCGGCACCTGCCGCCGCCCCGGCAAGCAGCACGCCGTCGGCTCCGACTGGCACCGGTACCCTGATCTGATACCGCGTCGCCTTCTTCGCGGGCTTGCCCGCTCCCACAGGTACAGTGCCGATCAGCAGGTCAGCGCAGGCCCTGTGGGGGCGGGCATGCCCGCGAAGGCCTCTGCGCCGAAACAGCAGGTTTATCCTTCCAGATAGCGCACCGCCAATTGCTCTGCCGCCGCCCGTGCCTGCGCCTGCAGATGCGGCGCCACCAGCATCATCACCTGGTACACCACGATCCCCACATCCGCCTCGCGCCCCAGCACCCGCTGGTAATCCAGCGAAAACATCAGCGTCAATGTGATCTGCTCCACCAGTTGCCCCAGCGCCTGGGTCTCACTCTCTACCAGCCCCTGGCCCTTGAGGCTGGCCAACAGCGCCGCGAGTGTGCGTTTGAGCGCATTGATCAGGCCGCGCATGCCACGGGCCAGCTTGGGCAGGCGCCCGGTCAGGTTGGACAGGTCCTGGAACAGGAAGCGGTACTGTGACATGCGCTCGACGATCAAGTGCAGGAACAGCCAATAGTCCTCGGCATCCAGGCGCACATCCAGGGGAGGGTCGAGCAAGGGCATCAGCGCTTCCTCGAAACGCTCGAAAAGGCCCAATACCAAGGGTTCCTTGCCATGGAAGTGGTAATACAGGTTGCCTGGGCTGATGCCCATTTCGTTGGCAATTTCCAGGGTGGAGACGTTGGGTTCGCCCTGCTGGTTGAACAGCTGCAGGGCGCATTCCAGGATACGGTCGCGGGTTTTCATCCAGTCAGCATGCTCATCGGGTCAGCACATAGGTGCCTGGCGCGGGGCCTAGCGGTGGGTAAGTGGTATTGCCCAGCTCGCTGCGCGGCGCCTTGAGCGGGCCGGAGCGTGCAGTGATCCATTCCAGCCACAACGGCCACCAGCTGCCTTCGCTGCGTTTGGCGTCGTGGAACCAGGCGCGGGGGTCGCTGCTCAGCCTGGGGTTGGCCAGGTAGTACGCCTTGGGGTTGCCGGGCGGGTTGATGATGCTCTGGATATGCCCGCTGTTGGCCAGCACGAAGCGCCGCTCGCCACCCAGCAGCAAGGCCGAGCGGTACACCGCGTCCCATGGGGTGATGTGGTCGTTGCTGCCGGCCACGGTAAAGCTGTCCAGGTTGACCTGCTGCAGGTCGATGGGCGTGCCGCACACTTCCAGCCCGGCCGGGTAGGTCAAGGGGTTGAGCTTGAAGAACTCCAGCAGGTCGCCATGCAGCGCGGCGGGCAGGCGCGTGCTGTCGGCGTTCCAGTACAGGATATCGAAAGCCGGCGGTGTCTTGCCGAGCAGGTAGTTGTTGACCCAGTAGTTCCAGATCAAGTCGTTGGGCCGCATCCAGGCAAAGATCCGTGCCACCTCGCCACCGTCCAGCACGCCGCGCTGATAGGAGCGGCGTTTGGCGGCTTCGATGGTCTGCTCATCGGCGAACAGGCTGGCTGGGCTTTCGAACTTGCTGTCCAGCAAGCTGACCAGGTAGGTGGCGCTGCGCACGCGACGCAACTGTTTCTTGGCTTGCAGGTGGCCCTGCAGCGCAGCCATGGTCAGGCCACCGGCACAGGCGCCCATCAGGTTGGGGTCACGGTTGCCGCTGATGCTGCGGCAGGCATTCAGTGCTTCTTCCAGGGCCTGCACGTAACTGGAAAGGCCCCATTCGCGGTGGCGTGGGTCGGGGTTGCGCCAGCTGACCATGAACACCTGCAAGCCGTTCTTGAGCATGTACTGGACGAAGCTGTTGGTCGAGCTGAGGTCGAAGATGTAGAACTTGTTGATCTGTGGAGGCACCACCAACAGAGGGCGGGCGTGCTGCGTCTCGCTCAGCGGCTTGTACTGGATCAGCTCCAAAAGCTCATTGCGAAAAACCACGGCGCCAGGCGTCGCGGCGAGATTGCCGCCCACCTCGAACGCACGCTCGTCCACCTGGCGCGGCAGGCCATCGTTGTGGCGCAAGTCTTCGAGCAGGTGGGCTACGCCACGCACCAGGCTCTGACCGCCGGTGTTGAGCAGCTCCTTGATTGCCAGCGGGTTGAGCAGTGAGTTGCTGGGGGCCAGCGCATCGTTGATCAGGTTGAACAGGAAATGGGCGCGTGCTCGATCATCGTCGTTCAAGTGGCTTTCATCGATCCACTGGCGCGTCTGTTTCTGCCAGGCCAGATAGGCCTGCAGGCCACGGCGGTAGAACGGGTTCTGGCTCCAGGTCGGGTCACTGAAGCGCGCGTCACGTGGGTTTGCCTGGTAGGGCGTGTCCCCCAGCATCACCCGCCCCAGTTGCCCGCCAAGCGCCAGTAGATGGTGCGCGGTATGCAGCGGGTGGCGCAGGCCGTGGCGGCCGACGTTGCGCAACGTGGACAGCAGGTCGCGGCCGCGCAGGCCGAGGATGGCGTTCTGCACGTTCATGCGGGTGGCGGGGAGCGTTGTCGATCCTTTGCCCGGTTTGTCTTTCATGGCAACACTCCCTCGTTCTGGCCATGGCGCCGCCTCGCGGGCAAGCCCGCGCCTACACGCCCGAAGCCGGGCGAGGGTGCATGACTGCGCGCTGACGTTCTTGCTGCAGAAACTTCATGATGATGGGGGCGACGGCCTCGGCCCGGGTGATCAGGAACAAATGGCCGTCGTCGATAATGTGTAGCTGGGCATTGGGAATCCGCCAGGCCAGCAGGCGCATGTTGATCAGCGGGATCAGCGGGTCGTCGTCGCCGGCCAATACCAGGGTGGGCTGCTGGATCTTGTGCAGCCAGTGGATGCTGGTCCAGCCAAGCCCGGCGAACAGCTGCCAGTAGTAACCCAGCTTGCCGCCAGAGCGCACCTTGGCGGCATGGTGCATGGCCAGGTCCGGGTCGCGCCGGAAGCCGCCGCCATAGATCATCGGCGCAATGCGTATGACATGCGACGGCTGCACGTAGCGGCGGGGGCTGGCCATCATCCACAGCACCTTGGGCTTGCCTGGCACCATGACCGCGCCAGCAGCGGTGGCGGCCAGCACCAGCTTCTTGCAGCGCTCGGGGTAGTCGTGCGCGAACTGCTGGGCCAGGGCGCCGCCCCAGGACACGCCGATGACGTTGACCTGGCCGTAGTCGAGGTAGTCGAGCATCCGTGCCGTCAGCTTGGCCAGCCCAGGGAAGCGATACGGGTGGCGTGGGGTGGACGAGCCACCGACACCGGGCACGTCGAAAGCGATGACTTCCAGGTCCGGGTCCAATGCTTCGATGAACGGAAACACCAGCTCCAGGTTGGCGCCGATGCCGTTGAAGATCAGCAACGGCGTCAGGTGCGGCTTGCCCGGGCGGACGGCGGTGCGGATGGACTGGTCGTCCAGCTCGACGGTCCTGAAAATGTAGGGTTGCGGCATGCGCGTGACTCTTGGGTGAAGTAAACACCGTGGCGCCCCCGTAGGTGGCCACGGCGCTGCTACTCAACGTTCGTGAACGTACGTGCCTGGGGAGGCCTCGCCGGCAGCGTAGGCACGGTTGCCCAGGCGGGTGGGCGCCTTTTTCAGCGCGCCGGCACGCTCGCCCAGCCAACTTTGCCAGTGCAACCACCAGGAGTCGGCATGCTTGGTGGCGTTTTCCTGCCAGGCCACTGGGTCGCCTGGGCGGTCGGCACCGGTCATGAAGCGTGCCTTGGGGTTGCCCGGCGGGTTGAGGATGCTCTGGATATGCCCGCTGTTGGACAGCACGAACTCGATCTTGCCGCCAAACAGGTGTGCCGAGCGGTAGCACGACTGCCAGGGGGTGATGTGGTCGTTGGTGCCGGCAAGGCTGTAGATGTCGCATTTGACCTGCTTCAGGTCGATTGCGGTGCCGCACACTTCCAGGGCTTCGGGGCGCGTCAGCGGGTTGCTCTTGAACATTTCGATCAGGTCGCCGTGGAAGGCGGCCGGCAGGCGCGTGGTGTCGTTGTTCCAGAACAGGATGTCGAACACCGGCGGTTCATTGCCGAGCAGGTAGTTGTTGACCCAGTAGTTCCAGATCAAGTCATTGGGGCGCATCCAGGCGAACACCTTGGCCATTTCGCTGCCTTCCAGCACGCCTGCCTGGTAGGGGTGGCGCTTGGCGGCCTCCAGGGTCTGCTCGTCGACGAACAATGCAACCTGGTTGTCCATGGTGGTGTCGAGCACGCTGACCAGCAGGGTCAGGGCGTTGACCTTGTTTTCGCCAATGGCGGCATAGTGACCCACCAGTGCGGTGCAGGTGATGCCGCCAGAGCAGGCACCGAGCATGTTCAGGTCCTTGCTGCCGGTAATCGCCAGCACCGCGTCGACTGCTTCTTTGAGCGCATCGATGTAGGTGGACAGGCCCCACTCGCGCTGGGCCTTGGTCGGGTTGCGCCAGCTGATGATGAAGGTCTGCTGCTGCGAGCGCAGGCAGAAGCGTGCCAGGCTTTTTTCCGGGCTCAGGTCGAACACGTAGAACTTGTTGATCTGCGGCGGTACCACCAGCAGCGGGCGAGCGTGTACCTGCTCGGTGATGGGGCTGTACTGGATCAGTTCCAGCACATCGTTGCGGTACACCACCGCGCCTTCGCTGGTACCCAGGTTCTTGCCCACTTCGAAGGCATCCATGTTCACCTGGCTGGGCATGCCGCCATTGTTGACCATGTCCTTGGCCAGGTTTGACAGGCCATCGAGCAGGCTCTTGCCGCCTGTTTCGAAGAAACGTTTGACCGCGGCCGGGTTGGACAGGGTATTGGTCGGCGCCATGGCCTCGGTCATCAGGTTGATGACGAACTGGCCGCGGCTGATGTCCTGGGGTGACAGGTCGCTGCTGCCGATCCAGTCCTGTAGTTCATTGCGCCAGGCCAGGTAGGTTTGCAGGTAGCGGCGGTACAGTGGGTTGTTGCTCCAGGCCGGGTCGTTGAAGCGACGGTCGTCGCCTTCCGGGGCCAGGTTGGACTTGCCCAGCAACACGTTCTTCAGTTCCAGGCCAAAGTGGGCCACATGCTTGGCGCTGTGCAGCGGTTGGCGCACGGCCTGGCGCAGCACAGTGCGTGCCGAGCTCAACAGGTCCTTGCGGCGAATGCCGATGACCGGGTTCAGCCCCAGGGTGTTTTCCGAGGCCTGCCGCTGCAGCTCATCGTTGTTCTTGTTACTCATCTACGACGCTCCGTTGTCCTGAGACGAGTACCGGTTGCCGTGGCGGGTGCACAGCGCTGAGCCCGGTACTGCTACTCGGGTGACCAGTGATAAGGAACAGCGGTGCTGCGGGGGTTCTGACGACCTGCAAAGTGATGCAGGGAACTTGCCACACCCATTGGTTACCCGACTTTCATGTAATGCGCAAGACAGCCCCTCACTGGGCTGTCTGCAAGCCATTCAAACAGATGAATTTAGAAAATGCGCTCTAAACCCCGCAGGCCTTGCGCTAGAGCATCAGTTTGACCACCGACTCGGCCGGGTCGCGGGATTTGCCGGCCTTGTGCAGCTCGTCGAGGTATTCCGCCCACAGCTGTTCCTGGCGCAGGCACAGCTGCTCGAGGTATTCCCAGGTGAACAGACCGCTGTCGTGGCCGTCGTCGAAGGTCAGTTTCAGTGCATATTGGCCGGCGGGTTCGAGGCCGACGAGGCCGACGTTGATCTTGCCGAACTGCAGAATGGGGTTGCCGTGGCCCTGGACTTCGGCGGAGGGGGAGTGCACGCGCAGGAATTCGGCGGGCAGTTGGTAGACCTCGCCGGGGGCGTAGGTGAGGCTGAGGGTTTTCGAGGCTTTGTGCAGGTTGATGGCAGTGGGCAGGCGGGCCATGGGCAGAATCTCTCGGGAGCTGATAAAGCACAGCTTCAGGAGATTTGGGGGAATGTGCAAGGGGGCCGCAAAGCGGCCCCCTGCGGTATTACAGGATGTAACGCGACAGGTCTTCGTTCTGCGCCAGCTCACCCAGGTGGCTGTTCACGTACGCCGCGTCGATCTGGATCGGCGCTTCGTCGTGGGTGCTGGCCAGGTCGCCCGCGCTGAACGACACCTCTTCGAGCAAACGCTCGAGCAGGGTGTGCAGGCGACGGGCACCGATGTTCTCGGTCTTCTCGTTGACCTGGTAGGCAATCTCGGCCAGGCGCTTGATGCCGTCAGCCTGGAACGCGATGTTCAGGCCTTCGGTCTTGAGCAATGCCTGGTACTGCTCGGTCAGCGACGCGTGCGGTTCTTGCAGGATGCGCTCGAAGTCTTCTGGGGTCAGCGCCTTCAGCTCCACACGAATTGGCAGGCGGCCTTGCAGTTCAGGCACCAGGTCGCTCGGTTTGCTCAGGTGGAACGCGCCCGAGGCAATGAACAGGATGTGGTCGGTCTTGACCATGCCCAGCTTGGTGTTGACGGTGCAGCCTTCGATCAGCGGCAGCAGGTCGCGCTGTACGCCTTCACGGGACACGTCGGCACCGCCAACGTTGCCACGCTTGGCCACTTTGTCGATTTCGTCGATGAACACGATACCGTGCTGCTCGACTGCTTCCAGGGCCTTGGCCTTGAGTTCTTCCTCATTGACCAGGCGGCTCGCTTCTTCATCGCGAACCATCTTAAGCGCTTCTTTCACCTTCAGCTTGCGCGCTTTGCGCTTGCCCTTGCCCATGTTGGCGAACAGGCTCTGCAACTGGTTGGTCATTTCTTCCATGCCGGGCGGTGCAGCAATTTCCACGCCTACGGCATCGGCCACTTCGATCTCGATTTCCTTGTCGTCCAACTGGCCTTCGCGCAGGCGCTTGCGGAACAGTTGGCGCGTGTTGGAGTCGCTGCTGGTCTGTGCGGCTTCCTCGCTGAAGCTGGTGACGCGCGCTTGTGGCAGCAGGGCATCGAGAATGCGGTCTTCGGCGGCATCTTCGGCGCGGTGGCGCACGCGGATGATTTCTTGCTCGCGCAGCATTTTCAGCGCGGCATCAGCCAGGTCACGGATGATCGACTCGACGTCGCGGCCCACATAGCCCACCTCGGTGAACTTGGTGGCTTCGACCTTGAGGAACGGCGCGTTGGCCAACTTGGCCAGGCGGCGGGCGATTTCGGTCTTGCCGACGCCGGTAGGGCCGATCATCAGGATGTTCTTCGGGGTGACTTCGGCACGCAGCTCGGCAGGGAGCTGCATGCGCCGCCAGCGGTTGCGCAGGGCAATGGCCACGGCGCGCTTGGCGTCGTCCTGGCCGATGATGTGGCGGTTGAGTTCGTGGACGATCTCGCGGGGGGTCATGGACATGATCAATAGGGTCCTTGGGCAGATGAGTCAGCGTGGAAAAACCCCTTCACCGGGAAGGGGCGCCAGAACAGCTGAATCAGTCGGCCAGGTCCTGCTCCTCGATGGTCAGGTTATGGTTGGTGAACACGCAGATGTCGCCGGCGATGTTCAGGGCGGTTTCAGCGATTTCGCGTGCCGAGAGGTCAGTCTTGTTCAGCAGGGCGCGGGCGGCGGCCTGTGCATAGGCGCCGCCGGAACCCATGGCGATCAGGCCATCTTCGGGCTCGACCACGTCACCGTTGCCGGTGATGATCAGGGAGGCGTCCTTGTTAGCCACGGCCAGCATGGCTTCCAGGCGGCTCAGGGAGCGGTCTGTACGCCATTCCTTGGCCAGCTCGACGGCGGCGCGGACCAGGTGGCCCTGGTGTTTTTCCAGCTGGCCTTCAAAGCGTTCGAACAGGGTGAAGGCGTCGGCGGTAGCACCGGCGAAGCCCGCAATGACCTGGCCGTGGTACAGGCGGCGCACCTTTTTGGCGTTGCCTTTCATCACGGTATTGCCGAGGGATACCTGGCCGTCGCCGCCCATGACGACTTTGCCGTTACGGCGGACAGAAACGATGGTGGTCAAGGGGAGAGTCTCCACGCAGCGGGGCGAAAGTGCCTGATGCAGACTCATATGGGGGTGGGGGGAAGGATTTCAACCGTGGGGGATGAATGGTTGGTCCGGTCTTCGAACCGGGCACGGTCGATGTAGGAGCGGCCTTGTGTCGCGAAAGGGCCGCAAAGCGGCCCCAGCGATTCATGCGTGATGCAGAGACCCTGGGGCCGCTGCGCGGCCCGTTCGCGACACAAGGCCGCTCCTACACAAAGCAAGTTCGCGCTTTGTCAGGCCTCGTGGCAGACGTGCCCATCGACCAAGGTATAGCGCACCGCACCCGGCAGGCAGTGGCCGATGAACGGGCAGTTCTCGCCGCGCGAGAACCACTGCTCGCCGGCAACGGTGGAGGCTTGCGGGTCGAACAGCACCAGGTCGGCCGCCCCACCCACTTTCAGCTCGCCGGCTGGCAGGCGCAAGGCGGCAGCCGGGCCGCTGCTCAGGCGGGCGAGCAAGGTTGGCAGGTCGAGCAGGCCATCCTGCACCAAGGTCATGGCCAGCGGCAGCAGCAACTCGACGCTGCTGATACCCGGCTCGGTGGCGCCGAACGGGGCCAGCTTGGCGTCGCGCTCATGCGGCTGGTGGTGGCTGGAAATCGCCTGAATCACCCCCGACTTCACTGCCTCGCGCAGGCCGTCACGGTCGGCTGCGGTGCGCAGCGGCGGCTGCACGTGGTACAGGCTGGAGAATTCGCGCAGCGACTCGTCGGTGAGGATCAGCTGGTACAGCGCCACATCGGCGGTCACCGGCAGGCCCAGGGCTTGGGCTTGGGCGATCAGCCGCGCGCCACGGGCGCTGGTGATCTGGCTGAAGTGCGCACGCACACCACTCTGCTCCACCAGCAACAGGTTGCGCGCCAGGGCCACGGTTTCGGCGCTTTCCGGGATGCCCGGCAGGCCAAGGAAGCTGGCCATGGCACCTTCGTGGGCCAGGCCGCCCTGTGCCAGGTCGCGGTCCTGGGAGTGGAACACCACCGTCAGATCGAAGGTGGCCGCGTACTCCAGGGCACGAGCCAGGGTACGGTTGTTGGGGATTTCCTTCAGGCCGTTGCCGAATGCCACGCAGCCGGTGTCACGCAGGGCCACCAGCTCGGCCAGTTGCTCGCCCTCCAGGCCTTTGGTCAGGGCGCCGATCGGGTAGACCTTGCTGTTGGCCGCTTCGCGGGCACGGTCGAGGATCAGCTCGGCCACCGCCGAGGTGTCCAGCACCGGCTTGGTCTGCGGCGGGCAGCACAGGCTGGTAACGCCGCCGGCCACGGCCGCGCGGGTTTCACTGGCGATGTTGCCTTTGCGGCTGTAACCCGGCTCGCGCAGGGAAACGCCAAGGTCGACCAGGCCGGGCGCGGCGACCAGGCCATCGGCCTGGATCGTGCGGCTGGCGCTGAAACCGGCCGGGGCGGCGCCGATGGCGGCAATGCGGCCGCCCTCCAGGTGCAGGTCGGTGACTTGGTCCAGGCCGCTGTTGGGGTCGATGACCCGGGCGCCGAGAATACTGATGGTCACTGGGCGTTCTCCTGGTCGAATTGACGTTGCGCGTTCTGCCCGCTCATGGCCATGGACAACACGGCCATGCGCACGGCGATGCCGTAGGTGACCTGGTTGAGGATCACCGAGTGCTTGCCGTCGGCCACTGCAGACTCGATTTCGACACCTCGGTTGATCGGGCCTGGGTGCATGACGATGGCGTCGGGCTTGGCCCCGGCCAGGCGTGCGGTGGTCAGGCCGAACAGGCGGTAGAACTCGCCTTCGCTGGGTAGCAGGCCACCGGCCATGCGCTCACGCTGCAGACGCAGCATGATCACCACGTCGACGTCTTTCAGGCCTTCGGCGAGGTCGGTGTAGACCTTTACGCCGTACTGCTCGATACCGATCGGGATCAGGGTTTTCGGGCCGATCACGCGAATGTCCGGGCAACCCAGCGCTTTGAGCGCGAGCATGTCGGAGCGGGCCACGCGCGAATGCAGGATGTCACCGACGATGGCCACCGACAGGTTTTCGAAGCTGCCCTTGTGGCGGCGGATGGTGAGCATGTCGAGCATGCCCTGGGTCGGGTGCGCGTGGCGGCCGTCACCGCCGTTGATCACGGCAACGTCCGGGCACACATGTTCGGCGATGAAGTGCGCGGCGCCCGAGTCGGAGTGGCGCACGACGAACATATCGGCCGCCATGGCTTCAAGGTTGCGCAGGGTGTCGAACAGCGTTTCGCCCTTGCTGGTCGAGGAGGTCGACACGTTCAGGCTGATCACGTCGGCCGACAGGCGCTGGGCCGCCAGTTCGAAGGTGGTACGGGTACGGGTCGAGTTCTCGAAGAACACGTTGCATACGGTCTTGCCGCGCAGCAGCGGGACTTTTTTCACGGCCCGGGCACCGACTTCCAGGAAGGAGTCGGCGGTGTCGAGAATCTCGGTGAGCAGTTCGCGGGGCAAACCGTCGAGCGAGAGGAAGTGGCGCAGCTGGCCCTGATCATTGAGCTGCAGCGGGCGCTTGGCGTCGATTGGCGTCATCGCGGGGGACTCTTAAAGGGCGGAAGCGGAGGCGAGGTCCTGGCGCTCGAGGGCGAGCGGTGCGGGTCCGGTCAATTTTACCCGTTCATGGGCCGCCAGCGACAGGGTGGCGCCAAGCACGTTCGGACGGATTGGCAGTTCGCCGGCATCCAGGTCCAGCAGGCAGACCAGGGTAACGCTGGCCGGGCGGCCATAATCGAACAGCTCGTTGAGCGCAGCGCGAATGGTGCGGCCGCTCATCAGTACGTCATCCACCAGCACCAGGTGTTGGCCTTCGACTTCGAACGGCAGCTCGGACGGACGCACTTGCGGGTGCAGGCCGTTCTGGCTGAAGTCATCGCGGTAGAACGAAACGTCCAGGGTGCCCATGGGGCTGGTGTCGCCCATGGCTTCCTGCAGGGCCTGGGCAACCCAGACACCGCCGGTGCGGATACCGATATAGCGCGGCTCGCTGATGTGACGGCGGGCCAGGTGGGCGCGAAGGTCGACAGCCATCTGCCGGATCAGCTCGGCGGGATTGGGTAGGCTCATTGCGGGCTCCTCGGAAGGGTGCGCCGGGTGGGCCCGGCGGCAAAGATGATCAGGTGTTGGCCTCCAGCCAGCCTTGCAGCAACAAGGCAGCGGCGATGGCATCGACCGGGTTGTCGCGGTAGCTGCCGCGCTGGCCGCCACGGGCCATGCGTTCGCCTTTGGCCTCGAAGGTGGTCAGGCGCTCGTCGTGGGTGTGCACGGGCAGGTTGAAGCGGCCGTTCAGGCGGCGGGCGAACTTTTCGGCGCGGGCGCTCATTTCGCTGGGCGTACCGTCCATGTTCAGTGGCAGGCCGACGACAATGGCGTCCGGCTTCCATTCGGCGATCAGCTTTTCCACCTGGGCCCAGTCCGGCACGCCGTTCTGTGCCTTCAGGGTGCACAGTTCGCGGGCCTGGCCGGTTATCACCTGGCCGACGGCCACACCGATCTGTTTGCTGCCGTAGTCGAAGCCCAGCAGTAGGCGTAGCTCGGCCATCAGGCGTGGCCCGCCTGGCTGGTCAGCAGGTGCAGGTTGATCCCCAGGCTGGCGGCTGCAGCTTCCAGGCGCAGGTCGTTGGCCATGCCGAAGATGATTTCCGGGTCGAACGGGCAGTTCAGCCAGGCGTTGTCGGCCAGCTCGGCCTCCAGTTGGCCCGCTTCCCAGCCGGCATAACCCAGGGTGATCAGGCTCTGTTTCGGGCCTACCCCTGCGGCAATCGCAAGCAACACATCCTGCGATGTGGTCAGCGACAGGCCTTCCAGGGCCACTGTGGCCTGGAAGCTGCACTCGCTGCTGTGCAGCACGAAGCCGCGGTCGGTCTGCACCGGGCCGCCCTGGTAGATCGGCACCTGCGAGGTGCTGGCCGGCGGCATTTCGTCCGGGCGCAGCTGCTCGAGGATGTCGGCCAGGCTCAGTTCCTGCGGCCGGTTGACCACCAGGCCCATGGCGCCATGCTCATTGTGCTCGACGATGTAGGTGAGGGTCTGGGCGAAGTTCGGATCGGCCATGTGCGGCATGGCGATCAGAAACTGATGCTTGAGGTAGCTGGGGGCTAGGGTTTTCATGGGGGATAGTGTGGCGCCAGGTGGCGAGGCTGACAAGGTGCGGATTTGTGTCGTTTGGTTGGTGTCTGTCTTGAGGTTTTTGGTGTCTTTGAGATCGAGCGCCGCCCGCGCGGCGCTCGATCTCCGCGCCACCGCATCTCGCAAGCCCTACGCCCAAGGCCAATACTCAATTACTGGACAAACGGTCCCCACGGGCAAACCGCCATGTCCGAATAATCTCCAACCGGTCAAACTCAGCCAAATCCCCAGTAAACGGTGCAAACGGCGCCGCCAGCCTTACGATGCGCTGTGCCGCCTGGTCCAGCACCGGTTGCCCGGACGACTCCAGCACCAGCACCTCGTACAGCGAGCCATCACGGTTGATCGACACCATCATGCGCAAGTTGCCGTAAATCTGCTGCCGGCGCGCTTCGTCGGGGTAGTTCAGGTTGCCCACCCGCTCGACCTTCTTGCGCCACTCTTCCTTGTACCAGGCGCCCTTGTCGCGCATGGTCGAGGCGGCGTTCAGGCGGTGAATGCGCGGGCGTTTGGCGTACATCTGCTGTTCGTTGGAAAGCTCCGCCTCCAGGCTGGCGATCTGGCTGGACAGCTGCGAGCTGTCGAAGTCTGGCGCAGGCGCGGCCGGTTTGGGCTGCGCCTTGCTTTCCTTGGGCTTGGGTTCGACCTTTTGCGGCTTGGGCGCGGTCGTCACTACCGCCGACTTCTGCGGGGTAGGCGGGGGTACCACTTCGGGCCTGGCGGCGGGTGGTGGGGTAATCTTGTTGATCTTGCTGTCCTGGAACGGGGCCAGTTCGGTGGTCGTGGGGACCGCCTTCTTGTCCAGGGTGCCGCTGCCCTGCTGGTTGTCCTGGGCCTGGAAATCGGCCTTCTCGGGCGCTTTCTCGCTTTTGAAGGTGGCCAGGGTGATGTCCATGGTGTGGCGAATTTCGGCAGGCTTGACCACGGTGAAGCCGACGCCAAGAATCAGCGCCAGGTGCACCAGGGCAGCCAGAAACAGGGTGAAGCCGAGCCGGTCCACCGGGCGAACACGGGGAGGCAGCAGGTCGGCAGGGATGTCAGCGGGCAGCGTCATCAGGTATCCAGCAACCGCAGGGCGGGGCAGTAGCTCAGTCGAATAGGACCGGCATCATACCCCACTCTAGGGTCTAGCTTCGCGTTGGCTGTCAGCGCGCCTTGAGCTTGCGATCAATGGCATCCATCAACTTGCCACCGATATCGGTGTTGTAGGCGGCATCGATCTCGCGAATACAGGTGGGGCTGGTGACGTTGATTTCGGTGAGGAAGTCGCCGATCACGTCCAGGCCCACGAACAGCAGGCCCTTCTCGCGCAGGGTCGGCCCGACCTGGGCGGCGATCCAGCGGTCGCGCTCGGTCAGCGGGCGGGCCTCGCCACGGCCGCCAGCGGCCAGGTTGCCACGGGTCTCGCCACTGGCAGGGATACGCGCCAGGCAATAGTCCACCGGCTCGCCATCGATCATCAGGATGCGCTTGTCGCCGTCCTTGATCGCCGGCAGGTAGGCCTGGGCCATGATCTGCTGGGTACCCAGCGCTGTCAGGGTTTCCAGGATCACCGACAGGTTGGGGTCGCCAGCGCGGTGACGGAAGATCGACGTACCGCCCATGCCATCCAGTGGTTTGAGGATCACGTCAGCATGCTTGGCGGCGAATTCGCGAATGATGTCCGGGCGGCGGCTGACCAGGGTCGGCGTGGTGCATTGCGGGAACAGCGTGGCGAACATCTTCTCGTTGCAGTCGCGCAGGCTCTGCGGGCGGTTGACCACCAGCACGCCATCATTCTCGGCCTGTTCCAGCAGGTAGGTGCTGTAGACGAACTCCATGTCGAACGGCGGGTCTTTGCGCATCAGGATCACGTCCAGCTCGGCCAGCGGGCTGTCCTGCTCCTCGCCCAGCTCGAACCAATGTGCCGGGTCGGCGAACACCTTCAGCGGGCGCATGCGTGCACGGGCCTTGCTTTCGCCCTGGTACAGGTCTTGCTGTTCCATGTAGAACAGGCTCCAGCCGCGTGCCTGGGCGGCCAGCAGCATGGCCAGCGAACTGTCCTTCTTGTAGGAGATGGACGCGATGGGGTCCATGACAATGCCGAGGCGAACGCTCATGGGGTGGTTCCTCTTGGCGGCGCTTGGCCGCGATGGCTCGAAAGAAAAGTGGCTCAGGGTGGCGCCGCGAGCGCCGCCGGTCAAGGGGCGGCGCAGATGGAATGGCCTTCCGGAGTGTGCTAAAAGTGCAGCTAATTTCCATTGGTAGGCGTCTATGGAACAACCCCTGAAGGTGATGGTGATCGACGATTCCCGCACGATCCGCCGCACCGCACAGATGTTGCTCGGTGAAGCGGGCTGCGAGGTGATCACCGCCAGCGATGGCTTCGATGCCCTGGCCAAGATCGTCGACCACCAGCCCAGCATCATTTTCGTCGATGTGCTGATGCCGCGCCTGGACGGTTACCAGACCTGCGCGGTCATCAAGCACAACAGTGTCTTCAAGGACACCCCGGTGATCCTGCTGTCGTCGCGCGACGGCCTGTTCGACAAGGCTCGTGGCCGGGTGGTCGGTTCCGATCAGTTCCTGACCAAGCCGTTCAGCAAGGAAGAATTGCTCGACGCGATCCGCGCCCACGTGCCCGGGTTTGCCGTACCTCAACAACACGCACCCTGACCGCGCCCCGCCATGGCACGGTCCTACTTTCCTGATGGGGAAACAGCATGGCCCGAGTTCTGATTGTCGACGACTCGCCGACAGAGATGTACAGATTGACCGAATGGCTGGAGAAGCACGGCTACCAGGTGCTCAAGGCCAGCAACGGTGCCGATGGCGTGGCCCTGGCCCGGCAAGACAAGCCCGACGCTGTGCTGATGGACATCGTCATGCCTGGCATGAACGGTTTCCAGGCCACTCGCCAGCTCAGCAAGGACCCAGAGACCAGCGCCATCCCGGTAATCGTGGTGACCACCAAGGACCAGGAAACCGACCGCATCTGGGCCACGCGCCAGGGTGCACGTGACTTCCTGACCAAGCCGGTGGAAGAGGACGCGCTGATCGCCAAGCTCAAAGAAGTGCTGGGGGCTTGACCACCCGCCCGCAGGGCGCGTCGTTGACCGCCTTCGAGTTGTTGCTGGACATCGACCGGCGCTGCCGCCTGCTGGTGGCCGACCAGCCACCGCAGGACAACCGCCTGCAGCAGTGGAGCGGCATCGGTTTTCGCATTGCCGGGCAGTGGTTCGTCGCGCCCATGGGCGAAGTGGCCGAAGTGTTGCGCGAACCGCGCAGTAGCCGTGTTCCCGGCGTGCAGCCGTGGGTGTGCGGGGTGGCCAACCTGCGTGGCCGGCTGTTGCCGGTGATGGACCTGAGCAGCTTCTTCGGCCTGGGCCACGCCGCCCCAGGCAAGCAGCGGCGGGTGCTGGTGCTGGACCACGATGACCTGTTCGTCGGCCTGCTGGTGGACGAGGTACTGGGCCTGCAGCACTTTGCCCTCGACAGCTTGCAGCTGTCGCCGCCGCAACCACTGATCCGGGCCGCTGCACGCTTTGTGCAGGGGCACTTCCCGCGTGAACGCAACTGGGCGATCTTCAGCCCCTTCGCCCTGGCCCAGGCGCCGGGCTTTCTCGATGTGGCGTTATAGGACCTGCGAACGTGAACAAGCCTGCCACCCCCGTCACTGCCACCACCGTGACCCCACGTACCCGCAGCATCGCGCAGATCACCGTGCTGTTCCTGATCCTGATCCTGTCGATCATCCTGCTGTTCGCCAACTTCGCCTACCTCAATACCCAGTCCAACTACGACAAGCAGTACATCGGCCATGCCGGTGAGCTGCGTGTGCTGTCGCAACGCATTGCCAAGAACGCCACCGAAGCGGCCACCGGCAAGGCGTTGGCGTTCAAGCTGCTGTCGGATGCGCGCAACGATTTCGAGCGTCGCTGGGGCTACCTGCGTCAGGGTGACAAGTCCACCGGCCTGCCGCCTGCGCCACCCTCGGTGCGTGACGAGATGGAGTCGGTACGCCGTGACTGGGAAAACCTGCGTAAGAACACCGACATCATCCTGGCCAGCGAGCAGACCGTGCTGTCGTTGCACCAGGTGGCGGCGACCCTGGCCGAGACCGTGCCGCAGTTGCAGGTGGAATACGAAAAAGTGGTCGAGATCCTGCTGCAGAGCGGTGCCCCGGCCAATCAGGTGGCGGTGGCCCAGCGCCAGCTGTTGCTGGCCGAGCGTATTCTCGGCTCGGTCAACACGGTGTTGGCCGGTGACGACAGCGCAGCCCAGGCGGCCGATGCCTTTGGCCGCGACGCCGGGCGCTTTGGTCAGGTGCTGGAGGGTATGCTCAATGGCAATGCGACCATCCAGGTAACCCGCGTCGAGGACGCCGACGCCCGCGCACGGCTGGCCGAAATTGCCGAACTGTTCCAGTTCGTTGCAGGTTCGGTCGATGAAATTCTCGAAACTTCGCCCGAACTGTTCCGTGTGCGTGAAGCCGCAGGCAACATTTTCAGCCTTTCGCAAACCTTGCTCGACGAAGCCTCGCACTTGGCCAACGGTTTCGAGAACCTGGCCGGTGGGCGCACCCTCGACACCGTTGGCGGTTACGCCCTGGGCCTGCTGGCGCTGGCCTCGATCATCCTCATCGGCCTGGTCATGGTGCGTACCACCAACCGCCAGTTGCGCGAGACCGCAGAAAAGAACGAACGCAACCAGCAGGCGATCATGCGCCTGCTCGACGAAATCGAAGAGCTGGCCGACGGCGACCTGACCGTGACCGTGTCGGTGACCGAAGACTTCACCGGCGCCATTGCCGACTCGATCAACTATTCCGTGGACCAGCTGCGCGACCTGGTCGCCACCATCAACCACAGCGCCATGCAGGTTGCCGCCGCTGTGCAGGACACGCAGAACACCGCTCGCCAACTGGCCAAGGCCTCCGAGCACCAGGCCGCACAAATCAGCGAAGCGTCCGAGGCGGTTGGCGACATGGTCGAGTCGATCGATCGGGTGTCGGCGCATGCCTATGAATCGGCCAAGGTGGCCGAGCGCTCGGTGGCTATTGCCAACAAGGGCAACGAGGTGGTGCATAACACCATCAACGGCATGGACAACATTCGCGAGCAGATCCAGGACACCGCCAAGCGGATCAAGCGCCTGGGCGAGTCTTCCCAGGAAATCGGCGACATCGTCAGCCTGATCGACGACATTGCCGACCAAACCAACATTCTCGCACTCAACGCTGCGATCCAGGCCTCGCTGGCCGGTGAGGCCGGCCGCGGGTTTGCCGTGGTCGCCGACGAGGTACAGCGCCTGGCCGAACGCTCGTCGTCGGCCACCCGCCAGATCGAGGCACTGGTGCGCACCATTCAGGCCGACACCAACGAAGCGGTGATCTCCATGGAGCAGACCACCGCCGAAGTGGTGCGCGGCGCCCGCCTGGCCCAGGATGCCGGGGTGGCGCTGGCCGAGATCGAAGGGGTATCGCAGAACCTTGCCGACCTCATCCACAGCATTTCCGACGCTGCCCAGTTGCAGACTTCTTCGGCAGGGCAGATCTCCCATACCATGGCGGTGATCCAGCAGATTACCGCGCAAACCTCCGCAGGCTCGGGTGCCACCGCCGACAGTATTCGCCACCTGGCCCGCATGGCCAGCGAGATGCGCCGTTCGGTGTCCGGTTTCACCCTGCCGCCACCGGCAGAACCCAAGTGAAGCGCCGCGCAGAGGAGTGCCCATGGCTGTCGCTGCTGTAAGCCCCGAGCGCCACGAAACGGTGGCGCTGGCCTGGACCAAGGCCGCCATTCTCGATTGCCTGGGCCAGGCACGGCAGGCGCTGGAGCGCTTCGCCGGCGAACCGGGCGACTTGTCGATGCTGGCCTTCGTGGTCGACAACTTGCACCAGGTGCATGGCTGCCTGCGCATGCTCGAGCTGCGTGGCGCCACGCGCCTGGCAGAGGAACTGGAGCTGTTCGCCAAGGCGTTGGCCGATGGCCAGGTCAGCCCACGGGGCGATTGCCTGGGTGCGCTGTTCCGTGGTCTGGAGCAGTTGCCGTCGTACCTTGAACGCTTGCGCGGCGCCCGCCACGATCTGCCGTTGGTGATGCTGCCACTGCTCAACCAGCTGCGCGCCTGCCGTGGCATCGAGCCGCTAGCCCAGGCAAGCCTGATAAGTGGTGCTGCGCAACGCTTTGCCGGGTCCGACGACCTGGCCAACCTCGACCTGTCGTTGGGCAACTGGCGCGATCAATTGCAGGCCGGGCCGGGCCGCGATGCCCTGCGCTCGGTGGTGACCGCGCTCTGCGACGACCTCATGCGCATCAAGGAGCGCCTGGACCAGTTCGTGCGCAGCGATCGTCAGCACAGCGAGCAGCTCGATGCCCTGCTGGCGCCGCTGCGCCACGTGGCCGATACCCTGGCTGTACTGGGCTTCCAACAACCACGGCGGGTGATCATCGACCAGGTGCTGGCGCTGCAGGCCTTGGCCCAGGGCGAGCGGTCGGTGGACGATGCGGTGCTTATGGATGTGGCGGGGGCCTTGCTGTACGTGGAGGCTTCGCTGAACGGCATGGTCGGCCCACTGGAGGAAAACGGCCAGGGTAGCCTGCCGGGCTCGGACCTGGCCGAGATACGCCAGCTGGTGTTGAGCGAGTCGCTGAATGTATTGCAGCAGGCCAAGGACCTGATCGGCGACTACCTGGAGTCCGACTGGCCTCGGCAGCGCCTGCAACCTTTGCCAGGGCTATTGCAGCAGGTTCGCGGGGCTTTGGCCATGTTGATGTTGCCCGCCGTGGCCGAGCTGTTTGCCGGCTGCGCAAGTTATGTGCAGCGTTGGTTGCAGCACCTGGACGAAGAGCCGCCCGCCGATGAGCTGACGCACCTGGCCGAGGCGCTGAGTGCTGCCGAGTGTTACCTGCAATGGCGGGTGGCCGACCCGTTGGCGGATGGCCAGCCCTTCATCGACAGGGCGCGTGCCAGTCTGGCGGCGCTGGGCGTGCACTGTGCGCAGGCTGACGCCCGAGCGGGCCTGGGAGCCGATGGCGATGGCATCGACGACGAACTGCGCGAAGTGTTTCTCGAGGAAGCTGGCGAGTTGCTCCCGGAAATCGAGCGTCACTGGCTGCGCTGGCGTGCGGACAACCAGCAGCGTGGGGCGCTGGGGGAAGTACGTCGTGCGTTGCATACCCTCAAAGGCAGCGGTCGCATGGTGCATGCCGAGGCGGTGGCTGAACTGGCTTGGGGCGCCGAGCACCTGCTGAACCGGGTACTGGAAGGCCGCAGCGTGCTCAGCCCGGAGGGCGTGGTGGCCCTGCAGCAGGTGTTTGTCCATCTGCCCGATTTGCTGGCCGACTTTGCCGCCGGCCAGCTGCCGCAACTGACCGAAATCGAGCAACTGGCTGGGCACCTGCACGCCCTGGCTGAAAACGACGCACCAGCCACGGCCAATATCGATGGCCTGGATCCGCAGTTACTGGATATTTTCCGCAGTGAAGCGCAGGGCCACTTGGCCAGCCTCGATGCCTTCCTGCAGGGCGCCGATGGTCACGATACGCCGGTCAGCGATGGCCTGCAGCGTGCCCTGCACACGCTCAAAGGCAGTGCCGCCATGGCCGGGGTGATGCCGGTCGCCGAACTCGCCACCGCCTTCGACCGCTTGGCCCGTGAGTACAAGGGGCATCAACTGCCGCTGCAAATGGCCGAGATGGAATGGTTGGAAGCCGCGCGCTCGCTGTTTCATCTGGGCCTGGCGCAACTTGACAGTACGCCGCTGGCTGCCATACCCGGCGCTGCGGAGCTGATCGAGCAGGTTGGCCAGGCAGTGGACGGCCGCCTGGCCAGCTTGCATGACGACCCGCAGCACGCGCGGCGCAGCAAGCGCGACCCGCAGTTGGTCGCCAGTTTCCTGGCCCAGGCCATGGACATTCTGCTCAATGCCGAGTCGGTGCTGTCGCGCTGGCAGCAGCAGCCAGGTCAGCGTGACGCACTGGACACCCTGCTTGATGAAATGACCACCCTGGGCCATGCCGCTCACCTGGCTGACCTGTGGCAGATGGATGATGTGTGCGAGGCCTTGCTCGACCTGTACGGTGCAGTAGAAGAGGGCAGCCTGCCCGCCGATGCACGCTTCTTCGCCCAGGCGCAGCACGCCCATGAAGCCCTGCTGGACATGCTCGACGAAGTGGCGGCTGGACAGGATCTGGCGCCGCGCCCAGAACTGGTTGGCAGCCTGCGCAACCTGTTGGACCAGGCCCTGCCCCCGGATGCAACCGGCCTTGTGGGCATTGATACGGTCACACCGCTGCACCCGGACATGGACCTGACCGATACCTTGGGGCTGGGGCACCCGTCGTTGCTGCCGGGGGCCGCCGAGCCGCTGGTCGAGAAGCCGGAAAACCCCGGCGAAGAACTGCTGGAAGTGTTCCTCGAAGAAAGCTCGGACATCGTCGAAAGCGCCGCAGCAGCCCTGGCGCGCTGGCAGGCCGACCCGCGCAACAGCGTCGAGGTGGACAACCTGATGCGCGACCTGCACACCCTCAAGGGCGTGGCGCGCATGGTCGAAATCGCCCCGATCGGCGACCTGGCCCACGAACTGGAGTTTCTCTACGAACTGTTGGCCGCCGGCCGTTTGCCACCGAGCGCGCCACTGTTCGCCCTGCTACAGAACTGCCACGACCGTCTGGCGCACATGCTCGATGCCGTGCGCCTGGGGCAGCCGCTGCATGCTGCCACGGCGCTGATCGACTACATTCGCAATTTCAGCAGCGCGGCACTGACCGACAGTGCCGCGGGCCAGGGGGCGCTGGAGGCTGCAACCGCCGAAGTGCCGGCAGCGGCGCCAGAGCGGGCGCCGGGCGACATGGTCAAGGTCGATGCCGAGCTGCTCGACGACCTGGGTAACCTGGCCGGCGAGCACTCGATCATTCGTGGGCGCATCGAGCAGCAGGTCAACGATGCGCAGTTCACCCTCAACGAGATGGAAACCACCCTCGAGCGCATGCGCGACCAGTTGCTGCGCCTGGACGTCGAGACCCAAGGGCGAATTTCCAGCCGTCAGCAGTTCGAAGGCGATGCCTATGACGATTTCGACCCGCTGGAAATGGACCGCCATTCGCAGCTGCAGCAACTGTCGAGGGCCCTGTTCGAGTCTGCCTCGGACCTGCTCGACCTGAAGGAAACCCTGGCCCAGCGCGCTCAGGAGGCGTATAGCCTGCTGCAGCAGCAGGCGCGGGTGAACAGCCAGTTGCAGGAAGGCCTGACCGCCACCCTGATGGTGCCGTTCGAACGCCTGGTGCCGCGCTTGCAGCGCGTGGTGCGGCAGGTGGCCAGCGAGCTGGGCAAACAGGTGGAGCTGGTGGTCGGCAATGCCGAGGGTGAGCTGGACCGCAGCGTGCTCGAACGCATGGTGGCGCCGCTGGAGCATATGCTGCGCAACGCCGTCGACCATGGCCTGGAAAGCCGCGAAATGCGCCTGGCTGCCGGCAAGCCGGAGCAGGGCACCATTCACCTGAATTTGTTGCACGAAGGTGCCGATATCGTCATCGAAATGACCGATGACGGTGCCGGCGTGCCACTGGAGGCGGTGCGGCGCAAGGCCATCAAACGCGGCCTGCTGGACCCGCAGGCCCAGTTGAGCGATCACGAGATCCTGCAGTTCATCCTGCGCCCGGGCTTTTCCACCGCCGAAAAGATCACCCAAATTTCCGGTCGCGGGCTGGGCATGGATGTGGTGCATGAGGAGGTCAAGCAACTAGGGGGCTCGATGAGCATCGAGTCGGCCCAGGGCAAAGGCGCGCGCTTCTTGATCCGCCTGCCGTTCACGGTGTCCATCAACCGCGCGTTGATGGTGCACCTGGGCGAAGAGCAGTACGCAATTGGGCTCAATACCATCGAAGGTATCGTTCGTGTGCCGCCGGCCGAGCTGGCGGCGTGCTACCAGTTGGACGCGCCACGTTATGTCTACGCCGGCCACGAATACGAGCTGCGCTACCTGGGCGAGTTGCTGCAAGGTGTGCCACGCCCGACGCTGCTGGGGCAGAGCGTGCCATTGCCGGTGCTGCTGGTGCATGCCAAGGAGCAATCGTTCGCCATCCAGGCCGACGGCCTGTCGCCCAGCCGCGAGATCGTGGTGAAGAGCCTGGGGCCGCAGTTTGCCGCGGTTGCCGGGTTGTCGGGGGCAACGTTGCTGGGCGATGGTCGGGTGGTGTTGATTCTTGACCTGCTGGGCCAGCTGCGCGGCCAGCAGCGACGGCTGGCTCGCCTGCCCGCTGGTGGCAGCCAACGCCAACTGCTTGGCCCGGCACCACGCCGCCCCTTGCTGGTGATGGTGGTGGACGATTCGGTAACCGTGCGCAAGGTCACCAGCCGCCTGCTGGAGCGCCACGGCATGAGCGTGCTCACAGCCAAAGACGGTGTTGACGCCATGGCCTTGCTGGAAGAGCACCGGCCCGACGTGTTGCTACTGGACATCGAGATGCCACGTATGGATGGTTTCGAGGTGGCTACACGTATCCGCCGTGACGCCCGCCTGAAGGACCTGCCTATCATCATGATCACTTCGCGTACCGGGCAGAAGCACCGCGACCGCGCCATGGCCATCGGCGTCAACGAGTACCTGGGCAAGCCGTACCAGGAGTCGCTGTTGTTGCAGAGCATCGCCCATTGGAGCCAGACCCATGCTTGAACTGATTGCCGGCCAACGCAGCAGCCTGACCGGGCTGTTGCTGCCGTTGGGTGACCGCACCCTGGTGCTGCCCAACGTGGCGGTGGCCGAGTTGAGCGGGCAGCGCAACCTGGTGTGTCAGCACGGTGATCCCGCTTGGCACCTGGGCTGGATCGACTGGCGCCAGCAACGCTTGCCGCTGATTGGTTTCGAGGCGGCGTGCGGTGGCGAGACGCCGTGCGGTGAGCGGGCACGCGTAGTGGTGCTCAATGCCTTGGGCGATACCGGGCTGCGTTACCTGGCGCTGTTGCTGCAGGACATCCCGCGTTCATGCAAGCTCGACAGCCAGCTCAACTATGTGGACGTGGCACTGGGGCGCCTGGAGTTGGCGGCGGTGCAGGTGGGCGAGCAGGTGGCAAGGGTGCCGGACCTGGTTGCATTGGAAAGGCTGGTGCGTGACGCGGATCTGCAACCTGATCTTGGGTAGGATGTAAGGCCGAAAAAGACTGCTTCAGGAACCCAGCCCACCTCGGGAGGTCTGTGTTTGCATGTATTACGGTGAACGCTTCAACGCCTGGACTCACCTGGTCGGTGCTGTCCTCGCCTGTATCGGTGCCATCTGGCTGATCGTGGTCGCGGGCCTGCAAGGCGACCCGTGGAAGATCGTCAGTTTCTCCATCTACGGCAGCACGCTGCTGTTGCTGTACAGCATTTCCACCCTGTACCACAGCACCCGCGGGCGGGCGAAGGTGATCATGCGCAAGCTCGATCACCTGTCGATCTACCTGTTGATCGCCGGCAGCTACACGCCGTTTTGCCTGGTCAGCCTGCGCGGCCCGTGGGGCTGGAGCCTGTTCGGTGTGGTCTGGGGGCTGGCGGTGATCGGCATGTTGCAGGAGATCAAGCCGCGCTCCGAGGCGCGGATCCTGTCGATCATTATTTATGCCGTGATGGGCTGGATCGTGCTGGTTGCAGTCAAGCCATTGCTCAATACGCTGGGCACCGCAGGTTTTACCTGGCTGGCGGCCGGCGGGGTGTTCTACACCGTCGGCATCATCTTCTTCGCCTTCGATAGCCGTTTCCGCCACTGGCACGGCATCTGGCACCTCTTCGTAATTGCCGGCAGCCTCATGCACTTCGTGGCGGTGTCGTTCTATGTGCGTTAGTTAAAAGTCGCCCCACAGCTGCTGTGCCACCGACAGCGCCACCACCGGCGCGGTTTCGGTGCGCAGCACGCGTGGGCCAAGGCGTGCTGCGTGGAAACCGGCGGCTTTGGCCTGTTCGACTTCGGCTTCGCTAAGGCCGCCTTCGGGGCCGATCAGGAAGGCCAGGCCTGCAGGCTTGGCATGGCTGGTGAGCGGTTCGGCCACCGGGTGCAGGACCAGCTTCAGGTCAGCCTGAGTGCTGCTCAGCCACTCGGTTAGGGGCACGGGTGGGTGGATGACCGGCAAGGTTGAGCGCCCGCATTGTTCGCAGGCACTGATCGCCACTTGGCGCCAGTGGGCCAGACGTTTGTCGGCACGTTCGTCCTTCAGGCGCACTTCGCAGCGTTCGCTGACGATCGGGGTGATTTCGTTGGCGCCCAGTTCGGTGGCCTTCTGGATCGCCCAGTCCATGCGTTCGCCGCGCGACAGGCCTTGGCCGAGGTGCACGTGCAGCGGTGAGTCGGCCTGGCCGGTGAGGGCTTGGTCGAGGCTGACACGCACGGTTTTCTTGCCCACTTCAAGCAGTTGGCCGAGGTATTCCTGGCCGCTGCCGTCGAACAGCTGCACGGCGTCGCCGGGGGCCATGCGCAGCACGCGGCCGATGTAGTGGGCCTGGGCCTCGGGCAGGTCGTGTTCGCCAAGGCTCAGGGGGGCGTCGATGAAGAAGCGGGACAGTCTCATGGGGTGCTCGTTTTAAAGGTTTACTCGCCCGTTGTAGGAGCGGCCTTGTGTCGCGAAAGGGCTGCGCAGCGGCCCCAGGGTTTCAGCGGCGATGCATGAATTGCTTGGGGCCGCTGCGCGGCCCTTTCGCGACACAAGGCCGCTCCTACAGGGGGTCGGCGCGGGCTTTCGGGCTTAGCCCGGGTCGCGGAAATCGGGGTGGAAGTTGGCCGGCACGGCAACGCTGACGCTATCGCGGGTGGCTATGTCGATGCCTTCACTGGCCACCTCGGCAAGGAAGTCGATCTGCTCCGGGGTGATCACATACGGCGGCAGGAAGTACACCACACTGCCCAGCGGCCGCAGCAGGGCGCCGCGGGTCAGGGCGTGTTCGAATACCTTCAGGCCACGCCGCTCTTGCCAGGGGTAGGCAACCTTGCCAGTCTTGTCTTTCACCATCTCGATGGCCAGGGCCATGCCGGTCTGACGAATTTCGGCAACGTGAGCATGGTCGGCCAGGTGCGCAGTGGCTGTGGCCATACGCGTGGCAAGAGCCTTGTTGGCCTCGATCACGTTGTCCTGCTCGAAGATGTCCAGGGTCGCCAGCGCCGCTGCGCACGCCAGCGGGTTGCCGGTGTAGCTGTGCGAATGCAGGAACGCACGCAAGGTCGGGTAGTCATCGTAGAAGGCCTGGTACACCTTGTCGGTGGTCAGGCAGGCGGCCAGCGGCAGGTAACCGCCGGTCAGGGCCTTGGACAGGCACAGGAAGTCTGGGCGGATGCCGGCCTGCTCGCAGGCGAACATCGTGCCGGTACGGCCGAAGCCCACGGCGATCTCGTCGTGGATCAGGTGCACGTCGTAGCGGTCGCAGGCCTCGCGCAGCAGCTTGAGGTAAACCGGGTGGTACATGCGCATGCCGCCTGCACCTTGGATCAGCGGCTCGACGATCACGGCGCTGATCGAGGCGTGGTGCTCGGCCAGGGTCTGTTCCATGGCCTGGAACATGTTGCGCGAGTGCTCTTCCCAGCTCATGCCCTCGGGGCGCAGGTAGCAATCGGGGCTGGGCACCTTGAGGGTGTCGAGCAGCAGCGCCTTGTAGGTTTCGGTAAACAGCGGCACATCGCCTACCGACATGGCGGCAATGGTTTCGCCGTGATAGCTGTTGGTCAGGGTGACGAAGCGCTTCTTGTCCGGTTTGCCGACATTCTGCCAGTAGTGGAAGCTCATCTTCAGCGCCACTTCGATGCACGACGAGCCATTGTCGGCGTAAAACACCCGGTCGAGGCCGGCCGGGGTCATGGCCACCAGGCGCTCGGACAACTCGATGACCGGCTGGTGGCTGAAACCGGCCAGGATCACGTGTTCCAGCTGATCCACCTGGTCCTTGATGCGCTGGTTGATGCGCGGGTTGGCGTGGCCGAACACATTGACCCACCAACTGCTCACCGCGTCCAGGTAGCGCTTGCCTTCGAAGTCCTCCAGCCACACACCTTCGCCGCGTTTGATCGGGATCAGCGGCAGCTGCTCGTGGTCTTTCATCTGGGTGCAGGGGTGCCACAGGACCTTGAGGTCGCGTTGCATCCACTGATCATTGAGGCCCATCGGCACTTCTCCTGGCTTTACGGCGTGGTTCGACCGCGTAAGCCTAAGCAATGCCGCAGGGCAGGACAACCGCTGCCGTTCAATGGCGGTGGGTGCCGGTCCATTCGAGGCGACGGATGTGCACGGTGCCAGCCTGCGAGGTGGAAATGGTCAGGCGCCGGAATGGCCCTTCGATCAGCTGGTAGTAGGGGTGTGTGGCGATGGGGCCGGGGCGCAGGTCGCGCAAGCCGTTGCCTTCCAAGGTAAGCCAGTAGAAGTTGAGCAGCGTCGGTGCAGCCAGGTCATGGCCTTGGTTCTCGGCATCGAACAACATGTGCAGGTCGTCGCAGAGAAAATCGCTGACCACATAGTATTCCAGCCGCAAGCATTCGACTTCCTGGGCGAAGGTGATTTCCACGTCGCTGTGTTCACCAATCACCAGTTCGGTGCCGTCTTCACCCTTGAACGCTTCATGAAAGCCGGTCCAGGAGGTGCTGTTGGAGCGGATACTCAGCCCGGATGCCATATGAAGCGTCTGCTTGTGCCACAGATACTGCCGTTCGACGTGTTGGAAGTGCTCCTCGAAGATCATGCGTATGCCCTCCTGGCGGGGCTGCTGGCCAACTTCGCCAGCTTTACCTGCCATCGTGTGACATGGCTACTGGCAAAAATGTCAGTTGCCAAAAGGACTTGATGTCACTGCGCTGGCAGGGTGGTCGGACCTGACGTATTCTTAACGCATCTTCCTGGGGCATCCCTGCCTCTCCCCGTTTCTGTAACCTCTGACTCGGAGTTCGCCAACATGGCTGCTGCTTGGGTGCGCCTGTGCGCGTTGGTATTGATTGGTGTGTCCAGCGGCGCCGCGCTGGCAAAGGACAAGACGCCCACGGCAATTGTCGTAGGTGGCGGCCTGGCAGGCCTGACGGCCGCCTACGAGTTGCAGAACAAAGGCTGGCAGGTGACGCTGCTGGAGGCCAAGGCGGGCATGGGCGGGCGTTCTGGCCTGGCAACCAGCGAGTGGATCGGCAATGCCAAGGCGCAGCCGGTGCTGAACCAGTACCTGGACCGTTTCAAGCTTGAAACACTGCCAGCGCCGGAGTTCGTGCGTACCCCCGGTTACCTGATCGACGGCGAGTACTTCAGTGCCACCGACCTGGCCACCAAGCAGCCGGCTACCGCCGAGGCGCTCAAGCGTTACGAGAAAACCCTCGACGACCTGGCCCGTTCGATCGACGACCCGCTGAACCCGCAAGCAAACAGCACGTTGTTCGCCCTCGACCAGATCAACGTCTCCACCTGGCTGGACAAACTGCAACTGCCGACCACCGCCCGCCAGCTGGTCAACCAGCAGATCCGTACGCGCTACGATGAACCGTCGCGCCTGTCGTTGCTGTACTTCGCCCAGCAGAACCGCGTGTACCGCGGCGTCAGCGACCGCGACCTGCGCGCCGCGCGGCTGCCCGGTGGCAGCCCGGTGCTGGCCCAGGCCTTCGTCAAGCAATTGAAAACCATCAAGACCAGCTCGCCGGTCACCGCCATTGTCCAGGACAAGGACGGCGTCACGGTAAAAGTCGGCAGCGTCGGCTACCAGGCGGATTACCTGGTAATGGCCGTGCCGCTGCGCGCCCTGGCCAAAATCCAGATGACCCCAGGCCTGGACAGCCAGCACCTGGCCGCGCTCAAGGGTACCAACTATGGCTGGCGCGACCAGCTGATGCTCAAGTTCAAGAAGCCGGTATGGGAAAGCCGCGCGCGCATGTCGGGCGAAATCTTCAGTAACGCCGGCCTTGGCATGCTGTGGATCGAGCCGGCGCTCAAGGGCGGCGCCAACGTGGTCATCAACCTGTCCGGCGACAACGCCCGCCTGCTGCAGGCGTTTGGCGACAAGCAGATGGTCGACCAGGTGCTGATACGCCTGCATGCCTTCTACCCGCAGGCCCGTGGTGCCTTCACCGGTTATGAGGTCAAGCGCTACAGCACCGACGCCGGTACCGGCGGCGCCTATCTGGCCTATGGCCCAGGGCAGATCAGCAAGTACTGGCGCCTGTGGGAGCGCCCTGTGCAGCGCATCACTTTTGCTGGCGAGCACACCGACGCCCTGTATCCAGGCACCCTGGAAGGCGCCCTGCGCAGCGGCCAGCGTGCGGCCAGCCAGGCCCAGGATCTGCTGGCCGGCAAGTCGTTTGACCCTGCCAAGGCGGCACCGGTCGCAGCGGCGGCGGCGGGTTCGGCGGCCGCCAAGGCGAGCAAGGGTGGGTTCTTCTCGAACATGTTTGGTGGTTCGTCTGACAAGGCTGACAAGCCTGACGCGGCGCCTGCCAAAGCTGAGTCGAAGCCTGTCGATGAGGCCAAGCAGGACAAACCTGGCTTCTTCAAGCGTCTGTTTGGTGGGGCGGACACGCCCGAGGTGAAGGCAGAACCGATTGCCAAGGCTGAAGCAGTGGCGCCAGCCCCAGCGCCTGCTCCCCAAACCGCGCCCGCCCCGGTCGCGCCTGCACCTGCAGTGAAGGAAGCGGCTGCCAAGCCTGCGGCCACCAAGGCGGCACCGGCCAAGCATGCGCCGACGCACAAACCTGTTGAGGCCAAGAAAGCGACAGCCAAGTCCGAGCCTGCGAAGAAGGCTGTGGCCAATACCCAGGCCAAGGCTGGCTGATCGATCGCCAGTACCGACCGCTTGGCAGCACGAGGCCGGTACTGGCAACCTCTATTTCCCCGGCTATCGTTAATGTTTCCTTAATGGGAAGCTTACAGAATACATATCGGATTTCTCGATAATCCGAAGCAATTTTTTCCGCTTTTATTCGATACGTTACGCGTTAGTCTGTGCACAGCTTTCACGGAGAAACACGCCAACATGCAACTGCGCAATTCACCCTCTCGCTACGGCGTGGTCAGTATCGTCCTGCATTGGGGCGTGGCGCTGGCAGTCTTCGGCCTGTTCGGCCTGGGCCTGTGGATGGTCGGTCTCGACTACTACAGCCCCTGGCGCAAAGCCGGGCCGGACCTGCACAAGAGTATCGGCCTGGTTTTGCTGGCAGTGATGTTGCTGCGGGTGATCTGGCGTTTCATCAGCCCCCCACCTCCGGCGCCCGCCAACCATGGCGCGGTCACACGCCTGGCGGCCAAGCTGGGCCATTTGGCCCTGTACCTTGGGCTGTTTGCGGTGATGGCGGCCGGTTACCTGATTTCCACCGCCGACGGCGTCGGCATTCCGGTGTTCGGCCTGTTCGAAGTGCCGGCACTGGTCAGCGACCTGCCCGACCAGGCAGATGTGGCGGGGGTGATTCATCTGTGGCTGGCATGGGGCCTGGTGATTTTTGCCGTGCTGCATGCCCTGGCAGCGCTCAAGCACCATTTCATCGACCGTGACGCGACCCTGACCCGTATGCTGGGCCGCAAAGCTTGACTCTCAACCTCAATTGCATAGGAAGGAACAGGATGTTGAAAAAGACTTTTGCCGCTCTGGCGCTCGGTACCGCTCTGCTCTCCGCTGGCCAGGCCATGGCTGCCGAGTACAAGATCGACAAGGAAGGCCAGCACGCGTTCGTTGACTGGAAAATCAGCCACCTGGGCTACAGCTTCATCCACGGTACCTTCAAGGACTTCGACGGCAACTTCACCTGGGACAGCGCCAAGCCTGAAGCCAGCAAGATCAGCGTCGACCTGAAGACCGCCAGCCTGTGGTCGAACCACGCCGAGCGTGACAAGCACATCGCCAGCGCCGACTTCCTCGATGTGAAGAAGTATCCTGAAGCCAAGTTCGTCTCTACTGCCGTCAAGTCGACTGGCGAAAAGACTGCTGACGTTACGGGCGACCTGACCATGCACGGCGTAACCAAGCCGGTCACCTTCAAGGCAACCTTCAACGGTGAAGGCAAGGACCCATGGGGCGGTGAGCGCGCTGGTTTCAACGCCACCACCACCCTGAACCTGAATGACTTCGGCATCAAAGGCCCAGGCGCTACTTCGCAGACGCTGGACCTGGATATCAGTGTCGAAGGTGTGAAGCAGAAGTAAGCATTGCCTTGGCAATGAAAAACGCCGCCCATTGGGCGGCGTTTTCGTTTCCCGTGGAGTGCCCTGAAATCGGGCTACTCCGGGTTCAGCCTTTTCGGGTCAACAAGGCCGGGCGCTCACCGCGTGGTCGGGTCGGCACGTCATCCAACTGCTCAGGCGTTGGGTAACGGTCGAGCTTGGATTCCTTGCGGATGATCACCGGTTGTTTTTCTGGCTGGCGTGGGTTACGCACGGCAGGCTCCTGCCGGGCTGCGTCATCACGGGCTGGGCGACCACGGCCACCGCCGTCACGACGGGCACCGCCACCGTTGTTGGCGCGGGCAGGGCGCTTTTCGCCGCCACCACCGCTGCCGCCACTACGCTGCTGGCCGCCACTGCGAGCTTGGCCCTGGCCCCCAGCGTTGCTGCGTTGACCGCTATTCTGGCCCTGGCCTGCACCGCCACCCGGGCGGCGATTGCGGCCTTGGTTCTTGCCTTGGTACGGGCTGACGTAGTCGGCACGGTTACCGAAGTTGTCGACATCGTCGTCCAGGAATTCTTCCGGGTCGCGGTCGGCCGGTACTTTCGGCACGCTGTTGCTGCTGGCCTGCTGCTGTTGGCGTGGCTTCTTGTCACGCGGCTTGCGCGGCTGCTGTTGCTTGTCGCCGCTGTTTTCCTTGTCGGCCGGCTTTTCTGCAGCTTGCTGCTTGGCCTTGCCTTTGTCCTTGCCCTTGTCCTTGCGGCCGCCGTTGGCGTCTTTACCGCCTTCGCCGCGGCCCTGCTGGTTGCGGCCACCGCGGCCGCTGTTCTGCGGGCGCTCGCGCACTTCAGGCTTTTCGGCTTCTACCTGGCTGGCGTCGAAGCCCATCAGGTCGCCATCCTGGATGCGTTGCTTGGTCACCCGCTCGATGCTCTTGAGCAGCTTCTCTTCATCTGGCGCGACCATGGAAATGGCTTCGCCCGAGCGACCGGCACGGCCGGTACGGCCGATGCGGTGAACGTAATCTTCCTCGACATTCGGTAGCTCGAAGTTGACCACGTGCGGCAGTTGGTCGATGTCCAGGCCACGGGCGGCGATGTCGGTGGCGACCAGCACGCGCACACTGTTGGCCTTGAAATCGGCCAGGGCTTTGGTGCGGGCGTTCTGGCTTTTGTTGCCGTGGATTGCAGCGGCGGTCAGGCCGTGCTTTTCCAGATACTCGGCCAAGCGGTTGGCGCCGTGCTTGGTCCGGGTGAACACCAGTACCTGTTCCCAGGCGCCCTGGGTGATCAGGTGTGCCAGCAGTGCACGCTTGTGGCTGGCGGGCAGGCGATAGACGCGCTGCTCGATACGCTCGACGGTGGTGTTCGGCGGCGTGACCTCGATACGCTCCGGGTTGTGCAGAAGCTTGTCGGCGAGGTCGGTGATGTCCTTGGAGAAGGTGGCCGAGAACAGCAGGTTCTGGCGCTTGGCCGGCAGGCGGGCGAGGACCTTCTTGACGTCGTGAATGAAGCCCATGTCGAGCATGCGGTCGGCTTCGTCGAGCACCAGGATTTCCACGTGGGCCAGGTCGACCTTGCCTTGGCCGGCCAGGTCGAGCAGGCGGCCTGGGCAGGCGACCAGCACGTCAACGCCTTTGGCAATGGCCTGGATCTGCGGGTTCATGCCAACGCCGCCGAAGATGCAGGCGCTGACCAGTGGCAGGTCACGGGCATAGACCTTGAAGCTGTCATGCACCTGGGCTGCCAGTTCGCGGGTCGGGGTCAGGACCAGCACGCGGGGCTGGCGCGGGCCGTGACGCTGCGACTTGTCGGGGTGGCCGGCCGGGAACAGGCGCTCGAGGATCGGCAGGGCGAAGCCGCCGGTTTTACCCGTACCTGTCTGTGCGGCAACCATCAGGTCGCGGCCTTGCAACACGGCGGGAATGGCCCGCTGTTGCACGGGGGTCGGCTGGGTGTAGCCCGCAGCCTCGATAGCGCGGACAAGAGCCTCGGAGAGACCGAGGGAAGCAAAGGACATGGGCGATCCTGTTCTCGTGTGGGCTGGGCCCGTTGGGATGTTCTGCCTGGCGCGACGGGCATCGGTGGGATGCGATCGCGTCCGGTCCAGCTGGGCTTTCACTGCACATCCGGGAAACGGGGGCTGGACGCGAGGGGCGTCTGTGCCGATCGGGATGCCTGTTGCGAGGCCGAGCGTCCGGGCGTGAGCCGGGCGGGAAGGCCCGAGTATAACAGAGCTATCGCGCTGTGCTGCTTTCCTGCTGCTCAACGGCGTTGAGAATGTTTCCAATGTCGCCTGTGTAGCGGTTGCTGATCGCTGCATAGGCCGGTTCTTGCTTGAACCGCTGCAGTTCTTCGGCAAAGGCCAGGGCCAGTGCTTCCCGCCCGGGCTTGCGCACCAACCCCAGATACTGGGTCTGGCGGCTGATCACCAACGGTAATTCCTCGACTTGCTGTTGCAGGCCCAGCTGATGGAGCAGGTAATGCCCAACCCTACGGTCGGTGATCGCCAGGTCGATGCGGCCCAGCATCAATTTGCCGAAATTGGCCTCGAGAGTAGGCGCGGGTTCGCGTGCGAAATAGGGGGCGTCGTTGAACGCTGCACCATAGGCGTAGCCGGGCGATGTGCCGACGGTGAGGCCGGCGAGGTCCTCCAGGTGGGCTACGCCATGGCGACGTGCACGCGCCTGGAACAGGACGAATTCGACGTCCGACATAGGCTCGGGGGCGTACACCAGGTAGGGCTGACGCGATTCGGTCTGGAAGATGTCGAGGATGCCATCGGCCAAGCCTTGTTCGACCATGGCCAGGCAGCGTTTCCACGGCAGGAACTGCCACTCCACTTCTACGCCGAGGCGCTTGAAGACCTGGCTGGTGACTTCGTAGTCGATACCGCGCGGTTGGCCGTTGTGCTGATACACATAGGGTGCCCAGTCGTCGGTCACCAGGCGCAGGCGCTCGCCCAGAGCCAACGGGCTCAGGCAGGCGAGCAGCAGGATCCAGAACAGGCGGGCGATGTGTGGCATGGCCGGAGATTACGCGGTCGGCCGGCCCAAGGCCAGTGCCCCTCGAATGTCTCAGCCTTGCGATGTTTGCAGCAGATGCGCCTCGACATCCTTGCGCCGCTCACCCAGCGACAACCGCAACCCTGGGTGGCGCAGGCATTGTCGCAGTCGCTCGGGTTCCATGTGGCCATGGCGGGCATTGAGGTTTTCCAGGGCCTTGTCCCACCAGGCCGGCGCGCAGGCACGGTCGAATTCGTTGGGGTAGGGGTAGCAGCCATACAGTAATTCGCGGGCGAATTGGCGCTCTTGGCTGGGCAGCGTCAGGCTCAGTGCCTTGTAACCCAGGCGGTGCAGGGTGGGTGGCCGCGGCAACTGGTCGTTGACCAAACTAACGTCGGCCAACGCTGCCGGGCTCAGTGGGTCGTGGCCGTGCTTGCGCAGCCAGGCCTGAATCTTGGCGCGGAACTGCGCCTTGCGGCTCCAGTAGTGATGGATGACGTCGGTGCACTCGGCCAGTTCCAGCTTGCGATAAGCCGCCACTGCCAAGCAGAACTCCTCGAGGGTGTAGGCTTCGCGCGCCAAGGGGTAGAACTCGTCCATCATGGCGATGGAGCGGTCCAGGGTGTTGCTGTCTTCGGCAGTAAGGCCGATCAACCCGGAGTTGATCAGTGGCATCTGGCAATCGGCCAGGCCCCGTGAGCCGAGAATGGTCAGCAGGTTTTTGTACAGCAGGCACTTCTGGTCGGCGCCATAGCGCGGGCCGATGGCGTTGCACAGTAGGCGGCCGGGCGCCACGCGCGCGAACAGTTGCAGTGGCGAAGTGCGGAAGAACGTGTCGGTGTCGATCAACACTGCCAGCGGGTGTTGCTGCAGTACCTGGCGCAGCAGTACATGCTTGCTGCGAAAGTGATAACCGTGCGGGGCGTTCCATGCCTGGCGGGTGGCCTCGTCCAGCAGGTGCACGGTGACGGGCAGGCTGGCGTAGGGCTGCGGATTGTCGGTGTAAACCTGGATGCCTATGGCGTCGCTGGCTGCGCTGCCCAGTTGGGCGAGGGCGCTGATGATGCTGAAGCAGGCTTCCTGATGATAGGTGGCTGGGCCGAAAGCCAGGTAGACAAGCTGTGGGCGCGAAGGCTGGGGGTGCTGCATGGCAGGCAAGACCTGTTTAACCCGAAAATGAATAAGGCTTTAGTCTATGACCAAAGCCTTAATCATTTCTTAAGCAGACTTTGCCAAAAGATTTCAGCGTGGCAGCTTCAGGTTGTTCCAGATCGCCAGGCTCGGTTCGGCTTGGTTCAGGGTATAGAAGTGCAGGCCCGGTGCGCCGCCTTGCAGCAGCTGTTCGCACATGCGGGTAATCACTTCTTCGCCGAAGGCCTGGATGCTGGCGGTGTCGTCGGCATAGGCTTCCAGCTGCTTGCGGATCCAACGTGGGATCTCGGCGCCGCAGGCATCGGAGAAGCGGGCCAGCTTGCTGTAGTTGGTAATCGGCATGATGCCCGGTACTACCGGGATGTCCACGCCCAGCTTCTGCGCGCGCTCGACGAAGTAGAAGTAGCTGTCGGCGTTGAAGAAGTACTGGGTGATGGCGCTGTCGGCGCCGGCCTTGACCTTGTGCACGAAGTTGGCCAAGTCGGTTTCGAAGTTGCGCGCCTGTGGGTGCATTTCTGGGTAGGCGGCCACTTCCAGGTGGAAGTGATCGGCGGTTTCCTGGCGGATGAACTCGACCAGGTCACTGGCGTAGCGCAATTCGCCACTGGCCATGCCCATACCCGACGGCAGGTCGCCACGCAGGGCGACAATGCGCTTGATGCCGGCAGCCTTGTATTCGGCCAGCAGGGCGCGCAGGTCGTCCTTGGAGTCACCCACGCATGACAGGTGCGGCGCGGCAGGCACCTTCACTTCGTTTTCCAGCTGTAGCACGGTGTTCAGCGTGCGGTCGCGGGTCGAGCCACCGGCACCGTAGGTGCAGGAAAAGAAGTCCGGGTTGTAAGTGGCCAGCTGGCGGGCGACGCCCATCAGCTTTTCGTGACCGGCATCGGTCTTGGTCGGAAAGAACTCGAAACTGTAGCGGCGTTCTTGTGACATCACTCGTTCCTCAAGCAGCCAGCTGCTAGCGGCAAGCTGCAAGTAAAAGCCAGATCGGTGATGGCCGATCTGGCTTGGGCATCGTTCATGAACCTTGAAGCTCGATGCTTCAAGCTTGCCGCTTAGTAGCGGTAGGCGTGTGGCTTGAACGGGCCTTCGACGGTCACGCCGATGTAGTCGGCTTGCTGCTTGGTCAGTTTGGTGACCACGCCGCCGAAGCCGCGGACCATTTCCAGGGCCACTTCTTCGTCGAGCTTCTTCGGCAGCACTTCAACGGTCAGGCGCTCGGCTTTCTTCTCGGCCGACAGGTCGGCGTACTTCTGCTCGAACAGGAAGATCTGTGCCAGTACCTGGTTGGCGAACGAACCGTCCATGATGCGGCTTGGGTGGCCAGTGGCGTTGCCCAGGTTGACCAGGCGGCCTTCGGCCAGCAGGATCAGGTAGTCGTCGTTCTGCGGGTCGAAGCTGCCAGCGCCGGTGCGGTGGATCTTGTGCACCTGCGGCTTGACCTCTTCCCAAGCCCAGTTCTTGCGCATGAAGGCGGTGTC
This sequence comes from Pseudomonas sp. NY8896, assembly GCF_039634505.1. NCBI lineage: Bacteria > Pseudomonadati > Pseudomonadota > Gammaproteobacteria > Pseudomonadales > Pseudomonadaceae > Pseudomonas > Pseudomonas sp. NY8896. The sequence goes on from NZ_CP132350.1 coordinate 389,178, forward strand.
GATCTCGTTGTCGAAGTGGCCGATGTTGCAGACCACGGCACGCTTCTTCAGGGCCTTGAGCATGTTGGCGTCGCAGACGTTGACGTTACCGGTGGTGGTCACGATCAGGTCGATCTTGCCCAGCAGGGCCTTGTCGATGCTGGCTTCGGTGCCGTCGTTGATACCGTCGATGAACGGCGAGACCAGCTCGAAGCCGTCCATGCAGGCCTGCATGGCGCAGATTGGGTCAACTTCGGTGACCTTGACGATCATGCCTTCCTGACGCAGGGACTGGGCCGAACCCTTGCCCACGTCACCGTAGCCGATCACCAGGGCTTGCTTGCCCGACAGCAGGTGGTCGGTACCACGCTTGATGGCGTCGTTCAGGCTGTGACGGCAGCCGTATTTGTTGTCGTTCTTGCTTTTGGTGACCGAGTCGTTGACGTTGATCGCCGGGACTTTCAGCTCGCCCTTGGCCAGCATGTCCAGCAGGCGGTGCACGCCGGTGGTGGTTTCTTCGGTCACGCCGTGAACACGGTCCAGCACCTGTGGGTACTTCTTGTGCAGCAGTTCGGTCAGGTCGCCGCCGTCGTCGAGGATCATGTTGGCGTCCCATGGCTGGCCATCTTTCAGGATGGTTTGCTCCAGGCACCACTCGTACTCTTCTTCGGTTTCACCTTTCCAGGCGAATACCGGGATGCCGGCGGCTGCGATCGATGCGGCGGCCTGGTCTTGAGTCGAGAAGATGTTGCAGGACGACCAGCGCACTTCGGCACCCAGGGCAACCAGGGTTTCGATCAGTACGGCGGTCTGGATGGTCATGTGGATGCAGCCCAGGATCTTCGCACCCTTGAGCGGTTGCTCGGTCAGGTACTTGCGACGCAGGCCCATCAGGGCTGGCATTTCCGATTCGGCAATGATGGTTTCGCGACGGCCCCAGGCGGCCAGGGAGATGTCAGCGACTTTGTAATCGGTAAAACCAGCAGGCATGTTTGCAGCGCTCATGAGAGCCTCCATTCGTAGTGTGCGAATGGGCGCCGTTGTGCGTTAAGCGCCCGCGAGAGCGAGCAACGCCCCATCCGAGCCTGACAGGCCTAGCCTGCTGCAGCGCCCCTCGGACAGGTGGCGGGCATGGCCCCGCTGTGGGCAGCCATGTAAAGCGGCGCAGATTATAGCCGCGAGCGGCACCTTCACCCAAGGTTTTCTGTCGATTAATCGCGACGATAGTCGATGTTCAATGGAGCGATGGCGGCCGCTCTGCCATCATTGCTACACGTTAGCCAAGCAGGTCAGGAGTACAGATGAACTTTCACACCCGCAAATGGGTTAAACCCGAAGACCTCAACCCCAATGGCACCCTGTTCGGTGGCAGCCTGTTGCGCTGGATCGACGAAGAGGCGGCGATCTACGCCATCGTCCAGCTGGGCAACCAGCGCGTGGTGACCAAGTACATGTCGGAAATCAACTTCGTCAGTGCGTCGCGCCAGGGCGACATCATCGAGCTGGGCATTACCGCCACCGAGTTCGGCCGCACCTCGATCACCCTCAAGTGCGAAGTGCGCAACAAGATCACCCGCAAGAGTATCCTGACCGTCGACAAGATGGTGTTCGTAAACCTGGGTGAAGACGGCTTGCCGGCAGCCCATGGGCGCACCGAGATCAAGTACGTGCAGGACCAGTTCCCGGATTCGGCAGTAGAGTGATTTTCTGGGGCCGCAAAGCGGCCCCAAAAACCTCACGGCTGGGCGCTGACCTTGCGCACCACCCGCCCGATGCTCAAACCCTGCACCAGAATCGAAGACAACACCACGATGTAGGTGATCGACAGCAGCAGGTCACGCTCCTCGCCCAACGGCAGCGACAGTGCCAGGGCCACCGACACCCCGCCGCGCAGGCCGCCCCAAGTCAGCACCCGTACCGTGCCCTTGGGCACAGGGCGCCAGCGGCGCAGCAGCACGATCGCCGGGGCCACGGTCAGCAACCGCGACAGCAGCACCGCCAGCGCCAGCACGCCGCCGGCCGCCAGGTGCATCCAGTTGAACGGCAGCAGCAACAGCTCCAGGCCGATCAAGGCGAACAGCAAGGCATTGAGCATGTCATCGATCAGCTCCCAGAAACCGTCCATGTAGCGGCGCGTCATGTCATTCATCGCCAGGTTTCGCCCCAGGTTACCGATGATCAGGCCGGCCACCACCATGGCGATCGGTGCCGACACGTGCAGCTCGTAGCACATCGCCGAGCCACCGATAACCAGTGCCAGGGTCAGCATGACCTCCACCTGGTACTGCTCGATGCTCTTGATCATGCGGTACGTGGCATAGCCGATCAGGCCGCCGAATACCACGCCGCCAATGGCCTCGCGGGCGAACAGGATCGCCGTGTCGGTCAGGCTTGGCGTTTCACCCAGCTGGATGATGCCCAGCAACACGGTGAACACCACGACCGCCGTGCCGTCGTTGAACAGCGATTCGCCAACGATGGTGGTTTTCAGCGGTTTGGACGCATTGGCGGTACGCAGCGCGCCCAGTACGGCAATCGGGTCGGTGGGCGAGATCAGCGCACCGAACAGCAGGCAGTAGATCAGCGGTACCTGCCAGCCGAACAGGGCGAATACCCAGTGCGACAGGTAGCCAATGACTACGGTAGCGATCAGCACGCCCAAGGTGGCCAGCAGGCCAATGGGCCAGCGGTAGCTGCGCAGGTCGCTGAGGTTGACGTGCAATGCACCGGCAAACAGCAGGAAGGCCAACATCCAGTGCATCAGCAGGTCGTTGAAATCGATTTGGTTCATCAAGCCTTCGACACGTTCTTCCAGGCCAGGGAAGCCGATCAGGCTAAGGCCCTGCAGCATCAGGGAGAACAGCAGTGCCGTGACCATCACGCCGATGGCGGGTGGCAGGCCGATGAAGCGGTAATTGACGTAGGTAAGGAGGGTGGTGAGGCAGATAAACGCGGCAACTAATTCAAGCATCCCGAATCCTGTAACAGTGGCTTCCAAGTCGTAACCCGAATGGCTCGGGCAGCTCTTTGATGACCTGGCGCGGGGTTCGGGACACAGGGTTTGACCGGAATCTCTGTAATCGTTCCCATGCAGTGGCCCTCTGGAATGCCATATATTCAACCCTTGAACACCGCACAAGGATAAGAAGGCGTGTTGGCAACATCCCTGGTGCTGGTCGCCGCCCTGCTGCATGCGACCTGGAATACCCTGATCAAATTCAGCGGTGAGCGCTTGCTGGTCATCGCCAGCATGGACACGGTGGCGCTTGCGTTCGCGTTGCTGGCCGTGCCTTTCGTCGATGTGCCACCTGCCGAAATCTGGCCCTGGCTGATCGCCTCCGCGTTGGCCGAGCAGCTGTACCGCTATTTGCTGATCCAGGCCTACCGCGTGGGTGACCTGGGGCTGGTCTATCCTCTGATGCGCGGGCTGTCGCCGCTGGTGGTGCTGGGGCTGACCCTGGCCTTTGCCGGGGAATCGCTGAGCCAGCAGCAGATCATCGGTATCCTGCTGATCCCCTGCGGCATGGCGTGCCTGTTGTGGCAGGGCGGCGGCGGTGACCGGCTGCCCTGGTCGATGCTGCCGGTAGTCGCCTTGATTGGCCTGTGCATCGGCTGCTACACCTGGTTCGACGGCCAAGCCGTGCGCCTATGGGGCAAACCGTGGGATTACCTGGTGTGGCTGACCCTGCTCAGCGCCTGGCAGTTCCCGTTGCTGGCCAGCGTGGCGCGGCGAGCACCGTTCGTCCTGTTTTGGCGAACGCAATGGCGTTTGGGTTTGGCGGTTGGGTTTTGCGTATTGTTCAGTTATGCCCTGGTGTTGTGGGCCATGCACCTGGGGTCGGTGGCCGAGGCGGCAGCGTTACGGGAACTGAGCGTGATTCTGGTGGTGCTGCTGGGTATGCGCTACCTCAAAGAACCTTTTGGCGGGCCGAGACTCCTAGCTTGCGGGCTGGTCCTGGCAGGCACGCTGGTGATGAAGCTCTAACCCATTTTCGAACAAGGAGTCTTGAGCATGACCGTTGCCCTGTGGTGCATCCTGATCGCGCTGCTGTTGAACCCGCTTTGTGCCTTGATCGCCAAGGTGAGCAGTGGCCGGTTCGGACTAAAGGACAATCACGATCCGCGTGCCTTCCTCGATACCTTGTCGGGCCTGCCACGGCGCGCCCATGCTGCGCAGCAGAACGGCTATGAGGCGTTTCCGGCATTTGCAGCGGCGGTGCTGGTGGCGGATATCGTCGGCAATGCCGAGCAGGTGACCCAGGATGTGTTGGGGGTGATGTATATCACCAGCCGCCTGCTATACATCATCTGCTACCTGGCCGACTGGGCGGCCTTGCGCTCGCTGGTGTGGTTTGCCGGATTGGCAATTATCGTATCGTTCTTCGTGGTTTCCATCTGAAGCCGCGTTGCCTGCTTCGCGGGCAACGCCCGCGAAGAAACCAACGCCGATCAAAGTACTTTAGGTACTTCTGGCAGTGGTTGGCCCTTGGGCCACAACATCCAGATCTGCCCTTGCTGCTTCATGTTCCCGGCCAACTCGCCGGCTTCCGGCCCGGTGCCCCAGAACAGGTCTGCACGCACTTCACCCGTAATCGCCCCGCCGGTGTCCTGTGCGCCTACCGGTCGTACCACGGGTGAACCGTCCGGGCGTGTGGTAGACAGCCATAACAGGCTCCCCAGCGGAATCACCTTGCGATCGATGGCCACGCTGTAGCCGGCGGTGAGCGGCACGTTCAGCGAACCGCGCGGGCCTTCATTGCTGTCCGGCCGGGTGCTGAAGAACACGTAGCTGGGGTTGCTGGCCAGCAGTTCCGGTACGCGCTGCGGGTTGGCCTGGGCCCAGGCATGAATGGCACCCATGCTTACTTCCTCTTTCTTCAGCTGGCCCTGTTCCACCAGCCAGCGGCCGATCGGCCGGTAAGGGTGGCCGTTCTGGTCGGCGTAGCCCAGGCGCAGTTGGCGGCCGTCTTCCAGTTGAACCCGGCCGGAGCCCTGGATCTGCAGGAACTGCAGGTCCATTGGATCAGTCAGCCAGGCCAGCACAGGCGCCTTGACGCCATTGCGGTTGATCACTTCGGCTGTGTCGTACGGTTTGAGCACCCGGCCATCGAGCCGACCGCGCAGGCGTTTACCCTTGAGCTCGGGGTACACGCTGGCCAGGTCCACCACGATCATGTCATCCGGGATGCCGTAGACCGCCACATGGTTGCTCGCCGATTGCCTCAGGCTGCCGGGGTAGACCGGCTCGTAGTAACCGGTAATCAGACCGTTGGCATTGTTCTCGGCGGAGCGCAGGCCGTAAACCTGCAAGTTCTGCTCAAGGAAGGTACGCACCTGGGCGGCGCTGGCTGTGGCGTTGCCGGCGGCTTCGCAGGTGGCGGCCCACACCGCGTCACGCTTGAGCTTTTCGCAGCCGCTGCGCCAGGCGTAGAAACCGGCCAGCAAGTCTTCATCGCTGACCGCGGGCAGGTCTTTCCAGTTGGCCGGGGCGTAGGTGGCGATGGCGTGGGGCTCGGGCTTGGCGTTTTCGCCGCCGTTGCAACCGGCCAGCAAAGCCAGCACTGGCAGTGTCCAGGCCAGATGGCGCAGGGCAGATTTCATGTGTGCATTCCTGTCATGGGCGAACATGAAGATTCGCCCCTGTTTTTTATGTGGCTATTGGTCTTTGGCCCTTGGGCAGCGATACTGGCCGCCCATTTGCGTAGGCCGAAGTGAGTGTGATGTTGAAGCGATTGACCGTTGTTGTTCTGGCCGCACTGGCCCTGGGCGGTGCCCTGAGTGGGTGCGATAGGGTCGACCCCAACTCGCCGCTGGGCAAGCGCAAGGTAATTTTCAAGGACATGCTCAAGACCAGCGAAGACCTGGGCGGCATGTTGCGTGGCCGGTTGCCGTTCGACGGGGTGAAATTTGCCGACGGTGCGTTGAAGCTGGACGGCCTTGCGCACCAGCCCTGGCAGCACTTTCCACAGGTACGCGATGGGGGTGACAGCGCCGCCCGTGCCGAAGTATGGGTGCGTCAGGCGCGCTTTCATGACCTGGCCCGTCAGCTGGAGGGTGTTACCGGCGAACTGGTCGAGGTAACCCGCAGCCAGCCGCTGGATGCTGCGCAGTTGAAAGTGCCGATGGACAAGGTCGAAGCGGCTTGCAAGGCGTGCCATACCGAGTTTCGTAATCATTGATGGCCTGCGCTGCCCTCTGTGGAACTGTCTTGAATTCCTGTAGGGCGGCCGCGCTTATCCGTCGGATGCCTCAGCGGTCGAGGTCGTCGACCGCTTCCTGCAGCTCTTTACGCGATTCGGCCAGCTTGTCCTTGCGCTTGTTGATCTTCTCCGCGTCGCCTTTCTTCTCGGCTTTCTTCAGGTCCTTTTCCCGCTGCGCCACTTCGTGACGTGCATCGAGCACCTTCTGCTCACGCTCTTTGCGCAGGCTGGCATCCGTGCAGTTGTCTACGCCGCGCAGCGCTTCTTCCAGCCCCGCGACTTGGTCGCTGTTACCGTGGTCACGGGCAATTTTCAGCTGGTTCTCGATGGCGCTGCGTTTGGCGGCGCAACCGGTCAGGCCAGGGTCCGGCTGGGCCGCTTGCACGGCGCCTGCAGCCAAACCCAGCGATGCGAGCAGGAAAAGAGTTGAAATGCGTTTCATGAAAAGCCTCCTGAACGGGGCGGGGCAGCAAAAGTTGCTGGAAATCCTGCCTTGGTTTTGCCCATTTAGAAACCCTTGGTGAGGTTTTCCGGTTGAATCCCGGGTTTTCCTGCAGGCTTTTTGGTAAAAAATCATTGCTCGATGCGCTCAGGGGGGGGCGAAAACCCTTCAATGCCGGATTCCGCCAACCGTGTGGCAATGGCTTGCACCTCCGCGGCCGCGAAGAAACCCACAAGCTGACGCGAGCGTTTTACGCCGATGTCGGGCACTGTTTGCCATTGACCCGCGCTGCGCGAAGCCATTTCTTGCCAGCCGCCTGTCAGTTGCAAATGCTTGCCAATGGGCGCGCCAAGGCCGCGCAGCCACTGATCGAAGGGGCGTGAGCGGGCTTGGTCGAAACTGCCCAGCAGTTGGGCCGCTGTAAGGCTGCTGATGCCGGGCACCTGCTGCAGGCGTTCGGCATCGAGCTGCAGCCAATCGGTCATCGAAGTTACCAGGCCCGCATCGACCAGCCGACGCCATGTGCCGGGCCCGGTACGTGGGAGGGCCAAGCCCTGTTTGCCGCTGAGCCAGGTGAGCCGGGCGATGAATTGTTCCTCGCAGCCTTCGCTGGGCTGCCAGCAACTGAGGGCATGATGCCGACCGGGTGCAGGCGCGCCCAGTGGTTGGCGTTCGACCGCGCGGTGCACGACGTGCTCAAGGCGAGGGATGGTCAGCCCGGCGAGGCTGATAGCGACCTGGTCACCGGGGCGAATATCCAGGGCTTGCCAACGCGCCAGCGAGCCGAGGCTGACCTGGGTGATGCGCCGGTCATCGAGGGTTACCGGCTGCACATGCGCAATGGGCGTGATCCTGCCAGTGCGGCCAACCCGAAAGCGCACGTCGCGTACTTCGGCCAACGCTTGTACATAGGGGTATTTCCAGGCGGCGATCCAGTACGGCGCCTTGGCCTGCCAGCGCTCGGCAGGCGGCCGGCTGCCCAGGCGCAGGATCACGCCGTCGCTGGCAAAGGGCAGGGGTGAACGGTACCAGTGCTCACGCCAGCGCGCTGCATCCTCCAGCGTGTCGACGGCGATACTGTAATGCTGGCTATCCGGGAAGCCCAGTTGTGCCAGCTGCGCGAGGCGATCGGCCTGTCGCTCGGGGCCATGCGGCCAGCCCCACACGAACAGGCCGATCGTGTTCCCTTGCTCGCGAGTCAGTTGTTTGCGTGCGAGCAGCCCGGCCACGGTACCGCGAGCGTTGGCACTGCCTGCCTTGGCCTGTACGTGTTCGTTCAGGCGCAGGTACAGCTCACCCTGCAAGTGCAGGTCAATCGCCTGAGGCAACTGCCGGGTGACTGCACCGAGCTGGGGAATGTGCCTGCTCCAGTCATGCCCCTGCAGCCCGTCCCCCCGGCTGATCAGCTGTACCAATTGGCCTTGTCGATAAATGAGGGAAGCTGCGACACCGTCGAACTTGGGCTGTACCCATACCCCGGTTTTCCCGGCCATCCAGCGTGCCACGGCCTGGCGGTCCGCCAGCTTGTCGACACCGGTATGCGGCACGGGGTGAGGGAGTGGACCGCGAGCGCTGGTCAAGGGTGACGGGCTGGGCGCGAGGCCAAAGCACTGCTGCAGGTGCACCAGGCGCTGGCGGCTCTGGTCGTAAAGCTCATCAGCCACCAGCGCGATACCCTGGCGATGGTAGTGCTCGTCCCAGCCGGTAAGGGTGGCCTGTAGTTGCGCGGCTTCAGCCTCGGCCTTTTGCGGGGTCCAGTCGGGGCATGAGGCGGCCCAGGCCAGTGGGGTATTTAGCGCAAACAGCATGGCGAACAACAGCAGGTACGGCATGGCCAGCATCCTTGCATGGCAGGTAGGAACCCCCAGACTAGGCAGGTTCTCTGGCGCTTGCTGAAGCACCATTGTCAGCCGATATGTCACAAAAAAGCCCCTGCCGATTGCTCGGCAGGGGCTTTCGCCTGGTGCTGTAGGAAACTTACAGGCCGGCAGCGTCACGCAGCGACTGGGCGCGGTCGGTGCGCTCCCAGGTGAAGGTGGTGAAGGTGTCGTCGCCGACAGTCTTCTGCTGCGGGGTACGGCCGAAGTGACCGTAGGCAGCGGTTTCCTGATACATCGGGTGCAGCAGGTCGAGCATGGTGGTGATGGCGTATGGACGCAGGTCGAAGCACTCGCGCACCAGCTGGATGATCTTGTCGTCGGAAACCTTGCCGGTGCCGAAGGTGTTGATCGAGATGGAGGTCGGCTGGGCCACGCCAATGGCGTACGACACCTGGATCTCGCAGCGCTCGGCCAGGCCGGCGGCAACGATGTTCTTGGCCACGTAGCGGCCGGCGTAGGCGGCGGAGCGGTCGACCTTGGACGGGTCCTTGCCGGAGAACGCGCCACCCCCGTGGCGGGCCATGCCGCCGTAGGAGTCGACGATGATCTTGCGGCCGGTCAGGCCGCAGTCACCCACCGGGCCACCGATGATGAAGTTGCCGGTCGGGTTGATGTGGTACTGGGTGCCTTTGTGCAGCAGTTCGGCCGGCAGGGTGTGCTTGACGATCAGCTCCATCACGGCTTCTTGCAGGTCTTTCTGCGACACTTCCGGGTTATGCTGGGTCGACAGCACCACGGCGTCGATGCCGACTACCTTGCCATTTTCGTAGCGGCAGGTGACCTGCGACTTGGCATCCGGACGCAGCCATGGCAGCAGGCCGGACTTGCGCGCTTCGGCCTGGCGCTCGACCAGACGGTGCGAGAAGCAGATCGGCGCCGGCATCAGCACTTCGGTTTCGTTGCTGGCGTAGCCGAACATCAGGCCCTGGTCACCGGCGCCCTGGTCTTCTGGCTTGGAGCGGTCCACGCCCTGGGCGATGTCTACCGACTGCTTGCCGATGATGTTCATCACGGCGCAGGTGGCACCGTCGAAACCGACGTCGGAGCTGTTGTAGCCGATGTCGATGATGACTTTGCGCACCAGGTCTTCCAGGTCGACCCAGGCCGAAGTGGTGACTTCGCCGGCGATGATGGCGACACCGGTCTTGACCAGCGTTTCGCAGGCTACGCGGGCGTACTTGTCCTGGGCGATGATGGCATCGAGGACAGCGTCCGAAATCTGGTCGGCGATCTTGTCCGGATGCCCTTCGGACACGGACTCGGAGGTGAAAAGGGAGTATTCGCTCATCTCGAAGGTTCCTGAAATTTACCGATGGTGTATGTCGTCAGCCGTCCGCTGGAAATGGCGGACCTGGATCTGGAAACCGTTACGCAAGCCCACGTACAGGCTGTCCCCATGGGCCAGCCCGGCAGCGTTGGCCCAGCGCGCCAGGTCGTCCTGCTCAAAGCCAAGCCACAGGTCGCCGCAGGCTTCGCGCGCCCACCCCTGGTCATGGCTGCACAGTTCGGTTACCAGCAGGCTGCCGCCTGCCTTCACCCGTTTGGCCAGCTGGCGCAAGGCCAGGGCCGGGTCGCTGAAATGGTGCAGCACCATGTTCAGCACAACGCAGTCGGCGGCCACATCCGTTGCACCCAGTGCATCGGCCAACTGCAGGTTCACGTTTTCGAGCCCTTCGCGCTGGCACACCTGGCGCGCCAGTTCGAGCATGGTCGGGCTGTTGTCCAGGGCGGTGACCTGGGCGAAGCGCCGTGCCAGGTCAGGCAGGAAGCCACCGTCACCGGGGCCGACCTCAAGCGCGCTGGCAGCCGGGTCGAAATGCAGCTTGTCGAGCAGCGCCAGCAGGCTTTCGCGGTACTGCGGCAGGCCGGCGATCAGGTCTTGCTGGGCGCGGAACTTCTCTTCCACGCGCAGGAAGAAGTCCTGGCTGGTGGCCGCGCGGCGTTGCTGCACTTGGGCGATGCGTGCCTGCACATCGGGCGGCAGGGCCAGGTCGTCGACTTCTTCGAGCAGCGCCACATGCAGCCGACCGCCCAGGCGCAGGCCGTCAGGCAGGGCGCGGCGGTAGAAGATGGCGTTGCCTTCGCGCCGGGTTGCCACCAGCTCGGCCTGGGCCAGCACCTTCAGATGGTGACTCATGCCCGACTGGCCGATGTCGAAAATCTGCGCCAGTTCCAGCACGCCGAACGAATCGTTGGCCAGGGCGCGCAATACGTTCAGGCGCAACGCATCGCCACTGGCTTTGCACAGGGCGGCCAATGCTTCGCGTTGCTCGGGTGTCGATTGCGCGCGCAGGTTCATGGGGCGGCAGTCTAGACAGGCATCGATGCCCTAGCAAGGCCAATATCAAAAAGTTTTGATATTGAGTGATAAGCGGGGCGGCTAACCCGGTTTTGCCCCGAATTGAATGCCAATCACAGGAAAATCCCCCGACTGCGACCATACGTCATTGCCCCAAGCCCCCCCAGTGGGCGAAAATGGCCGCCTTTTTTCGTGACACCACCTATTCAAGCCCCCCAGGAGATCAGCGATGCCCAGCCGTCGTGAACGTGCCAACGCCATTCGTGCCCTCAGCATGGATGCCGTGCAAAAGGCCAACAGCGGCCACCCAGGTGCCCCCATGGGCATGGCGGATATCGCCGAAGTGCTTTGGCGCGACTATCTGAAGCACAACCCGAGCAACCCGAGCTTCGCCGACCGTGACCGCTTCGTGCTGTCCAACGGCCACGGCTCGATGCTGATCTACTCGCTGCTGCACCTGACCGGCTACGACGTCACCATCGATGACATCAAAGGCTTCCGCCAGCTGCACAGCCGCACCCCGGGCCACCCGGAATACGGCTACACCCCAGGCGTCGAGACCACCACTGGCCCGCTCGGCCAAGGTATCGCCAATGCCGTGGGCTTCGCCCTGGCCGAAAAAGTGCTGGCTGCCCAGTTCAACCGTGACGGCCACAACATCGTCGACCACAACACCTACGTGTTCCTCGGCGACGGCTGCATGATGGAAGGTATCTCCCACGAAGTCGCCTCGCTGGCCGGCACCCTGGGCCTGAACAAGCTGATCGCCTTCTACGACGACAACGGCATTTCCATCGACGGCGAAGTGCACGGCTGGTTCACCGACAACACCCCGGCGCGCTTCGAGGCGTACAACTGGCAGGTGATCCGCAACGTCGACGGCCACGATGCCGAAGAAATCAAGATGGCCATCGAAACGGCGCGCAAAAGCGACCGTCCGACCCTGATCTGCTGCAAGACCATCATCGGTTTCGGTTCGCCGAACAAGCAGGGCAAGGAAGACTGCCACGGTGCCCCGCTGGGCAACGACGAAATCGCCCTGGCCCGCAAGGAACTGAACTGGAACCACGGCCCGTTCGAAATCCCAGCCGACATTTATGCCGAGTGGGATGCCAAGGCCGCCGGTGCCAAGGCCGAAGCCGACTGGAACCAGCGCTTCGACGCCTACGCCAAGGCCTACCCGGAGCTGGCTGCCGAGTTCAAGCGCCGTGACAGCGGCGAGCTGCCGGCCGACTTCAGCGAGAAGGCCCAGGCCTACATCAACGAAGTGGCTGCCAAAGGCGAAACCATCGCCAGCCGCAAAGCCAGCCAGAACGCCCTGAACGCTTTCGGCCCGCTGCTGCCCGAGTTCCTCGGCGGCTCGGCTGACCTGGCCGGCTCCAACCTGACCCTGTGGAAAGGTTGCAAGGGTGTCGAAGCCAATGACGCCAGCGGCAACTACGTGTTCTACGGCGTGCGCGAGTTCGGCATGACCGCCATCATGAACGGCGTTGCCCTGCACGGTGGCCTGGTGCCTTACGGCGCGACCTTCCTGATGTTCATGGAATACGCCCGCAACGCCGTGCGCATGTCGGCGCTGATGAAGCAGCGCGTGATCCACGTGTACACCCACGACTCCATCGGCCTGGGCGAAGACGGCCCGACTCACCAGCCGATCGAGCAGCTGACCAGCCTGCGCAGCACGCCGAACCTGGACACCTGGCGCCCAGCCGACGCGGTGGAGTCCGCCGTGTCCTGGAAAAACGCCCTGGAGCGCAAGGACGGCCCTTCGGCGCTGATCTTCTCGCGTCAGAACCTGCAGCACCAGGACCGCAACGCCCAGCAGATCGCCGACATCAGCCGTGGTGGCTACGTGCTCAAGGACTGCGCTGGCGAGCCTGAGCTGATCCTGATCGCTACCGGTTCGGAAGTGGGCCTGGCTGTTCAGGCCTTCGACAAGCTGACCGAGCAAGGCCGCAAGGCGCGCGTGGTCTCCATGCCGTGCACCAGCGTGTTCGATGCCCAGGACGCTGCCTACAAGCAGTCCGTGCTGCCGCTGGAAGTCGGTGCGCGCATCGCCATCGAAGCCGCCCACGCCGACTTCTGGTACAAGTACGTCGGCCTGGAAGGTCGTATCATTGGCATGACCACCTACGGTGAGTCGGCGCCAGCTTCGGCACTGTTCGAAGAGTTTGGTTTCACCCTGGAGAACATCCTGGGTACTGCCGAAGAGCTGCTGGAAGACTGATGTAACAATGGAGGGCAGTGACGCCCTCCAGGTCGTGCAAGGGGAGGGCTTCGCCCTCCATCGCGACGCAAGGCCGCTCCTACAGGTACCGCGCAACCCCGATGTTGCCGCGGTACCTGTAGGAGCGGCCTTGTGTCGCGATGGGCCGCAACGCGGCCCCAAAAGCCATCATGCGTTAGCGAGCCAACGAATGCCCCACCTGCGTCCCTACAAAGTTGCACTCAACGGTTATGGCCGCATCGGCCGCTGTGTCCTGCGCGCGCTGTTCGAGCGGGGGGCAAAGGCCGGTTTCGAGATCGTCGCGCTGAACGACCTGGCCGACCAGGCCAGCTTGGAATACCTGACCCGCTTCGACTCCACCCACGGGCGTTTCCCCGGCGAGGTGAAGGTCGACGGCGACTGTCTGCATATCAATGGCGACTGCGTGAAGGTGATGCGCAGTGCCACCCCCGAAGGCATCGACTGGGCCGCGCTGGGCATCGACCTGGTGCTGGAGTGCTCCGGTGCCTACAACACCCGTGCCGATGGCCAGCGCTTCCTCGATGCCGGTGCGCCCCGGGTGCTGTTCTCGCAGCCGATGGCCAGCGAGGCCGACGTTGACGCCACGGTGGTCTATGGCATCAACCAGGCCTGCCTGACCGGCAGCGAGCGCCTGGTGTCCAACGCCTCGTGCACCACCAACTGCGGCGTGCCACTGCTGCGGGTGCTGGACCAGGCGTTCGGCATCGAATATGTGCAGATCACCACCATCCACTCGGCCATGAACGACCAGCCGGTGATCGACGCCTACCACCACGAAGACCTGCGCCGCACGCGCTCGGCCTTCCAGTCGGTGATCCCGGTGTCCACTGGTCTGGCGCGTGGCATCGAACGCCTGCTCCCGGAACTTGCCGGGCGAATCCAGGCCAAAGCGGTACGGGTACCGACCGTCAACGTCTCGTGCCTGGACATCACCCTGCAGACCGCCCGCGACACCAGCGCGGCCGAGGTCAACCGGGTGCTGCGCGAGGCCGCGCTGGAAGGCCCGCTGAAAGGCCTGCTGGCCTACACCGAGCTGCCGCACGCCAGCTGTGATTTCAACCATGACCCGCATTCGGCGATCGTCGATGCCAGCCAGACTCGTGTTTCCGGCCCGCGCCTGGTGAACCTGCTGGCCTGGTTCGACAACGAATGGGGTTTTGCCAACCGTATGCTCGACGTTGCAGAACACTTTCTGCACGTCGTCCACCCAACCCGCAACAAACAGCCCTGAAGGACTGCATTCATGACCGTGTTGAAGATGACCGACCTCGACCTGCAAGGTAAGCGCGTACTGATCCGCGAAGACCTCAACGTGCCTGTGAAGGACGGTGTGGTAGCCAGCGACGCGCGTATCCTGGCAGCGCTGCCGACCATCAAGCTGGCCCTGGAGAAGGGCGCGGCGGTAATGGTCTGCTCGCACCTGGGCCGCCCGACTGAAGGCGAATTCTCTGCCGAGAACAGCCTCAAGCCGGTTGCCGACTACCTGAGCAAGGCCCTGGGCCGTGATGTGCCGCTGGTTGCCGACTACCTGGACGGTGTCTCGGTACAGGCCGGTGAGCTGGTGCTGTTCGAGAACGTGCGCTTCAACAAGGGCGAGAAAAAGAACGCCGACGAGCTGGCGCAGAAATACGCCGCCCTGTGCGATGTGTTCGTCATGGACGCTTTCGGCACCGCGCACCGCGCCGAAGGTTCGACCCATGGCGTAGCCAAGTTCGCCAAAGTCGCTGCTGCCGGCCCGCTGCTGGCGGCCGAGCTGGATGCCCTGGGCAAGGCCCTGAAGGCCCCGGCCAAACCGATGGCGGCCATCGTTGCCGGCTCCAAGGTTTCCACCAAGCTGGACGTGCTGAACAGCCTGAGCAACGTCTGCGACCAGCTGATCGTCGGCGGCGGTATTGCCAACACCTTCCTGGCCGCTGCTGGGCACCCGGTGGGCAAGTCGCTGTACGAGCCGGACCTGGTCGATACTGCAAAAGCCATCGCTGCCAAGGTCAGCGTACCGCTGCCAGTCGACGTGGTGGTCGCCAAGGAATTCGCTGAAACCGCCGAAGCCACCGTCAAGGCCATCGCCGACGTTGCCGCCGACGACATGATCCTGGACATCGGCCCGCAAACCGCAGCCAACTTCGCCGAACTGCTGAAGTCGTCGAAGACCATCCTGTGGAACGGCCCGGTCGGCGTGTTCGAGTTCGACCAGTTCGGCAACGGCACCAAGGTGCTGGCCAAAGCCATTGCCGACAGCGCCGCGTTTTCCATCGCCGGTGGCGGTGACACCCTGGCAGCCATCGACAAATATGGCGTCAGCAAGGAAATCTCCTACATTTCTACCGGGGGTGGTGCCTTCCTCGAATTCGTCGAAGGCAAGGTTCTGCCAGCGGTGGCAATCCTGGAAGAGCGGGCCAAGGCCTGATGACGTCGGCGCTTGGCAAAGGGAGTGGCCTGATGGTCAAGCAGTTGCCTGTGATGATGCTGGCTGGCCTGCTGAGCGCCTGCTCGGGTAGCCCGGCCTCCGATGGCGACCCGGCGCACCCGCCCAAGGGCGGGTGCTACCAGTCCGAGTGGCAGGCCGAAACCGTGCCGGTCATCAGCAAGCGCGTGGGCCCGGAAGGCCTGGAAAAGTACGACGAAGACCACCAGCGCAAGGCGCCAGGCTGCCCTTGAACCCGGCGTTTCGTCGGCTCAGGCAACCAAGCGGCCGCTGTGTGGTCAGCTAGAGGATATGCAATGAAAGCGCTTTTGGCCGTGACGGCCCTGGCGACACTGGCAGGATGCTCACTGCTGCAGCCGGCGCAACCCGCCCCGGCAGACAACTGGACCCGTTGGGTCTGCGACACCCAGGCCGAAGTGCTGTGGCGCTTCGCCGATGCACAACGCGACCAGGTCGACGTGCGCCTTGGCGGCGGTGACCAGGTCTACCGGCTCAAGTCCGAGCCGGGTGCTTCGGGTGCGCTGTACAGCGATGGCATGCTGGCCTTCCACACCAAGGGCGAAGAAGGCCTGGTGTACTGGGTGGCAACCAACGATCTGATTGGGCGGGGCTGCAAGGCACCGTGACTGGCCGGGCCGCGAGGGTGGCCCACACTACTTGAACAGCAACCGCCCCTGCGGCAGGCTTGCACGAAACAAACGACGCTTGTCGGGAGAGAGATACACAATGGCACTCATTAGCATGCGCCAGATGCTGGACCACGCCGCCGAGTTCGGTTACGGCGTACCAGCTTTCAACGTCAACAACCTCGAGCAGATGCGCGCCATCATGGAAGCGGCCGACAAGACCGATTCCCCCGTGATCGTCCAGGCTTCGGCCGGTGCCCGCAAATACGCCGGCGCCCCGTTCCTGCGCCACCTGATCCTGGCTGCCATCGAAGAGTTCCCGCATATCCCGGTGTGCATGCACCAGGACCACGGCACCAGCCCTGACGTCTGCCAACGTTCGATCCAGCTGGGCTTCAGCTCGGTGATGATGGACGGCTCGCTGGGTGAAGACGGCAAGACCCCGACCGACTACGAGTACAACGTCCGCGTTACCCAGCAGACCGTTGCCATGGCGCACGCCTGCGGCGTTTCGGTAGAAGGCGAGCTGGGCTGCCTGGGTTCGCTGGAAACCGGCATGGCCGGTGAAGAAGACGGTATCGGCGCCGAAGGCGTGCTGGACCACAGCCAGATGCTAACCGACCCGGAAGAGGCCGCCGACTTCGTCAAGAAGACCCAGGTCGACGCCCTGGCGATTGCCATCGGTACCAGTCACGGTGCCTACAAGTTCACCAAGCCACCTACCGGTGACGTGCTGGCCATCGACCGCATCAAGGAAATTCACAAGCGCATCCCCAACACCCACCTGGTGATGCACGGTTCGTCCTCGGTACCGCAAGAGTGGCTGGCGATCATCAACCAGTACGGCGGCGACATCAAGGAAACCTACGGTGTACCGGTCGAAGAGATCGTCGAAGGCATCAAGTACGGCGTGCGCAAGGTCAACATCGATACCGACCTGCGTCTGGCCTCTACCGGTGCCATGCGCCGCCTGATGGCGACCAACCCGAGCGAGTTTGACCCGCGCAAGTTCTTCGGTGAAACCGTCAAGGCCATGCGTGACGTGTGCATCGCCCGTTACGAAGCCTTCGGCACCGCTGGCAATGCCTCGAAGATCAAGCCGATCTCCCTGGAAGGCATGTATCAGCGTTACCTGAAAGGTGAGCTGGCCGCCAAGGTCAACTGATCGACAGGCAGCCCTGAAAAACCCGCAGCGATGCGGGTTTTTTTATGGGCAAAGAAAGCCTGCGCATAATTTCGGCAGACCGACCGTTAGTCGGCTACCGTACAGTTGAGCCACTGATAGCGTTCTGATTGCATTGCGCGTTACAGCCTCGGGTCTAGAGTATTGATGGATCCAACCGTATTTTGAAGTCGGTCACATAACAGAGAAGCAGCATGGATGGCGCTCACCCTCAACCACAGCCACTGGATGGCAGCTCGGTTCTTCTGGTAGTAGACGACTACCCCGAGAACCTGATCAGCATGCGGGCCTTGCTGGCCCGGCAGGATTGGCAAGTGTTGACGGCAAGCTCGGGGATGGAAGCCTTGAGTGCGTTGCTTGAACACGAAGTCGACCTGGTGCTGCTGGATGTACAGATGCCGGAAATGGACGGTTTTGAGGTTGCCCGGCTGATGCGCGGCAGCCAACGCACCCGGCTGACCCCGATCATTTTCCTCACCGCCAACGAACAGTCCGAAGCGGCCGTGCTCAAAGGCTACGCCAGCGGCGCCGTGGACTACATGTTCAAACCGTTCGACCCGCAGATTCTCAAACCCAAGGTTCAGGCGCTGCTCGACCAGCAGCGCAACCGTCGCATGCTGCAGCGGCTGAGCCGTGAGCTGGAAGCGGCCAGGGCCTTCAACGCGTCGATCCTGGAAAATGCCGCCGAAGGCATCCTGGTGGTAGATGCCGAAGGCACCATCAGTTTTGCCAACCCGGCCATCTCGCGCTTGCTGTCGTCCCCGGTGCAGCAGCTGCAGGGCGCCCACCTGCTCGACCTGATGCAACTGGCCAGTGCCAGCCTGTGGCGCGAATCGGACTTCTACCAGGCCTATCTGGGGCGCCAGATTTTCCGTGTACACGATGCCCAACTACGCACACAGGGGGGCGAACTGGTGCCGGTGGCGCTGTCCTGCGCACCGTTGCCCGTCGACCAGCAGGCCATGGTGGTGACCGTGCTGGACATGTCGGTGGTGCGCAACCTGCACCAGCAACTGGAGTACCAAGCCATTACCGACCCGCTCACCGGACTGCTCAACCGTCGCGGTTTCTATCAGGCCGCCGAAGGTGCGCTGTTGCGCAACGAGCGCTCGGACAAGGCGCAGGCGCTGATGTACATGGACCTGGACGGCTTCAAGCGTATCAACGACTCGCTTGGCCATGATGCGGGCGACCGGGTGTTGCGCTGGGTGGCCGAGCAGCTCAAGGACTGCCTGGGCAGTGAGGCTTTGCTGGCGCGCATGGGCGGGGATGAGTTCACCGCACTGTTCGACAGCTTGCCTTACCCGGAGCAGGCCGGGCGTTATGCCGAACGGCTGCTCGAGCGTGTTTCCATCAGCCATGAGGTAGACGGGCTCGACGTATGCCTTGGGGTGAGCATCGGCATCGCCACCTACCCGGACTGCGGCGCCAATGTAGAAGGCCTGCTACGCGCAGCCGATGCCGCGATGTACGCGGCCAAGCGGGCCGGCCGCCAGCAATATCGCTTCTACGATCAGGAACTCAATGGCAGGGCGCGCTCGCGGTTGATGCTTGAGGACGGTGTGCGCACGGCCATCGAGCAGCAAGACTTCACCTTGGTGTACCAGCCGCAGGTCTCCTTCAACGATGGCCGTCTGCGAGGGTTCGAAGCCTTGCTGCGCTGGCAGCACCCCAGTGTTGGCGATGTGCCGCCGGGGCTGTTCATCCCGTTGCTGGAGGAGGCGCGGTTGATCAACCGCCTGGCCAGCTGGATCTACCGCCAGGGCGCGGCCCAGCGGCAGGCCTGGTACGAACGCTTTCCGGCAGACCTTGTGCTTGGCATCAGCCTGAGCCGCGCGCAGTTCGTGATGCCAGGCCTGGTCGAAGAGCTGCAGCGGGTCATCCAGCTTTACCAGCTTGTCCCGGCGCAGCTGGAGGTGGAGGTGGCGGAAACCTCGCTGATGTACAACATCGATGCGGCCGTCAAACAGATACACCGCTTGCGCGAGCTTGGCGTGCGGGTGGCCCTGGATGACTTTGGTGCGGGCGACTGTTCGCTGCGCATGCTGCGTGACTTGCCGATCGACACCTTGAAACTCGACCGTCACCTGGTAGCGCGCTTGCCCGACTCGGCAGTGGATGCCGCCCTGGTGCGCAGCGTTATCGGGCTGTGTGCCGACTACAGCATCACGGTGATCGCCGAGGGTGTGGAAACCCCGGCACAGGTGGCCTGGCTCAAAGCCAATGGTTGTGAATACGTTCAGGGTTTCCTGGTGGCTTATCCGATGACTGCCGCGGACGCCAGCGGCTTCCCGGCGATTTTCTCCTGGCCAGGGCCATGATTGGCTAGAATCGGCATTCGTTACGCCGACTACAGCGCCATGACCGTATTACGTTACTTGCAAGCCTACCCGCCGCACCTGCAGCAGCAGGTGCGGCAGATGATCGACAGTGACCGCCTGGGTGAGTACCTGCAGCGCCGCTATCCCGACCGCCATGACGTGCAAAGCGACAAGGCGCTGTACGGCTATGCCCAGGATCTGCGCCAGCAGTACCTGCGCAGCGCGCCGGGCCTGGACAAGGTGCTGTTCGACAGCCGCCTCGACCTGACCCACCGTGCCCTGGGCCTGAACACGGCAGTGTCCCGGGTGCAGGGCGGCAAGCTCAAGGCGAAGAAGGAAATCCGCATTGCTTCCTTGTTCAAGGAGGCCGCGCCACAGTTCTTGCGCATGATCGTGGTGCACGAGCTGGCGCACCTGCGCGAGCGCGATCACAACAAGGCGTTCTACCAGCTCTGCCAGCACATGGAGCCGGACTATCACCAACTGGAATTCGACCTGCGCGTCTACCTGACCTACCGGGAGCTGCCGGGCAACCTCTAAGGAACATGCAGCATGGAAGTGAGCAAGACCAAGAGCAGCTTCTACCGGCGCCTATACGTGGCCTGGCTGATCGACAGCCAGACCGCGACCAGCGTGCCCGCCCTGATGGAGGCCACCGGCATGCCCCGGCGCACAGCCCAGGACACCATCGCCGCCCTGGCCGACCTGGACATCGTCTGCGAGTTCGAGCAGCTGGAAGGCGCACGCAACCACGCCGGGCATTACCGCATCCATGAGTGGGGGGCGATCGACAAGCAGTGGATCATCCGACACCTGCGGCAGATCCGCGAAGTGCTGGGTTACCCCTGATCAAGCGGGTGGCCGCAGTGCCCTGTGGGCGCGGCCTTGTGTCGCGAAAGGGCCGCTCCCACACGGTTGGCTCAACCCTTGCGCATCCCGATATGCGGAATGTCGTCTTCCAGGTATTCCTCGCCCACCACCGCAAACCCATGGCGTGCATAAAACCCCTGCAAATGAGCCTGCGCTGACAGGTATACCGGTACTCCCGGCCAGCAATGTTCAGCCGCTTCCAGGCCTTTGAGCAGCAACGGGTGCCCCAGCTTTTGCCCACGTGCCTCGGGTGCGGTCACCACGCGCCCGATCACCACGTCCCCGCCCTGTGACTGCGGGTCGAGCAGCCGCAGGTAGGCCACCAGCTTGTCTTCCTGCCAGGCCATCAGGTGCAAGGTATCGCCGCTCAGGTCCTGGCCATCGACTTCCTGGTACGCGCAACGCTGCTCGACCACGAACACTTCGGTGCGCAATTGCAAAATGGCATAGAGCTGGTCCTTGCCGAGGTCGGTGTGGTGCTTGCAGAGCCAGTCGATGGACATTGGCGAACTCCTTGAATGGGCTGTCGATCATCGCACGTCATCTGTGCTTCGGCCAAAATAGAGGCTAAATGACACTATTGGCCGCTGCCCTCGGCAACGGCTTTGTGTAATCTCATCGGCAGTGTGCGCCCCCCATTGCGAAAGGACGTGAGCATGCGGCCACTGCTTTGTGTTCTGGGATTACTGGCAATGATGCTGGCAACACCCGCCCCGGGTCACGACAGGCTACGCCTGGTGGCCGACAACTGGCCACCGTTCACCGATGCCAACATGGCGGGTGGCGGCCTGGCGACCAGCATCGTCACCACGGCATTGGCCCGTGCCGGCTACGCCAGCGGCTATGAAGAAGTGCCGTGGGCGCGGGCGTTGCTGGGGGTTGGTGAAGGGCGCTACGACGTGCTGATCAATGCCTGGTACAACGACTCACGCGCCAACATCGGGCAATTTTCCAAAGCCTATCTGAGTAACCGCATTCGCCTGCTGCAGCGCAAGGGCGAAGCGTTCCACTACAAGCACCAGTCTGACTTGTACCCCTACAGCATCGCCGTGGTGCGTGATTACGCCTACTCACCAGAATTCGACGGCGATACTCGCCTGCACAAGGTGCCGGTGCGCAACTTCTCTTCCGCGGTGCGCATGCTGGCGGCAGGGCGGGTGAACCTGGCGGTGGAGGACGAGTACGTGGCGCGTTACAACCTGCAGCGCGAGCCGCAGGACGTGCGTGATGGGGTGATGCTGGTGGAGCCGCCGTTGGGGGAAAACACCCTGCACATCCTGGTCAGCCTGAAGCACCCGGAGCATCAGCGAATCGTCGAGCGTTTCGAGCAGGCGATTGCGGCGATGAAGGCCGATGGCAGCTATGCCCGGCTGCTGCGCCAACATGGCTTTTGACTTCTGAGGCCCGCACCGGCTTATCGAGCAAAATCAGGCCGGCGCACCTTCCTTGATCAGGTGCGCCGCCAAGGTCCTCAATGGCCCCAACTGCCGGCAGATCAATGCCAACTGCGTCTGCACCAGCCGCTGATGCTCATCCAGTTCTTCCGGCATTTGCTCCAGGGCATTGGCCAGTGCTTCTTCGGCATCACTGTGAATCGCGATCGGCAGCCGCGCCGCCAAACCGTTGGCGATCTCGTCCAGGCTGCTGGCCAGGCTTTGCCCGGCACCTTCGATCAACTGCTCCTGCACCTGCGCCGGCAACGCCGTGTCGCGGTGCGCGCCCAGCCCCGAGAGGTAGCTGAGCAAGGTGTGCGACAGCACCAGGAAGCGGAAGCCAACGTCGGCCTCCTTACGGAAATGTCCCGGCTCCATCAGCATGTTGGCCAAGGTGGTGGACAGTGCCGCGTCGGCGTTGTGAGCATTGCGCCGGGCCAGGCGGTAAGCCAGGTCGTCACGCTTGCCATGGGCATACTGCTGCATGATCTGGCGCAGGTACACGCTGGCGCAGGCCAGGGTATTGGCCAGCGCCTTGTTCAGCCGTCGCCCTTGCCAGTCAGGCAAGAACAGGAACACCGCAAGGATGGCGATCAGGCTGCCCACCAGGGTATCGAACAGGCGTGGCAGGAACAGGCCGTAGCCATCGCCGATCTGGTTGAAGCAGAACAGCACCATCAGGGTGATCGCGGCCGTGGCCAAGGTGTAGCGGGTGGTGCGGTTGACGAAGAACACCACCCCGGCGACCACGGCGAACAGCGACTGGATGACCGGGTTGGGGAACAGGTCGAACAAGGCCCAGCCCACCGTCAGGCCGACAGCGGTGCCGAAGATGCGCTGCACCAGCTTGCGCCGGGTTGCACCGTAGTTGGGCTGGCACACGAACAGCGTGGTGAGGATGATCCAGTAGCCCTGGGTCGGGTGAATCAGGTGCACCATGCCGTAGCCGATCGACAGCGCCAGCGGCAGGCGCAAGGCGTGGCGGAACAGCAACGAGGTCGGTGTGAGCTGGGTGCGCAGGCGCGTCCACACATCCTTCAGCGAGCGTGGCGAGCGGTCGAGCAGGCTGCTGTCGCTGGCGTCGGCCAGGCTGTCAGGGTTGCTGGCGGCACTGAGCTGGCGGTCCAGCGTTGCCAGGTTGGCGGCCAGCGCCCGCAGCGAGCGCAACAGGCCACGCCAGGCCGGGTTGCTCTGGATACGCAGGTGCTCAAGTGAAGCGTTGAGGTCCTCGAGGGCTTCGGGATAACCGCTTGCCAGCACGAATGGCTGGCGCAGGCGGATCGAGCGGGCCAGCTCCTGGCAGGATGAACCCTGCTTACGCAGCAGGCGCTGGCAGCGGAACATCACGTCACTGTGGAAAAACGCCTCGGTCAGTGCGTTGTAGGGGTAGTGCGAGGCACTGACCCGTTCGTGAATGTCCTGGGCCAGGAAGTACAGCTTGAGGTAACGGCTGACCTTCGAGTTCGGTTGGCTGTTGCCCACCCGGTGCAGGATGATTTCCTTGGCTGCGTTCAGCGCGGCCACCACCTTGCCATTCTGTTGGGCCAGCTCCAGGCGCCGGGCCTCGACGTCGAGGGTGCGGATCGGTTCGAACAGGCTGGCCTTCAGCTTGAGGTAGCTGCCCAGTTCGTAGAACAGCTTGGCCAGGCTCTGCTGCACCGGCTGGTTGGAAAACAGCGCCTGCCAAAGTACTGAAAGCAGCCCGTACCAGGCCGCACCCGCCACCAGCAGCAGCGGCTCGTGCCAGAAGTCCGTCACTTGGCCGCCGCGCTGGTCCACACCGATCATGGTGTAAACCGCCGTGATCAGTGTCGCCGAGGCAATCGCACCATAGCGCTCGCCCAAGGCGCCAAGCATGGTCAGACCAAACGCCGCCAGGGCCAGGGCGATGGCAAAGACCCAGGGGTAGGGGAACAGTAGTTCGACCGCCAGCGCAGCGATGGCGAAACACACCAGGGTAACGGCCAAGGCGCTAAGGCGGCCTTGCCAGCTGTCGTCGGTTTCGGCCAGGGCGCTGGCGATGATGCCGAGGAACAGCGGAATCAGCAGGGCCATCTCGTTCTGGTACCAGCACAGGGCCAGGCTGCCGGTGAGGGCGATGGTGACCCGGATGCTGTAGCTGAACTTGTCTTGGCCCCACAGGCGACGCAGTGACTGACGGAACGAGCTCGATGACATGATGGCCTGCTAGGCAGTGAGCGAAGAATGCAATGCAGCACGGGCCAGCAAGAAGCGTTCCGTGCTGCTGAATGGATTCTACTCTACACGAACTGCGCTGCGGCGTTGGCCGATGCCCAGGCCCACTGGAAGTTGAAACCGCCCAGGTGGCCGGTGACGTCCAGCACTTCGCCGATGAAGTACAGCCCAGGGCTTTTCAGCGACTCCATGGTCTTGGACGACACTTCGCGGGTATCGACGCCGCCCAAGGTCACTTCGGCGGTGCGATAGCCTTCGGTGCCGGCCGGCACCACTTGCCAGTTCGCCAGCTTTTCGGCGATTTGCGCCAGCTCTGCTGGGGTGTACTGCTTCATCGGCTTGGACTCGAACCACTGCTCGGCCAGCAGGTTGGCCAGCTTGCGGGTGAACACTTCGCCCAGCACGGTCTTCAGTTCGGCGTTGGCGCGTTCGGCCTGCATTTGCTGCAGCCAGGTCAGCGCATCGCGGTCGGGCAGCAGGTTGATCTCGACCGTGTCGCCGGCTTCCCAGAACGACGAGATCTGCAGGATTGCCGGGCCGCTCAGGCCGCGGTGGGTGAACAGCAGGTTCTCGCGGAAGCTGGTGCCGTTGCAGCTGGCGGTGC
This sequence comes from Pseudomonas sp. NY8896, assembly GCF_039634505.1. Taxonomy (NCBI): domain Bacteria; kingdom Pseudomonadati; phylum Pseudomonadota; class Gammaproteobacteria; order Pseudomonadales; family Pseudomonadaceae; genus Pseudomonas; species Pseudomonas sp. NY8896. The sequence goes on from NZ_CP132350.1 coordinate 413,884, forward strand.
AATCCAGTGAGGTGCCGGACAACTCGGTGCACAGTGCCTTGAGTTGGGGCTCGGTGATGGTGAACGGCACCAGCCCGGCGCGGGTCGGCAGCAGCGTGTGGCCGAACTGGCGCGCCACTTGGTAGCCGAAGCCGGTGGCGCCCAGGGTGGGAATCGACAGGCCGCCCGTGGCGATCACCAGCGACTGGCAGGCGAACTGGCCGCCGTTGGTCTGCAGCAGGTAGCCGTTTTCGGTCTTCTCGATCTGTTCGATGCTGGTGTGCATGCGGATCTCGGCGCCGGCCTCGTCGCATTCGGCCAGCAGCATGTCGAGGATGTCGCTGGCCTTGTTGTCGCAGAACAGCTGGCCAAGTTTCTTCTCGTGGTACGCCACGCCGTGTTTGCACACCAGCTCGATGAAGTCCCACTGGGTGTAGCGGGCCAGGGCCGACTTACAGAAGTGCGCATTCTGCGACAGGAAGTTGGCTGGCTCGGTGTACATGTTGGTGAAGTTGCAGCGCCCGCCGCCGGACATGAGGATCTTCTTGCCTGGCTTGTTGGCGTGGTCGAGCAGCAGTACCCGGCGGCCACGGCGGGCGCTGAGCTGGGCGCACATCAGGCCGGCGGCGCCGGCGCCGAGGATGATCACGTCGGTGGAGTGCACGGTATAAACCTATCTGGATTCGTAATGGCTACGCCGAACCTGTGGGAGCGGGTTTACCCGCGAATAGGGCGGTGCACGCACCATCGAATTCGCGGGTAAACCCGCTCCCACAGGGACCTTGCCTGGCTTTAGATAATGCGGACTTTCAGGGCGCGACCCTTGATCTTGCCGCTGTTCAGCCGCTGCATGGCCTGTTTGGCCAACGCCCGCTCCACGGCCACGAACGCCTGGAAGTCGAAGATGGCGATCTTGCCCACCTGCTTGCCTGGGATCCCGGCATCACCGGTCAGCGCACCGAGAATGTCGCCAGGGCGCAGCTTGTCCTTGCGGCCAGCGGCAATGCACAGCGTGGTCATCACCGGCAGCAGTGGTTCGCCGCCCTTGTTCTTCAGGCTGTCCAGCGAGTCCCAGCGCAGCGGGCTTTTCTGCAGGTCTTCGATGGCTTGGGCACGGTGGCCTTCGGCCGGTGCCACCAGGCTGACCGCGATCCCTTTCTCGCCAGCACGGCCAGTACGACCCACACGGTGCACGTGGATTTCCGCATCACGTGCCAGTTCCACGTTGATGACCATGTCCAGGCCATCGATGTCCAGGCCACGCGCGGCCACGTCGGTCGCCACCAGCACCGAGCTGCTGCGGTTGGCGAACATGGTCAGCACCTGGTCGCGGTCACGTTGCTCCAGGTCGCCGTGCAGGGCCTGGGCGACGATGCCCTTGGCGGTCAGGTGGGCAACCACATCCTCGCACTGCTGCTTGGTGAAGCAGAACGCCACGCAGGACTGCGGGCGGTAGTGGCCGAGCACGCGGGTGACGGCCTCCAGGCGGTGCTGCGGGTCGATCTCGATGAAGCGCTGCTCGATCTGGTTGTCGGTGTGCAGGCTCTCGACCTTGACTTGCTGCGGGTTGCGCATGAAGTCGGCGGCCAGCTGCTTGATGCCAGCCGGGTAAGTGGCCGAGAACAGCAGGGTCTGGCGGCGCGCCGGGGTCTTGCCGATGATGCTGGCGATGGCATCGAAGAAGCCCATGTCGAGCATGCGGTCGGCTTCGTCGAGTACCAGGGTGTTGAGGCCATCGAGCACCAGGGTGCCTTTGTCCAGGTGTTGCTGGATGCGCCCTGGGGTGCCGACGATGATGTGCGCACCGTGCTCCAGCGAAGCGATTTGCGGGCCCAGCGAAACGCCGCCGCACAGGGTGAGGATCTTGATGTTGTCCTCAGCGCGGGCCAGGCGGCGCAGTTCCTTGGCCACCTGGTCGGCAAGCTCGCGGGTAGGGCACAGCACCAGTGCCTGGCAGCCGAAGTAGCGCGGGTTGATCGGGTTGAGCAGGCCGATGCCGAAGGCGGCGGTCTTGCCACTGCCGGTCTTGGCCTGGGCGATCAGGTCCTGGCCTTTGAGGATGACTGGCAGGCTCTGGGCCTGGATCGGCGTCATCGAGGCATAGCCGAGGGCGTCCAGGTTCGCCAGCATGGCGGTGGACAACGGCAGAGTGGCAAAGGCGGTGGATTCGGTGGTCACGAGGCGGGCCTGCGTTGCGAAGCGAAAAATGCCGCACAGTCTACCAGCCTCGTGGCCATTCGCCCTATGATTCCATGTGTTGTTCCGGACGACGGGCACGCCTTCCGTCCGTCGGCGCCAGTTGCAGGAAGATCGCCGCCGCCAGCATGGCCATGATGCCGATGGTGACGAAGGTCAGCTGGAAGGCGCCCAGGGTGCTTTCCACGCCCTCGGCACTGCCCGCTGCGGTAAAGCCGCCGAGCAGTGCGCCGGCGCAGGCCACGCCCAGGCTCAACGCCAGTTGCGCGACCACCGACAGCAGGCTGTTGCCGCTGCTGGCGCTGGCGTCGTCCAGGTCGATCAGGGTTACTGTGTTCATGGCCGTGAACTGCATCGAGTTGACAGCGCCGAGCAGGCCCAGCTGGATCAACAGCACGGCGTAGGGCGTTTGCTCGTCGACCAGGCCGAGGCTGGCCAGCAGCAGGCCCAGCAGCAACGTGTTGCCGGTGAGGATGATGCGGTAGCCGAACCGCTCGATCAGCGGCCTGGCGATGGACTTGGCAAGCATGGCCGCCGCCGCCAGCGGGATCATGCTCATGCCAGCCTGCGCCGGAGAGTAGCCCAGCGCCACCTGCAGCAGTAATGGCACCAGGAAGGGCAGGGCGCCGCTGCCCAGGCGGGCGAACAGGTTGCCGAGGATGCCGATGGCGAAGGTACGCACGCGGAACAGGCTGGGCGAGAACAGTGGCTCCGGGTCGCGCCCGGCGCGCAGCCAGTAGGCGGCAAGGCAGGCCATACCGGCGAACAGCAGCAACATGACCCGCAAGTGCGGCAGGTGCAACTCGCCCAGGCCTTCCATGGCGATGGTGATCAGCACCATCGCCGCGCCGAACAGCAGGAAGCCGGGGCCGTCGAACGAGGTTCGCTCCGCCCCGCGCAGGTCCGGGATGAACTTCCATACTGCAATGCAGCCGATCAGGCCAACCGGCAGGTTGAGCAGGAAGATCCAGTGCCAGCTGAGGATTTCCACCAGCCAGCCACCGACCGTGGGGCCCAGCAATGGCCCCAGCAGGCCGGGGATGGTGATGAAGCTCATGATCCGCACCAGTTCGCTGCGCGGGTAAGCACGCAGCACCACCAGCCGCCCAACCGGCAGCATCAGCGCACCGCCCAGGCCCTGCACGACGCGGGCGAAGATCAGGAAACCGAGGCTGTTGGCGGCGGCGCACAGCAGCGAGCCGAAGCTGAACAGCAGGATGGCGCTGAAGAAGATGCGTTTGGTGCCAAAGCGGTCGGCGATCCAGCCCGAAGCAGGGATCAGCAGGGCCACGGTGAGCATGTAGGCGATGATCACGCCCTGCATGCGCAGCGGGTCTTCGGCCAGCGAGCGGGCCATGGCCGGCAGCGCGGTGTTGAGGATAGTGCCGTCCAGGGACTGCATGAAGAAGGCGATGGCTACCACCCAGGGGATCCAGCGGGCGGTGACGGGGTCCAGCGGGGTGCGTTCGGGCATGACTTCCTCGTTTGTCAGTGCCGGCCTCTTCGCGGATGAATCCGCTCCCACAGGAATATCACCACATTTGAGGGCAGTGGAGATCCTGTGGGAGCGGCTTTAGCCGCGAAAGGGCCGGCAAGTCCAGTCACAGTGTCAGGGTCAGGCCTTTGACCAGTGCCCCGGGCAAATGACTCGACCCGGTACTGCGCTGTCCATAGGTACTGGTCGACAAGATCATCTCGCGCTCCCGGGTCAGGTCCTCCAGTTGGCTACCCAGCAAGCTGTACAGGCTATCATCGAAGCGCATGGTACTTACCGGCCCCTGGATCTGCCCGTTTTCCACCCAGAACGTGGCGAAGCGGGTCAGCCCGGTCATGCGTGCTGCCGGCAGGTCAGAGTAGTTCAGGTACCACAGGTTGCTGATGTACAGCCCGGTGCCCAGCCGCTCAAGCACCTGCTCGCTGGCCAGATTACCCGGCGCCAGGCTCAGCGCACACGGCGATTCGTAACTGTCGGCACCATTGGCCAGCAACGCGAACTCGGCTGCACTGCGCGCACTGATCAAGCGTTGCAGCGCCTCACCGTGCTGGATCAATGGCACATCCAGACGCGGCGCACCTTCGTCGGAAAACGCCGGGCTTAGCGACCCGCTGACCTGCTCGGTGAAACTCACCAGCGGGCTCAGCCGTGCATCGCCGTTGTACAAGCGCTGCAGGGCGCTGTTGCCAGTGGCCAGGGCCTGCGCGGAAAAACCGCCCCAGCAGAGCATGCCGGCGATCTCGTCCATGGCTGCCGGAGCCAGGTAGGCGCGGTAGCTTCCCGGTTTGAGGGTGATCGCCGGGCGACCGAGGAAGCCCAGTTGTTCACGTGCCTGGCGCAGGCGTGCGATGAAGTCGTCTGCGCTCCACAGCTGGCCGGCATAGTTGGCCTTCACCGCCTGGCCGTTTTCGTGGAAAAGGCTCCAGTCGAAGTTGAAACTGTTGGCCTGGTGCCAGCCAAAGGCCCCGAACGAACTGGCAAAGCCTCGGCAGATAGGGCCTGCGGCGTAGATGCCGACCAGGTCCAGGTCACCTGCCTCGCTGTCGAGCAAGGCCAGCACTTCGTCCAGCTCGGGCAGTGGTTGTTCTTGCAGGCTGTGGCTGTGCCAGGCGCTTTCGTCCAGGCGCAGGTAGGGGTCGAGGGCCAACAGCGGCAGGGTCTGGCGCAATTGCGCCAGAGCATCGGCCAGGCGCTGGCGGTCCACCTGCACCTCGCCACTCAAGGTCACTTGCTGTTCCGCCTGGCGGCCATCGTGCACCAGCCGCAGTTGAGCGCTGGCCTGGCTCACTTCACCGGCCTGGCGCACCTTGGCGTGGTTGAAACGCACGAATTGCGACTGTTCGGCGCTGTAGCCGAGGGTGAACTGTTCGCCTGCTTGCAGGGCGGCGCGCACATCCCCGACCAGGGTTTCGAAAGCATGTTGCATCAGGCGTCTCCTCCGAATACGTCGATCTGGCGGAACACGCAGGCCGGCGAGGCATGGCCGACCCGCACCACCTGGTTGGGTTCGCCCTTGCCGCAGTTGGGCGTGCCCAGTACCTGGAAGGTGCTGCGGTCGCCGACGGCCGACAGGTTGAGCCAGAACTGCGCGGAGATGCCACGGTAGTTGGGGTTCTTGACGATGCCCTTCAGCTCGCCATTTTCGATCAGTTGGCCCCATTCGCAGCCGAACTGGAACTTGTTGCGCGCATCGTCGATGGACCAGGAACGGTTGGTACGCATCAGGATGCCGTGCTCGATGTCCTGGATCAGCTGATGCAGGCTTTGGTCGCCCGGTTCGATGTTGAGGTTGGCCATGCGGTCGATCGGGGCACGGTTCCAGCCACAGGCGCGGCTGTTGGCCACGCCGTCCAGGCCAGAGCGGAACTGCGACAGCGCGCCGCCCAGTGGGCGCAGCAGCAGGCCGTCGCGGATCAGGAACTGCTTGCTGGCCGGGGTGCCGTCATCATCAAAGCTGTAGCTGGCCAGCTCTTCGCCGATGGTCGGGTCGAAGGTCACGTTCAACAGGCTGGAACCGTACTGCAGGTGGCCGAAGTCGCTGGCTTTGACGAAGCTGGTGCCGGCGTAGTTGCGCTCGTCGCCGAGGATGCGGTCCATCTCCAGCGGGTGGCCGATGGACTCGTGGATCTGCAGCATCATCTGGTCCGGCATCAGCAGCAGGTCGCGCGGGCCGCTGGGGGTGTTGGGGGCCATCAGCAGTTGCAGTGCCTCGTCGGCGACCTGCCGGGCGGCGCCGACCAGCCCGCAACGCTCGATGATCTCGAAACCGCCCTGTTGGCCGAAGTTGTCGCGGCCCAGGCTGCGGCTTTGGCTATCCTGGCCGTCGCTGGCGGTCACACCCAGGCCTGGGAACAGGAAACGCTGGGCATGGCGTAGCTCGGCGCCGGCCGAGTTCAGGTAGGTTTGCTCGACCAGGCTCAGGCCCAGGCTGGCCTGCCAGTCCACTAGGCGGCTGTCCTTGGGCACGCTGGCCGATTCGGCAGCCAGCAGGCCAAGGCAGTCGGCGAGGCTAGGCACGGGCTGGTCGAAATGGGGTGAGAGATGGTCGTGACGAGCACTGGTCACTGGCTGCTCGCGCAGGTCCAGCAGGCTGTGCGGAGCGATCTGCCGGGCAAGTGCCTCGGCTTGTTCCAGTGCGCGTTGCAGGCCGGCCTGGGACATGTCGGCGGTGGCCGCATAGGCCTCCACGCCGTTGACCCGCACGGTGAGCATGGCGCCTTCGTCCTGGCTGAAGAACGGTGGTTCGGCAACGTTGCGCCGAACCGACAGCGCCTGGTGCGACTGTTTCACATGGCGCAGGGAAAACAACTCGGCCGTACTGCGCAGCGCGGCAAAGCGCTGGCGCAGCAGGGCGCTGGAATCGAACATGCAAAAGCCTCCGTGTACACGGTGGCTCCCCCTAGAACCACCCGTCTTGCATGGCGAGGCAGGTATCGTCGCGCGCCTCTAGCAATGCCAGCTCATTATGGCAGCCCGGTACTTCCCAGGTCAGGAAATAACGTGCGGCCTGGAGCTTGCCGAGGTAGAAGTCGCGGTCGGCAGCGTTGCCCTTTAGCAAACCAAGCTCGGCGTGAATCGCCTGCTCCAGCCAGCGCCAGCCGATAACGCAGTGGCCGAAGGCCTTGAGGTACAGGGCCGAGTTGGCCAAGGCACCAGCGACTTTGCCTTGTGCCAGGTCGCCGAGCAGGGCCAGCGTTACGCTTTGCAGGCGGTTGACTAGTTGCTCCAGCGGCTGGCGCAGAGGGTCGAGGTTGGGGTGGTGGCTGGCGCGCTCGCCGGTGTTGGCGATCAGGCGGATGAGTTGTTTGAGCCCGGCGCCATTGTTTTGCGCCAGCTTGCGGCCAAGCAAGTCGAGCGACTGAATGCCCTCGGTGCCTTCGTGAATCGGGTTCAGGCGGTTGTCGCGGTAATACTGTTCCACCGGATATTCGCGGGTGTAGCCGTGGCCGCCGAGAATCTGGATCGCCAGTTCGTTGGCCTTGAGGCAGAACGTCGACGGCCACGACTTGACGATCGGAGTCAGCAGGTCGAGCAGTTCCTGGGTCTGCTGGCGGGTGCTTTCTTCGCTGGCGGTGTGAGTATCGTCGAATAGACGGGCGGCATACAGGCCCAGGTCAAAGGCACCTTCCACGTAAGCCTTCTGGGCCAGCAGCATGCGCTTTACATCGCTATGTTCGATGATCGGCACCGCTTGGCTGTGTGGGTCTTTGTTGTCCGGTAGCCGGCCCTGCGGACGCTGTCGGGCGTATTCCAACGAGTAAAGGTAGCCGGCGTAACCTAGCATCACTGCACCCATGCCGACGCCGATACGCGCCTCGTTCATCATCTGGAACATGCAGGCCAGGCCCTGGTGCGGCTGGCCCACCAGGTAGCCGACGCACTCGCCGTTGTCGCCGAAGTTCAGCGCGGTGGAGGTGGTGCCACGCCAGCCCATCTTGTGGAACAAGCCGGCCAGCAGCACGCCGTTACGCGGGCCACGGCTGCCGTCCGGGTTGACGTTGAACTTGGGCACGATGAACAGCGAGATGCCTTTCACCCCGGGCGGGGCGTCCGGCAGCTTGGCCAGCACCATGTGCACGATGTTTTCCGACAGTTCGTGGTCGCCACCGGAGATGAAGATCTTGTTGCCTTTGAGCCGGTAGCTGCCGTCGGCTGCAGGTTCGGCGCGGGTGCGGATGTCGGCCAGAGACGAGCCGGCGTGGGGCTCGGTCAGCGCCATGGTACCGAAGTAGCGGCCCTCGATCATCGGTTGCAGGAACAGGCGCTTCTGTTCCTCTGTGCCGAAACTCTCGATCAGGTTGGCTGCGCCCATGGTCAGGAATGGGTAGGCCGTGGTGCCGGCGTTGGCGGCCTGGAAGTGGGCGAAGCAGGCCTGCGACACCAGGCTGGGCAGCTGCATGCCACCCACCTCGAAGTCCCGGTTGGTGTTGAGAAAGCCGGCTTCGAGGAAGGCGTCGACGGCAGGCTTCACCTCGGTGATCAGCTCCGCGCGACCATCCACGTAGCGCGGCTCGTTCTCGTCGGCCTTGCGGTTGTGCGGGGCGAAGTACTTTTCGGCGATGGTGCGGGCGGTGGTCAGTGCCGCGTCGAAGGTTTCACGGCTGTGCTCGGCGAAACGCGGGCGCTGGGTGAGGGCTTCGGCGTCGAGTACTTCGTAGAGCTCGAAGGCCAGGTTACGAGGGCTGAGCAGGGTCTCGGGCATGGGTGCGGTCCTGAGGCGGGATGCTGCGAGTGTAGGGAACCGGGTGGTGTGGGGGGAGGTTAATAGGTTTGGGTGATATGGGTTTAGAACGGTTGGGGCATACAGGTGCTTGCCTTGATGCTTTCTGCGCCTGTGAGACCGAGCGCCGCCCGCGCGGCGCATCGCGACGCAAGGCCGCTCCTACATTTGTTTCGGGCCAGTCTCTCCTGTGCCTATGGCGCGCGTACCCTGGAGGCATGGCTGGAGATCGATAAGAGCGACTGCGCCCCCTTCAATACCGCATGGAACAAACAAGGCGGACAGCGGTGGCCTAACAGGATGAACTGGCCCGAAACAAATGTAGGAGCGGCCTTGCGTCGCGATGCGCCGCGCGGGCGGCGCTCGGTCTCACAGGCGCAGAAAATGCTGTGGCGAGCACCTGTCAGCCCAACCCTATCTCAAGACAACCGCCCATAAAAAAGGGAGAGCCTAAGCCCTCCCTTTTCTTCAACAACCCTCAGCCTCAGCCAATGGTCATCAGGCTGGCGTTACCACCCGCCGCCGCAGTATTCACACTCACCGCCCGCTCAATCACCAACCGCTCCAGCGCAATCTGGTGATCCCCGCTGGACAGCCCGTGCACACCGACGATCGCCCCGGCGCGCTTGGCCACCTGCTGGCACACGCTGCGCAGCTGGTCCGAGTCGCCATGGTGGATCACGGCGTCGAACGCCACGTCATCCTTGTTCCAGTCCGCCACCAGCTTGACCTTGGCCTGCAGCTCACGCGGCAGGCGGGCACGCAGGGCCTTGCCCGGTTCGCTGTCAGCCCACACCGCCGAGCTGCCAACGGCCAGTACCGCAGCCAGTTGCGCCAGCAGGTCGGCTTCGTTGTCCGCCAGGCACAGCACGTGCTCGCGCGGCAGGATGGTGTAGCTGTTGCGCTCGCCGGTCGGGCCTGGCAGCAGGCGGGCGATACCGCTTTGCGACTGGCTGGCGAACTGGTCGCACAGCGCAGCCAGGTCAGCCAGCTGGTTGCTCTCGGCCCAGGCCTTCAGACCATGCAGCGGCTTGATCAGCTGTTCGTGCAGGGTGCGGTCTGGCTTGCCTTCGCCGTCCTGCTGCTGGAAGTGGCGGCCAATCGCGTCGGCCGGGCGGGTCGACAGCAGGCGGTACAGGTACAGCGGGCCGCCTGCTTTCGGGCCGGTGCCGGATAGGCCTTCACCGCCGAACGGCTGCACGCCCACCACCGCACCGACAATATTGCGGTTTACGTACATGTTGCCGGCATTGGCGGTTTCCACCACCTTGGCGATGGTCTCGTCGATGCGGGTGTGCACGCCGAGGGTCAGGCCATAGCCAGAGTTGTTGATCTGCTCGATCAGCTGGTCCAGGTTGCGGCGGTTGTAGCGCACCACGTGCAGTACCGGGCCGAAGATTTCACGCTTGAGCTCGTCGAAGCTGTCCAGCTCGATCAGGGTTGGCATGACGAAGGTGCCGCGCTTGATCTCGGCAGCATCGGCAATGGCAACCTGATAGACCGAGCGGCCTTTTTCACGCATGCCCTGGATGTGCTTCTCGATGCCGGCCTTGGCTTCGGCGTCGATCACCGGGCCAATGTCCACGGCCAGGCGGTCCGGGCAGCCCAGGCGGCTTTCGGCCATGGCGCCCTTGAGCATTTCGATCACGCGGTCGGCGGAGTCTTCCTGCAGGCACAGTACGCGCAGGGCCGAGCAACGCTGGCCAGCGCTGTCGAAGGCCGAGGAAACCACGTCGATCACCACCTGCTCGGTCAGTGCCGAGGAGTCGACGATCATCGCGTTCTGGCCACCGGTTTCGGCGATCAGCGGGATCGGGCGGCCCTGGTTGTCCAGGCGACCGGCGACGTTGCGCTGCAGCAGGCGGGCGACTTCGGTGGAGCCGGTGAACATCACGCCTTTGACGCGCTCGTCACCGACCAGGCCAGCACCGACGGTTTCACCGCGGCCTGGCAGCAACTGCAGCACGCCCTCGGGGATGCCGGCTTCCAGCAGCAGGCGCACGGCCTGGGCGGCGATCAGCGGGGTTTGCTCGGCGGGCTTGGCCAGTACCGGGTTGCCGGCAGCCAGGGCTGCGGCCACCTGGCCGGTGAAGATCGCCAGCGGGAAGTTCCATGGGCTGATGCACACCACCGGGCCCAGCGGGCGGTGGGCGTCGTTGCTGAAGTCGTTGCGTGCCTGCACCGCGTAGTAGCGCAGGAAGTCCACGGCTTCACGCACCTCTGCGATGGCGTTGGCGAAGGTTTTGCCGGCTTCGCGGATGAGCAGGCCCATCAGCGGTTGGATCTCGGCCTCCATCAGGTCGGCGGTGCGCTCCAGAATGGCGGCACGTTCGGCGGGTGGGGTGGCCTGCCAGATCGGTGCGGCGTTCAGTGCACACTGGATGGCGTTGTCGACATCGGCGACGGTGGCCTCCTGCACATGGCCCACCACATCGCGAAGGTCGGCCGGGTTCAGCACCGGCACGGCAGCGCTATCGCTGGCGGCGCAGGCCAGCAGCGGGGCGGCTTTCCAGTCGTTGTGAGCGGTGGCCAGCATGGCGCAGGACAGCGACGCCAGGCGGTGTTCGTTGGCCATGTCGATGCCGGCCGAGTTGGCCCGCTCGTTGCCATACAAGTCGCGCGGCAGCGGGATGCGTGGGTGCGGCAGGCCGATGCTGCCTTCCTGGGTGCCCATGCGCTCGATGCTGGCGACCGGGTCGGCGACCAGTTCCTGGATGGAGATGGAGTGGTCGGCGATGCGGTTGACGAACGAGGTGTTGGCGCCGTTTTCCAGCAGGCGGCGTACCAGGTAGGCCAGCAGTGTTTCGTGGGTGCCGACCGGCGCATAGACGCGGCACGGGCGGTTCAGCTTGCCATCGGCAATCTTGCCGACCACTTGCTCATACAGCGGCTCACCCATGCCGTGCAGGCACTGGAACTCGTACTGCCCCGGGTAATAGTTCTGCCCGGCGATGTGGTAGATGGCCGACAGGGTGTGGGCGTTGTGGGTGGCGAACTGTGGGTAGATGGCTTCTGGTACGGCCAGCAGCTTGCGGGCGCAGGCAACGTAGGACACGTCGGTGTACACCTTGCGGGTGTACACCGGGTAGCCTTCCAGGCCTTCGACCTGGGCACGCTTGATCTCGCTGTCCCAGTAGGCGCCTTTAACCAGGCGGATCATCAGGCGGTGGCGGCTGCGCTTGGCCAGGTCGATGACGTAGTCGATCACGTACGGGCAGCGCTTCTGGTAGGCCTGGATGACGAAACCGATGCCGTTCCAGCCCGCCAGCGAAGGTTCGAAGCACAGGCGCTCGAGCAGGTCGAGCGACAGCTCCAGGCGGTCGGCCTCTTCGGCGTCGATGTTCAGGCCGATGTCGTACTGCTTGGCCAGCAGGGTCAGCGACAGCAGGCGCGGGTACAGCTCTTCCATCACGCGCTCGTACTGGGCACGGCTGTAGCGTGGGTGCAGTGCCGACAGCTTGATCGAGATACCTGGGCCTTCATAGATGCCGCGGCCATGGGAGGCCTTGCCAATCGAGTGGATGGCCTGCTCGTAGGACGCCAGGTACTTCTGCGCGTCGTGTTCGGTCAGCGCGGCTTCGCCGAGCATGTCGTAGGAATAGCGGAAACCCTTGGCCTCGAAGCGGCTGGCGTTGGCCAGGGCTTCGGCGATGGTTTCACCGGTGACGAACTGCTCGCCCATCAGGCGCATGGCCATGTCGACGCCCTTGCGGATCATCGGCTCGCCGCTCTTGCCGATGATGCGGGTGAGCGAGGAGGTGAGGCCGGATTCGTTATGGGTGCTGACCAGCTTGCCGGTCAGCAGCAGGCCCCAGGTAGCGGCGTTGACGAACAGCGACGGGCTGTTGCCCAGGTGCGGCTGCCAGTTGCCGGTGCTGATCTTGTCGCGGATCAGCGCGTCGCGGGTGCCCTTGTCAGGGATGCGCAGCAGCGCTTCGGCCAGGCACATCAGTGCCACGCCTTCCTGGGACGACAGCGAGAACTCCTGCAACAGGCCCTGGACGATGCCGGCACGGCCGCCAGCGCTCTTCTGGTTGCGCAGTTTTTCGGCGATGCCGGCTGCCAGCTTGTTGGTGGCTTCGGCCAATGGCGCGCTCAGGCGTGCCTGCTCCAGCAGCATCGGCACCACTTCCTGCTCGGGGCGGCGGTAGGCGGCAGTGATCGCCGAGCGCAGTACCGACTGCGGCAGGATGCTCTCGGCGAATTCGAGGAAGCACTGGTGGCTGTGGTCGGCCTGGACTTCACCGGCATCATCGGCCAGGTTGCTGACATGACCGTTGAGTTCGGTCAGGGTGGCACCACCCTCGAGCTTCTCCAGATAGTTGAAGATCGCTTGCTTGATCAACCAGTGCGGCGTGCGGTCAATGGACTGCGCAGCTGCTTTGAGTCGCTCACGGGTCGGGTCGTCGAGTTTGACCCCAAGGGTGGTCGTCGCCATTTCTTATCCTCGTTATTGCCACGGCTGTGGCCTAAGCTGGCGCCAAGAGTAGCTGTAGGACAATTCGGGTGCAACCAGGTGCAACCCGAATTTTTTCTGAAGAAGGTGCAACTCGTCCGACAGGCATTTCCACACCTTGAAAAGGGGTGCTTTCGGTGCGTTTTATTCTGAAAAACCGCCTTTTTGCTCCAAAAAGGAGCAAAAAGGCTGCTGTTACGAAAAATGCTCGGCAAGGTGCAACTTGCAAATGAAAAATGGTTGCACCTGCTTTGCGTTGTTGCATAGGATTCGCCGCCTGGGTGCAACCGCCATGGCTGCGGTTGTGCATGAGATAAAAACAAACGCCAGGGCACACGCATGGGCAATCCACTAACGATCACTTTCGTGGTCTACATCGCGGCAATGGTGCTGATCGGCTTCGCCGCCTATCGCGCCACCAACAACCTTTCCGATTACATTCTGGGCGGTCGCAGCCTGGGTAGCGTGGTTACCGCGCTGTCTGCCGGCGCATCCGACATGAGCGGCTGGCTGCTGATGGGCCTGCCGGGCGCCATCTACTTCTCGGGCCTGTCCGAGGCCTGGATCGCCATCGGCCTGACCGTTGGTGCCTACCTGAACTGGCTGTTCGTGGCCGGCCGTCTGCGTGTGCAGACCGAACACAACGGTGACGCACTGACCCTGCCGGACTACTTCTCCAGCCGTTTCGAAGACCAAAGCGGCCTGCTGCGGATCATTTCGGCGATCGTCATCCTGGTGTTCTTCACCATCTACTGCGCTTCCGGCATCGTTGCCGGTGCCCGTCTGTTCGAAAGCACCTTCGGCATGTCGTACGAGACAGCCCTGTGGGCCGGCGCCGCGGCGACCATCGCCTACACCTTCGTGGGTGGCTTCCTGGCGGTAAGTTGGACCGACACCGTGCAGGCTTCGCTGATGATCTTCGCGCTGATCCTGACCCCGGTGATCGTGCTGATCTCCACGGGTGGCTTCGACACCACCTTCGCTGCCATCGAGGCGGTCAACCCGGCCAACTTCGACATGTTCAAGGGCGCTACCTTCATTGGCATCATCTCGCTGATGGGTTGGGGCCTGGGCTATTTCGGTCAGCCGCACATCCTGGCGCGTTTCATGGCCGCCGATTCGGTGAAATCGATTGCCAAAGCCCGTCGCATCTCCATGACCTGGATGATTCTGTGCCTGGCCGGTACCTGTGCCGTGGGCTTCTTCGGTATCGCCTACTTCTCGGCCAACCCTGATCTGGCGGGCCCGGTGACCGAAAACCACGAGCGCGTGTTCATCGAGCTGGCGAAGATCCTGTTCAGCCCATGGATCGCCGGTGTATTGCTGTCGGCCATTCTGGCGGCGGTGATGAGCACCCTGAGCTGCCAACTGCTGGTGTGCTCCAGTGCCCTGACCGAAGACTTCTACAAGTCGTTCCTGCGCAAGAACGCTTCGCAGCTCGAGCTGGTGTGGGTCGGTCGTCTGATGGTGCTGGCCGTAGCCCTGATCGCCATTGCCATGGCTGCCAACCCGGAAAACCGCGTGCTGGGCCTGGTGGCCTACGCCTGGGCCGGCTTCGGCGCTGCATTCGGCCCGGTGGTGCTGATTTCGGTACTGTGGAAAGGCATGACCCGCAACGGCGCACTGGCCGGTATCGTGGTGGGCGCAGTGACCGTGATCGTGTGGAAGCAGATCGATACCTGGGGCCTGTACGAAATCATCCCAGGCTTCCTGCTGGCGAGCATCGCCATCGTGCTGGTGAGCAAGATGGGCAGCCCTTCGAAGGCGATGGTGCAGCGCTTCGAGACTGCCGATGCGGCGTACCACGCTGACAAGTAACAGCCGTTGAATTGGCGGCGCCTGCTCAGCGGGCGCCGCCAATCAGCAGCCAGGCCTGACTCCGCCTGCAAGGCAAGGTAAACTTGCACTCCCCGCAGGAGTTGCCATGAACTATCGTCACGCCTTCCACGCCGGCAACCACGCCGACGTCCTCAAACACATCGTGCTGACCCGCCTCATCGCCCTGATGTCGCGCAAGGAGCAGCCGTTCGCCTACATCGATACCCACGCAGGCCTTGGCCTGTACGACCTGCAAGGCGACCAGGCAACTCGCACCGGCGAGTACCTGGAAGGCGTCGCTCGTCTGTGGAACCGCGATGACCTGCCGGCCATGGCCGACGACTACCTGCGCGTCATCAAGCGCCTGAACGCCGACGGCGAGCTGCGCTACTACCCAGGTTCGCCCGAACTGGCCCGCCGCCTGATGCGCCAGCAGGACCGTGCCCTGCTCAACGAGAAGCACCCCGAAGACGGCCCGCTGCTCAAAGAGAACATGAAGAAAGACCCGCGCGTGGTCGTGCATCTGGGCGAAGGCTGGCATGTGCCGCGTGCCTTGCTGCCTGTGCAGGAAAAGCGCGCGATCATGCTGATCGACCCGCCGTTCGAACAGGCCGATGAGCTCAAGCGTTGCACCAATGCCATGAAAGAGGCGATTGGCCGCATGCGTCAGACGGTTGTGGCCATCTGGTACCCGATCAAGGACCAGCGCTCGCTGACCCGCTATTACCAGGACCTGACCAGCACCGGCGCGCCGAAATTGCTGCGGGTCGAGCTATACGTGCACCACCAGGACAGCCCGCAGGGCCTTAATGGTTCGGGCCTGGCCATCGCCAACCCGCCGTGGGGCCTGGAAGAAGAGCTCAAGGAGTTGTTGCCTTGGCTGGCCAAAGAGCTGGCGCAGACGGACGGTAGCTACCGCATGGATTGGCTGATCGCCGAATAATACAGGTTGCCGCGTTGCGCACATGTTTGCGTTATAATTCCGCCCTTTAGCCGCCACCCGCCCAAGAGGCAGCTGGCGCATTTTTACCGAATGAAGAGGCTAATCCCTTGGCATTGACGATTCTTGGCCTGTCCGGCGCCCTTAGCCATGACCCTTCCGCGGCCCTGTACATTGACGGCAAGCTGATTGCCGCCGCCGAAGAAGAGCGCTTCGTGCGTGACAAGCATGCGAAGAACCGCATGCCCTACGAGTCGGCGAAGTTCTGCCTGGAACAGGCAGGCATCAAGCCGTCCGATGTCGACGTGGTAGCCATCCCGTTCGCCCCGATCAGCCTGTTCGGCAAGGCGCGCTGGCACTATGCCAAGCGCTACTGGTACGCCCCGGATCGCGCCCTCGACGCCATCCTGATGGGCAACCGTCGCTACAAGCGCTACCGCAAGAAGATCGTCTGGTGCCTGGAGCAACTGGGCTTCGACCCGAAAAAGGTCAAGATCGAGCCGGTCGAGCACCACCTGGCCCACGCTTCCAGTGCGTACCACTGCTCGGGCTTCAAGGAAAAAACCGCGATTCTCGGCATTGACGGTAAAGGCGAGTACGCCACCACCTTCTTTGGCTACGGCGAAAACGGCAAGATCCACAAGATCAAGGAATTCTTCGACCCGGACTCGTTGGGCGGCCTGTACGGCGCGATCACCGAGTTCCTCGGCTTCGAGATGCTCGATGGCGAGTTCAAGGTCATGGGCATGGCGCCTTACGGCGACGCCAGCAAGTACGATTTCTCGCGCCTGGCCAGCTTCGAAAACGGCGAGCTGGTGATCAACACCGAGTACGCCAACGTCATCGGCCTGCGCCGCTATAAAGAGAAGGGCAAGGGTTTCTACTTCTCGCCGAAACTGATCGAATGGCTGGGCCCCAAGCGCGAAGGCGACATCGCCGACGAGCCGTACATCCACTACGCGGCCAGCATGCAGGCGCTGTTCGAGAAGCTGGCGCTGCAGATGATCGACCACTACCTGGGCGACACCCTGCGTGAAACCGGCAAGCTGGCCTTCGCCGGCGGCTGCGCGCTGAACGTCAAGCTCAACCAGAAGATCATCGCCCGCCCGGACGTGAAGGAACTGTTCGTCCAGCCGGCCTCCGGCGACGCCGGCACTGCCGTTGGCGCCGCAGCCTACGTTTCCCACGCCCGTGGCGTACCGGTCGAGAAGATGGAACACGTCTACCTCGGCCCTTCGTACTCCAACGAGGACGTGATTGCCGCCTGCGCCCGTCATCCGAACCAGCCGAAGTGGCGCAAGCTTGAGAACATGCCCCAGCAGATCGCCAAGATCATGGTGGATGGCAATCCGGTGGCCTGGTTCCAAGGCCGCATGGAGTTCGGTCCGCGTGCCCTGGGTGGCCGTTCGATCATTGGCTGCCCGAGCGTCGAAGGCGTGGCCGACCGCATCAACCACCAGATCAAGTTCCGTGAACGCTGGAGACCTTTCTGCCCGTCGATGCTCGACACCGTTGCCCCGCAGATGATCAAGGTCGACCACCCGGCGCCATTCATGACCTTCACCTTCGAAGTGGCTGAGGAGTGGAAGACGCGCGTACCGGAAGTGGTGCACGAGGACGGCACTTCGCGTGCCCAGGTGCTCAAGCGCGAGTACAACCCGCGCTACTACGACATGATGAAGGCGCTGGAAGACCTGACCGGCAACGGCGTGTCGCTGAACACCTCGCTGAACCGCCGTGGCGAACCGATGATCTGCTCACCGACCGATGCCCTGAACATGTTCTTCGGCTCGGACCTGCAGTACCTGATCATGGAAGACATCCTGGTCGTGAAGGACGGCGCCGCCGCCTATGACCAGCCGCTCTGAACCGCGCATCCTGCAGTTCTGCCATGGTTATGACGGGCCTTTCCTCGACTGCGCCCGTCAGTACGCCAGCCTGTTCCAGGGGCGTGGCTACCAGGTCACCACGGTGTTCCTCACCGGGGCAGCCGACCCGCAGGTAGCGGCCGGCTGTGCGTCGGACGAGGTGTTGTTCCTGGAGTTCAGCTCCAAGGCCGTGCGCGGTTTGAAGCTCGGGGCGATCCGCGCGTTGCGGCGGATCGCGGCCGAGCGCAACTTCGCCTTCTGCATCGCCCACCGCTTCAAGCCCATCTACGTCGCCCTGCTGGGTACCGGCCTGCCGGTGATTGGCGTGCACCATGCCTTTGGTGACTATGAGCGCAAGGGCCGCCGGCTGTTCGCCAACCTGTTCAGCAAGCGCCTGAGCCTGCTGGGTGTGTCGGACGCGGTGCGTGACGACATGCGTCGGTGCCTGCCACAGTGGCCGGCCGAACGCATCCAGACCCTGTACAACCGCATCGACATCGACGCCCTGCAAATGGCCCTGGTGCCGCATGCCGAGGCGCGCCAGGCCCTGGGCCTGGATGCGCAGGCGTGGATCGTCGGCAACGTCGGGCGCTTGCACCCGGACAAGGACCAGGCCACTTTGTTGCGTGGCTTTGCCCAAGCGCTGCCGGGGCTGCCGGCGGGTGCTCGCTTGGCTATCCTCGGCAAGGGCCGCCTGGCGGACGAACTCAAGGCCTTGGCTGCCGAGCTCGGTATTGCCGGGCAGGTGGACTTCCTGGGTCAGGTGCCGGATGCGCGGCGTTACTTCCAGGCCTTCGATGTGTTCGCCCTGAGCTCCGACCATGAGCCGTTCGGCATGGTCCTGCTCGAAGCCATGGTCGCCGGCGTGCCGGTGCTGGCCACGGCCTGTGGCGGTGCCCGCGAAGTCGTCGAGGGTGTTGGCGTGCTGTTCCCGTTGGGCGATGCTGCCCAGCTGGCTCAAGGCCTGAAGCACATGGCCACGCTGGACGCCGAGCAGCGCCAGGCTTGTGCCGAGCACATGCTGCAGCGCCTGCGTGAGCGTTTCTCCGACCAGGCAGTGCGCGAGGCCTTCTGGCAGCTGCCGCAGGTGCGTGCGCTGGTGGGGCAGGCCTGATGCTCAATCGTATCCAGGCCTTCCGCGAACGCGGTTGGCAAACTGTCGACGCCAAGGCCTATGCCGAGGCATGGGCGCGCTTTGGTGGCAGTGTCGCCACCCATCCGCTGGTGGTCGAGCAACTGGCTGATCTGGCGCAGATCCCGGTGCGATACCTGGGTTGGTATCAGGCCGGTGAGCTCAAGGCCGCCATTCCCACCTGGGGGCACCACCTGGCGCTGGCCAAGGACGTGCTCAAGCGTGCCGGCAAGAAAGCCCTGTTCGACCTTGGCAATGCCGAAATCATCCTGCCGGCGGCGGTCGATGCCGCGGCGCCGTTGCGTCATACCGTGCGTTACCTGTCCGAGCTGAACCAAGGGCGCTTCAGCGGCCTGAAGGCGCAGAAGGAGCAGTTGGCGATGGCCCGGGCGCCCGAAGATCTGTCGAAGAAGTTCCGCTACAACCAGCGCCGCGAACTGCGCCTGCTGGAAGAGGCGGGCGGCGTGGTACGCCCGATCAGTGACTTCGCTGCCCAGGACATCGCCAGCATGTACTGCGACCTGTTCCTGCGCCGCTGGGGCTTTCCAGCCACAGGCGCCGAGCGCATGGCCGATGTGCTGGAGCGCCTGCGCGAGCTGCTGATCGGCTCGGTGCTGCTGCTGGACGGCAAGCCGATTGCCATCCAGTTGGTGTACCGCGTCGAAGCGCCAGAGTGGATCAGCGTCGAATACATCAATGGCGGCGTCGACCCTGAAACCAAGGCCTTCAGCCCCGGCAGTGTGCTGAGCTTCCTCAATACCCAGGCCGCTTGGGAAGATGCCCGCGCGCGCAACAAGCCACTGCGGTTCTCGTTCGGCCGTGCCGACCGCGAGTACAAGGACCGTTGGTGCAACCCCGTGCCGGTGTATCAGGCGTGAGCCGCAAGCAGCAGTTGCTCAAGCGCCACCGGCGCAACAAGCGCCTGGGCCTGCTGGTGGGCCTAGTCGCGCTTGTCGCCCTCGGTGTTATCAGCTGGTGGTGGCTGCCACTGCTGCTGTTGCCGCTGCTCTGGGCTGCCCATGAAGCCTGGTTTGCCGACCACCTGTTCTATGCGCCAGGTGAGGACTATGCCTACGACTTTGGCGACCAGGCGCAACCGGTACCAGCCAGCCTGCAGGACGGTCTGCTCAAGGCCGAGTGCGCGCTGCAGGGCGACGAAACCCTGGTGCTTGAGCTGCACGTAAAAAGCAGCTGGCTGGGGCGGTTTCTCGACCCTCGGGTCGAGCTGACCGCTGCCGATCAGTCCGATCGGCAAACGTTCGAGCGTGGTGTCGATGGCGTGCGGTTCCTCAACCTGACTGGCCTGGCTGCGCCGCTGCAAGCCGGCACGTTGCGCCTGCGCGGTCGGCATTGCCGGCTGCTGGGCCAGGCTCGGCTGTGGATAACCCCGGCGGTCGAGCTGCAGCGGCGTCGGGTGATGGTAATCGCGCCACATGCCGACGACGCCGAGCTGGCCGCGTATGGCCTGTACAGTCAGGCCGACGAAACCTGGGTGGTGACCCTGACCGCCGGTGAGATCGAGGCCGAGCATTATCAACAGATGGGCCTGGCAAAAGCTGAGGCCGCGCGTCTGAAGGGCCGCCTGCGTGCCTGGGACAGCATCGCCGTGCCGCGTTGGGCCGGTGTGCCGGAGTCGCGTTGCGTGCAACTGGGTTACTTCTGCCTGCAACTGCCTGCCATGCAGGCCGCGCCCGATCAGCCGGCCGTCTCTCGTGACGCCGAACTCGCCGATATTCGCCTGTTCCGCCAGTTCAACCCGTTCCCATTGCCAGGCGACCGCGATGGCGCGCCAACCTGGCACAACCTGCTGGCCGACCTGCGTGCCTTGCTGGAACTGGCAAGGCCAGAGGTGTTGGTGATGCCGCACCCGCAACTCGACCCGCATCCCGACCACATCTGCGCTCAGGCGGCAGTGCTGGAAGCCCTGCAAGGCCTGGCCTGGCAGCCACAAACCCTGCTGTGCTATGCCAACCACCTGCATGACAACGACCGCTGGCCTATGGGCGACAGCGGCGATGGCGTGGCCCTGCCTCCGCAGTTGAGCGCTGCGCAGGCCTGGGCACCTTGCAGCCTGGTCCTGGACCGGGCTACCCAGCACGACAAGGCCATGGCCCTGGGCATGATGCACGACCTGCAGCCGCCCGCGCCGTTCAAGCGCCGCCTGCGCCGCTGGTTGCAACGCTGGCTGGCCGCGCGTCGGCCGTCGCCTTATGGAGAGAACGAGTTCTTCCGCAAGGCCGTGCGCCGACACGAACTGTTCTGGCGGCGCGAGCTGTAAGCACGCCCCATGGTTGACCGCGATGGCGCAGAGCGCCCAAGGAAAGCAATGAAAGTCCTATTTCTGGTACAGAAGGAACAGCGGGCGATTCTCGACCGCCTGTACGACGGCGTCGCGGCCAACTGCGAATGCGACCTGCGCTGGCTGACCAGCGAAGACCAACGCAACCTGCGTCGCTATTTCAAGCGTGAAGTGCAGGTCGAACGCTATGACCGCATCGTGTTCTTCCTGCGCTTCAAGCAGGAGATCCGCCAGGTGGCCTTCATCCGTACCGTGCCGAACCTGGTCATCCTCGAGCACGACGCCTACCAGAACTACATCCCGTGCAAGTACACCGGCAAGTTCAGCGCCCATTACCGGCAACTGCCATGGGCCCGGGTGATCAGCTCTGGCTACATGGTCAGCGAACGCCTGCGCCAGGAGGGTTTTGACGCGGTGTTCGTGCCCAAGGGCTACGACGAGCAGTTGCTGACGGACCAGGGGCGTGAGCGCGATATCGAACTGGCCTTCGTCGGCAGTGTCAACAGCGTGGCCTACAGCGGTCGCAAGGCGTTGCTGGACGAGTTGGGGCAGGTCGAGAACCTGCTGGTAACCCGCACCAAGTCGGGTGAGGACTACTGCAACACGCTCAACCGTATCCGTTTTTTCGTCAGTGCCGACGTCGGTATGGGCGAATACATGATCAAGAACTTCGAAGCCATGGCCTGTGGCTGTGTGTTGCTGGCGTACGACCAGGGCGAGGAAGAAAACCGCGCATTGGGCCTGCAGGACATGCACAACGTGGTGTTCTATGACAACATCCCGACCCTTCAGGAAAAGCTCCGCCGCTTGCGCGCGGACCCTGATCTGGCCCGGCAGATTGCAGAAAACGGCCGCCATTTGGCGGTTTCCCGTTTCAGTTTCGGCGCAGTTGGACGTAGCATCGTCGACCAAATGCGCCCGGCGCTCAGGCCCCACCCGCCATTGTCTGCATGGCAGCGGCTGCGCCTGAAGCTGGGCATCTAAATAAGAGCTTTCACGCCCAGGAGCGGGTTGTTGAAAGCCGACAGTCGCAATGCGGAGGGAGTCCGGTGCGCTTTTCAAATGAGAGTGACGTCACGCTCGTCGTGACCAGTTGTGGGCGGTTCGATCTGCTCAAAGACACCCTTGAGAGTTTCGATCGCTACAACACCGCGCCCATTCGCGAGGTATTCATCACCGAAGATTCCGGTGACGATGCCGTGCATGCCGCTGTGCCGGAGCACTGGAAGCCGTACTGCAAGGTGTTCGTCAATCGCCCCAAGCTTGGCCAATTGCCGTCTATCGACCTGGCTTACAGCCACGTCAAGACGCCGTACATCTTTCACTGCGAAGACGACTGGCATTTCTACCGCCAAGGCTTCGTCGAAGACTCGCGGGCCATTCTGGAGGTCAGCCCCAACCTGTTGCAGGTGTGGCTGCGCAGCCATGCCCACGACCTGGCTATCCACAGCCCGTACATCCACCTGGGTGATCGCCAGGTGATCGCCGGCGTGCCGTGTTATCCGCTGCTTTCCGAAAAAGCCGAATGGCAGGCATTCTCGCTCAATCCTGGCCTGCGTCGCTTGAGCGATTACCAGCGCTGCGCGCCATTTGCCGCCTATGCTGGAGAGAAGGCGCTTTCCCGACGCTACGCTGAGTTAAATCTGACAGCGGTCACCTTGGAGGGTGATGCAGTCTTGCACACAGGATTCGGTAATCACGTGACCTTGCCCATTGAAGTGGAGCGTAAGGCCAAGCGTCGTCAACGTGATCGGATAAAGCTGGCATTGACGCTGGTGACGGGTGCCTTGATCGGCATGGGTATCACCATTTTTGTTCAATGAAGTCGCTGTCCCACCTGACATGAGCGGGAGAGGGCCCATGAACATCGTCAATATGATGTGGGCGGGTGGAACGCCGTACATGTCCATCCACAAGGTGCATCGGCAGGTGTTGTCGAACGCGGGTGCCGATGCCCGGATCAGTAACTGGCTGCTGCTGGGCAGCGGGCTCTGCTGTGGGCTCGGTTCTACCCGGGAGTGGCACATGCCGTCACGTGCGCTCAAAGGGCGGCACTTGTGGCGCTTGCTTCGCCCGTGGCTGCGCATGCGCTTGCGCAAGGCGCTGGCCGAAGCCAGGGCAGAAATCGTGCTGCTCGACGGTATTGGCGTCGCGCGGCTGGTGCTGCCGTTGCTGCAGAACATTCCCGAGGTGCGCGCCAAGGTGCTGTTCCATGGCAAGACGCGTCTGCACGCCAGCGATATTCGCCTGTTGCGCAGGCTCCCGGCCGAGCGCCTGAGTATCGCAGCGGTGTCGCAGACCTTGGCCGAGTCGCTGGAACGCGATCTGGGCAGGCCGGTGCAGACGCTACGCATGGCGCTCGACCCACTGGCGTTCGTCGAGCCGTTGCTGAGCCGGGACCAGGCCAGGCAGGCGCTGCGATTGCCTCAGGCCGGCGGGGTGATGTTGGGTGCGGTAGGGCGTTTGGTAGAGAGCAAGGGCTTTGAAATGCTGATCGAGGCATTCGCCAAAGCATGTGCTCGGCAACCGTGCCTGCAACTGGCGATCATTGGCGAGGGGCCGCAGCACGCCGCGCTCCAGGCACGTATCGACGCGCTGGGCCTGGCTGGGCGGGTTCATCTATGTGGCCACCGCGAAGACCTGCAGCAGTTGTATCGGGCCTTCGACTGGCTATTGGTGCCTTCGCGTTCCGAAGGGCTGGGGCTGGTAGTGCAAGAGGCCGTGATGGCCGATGTGCCGGTGGTGTGCAGCGACCTGCAAGTGTTCCGCGAGCAGTTACGCGACACCGGGGGCTACCTGCCCATTGCCGACGAGAGCGCCTGGGCCGAGGCGATCGAGCGTTGTTCGGCGTTGAGCGCTTCGGCGGTTGCCGCGCAGCAGCGCCAGGCGTTGGCGCCGGAGCAGGCCTGGCAGGCGTTCTGCAACGGCTCGCAGAGCCTGTTGCGCAGCTGACGCTCAGCGCGCCAGCAGGGCTGCCTCGAAGGCGGCGAGGGGGAACCGGTCGCCCAGGTTCTCCCGCTCGATATAGCGCACCATATGCTGCACATTGCGCCGAATCATGCGTGCCGACAGCGGCGGGCGCAGGAAACGCATATCGGCCACGTCGATCAGGCCCAGGCGCTGGTCGGGGGTGACCACCACGTTGCCCAGGTGCAGCGAGCGAAAGTACACACCGCTGCGGTGCAGCTGGCGAATCAGTTCGATCAGGCGTGGCAGGTAAACGTCCCAGCTGAAGCCTTCATCGCGCGACATCTGCAGCAGCGTGCGCCCGGGCAGCGGGCGATACAGCACGGCGGTGCGGCCAGGCAGGTCGAGCTTGTGCTGGCTGATCACCTCGAGGGTGGGGATGCCCAGTTGCGCCAGCTGCGCGGCGTTATCGACAAAGCGCTGGGAGTAAGGGCGCAAAAGCGCAGATGAAATCAGCCGCTTCCTACGAAAAACCTTAAGGAAATTTCCATTCGCGAGCAGGTAGACTTTGGCACCATGGCTGTCTGCCTCAAGCACCTGTGCGCCTTGTGTCAGCTGATCGAAGTCGACCTGGGTGAGCCGGGAGCATTGCATGAATAGAGCCTTGTCGTCTGGCGAGCAAAATGACCGGCAATAATGCCGAAAATAATGCTGTAGCACCATGGATGGTGTCTTTGATTCATCGGGGGAAAGGATGTTGTATCAAAAAAGCTGGGCACGGGCCTGGTTAGGTTTGGGTCTGGTCTGGTTCCTGGCGGCGATTGCCCTGGCACCGAGCAACAAGGTTTATCAGCAGGGGCTGGTGTTGTTCCTGTGGCTGCCGACGCTGGTCTTGGCCTGGTCGGCGCGTGACGTGCTGGTGCAGGCCTGGAAGCGCCAGCCGGCGCTGTGGGGGAGCGTGCTGCTGCTGTTGGCCTGGAGCGGGCTGAGCCTGGTGTGGTCATCTGCGGAAGATGACGGGCGCGAGATCAAACGGCTGCTCTACATCCTGGTGTTCCTGTTGGCTTTCCCGTTGCTCGCCCAGCTTGGCCTGGGCCGTATTCGCCAGCTGTTGCTGCTTGGCAGCGCGCTACTGGCCATTGCGGCACTGGTCTCGATCATCAAGTTCTATGGGTTGCAGCGCATGCCTTTGCTGATGAGGCTGGCGGGTATCGGTGAGATATCCCACCCCATCCTGGGCGCCTATGTCATTGGCTCGGCCGTGCTCTTCCTGCTCTACGAGCCACCTCGGCAACGAGGCTTGCAGCTGTTGTGGCTGGCGGCACTGGCTTGCCTGGGGGCCTTCGCCATGCTCAGCCAGAGCCGTGGGGCGCTTCTGGCGCTGGTGATCACCGTGGTGATGGCGCCGCTGTGGTTCCGCGACCGCCACAGCCGAGTGTTTTCCATCCTCGCAGTCATTGCCACGGGCCTTGCTTTCTACTTGGTGTACGATCTGATCGCCAAGCGTGGCTCGTCGTACCGGCCGGAAATCTTCCATGCTGTGGTGGACATGATTGCCGCGCATCCCTGGACTGGCCTGGGCCTGGGCTCGGCCTACGAGGTGAGTGCGGTTGGCAAGCATTTTGACCATACCCACAACATGTTCACCCACATCGCGGTCGAGATGGGGCTGCCCGGTATGCTGCTGTGGACCATGGTATGGCTGTTCACGCTGGGTGAAATCGTGCGCGCGCGCGGCACCCTGTTCGGCAAGGTCCTGCTGGGGTTCTGGGTGTATTCGACCCTGGCCATGCAGTTCGATGCTGCCAGCCTCACTGGTACGCCGCGTGCCGAATGGTTCATCAGCTGGCTGCCGGTGGGCCTTGCCATGATGCTGCCATGGGGGCGTGCCGAAAATGACGCCTGTGGTAAAATTTCCGGTTCAACCTGAACAGCGAGCTCGATAATGGCCGAAACCCCGCGACCGGCGGAGCACACCTCCAGCCTGAAGATCTACTTCCGGCTGCTGAGCTATGTGAAACCCTATGTCGGCATTTTCCTGCTGAGCATTGTCGGTTTCGTGATCTTTGCCTCGACCCAGCCGATGCTGGCCGGCATTCTCAAGTATTTCGTCGATGGCCTGAGCAACCCCGAAGCGGTGTTGTTCCCCAACGTGCCCTACCTGCGTGACCTGCAATTGCTGCAGGCGGTGCCGCTGCTGATCATCCTGATCGCCGCCTGGCAGGGCCTGGGCTCGTTCCTCGGCAACTACTTCCTGGCCAAGGTGTCCCTGTGCCTGGTGCACGACCTGCGTGTGGAGTTGTTCAACAAGCTGCTGGTGCTGCCTAACCGCTACTTCGACAACCACAACTCCGGTCACCTGATTTCGCGCATCACCTTCAACGTGACCATGGTCACCGGCGCGGCCACCGATGCCATCAAGGTGGTGATCCGCGAAGGCCTGACCGTGGTGTTCCTGTTTGCCTACCTGCTGTGGATGAACTGGCACCTGACCCTGGTGATGGTCGCCATCCTGCCGGTGATCGCGGTCATGGTCAGCATCGCCAGCAAGAAATTCCGCAAGCAGAGCAAGAAGATCCAGGTGGCAATGGGCGACGTTACCCACGTGGCGTCGGAAACCATCCAGGGCTACCGCGTGGTCCGCAGCTTCGGCGGCGAGGCCTACGAGGAGCAGCGTTTCGGCAAAGCCAGCCAGAGCAACACCGACAAGCAACTGCGCATGACCAAGACCGGCTCGCTGTACACGCCGATGCTGCAACTGGTGATCTACAGCGCCATGGCCGCGCTGATGTTCCTGGTGCTGTTCCTGCGGGGCGAGTCCACCGCCGGTGACCTGGTAGCCTATATCACTGCTGCTGGCCTGCTGCCCAAGCCGATTCGCCAGCTGTCGGAAGTCAGCTCGACCATCCAGAAGGGCCTGGCAGGTGCCGAGAGCATCTTCGAGCAGTTGGACGAAGAGCCTGAGCTGGACACCGGTACTGTCGAGAAGGAGCGTGTGGAAGGGCGCCTGGAAGTGCGCAACCTGAGCTTCACCTACCCGGGTACCGAGCGTGAAGTGCTGAGCGACATCAGTTTTGTCGCCGAACCTGGGCAGATGATCGCCCTGGTCGGCCGTTCCGGCAGTGGCAAGTCGACCTTGGCGGCGCTTATCCCACGCTTCTATCACCACGACCAGGGGCAGATTCTGCTCGATGGCGTGGAAATCGAAAACTATCGCCTGCGCAACCTGCGTCGCCATGTTTCGCAGGTAACCCAGCACGTCACCCTGTTCAACGACACCGTGGCCAACAACATCGCCTACGGTGACTTGGCCGGTGCCCCACGCGCAGACATCGAAGCCGCCGCAGCCGATGCCTACGCCAAGGAGTTCGTCGACCGGCTGCCGAAGGGCTTCGATACCGAAGTGGGAGAGAACGGTGTACTGCTGTCCGGTGGCCAGCGCCAGCGCCTGGCAATTGCACGGGCGCTGCTGAAAAACGCGCCGCTGCTGATCCTCGACGAGGCTACTTCTGCGTTGGATACCGAGTCCGAGCGGCATATCCAGGCTGCCCTGGATCACGTGATGCAAGGCCGTACCACGCTGGTGATCGCTCACCGCCTGTCGACGATCGAGAAGGCCGACCAGATCCTGGTCATGGACCAGGGCCGCCTGGTCGAGCGTGGCACGCATGCCGAGCTGCTTGCGGCCAATGGCCATTATGCCCGCTTGCATGCCATGGGCCTGGATGAGCCGGCCAAGGCCGATATCACCTGAACCCTCCTTGATCGGGGCCGTCATGGCCCCGATTGTCACGGGAATTTTCTGGGTACGATCTGGCCATAAAGCCGTCGACTACCCTGTGCTAATATCCTGCCCCTGTTCATTATTTCCATATGGGTTGCCCATGAAGTTGTCCATGCCGCGTTTCGATCAAGCCCCGGTACTGGTGGTCGGCGATGTCATGCTCGACCGCTACTGGCATGGCGGTACTTCGCGTATTTCGCCTGAAGCGCCAGTCCCGGTGGTCAAGGTCGATCAAATCGAGGATCGCCCCGGCGGCGCGGCCAACGTTGCCTTGAACATTGCCGCGCTGGGCGCGCCGGCTTCGCTGATCGGCGTCACCGGCCAGGACGAAGCTGCCGACAGCCTGGCCAACAGCCTGCAGGCTGCCGGTGTGCGTTCGGTGTTCCAGCGCATCGCGCACCAGCCGACCATCGTCAAGCTGCGGGTCATGAGCCGTCACCAGCAACTGCTGCGTATCGATTTCGAAGAGCCGTTCGCCACCGACCCATTGTCGCTGGCCACCGAGGTCGACAGCCTGCTCGAGGGCGTCAAGGTGCTGGTTCTGTCCGACTACGGCAAGGGCGCGCTGAAGAATCACCAAAGCCTGATCCAGGCGGCGCGGGCCAAAGGCATTCCGGTGCTGGCCGACCCCAAGGGCAAGGACTTTTCCATTTACCGTGGTGCCAGCCTAATCACCCCGAACCTCAGCGAGTTCGAGACCATCGTTGGCCGTTGCACCGATGAGGCCGACCTGGTTGCCAAGGGTTTGCAACTGCTGCAGGACCTGGACCTCGGCGCCTTGCTGGTAACCCGTGGCGAGCACGGCATGACCCTGCTGCGCGTGGGCCAGCCGGCGCTGCACCTGCCGGCGCGGGCAC
The DNA here is from genome assembly GCF_039634505.1 of Pseudomonas sp. NY8896. NCBI lineage: Bacteria > Pseudomonadati > Pseudomonadota > Gammaproteobacteria > Pseudomonadales > Pseudomonadaceae > Pseudomonas > Pseudomonas sp. NY8896. The sequence goes on from NZ_CP132350.1 coordinate 442,335, forward strand.
GTGAAGTGTTCGACGTGACCGGTGCCGGTGATACCGTCATCTCCACCCTCGCCGCAGCCATTGCCGCTGGCGAGGACCTGCCCCATGCTGTGGCCCTGGCCAACCTGGCGGCAGGCATCGTGGTCGGCAAGCTGGGTACGGCGGCCATCAGCGCCCCTGAACTGCGCCGCGCCATCCAGCGTGAGGAAGGCTCCGAGCGCGGTGTGCTGGGCCTGGAGCAACTGCTGCTGGCCATCGATGACGCGCGGGCACACAAAGAGAAGATCGTCTTCACCAACGGCTGCTTCGACATCCTGCATGCCGGGCATGTCACCTACCTGGAACAGGCACGGGCCCAAGGCGATCGCCTGATCGTCGCGGTCAACGACGATGCTTCGGTCAGCCGCCTGAAAGGGCCGGGCCGGCCAATCAACAGTGTCGACCGGCGCATGGCCGTACTGGCCGGCTTGGGCGCGGTGGATTGGGTGATCAGCTTCCCGGAAGGCACCCCGGAAAACCTGCTGAGCCAGGTCAAGCCGGATGTGCTGGTCAAGGGTGGCGACTACGGCATCGACCAGGTGGTGGGTGCCGATATCGTCAAGGCCTATGGCGGCACCGTGAAGGTGCTGGGGCTGGTCGAGAACAGCTCGACCACGGCGATTGTCGAGAAAATTCGCAAGAACTGATACAGCTGGGGCTGCAGAGCAGCCCCGCTATCACTTGTTCAGGCTAGTACGAGCCCGCTCCAGCAGTGCCCGCGCCTTGTCGCCAAAGCGCTGCAGGTGCGATGCCTTCACCGGCTTGTTTTCCACCAGCCCCTGCTGCTTCACCCAGTCCTTCCAGCGTACCCGCTCATCCGCCACCACCCAGCCTTCCTGCCGGGCAAAACTCTCGGCCAGGTACAGCCCGCGTGTGCTCGCCGGCACCAGCTCATCCTTTTTAAGCGTATACAGCTCCGCCAGCGGCTGGCCGTCCTTTAACGGCATCAGATACAGGTCTGGCCGTTTGCGGTTGAGTCGCGCCACCAGCTGGCCGCCCTCCAGCCGTTCATCGACGTGGAACAGGCTGAGTTTCTTGGCCTCACGGGGTACCTGCAGGCGCATATCGTAGATCAGTTGCAGCGAGGCGGTGGGCAAGTGCACATAGGCCCGTGGGCGCTCCAGCAGCATCAGCTGGCCGCAGTGTACCGGGCGTGCTGCGCCGGACTGCGGGGCCAGCACGAAGTGCGGCGTTTCACGGTAGTGCAGGGCGGCAGCGTAAGGGACGGGCAGCCAGGTATCGTTGAAACGCCCGCCAAGCCAGCCCTCTGGGGTTTCCAGCAGGCACTCCTCGGCCACTTCCTGCACAGCCGTGTGCAGCGGCAGGTTCAACTCCTGCGCCGGTACATAACCGGAAATCAGTTTCAGCACCACGTCGCCACGGTCTTGCCGGCGCTGGCGCACCAGCACCCAGTAATCGCGGTTTTGCCAATGCAGGGTAAGGCGCACCGACACGCCCAGGTTTGCCAGTTCGACCACAAAACGCTGCACGTCGGGTAACTGGATCGCCTTGCGCCGCTGCTGGGTCTGGGCAAAGTTCAGCGGCATGCCGATGCTTTGGTAGATCAGGCCTTCAGCCGTGGCCTCGACATGCAGTGGCAGTGTCTTGAAGTTGCTCGGGTTCTTGCGGATCAGCGTTCGCGCCACGAGGCTACTCCTTGCGTCGGGTCAGTCTCCTGGCCCTTGGGCCAGGGGTAACTCAATGCTGGCCCAGGATACGGGCGACGGTGGCCACGTTATGGGCCAGGTGCAACGGGTTGATGGTGCCGACGATAGCACTGCTGACGCCGGGGTGGGCGAACAGCAGCTCGAAGCTGGCCTGCACCGGGTCAACGCCCGGGGCCAGGCAGATATGCCCGCTGGCCAGGGCCTTTTTTACCAGGATGGCCTTGCCGTGTTCGGCAGCGTAGTCCAGCACCGGGCGTTCTGCCTGCTCGTTGAGGTTGTAGGTGACCATGGCGCAGTCGCCTTGCTCCAGCGCCTTCAGGCCGCCGGCGACGGTCTTGCCCGACAGGCCGAAGCCAAGGATCTTGCCCTCCTGCTTGAGCGCTGCCAGGGTCTGGTAGACCTCCTGCTGTTCGAGGATGGCCAGGTCGTTACCGTCGGAATGTACCAGTACCAGTTCGATGCGGTCGGTTTCCAGGCGTCGCAGGCTGCGCTCCACCGAGCGGCGGGTGTGGGCGGCACTGAAATCGAAATGCGATTGGCCTTGATCGAATTCTTCGCCGACCTTGCTGACGATCACCCATTCATCGCGCTGGCCGCGCAGCAGCGGGCCGAGGCGTTCTTCACTGCGGCCATAAGCCGGGGCGGTGTCGATCAGATTGATGCCAAGCTCGCGGGCCTGGGCCAGCAGCAAGCGGGCTTCGTCATCGCCGGGGATGGTGAAGCCGGTGGGGTATTTCACACCTTGGTCGCGGCCCAGTTTTACCGTGCCCAGGCCCAGCGGTGAAACCTTGAAGCCGGTGCTGCCCAGCGGGCGATGGAAGTCGTGCAGGGTTGGCAAGGTCATGGCAGCAGTTGCTCCCAAGCCGGTACGCCCAGCGGTGGGCGTGGCAGGTCGGCCAGGTCGGCTTGTGCTTGTGGACGGATGCCGTCGCGCTCCAGGTGGCTGATGACCCGGTCGCTGAAGTCAGGTGCCAGCGCCAGCTTGGTCGGCCAGCCCACCAGCAGGCGCTGCTGGTCGGCAAGGAAGGCATTGTCCGGGCGTACCAGGCCCGATTGCGCAGGTTCGGCGCGGTCGACGCGCAGGGCGGCCCAGCGCACCAAGCTTTGGTCGACCCATGGCAGCAGGTTGGCGATTTCCTTTTGCGCTGCGGCGATTTGTGCGGCTGGCTCGCGCGCCACGCCATCGGCTTCGGCCAGGTCGCCGCCCAGGTACCAGACCCACTGGCCATCGGCTGCCGGATGGGTGGTCACCGTAACGCGCGGCTTGGGCCCGCCACCCAGGCAGTGAGCGTAAAGGGGTTTCAGGTTGGCGCCTTTGGCCATGACCATGTGCAGCGGCCGTGTTTGCATGGCCGGTTGGTTCAGGCCCAGGGCGTGCAGCAGTTCCTCGGTGCCGGCGCCGGCGCTGAGCACGACGCGTTGGGCACGGATGTCGCGACCGTCAACGCGCAGGCCGACCAGCTCGTCGTTTTCGCGCAGCGGCTCAATGCGCTCCCCAGCCAGCAGGCTGTCGCCCGCCAGTTCGGCCAGGTTGGCCAGCAGGCTGGGCACGTCGATGACCAGTTCGGCCAGGCGGTAAACCTTGCCCTTGAAGGCGCGGTCTTGCAGGGCCGGCGGCAGTTGCTCACCTTTTACTTGGTCGACTCGCCCACGTACGGCCTTGCTGGCGAAGAAGCTGGTGAGGTTGCCGGCCAGGGTGCCTGGCGACCACAGGTAGTGCGCATCGGACAGCAGGCGAGTGCCGCTCAGGTCCAGTTCGCCGCTGCCGCTCAAGGCTTCGCGCCAGCGGCGCGGCATGTCGGCAATGGCTTCCGAGGCGCCGGTCAGGGCACCGTGGAGGGCGTACTTGGTGCCGCCGTGGATGATGCCCTGCGACTTGATGGTCTGCTCGCCGCCAAGGCTGGCGCGCTCCACCAGCACTGTCGAGTAGCCCTGGCGGCGCAGGCGGGCATTGAGCCAGAGGCCTGCGACCCCGGCGCCGACGATCAGCACGTCAGTGGAAATGGCAGATGGCATGGCGGTACCTCGAAGACTGGGACAGCTGGCAAGTATACAGGCTATACCTGAGAGGGCCCTATCGTCGGCAAGCCAGCCTCAGTGCCCAGCCGCTTTCGAAAACAGCTGTATCACCACCACGCCCCCCACAATCATGGCCATGCCCAGCATCGCCGGCACATCGAGCTTCTGCCCGTAGATCACCAATGCCGCCACACTGATCAGCACAATCCCCAGCCCCGACCAGATGGCATAGGCAATCCCTACAGGAATGCTGCGCACCACCAAGGTCAGCATCCAGAAGGCAACGCCATACCCCACCACCATCAGCAGCAGTGGCAACGGCGTGCTCAGGCCCTTCACCGCTTTCATCGAAGCGGTGGCGATGACTTCTGCGCAGATGGCAATGGCGAGGTAGGTGTAGGCATTCATGGCGGGATCCTCCGGTAACTGGTTGGGCATTCTAGACCTTGGCCAGATGCGGTAAAGTCATTACCTATCTGATATGGGGATAGGATGATGGCTGAGCAATGGAGTCTGGAGCAGTTGCGTATTTTTTTGCGCGTCGCCGAATTGCGCTCGTTTTCTGCCGTGGCCCGCGAACAACGCAAGGCCCAATCGGCCATCAGCAATGCCATCGCCCTGCTGGAAGCAGACTTGGGTGTCACGTTGTTCGAGCGCAGCAGCGGCCGGCAACCAAAACTGACCGAAAGTGGCAGCGCGTTGCTGGAAGACGCCCGCGAACTGCTACGCCAGTGCGAACACCTGGATGGTCGCGCCCTGGCCCTGATGCGTGGGCAGGAGGCCTTGCTGCGGGTTGCTCAGGATGAGGCCATGCCTTATCAACCGGTGATCGACAGCCTCGACGAACTGGCCAGCCGCTTCCCGTACCTGGAGGTACAACTGGCCAGCGGCGCCCAGGGCGATGTAGCGCGCAAGCTGGTTGAGCGCCGAGCCGATCTTGGGCTGTTCTTCCACCATGAAAGCATCCCGTCTTCGCTGGAGCGTCGCGTCCTGGGCAGCGTCGAAATGGTCACGGTGTGCGCAGTCGGCCACCCGCTCGCGGGGCAAGGCCGGGCAACCCGCCAGCAACTGGCGCGCCACCGGCAATTACTCATCACCCCACAGCAAAGTGGTTACCCTGGCGGCGAGGCAATCAGCCCGCAGGTATGGCGTGCCGACAGCTTCTACGCCATGGCTGAACTGCTGATGCGCGGCCTGGGCTGGGCCTGGCTGCCGCGGCACGTGGTGCAGTACCCGACCTACCAGGCGCACATGGTCGAACTGGACAGTGAGTGGCGCCCGCCGGCGCTGGTGGCGGAGCTGGCCTGGCGCCGCGATGAGCCACTGGGGCCCGCTGCGCAGTGGCTGGCCGAGCGCTTTGCAGTACACCTGCGTGCGATCGGGTAAACTTCGCCGCCATGAACAGAACACTCTATACCTTGCTGTTTCACCTGGGCCTGCCGCTGGTTGCGCTGCGCCTGTACCTGCGCGCACGCAAGGCGCCGGCCTATGGCCAGCGTATCGGTGAGCGCTTTGCCTTCAAGCTGCCGACCATGCGCCAGGGCGGCATCTGGGTGCATGCGGTGTCGGTGGGTGAGAGCATTGCTGCCGCGCCCATGGTGCGTGCCCTGCTCAAGGCCTACCCCGAACTGCCCATCACCCTTACCTGCATGACTCCCACCGGTTCCGAGCGTATTCGCGCCATGTTCGCCGACGAACCGCGCGTGCAGCACTGCTACCTGCCCTACGACCTGCCATGGGCGGCGGGGCGTTTTCTCGATCATGTGCGGCCGAAGCTGGGCATCATCATGGAAACCGAGCTGTGGCCCAACCACATCCACCAGTGCGCCAAACGCGGGATTCCGGTAGCGCTGGCCAATGCGCGGTTATCCGAGCGCTCGGCCCGTGGTTATGGGCGCTTTGCCAAGCTGACCCGGCCGATGCTGGCCGAAATGAGCCTGATTGCCGTGCAGACCGAAACCGAGGCGCAGCGTTTCCGTGACCTGGGTGCGCGCACTGAGTGCGTGCAGGTCACCGGTTCGATCAAGTTCGACCTGAAGATTGATGAGCAACTGCTACCACGTGCAAAGGCACTGCGTGAGCAGTGGGGTGCCGAGCAGCGCCCAGTGTGGATTGCTGCCAGCACCCATGAAGGCGAGGATGCGCTGATTTTGCAGGCGCACCGGCAGTTGTTGCAGGTGCATGGCGATGCCTTGCTGATCCTGGTGCCGCGCCATCCCGAGCGATTCAATGCGGTACACGCGTTGTGCAGCGAGCAATTCGCCACCGTGCGCCGTTCTGCTGGCACGCTGGTCGATGGGCAAACCCGGGTATTGCTGGGCGACACCATGGGCGAACTGCTGTTCCTGTATGCCTTGGCCGACATTGCCTTCGTCGGTGGCAGCCTGGTAGCGACCGGCGGGCACAACCCGTTGGAGCCTGCGGCGCTTGCCTTGCCGGTGCTCATGGGGCCGCATGTGTTCAACTTCCTCGAAATCAGCGCGATGCTGCGCGAGGCGGGGGCGTTGCAGCAGGTGGATGATACCGATGGACTGGCCGGTGCTGTGCGGCGTCTGGTCGAGCTGCCGCAGGATGCCCAACGCATGGGTGAGGCGGGCAGGGCGGTGATGCAGGCCAATCAGGGGGCGCTGCAGCGCTTGCTCGATGGGCTGAGTGCGCTTATCCGCTGATTATTGCATCGCCTTCTTCGCGGGCTTGCCCGCTCCCACAGGATTTGAATTGTGGGAGCGGGCGAGCCCGCGAAAAAGCCAACATCTATCTCAAGGGCGGCGCTCGAAGTTCTTCGCCGCGGCAGCCGCCAGGTCCGGTGGCAGGAAGTCCTTGTCCGGGTTGTAGTCCGCTTTCAGGTAACGCTTGAGGTCCTGCAGGTCTTGCGGGCTCAGGGTGCCGGCTGCCTGCTTCAGGCTCAGGTTGTCGAGAATGTAGTCATAGCGGCTGTTGTTGTAGTCGCGCACCGAGGTGTACAGCTGGCGCTGGGCATCGAGCACGTCGACGATGTTGCGTGTACCGACCTGGTAACCGATTTCGGTGGCTTCCAGCGCACTCTGGTTGGAGATGATCGACTGCTTGCGCGCCTGTACCTGCTCTACATCGGTGTTCACCGCGCGGTGCAGGTTGCGGGTGTTTTCCACCACCTGGCGGCGCAGGCTTTCGCGTTGCTGCTCGCTCTGGCTCAGGCGCTGGTAGGCCTCGCGCACCTGCGAGCTGGTCAGGCCGCCGCTGTAGATCGGGATGTTCAGTTGCAGGCCGATGCTGGTCTGCTCGACATCGCCGCCGTAGCGCGTGACGGGGGCTGGTGCGGGGTTGGTGAAACCGAAGTTGTCGTTGTCACCTTTCTGGTACTTGGCCACTGCGTCAAGGGTCGGCGCATGGCCGGCCTTGCGCTGGCGCAGGGTTTCTTCGGCGGCGGAAACCGCGTAGTTGGTCGCCAACAGGTTGAGGTTCTGGCGACCAGCGGTTTCTACCCAGGCCTTGGCGTCGTTAGGTGTAGGCACCTGCACCGGCAGGGTGTGCACCACCCCCTGGATCGAGGTGTATTCGCGGTTGGTCAGGGTCACCAGGGCCTCGAAGGCGTCTTGCACCTGGCGTTCGGCGATGATCCGGTTGGCCCGGGCGGTGTCGTAGCTGGCTTGGGACTGCAGCACGTCGGTCTTGTCGGAAAGGCCGACGTCGAAGCGTTCGTTGGACTGGTCCAGCTGGCGTTTGAAGGCCGCTTCCTCGGCCTTGGTCGCGGCCAGGTTGTCCTGTGCGCGAAGTACGGCGAAGTAGTTCTGCGCGGTTTGCAGGATCAGGTTCTGCTCGGTCGCCGACAGCTCCAGCGCTGCCTGTTCGTTGACCGCTTCGGCCGCTTGCAGCTGGAACCAGCGGTCAGCGCGGAAGATCGGCTGAGCCAGGGTGGCGCTCCAGGTGTTGCCGCTGCGGTTGCTGGTGGTCGATGGTTCGTCCAGCTTGGTGCGCGTGTTCAGCATTTCTGCGCCGGCCGACAGGTTTGGCAGCAACCCGGCACGGGCTTGGGGCACCACCTCTTTGCGGGCGCCGTAATCGGCGCGTGCCGCCGCCAGGTCGGCGTTGTTGTCGACCGCTTCCTGATAGACGCTGACCAGGTCGGTCTTTACTGATTGGGGCACGTCCGCTGCCCAGACCACTCCGTTGGACGCACAAGACACGGCTATCGCCAGTGAGAGTTTGCGCAGCATAGAGGCAATCCTTGTACGAAATTTAATTACTGAACTGTTGAGTATCGCGCGACGGGCCAGTGTAGTGCCATGCGCACCCGGCAACAATCGCTTGGTGTGCCTTTCATCATCCGCGCATTTACCCGCTTGGCTTTGCCGACCACTCCAGTCTAGACTGCGCAGGTTCTTGTCGGGGTGCCTTGAAGCAAAGGCTGAGATCGCAGAGGTGCGGATCCCGTTGAACCTGATCAGGTTAGCGCCTGCGTAGGGAACAAGATTGCTCGCCTTCCCGGGGAGCCTCTTGTGCCAGGTCCGGGATTGTCACAGCTGCATGCAGCTTCAGGCACCCCCATACCCGGCACTGCACTCCAAAGAGGGTGCGTCCGCGCGTTTCAGGTTCACCCCGACATTCCACTGCTAGGAAGCCGTCTGGAGAGCCTGTGATGACCAAACAAGAAAAAGCGATCAACCTCAGCGAATCGGCACAAGTCGATCAGCAGTCCGTGCAACCGTTCCCGCGTTCGCGCAAGGTCTATGTCGAAGGCTCGCGCCCGGACATCCGTGTACCCATGCGTGAAATCAGCCTGGATGACACCCCTACCGATTTTGGTGGCGAGACCAATGCCCCGGTGCTGGTGTACGACACCTCCGGCCCATACACCGACCCCAACGTGATCATCGACGTGCGCAAAGGCCTGGCCGACGTGCGTTCAGCGTGGATCGACGCCCGTGGTGACACCGAGCGCCTGGACGGCCTGAGCTCCGACTTCGGCCAGCAGCGCCTGAACGACGCCGAGCTGGCCAAGCTGCGTTTCGCCCATGTGCGCAACCCGCGTCGTGCCAAGGCGGGTGCCAACGTCTCGCAGATGCACTATGCCCGCCGGGGCATCATCACCGCCGAGATGGAATACGTGGCCATCCGCGAAAACATGAAGCTGCAGGAGGCCCGCGCAGCTGGCCTGCTCAAAGAGCAGCATGCTGGCCACAGCTTCGGTGCCAACATCCCGAAAGAAATCACCCCCGAATTCGTCCGCCAGGAAATCGCCCGTGGCCGCGCGATCATTCCGGCCAACATCAACCACCCGGAAGTTGAGCCGATGATCATCGGCCGCAATTTCCTGGTGAAGATCAACGGCAACATCGGCAACAGCGCCTTGGGGTCCTCGATCGAGGAAGAAGTGGCCAAGCTGACCTGGGGCATCCGCTGGGGCTCGGACACGGTCATGGACCTGTCCACCGGCAAGCACATTCACGAAACCCGCGAGTGGATCATCCGCAACTCGCCGGTGCCGATCGGCACCGTGCCGATCTATCAGGCCCTGGAAAAGGTCAACGGCGTGGCCGAGGACCTGATCTGGGAGCTGTTCCGCGACACACTGATCGAGCAGGCCGAGCAGGGGGTGGACTACTTCACTATCCACGCCGGTGTGCTGCTGCGTTATGTGCCGCTGACCGCCAAGCGTGTCACCGGTATCGTCAGCCGTGGGGGCTCGATCATGGCCAAGTGGTGCCTGGCGCATCACAAGGAAAACTTCCTGTACACCCACTTCGACGAAATCTGCGAAATCATGAAGGCCTACGACGTCAGCTTCTCGCTGGGCGACGGCCTGCGCCCTGGCTCGATTGCCGACGCCAACGACGCCGCGCAGTTCGGTGAGCTGGAAACCCTCGGCGAACTGACCAAGATTGCCTGGAAGCACGACGTGCAATGCATGATCGAAGGCCCTGGCCACGTGCCGATGCAGTTGATCAAAGAGAACATGGACAAGCAGCTGGAGTGCTGCGACGAAGCGCCGTTCTACACCCTCGGCCCACTGACCACCGACATTGCTCCGGGCTACGACCACATCACTTCGGGTATTGGTGCGGCGATGATCGGCTGGTTCGGTTGCGCCATGCTGTGCTACGTCACGCCCAAGGAACATTTGGGCCTGCCGAACAAAGACGACGTCAAGACCGGCATCATCACCTACAAGATCGCCGCGCATGCCGCCGACCTTGCCAAGGGCCACCCAGGTGCGCAGATTCGCGACAACGCCCTGTCGAAGGCGCGTTTCGAGTTCCGTTGGGAAGACCAGTTCAACCTTGGCCTTGACCCGGACACGGCCCGTGCCTTCCACGACGAGACGCTGCCGAAGGAATCGGCCAAGGTCGCGCACTTCTGCTCGATGTGCGGGCCGAAGTTCTGCTCGATGAAGATCACCCAGGAAGTGCGTGAGTACGCCGCCAAGATCGAGGCCGTGGATGTGACGGTCGAAGAAGGCATGCGTGAGCAGGCCGAGCGGTTCCGCCAGGAAGGCAGCCAGCTGTACCACAAAGTGTAAGAACGCTGGGGCCGCTTAGCGGCCCTTTCGCGACACAAGGCCGCTCCCACAGGGACCGCACAAGGCTCAAGGCCTGCGCGGCCACTGTGGGAGCGGCCTTGCGTCGCGATTCGAGGACGAAGTCCTTGCCAAGAACACCAACAACATTGCCGGCGAGCGCCAACCATGACATCACCCAGCCAATTCTCCCCCGACCACCCGGTCCCCACCCACCAGCGTATCTTCGGTGCCCGCGACCTGTTTTCGCTGTGGTTCTCCCTAGGCATCGGCCTGATGGTGCTGCAAGTCGGTGCCATGCTGGCGCCAGGCCTGGGCCTTGCCGGCGCGGTGCTGGCCATCGCCCTGGGCACCGGTGTCGGTGTGCTGTTGCTGGGCGCCGCCGGGGTGATCGGCAGCGACACCGGCCTGTCCGCCATGGGCACGTTGAAACTCAGCCTGGGCAGCCATGGCGCGCGTTTGCCGGCGTTGCTCAACCTGCTGCAACTGGTGGGCTGGGGCGCGTTCGAAATCATCGTCATGCGCGATGCTGCCAGCCTGTTGGGCGCGCGAGCCTTCGGTGAGGAGAGTGCCTGGAACAGCCCGATGCTGTGGACCCTGTGTTTCGGTGCGCTAGCCACCTTGCTGGCCGTCAGCGGGCCACTGGCCTTCGTGCGCAAGGTGCTGCGCGCCTGGGGGATCTGGTTGCTGCTGGGCGCTTGCGTCTGGCTCACCTGGAACCTGTTCGCCAAGGCCGACCTGGCTGATCTGTGGAGCCGCGCGGGTGACGGTTCGATGTCCCTGGCGGTGGGCTTTGATATCGTCATCGCCATGCCGCTGTCCTGGTTGCCACTGATTGCCGACTACTCGCGTTTCGCCCGCAACGGCAAGCATGTGTTCGGTGGCACGGTCGTGGGCTATTTCATCGGCAACACCTGGCTGATGAGCCTGGGCGTGGCCTACACCCTGGCTTTCGCCGCCAGTGGCGAAGTCAATGCGCTGCTGCTGGCGCTGGCGGGGGCCGGCATGGGTATCCCGTTGCTGCTGATTCTGCTGGATGAGTCGGAAAAAGCCTTCGCCGACATCCACTCGGCGGCAGTTTCAACCGGTGTGCTGCTGCCGCTGAAGGTCGAGCACCTGGCACTTGCGATCGGCGTGCTGTGCACCTTGATCGCCCTGCTGGCCCCCTTGGCCCAGTATGAGAACTTCCTGTTGCTGATCGGTTCGGTATTCGCGCCGCTGTTCGGTGTGGTGCTGATGGACCATTACGTGATCCGTCGTCGTCGCCTGCCTGCGCAAATCGATGGCTTGCACTGGCAAGCGCTGGTGGCCTGGTTTGCGGGTGTGGCGGCCTATCACCTGATTGCCGCTAATGCACCGGAACTGGGCGCTACCCTGCCAGCATTGCTGCTGGCAGGTGTGCTGCATGGGCTGCTAAGCCTCAGCCGCGGCCGGGAAACAGCTCAGGCTTGAGCACGCCATTGAGGCGTGGGTAGGGGATCTTCAATTCCACGTGGCCCATGGAGTAGGGCGCGATGGCATAGACCTCGTACTTGACCACTACCGCGCCGTACGTCAGGGCGATGTGCGGCGACTTCTTGAACGGCCAGGTTTTGACGAACTCGGCGTCCTTGTCCATGCCCACGCTCATCAACCAGGCGCGGTGTGACTCCTCGACGGTTTTCCAGAAGGTGTCCTCCTGGCCCGGCACCAACATGTCCTGCAGGGTCAGTACCTTGTCCAGCTTGCGCGAGTAGTTGATGAAGCCACGCCCCGGCATGCCGTGGGCGCCACCGCTGTCCAGGTAGCTGGACAACTCGATGATCACCAGCCCGTCATGCTGCTCGCGTACCTTGGCCTGCAAGTAGCTGCTGTTACGTTTGTCGGCATTGGCCAGGTATTGCTGTTCGTAGGCCTGCAGGGTGCTTGGCGCGGTGCCATGCTGATTGTCTTCGGTCAATTGCAGCAGGCGTTTTTCAACGATGCCATCGAGCTTGGGCAGGGCCGGGAAGTGGACCATGTCGATATTCACCAGCGGGCAGTCACGCTCGCTGCAGCCGGGTTTGACATGCTCCCAGGCGTCGCGCTTGACCTCGAGCGGAGCCCGGTAGTTGGGCGTGAACAGGCTCTGGCAGGCGCCTAGAGCGAGTGCCAGCACGGCCACGGAAGTCAGTTTGACAAGTGTCATGATGATCCTTGCAGAACAGGGAAAAGTCGGCCTTTGACCGTCTGCGCGGCCTTCAGTTCGCCACTAAGCTAACAGAGTGAAGACCTGCTGTCCCGAGTGCGCCAGCGGTTGCCAGAAAGGGATGAAACCGGCAGGCGTGCAGAGTAGGATGGCGCGAAGCAGTATTCGAGGTAATGAGGATTTCCATGTCAGACGCGTTGAACTCAGTGCCCAAGGGCTTCGAAATCATCGAGCGGGCCAATTGCTTCCAGGGCTTTTACAAGCTCGACAAGCTACGCCTGCGCCATGAGTTGTTTGCCGGGGGCATGGGCCGCGAGATCAGCCGTGAACTGTTCGTGCGCCATGATGCCGTGTGCGTGCTGCCGTACGACCCGTTGCGCGATGAAGTGGTGCTGATCGAACAGTTCCGTGTGGGTGCACTGGACAAGGTCGATAACCCCTGGCTGATCGAAATGGTTGCCGGGCTGATCGACAAGGACGAGCAACCCGAGGAAGTCGCTCACCGCGAAGCTGAGGAAGAAGCTGGCCTGACATTCAGCGCCCTGTGGCCTATGACGCGTTACTTCCCGTCGCCTGGCGGTAGTGACGAATATGTTCACCTGTTCCTTGGCCGTTGCAGCAGCCAGGGCGCGGGCGGCCTGCATGGCCTGGAAGAAGAGGGTGAAGACATCCGTGTGCGTGTGTGGTCGTTCGAGGATGCCTTGCAGGCGGTGCGCGACGGGCGCATCTGCAACGCAGCGACCATCATTGGCCTGCAATGGCTGGCGCTGAACCGTGACGAAGTACGAGGTATGTGGAAGTGAACCTGCTGCGTGAGCGCTATCGAGTCGACCTGGTCGGGCTGCAGGCAGCCTGCGAGGCCAACTACGCCCGGCTGATGCGTCTGTTGCCTGACATGCGCACCACTCAAAGCTCGCGCCGTATCGGTATGACCCAGGGCGACCAGATGCTTGGCGTGCTGGTACTCGACGTGGTCCTGGCCTGCCCGTATACCACCACCCTGCATGTGCGCCAGGAACACAGCCTGCCGTGGTTGCCCGTGCCGCACCTGGAGGTGCAGGTGTACCACGATGCACGCATGGCCGAAGTGGTCAGCGCCGAACACACCCGGCGCCTGCGCAGTATTTACCCCTACCCGAACGCGGCCATGCATCAGCCGGACGAAAAGGCCCAGCTCAACCTGTTCCTCGGTGAATGGCTCAGCCACTGCCTGGCCTGTGGCCATGAACTGGCAAGTGTTCGCTGAATTGTGACGTGGGTCGGTTGCGGGTGTTTGCTCGTGACCTTCGCGCAGCCATAATTCGTGCTGAAATCGTTCGAGGAGATGGCCGTTGTCGCCGCCAGACCAATCCCGCCCCGTGCATGTGGTGCAACTGACTGATGCCCACCTGTTCGCCGACCCGGCCGGCAGCATGCTGGGCCTGAAAACCCGTGACAGCCTGCGCCATGTGGTGGCCCAGGTGCGGCGCGAGCAGCCGCTTGTCGATTTGTTGCTGTGTACGGGCGACCTGTCCCAGGACGCCAGCGTTGCATCCTATGAAGCGTTTCGTGAACTGACCGCAACGTTTGCCGCGCCCACCCGCTGGTTGCCGGGCAACCATGACGAGGCCCAGGTGATGGCGCACGTGGCGCCAGAGCTGGTACAAGCGGTCACCGATATGGGTACGTGGCGCGTCATCATGCTCAACACCGCCGTGCACGGCGCTACCCACGGGTTTCTCGAAGATGGCCAGTTGGCCGTGTTGAAAGAAGCCTTGAAAGATGCGGGCGAGCGGCATTGCCTGGTGTGTTTCCACCATCAGCCGGTGGACATTGGCTGCGCCTGGATCGCGCCGATCGGCTTGCGCAATGCCCAGGCGCTGTTCGACATTGTCGAGGGTTATCCACAGGTGCGGGCCTTGCTGTGGGGGCATGTGCATCAGGAGTGGGATGAAGTACGCGGGGGGCGGCGTTTGCTGGCTACTCCGTCGACCTGTATCCAGTTCGCCGCACGCAGCGAAGACTTCAAAGTGAGCGAAGAACAGCCGGGCTACCGCTGGTTGCGTCTGCATGCCGACGGGCGGCTGGAAACCGGGGTGGAGCGGGCGCTGGACTTCGCTGTGAAACTCGACTTCGATAGCCCAGGGTATTGAAGAAATTGTTGCGAAACCCGTGACACTGCGTCAAAACCCGGCGAACGCGCTACACTGCGCGTCCCTGCGCCCGCACCATCAGGCGCGAAGCCACAGATTCCGGGGGCAGCATGTCGGGTTCCATCCTCTATATCCATGGCTTCAACAGCTCGCCGCTTTCGACCAAGGCGCGCCAGCTCGAAGCCGTGATGCAGCAACTGGGCTTGTCGGCCCAGCTACGTGTGCCCGCCTTGCACCACCACCCACGCCAGGCCATCGCCCAGCTCGAAGCGGCCATCGCCGAACTTGGTGCGCCACTGTTGGTGGGCAGTTCGCTCGGCGGCTACTATGCCACCCATCTGGCCGAGCGCCATGGCCTCAAGGCGTTGCTGGTCAACCCGGCGGTAACCCCGCACAAGCATTTCGACGGTTACCTGGGCACCCAGCGCAATCACTACAGCGGTGAAACCTGGGAGCTGACCCACGACCACGTGCAGGCACTGGCCGAGCTGGAAGTGCCGGCCCCGGTAGATGCCAGCCGCTATCAAGTGTGGCTGCAGACCGCCGATGAAACCCTGGACTATCGCCACGCCGAGCGCTATTACCGTGCTTGTGCCCTGCGCATTCAGGCCGGTGGCGACCACAGCTTCCAAGGCTTCGCCGAGCGCCTGCCGGCACTGTTGGCGTTCGCCGGCATTGCCCGTGGGCAGTATGCTGCGCTCGATTTTTCTGTATTTTGACTTTTTGCACTCACCAGACTGACGACGAGACCCTATGGCCAATCCCAGCGCTAGCGCCTATAACGCAGACGCCATCGAAGTCCTCTCGGGCCTTGACCCGGTCCGCAAGCGGCCGGGCATGTACACCGATACCAGCCGCCCCAACCACCTGGCCCAGGAAGTCATCGACAACAGTGTCGACGAAGCCCTGGCCGGCCACGCGCGTTCGGTGCAGGTCATCCTGCATGCCGACCACTCGCTGGAAGTCAGCGACGACGGCCGTGGCATGCCGGTGGACATCCACCCGGAAGAGGGCGTGTCCGGGGTCGAGCTGATCCTCACCAAGCTGCACGCTGGCGGCAAGTTCTCCAACAAGAACTACCAGTTTTCTGGCGGCCTGCATGGTGTGGGCATTTCGGTGGTCAACGCCCTGTCGACCCAGGTGCGCGTGCGTGTCAAACGTGACGGCAACGAATACCAGATGACGTTCGCCGACGGCTTCAAGGCCAGCGAGCTGGAAGTGGTCGGCTCGGTCGGCAAGCGCAACACCGGCACCAGCGTGTACTTCAGCCCCGACCCCAAGTACTTCGACTCGGCCAAGTTTTCCATCAGCCGCCTCAAGCACGTGCTCAAGGCCAAGGCAGTACTGTGCCCGGGCCTGCTGGTCACCTTCGAGGACAAGGCCAGCGGCGAGAAAGTCGAGTGGCATTATGAAGATGGCCTGCGTTCTTACCTGGTCGATTCGGTCAGCGAATTCCTGCGTCTGCCCGACGAGCCGTTCTGCGGCAGCCTGGCTGGCAACAAGGAAGCCGTGGACTGGGCGTTGCTGTGGTTGCCAGAAGGTGGCGACAGCATCCAGGAAAGCTACGTCAACCTGATCCCCACCGCTCAGGGCGGCACCCATGTCAACGGCTTGCGTCAGGGCCTGCTGGATGCCATGCGTGAGTTCTGCGAGTTCCGCAATTTGCTGCCGCGTGGCGTGAAGCTTGCGCCAGAGGACATCTGGGAGCGCATTTCTTTCGTGCTCTCGATGAAAATGCAGGAGCCGCAGTTCTCTGGGCAGACCAAAGAGCGCCTGTCATCGCGCGAGGCGGCCGCGTTCGTTTCCGGCGTGGTCAAGGACGCCTTCAGCCTTTGGCTCAACGCCCACCCCGAGCTGGGCATGCAACTGGCAGAGCTGGCCATCAGCAACGCCGGGCGCCGCCTTAAGGCCAGTAAAAAGGTCGAACGCAAGCGCATCACCCAGGGCCCGGCACTGCCTGGCAAGCTGGCCGATTGCGCCGGCCAGGACCCGATGCGTGCCGAACTGTTCCTGGTCGAGGGTGACTCGGCAGGTGGCTCGGCCAAGCAGGCGCGGGACAAGGAGTTCCAGGCCATCCTGCCGCTGCGCGGCAAGATCCTCAACACCTGGGAAGTGGACGGTGGCGAAGTCCTGGCCAGCCAGGAAGTGCATAACATTGCCGTGGCCATCGGCGTAGATCCGGGTGCCACCGACCTTGCGCAGCTGCGCTACGGCAAGATCTGCATCCTCGCCGACGCCGACTCCGACGGGCTGCACATCGCCACGCTGCTGTGCGCGCTGTTCGTCCAGCACTTCCGTGCGCTGGTCGAGGCCGGGCATGTGTACGTGGCCATGCCGCCGCTGTACCGCATCGACCTTGGCAAGGAAATCTACTACGCCCTCGACGAAGCCGAGCGTGACGGCATTCTCGACCGCCTGGTGGCCGAGAAGAAGCGCGGCAAGCCGCAGGTCACCCGCTTCAAGGGCCTGGGCGAGATGAACCCGCCACAGCTGCGCGAAACCACCATGGACCCGAACACCCGGCGCCTGGTGCAGTTGACCCTGGATGACGTGGAGGCCACCTGCGAGCTGATGGACAAGCTGTTGGCCAAGAAGCGCGCCGGTGACCGCAAGAGTTGGCTGGAAACCAAAGGCAACCTGGCCGAGGTCATGGTTTGATTCGGCAAGTACTTGCCGTTTGCCTTGCGCTGGTTGCCCTGCCTTGCCTGGCGGGCAACTGGCCAGAGCTGAAGCTCAGTGGCGAGCACCCGATCGATGGCATGCGCGGTGGCAACCTGTCTGGCCTGGCGCAATGTCGGGGCGGGCTGTGGGGTGTTTCCGATCGCGACGACGACCGCATTTACCGCTTCGACCAGCAGAACACCACCTGGCGCGCACAACCGCTTACCTTCACCCCGCCAACGCCGCCGGAAAGCGGCCTGCCGTGGGGGCTGAAGTCGCGCAACTGGGCAGCGTCGTACATTCGCGGTGGCGAGCTGGATTTCGAAGGCATCACCTGTGACCAGGCGGGTAACCTGTACCTGGTCAGTGAAGCCCATGCCGCGGTGCTGCAATTGCCGCTGCAAGGCGAGCCGGACTGGTTGAAGATCGACCCGGCCATGGTGCGTCAGGCCCGGGCCAGTGGCATGTTGCTGAACTTCAATGCCCTGTTCGAAGGCTTGGCGATCAACCCGGCGGGGGACCGTCTGTGGCTGGCCGCCGAGCGTGAACGCCGCGGCCTGGTGGCTATCGAGCGCCAGCAATCGGTATGGACCTGCGGGCGTAGTTGCGTGCTGCTGAGCGAGGCCGGGGTCGAGATGCAGCCGGCGCAAATGCCCGATGCCCGGGCCTTGTCGCGCGATTTCGCCGACCTGGCCTGGTACGAGGGCAAGCTGTTTACCCTCGAACGTAACGCCTACCGGGTGTGCCGGCGGGATGCCGACAGTGGCAAGGTCGAGCGTTGCTGGTCGTTCGCTGCCGATGCGCTGGTGGAATCACGCCGCTATTCGCAGCCGTTTGGCCTTGCCGAAGCACTGGTGATCGATGCCAAGGGCGCCTGGATCGGCCTGGACAACAACAACGGCGCCCGCGCCGATGGCGAAACCCGCCCGATCGTCTGGCGTTTTGATGCGCCGCAAGGCGGCTGGAGCGCCAAGCCATGAGCCAGGCGCCGGGCAAGCGCGCGGGCAGGGTGCTGATGGTCGTCGCTTGGGCGGCGGCGCTGTTCCTTGCCACGCGCTTTTTCGGCCAATGGGAAGACAGTCAGCGCAACCCCAATAGCCAGGTGCAGTCCGAGCATGGCGAAGGTTTTATCGAAGTGCGCCTGTTGGGCAACGGCCAAGGGCACTTCGTGCTCGACGGTGCGATCAACGGCCAGGTGGTGCACTTCATGCTCGACACCGGTGCCACCGACGTGGCGATCCCTGAAGCGCTGGCCCGCGAGTTGAACCTCGAACGCGGCAGCCCGGTGCTGCTCAGCACTGCCAACGGCCGTACCGAGGGTTACCGCACGCGTCTGGCCAGCCTGCAATTGGGCGATATCCGCCTGCAGGACGTACGCGCCATCGTGGTACCGGGCCTGGACGGGCCCACCGTATTGCTGGGCATGAGTGCCCTGCAGCAACTTGAATTTACCCAGCGCGGCGGCACCATGCTGTTGCGCCAGAACCTGAAATGACGAGGCCCGCATGAGCGACTCACTGGAACTCAGCCTGGACGGTGTCGAACGCCGCTCGCTGGCTGACTTCACCGAACAGGCCTACCTCAACTACTCCATGTACGTGATCATGGACCGCGCCTTGCCGCACATCGGCGACGGCCTGAAGCCGGTGCAGCGACGCATCGTCTACGCCATGAGCGAGTTGGGGCTCGATGCCGATTCCAAGCACAAGAAGTCGGCGCGTACCGTCGGTGACGTGCTCGGCAAGTTCCATCCCCACGGCGACTTGGCCTGCTACGAGGCCATGGTGCTGATGGCGCAGCCGTTCAGCTACCGCTATACCCTGGTCGATGGCCAGGGCAACTGGGGTGCGCCGGACGATCCGAAGTCATTCGCCGCCATGCGTTACACCGAAGCGCGGTTGTCGCGCTACGCCGAAGTGCTGCTTAGCGAAGTCGGCCAGGGCACCGTGGACTGGGTGCCGAACTTCGACGGCACCTTGCAGGAGCCGGCCGTGTTACCGGCGCGCCTGCCCAATATCCTGCTCAATGGCACCACCGGTATCGCCGTGGGCATGGCCACCGACGTGCCGCCGCACAACCTGCGTGAAGTAGCCAGCGCGTGCGTGCGCCTGCTCGACGAGCCCAAGGCCACCATCGAGCAGCTGTGCGAGCATATCCAGGGGCCGGATTACCCGACCGAGGCCGAAATCGTCACGCCACGGGCCGAAATCCTCAAAATGTACGAAAGTGGCCGTGGCTCGATCCGCATGCGCGCCGTGTACCGCGTCGAGGATGGCGACGTCGTTGTCACCGCGCTGCCGCACCAGGTCTCCGGGGCCAAGGTGCTGGAGCAGATCGCCGCACAGATGCAGGCCAAGAAGCTGCCGATGGTCGCCGACCTGCGCGACGAGTCGGACCACGAAAACCCGTGCCGTATCGTCATCATCCCTCGGTCCAATCGCGTGGATGCCGACGAGCTGATGCAGCACCTGTTTGCCACCACCGACCTGGAGAGCACCTACCGGGTCAACGTGAATATCATCGGCCTCGACGGCCGGCCGCAGTTGAAAAACCTGCGAACCATCCTGGTGGAGTGGCTGGAGTTCCGTACCAATACCGTTCGTCGCCGCTTGCAGCACCGTCTGGATAAGGTCGAGAAGCGCTTGCACCTGTTGGACGGTTTGCTCACCGCGTTCCTCAACCTGGATGAAGTGATCCACATCATCCGTACCGAGGAGCACCCCAAGCAGGCGTTGATCGCCCGCTTCGAACTCACCGAAATCCAGGCCGACTACATCCTCGAGACCCGCCTGCGGCAGTTGGCGCGCCTGGAAGAAATGAAGATCCGCGGCGAACAGGACGAGTTGCTGAAGGAGCAAGCCAAGCTGCAGGCCCTGCTGGGCAGCGAGGCCAAACTGCGCAAGTTGGTGCGCAGCGAGCTGATCAAGGATGCCGAAACCTATGGCGACGATCGCCGTTCGCCAATTGTCGAGCGCGCCGAAGCCAAGGCCCTGTCGGAAAACGAGCTGATGCCGACCGAGCCGGTCACCGTGGTGCTCTCCGAGAAGGGCTGGGTGCGCTGCGCCAAGGGCCATGACATCGACGCCACCGGCCTTTCCTACAAGGCTGGCGACGGCTTCAAGGCCGCTGCGGCCGGGCGCTCCAACCAGTTTGCCGTGCTGATCGATTCCACCGGGCGCAGCTACTCGCTGCCCGCCCACAGCCTGCCATCGGCGCGTGGCCAGGGCGAGCCGCTGACAGGCCGCCTGACACCGCCACCGGGGGCCACTTTCGAATGCGTACTGCTGCCTGATGACGATGCGCTGTACGTGGTGGCTTCGGATGCCGGCTACGGCTTCGTGGTCAAAGGTGAAGACCTGCAGGCCAAGAACAAGGCCGGCAAAGGTTTGCTCAGCCTGCCCAACGGCGCCAAGGTCATGACCCCACGCCCGGTGGCGGACCGCGAGCAGGACTGGCTGGCGGCGGTGACCACCGAAGGTCGCCTGTTGGTGTTCAAGGTCAGCGACCTGCCACAGCTGGGTAAAGGCAAGGGCAACAAGATCATTGGCGTGCCCGGCGACCGGGTGGCCAGCCGTGAAGAATTTGTCACCGATCTGGCCGTGATTCCTGAAGGTGCAACCCTTGTATTGCAGGCCGGCAAGCGTACCCTGTCTTTGAAAGGGGACGATCTGGAGCATTACAAGGGCGAGCGTGGGCGGCGCGGCAGCAAGCTGCCACGCGGGTTCCAGCGCGTCGATGGGTTGCAGGTGGAAGTGCCGGCGTAACGGCCAGAAATGTCTGGAACGGCAATTTCAGCGCCGTTCCGGGCAGAAATGCTGGAGTCGGACGGTTATTTCGCGGATGATATGGCCCTTGCGGTGCCGACGTAGTCGTGTGCCCGTTTGAATCTACATGTATCACTGCGGTGTGCCTTGTGGCGGCCGCCTGGATGGGATGATGAAATTTCTGCGCCTTCCATTTGCGCTGTTGATGACTGGCCTGCTGGGCCTTGGCGGGTGCACCATGCATCAGCCGGTTGCCCTGTACCAGCTCGACAGTGGTGATCCTGGCCAGCCTTCGCAGAGTGCGGGCATGGCCGTGGTGCTCGGCCCGGTATCGGTGGCCGATTACCTGCAGCGTGAAACCTTTCTGCAGCGTCAAGCCGATGGCAGCCTGAGTGCGGCGACCGACGGCCGTTGGGCTGGCAGCCTTTCGTCGGATATCGACCAACTGCTGGTGCGCCAACTGGCCTGGCGTCTGGACAGCCAACGCGTTGTGCTGGCACCGGCGACCACGGGCTTCAGCCCGGACGTGCAGGTGTTGTTGTCGATCACTCGCCTGGACTCGGGCAAGGATCAGCCGGCCATACTGGATGCCCAGTGGCGTCTGCTCGACCGCCGTGGCCATGTGCGTGACAACCGTATCGTTCACCTCGAACAGCCGCACGAGGGCAGCGAATCGTCGCAGGTTCAGGCTCAGGGCCAACTGCTGCAGAAGCTGGCCGAACAGCTGAGCACAGCGCTGAAGCCGCTGGCCAACCAGCCGGCGATTGCCGAAGAGTCGCCTAAAAAGCCCGCTGCGCCGGTACAGGTGAAGAAGGCACCGGAGAAATCCAAGATCCCGATGGCCTCCCCGATTCGTACCGATATGGAAGTTTATCGGTTCTGATCGAACTGCCAGGTACGAAAAAGCCCGCGATCATGCGGGCTTTTTTTTGCCTCTACAGAGAGGCCGCTTCCATAGCTGTCAGGCCCTGCGCTCGTGCATCCGCGCCAGCTGCCGTTCCAGCATCGACGGGTAGGGCTCCATCAGGCGCTCTACGCAGCAGGCGCCTTCTGGGCTGGCAATCGGACGAATGCGGGCGCGCTGACGAATCAGCGCGTCATCGCTGATCTGCCGCTCCACCAACAACAGGTTGCGGCTGTGCTGCGACAGTGCCAAAGCATCCTGAACCTTCTCGGCCATCAGCAGATCAACCAGTTCCAGCCCATGCAGGTCGTTGCCCAGCACCAGGCCCAGTTGCAGCTGCAAGGTGATGCCGCTGTCGGCCACTTCGATCTGCAGAGCATGGCCCAGGGCGCGCAACAGCTCGCCGCAACAAATGGCGTTGGTCAGATAGTCTTCGCCACACTCGCGGCTGTGGAACAGCACCAGGGTGCTGCCATCGTCGAGCGTGTGGGTTTCGCCGTCGTAGAGTGAGGCCGCGTGCTCCAGGCAGTCGCGGTAGCGCTCGGTCAGCTCGGTCAGGCGTGTGCGTGGCAGGCGGCGCAGTTGCTCCTGCGAGCCCAGCTGCACGGCCAGTACGGCGCTGTACTGCGGCTCATCGGACTCGACCAGCGCGGCGGCTTTGGGCGCAGGGTCGTCGTCCAGCAGGCCGGCGAAGGCTTCGTCGTCATGCTCGTCTTCCACGGCGACAACCTTGGCGCGCGGCGCGGCCTTGGCGGGGGGGGCAGCTTCGTGCAGGTCGTCAAACGACTCGTCGTCGTCTTCCTCGAGCTCTGGTTCTGGCGGCGGCGGTGGAGCCAGGCGTGCATGCAGCTGGCGGGCGATGTCGCCAATCTCGTCCTGGCGGTCGGTGGCCGGGGTATAGGGCTGTGGGTCGCGCAGCCATACCCGCAGTTGCAGCAGCGGCAGGGTGATGTAGCGGCCTTGACGCAAGCTCAGGGCCAAGGCCAGGGCCAGCAGAATCGCGGCCAGAATGCCCATGCTCTGCAGGCTGATCAACATCGGCTGCTGGAACTGGCTCATGTCCAGGCTGATGCGCAACTGCCCGGCTGTCACGTCCTGGAAGGTGATCTTGGTCTGGTACAGGCCTTCGGCTTCGCCCAACAGGCTGTTGCGCGGGCGCTGGCCAGCTTCGGCGAGGATACGGTTGTCCACGCTGTAGATCGCCGCATGGGCCACCAGCGGGTTTTTCACCAGGTTGCCGAGCAGCACATTGAGGCTGAGGATGTCGTTCGACACCAGCAGCTCGGTTGCCGACGTGGCAGTCTGGGTGGTCAGGCTCTGCCCCAGGGCATCGGCCTGCTCATGCATGGCCTGCTTGAACTGCAGGCCCATCACGCAGGCGTAGATCACCAGCGCCAGCGCCACCAGGAAGATGTTGGTGCAGGCGATGCGCAGTGCCAGCGGCACGCGACGTTGACTCAGGGCACGATAGATCATCAGGAAGAAGTTATCTGGTTTGACTGGCGTTGGCCGGTTCACTGAGCTCGGCTCTTAATGGCATGAAAGTGGGGGGAGTATAGCGAGCCGGGTTTTGTCGGCAAAGTATCGTTGGCGCCCGATGGTCATGGAAAATCGGTAGAATGCGCATTTTTCATCGAAGTCGGAGCCAGGTTGTGCGCGAAATCGTCCTGATCAACATCACCGGTGAGGACCGTCCCGGTCTCACTGCGGCTATCACCGGCGTCCTGCTGCAGGGCGGTGTGAGTATCCTCGACATCGGCCTGGCGGTCATGCACGGCACCTTGTCGTTTGGCATCCTGGTCGATATCCCGGACAACGAAGTGGCGACTGCCCTGCTGCAAAGCGTGCAGGCCAAGGCCCACGAGCTGAACCTGCAGGCCCGCTACACCCCTATTTCCGAGGCGGATTACCAGCACTGGGCCGATGGCCATGGCGAAGCGCGCCACATCGTTACGCTGCTCAGCCGCAAGATCACCCCCGAGCAGTTGCAGCGGGTGAGTGCGGTGATCAGCCAGTACGGCCTGACCATCGAGCGCATCGAGCGCCTGTCGGCCCGTGTGGCGCTGGATGCCGAAACCGACAAGGGCAAGGCAGCCGTCGAGATTTCCGTGCGCGGCGTACCGAGCGATGCCCAGGCCCTGCGTGCCGATTTCTTTGCCTTGGCTGAAGCGCTGAGCATCGACATCGCCTTCCAGAAAGACGACCTGTTCCGCCGCAACCGCCGCCTGGCGGTGTTCGACATGGATTCCACGCTGATTGAGGCTGAAGTCATCGACGAGCTGGCCAAGGCGGCCGGTGTGGGCGAGCAGGTCGCGGCGATCACCGAGCGTGCCATGCGCGGGGAGCTGGATTTCCGCGCCAGTTTCAAGGAGCGCATGGCGCTGCTCAAGGGCCTGGATGTGGGGGTGCTGGACGAAATCGGTGCCTCGCTGCGCCTGACCGAGGGTGCCGAAAACCTGTTCGCCGAGCTCAAGCGCCTGGGTTACAAGACTGCGATCCTGTCCGGTGGCTTTACCTACTTCGCCCGCCAGGTGCAGGCGCGCCTGGGTATCGACTATGTGTTCGCCAACGAGCTGGAAGTGGTCGATGGCAAGGTGACCGGGGTGGCGGTAGAGCCGATCGTCGACGCCCAGCGCAAAGCCGAGCTGTTGCAAAAGCTGGCCAACGAAGAAGGCTTGCAGCTGGAGCAGACCATTGCCGTGGGGGATGGTGCCAACGACCTGCCGATGCTGTCGCTGGCTGGGCTGGGTGTCGCGTTCCGTGCCAAGCCGCTGGTGCGCCAATCGGCCAAGCAGGCTATTTCTACCCTGGGGTTGGATGGCGTGCTGTACCTGCTGGGCCTACGCGACCGCGACGCGCGCGGCTAGTTTGTCGTTGTATCTTCAGTGCCTGTGAGATCGAGCGCCGCGCGGGTGGCGCTCGATCTCACAGGCGCTAAATAAACCGCGCCAGCCACTTCAAAGCAAAAACCGCAGTCAAGCCTGTACAGGCTCTGCCAGCAGTTGCCCCATGCGCACTGCAGAACCAGCACCCAGGCTTTCAGCCCACCTCACCTGCTCCGGCCCGAACAGCACGATGGCGGTCGAGCCCAGCTTGAAGCGGCCCAGCTCGGCGCCCTTTTCCAGATGGATCGGCGCGCGGCTGGCTTCGTCGTAACGGAAGGTTTTCAGCTCACGCTTTGGCGGCGTGACCAGCCCGGCCCATACGGTTTCGATCGAGGCAACGATCATCGCGCCAACCAGCACCACAGCCATTGGCCCACGTTCGGTATCGAACAGGCAGACCACACGCTCGTTGCGAGCGAACAGCTCGGGAACGTTCTCTGCGGTGGTCTGGTTGACCGAGAACAGGCGGCCCGGCACATAGACCATTTCACGCAGGGTGCCGGCCAGCGGCATGTGCACGCGGTGGTAGTCCTTGGGCGACAGGTAAATGGTGGCGAACTCGCCGCCCATGAACGGCGCGGCCATGGCCGGGTCACCGCCCAGCAGCTCTTGCGCGCTGAAACCGTGGCCTTTGGCCTGGAAGATGCGGCCGTGCTCGATCGGGCCGAGCTGGCTGACAGCACCGTCGGCCGGGCACAGGATGGCGCCCGGGGTTTCGTCCAGCGGGCGGGCGCCTGGCTTCAGGGCGCGGGTGAAGAACGCGTTGAAATGCTCGTACGCGCTCAGGTCTTCGACCAGCGCTTCGCTCATGTTGACCTGATAGCGCTTGGCGAACCAGGCAGTGAAGGCATTTTTGAACCAGCGTGCGCGGCACTCGGCGACGCAGCCGGCCAGTCGCGACAGCAGGTGGTGCGGCAGCAGGTACTGGCTGATGATGAACAAACGGGATTTCATGCAGGTTCCTTAAACTTCTACAGGCGTGTCCGGGTGGTTGCCCCATTCGCTCCACGAGCCGGCGTAAGCCTTGACGCGTGGGTAGCCGAGGGCCTTGGCCACCAGATAAGTGAAGCCGGAGCGGCGGTGGGTCTGGCAATGGGTGATCACTTCCTTGTCCGGTGTGATGCCCAGCTCCAGCAGGACGTCGGCGATGTCCTGGCGAATGCGCAGGTGGTCGTTGAGGTCCATGCCGGCGGTCCACTCGAAGTTGATCGCACCGGGGATGTGGCCGCCCTTGGCTGCCAGCACTTTCTCGCCACTGAATTCCTGCGGGCCGCGCGCGTCCCAGATGACCAGGTCATCGGCGCCCAGGCGGCTTTGCAGGTACTCGCGCGTGGCCGTGGGGGCGCTGTCGATACGCAGGCGTACCGGGGTGTTGCCGCTGGCGGGCACTTCAGTGGACAGCGTATCTGCCGGCCAGGCCTGGATACCGCCATTGAGGTAGTGGTAGCCCTTGTGCCCGATCACATCGAGCAGCCAGATGAAACGCCCCGCCCAGCCGCCGCCTTCATCGTCGTACACCACATACACGGCGTCGTCGCGATGGCCGAGTTCGCTGAACAGTTTTTCCAGTTCGCCCAGGGCCGGCAGCAGGCCGGGCGCGGGTGGCTGGCCAAGCTGGGTGCGCTTGCCTTCGACAAAGCGTGCGCCGGGGATATGCCCGCTGACATAGCGGTTGGCGCTGCTCAGGTCGACCAGGATCAGCTGCGGCGAATCCAGGCGTGGCAGCAGGTCTGCAGCTTCGATCACCAGGGGCAGGCCGGAAAAGTCAGTCATCCACGGTCTCCAGTGTGGAAAGAGGGGCGATTGTAGCGCAAGGCTCAGCCCTTGCGGTTGGCAAACACCGACAGGGCGCGCTCGATGCATTGCGCGGTCTTGCCGACAGCTTGCACGCTGATATCGGCCAAGGGCCGACAGCCCTGGTCGGCCACCAGCAGCATCAGCACCTGGTCGTTCACCGCCAATGAACGCAGCAGTACATGCTCGCTGCGGAACAAGGCACGCAGCGGGGCGGGCAGCAGGGCCGAAAACTGGCTGTGGTTTTCCGGGGTTATGCGCAGTTGCCCAGCCTGGCTCATCAGCTTTTGCAGCAGCTTGTTCTGCGACACCTGCAGGGCCAAAGCCCCGGCTTCCTTGGGCAGGCCGGCAATCTGCTGTACGCGCAGGTAGTCACTGGCCTTGTCCAGGCTCAACAGCATGATGCGTTGCATGCCGCAGGCCAGCAGGGCCTCGCGGGCCTGGGTGGCCAGGTGCACGGTGTTGGTGAACGGGCTGGGTTGGGCCAGCAGGTCCTGGCACAGTGTGCGCCAGCGTGCCAGGTCGTCGCTGCTGGGCGGTGGCGGGGCCAGCATGTCCGGGTGCGGGCGGCGTTGGTGCCACGGCCAGATCAACGCTTCTGCCGGATGGAACAAGGCATGTCGGGCGTGGCGGCGGGCGCTGGCAGCGGCCTGCTGGTGCACCTGCTGCTGCACGTCTTCCAGCGAGGTCTGCAGGTACAACGCAGTCAGCAGTTGCCAGCGCAGCAAGTGTGGGTTGTCCCAGCCGACCTGTGCTGCCAGGGCCAGGTTGTTGGCCAGCAACACGGTATTGGCCGGCTGGTTGAACCAGCGCCGCAGGCCGGGCTCGGCGTCCAGGCGGTGCTGCTGGCTGAGCAGGTCTTCGTCGCGGGCGATGTTCAGCACCTGGGCCAGTTGATCGCGTTCTTCCAGCAGCAGGCGGTAACCCTGGGTGACCCATTGTGGCAGGCGCCAGTACTCGGCCATGGTCTGGCACAGCGCCATGATGCGCACGCCAAACAGTTCTTCCTCCACCCCTGCTGCGTCCTCCCCCTTGTGGATTACCCGCAACTCCCAGGTATCGAGCAACTTGGGGTAGGCCAGCGCCAGCGGCCACAGTGGCGAAAGGAACAGCAGGCTGCCCCAGTGAATTTCTTGCCAGAGCCGTGCCAGGCGGCTGGCGAACAGACCGCTGGCCTGCTGTGCGGCGTGCTGGCTGATCATCTGGAACTGGCACAGTACCGGCGGGATTTCTTCCACAGGCAACGCTGGCAGGCGTCTGAGCAGCTGTTCGCTGCGCTCCAGGCCCAGACGGTTGAGTGCGACTTCCAGGCTTTCGGCGGGCTCGGCCAGGCTGGCATTGGTGGGGTGATTGGCTTCGCGCATCACCGACAGCACCAGTGCCGGGCTGTCCTGCATCAGTTCGGCGATATCGCGCAGCGAGCGGCGGCTATCGTTTATGGCGGCCATGACCCGGTCGTAGCTGTGCTTCGGCACGGGGATGCGAACACTCTCGAGCAGCTTTACCCAGGCCTCTAACGTACGCGGGGCCTGAGCGGGCACCTTGGTTTCAATTGGCATTTTGACATCAGTCCGAACTGGCTTTTCGCATTGAGTGGCTATAGTCTGGCGCAGTTCTGCCGATAAGTAGAAGAAGAGTTTTAAAGCTCCCGTCTCTTCCCCTGACCACGACAGCAAGTGCTTTGAACCTATGGCTAAAATTATCGGCATCATCGTCGTATTCGCGAGCGTGCTCGGCGGCTACGTGCTCTCCCACGGCAAAATCGCAGCGCTGATCCAGCCGTTCGAAGTACTGATCATTGGCGGTGCGGCCTTTGGTGCGTTCCTGCAGGCCAACCCTGGCCACATGACCATGCACGTCATCAAGAAGTCGATGAAAATGTTCGGCTCGCGCTTCAGTCATGCCTTCTATCTGGAGGTGTTGGGCCTGGTGTACGAGATCCTCAACAAGAGCCGTCGCGAAGGCATGATGGCCATCGAGGCCGACATCGAGGACGCCGCCGCCAGCCCGATTTTCGCCAAGTACCCGACGGTACTGGCCGATGAACGCATGACTGCGTTCGTCTGCGACTACCTGCGCATCATGTCTACCGGCAACATGGCCCCGCACGAGCTCGAGGGCCTGTTCGACATGGAACTGCTGAGCATGAAAGAAGAGCTGGAGCACCCGTCGCACGCGGTGACCGGCATCGCCGACGGCATGCCGGGCTTCGGCATCGTCGCGGCGGTACTGGGTATCGTGGTGACCATGGCCTCGCTGGGCGAAGGTGACCAGGCGGCCATCGGCATGCACGTGGGTGCGGCGCTGGTCGGTACCTTCTTCGGTATTCTGGCGGCCTACGGCTTCTTCGGCCCGTTGGCCAAGTGCCTGGAGCACGACGCCAAGGAAGAGCTGAACCTGTACGAATCGATCAAGGCTTCGCTGGTGGCCTCTGCCTCGGGCATGCCGCCTTCGTTGGCGGTCGAGTTCGGGCGCAAGGTGCTGTACCCCAAGCACCGCCCAAGCTTCGCCGAACTGGAACAAGCGGTTCGCGGTCGCTGAGTCATGGAAAACAACCAGCCCATTATCGTCAAGCGCGTCAAGCGCTTTGGCGGCGGCCACCACGGCGGCGCCTGGAAAATCGCCTTCGCCGACTTCGCCACGGCGATGATGGCGTTCTTCCTGGTGCTGTGGCTGATGTCCACGGCCACGCCAGAACAGAAGATCGCTATTGCCGGCTACTTCAAAGACCCGATCGGCTTTTCGGAAAGCGGCACGCCCTACGTCATCGACCTGGGCGGCTCGCCTGAGCTGGCACCGGAAAAGACCATCAACCCGGAAGTGAAGGCCGAACCGACGCAAGAGTCCACCACCCAACTGAGCAAGGACCAGGTCGAGACCATGGCCGAGCAGGTGGAGCGTGAGCGCCTGGAACTGCTGCTGCAAGAACTGCAGAACAAGGTGGAAGAGAACCCGCAGTTGCAGAAGTTCAAGGACCAGATTCTGTTCGAGATCACCCAGGACGGCCTGCGTATCCAGATCATGGACGCCGAGAACCGGCCAATGTTCGACATTGGCAGTGCGCGCCTGCAGCCGTACTTCGAAGACATCCTGCTGGCCATGGCCGACACCATCAAGGCGGTGCCGAACAAGATCAGCATCAGCGGCCACACCGATGCCAAGCCGTATGCCGGCACCGGCGAGTTCGGTAACTGGGAGCTGTCGGCCAACCGCGCCAACGCCGCACGTCGTGCGCTGGTGGCCGGTGGTTACCCGGACGGCCAGGTGGCGCGGGTGGTGGGCTACGCCTCGTCGTCGCTGTTCGACCGCAAGGACCCGTTCAACCCGGTCAACCGCCGCATCGACATCATCGTGCTGACCAAGAAGGCCCAGCGCAACATCGAGGGTGAGCAGGGAGCGCCGGAGGCACCGGCCGCCCCGCCTGCCGCACCGCCAGCCAATGACGCTGCGCCAGGGGCTTCGGCACCGGCCGCGCCAGCTGCATCGGGGACGGGTGGCGAGGCCGAACAGGCACCGATGCAGCCGCGCGAACTGCGCCAGAAACTGAACATCTTCGAGGATGGTACGTTGAAGATGGATGAGGCCAAGGACCAGTAAGCCCGGCATTTCGCGGGCACAACTGTCTTGCTCAACATCCAGGGGGTTCGCGATCACCGGCGTAGCCGGTGTTTGCGGCTGCATCTCCGTCAGAACCCCCGCCTGATCTTGGCCTTGAGATCAGCATGAAAGAAGGCTGCATTATCCCTGTCAGTGCAAGAGCCGCGCCCCGGCGGCAGTGTCATGGCTCGCTCGAACATGCGTTCGTCATGATAAGCCCGCACGAACAGGTCGATATGCGTACGTTCGCGCATGGCCGGCCATTTGCTCAGGCAAACCGGCAGTGCGCCTGAACCTTTGCGGAAGAAACTCACTCGCCGGCAGGTAATCGCTGCCGCCCCCAGCAGCCAGGCGGTCCACCAGGCGTCGTTGGTATCGGTCGGCAATACTCCGATCCAGTGGGTGGCATCGTTCATCTGCTGGCAGAAACTGCCATACAGGTCGTCATGGGTTTGCCCGTCGCAGTCCAACTGCACCACTTGGGTGGGGATGCCTTCGAGCAGCAGGCGCTCGTTGAGAATAAAGGCGTCGAGCCGCACTTCGTGGCGGTAGCTGATAAGAACCGGCATGGCGGTTACCCTCCCTGATAGAAGCCATGACCATCAGGGAAAGCGGACGTGTGGGCAATAGATGACGGCGAAACCAGAGCCGTCCTACACGGCTCGGTAATAAATCCTACAGATTGCTCTGGCCCGCCGCCCAGTCAGTAGCTGTCTTCTGTGAGGCTGGCGATGATCGAGCGGTAGCTGTTCATGCGCTGCGGCTTGATACGCCCCTCGTCCAGGGCCTTGAGCAACGCACAGCCCGGTTCTCGGTCATGCTTGCAGTCGCGGAAACGGCATGTACCGAACAGGTCACGGAACTCGATGAAGCCATCTTCCACGTCGTCGCGGCTGACGTGGCCAAGGCCGAACTCACGAATACCCGGCGAGTCGATCAGGTCGCCGCCGTTCGGGAAGTGGTACAGCCGCGCCG
Source organism: Pseudomonas sp. NY8896 (assembly GCF_039634505.1). NCBI lineage: Bacteria > Pseudomonadati > Pseudomonadota > Gammaproteobacteria > Pseudomonadales > Pseudomonadaceae > Pseudomonas > Pseudomonas sp. NY8896. The sequence goes on from NZ_CP132350.1 coordinate 473,414, forward strand.
TGGTGGTGGTGTGAGTGCCTTGGCCCGACCATTCCGACAGGTCGCCGACGCGAGTGCCAGCGTCTGGCAGCAGGCTGTTGACCAGCGATGACTTGCCCACCCCCGACTGGCCGACGAACACGCTGATGTGACCGTCGAGTTGCTGTTGCAGGCGCTGCATGCCGTCACCCTGGTGTGCCGATACTTCCAGCAGCGGGTAGCCCAGTTCGCGGTAGACCTCCAGCAGTGCATGCAGGCCGGGGCCGTTCTCGTCGTTGATCAGGTCGGCTTTGTTCAGCAGCAGCAGCGGGCGCAGGCCGGCGTGCTCGGCAGCTACCAGGTAGCGGTCGATCAGGTTCGGGTGTGGCTCCGGGGCCGGGGCAAAGACAATCACGATCAGGTCGACGTTGGCCGCCACCGGTTTCAGCTGGCCGTGGTTGTTCGGCCGGCAAAGCTCGGTGCTGCGAGGCATCTGCGCCACGATCACACCAATGCCCTGGTTGCCCGCCCGCCACACGACGCGGTCGCCGGTAACCAGCGCCGGCAGGTTGGCGCGCAGGTGGCAGCGGAATACCTGGCCTGCGCCTTCGCCATCCTGGGCTTCTACTTCTACCTGCACGCCGAAGTGCGCGATCACCAGGCCCAGTTGCTCCGGCCCCAGGTCGCCTCCCTCCAGTTCCTGCAGCGCATGCTGCTCGCGTTTGGCTGCACGAGCGGCGCGCTCGCCCTGGATTTTTTCGATCCGCCAGTTCTGGCGGCGATTGAGCTGGCGTTTGGCCATGAAGGTACCGTGAGAAAGGCCCGGGGTGGGGCATTGAAAACGGCAGGCAGTTTAGCACGCCAGGCGCTGGACTATTCCGCTAACCTTTGAGCGGTGAATGGGCGTGCCTGGGCCACTAGGCTACTATGACGGGCTATACGAGGAGCCCCTGCATGCAAAACCCACAGAACCTGATCTGGATCGACCTGGAAATGACCGGCCTGGATCCAGACAGCGACGTCATCATCGAAATGGCAACCATCGTCACCGACAGCGAGCTGAACACCCTGGCCGAAGGGCCGGTGATCGCCATCCACCACAGTGACGACGTGCTGGCGCGTATGGATGAGTGGAACACCCGCACCCATGGCGCTTCGGGCCTGACCCAGCGCGTGCGCGAGAGCAAGGTCAGCATGGCTGAAGCCGAGGCGCAGACCATCGCCTTCCTTGAACAGTGGGTACCCAAAGGCAAGTCGCCGATCTGCGGCAACAGCATCTGCCAGGACCGCCGTTTCCTCTACCGTCACATGCGCAACCTGGAAAACTACTTCCACTATCGCAACCTGGATGTTTCCACTCTGAAGGAGCTGGCCGCGCGCTGGGCGCCGAATGTGCGTGACAGCTTCAAGAAGGGCAATACCCACCTGGCGCTGGACGATATTCGCGAGTCGATCGCCGAACTGCGTCACTACCGCGAGCACTTCATCAAGCTGTGATCCGAAACGGCGCAGATATTGTGTCTGCGCCCCCTTTTGGTGCCTTGGGCAACTGGTTAGACTGCGCGCCTTTCCTGCACGGACCCGCACCATGTTGTTGATGCTCTATCTCGTTGCCATCACCGCCGAAGCCATGACTGGCGCGCTGTCTGCCGGGCGTCGCGGCATGGACTGGTTCGGCGTGGTGCTGATTGCCTGCGTCACCGCCCTGGGGGGCGGCTCGGTGCGTGATGTGCTGCTCGGGCACTACCCGCTGACCTGGGTGAAGCACCCCGAGTACCTGGTGTTGACCAGCTTTGCGGCGCTGCTGACTATTTTCATTGCGCCGATGATGCGCCGCCTGCGCTCGCTGTTTCTGGTGCTCGATGCCCTGGGGCTGGTGGCGTTTACCCTGATTGGCTGCATGACGGCGCTGGAAATGGGGCAGGGCATGCTGGTGGCGTCCATCAGCGGGGTGATCACCGGGGTGTTTGGCGGCATCCTGCGGGATATCTTCTGCAACGACATCCCGCTGGTGTTCCGTCGCGAACTGTATGCCAGCGTGTCGTTCGCGGCGGCGTGGTTCTATCTGGGCTGCGTGTATTTCAAGGTGCCGGCGGAGCAGGCGATGCTGCTGACCTTGTTTGGCGGTTTCCTGCTGCGCCTGTTGGCGATTCGCTTCCACTGGGAAATGCCCAAGTTCCACTACAACGACCAGCAGTGAATTCTGGGCCGCGCCGCGGCCCCAGCTACTGAATGTCGTGTCGGGCCAGCGCCCATTCAACGTGCTCGCGTACCAGCTCAGATGCATCTTCACGCCGCGCCTTCAGTGCCTCTATCACTGGAATCGTGGACGGCGCATTGCCCAACCCCACCGCCAGGTTGCGCAAGAACCGTTCATACCCCGCCCGCCGCAACGGCCCACCTTCGGTCTTGCGCAGGAAGGTGCGTTCATCCCACAGGAACATTTCCGCCAACTCGGCATTCTCCAGCCCGTGCCGTGGCTGGAAATCCTGCTCCTGGCTGTGCTTGGCGAAGCGGTTCCAGGGGCAGACGATCTGGCAGTCGTCGCAACCGAACACCCGGTTGCCCATCTTCGCGCGCAGCTCGACAGGGATCGCGCCCCTCAGCTCGATGGTCAGGTACGAGATGCAGCGCCGTGCATCCAGCACATAGGGCCCGACAAACGCCTGGGTCGGGCAGATGTCCAGGCAGGCCTGGCACCGCCCGCAGTGCTCGCTGGTGGTGGCTTCGTCCACCGGCAACGGCAGGTCGACAAACAGTTCGGCAAGGAAGAAATAGCTACCGGCCTTGCGGTTGAGCAACAGCGTGTTCTTGCCGATCCAGCCCAGCCCGGCCTGTTCGGCCAAGGCCTTTTCCAGCACCGGGGCGCTGTCGACGAAGGCGCGGTACCCGAACGGGCCGATGGCTTCCTGAATACGATCGGCAAGGAACTGCACGCGCTTGCGCACCAGTTTGTGGTAGTCCCGGCCCAGCGCATAGCGCGAAATGTAGGCCTTTTCTGGTTGTGCCAGGCGCTGCGCCATTTGTGTGTCGCCAGGCAGGTAGTCCATGCGCAGCGAGACCACGCGTACCGTGCCGGGGATCAGCTGGTCGGGGTGTGACCTTTTGCTGCCGTGGGCGCCCAGGTATTCCATTTCGCCCTGGTAGCCGGCGTCGAGCCAGCGCTGCAGGTGGTGTTCGTGTTCGCCAAGGTCAACCCCGGCGATGCCAACATGGGCAAAACCGAGTTCCTGGCCCCAAATCTTGATCGATTGGGCCAGTTGGGCGAGGTCAGGTGTAGAGGCGGACATGGATGGGCAAGGCAATACGGGCTCAGGTGCGTATAATTCTGCCAGACATTGGAGCCTTTGACCCCATGCCGCAGACCAAACACCCCAGCAATGCCCCTCAATTGCTCAGCAGCGTGACCGTGGCGCACCTGCCGGCACGCCACGCGCTTGCCCATAAAGGTGACTTTGGCCATGTGCTGGTGGTCGGTGGCGACCTCGGCACGGGTGGCGCCGTATTGCTCAGTGCCGAAGCCGCCCTGCGTTGCGGGGCCGGGCTGGTCAGCGTGGCAACCCGGCCGGAGCATGTAGCGGCCAGCCTGGCGCGCCTGCCCGAAGTCATGTGCCTTGGCGCCAGTTCGGCCAACCAGCTGATGGGCGTGCTGGAGCGCGCCTCGGTGCTGGTGGTCGGTCCGGGCCTCGGGCAGGCGGCGTGGGGCCGCAGCCTGTTGTCGGCGGTGGCCAACGCCGAGCGGCCGCAGGTGTGGGATGCCGATGCCCTGAATTTGCTGGCGCGCACCCCGCTGGCCTTGCCCAGTGGCAGTATCCTCACCCCTCACCCGGGGGAGGCGGCGCGGCTGCTGGGCATTTCCACCGAGGCCGTGCAGGCCGACCGCCCAGGGGCTGCGCGCAAGTTGGCGCGCCGTTACAACAGCGTCTGCGTACTCAAAGGTGCCGGCACCCTGGTGGCCGCACCGGCCGGGCAACTGGCGCTATGCGAGCGCGGCCACCCGGCGATGGCTGGCGCCGGGCTGGGCGACGTGCTGACCGGCGTGCTGGCGGCACTGTTGGCCCAAGGCCTGGACGCCTGGAGCGCGGGTTGCTTGGGAACATGGCTGCACGCCTGTGCGGGCGAGCGTCTGGGGGTAAAAGGTAGAGGCCTGGCGGCCAGTGATCTGGCGCCGGTCATTCGTGAGTTGTTGGAGGAGCATTCTGCGTGTCTGGCTTAAATCTGTTTCTGGCCGATGAAGCGGCCACGGTCGACTTCGGTGCAAAAATGGCCGAGGTGACCGGTGGTCGCGGCGTGATCTTTCTTGAAGGCGACCTGGGGGCGGGCAAGACTACGCTTTCCCGGGGGCTGATCCGTGGCCTGGGCCATACTGGTGCAGTGAAAAGCCCGACCTTTACCGTGGTCGAACCCTACGAAATCGGCGAGGTCCGAGCCTTTCACTTCGACCTGTATCGCCTGGTCGACCCGGAGGAGCTTGAGTTCATGGGTATTCGTGATTATTTCGAGGGCGACCCGCTGTGCCTGTTCGAGTGGCCACAAAAGGGTGCGGGCGTTTTGCCAAAGCCTGACCTGACCATTACCATAAGCCCCCAAGCGGGCGGACGCTCGCTGATCCTTTCGCCGCAGGGGGCTCGCGGCGAGGCCTGGTGCGTGGCACTGGCCGAACACTATAAACAGTAAGTGGGGTAGGTATGCGCATACGCGCACTGGTCGCCATCGTTGGGCTGCTGCTGACAACGGTGACCGTTGACGCTCTGGCCGTCACACAAGTCAAGAGCATGCGCCTGTGGCGCGCGCCAGACAACACGCGGCTGGTCTTCGACCTGTCTGGCCCCGTGCAGCACAGCGTCTTCACCTTGAGCGCACCGGATCGTCTGGTTATCGACATCAATGGTGCGACCCTGGCCGCGCCATTGAACGTGGCCACCTCCAATACGCCGATCAGCAGCGTGCGTTCGGCACAACGTACCCCGACCGACCTGCGCGTGGTGGTCGACCTGAAAAAGTCGGTTACCCCAAAAAGCTTCACCTTGGCGCCCAATGCCCAGTACGGCAATCGCCTGGTGGTCGACCTGTACGACCAGGAAGCCGACGCCATTGCAGCCAGCGCGCCACCTCCTACCCCGACCCCGGTACAAACACCTGCGACCACGCCTGCGGTGCCGGTAAGCCCGGCCCAGCCTGCCATCAAGCTGCCACCGGTGCCGAGCGGCAAGCGTGAAATCGTTGTGGCCATCGATGCCGGTCACGGTGGCGAAGACCCCGGTGCATCCGGTTCGCGTGGCCAGCATGAAAAAGACATCGTGCTGCAGATCGCCAAGGAACTGCAGCGCCAGATCAACAGCGAACGCGGCTTCCGGGCGGAGCTGACCCGCACTGGCGACTACTTCATTCCACTGCGTAAACGCACGGAAATCGCCCGCAAGAAGGGCGCCGACCTGTTCATTTCGATCCACGCCGACGCCGCGCCGTCGCGTGCGGCCTTTGGCGCCTCGGTATTTGCCCTGTCCGACCGCGGCGCCACTTCCGAGACTGCGCGCTGGCTGGCCGACACGGAAAACCGCTCCGACCTGATCGGTGGTGCGGGTAACGTCAGCCTCGACGACAAGGACCGTATGCTCGCGGGGGTGCTGCTCGACCTCTCCATGACCGCCACGCTCAGCTCCAGCCTCAATGTGGGGCAGAAAGTGCTGGGCAACATGGGGCGTGTCACCTCGCTGCACAAACAGCGCGTGGAACAGGCCGGCTTCATGGTGCTGAAGTCGCCGGATATTCCGTCGATCCTGGTTGAAACCGGGTTCATTTCGAACAACAACGAAGCCGCCAAGCTGGCCACTGCGAGCCACCAGCAAGCCCTGGCCCGCTCGATCCACACCGGTGTACGCCAGTACTTCCAGCAGAACCCGCCGCCAGGCACTTATATCGCCTGGCTGCGCGACACCGGCAAGATTGCGGCTGGGCCGCGTGAGCACACCGTCCGGCCTGGCGAAACCCTGGCGATGCTGGCTGTACGCTACCAGGTCAGCGTGGCCAGCCTGCGCAGCACCAACAGCCTCAAGACCGATGAGCTGAAGGTCGGCCAACGCCTTGATGTACCCGCCACGACCCTGGCGGCGCAATAATGAGCGGCGGTTCGCGCATTCAGCTGCTTAGCCCGCGGCTGGCCAACCAGATTGCCGCCGGCGAGGTTGTCGAGCGGCCGGCTTCTGTCGCCAAGGAATTGCTGGAAAACAGCCTGGACTCCGGTGCCCGGCGCATCGATGTGGAAGTGGAGCAGGGCGGCGTCAAGCTGCTGAAGGTACGGGACGATGGCAGCGGTATTTCTGCCGATGACCTGCCGCTGGCCCTGGCGCGTCACGCCACCAGCAAGATTCGTGAGCTTGAGGACCTGGAAGGCGTCATGAGCCTGGGCTTCCGTGGCGAGGCGCTGGCCTCGATCAGCTCGGTGGCGCGTTTGACCATGACCTCCCGTACTGCCAGTGCCAGCGAGGCCTGGCAGGTGGAAACCGAAGGCCGCGACATGACCCCACGGGTGCAGCCAGCGGCGCACCCGGTCGGGACCTCGGTGGAAGTGCGCGACCTGTTCTTCAATACCCCGGCCCGGCGCAAGTTCCTCAAGGCCGAAAAAACCGAATTCGACCACCTGCAGGAAGTGATCCGCCGGCTGGCGCTGGCGCGTTTCGATGTCGGCTTCCACCTGCGCCACAACGGCAAGAGCATCCTCAGCCTGCACGAGGCTCACGACGAAACCGCCCGTGCACGGCGGGTGGGTGCCATCTGCGGCCCTGGCTTCATGGAGCAGGCGCTGCCGATCGACGTCGAGCGCAACGGCCTGCGCCTGTGGGGCTGGGTTGGCCTGCCGACGTTCTCGCGCAGCCAGGCCGACTTGCAGTACTTCTTCGTCAACGGCCGCGCGGTGCGCGACAAGCTGGTCGCCCACGCCGTGCGCCAGGCCTACCGCGATGTGTTGTTCAATGGTCGTCACCCCACGTTCGTGCTGTTCCTGGAGCTGGAGCCCAACGGCGTCGATGTGAACGTGCACCCGACCAAGCATGAAGTGCGCTTCCGCGAAGGGCGCTCGGTGCACGATTTCCTGTATGGCACTTTGCACCGAGCCCTGGCTGATGTTCGCCCGGAAGACCAACTGGCCGCGCCTGCCGCCGTGCCCGAGCTGGCTCGCCCCACTGGCCAGCAGGCTGGTGAGTTCGGCCCCCAGGGTGAAATGCGCCTGGCCTCGCCGGTGCTCGAACAGCCGCGAGCCCCGCAACAGTCATTTTCCAATGGCGGCAGTGGCGCCGGTTACCAGTACCAGTACACCCCGCGTCCTTCGCAGCCGCTGCCGGCCGCCGAGGCGCAGGCGGTGTATCGCGAGTTCTACAAGCCGTTGGACAACGGTGCCGCAGCTGCGACGGCCTTGCCCGAAAGCCAAGGTGACATTCCCCCGCTTGGCTACGCGCTGGCGCAGCTCAAGGGTATCTACATCCTGGCCGAGAATGCCGTCGGCCTGGTGCTGGTGGACATGCACGCCGCCCATGAGCGGATCATGTACGAGCGGCTCAAGGTGGCCATGGCCAGCGAGGGCCTCAGTGGCCAGCCGCTGCTGGTGCCGGAAACCCTGGCCCTGAGCCAGCGTGAGGCCGACTGTGCCGAAGAGCATGCTCAGTGGTTCCAGCGCCTGGGCTTCGAATTGCAACGCCTGGGCCCCGAGACCTTGGCGGTTCGCCAGATCCCGGCCTTGCTCAAGCAGGCCGAGGCCAACCGCCTGGTGCAGGACGTGCTGGCCGACTTGATGGAATACGGCACCAGCGACCGTATTCAGGCGCACCTCAACGAACTGCTCGGTACCATGGCCTGCCATGGCGCCGTGCGCGCCAACCGGCGCCTGGCAATTCCCGAGATGAACGCCCTGCTGCGCGACATGGAAAACACCGAGCGCAGCGGCCAGTGCAACCATGGCCGTCCCACCTGGACCCAGATGGGCCTGGACGACCTGGACAAACTCTTCCTGCGCGGTCGATGAAATGAGCAGCAAGCCCCCTGCAATATTCCTGATGGGCCCGACGGCGGCCGGCAAGACCGACCTGGCCATCGAGCTGACCAAAGTGCTGCCCTGTGAACTGATCAGCGTCGATTCGGCACTGGTCTACCGGGGCATGGACATCGGCTCGGCCAAACCCTCGAAAGAAATCCTCGCCGCCCACCCGCACCGGCTGATCGACATTCGTGACCCGGCCGAGAGCTATTCGGCCGCACAGTTCCGTGCCGATGCCTTGGAGGCCATGGCCGAGATCACTGCGCGCGGCAAGATCCCGTTGCTGGTCGGCGGCACCATGCTCTATTACAAGGCGTTGATCGATGGCCTGGCCGACATGCCGGCGGCCGATGCCGCAGTGCGCGCCGAGCTGGAAGCCCAGGCCGAAGCCTTGGGGCTGGCCGAGTTGCACCGTCAACTGGCCGAGGTCGACCCGGTGTCGGCGGCGCGCATCCACCCCAACGACCCGCAGCGGCTGATCCGGGCGCTGGAGGTATACCGGGTGAGCGGCGAGAGCATGACGGCCCATCGTCAACGTCAATTCGCGGAAAGTCGCGGCGCAGACGCAGGCGCTGGCGGACATTTGCCCTATACTGTCGCCAGTTTGGCGATTGCTCCTACAGATCGTCACATTTTGCATCAGCGAATTGCGTTACGATTTTCGCAGATGCTGGAACAGGGCTTCGTTGAGGAGGTCCGATCGCTGCGAGCCAGAAGTGACTTGCACGCCGGGCTGCCGTCTATACGGGCAGTGGGTTATCGGCAAGTCTGGGATTACCTGGACGGCAAGCTGACTGAGAATGAGATGCGTGAACGCGGTATCATTGCTACTCGGCAGCTGGCCAAACGGCAGTTCACCTGGTTGCGTGGCTGGCCTGAAGTGCACTGGCTTGACAGCCTGGCCTGCGACAATCTGTCCCGCACCTTGAAATACCTTGGGGCCATCTCCATATTGAGCTGAGTCCCTGCTGATTGCCGTCTATTCTTGCGAAGGGGCGGCCTAATTTATCGATTTTATTGATTTTCTATTATTTATCCTTACAGGAGTGCGGCATATGTCAAAAGGGCATTCGCTACAAGACCCTTACTTGAACACCTTGAGAAAAGAAAAGGTCCCGGTATCCATCTACCTGGTCAACGGTATCAAGCTGCAGGGTTCGATCGAATCGTTCGACCAGTTCGTGGTTCTGCTGAAGAACACCGTCAGCCAGATGGTCTACAAGCACGCCATTTCGACCGTGGTTCCGGCCCGTCCGGTCCGCCTGCCAAGCCCGACCGATGGCGAGCACGGCGACAGCGAGCCAGGCAACGCCTGATAGGAGCCTGCATTGTTCTTTGAGCGCCACGGTGGTGGTGAGCGAGCGTTGCTCGTTCACTTGGAAGGTCAGAACCCTGAGGCGCGCGAAGACCCGCAGGAGTTTCAGGAGTTGGCATTGTCGGCCGGTGCCGACATCGTCTCGCTGGTCACGGTGACAAGGCATCAGCCTTCCGCCAAATACCTGATTGGCAGTGGCAAGGTCGAGGAATTGCACGACCTGGTCCATGCCGAGCAGGTAGACCTGGTGATTTTCAATCACACCCTCACGCCCAGTCAGGAGCGCAACCTTGAACGTGTGTTCGAGTGTCGTGTGCTCGACCGTACCGGGCTGATCCTCGATATCTTCGCCCAACGGGCGCGTACCCATGAAGGCAAGCTGCAGGTCGAACTGGCCCAGCTGGAGCACATGAGCACGCGGCTGGTGCGCGGCTGGACTCACCTTGAGCGACAGAAAGGTGGTATCGGCCTGCGCGGCCCGGGTGAAACGCAGCTCGAAACCGACCGCCGACTGTTGCGGGTGCGCATACGCCAGATCAAGTCACGCCTGGAGAAAGTGCGCAGCCAGCGCGAGCAGGCGCGGCGTGGGCGCAAGCGTGCGGATATTCCGTCCGTGTCGCTGGTGGGTTACACCAACGCCGGCAAGTCCACACTGTTCAACGCCCTGACCGAGTCCGAGGTGTACGCTGCGGACCAGCTGTTCGCCACCCTCGACCCGACCCTGCGCCGGCTCGAGCTCAATGACCTGGGGCCAATCGTGCTGGCCGACACCGTGGGCTTCATTCGCCATCTGCCGCACAAGCTGGTCGAGGCATTTCGGGCTACGCTCGAAGAGTCGAGCAACTCCGACCTGTTGCTGCATGTGATCGACGCCCATGAGCCAGAGCGCATGGAGCAGATCGAGCAGGTGCTGGCCGTGTTGGGCGAGATTGGCGCTGAAGGCTTGCCGATCCTCGAGGTGTATAACAAACTCGACCTGCTCGAAGATGTCGAGCCACAGATCCAGCGCAACGCCGATGGCAAGCCGGAACGGGTCTGGGTATCGGCACGCGATGGTCGTGGCCTGGAGCTGGTTGGCCAGGCGGTTGCCGAGTTGCTGGGGGATGATCTGTTTGTCGGTACCCTGTGCCTGGAGCAGCGTTTTGCCCGCTTGCGCGCGCAATTCTTTGCCCTGGGTGCCGTGCAGAGTGAAGAGCATGATGAAGAAGGGCGCAGCCTGCTGAGCGTGCGACTGCCCATGGTCGAACTGAATCGCCTGGTCAGCCGCGAAGGCATGGAGCCGCAAGTGTTTGTCGAGCAACACACTTTGCAATAAATGCTCGTCGAGGTCGCCGGGCAGCAGTGACAGGCATTCTGTAGCATTGGACGGCGCGCCGTGGGCGCGTCTTTGCTTTATCAGATGGAGAGCGCTATGGCTTGGAACGAGCCGGGTGGCAACTCGAACAATCAGGATCCCTGGGGCGGCCGCCGTGGTGGCGGTGGCGGTGGTGGTGACAAAAAAGGTCCGCCGGATCTGGACGAGGCCTTCCGCAAACTGCAGGACAGCCTCAACGGCATGTTCGGCGGTAGCAAAAAACGTGGCGGCGGTGACCGCAATGTCGGCAAGGGCGGTGGCCTGGGCCTGCTGGGCATTGGCCTGGCGGTACTGGCGGCCATCTGGCTGTACAGCGCCGTGTACGTGGTCGACGAGCAGGAGCAGGCCGTGGTGCTGCGCTTCGGCAAGTACTACGAGACGGTCGGTCCCGGCCTGAACATCTACTTCCCGCCGATCGATCGCAAGTACATGGAAAACGTCACGCGCGAGCGTGCCTATACCAAGCAGGGCCAGATGCTGACCGAAGACGAGAACATCGTCGAGGTGCCGCTGACCGTCCAGTACAAGATCAGCAACCTTCAGGACTTCGTGCTCAACGTCGACCAGCCTGAGGTGAGCCTGCAGCACGCGACCGACAGTGCCTTGCGCCACGTGGTGGGTTCCACCTCGATGGACCAGGTGCTGACCGAAGGCCGTGAACAGATGGCCGTGGATATCCGCGAACGTCTGCAGCGCTTCCTCGACAACTACCGTACCGGTATCACCGTTACCCAGGTCAACGTACAGAGCGCGGCAGCCCCGCGTGAAGTGCAGGAAGCCTTCGATGACGTGATCCGTGCCCGCGAAGACGAGCAGCGTGCCCGCAACCAGGCCGAATCCTACGCCAATGGCGTGGTGCCGGAAGCCCGTGGTCAGGCCCAGCGCATCATCGAGGACGCCAACGGTTACCGCGACGAAGTCATCGCCCGCGCCAAGGGTGAGGCCGACCGATTCACCAAGCTGGTTGCCGAGTACCACAAGGCACCTGACGTGACCCGTCAGCGTCTGTACCTGGAGACCATGCAAGAGGTCTACAGCAATTCGAGCAAGGTCATGGTGGCGACCAAGGACGGGCAGAACAACCTGCTCTACCTGCCACTGGACAAGATGGTCGAAGGCAGCCGCAACCCGTCCACGCCAAGCAGCACTGTGTCGCCATCGGTCAACGATGCGGCCGCCCGTGCGGCGCAGGACATGCAACAGCAACAGCAGCCGCTGCGTACTAGGGAGAGCCGCTGATGAGCAATAGATCGCTGATCGCCCTGATCGCCGCCGTGGTCCTGGCCATCGTGGCCTGGAACAGCTTCTACATCGTGTCCCAGACCGAACGTGCGGTACTGCTGCGTTTTGGTAAGGTGGTCCAGGCGGACGTTCAGCCTGGCCTGCACGTGAAGATTCCGTACGTGAACCAGGTGCGCAAGTTCGACGCCCGCCTCATGACCCTCGACGCCCCGACCCAGCGGTTCCTGACCCTGGAGAAGAAAGCCGTGATGGTCGACGCCTACGCCAAGTGGCGCGTCAAGGATGCCGAGCGCTTCTACACTGCCACGTCCGGTATGAAGCAGATCGCCGACGAGCGTCTGTCGCGTCGTCTGGAAAGCGGCCTGCGTGACCAGTTCGGTAAACGTACCTTGCACGAGGTGGTTTCCGGTGAACGTGACGCACTGATGGCTGACATCACTGCATCGCTGAACCGCATGGCCAACAAGGAGCTGGGTATCGAGGTGGTCGACGTGCGCGTCAAGGCCATCGACCTGCCGAAGGAAGTCAACCGCAGCGTGTTCGATCGCATGAGCACCGAGCGTGAGCGTGAAGCCCGCGAGCACCGTGCCAAAGGTAACGAGCTGGCTGAAGGTATCCGTGCCGATGCCGACCGTCAGCGCCGTGTGCTGCTGGCCGAGGCCTATCGCGAAGCAGAAGAAACCCGCGGTGATGGTGACGCCCAGGCGGCCGCCATCTATGCCAAGGCCTACAGCCAGGACGCTGATTTCTATGCGTTCCACCGTAGCCTGCAGGCATACCGCGAAAGCTTCTCGAGCAAGAGCGACGTGCTGGTCCTGGACCCGAAGAACGAGTTCTTCCGTTACCTGGACAAGAGCAAGCCGTGATGCTCAGGCCCTGATTTTCATGCAGCGGCGCCCCGCCTGGCAGCTAAAACACCAGGCGGGGTGCATCCTGAATGAAAAGGGGTGTATGATGAGGCAGCCGGGAAATTTCCCGGCTTTTTTGCGTCTGCAAGGTTGATTGGCACCGCGCCAGTTGACGGTTTGGTCAGGTCGCAAGGCAATTCGAGGGTGTCGGGTACGGTGGCTGCGCTGGGATCAGTGCTGCCCGCTGCTGTGCGCGATACCGGCTTTACTGACGGCTCGCCTGCTGGCAAGCCGCCCGGACCAGAGGGGAAATGGCGTAATGGCAACGGTAGACCGCTGGCTGCTGCCAGATGGCATCGAGGAAGTACTGCCACCTGAGGCTGCGCGCATCGAGATCGCGCGTCGCCAGGTGTTGGACCTGTTCCAGAGTTGGGGCTACGAACTGGTCGTCACCCCGCATATCGAGTACCTGGAGTCGCTGCTCACCGGCGCCGGCCAGGACCTGGATCAGCGCACCTTCAAGGTAGTGGACCCGCAGTCCGGCCGCCTGATGGGCTTCCGCGCCGACTTCACTCCGCAGGTGGCGCGTATCGACGCCCATACCCTGCGCCGTGAAGGCCCGAGCCGCCTGTGCTATGCCGGCAGCGTGCTGCACGCTCAGCCGCGTGCACTGTCCACCTCGCGCAGCCCGATACAGTTGGGCGCTGAACTGTATGGCGATGCCAGCCCGACCAGCGACGTCGAAGTCATCAGCCTGATGCTTGCCACGCTGCAACTGACCGATGTGCCGGACGTGCACATGGACCTGGGCCACGTCGGTATCTACCGCGGCCTGGCCCGTGCTGCCGGCCTGTCCGGCGCGGTCGAGCAGCAGCTGTTCGACGCCCTGCAGCGCAAGGCCGTCGATGAAGTGCAGGCGCTGACCGCTGACCTGCCGAAGGATCTGGGCAACATGCTGCGCGCACTGGTCGAGCTGTGCGGTGGCCGTGAAGTGCTGGCCGACGCCCGCGTGCGCCTGGGCCGTGCCCCGGCCAGCGTGCTGGCGGCGCTGGACGACCTGCTGGCGATCGCTGATCGCCTGGCGTCGCGCTACCCCGACCTGCCGCTGTACTTCGACCTCGGCGAACTGCGCGGTTACAACTATCACACTGGCGTGGTGTTCGCCGTGTTCGTGCCGGGCGAGGGTCAATCGATCGCCCAGGGCGGGCGCTACGACGACATCGGCGCCGACTTTGGCCGGGCACGCCCGGCCACCGGTTTCTCCACGGATTTGAAGACCCTGGTCACACTGGGGCGAGCGGAGGTCGTATTGCCTACGGGCGGCATCTGGATGCCGGACAGTGGCGACGCGGCCCTCTGGCAGCAAGTCTGCCAGTTGCGCAACGAGGGCCAGCGTGTGGTCCAGGCTTTGCCTGGCCAGCCGTTGAGTGCTGCTCTCGAGGCGGATTGTGATCGGCAATTGATTCAGCAAGACGGGCGCTGGCAGGTTCTGCTGCTGGCCCAGTGAGTTTCTGCGTCGGCAACAGGCCGGCAACCAAGTTTGCGTGAATGAGGACCAATGTAATGGGTAAGAATGTCGTCGTCCTGGGCACCCAGTGGGGTGATGAGGGCAAAGGCAAGATCGTCGATCTGCTGACCGAACATGCTGCCGCCGTAGTGCGCTACCAAGGTGGCCACAACGCGGGCCACACCCTGGTGATCAACGGTGAGAAGACCGTTCTGCACCTGATTCCGTCCGGCATCCTGCGTGAAGGCGTACAGTGCCTGATCGGCAACGGCGTGGTCGTTGCCCCGGACGCACTGATGCGTGAAATCACCAAGCTGGAAGAGAAGGGCGTACCGGTGCGCGAGCGCCTGCGCATCTCCCCGGCTGCGCCGCTGATCCTGTCGTACCACGTGGCCCTGGACCAGGCCCGTGAAAAAGCCCGTGGCGAAGCCAAGATCGGCACCACCGGCCGTGGCATCGGCCCAGCCTACGAAGACAAGGTCGCGCGCCGCGGCCTGCGCGTGGGTGACCTGTTCCACCGCGAGCGTTTCGCTGCCAAGCTGGGTGAACTGCTGGACTACCACAACTTCCAGCTGGTGAACTACTACAAAGAGCCGGCCATCGACTTCCAGCAAACCCTGGATGAGTGCATGGCCTACGCCGAACAGCTCAAGCCGATGATGCTCGATGTCACCGCCGAGCTGCACAACCTGCGTCGCGCCGGCAAGGACATCATGTTCGAAGGCGCCCAGGGCTCGCTGCTGGACATCGACCACGGTACCTACCCGTACGTCACCAGCTCCAACACCACTGCTGGCGGTATCTCCACCGGTTCCGGCGTTGGTCCTATGTACCTGGACTACATCCTGGGTATCACCAAGGCCTACACCACTCGCGTAGGTTCCGGTCCGTTCCCGACCGAGCTGTTCGACGAGACCGGCGCTACCCTGGCCAAGCGTGGCCACGAGTTCGGTTCCACCACTGGCCGTGCCCGTCGTTGCGGCTGGTTCGATGCCGTGATCCTGCGTCGCGCCATCGACGTCAACAGCATCTCGGGCATCTGCCTGACCAAGCTGGACGTACTGGACGGCCTGGAAACCATCAACATCTGCGTGGGCTACAAGAACGAGAACGGTGCTGTCATCGACGCGCCTTCCGACGCCGACAGCTACATTGGCCTGGAGCCGGTGTACGAAGAGATGCCAGGCTGGAGCGAGTCGACCCTGGGCGTGAAAACCCTGGAAGAGCTGCCGCAAGCTGCGCGTGACTACATCAAGCGCATTGAAGAGCTGGTCGGCGCACCGATCGACATCATTTCGACCGGCCCGGACCGCAACGAGACCATCGTGCTGCGTCACCCGTTCGCCTGATCTGCCCTCCAGGCTGATCTGACGCCGTGGCCCTGAAAGGGGCTGCGGCGTTTTCATTTGTGGGGCAGGTAACCGCCTTGCTGAACCTTGGCGTTTATCCCTGCTGCCTCCGGCACAACCCTTGCTGTAAGAAGTTTCTGTAGATGCCATCAAAATAGTGGCGCCAGAAAACACGAGGGTTACACCGTGTCTGCCATCCTCTCACTGTTACGAAGCCGCCTCTTGCGGCCTGTGTTTGTTGCCCTTGGTATCGCTCTTTTGGTGCAGGTGCTGGTGGCCGTTGCGCTTACCCGAAGCACAGTCACTGCTCTGGAGGCCGACCTTGGCGAGCGCCTGGGCAATGACAGCCGCCAGCTCGCCAGCGACCTGGAGCAAGCTGGGCAAGATGTGCGCACGGGGCTCGACGGCCTGTCCAGCAGCACCCGTCAGCGCCTGAGTGCAGGGTTGTCGGAACGCCTGCAAAGCGAACAGCAGCAACTGCGCAACACCCTGGAAAAGAACCTCAAGGACTCCGCCAACGACATGGCCGAGCTACTGGCTTCGGTTGCGCCTAGGGCGATCTGGGACAACGATGTGCCGGTACTCTCCGACTTCGCCCGGCGCGCCCAGCGCAACCCTAACGTGCTGTTCGTGGTGTACGACGACGCCCAGGGCCAGCACCTGACCCGCTACCTCAACCGGCAAAACCCGATCAATCAGGCGCTGATGGAAAAGGGCCAAGGCGAGCGTGCGCTGGACAAGGTGATCGATGCCGCCCGGCGCGACCCGGCGGTGTACTTTGTCGAAGCCTCGATCAACCCCAATGGCGCAGAAATCGGCAAGGTGGTGATGGGGGTTTCCACGGCCGGTATCGATCAGGAGCTCAAAGCCCTGGATCAACGCTTTGCGGCACTGATCGCCAGTGGTGAACAGCTGGTTGGTGACAGCCTGGTCGGCGCTGCTGCCGACAGTGGCAAGACCCTGCGCGAACGCCTGGAGAAAGCCCAAGGCAGCGCGGCCGCAATGCAGGCCAATACCGCGCAGACCGTGCGCGAAGCCGCCGCCGAGCTGCGCTGGCGCATCGGTCTGGGCCTGGTGCTGGTTGGCCTGGGCGTACTGTTGGTGGTGGCTTTAGTGCTGGGTCGTCGAGTGTTGAGCAAGCTGCGTTTGTTAATTGGCGCCTTGGACGATCTGGCGGCCGGTGAAGGTGACCTGACCAAGCGCGTGCCGCTCGACAGCCGCGATGAAATTGGCGACATGGCCTCGGCGGTGAACCGCTTTGTCGACAAGCTGCAACCGATCGTGCGCGAGGCGGGTGAAGTGGCGCAGCGCACCGGCGTGGAAATTGGTGCAATGGCCCAGCGCAATGCGGGTGCCGATGCCGCTGCTGCGCTGCAGCGCGATGAAGTGGCGGCTAGCCTGCGTGACCTGTCGAGCATGGCCGATGAGGCTCAGGCCGAAAGCCATGCGATGCAGGCGGCCTTGCAGCAGGTGGTGGATATCCGCCAGGCCACTGACGAGAACAGTCGCACCTCGACCCAGCTCGCCGGCTTGATCGAGAACCTGGCCGGGCAAGTGAATACCGGCTCCCAGGTGATCGAGCGGCTGGCCAAGCAGAGTGAGCAGATCGAAGTGGTGCTGACAGTGATCCATGGCATCGCCGAGCAGACCAATCTGTTGGCCTTGAATGCTGCCATCGAGGCGGCCCGAGCTGGTGAAACCGGGCGCGGTTTTGCCGTGGTAGCCGACGAAGTGCGGGCGCTGGCGAGCAAGACGCAAAGCTCCACCGGGGATATCCAGGCGCATATTGCCGCGTTGCAGAAGGGCGCCAAGGAAGCAGTGGCGACTATCAGCCAGGCCGGGCTCAAGGCCAGCGAAGGGTTGCTGGTGCTGCGTGACAACGAACGCCGGCAACAGTCGGTGCAGGCGGCGGTCGAGCAGGTGCATGCGGCCATTGGCCTTGCTACCCGCGCTGCTGAGCAGCAGGCGAATGGCGCGCAGGCGGTGCGTGGCCGGGTGGAAACCATCCATGCCCAGGCTGAGCGCTCGGCTGAGGTGGTGATGCAGACCACGGCCAGCAGCAAGGTGCTGGATGACTTGGCGGCGCAATTGCGGGCAAGCCTGGGACAATTCAGGGCATAAGGTGAGCGTTGTGGGAGCGGCACACAGGGCCGTTACTCCGTGGGCGGCATTGCTATGATGGCGGCGACACGTGACAAAAGGAGTTGTTCATGTCCGCCCAACTGGTCGCCGCTCCGGCGGAGCTGGATTTTCTTCATAGCGATGGCATAAACGTCACTGCGCCAATGACTGCCATCAAGGCCTATTACGCCATGACCTCGGACGTGCCGGGCTGGTTGGCTGCAGCCTTCCGCCTGCGCGACTTCATCTCGCGCCGGTTCAACGTCGCTGCTATCCACGGCTTCTCGTCACTTAACCCCGAGCGGGCTCCGGTAGTGGGTGGGCTTCTGGATTTCTTCACCGTCGAGGCGATCAGCGACCAGCAACTGGTCCTGACTTCACGTGACACGCACTTGGCGGTCATGGTGAGCATGGACCTGGATGAAGCAGAGCAAGGTCGGCAGCGCCTTAGCGTCACCACCTCGGTGCAGTGCTTCAATCGTTTCGGTCGCTACTACATGCTGCCTGTCGGCATGGCTCACGGGCCAATCGTGCGGCGCATGCTGCGCAATATCGCGTGATGGCTGGGGTGCCCTCATCGCTGCCTTGCAGGCGATGAGGGCTACGCGACTCATGCCTTGTTCAGGTACATCCGCGTGGTCAGCAGATAAACCGGCAACCCCGACACCACGATCAGCAATGCCGCATAAGGCGCCGCTGCGGCGAATTCGACGTTGGCGGTGTGTGCCCATACCTCGGTCGCCAGGGTGGTCATCCCGGTCGGGCTCAGTAGCAGGGTAGCGGTCAGCTCTTTCATGGCATCCAGGAACACCAGCGCAAACGCTGCCGCCATGGCTGGGAAGATGATTGGCAAGGTCACCCGGCAGAACGCCGCGAAGCTGTTGGCACCCAGCGTGCGCGCGGCTTCCTCCAGCGTCGGCGAGGCCTTGTTCAGCGCGGTGCGCACTGGCGACTGGGCCAATGGCAAGAAGAGCAGCGCATAAGCCAGCAGCAGCAATGCCGTGGTCTGGTACAGCGCCGGCACGTAGTGCAGGGCGAAGAACACCAAGGTCAGGGCAATCACTAGGCCGGGGAGGGCGTGCAACAGGTACGGCAGGCGCTCGGCCCAGATCGCCAGGCGACCTTTGTAACGTACCACCAGGAAGCTGATCGGCAGGGCCAGCAACACACAGAAACCTGCACCGCCAAGTGACACCGACAGCGAAGTGAACAGCGCCTTGGAAATGGCTGCCACCGGGAACGCTGCCGATGAACCGACGCTAAGCCAGTAGCCGAGCATGGCCAGCGGAATACCGCTGCCCAGCACTGCCAGGCCAATGCAGAACAGCTGCGCCAGCACCGCCCAGCCCCGCAGCCGCACGGGTTGCGCGCGCCGCGCTACGCCTTGGCCGATGCGCACATGGCGGGCTTTGCCGCGTACGCGCAGTTCCAACCAAAGCATCACCAGGCACATCGCCAGCAGCACAGCAGACAGCATGGCCGCGTTGGCATTGCTGAACTCCAGTTCGAACTGCTGGTAGATGGCCGTGGTGAACGTCTGCAGGCCTAGGATCGACAGCGCGCCAAACTCCACCAGCATATGCAGGGCAATCAGTAGCGCACCACCGAGCATCGACGGCCACAGCAGCGGCAGGGTGACCTTGCTGAACACGCCCCAGCGGCTGCAGCCCAGGGTGCGCGCCGATTCCTCAAGCGAGGTGTCGAGGTTGCGCAGGGTCGCGGCAACGGGCAGGAACACCAGCGGGTACTTGGACAGGGCCATGACCATGATCGCCCCACCAAGGCCTTCGAAGTCCGAGCTCAGCGACACCCAGGTGAAGCTGCTGACGAACGATGGCACGGCGAACGGCAGGCACAACACCACGCCCCACAGCCGACGGCCGGCCAGGTTGCTGCGCTCCAGCAACCAGGCCAGCGCCAGGCCGACCACCATGCAGGTCAGCGTCACCCCGACCATCAGCATCAGGGTGTTGCGCATCAGCCCCCAGACAAAGGGGCGCCACAGCAGGTGCAAGGCTTCGCGCCAGCCTGCTTCCCAGGCTTTGATGGCGACGTAAGCCAGTGGCAGCAAGCTCATCGCCACCAGGAACAGCACAGGCAGCACCACCCAGATGGACGGGCGCTTGCGGCGCGGAACGAAGCGTACCGGCGCCGGTTCGGACAGGGCGGCAGTCATCAGAGCAGACCGACCTCGCGCTCGAGCTCGATGGCTTCTTCGGCATTACCCAGGTCGGCTGGCGAGATGTTCGGCGGGCGCAGCTCGTTGAACGGCTTCAGGCCACGGTCCGAAACCATGCCCTTGTGCAGCGGGTACTCGGCGGTAGTCTGGGTAATCACGCGTTGGCCCTCTTCGCTGGCCATCCAGTTGAGCAGAGCCTGGGCTTCTTTCGGGTGCTTGCTGGCCTTGACCACGGCCGCGCCAGAGATGGTGACCAGGTTGCCGGCATCGCCGTCGGCCAGGTAGTAGAGCTTGGTGTCCAGCTTGCCGCGCTCGCGTTCAAGCGCGTACCAGTAGTAATTGTTCACCAGGACCGCCGCCACTTCGCCTTTTTCCACGGCTTTGAGGGCGACCATGTTGTTGGTGTAGGTCTTGCCGAAAGCTTTCAGGCCGGTCAGCCATTCTTCGGTGGCTTCGCGGCCATGCATCTTCAGAATGGCCACGGCCTGCTCCTGGAACGCACCACTGGTGGGCACGTAGCCGACGCGGCCTTCCCACTCAGGGTTGGCGAAGTCCATCACCGTGGTTGGCAGGTCTTTTTCGTCGACCTTCTTCGGGTTGTACACCACGATGCGCGTACGGGCCGTGATACCCATCCAGGTGCCGTTGGCGCCAACGTACTCCTTGGGCATCATGTTCGCGGTGGCGTCGTCGATCTTCGCCAGCAGGCCCAGTTCGCCCAGGTTGTTCAGGGGTGGGGACTCTTCGGTGTAGATGATGTCGGCCGGCGAACGGTCGCCTTCCTCGATGATCTGGCTGGCCAGCTGGTTGCTGCTGCCCTTGCGGATGTCGATATGAATACCGGTCTTGGCCTCGTAGGCCTTGGCGATGGCTTCGCCGATTTCCTTGTGCTGACCGTTGTACATGGTCAGGCTGACCGGTGCGTCTGCCATGGCGGCCGGAGCGCCGATGACCAGGCTCAGCACGGCGGCGGCCAAGGTGCGCATCAGCGGTTGCGGGCGGATCGTCATGCGGGTACTTCCTCGCTTACGGCTACATATTTGGAAACAATGGTAAACGAAATCGTTTCTCAAGTGGCCGGGTGACGAGAAATTCATGGTCAGACGATGGTGTAACCGTCGAAATGGGTTTGCACCAATGGCCGAAAGGGGAGGGATGCACAAAACGCAGGCAAGAAAAAACCCACTAGCAAGCTAGTGGGTTTTTGTATGGTGCCCAGGAGAAGACTCGAACTTCCACGACCTTGCGGTCACTGATACCTGAAACCAGCGCGTCTACCAATTCCGCCACCTGGGCAAAGCTTTACATCATCTGCAGAAGGCGACTATCGTTCGCTTTCACACAGTAGTAACAGATCCTTGGTCATCTGTTACTTGAAAATATTTGGTGCCCAGGAGAAGACTCGAACTTCCACGACCTTGCGGTCACTGATACCTGAAACCAGCGCGTCTACCAATTCCGCCACCTGGGCACACATTCGAGATTACAAGATGCTTTACAGCGCCGTTCATCTCTACTACAACTTCGGGGTTGTCCGTCGTTGTGGTGCGCACTATACGGACGCTCCCCAAGGCTGTAAAGCCCCCAATCAAAAAAAAATTCAAAAAATTCAACTTGTTGATTCCACAGGCCTATTACGGCTGTCTATGCACTGCAGCGGGGGCTGTCCAAGGCAGACATTTCCGGTTTCAATACGCCTATGCCAGAATTCCTATCTATATACCCCAAGGTGAACCCCTTCTGATGGCCGATTGGCAATCCCTCGATCCCGAGGCCGCTCGCGAAGCGGAAAAATACGACAACCCCATTCCCAGCCGTGAGCTGATCCTGCAGCGCCTCGCCGACCGTGGCGAACCCGCTGCCCGCGAGGAGCTGGCGAAAGAGTTTGGTCTGTATGAGGAAGACCAGATCGAAGCCCTGCGCCGCCGCCTGCGTGCCATGGAGCGCGATGGCCAGCTTATCTATACCCGGCGCGGCACTTATGCCCCGGTGGACAAGCTGGACCTGATCTGCGGCCGTATCTCCGGCCACCGCGACGGTTTTGGTTTCCTCATCCCCGATGATGGCAGTGATGACCTGTTCCTTGGCCCGTCGCAGATGCGTCTGGCCTTCGATGGCGACCGCGCGTTGGCGCGGGTTTCCGGCACAGACCGCCGTGGGCGCCGTGAAGGGGTGATCGTCGAGGTCATTTCCCGCGCCCATGAGAGCGTGGTCGGTCGCTATTTCGAAGAAGGCGGCATTGGCTACGTGACGCCGGACAACCCGAAGATCCAGCAGGAAGTGCTGGTGACCGCCGGGCGTAACGGCGGTGCCAAGATCGGTCAGTTCGTCGAAATCAAGATCACCCACTGGCCAACCCCGCGCTTCCAGCCGCAAGGCGATGTGGTCGAGGTCATCGGCAACTACATGGCCCCAGGCATGGAAATCGACGTAGCCCTGCGCAGCTACGACATCCCGCACGTCTGGCCTGCTGATGTGGTCAAGGAAGCACGCAAGTTCCGCTCCGAAGTCGAGGAGAAGGATAAAGAGAAGCGCGTCGACCTGCGCCATCTGCCGTTCGTCACCATTGATGGTGAAGACGCCCGCGACTTCGACGATGCCGTTTATTGCGAGCCCCTGGGCAAGCTGCGCCTGTTCTCCGGTGGCTGGCGTCTGTACGTGGCCATTGCCGACGTTTCCAGCTACGTGCGCCTGGGCTCGGCCCTGGATGTCGAAGCCCAGCAGCGCGGCAACTCGGTGTACTTCCCCGAGCGTGTGGTGCCGATGCTCCCCGAAGAGCTGTCCAACGGCCTGTGCTCGCTGAACCCGCATGTCGACCGGTTGGCCATGGTTTGTGAAATGACCATGAACAAAGCCGGCCAGATGGTCGACTATCAGTTCTACGAAGGCGTGATCCACTCTCACGCCCGCCTGACCTACAACAAGGTCAGCAGCATGCTCGAGCACGCCCGTACCCGTGAGGGTAAAGCGCTGCGCGAAGAGTACAAGGAAGTCGTGCCGGACCTGAAGAACCTGTACAACCTGTACAAGGTGCTGGTGGATGCGCGTCACACGCGTGGTGCCATCGACTTCGAAACCCAGGAAACCCGCATCATCTTCGGTGACCAGCGCAAGATCGCGGAAATTCGCCCGACCGTACGCAATGATGCCCACAAGCTGATCGAGGAATGCATGCTGGCGGCCAACGTGGCCACCGCCGAGTTCCTGCAGAAGCATGGCGTGCCAGCCCTGTACCGCGTGCACGACGGCCCGCCGCCGGAGCGCCTGGAAAAGCTGCGCGCCTTCCTGGGTGAGCTGGGCCTGAGCCTGCACAAGGGCAAGGACCCGTCGCCGAAGGACTACCAGGCTCTGCTGGCGAGCATCGCCGGGCGCCCGGACTTCCACCTGATTCAGACCGTCATGCTGCGCTCGCTGAGCCAGGCGGTGTACAGCACCGAGAACAACGGCCACTTTGGCTTGAACTACGAGGCGTACACCCACTTTACCTCGCCGATCCGCCGTTACCCGGACCTGCTGGTGCACCGCGCCATCCGCAGCATCATCCGTTCCAAGGTAGATACCCCGCACGTCAAGCGTGCCGGTGCCATGAGCATCCCCAAGGCGCGTATCTACCCGTACGACGAAAACACCCTGGAGCAACTCGGCGAACAGTGCTCGATGACCGAGCGCCGGGCCGACGAGGCCACCCGTGACGTGGTCAACTGGCTCAAGTGCGAGTTCATGAAGGACCGTGTGGGCGAGACGTTCCCGGGTGTGATCACTGCGGTGACCGGTTTTGGCCTGTTCGTCGAGCTGACCGATATCTATGTGGAAGGCCTGGTGCACGTCAGTGCGCTGCCGGGCGACTATTACCACTTCGACCCGGTGCATCACCGCCTGTCCGGCGAGCGCACAGGGCGCAGCTTCCGCCTGGGCGACACCATCGAAGTCAAGGTCATGCGCGTCGATCTGGACGAGCGCAAGATCGACTTCGAAGTGTCGGACAAGACCCTCGCCGCACCGATCGGCCGCAAGCAGCGCGGCGCCGCACAGGCTACCGAAAAGGCCGAGCAGCCGCCGGTTGCCGAAGCGAAAGCCACGCCCAAGCCGCGCAGCCGCAAAAGCGAAGCGTCCGAAGCGTATTTCCCCAAGGATGCCGTGCAGCGCAATGCTGAAGTGCGTAAAAGCCGCGAGATGAAAAAAGCCCTGATGACCGACGCGCGCAGCAGTGCTGGCAGCAAGTCGGAAAAAGGTGGCAAGCCGTCCGGCAAACCGACCAAGCACCGTAAAGGCCCGCCGAAGTCCGGCGCGCCACGCAAGAGCAAGAGCAAGTCATGAGTCAGCTGGAAAAGATCTACGGCGTGCACGCCGTGCAGGCATTGCTGCAGCACCATCCAAAGCGGGTCAAGCAGATCTGGCTGTCGGAAGGGCGCAGCGAGCCACGCCTCGAAACCTTGCTGGCGCTGGCCGCGGAGAACCGCGTGCCGGTCGGCCAGGCCGAGCGCCGTGAGTTGGATGCCTGGGTAGAGGGCGTGCATCAGGGCGTGGTCGCCGAGGTGAGCCCGAGCCAGGTATGGGGCGAGTTGATGCTCGAGGAGTTGCTCGAGCGCACTGAAACGCCGCCGCTGATCCTGGTGCTGGACGGTGTCACCGATCCGCACAACCTTGGCGCTTGCCTGCGCACGGCCGATGCGGCGGGTGCCACGGCAGTGATCGTGCCCAAGGACAAATCTGCAACGCTGACGCCGGTTGTGCGCAAGGTGGCATGCGGTGCGGCGGAAGTGATCCCGCTGGTGGCCGTGACCAACCTGGCGCGTACCCTGGAAAAGCTGCAGCAGCGTGGCTTGTGGGTAGTGGGTACCGCTGGCGAGGCCGAGCAGGAGATCTACCAGCAGGACCTGACCGGCCCCCTGGTGGTGATCATGGGCGCAGAAGGCAAGGGCATGCGCCGTCTCACCCGCGAGCATTGCGATTTTCTGGTGAAATTGCCGATGGCTGGCAGCGTCAGCAGCCTGAACGTGTCGGTTGCGACCGGGGTTTGCCTGTTCGAAGCGGTGCGTCAGCGTCAAGCCAAGCGCTGATCTTCAGCCAGTTCCACCGTCTTCGCGAGCGCGCCCGCTCCCACAGGTTCACTGTTGCCTTTGGCAATGCGGATTGCTTGTGGGGGCGGGCACATTCTGAATATGTTTCAGGCTGTTCAAATATTCACCAATTGCCTTGCTTGTGCGCCCCGCCTTCTCTACAATTGCGCCCCTTGCCGAGCTGGCAGGCGCTTATGTGCCTCCCCTCCGTGCAAGACATACAGTGTCATTCACTCCTTGTCTGACCAGATTCGCTGGCAGACTACTAACCCGTAAGGAGCATTCATGCGTCATTACGAAATCATCTTCCTGGTTCACCCGGACCAGAGCGAGCAAGTCGGCGGCATGGTTGAGCGTTACACCAAGCTGATCGAAGAAGACGGTGGCAAGATCCACCGCCTGGAAGACTGGGGCCGTCGTCAACTGGCCTACGCAATCAACAATGTTCACAAGGCTCACTACGTGATGCTGAACGTTGAGTGCACCGGCAAGGCCCTGGCCGAGCTGGAAGACAACTTCCGCTACAACGATGCCGTTATCCGTAACCTGGTCATCCGTCGCGACGAAGCCGTTACCGGCCAGTCCGAGATGCTGAAGGCTGAAGAAAACCGCAGCGAGCGCCGTGAGCGTCGTGAGCGTCCTGAGCATGCTGACTCCGCCGAAGGCGACGACAGCAATGACAGCGACTCCAGCGATAACGCTGACGAGTAATCCACGGACCTTTAGAGGAGCCTATTAAATGGCACGTTTCTTCCGTCGTCGTAAATTCTGCCGCTTCACTGCTGAAGACGTGAAAGAGATCGACTTCAAAGATCTCAACACCCTGAAAGCTTACGTATCCGAAACCGGCAAGATCGTTCCAAGCCGTATCACCGGTACCAAAGCTCGTTATCAGCGTCAGCTGGCTACCGCTATCAAGCGCGCCCGCTTCCTGGCCCTGCTGCCCTACACCGACAGCCACGGCCGCTGAGACCGGGTCGTCGACAAGCAGTAAGGGATTAGCATGCGAGCGTTAGCAAGTTTCATCATGCGCGGTCGTGTGCAGGCCACCCTGGTGGTGGTCATCAGCGCGGTACTGCCGCTGCTGTTCTGGTTGAGTGCCGCTGCCTGCAGCCTTGTGCTGCTGCGGCGTGGGTTCAAGGATGCTACAACGGTCATCGCCGGCGGCCTGCTGGCCGGGCTGGCCGTATGGGTCATGGGCGATCCCATCACCTTTTTGGTGATTGCGGGTGCTGTGGCCTTGGCCGCCCTGTTGCGTGCCGAGCATCCCTGGAGCCGTGTGTTGCTGGTCAGTGCCGTGTTCGCCGTGGCTTTCAGCCTCGTGCTCGATCTGGCGCTGGCGCAAACCTTCGATGTGCTGGCCAAGGCGTTTGCCGAAGCCATGCCGAAAATCGAGGGGCAGCCGGTGCTCTCCGGTGAGCTGATCCGCCCTGTGCTGGTCGCTTCCACAGCAGTGACGGTGCAGTTGTTCAGTGTGCTGGCCTTGGTGCTGGCGCGCTACTGGCAGGCAGCGTTGTACAACCCTGGAGGCTTCGGTCGCGAGTTTCGCGCGCTGAAGTTGCCGAAACAGACCATGGCGGTCTTGGTGGCAGTGATGGTGGTGGCCCCGTTCATCGGGCCGCAGTTCATCATCCTGGCATCGGCCTCAAGCCTGGTTCTGGTGCTGGCCGGCATCGCTTTGATGCATGGGCTGGTGGCACAGGGCCGACTGGCTGGTTTCTGGCTGGTGGGCATGTACGTGACGCTGCCGCTGATCATGCAGCTGATTTACCCCTTGCTGATGGTTTTGGCCATTGTCGACAGCCTGATTGATTTTCGCGGTCGCAAGTCCCCCAAGGGGAATGACTCCGCGAACGGTGAAGGTTAAAAGTTAAGAGGTTTTACCAAATGGAACTGATCCTGCTGGAAAAAGTCGCTAACCTGGGCAACCTGGGCGACAAAGTAAAAGTTAAGGCTGGTTACGGCCGTAACTTCCTGCTGCCATTCGGCAAGGCCACCGTTGCCAACGCCGCCAACCTGGCTGCGTTCGAAGAACGTCGCGCCGAGCTGGAAAAAGCAGCTGCTGACAAGAAATCGTCGGCTGAAAGCCGTGCTGCCCAACTGGCCGAGCTGGAAGTGACCATCACTGCCACCGCTGGCGACGAAGGCAAGCTGTTCGGTTCGATCGGCACCCACGACATCGCTGACGCCCTGACCGCCTCCGGCGTAGAAGTGGCCAAAGCTGAAGTTCGTCTGCCGAACGGCACCATCCGTCAGGTTGGCGAATACGACGTAGCCGTGCACCTGCACAGCGACGTTGAAGCCACCGTACGTGTGGTCGTCGTAGCTGCCTAAGCTGCGCTAACTGGCTGGCTCCTTGCGAGTCAGGCGGTTAACATCGGGCACGGTCCTGTTTTTTACAGGCCGTGCCCTTTGTCTTTTTCATCCTCTAGAATTCTTTCGTGGCCATGAACGAGATCACCACCTCCGAACAGCTAGACCTGCAAACCGCAGCCCTGAAGGTACCGCCGCATTCCATCGAGGCCGAACAGGCCGTGCTCGGTGGCCTGATGCTGGACAACGATGCCTGGGAGCGGGTGCTGGACCAGGTGTCGGATGGTGACTTCTACCGGCATGACCACCGGCTGATCTTCCGCGCCGTGCACAAGTTGGTCGATGCCAACCAGCCATTCGACGTGGTGACCCTGCACGAGCAGTTGGACAAGGAAGGCCTGTCCTCGCAGGTAGGAGGCCTGGCGTACCTGGCCGAGCTGGCCAAGAACACCCCGTCGGTGGCCAACATCAAGGCCTACGCCGCGATCATTCGCGAACGGGCTACGCTGCGCCAGTTGATCAGTATCAGTACCGACATCGCCGACAACGCGTTCAACCCCCAGGGGCGCAACGCTGCAGAGATTCTCGACGATGCCGAGCGGCAAATCTTCCAGATTGCCGAGGCTCGGCCAAAAACCGGTGGCCCGGTAGGCGTCAACGAGCTGTTGACCATGGCCATCGACCGTATCGATACGCTGTTCAACTCCGACAGTGATATCACCGGTATCTCTACCGGGTACACCGACCTGGACGAAAAAACCAGCGGCCTGCAGGCTGCCGACTTGATCATCGTCGCCGGCCGTCCGTCGATGGGTAAAACCACCTTTGCCATGAACCTGGTTGAGAACGCCGTCCTACGCAGCGAAAAGGCGGTGCTGGTGTTCTCCCTCGAAATGCCAGGTGAATCGCTGATCATGCGTATGCTTTCCTCCCTTGGCCGTATCGATCAGACCAAGGTTCGTTCCGGCCAGCTGGACGACGACGACTGGCCACGCCTGACCTCGGCAGTCAACCTGCTCAACGACCGCAAGCTGTTCATCGACGATACCGCCGGCATCAGCCCGTCTGAAATGCGTGCGCGTACGCGGCGCTTGGCGCGTGAGCACGGTGAAATCGGCATGATCATGGTCGACTACCTGCAGCTGATGCAGATCCCGGGCTCTTCCGGTGATAACCGCACCAACGAGATTTCCGAAATTTCCCGCTCGCTCAAGGCCCTGGCCAAGGAATTCAACTGCCCGGTCATCGCCCTGTCGCAGCTGAACCGCTCCCTGGAACAGCGCCCGAACAAACGCCCGGTGAACTCCGACTTGCGTGAATCCGGTGCAATCGAGCAGGACGCCGACGTGATCATGTTCGTGTACCGCGACGAGGTGTACCACCCCGAGACCGAGCACAAGGGTGTGGCGGAAATCATCATCGGTAAACAGCGTAACGGCCCTATTGGCTTTGTGCGCCTGGCGTTTATCGGCAAGTACACCCGCTTCGAGAACCTCGCACCGGGCATGTACAACTTCGACGACGACGAATGAGAAGAGTCGGTAGAGGCTCGCCTCGTTAGAGCGACTCAATGTTCAGGCAGTCCTGATCCGCTTGGATATCTCAGCCTGAATGTCGTCAGTGGCGTCTTGCTGCTTTCTACCTTTACCCGCTCGGGTCTTTGTCGATGTCATTCCATGGTGCGGCAGCACCCTTTGTTTCTCTACAATGTATTCGTTGCCTTGACGGCGCTCCACGACTGCAACTGTGGTCGCGTAGCCAGAAACTTGAAACTTTGTAAGGGCGCTTAGGTCGCTGATATATGAGCTGCCGGTAAGCGGGTGGGGGAAAGCTGTGTCACATGCAAGTACATGAATTTGCCTGTTGTGCAGCTGGATATTGCGGCTTGTCAGTGCCTTGAAAGTGCGTGTTGCATCGTAAGTATTGGTGCCGTCAGCACCTATCACGCCTGGAGCGCCATGGGCGCTGATATACAGGGTGGGTAATTTTCCGTCCGGTCGTTCTTGCCCAGTAAAAACAACAATTCCGTCGAACTCCGCCACGATAGGTCCGCGATAGGTCTTGTTGACGAATAGCTTACGAATGAACTCGAAAGCGTGCCCCGTCGGATCACGGCGGTTGATCGGGTCGCAAAGAGCAAATGAGTAGGTATTCAACCCTCCTTTTGCGAATGGGCTGTCGCTGTCTGGACTGTTGAAACGCATGAGATGAGGGTTGTAAGCGCGGTAGCCATTTCCCAGCAGGTAATGGCCGGTGACCAGATCCTCAAGCTCGCCTTTGAAGGCAGGTATTTGTCCGTGGTCGACCCTAGCGCCGTATGCACTGAAGGTCAGCTGGGTGCGGCCGTTTTGGTCAAGTGTGCAAGAGGGTGAATTGGACATTTCACTGCCGATCAAGCGGCTGTGATTTTCCTGGTGCGTGGTAAGGGTGCCTGGCCCTGCATTGAAGATACGGGTGAATCCACGGCCATCCAGCAATAGGGTTGGGCGATGAGACGCGTAGAATATTTTCATCACTTGCTTCCTGGGTTGGGTGTTTCCTAAATGCTAGGTGGGCCAGGAAGTTGATGAAACTGGCAACATTGCCAGATCATTCGAGGGAGATCAGCCGGCCATTGCAGTCGGATTAGGTCAAAATTTGTGCTATATCCCGCACCTGCTAGTTCCTATTACATCAGAGCCGGTTATCTGTTAGTACACCCGCTTCAATAACTTGGCGCCGGGTATGTATAACTTCGATGATGAATAAAGCCTGTTTTCGTGTAGCAGCGCGTAATTCACTGGGTTAGCAGGGACACCTCTGGGAGCGGCTTCAGTCGCGAAGAATCCAGCGCGGAGGATGGCACCGCCTGCGCCGGTGATCGCCGACACCCCGCGCCCCCAACTGTCGTCCCAGCTCACCAATCCCCACGAATCCAGTCGGATTTGGTCAAAATTTGTGCTATATTCCGCGCCCGCGATTTCCCTGCACACCAGAACCGGTCACTGACATGCAAGCAGCCAAACCACTCTACGACTATCCCAAGTACTGGGCCGAATGCTTCGGGCCAGCACCTTTCCTGCCGATGAGCAGGGAGGAGATGGATCTGCTCGGCTGGGATTCCTGCGACATCATCATCGTGACCGGTGATGCCTACGTCGACCACCCATCGTTCGGCATGGCCATCATCGGCCGTCTGCTGGAGGCCCAGGGCTTCCGCGTGGGCATCATCGCCCAGCCGAACTGGCAGTCGAAAGACGACTTCATGAAGCTCGGCGAGCCGAACCTGTTCTTCGGCGTGGCCGCCGGCAACATGGACTCGATGATCAACCGTTACACCGCAGACAAGAAGATCCGTTCCGACGACGCCTACACCCCAGGTGGCCTGGCCGGCAGCCGTCCGGACCGCGCCAGCCTGGTGTACAGCCAGCGCTGCAAGGAAGCCTACAAGCATGTGCCGATCGTGCTCGGCGGCATCGAGGCTTCGCTGCGCCGCATTGCCCACTACGACTACTGGCAGGACAAGGTTCGCCATTCGATCCTGATCGACGCCAGCGCCGATATCCTGCTGTTCGGCAACGCCGAGCGCGCGGTGGTCGAAGTGGCCCAGCGCCTGTCCAACGGCGAGAAGATCGAGACCATCACCGACGTGCGTGGCACCGCCTTCGTGCGCCGTGATACACCACAAGGCTGGTACGAAATCGACTCCACCCGTATCGACCGCCCGGGCCGCGTCGACAAGATCATCAACCCGTACGTGAACACCCAGGACACCCAGGCCTGCGCCATCGAGCAGGCCAAGGGCGACCAGGAAGACCCGAACGAAGCCAAGGTGGTGCAGATTCTCGACAGCCCGAGCGTGACCCGGGAAAAGTCGGTGATCCGCCTGCCGTCGTTCGAAAAGGTGCGTAACGACCCGGTACTCTACGCCCACGCCAACCGCGTGCTGCACCTGGAGACCAACCCAGGCAACGCCCGCGCACTGGTGCAGAAGCATGGCGAAGTGGATGTGTGGTTCAACCCGCCACCCATCCCCATGAGCACCGAAGAAATGGACTACGTGTTCGGCATGCCTTACGCCCGTGTGCCGCACCCGGCCTATGGCAAGGAGCGCATCCCGGCCTACGAAATGATCCGTTTCTCGGTGAACATCATGCGTGGCTGCTTTGGTGGCTGCACCTTCTGCTCGATCACCGAGCACGAAGGCCGCATCATCCAGAACCGCTCGCACGAATCGATCCTGAACGAGATCGAAGAGATGCGCGACAAGGTGCCGGGCTTCACCGGCGTGGTCTCCGACCTTGGCGGCCCGACTGCCAACATGTACCGCATCGCCTGCAAGAGCCACGACATCGAGAAGCACTGCCGCAAGCCGTCGTGCGTGTTCCCGGGCATCTGCGAAAACCTCAACACCGACCACAGCTCGCTGATCGAGCTGTACCGCAAGGCCCGTGCCTTGCCGGGTGTGAAGAAGATCCTGATCGCCTCCGGCCTGCGCTACGACCTGGCGGTGGAATCACCGGAGTACGTCAAGGAGCTGGTGACCCACCACGTTGGTGGTTACCTGAAGATTGCCCCGGAGCACACCGAGCGTGGCCCGTTGGACAAGATGATGAAGCCGGGTATCGGCACCTACGACCGCTTCAAGCGCATGTTCGAGAAGTTCTCGAAGGAAGCGGGCAAGGAGCAGTACCTGATCCCGTACTTCATCGCCGCCCACCCAGGCACCACCGACGAAGACATGATGAACCTGGCCCTGTGGCTGAAGGGCAACGGCTTCCGCGCCGACCAGGTGCAGGCGTTCTACCCGTCACCGATGGCGTCGGCCACGGCCATGTACCACTCGGGCAAGAACCCGCTGCGCAAGGTGACCTACAAGAGCGAAGGGGTGGAGATCGTCAAGAGCGACGAGCAACGCCGCCTGCACAAGGCGTTCTTGCGCTACCACGACCCGAAAGGCTGGCCAATGCTGCGTGAAGCGCTGGAGCGCATGGGCCGCGCCGACCTGATCGGGCCGGGTAAGCACCAACTGATCCCGCTGCACCAGCCGCAGAGCGATACCTACCAGAGCGCGCGCCGCAAGAACTCGACGCCGGCGGGTAGCTACAAGGTGGGCAAGGACCAGAAGATCCTGACCCAGCACACCGGTCTGCCGCCGCGTGCCAGCGATGGCAGCAAGCCTTGGGACAAGCGTGAGAAGGCCAAGGCCGAAGCGTTTGCCCGAAACGAGAAGGCGGCCAAGGAGCGCAAGGAAGCGGCCAAGGGTGGCAAGGGCAACAAGAAGCCACGTCAGCCTGTTATCCCGCGCTGATCGATCCATGTTGGGACCGCAAAGCGGTCCCAACATCTCGAGGTCAATCAGGCTTCTTGTCGACCCACTTCGGCGCCACCGGCGCTACGAAGCTGTCCATGTCATTTAGCAGCTCATCTGGCTGCTGCGCCAGCAGCAACATCGCCCGGTGCTGCGGCCGCACAAAGCCTTCTTCGACGATATGGTCGAGGAAGCCGCCCAGCTTGTCGTAGAAGCCATTCACATCGAGCAGCCCCAGCGGCTTGGCGTGATAGCCCAGCTGCCCCCAGGTCCACACTTCGAACAACTCCTCCAGCGTACCGAGCCCGCCCGGCAAGGCAATGAAGGCATCGCTCAGCTCGGCCATGCGGGCCTTGCGCGCGTGCATGCCATCAACCACTTCCAGGCGAGTCAGGCCCTTGTGGCCGACTTCAGCGTCCAGCAGGCTCTGCGGGATGATTCCCACCACTTCGCCACCTGCTGCCATGGCAGCGTCAGCCACCACACCCATCAGGCCAACGGCGCCGCCGCCATACACCAGCGTCAGCCCACGACGCGCAATGGCCTGGCCAAGCGCGACGGCCGCTTCACGGTAGGCGGGGTTGGCGCCGATGCTGGCGCCGCAGAACACACAAACGGAACGTACGGGCATTGCTCATCTCCTGTCACTCAGGTGCACAGGGTACGGTGCATGTCCGTCGCTTCCAAGGCCGCTTTCACTCCGGCCGGGAGAATTCGCAGATGGCGCCGGTGGCTCCATGGGCGTAGGCAGCGAGCAGGCTATTCAGGAAGTTGGAGATGGGCATTTGGTATTGCTCCTAAATGAGAGGTTGTCCCATCGTCCAATAAAAGGGCATGATGTGCCCTTAGATTGGTTGTATACAATCCATTGAACAATTCTACTGGCTGGCCACTTGACACCCCCTTGACCCATATCAGCAAGGGGCTGAACGGGTTCAGGCAGTCTCGCAATTGATAAAACCCTGCCAAGGAGATTCATGATGTTTGCGAAAGCTGTAGCGGTATCCCTGCTGACCCTCGCCAGCGCCTCTGTCTTCGCCGCCGAGTGCTCGGTAACTGTCGAATCGACGGACCAAATGTCCTATACCACCAAGGAATTCACCGTCGACAAGAGCTGCAAGGAATTCACCGTCAAACTGACCCACTCCGGCAACCTGCCGAAGAACGTCATGGGCCACAACCTGGTGATCAGCAAGACTGCCGACATGCAGGGCATTGCTACCGAAGGCATGAGCCAGGGCATTGAAAAGGGCTACCTGAAGGAAGATAACGCCAACATCATCGCCCACACCGCGATGATCGGTGCGCCAGAAAAAGAAACCGAAGTGAAGTTCGACACTTCCAAGCTGGAAGCCGGTGGTGACTACAGCTTCTTCTGCACCTTCCCGGGCCACATCTCGATGATGAAAGGCAAGGTCATCGTCAAGTAACGATAGTGCTGCAGGGCTTTCGGGCCTATTCGCGGGCACGCCCGCTCCCACAGGTACACCACAAGGTTCAGCTTGCGTGGTGTATCTGTGGGAGCGGGCGTGCCCGCGAAGCTTTCATGGGGCGAACGGCAGTTCGCGCTTGTGCTGGGTCTTGCGGTAGGTGGCGACGATGATGTCGAACGCTGCCTGGTCAACCGGCTGCCCATGCAGGAAGGCATCGATCTGCTGGTAGGTCACGCCATGCGACGCTTCGTCCGGCTTGCCCGGCTCCAGGTCTTCCAGGTCCGCCGTCGGCACTTTCTCCACCAGTGACTCCGGTGCGCCGAAGCTGCGTGCAATCGCTCGCACCTGGTTCTTCACCAGCCCGCTCAGCGGCGCCAGGTCGCAGGCACCATCACCAAACTTGGTGAAGAAGCCCATCACCGCCTCGGCAGCGTGGTCGGTACCGATCACCAGGCCTGCGCGGGCGCCAGCGATGGTGTATTGGGCGACCATGCGCGTACGCGCCTTGACGTTGCCGACCACGAAGTCCACCAACGTCGGCGAGCCGTTCTTCAACTCCACCACTTCAGCCGCCAAAGCCCGTACCGCCGGGGCAATGTCCACGGTGTGCACTTCATCGGCCTTGATCACGTCCAGGCAGGCCTGGGCGTCATGCTCGTCATGCTGCACCTGGTACGGCAGGCGCACGGCTATGAAGGTGTAGGCCTTGTCGCCGGTCTCGGCGCGCAACTCGTTGATGGCGCGCTGGGCGAGCAGGGCGGCAGTCAGCGAGTCGACGCCACCGCTGATGCCCAGCACCAGGGTCTTGAGCCGGGCGTTGGCCAGGCAGCCCTTGATGAACGTCACGCGCCGGGCAACTTCGGCCTCAAGCGCTGCAGCGTCGGCGAACGGCGGCTGTACCTTCAGCGCCTGGGCAATCTCTTGCTGAACCGCTTGCATGGGTTACTCCTTGCTGGGGACTTTGAATACGTGGCGCATGTAGGCGACGAAGTTCTCGTCGCGGCACTGGGTCTTGGCGGCTTCGTCCGAGATCTTGGCCACCGGCGCGCCGTTGCAGTCGGTCATTTTAAGCACGATGCTCATTGGCGCCACACCCGGGATGTCGCAGGTCAGGTTGGTGCCGATGCCAAAACTGACGTTGATGCGACCGCGCAGGGCACGGAAGATCTCCAGCGAGCGGGTCAGGTTGAGGCCATCGGAAAACACCAGGGTCTTGGTCATCGGGTCGATACCCAGTTTCTGGTAATGGGCGATGGCCTTTTCTGCCCAGGCCACCGGCTCGCCCGAGTCGTGGCGCAGGCCGTCGAACAGCTTGGCGAAGTACAGATCGAAGTCGCCGAGGAAGGCATCCATGGTGATGCAGTCGGTCAGTGCGATGCCGAGCAGGCCGCGGTACTCGCGCACCCAGCAGTCCAGCGCGGCAATCTGGCTGTCGATCAGCCGTGGGCCGAGCTGCTGGTGGGCCATGATCCATTCATGGGCCATGGTGCCTAGCGGCTTGATATCCAGTTTCCATGCCAGGTCGACATTGCTGGTGCCGACGAAGCGGGCCGGAAAATCATCGCGCAACACGCGAACCACTTCTTCCTGCACGCGGCTGGAGAAGCGTCTACGGGTACCGAAGTCGGCTACCTGCAGTTCGGCCAGTTCTTCGTCGCTGGCATGCGCGCGCAGCCAGTCGAACTTGCGGTACAGCTGGTCGCGCGCCTCGGCCAGGCGCATGTGCGGGTGCAGCTGGCGGTTGCGCACTTCGCTGATGATGGCCAGCAGCGGCACTTCGAACAGGATTACATGCAGCCATGGGCCTTTCAGGCGCAGGAACAGCTGGTCGTTCTCGATGCCGACGCGCACATAGCGCAAGTTGAAGCGAAACAGGCGCAGAAAGCGCAGGAAGTCGGGCTTGAGGAAGCTGATGCGTTCCAGGAAAGGCAGTTGGCCATCGTCCAGGGTAAGGTCGTTGAGCCGTTCCAGCTGGTTGCGGATCTCGCCGAGGTAAGGGCGCAAGTCCTCGCCGTTGCGGCAGCGGAATTCCCATTCGACGTCGGCGTCCGGGTAGTTGTGCAGCACACCCTGCATCATGGTGAGTTTGTAGAAGTCGGTGTCGAGCAGGTTGTGCACGATGCGCTCGGCGAATGCGCTTTCGCTCATCAAGGGGGCTCCGGAAGCGGCGAATGGCCGACATTGTGCCAGCCTTTTGCGCCTTGTTGTGCCTGTTCCGGCCCGCGAAGAAGCCAGAACAGCCAAAACAGAGGTGTTTTTCCGTGCACCGGCTAGCCTTCAAACGGTGCCGCCTGTAGCAGTCGCGCACCAGCGGTGTGCACTTCGGTGACGTCCGCTGTTACAGGGCGGTTGCACGTAAACACTTGCCGAGGTTGCAATGATGGCACCAGGCGGTTGCTCCTTGTCTGTACGTGTGGTGGCGCCCGCCGCACGGCAGACGGTTGCACGCTCAATAAAGAAAAGGCCGCCGGTCGCCTGCTGGCACCCTGCACAGTGTGTTTTCCCGGAAGACAAAACCTATGGCACGGCCCTTGCTCAGAGCACAGGGCTGAGAAGTTGTAGTGCCAACCAAAAAAAACTCTAGGAGCACCACCTCATGTCGCAGACGTTTTACAAGAAAGGTTTCCTGGCTCTGGCCGTAGCTACGGCACTGGGTGTTTCTTCGTATGTTCAGGCCGACGTCAAGATCGGTGTAGCGGGCCCCATGACCGGGGCAAACGCAGCGTTTGGCGAGCAGTACATGAAAGGTGCGCAGGCAGCGGCCGACAAGATCAACGCCGCCGGTGGCGTGAACGGCGAGAAAATCGTCCTGGTCAAAGGCGATGACGCCTGTGAACCGAAGCAGGCCGTGGCCGTGGCCAACCGCCTGGTGGATCAGGACAAGGTGATCGGCGTGGTCGGCCACTTCTGTTCCTCCAACACCATCCCGGCGTCCGAGGTGTATGACGAGGCGGGTGTCATCGCCATTACTCCGGGCTCCACCAACCCACAGGTTACCGAGCGCGGCCTGAGCGCCATGTTCCGCATGTGCGGCCGTGACGACCAGCAGGGTATCGTCGCTGGCGACTACATCGTCGACGTGCTCAAGGGCAAGAAAGTCGCGGTACTGCACGACAAGGACACCTATGGCCAGGGCCTGGCGGACGCGACCAAGGCGCAGCTGGAAAAACGCGGCGTGAAGCCAGTGTTGTACGAAGGCCTGACCCGTGGCGAGAAAGACTTCAGCGCCGTGGTGACCAAGATCCGCTCCACCGGCGCCGACGTTGTCTACTTCGGTGGTCTGCACCCGGAAGCCGGCCCGCTGGTACGCCAGCTGCGCGAGCAGGGCCTGAAGGACGTCAAGTTCATGTCCGATGACGGCATCGTCACCGACGAACTGGTGTCCACCGCTGGCGGTGCGCAGTACGTCGATGGCGTGTACATGACCTTCGGTGCCGACCCGCGCCTGCTGCCAGACAGCAAGGCGGTGGTGGAGGAGTTCCGTAAGGCCGGTACCGAACCTGAAGGCTACACCCTGTACGCCTATGCCTCGCTGCAGGCCCTGGCCGCCGCGTTCAATGGCGCCAAGTCGAACAAAGGCGAAGACGCTGCCAAGTGGCTCAAGGCCAACCCGGTGCAGACCGTCATGGGCGAGAAAAAGTGGGACAGCAAAGGTGACCTGACCGTCTCCGACTATGTGGTCTACCAGTGGGACAAAGACGGTAAATACCACCAGCTGGAAAAACAAAAATAAAAACGGCCCACGGCCCGGGCTGATGCTCGGGCCCAAGCCCCGCGGTACCAGTCTTTATTCGTAGATCTGCACAGTTCTGCGCTGCGAGGGCCCCGCTCAGGTGGCCCGCGCCGTGGTCGGCGCTCGTGCAATCTCAATCAGGTGAGATTGCGTTATGGATGGTATTTTCCTGCAGCAACTGGTCAACGGCCTGACCCTCGGGTCGGTCTATGGCCTGATCGCCATCGGCTACACAATGGTCTATGGCATCATCGGCATGATCAACTTCGCGCACGGCGAGGTGTATATGATTTCCGCGTACCTCGCGGCAATCAGCCTGGCATTGCTGGCTTACTTCGGCGTCGAGTCGTTCCCGCTACTGATGTTGGGCACGCTGTTGTTCACCGTCG
This sequence comes from Pseudomonas sp. NY8896, assembly GCF_039634505.1. Classification (NCBI taxonomy): domain Bacteria; kingdom Pseudomonadati; phylum Pseudomonadota; class Gammaproteobacteria; order Pseudomonadales; family Pseudomonadaceae; genus Pseudomonas; species Pseudomonas sp. NY8896. Next base: position 511,534 of record NZ_CP132350.1, read on the forward strand.
TCGTCACGGGCGTCTATGGCTTCACCATCGAGCGCATCGCCTACAAACCCCTGCGTAACTCCACCCGCCTGGCGCCGCTGATCAGTGCCATCGGCATTTCGCTGATCCTGCAAAACTACGCACAGATCAGCCAGGGCGCCCGCCAGCAAGGCGTGCCAACCTTGCTGGAAGGTGCCATGCGTGTCGAAGTCGGCACCGGCTTCGTGCAACTGACCTATACCAAGATCTTCATTCTGGTGGCAGCCTTCGTCGGCATGGGCCTGCTGACCTACGTGATCAAGTACACCAAGCTCGGCCGCATGTGCCGTGCCACCCAGCAAGACCGCAAGATGGCCTCGATCCTGGGCATCAACACCGACCGGGTAATCTCCTACGTGTTCGTCATCGGCGCCGTGATGGCCGCCCTGGCCGGCGTGCTGATCACCATGAACTACGGCACGTTCGACTTCTACGCCGGCTTCATCATCGGTATCAAGGCATTCACCGCCGCGGTGCTCGGGGGTATCGGCTCACTGCCTGGCGCCATGCTCGGCGGCATCATCCTGGGTATTTCCGAGTCGCTGTTCTCTGGCTTGATCAACTCCGACTACAAGGATGTGTTCAGCTTCTCGCTGCTGGTGATGATCCTTATCTTCCGCCCACAAGGCCTGCTGGGTCGCCCGCTCGTGGCTAAGGTGTGATGAACATGTCCGTTGCCAAAACTGCCTCTGTTAGCGAAACCAAGGGTTTCGACATTAAACGCAGCCTGCTGGAGACCCTCGTCGCTGGCCTGCTGGCACTCATCGTGTTTGGCCCGGTCGTTGGCGTGGTGCTCGACGGCTACACCTTCAATGCCGAGCCGCGCCGCGTGGCGTGGCTGGTCGGTGGTGTGATGGTCGGGCGCTTCCTGCTCAGCCTGTTCCTGCAGACCGCCCCTGGGCAGCGCATGCTCCAGAGCTTCGACAGCGGTGGCTCGGGCGTGCATGTGAATGCCCCGGACTACAAGTCGCGCCTGCGCTACATCATCCCTGCACTGATCGTGATTGCCATCGTCTTCCCGATCTTCGCCAACAAGTACCTGCTGACCGTGGTCATCCTCGGCCTGATCTACGTGCTGCTGGGCCTTGGCCTGAACATCGTGGTCGGCTTGGCCGGCCTGCTCGACCTGGGCTACGTGGCGTTCTACGCCATCGGTGCCTACGGCCTGGCGCTGGGTTACCAGTACCTCGGCCTGGGCTTCTGGAGCGTGCTGCCGCTGGCGGCCATCGCTGCGGCGCTGGCGGGCTGCATCCTTGGTTTCCCGGTGCTACGAATGCACGGTGACTACCTGGCGATCGTGACCCTGGGCTTTGGCGAGATTATCCGCCTGGTGCTGAACAACTGGCTGTCGTTCACCGGTGGCCCCAACGGCATGCCGGCGCCTTCGCCAACCTTCTTCGGCCTGGAGTTCGGCCGCCGGGCCAAGGATGGCGGGGTGCCGATCCACGAGTTCTTCGGCTTCGAGTACAACGCCAACCTCAAGTTCGTGTTCATCTACGCCGTGCTGTTCCTGGTTGTGCTGGCCGTGCTGTACATCAAGCACCGCCTGACTCGCATGCCGGTCGGCCGGGCCTGGGAAGCGCTGCGCGAAGACGAAATCGCCTGCCGTTCGATGGGCTTGAACCACGTGCTGGTCAAGCTTTCGGCGTTTACCTTGGGTGCCTCCACCGCCGGCTTGGCCGGGGTGTTCTTCGCCACCTACCAGGGCTTCGTCAACCCGTCGTCATTCACCTTCTTCGAGTCGGCGCTGATCTTGGCCATCGTCGTACTGGGTGGCATGGGGTCGACCGTGGGCGTGGTCATCGCGGCGTTCGTGCTTACAGTGGCGCCGGAGCTGCTGCGCAGCTTCTCCGAGTACCGGGTGTTGCTGTTCGGCGTGTTGATGGTGCTGATGATGATCTGGCGACCGCGTGGGCTGATCCGCATCAGCCGTACCGGTGTGACCCCGCGTAAAGGAGTGGCGCCATGAGCGACGATATCATTCTCTCGGTCGACAACCTGATGATGCAGTTCGGTGGCATCAAGGCGCTCAGCGACGTCAGCCTCAAGGTCCGGCGCAATCAGATCTTTGCCTTGATCGGCCCCAACGGCGCCGGCAAGACCACGGTATTCAACTGCCTGACCGGCTTCTACAAGGCCAGTGGCGGGCGTATCGAGCTGAACGTGCGCGGCAGTCACACCAACGTCATCCAGCTGCTTGGCGAACGCTTCCAGGCGGCCGATTTCGTGTCGCCTGCGCGCTTTGCCAACCGCATGTACTACAAGATGTTCGGCGGCACCCACCTGGTCAACCGCGCGGGCCTGGCGCGCACCTTCCAGAACATTCGCCTGTTCAAGGAAATGTCGGTGGTGGAGAACCTGCTGGTGGCCCAGCACATGTGGGTCAATCGCAACCTGCTGGCCGGGGTGCTCAACACCAAGGCCTACCGCAAGGCCGAAAGCGATGCGTTGGACCACGCGTTCTACTGGCTTGAAGTGGTCGACCTGGTCGACTGCGCCAACCGCCTGGCCGGCGAGTTGTCGTACGGCCAGCAGCGGCGCCTGGAAATTGCCCGAGCCATGTGCACACGGCCGAAAATCATCTGCCTGGATGAACCGGCGGCGGGCCTGAACCCCCAGGAAACCGAAGCCCTCAGCCGCATGATCCGCGTACTGCGTGACGAGCACGACATCACCGTGGTGCTGATCGAGCATGACATGGGCATGGTCATGAGCATTTCCGACCATATCGTGGTGCTGGACCATGGCAACGTGATTGCCGAAGGCGCGCCGCAGGACATCCGCCACAACCCGACGGTGATCGCCGCCTACCTGGGTGCAGACGAAGAGGAACTGGTATGAGTGCACCCATTCTGGAGCTGAAGGACCTGGACGTGTTCTATGGGCCGATCCAGGCGTTGAAAAAGGTCTCGATGTACATCAACGAAGGTGAGACGGTCAGCCTGATTGGTGCCAACGGTGCCGGTAAGTCGACCCTGCTGATGTCGATTTTCGGCCAGCCGCGGGCAGCGTCTGGGCATATCGTCTATCGCGGCACCGACATTACCCGCAAGTCGTCGCACTACATCGCCTCCAACGGTATTGCCCAGTCGCCGGAAGGGCGCCGGGTGTTCCCTGACATGACCGTCGAGGAAAACCTGATGATGGGTACCATCCCCATCGGCGACAAACATGCCGACGAAGACATGCAGCGCATGTACGAGTTGTTCCCACGCTTGAAGGAGCGGCGTAACCAGCGGGCCATGACCATGTCCGGTGGCGAGCAGCAGATGTTGGCGATTGCCCGGGCGCTGATGAGCCGGCCGAAGTTGTTGTTGCTGGACGAGCCCTCGCTGGGGCTGGCGCCGATCGTGGTCAAGCAGATCTTCTCGACCTTGCGAGAGCTGGCCAAGACCGGGATGACCATCTTCCTGGTGGAGCAGAACGCCAACCATGCGCTGAAACTGTCGGACCGGGCGTATGTGATGGTCAACGGGCAGATTCGCATGACCGGGACCGGGCAGGAGCTGTTGGTCAACGAGGAGGTGCGTAACGCCTACCTTGGCGGGCACTGAGTTGTATTCGGGGGCTGCAATGCAGCCCCATTCTCAATGTGGACAACTTGCCGCGTCTTGCTCTCGACACACACCAATACTCCCTCACAAACCCTTGTTTCCACAAAGTTGATCTTGTCCACGGATAATGTGGAACCGCCTGTGGAAAACATGGTGGCATCTCGCTCCAGCCCACTGATACCAGGCTCTGCAGCAATGCGATCATTTTTTGATCACATCCCCGTTGTGGATGATTTTCCAAGGTTTCCCACAGCCCTGAAAGCACCCCGGAATTAGCGCCGAACCTGTGCATAACTCTGTGCAAAAACCTTGGACAGACCGCTGCAGGCGGCATGCTTGAAAGCCTTGCGCCATCACCTGAAAGATATCCACCGACCACGGAGCGCTGAATGGGTTCCGCACGGTGGAAAAGTTGCCCCCAATCCGTGGGGAAAGCCTTGTGGATAACATGCGCATACCTGTCGGCGAGCCCTCTGCCACAAGGGTTTGCCGAATATGAACAAAAAATGATCAGTGCCTTGAACGGCTTGCTGCCGGCGCTTGGCGAGGGCATGCTGCAAAGCTGCCATGAGAACCTACCTTGAGGAACAGAGCATGACGTCCACCGTATTCATCACTGGTGCCACTTCCGGTTTCGGTGAGGCCACCGCCCGCCGCTTCGCTGAGGCTGGCTGGAAGCTGGTGCTCACTGGCCGCCGCAAGGAGCGCCTGGACGCCCTGTGCGCCGAGCTGTCGGCAAAGACCGAAGTGCATGGCCTGGTGCTCGACGTACGTGACCGCAAGGCCATGGAGCAGGCCATCGCCAATCTGCCGGCCGGGTTCGAAAAGATTCGCGGCCTGGTCAACAACGCCGGCCTTGCATTGGGTGTGGATGCGGCGCAGAACTGTAGCCTGGACGACTGGGAAACCATGGTCGATACCAACATCAAGGGCCTGATGTACACCACCCGGCTGCTGCTGCCACGGCTGATCGCCCATGGCCGCGGCGCTTCGATCCTCAACGTAGGTTCCGTGGCGGGCAACTACCCGTACCCGGGCAGCAACGTCTACGGTGGCACCAAGGCCTTCGTCGGCCAGTTCTCGTTGAGCCTGCGCTGCGACCTGCGCGGCACCGGCGTGCGCGTGAGCAACATCGAGCCGGGCCTGTGCGAGAGCGAGTTCTCGCTGGTGCGTTTCGGCGGTGACCAGGCCAAGTACGACGCCACCTACGCAGGTGCCGAGCCGATCCAGCCGCAGGACATTGCCGAGACCATCTTCTGGATCCTTAACCAGCCGGCGCACATCAACATCAACAGCCTGGAGCTGATGCCGGTGAGTCAGGACTGGGCAGGCTTCTCGATCGACCGGTCGGCCAAGGGCTGATCCAAGGGCCTTTTCGCAGGTAAACCCGCTCCCACAGGTACTGTGCAATCCTTGTGGGAGCACCGGTCTTGCACAAAACCTAAAAGCTGGCGCGATCACTGTGGGAGCGGGTTTACCCGCGAATGCGTCAGTTCAGGCGCTGCAACCCTTCCAGGCAGGTCGCCAAATGATAGGGCGTAGTAGAGGGCATATCATGCCGACTCACCGCCCCCTCACCATCGCGGCACTCATACCAGCCCGCTTCCCGCAGGAACCGCGTTTGCAGCGCCTGCAACTGCCCCGACAGCTTTGCCTCGCCCCCCGCGCGCAACACAAGCGCTCGCAGGTATTCCGCCTGTGCCCAGATGCGCTGGGTGGCATCAAGCACCTGACCGTCCACATTCAGCATCGCCAACACCGCCGCATCGTTCACTCCGAACTGTTCGGCAAAGCCGAAAGCCCGGTCGATGGACGCATAAAGCGGCGTGTCACGTAGCAGCGGCGAGGTGTGCAGCAAGTAGAACCATTCGAACTGGTGCCCCGGTTCGAACCAGTTATCCACAGCCCCGCGTGGCTTTTCCAGCATCAGGCCGTGGGCCGGTTCGATGAAGTGCGCCTCAAGCGCCTCGCACAGTTGCAGCAGTGACTGGCGGACATGTTCATCGTCACGTACTGCCAGTACCTGCAGAAACGCCTCGGCCAAGTGCATCTGCGGGTTCTGCAGTGGGCCGCTGCCCAGGTCGGCCCAGTCTTCGCCCAGGCTGGCTTCGTACAGGCCGTCGTCACGGGCGAACTGCTGGTCGATGATGTCGAGCGCGGCGTTGAGGGTGGATTCCACCAGGCTTTCACGCACCTTGCCCCAGTAGTGCGCGCAGGCGAACACGATGAAGGCATGGGTGTACAGGTCTTTGCGCCGGTCCAGCGGCTTGCCCTGGGCGTCGATGCTGTAGAACCAGCCACCGTGCTCGGCATCGTGGAAGTGCTTTTGCAGCGAACGGAACAGGGCTGATGCGCGCTCGGCGGCGCCCGGTTGCCCGATACGGCTGCTGAACAGATACAGCTGGCGTGCGCAGGCCATGGCCCGGTAGCGCTGCACCGGCAAGGGTTGGTGCTGGGCGTCCAGCGCCTCGTAGGGCAGGGCCATGTCGGCGTTCCAGCCTGGGCCTTGCCACATTGGCACGATGCGTTCGGCGAAGTGCTGGTTGAAACGGGCCAGTTCGGGCAGGGTGGGGCGGGGGTCGGACATGTCGGCGCTCGTCGCTGTCGGGCAGGGCGCCATGTTAGCAGAACTAGGGTTGAGGGTTGCCCAAGCCCTGCCAATGCCGCGCCCCGACGAAGATGAAGCGCAACTGCTGGGTGATCTTTTCCTGCGGCGTCAGCGCCTGTGGGTAACCTGCTTCCGGGCTGTCGATAAGTTCGGGCAGGGTGGCGAACACGGTCTTCACTACCAGGTCGGCCATCACCGCCAGCGCGGCGCTGTCCAGGTGCTGCCAGCGCTTCATGCGCGCAAGGTCGGTGGCCAGGTCATCGCTTATGTCCTGGCGCAGGCGGGCAATGGCCTGGCGCACGGCCTGCGAACCGCCGTACTGTTCGCGGGCCAGGAACAGGAACTGCGCGCGGTGGGCGGCTACCACGTCGAGGAAGATGCGCACCGAAGCGTCGGTGATGCCGCCCAGTTCGAATTCGTTTTGCCGCACCAGGCGGATGGTCTGGCGGAAGGTGGTGTCGATTTCGGCCACCAAGGCCAGGCCCAGGGCATCCATGTCGGAAAAATGCCGGTAGAAGCCGGTCGGTACGATGCCAGCGGTCTTCGCCACCTCGCGCAGGCTGACACTGCCGAAACCACGGCCACTCTCCATGAGCAGGCAGGCTGCGTCGAGCAGGGCCTGGCGGGTCTGAAGCTTCTGTTCGGCGCGCGGTAGCATGATGCGGGCTTCTGTGACGGTAAGGCTGGGCACTCTAGATAAAAAAACAAAGCCCGGTCAATGGACCGGGCCTGGAGGGGAGCAAGCGTTGTGACAGAGGTTGTTCTTTTCGGCCATGGTGATCAGCTCACACGGCTGAGTTCAACCAGACGATCCGAGCCACCTTCGGCAACGCGGCCATTGCGTTCGATCAGGCGATCCGAGCCACCTTCGGCGACGCGGCCATTGCGTTCGATCAGGCGATCGGAACCACCTTCGGCAACGCGGCCACTGCGTTCGATCAGGCGATCCGAGCCACCTTCGGCAACGCGGCCACTGCGTTCGATCAGGCGATCGGAACCACCTTCGGCAACGCGGCCACTGCGTTCGATCAGGCGATCGGAACCACCTTCGGCAACGCGGCCACTGCGTTCGATCAGGCGATCGGAACCACCTTCGGCAACGCGGCCACTGCGTTCGATCAACCGATCGGAACCACCTTCAGCTACGGTTTTCAGTGGCTGGGCGATTTCGGCAGCGCTGGAGCGCGATTCGGCGGTCAGGTGTTGCTCGGAAGCCGGCAGGGCAAAAGCGTTGGCGGCCAAAAGGGACAGGGTCAGGGTCAGCAGGTGGCGTTTCATGATTTCGGTGCTCCTCTCGGGGGCTGGAAAGTGGGTACGAAGCCAATGCTACGCCGCGTAACGCCAGAGAGAAGTTCATACGGGTAATGGTAACAATCGACCGTATTGATAGAGGTTCGCAACGCCTCTAATCAGCGCCTTTCAGGCGCGCAGGCAAACCGCTGGCCGTGCCTCCGTTGGGTAACATGTACAGCCTGGCGCGATAAATTGCTGAGCAAAGGGCCAGGAAAAACTTCGCTATCATGGCGCCATCGATAAAACCCCATGGGTTTTCATGAGTCCGAGATATTGAGTGCCACTGAAGTGCCTGTTCTGTGTCATACCGCAAGGAGATTCACGCAATGACGCGTCCCGCCAGAATTCTCGTCTGGACCCTCACCAGCCTGTTCACCCTGCTGGCAATCCTGGTGGTGGTGATCGCCACCTTCGACTGGAACCGCGTCAAGCCGCTGCTCAACGAGAAGGTCTCCGAGGCCTTGCACCGGCCTTTCGCAATCAATGGCAACCTCGCTGTGCATTGGCGTACCGAGCCCGAAGAGGGCGGCTGGCGTGCCTGGGTGCCGTGGCCGCACTTCATTGCCGAGGACCTGACCTTGGGCAACCCGGAGTGGCTCAAGGAGCCTGATATGGTCGGCCTGGCGCGCGTGGAGTTCCGCCTGGCGCCGCTACCGCTGGTGTTCCAGCAGATCAGCATCCCCCGCATCAACCTTACCAAGCCTACCGCCAACCTCACCCGCCTGGCCGATGGCCGCGCTAACTGGGTGTTCGACTTCGGCCCCAAGGATGAAAACGCAGAACCTTCAAAGTGGCAGTTGGATATTGGCGCCATCGGCTTCGACCAGGGCAACGTCAGCTTCGACGACCAGACACTGAAAACCAGCATGAAGGTGCAGATCGACCCGCTGGGCAAGCCAATCCCGTTCAGCGACATTGTCGGCAAGGCCAGCGCCGAGAAGGCTGGCGCTGCGCAGGACTATGCCTTCGGCCTCAAGGCCCAGGGCCGCTACAAAGGCCAGCCAGTGTCCGGCACTGGCAAGATCGGCGGCCTGCTGGCGCTGCAGGACGCCAGCCAGCCGTTCCCGCTGCAGGCCGATGTGCGCATCGCCGACACCCACGTGGTGCTAGCCGGCACCCTGACCGACCCGCGCAACCTCGGCGCCCTCGACCTGCGCTTGCGCCTGTCGGGTGCCAGCTTGGGCAACCTCTACCCGTTGACCGGGGTAACCCTGCCGGACACGCCGGCCTACTCCACCGATGGCCGCCTCAGCGCCAACCTGCACGCGGCGCAAGGGGCGTCGTTCAATTACCAGGGCTTCAACGGCAAGATCGGCGACAGCGATATTCACGGTGACCTGGCCTTCGTCGCCAGCCAGCCACGGCCCAAACTGTCCGGCAAACTGGTATCGAACCAGTTACTGTTCAAAGACCTGGCGCCGCTGATCGGCGCCGATTCCAACGCCGAGCAGAAGGCCCGGGGTGGTGCCAGCAAGCAGCCGACGGGCAAGGTGCTACCGGTTGAAGAGTTCCGCACCGAGCGCTGGCGCGCGATGGATGCTGACGTCACTTTTGCTGGCAAGCGCATCGTGCACAGCACGCAACTGCCGTTCAATGACCTGTCGGCCCACGTGATACTCGATGACGGCCTGCTGCGCCTGGAGCCCCTGCGTTTTGGCGTGGCCGGTGGCAGCCTGGCCTCCAATATCCGCCTTGACGGGCGCAGCGTGCCCTTGCAGGGCCGGGCACAGTTGACGGCACGGGGTTTCAAGCTCAAGCAACTGTTCCCCACGTTTGCGCCGATGCAGACCAGCTTTGGCGAATTGAACGGCGATGCCGACATCACGGGCCGTGGCAACTCGGTGGCAGCCTTGCTGGGTACGGCCAATGGCGACCTGCGCATGCTGATCAACGATGGCGCCATCAGCCGCAGCCTGATGGAGATTGCCGGTTTGAACGTGGGCAACTATGTGGTCGGCAAGCTGTTCGGTGATGAGGACGTGAAGATCAACTGCGCGGCAGCCGATGTGGGTATCAAGGATGGCCTGGCGACTACGCGGCTGTTCATCTTCGATACCGAGAACGCGATCATCTACATCAACGGCACCGCCAATTTTGCCTCCGAGCAGTTGGACTTGAAGATCACCCCGGAGTCGAAAGGGCTGCGGTTGTTCTCGCTGCGCTCGCCGTTGTACGTGCGTGGACCGTTTGCCAAACCGAGTGCCGGTGTGCAGGCGCTGCCGCTGGCGTTGCGCGGCGCGGGAATGGTGGCGCTGGGTGTGGTGGCCGGGCCGGCGGCAGGGTTGCTGGCACTGATTGCGCCCAGCAGCGGGGATGATCCAAACCAGTGCACGCCGTTGTTGCAGCAGATGAAAGCGGGCAAGGCACCGGCGGCGGTGAAAGGGCGGAAATAGCAGGGGGCCGCTTTGCGGCCCATCGCGACACAAGGCCGCTCCTACAGGGGTACGCGATCCCTTGTAGGAGCGGCCTTGTGTCGCGATGGGCTGCACAGCAGCCCCTAACGATTACAACCCTTGCAACAGGTCGGACATGTCGTCCGCGTGCTCTTCTTCCTGCGCCAGAATGTCTTCGAAGATGCGCCGCGTAGTCGGGTCTTTATCGCCAATGTACTGAATGATCTCGCGGTAGCTATCAATGGCAATCCGCTCCGCCACCAGGTCTTCCAGCACCATCTCTTTCAACGAATTGCCTGCCACGTATTGGGCATGCGAATTCTTGGTCAGGTTATCGGGGTTGAAGTCTGGCTCGCCGCCCAACTGCACGATGCGCTCGGCCAGCTTGTCGGCGTGTTCGGCTTCCTGGGTGGCATGCTCCAGAAACTCCTCGGCTGCCACGCTGGCCTTGATGCCGCTGGCCATGAAGTAGTGGCGCTTGTAGCGCAGTACGCAGACCAGCTCGGTGGCCAGCGACTCGTTCAGCAGGCGCAGGATCTCTTTGCGATCGGCGTGATAGCCCTCGGTCACGGCGCCTTGCTCTACATGCTGGCGGGCACGTTCGCGCAGGGTTTTCACATCGGTGAGTTCAACGTTGCTCATGGTTATCTCCAGCAGGGGTCAGGTTGGGGCATTGGCTTATGCGCCATGCAAGGCGTCGCTGTCTTCCTGGCGTTGCTTGCAGGTCTTGAAGCCTTTGGCATCGACATGGCCGGTGGCGTCGAAGCGCACGTAGTAAGGCTGCTGTTTGCCATCGCGGTTAAGGATGTAGTCGTTGCAGGTGCCCCCGTGCGGCAGGTCGATCACGTTCGACGGGCTGCCGCCAATGGCGATGACCTTCTGCATGGTCATACCGTTCTCTACCTGCTTGACCAGCGGCTCGTCGCGGTAGGTGACGTAGTCCACCGGGTTTTCCGGGCGGCTGCCGCAGGCGGCCAGGGTGGCGCTTGCCAGAAGGATTGCCAGGGTCTGCTTGTACATGGTCCCGCTCCTTGCAAAGGGTCTGTGTGGTTTGGAACCACAGCGCACGCCGGGAGTTCGATTGCGATGGCCATGATGGCCGCTGTAGTGTTGGCCGGTCGTTCACGCAAAGGGGCTGGGTGATGCCACAGGAATTGGCCACGCGATACCCGTTGGTGCTGGTGCCGGGCATGCTCGGGTTTGTCCGGATGGTGCTCTACCCCTACTGGTTCGGCATCGTGCCGGCCCTGCGCAAGGGTGGGGCGCAGGTATTTCCGGTGCAGGTTTCGCCGCTGCATTGCAGCGAGGTGCGCGGTGAGCAGTTGCTGGCGATCATCGAAGACATCTGCCAACGCACCGGCGCCGACAAGGTCAACCTCATCGGCCACAGCCAGGGCGCCCTGAGTGCACGCTACGCCGCGGCCAAGCGGCCTGAGCGGGTGGCTTCGGTCACCTCGGTGGCCGGGCCCAACCATGGCTCGGAACTGGCCGACCACCTGGCGCGTACGGCACCGGGCGATTCACCCCAGGGGCGCATCCTCAAGGCCGTGCTGCATGGTTTTGCCGTTTTGCTGGTATGGCTGGAAACGGGCTGGCGCCGCGAGCCGCTGCCGGTGGATGTGCATGCCTCGCACCAGTCGCTGACCAGTGCCGGGGTGGCACTGTTCAACCAGGCTTATCCACAGGGCCTGCCGCAGACCTGGGGTGGGGAAGGGGCCCATGAGGTCAACGGCGTGCGCTATTACTCTTGGTCGGGCACCTTGCAGCCTGGCCTGACCGACCAGGGGCGTAACCGTTTTGACGGCAGCAACCGTTTCTGCCGCCTGTTCGCGCGCAGTTTCATCAAGGAAAAGGGCCAGTGCGACGGTATGGTCGGGCGTTTCAGTTCGCACCTGGGGCAGGTGATCGGCGACGATTACCCGCTCGATCACCTGGATATCGTCAACCAGTCGCTCGGCGCCGTGGGCAAGGGCGCCGAGCCGGTGCGGCTGTTCACCGAACATGCAGCCCGGCTCAAGGCTGCGGGGCTTTAGCGGCGGATCGGTGTGGTCCAGCGCTCGGCCAGCACTACGCCGGCCAGGGTCAGCAAGCCGCCGACCAAGTGGTAGCTGGCCAGTTGCTCATCAAGCACCCCGGCGGCGATCAGCGCAGTGACCAATGGCAGCAGGTTGAAGAACAGCGTGGTGCGGCTAGGCCCCAGGCGGTGCACGGCCTGCATCCACACCCGTGGTGCGATCATCGAAGCCAGCACGCAGGCATACAGCACCAAGCCGATGTTGTGGCTGTTCAGGCCGGTCTTGTCCGACAGCAGGAACAGCGGCAGCAACACGACGATGGCCACCAGCACCTGCAGGTACAGCAACTGCATCGGCGGCAGGCGCAGCTGCCATTTCTTCAGCAGGAAGCTGTACAGCGCATAGGCCAGGGTAGCCACCAGCATCAGCAGGTCGCCGCTGTTCAGCCCTTGTTGCAGCAGGCTGGCGGGGTGGCCGGCGCTGACCACCTCCAGTACCCCGAAGAACGATACCAGCGCACCCAACAGGGCGCCGTAGCTCAGGCGCTGGCCCAGCCAGGCGATGGACAGTGCCAGTGACATCAGCGGCATCAGCGAGAGAATGATGCCCATGTTGGTGGCGCTGGTGATGCCGGCGGCGAAGTAGGCCAGGCTTTGGTACATCGCCATGCCCAGTACGCCGAGCACGAACACCTTGCCCAGGTGCGGGCGGATGGCCGCTCGGTTGCGCCACACGGCGGGCAGCAGGAACGGGGTGAACAGCAAGGCAGCCAGCAGCCAGCGATAAAAGCCGATCTCGGCGGGGTGGATGGCGCCGGCGGACATCTTGGTGACCACGGTGTTACCGGCCCAGATGAGGATGGCGGTGAGGGGGAACAGGTAATTCATGTTGCAGAGATTCTCTGAAGTATCGCGATGATTTTTTGGAGCGCTGTGCGCCCCTTTTGCGACACAAGGCCTGCGCAGCAGGCCCCGATGGCAGCCATTATCAACTGTCTGTCTAAAAGCCTATACTTCCATCCAGACAACCCACCCTGCCAAGCAGACAGCATGCCGCGCAAATACCTGGACATCCCTCAGTTCACCCAGCTCCCGGCCCCGGTGTACTTCCGCCACGATGAGTTCGTTGCCGACACCCACAGCGCCGTGCACTGCCACGCCTGGGGTCAACTGAACTACACCGCTCACGGCGTGATGCATCTGGACGTTGCCGGCCAGCGCTTCCTGTCACCGCCAAGCTACGCCGTGTGGGTGCCGCCCGACACCGCGCATGGTTGCTACAACCCGCAGGCCATCGTCTACCGCTCCATCTACCTCGACCGCAGCCTGTGCGCCGCGCTGCCACGGCAACCGTGCAGCTTGATGATCAGTGACATTCTCAAGGCCATCCTCGCCGACTTCGCCCGCCGCGACCTCAAGGTGGCCGAAGACCCGCGCGACCAACGCCTGGTGCAGGTTCTGCTCGATCAATTGCTGCTGGCACCCACCCAGGCCTGCTACCTGCCGTTTGCCCACAGCGATGGCTTGCGCCAGGTGCTCGAAGCGCTCAGCGCCGAGCCTGGCGACAACCGCCCGTTGGCCGACTGGGCTGCCCGAGTGCATGTCAGCGAACGCACCCTGGCCCGCCAGTTTCTGCGCGAATTGGGCATCAGTTTTGGCGAATGGCGCTTGCGCCTGCGTTTTTTGCGCGCCATCGAAGCGCTGGAAGCTGGCCTGCCGATTCAGGCCATCGCCTTCGACCTGGGCTACAGCAGCGCTTCGGCGTTCATCGCCATGTTCCAGCGCCAGGCCCAATGCACGCCCGAGCAATACCGCCGGCAGGCGCGGGCGGGGCGCTGAGAATTCTTGGCTACACTCAGCTCGACCCCCGTGCATCGGGCGCGGAGCCAAGGAGACCACTCCATGAAAGTGCTGCACATTCCATTGCTGGCGTTGGCTGTGTTGTTCAGCGCCCAAGGCTTCGCGGCCAATACCGCGCAGCAGGAAAAAATGAAAACCTGCAATGCCGACGCCACCACCAAGGCCCTGAAGGGCGATGAGCGCAAAGCCTTCATGAGCACCTGCCTGAAGAAGGATGTGCCGCAAACCCAACAAGAGAAGATGAAAACCTGCAACGCCGACGCCACCACCAAAGCCCTGAAGGGTGACGAGCGTAAAGCCTACATGAGCGACTGCCTGAAGAAGAAATGACCTGCGCCTATGCCTGCGCCGCCAAGGCTGGCAGACTGCGGGCATTCCCGCTGTCTGCCGTCGAGGCTGTATGACCTTTACCCCCCGTCAGATCACCCTGGCCAGCCTGATCATCGTCATGGCCGGGCTGCTGCTGGCTTTGCCCCTGAAGTTGCTGCCCAGCCTGCTGGCCGGCCTGCTGGTGTTCGAACTGGTCAACATGCTGACCCCGCGCCTGCAGCCGCTGTTGGCTGGGCAACGCGCGCGCTGGCTGGCGGTGGCACTGCTCGGCACGCTGGTGGTCAGCACCCTGACGCTGCTGATTGCCGGTGCCTTCAGCTTTTTGCTGCACGAGGCGGAGAACCCCGGCGCCTCGCTGGACAAGTTCATGGCCTTGGTCGAGCGTGCCCGCGGCCAGCTGCCACCCTTCATCGAAGGCTACCTGCCCGCCAGTGCCGCAGAGTTCAAGGTCGCCATCGGCGACTGGATCAAGAGCCACCTGAGCGATTTGCAACTGGTGGGCAAGGGCATGGCGCACATGTTCGTCACGCTGCTGATCGGCATGATCCTCGGCGCCATCATCGCCTTGCAGCGCATTCCCGATGTTTCCCGGCGCAAGCCCCTGGCGGCGGCGCTGTTCGAGCGCCTCAATCTGCTGGTGAAGGCGTTTCGCAACATCGTCTTCGCGCAGATCAAGATTTCGCTGCTCAACACGGCCTTCACCGGCATCTTCCTGGCGGTGGTGATGCCGTTGTTCGGTGTGCACCTGCCGTTGACCAAGACGCTGATCGTGCTGACCTTCCTGTTGGGCCTGCTACCGGTGATCGGCAACCTGATGTCCAACACCCTGATCACCATTGTCGGCTTGTCGCTGTCGATCTGGGTGGCGGCGGCAGCGCTGGGTTACCTGATCGTCATCCACAAGGTCGAGTATTTCCTCAACGCGCGGATCGTGGGCGGGCAGATCAGTGCCAAGGCGTGGGAACTGCTGTTGGCGATGCTGGTGTTCGAGGCGGCGTTCGGGCTGCCTGGGGTGGTGGCAGGGCCGATCTACTATGCCTACCTGAAGAGTGAGCTGAAGCGGGCGGAGCTGGTCTGACAGCGTGCTGGGGCTGCAAAGCAGCCCCAAGATGGCTCAGGCTGCGCCGTAACGCTTGCGGGCCTCGATGGCCAGGCCGCTACCAATGCTGCCAAAGATGTTGCCTTCCACATGCCGCGCATTCGGCAGCATCGCCGACACGCTGTTGCGCAGCGCCGGAATTCCGCTGGAACCCCCGGTGAAGAACACCGTGTCGACCTGCCCTTCGCTCACGCCAGCCTTGGCCAACAGCTCGGTCACGCTACCGCGCACCCGCTCCAACAGGCCGTCGATGGCCTCTTCGAACAGCGCACGTGTCAGTTCTGCCGTCAGCTCGGGCTCGACGCGGCGCAGGTCGATGCGGCGGCTGTCGTGCTCGGTCAGTTCGATCTTGCTGGCTTCCACTTCCATCGCCAGCCAGTGCCCGGCGCGTTGCTCGATCAGTTTGAACAGGCGGTCGATACCGAAGCTGTCCTCGATGTCGTAGCGCATGCTGCCCAGCGCCAACTGCGACTTCTGCGAGTACAGGGCGTTGATGGTGTGCCATGTGGCCAGGTTGAGGTGGTAGCTGGTGGGCATCAGCGCGCCGCTCTTCATGCGGCTGCCGTAGCCGAACAGCGGCATCACGCCCTGCAGGCTCAGCTGTTTGTCGAAGTCGGTACCGCCGATGTGCACGCCGCCGGTGGCGAGGATGTCGCTCTGGCGTTCGGCGACCAAGTGGCGCTCGGGCGACAGACGGATCAGGGTGAAGTCCGAAGTACCACCGCCGATGTCGACGATCAGCACCAGCTCTTCGCGGCTGATGCTCGACTCGTAGTCGAAGGCTGCGGCAATCGGCTCGTACTGGAACGAGACGTCCTTGAAGCCGATCTTGCGCGCTACTTCGGCAAGGGTATCTTCTGCTTCCTGGTCGGCGGCCGGGTCTTCGTCGACGAAGAACACCGGGCGGCCCAGCACCACCTGGTCGAATTCACGGCCCGCAGCGGCTTCGGCACGTTTTTTCAGCTCGCCGATGAACATGCCCAGCAGGTCCTTGAACGGCAGGGCGCTGCCCAGCACGCTGGTGTCGTGCTTGATCAGCTTCGAGCCCAGCAGGCTTTTCAGCGAGCGCATCAGGCGGCCTTCGTAGCCTTCCAGGTACTCGTGCAGCGCCAGGCGGCCATACACCGGGCGCCGCTCTTCGATATTGAAGAACACCACCGAGGGCAAGGTGATCTTGCCGTCTTCCAGGGCAATCAGCGACTCCACGCCAGGGCGGTGCCAGCCGACCGTGGAGTTGGAGGTGCCAAAATCGATGCCCAGGGCGCGGGCCGGGGATACGTCAGACATGGGAAATCAGCTTCCGGAGCGAAAACGGCCGCGCAGTTTATGCCACTTGGCTACAGAATCAAGACCAGTCGTCTGCCATGGGGCAAACCCAAGGCGGTCTTGAAAGGCTATGCTTGACCCCTATCTTCTGTTGCAACACGCACATTCACATTGGTGATCCACAGATGGACTTCAAAGACTATTACAAGATACTCGGCGTAGAGCCCACGGCGGACGACAAGGCGATCAAGGCCGCGTACCGTAAGCTGGCGCGCAAGTATCACCCCGATGTCAGCAAGGAGCGCGACGCCGAGGACAAGTTCAAAGAGGCCAACGAGGCCTACGAAGTGCTGGGCGACGCGCAGAAACGTGCCGAGTTCGATGAAATTCGCAAGTACGGCGGCCAGCATGGCCGGCCGTTCCAGGCGCCACCGGGCTGGGAAAACCGTGGCGGTGGCGGTGGCTTCGAAGGCGGCGATTTCTCCGACTTCTTCAGCTCGATCTTCGGTGGGCGCGGGGGCGGCAACCCCTTCGGTGGCGCTCGGCAGCAGCAACGCAGTGCAGGCAGGCGGGGGCAGGACGTGGAGCTTGAACTGGCAGTGTTCCTTGAAGAAACCCTGAGCAAGGAGTCCAAGCAGATCAGCTTCCAGGTGCCGCAAACCAATGCCATGGGCCAGCGCACCGGCTTTACCACCAAGACCCTGAACGTGAAGATTCCGGCCGGGGTGACCGACGGCGAGCGCATTCGCCTCAAGGGCCAGGGCGCACCGGGCAGCGGTGGCGGGGCCAATGGCGACTTGTTCCTGACCCTTCGCATGGCGCCGCACCCACTGTTCGATGTCGAAGGCCATGACCTGATCATCACCGTGCCCTTGGCACCGTGGGAGGCTGCCCTGGGCGCCAAGGTGGCGGTACCGACCCTGGAGGGCAAGATCAACCTGACCATCCGCCCGGACAGCCAGAGCGGGCAGCGCCTGCGCGTACCCGGCAAGGGCCTGGCGAACAAGCAGGGCGAGCGCGGCAACCTTTACGCGCAGCTCAAAGTGGTGATGCCGACCACGTCTGACGAGTCTACCCGTGAACTGTGGGCCAAGCTTTCCGAAAAGGCCGCGTTCAACCCGAGGGCACAATGGAGTAAGTGATCATGAGCAGCACCCTGATCGTTCAATTGGACATGCGTACCCTGTGTCAGGAAGCCGATGTCACGGCGGACTGCGTGATCGAAATCGTCGAGCACGGCATTGTCGAACCTTCCGGGCGAACGCCGGAGGACTGGTTGTTCGACGATCAGGCGCCGCTGCTGACCAGGCGTGCGGCCAAGCTGCACCAGGAGCTGGAACTGGAGTGGGAAGGGGTGGCGCTGGCGCTGGAGCTGTTGCAGGAAGTGCAGCAGTTGCGCAGCGAGAACAGCATGCTGCGCCAGCGGCTGGGCAGGTTTACCCAGATGTAGGCGATCATGCTGGCGCCTGTGGGAGCGGCCTTGCGTCGCGCAAGGCCGTTCCCACAATGGGCCGTATTTCAGGTTGGTTCGGCCCCTGGGTTCAACACCAGTTGCATGAAGGTCAAATCCAGCCAGCGGCCAAACTTCACCCCCACTTGCGGCATCTGCCCGGTCACCACGAAGCCCAGTCGCTCATGCAGGCGCACCGAGGCCGCATTGCCACTCTCGATGGCCGCCACCATCACATGTTTGCCGCAACCACGCGCACGCTCGACCAGCGCTGCCATCAACACCGGTCCCAGCCCTTTTCCGCGCTGGTCACCCCGGATATACACCGAGTGCTCCACGGTCAGGCGAAAGCCCTCGAACGGCCGCCAGTCGCCAAACGAGGCATAGCCCAGCACGCCTGTCTCATCTACCGCGACCAGGATCGGATAACCCTGCTGCGCCCGCGCTTCGAACCAGGCCTGGCGGTTGGCCAGGTCTACCGGCGTTTCGTTCCAGATCGCCGTGGTGTTGCGCACGGCGTCGTTGTAGATGTCGAGGATGCCGGGCACGTCGGTGGGCAGGGCATCGCGGATTTCGTAACTCATGACAGCGTCTCGCAGGGTCGTTGAATGCAGATTAAATGGTTACCAGCCCGCGCACACCTTCGGCTTGCATGTTTTCACCGCGGCCGCGCTGGACGATTTCGCCGCGGGACATGACCAGGTATTGGTCGGCCAGTTCTTCGGCAAAGTCGTAGAACTGCTCCACCAGCAGAATCGCCATGTCGCCGCGCTGCGCCAGGCGGCGGATTACGGCGCCGATTTCCTTGATCACCGAAGGTTGGATGCCTTCGGTGGGCTCGTCGAGAATCAGCAGGCGCGGGCGGCTGGCCAGGGCGCGGCCGATGGCCAGCTGTTGCTGCTGGCCGCCAGACAAATCGCCGCCACGGCGTTGCTTCATCTGCTCCAGCACCGGGAACAGCTCGTAGATGAAGGTCGGCACTTCGCGGGCTTCACGGGCGGGGAAGCGCGACAGGCCCATCAGCAGGTTTTCCTCGACGGTAAGGCGCGGGAATATCTCGCGGCCCTGGGGCACGTAGGCGATACCAGCGTGGACCCGTTGCTGGGGCTTGAGGCTGGTGATGGGCTTGCCTTCCCATTCGATACGCCCGTCACGGGCGGGTACCAGGCCCATCAGGCAGCGCAGCAGGGTGGTCTTGCCCACGCCGTTGCGGCCCAGCAGGCAGGTAACCTCGCCGACCTTGGCTTCGAAAGACAGGCCACGCAGGATGTGGCTGCCGCCGTAGTACTGGTGCAGGGTGTCGATTTTAAGCATGTCATGTCCTCGATTGATCATCGGCCCAGATACACCTCGACCACCCGCTCATCCGCCTGCACCTGCTCCAGCGACCCTTCTGCCAGCACACTGCCCTGGTGCAGCACCGTGACATGGTCGGCGATGCTGCCGACAAAGCCCATGTCATGCTCCACCACCATCAACGAATGCGTGCCAGCCAGGCCCTTGAACAACTCGGCGGTGAACTCGGTCTCGGCATCGGTCATGCCCGCCACCGGTTCATCCAGCAACAGCAACTTCGGCTCCTGCACCAGCAGCATGCCGATCTCCAGAAACTGCTTCTGTCCGTGCGACAGCAAGCCAGCCTGGCGCTGGGCCAGGGGCAGCAGGCGCAAGGTGCTCAGCACCTCTTCGATGCGCTGGCGTTGCTCGCCGCTCAGCCGCGCTGCCAGGCTGGCCCATACCGACTTGTCGGCCTTCAGCGCCAGCTCCAGGTTTTCGAACACTGTCAGCGCCTCGAATACCGTGGGCTTCTGGAACTTGCGGCCAATGCCGGCCTGGGCGATCTGGTATTCGCTCATGCGGGTCAGGTCGAGGGTGTCGCCAAAGAAAGCGCTGCCGGTGTCAGGGCGAGTCTTGCCGGTGATCACGTCCATCATCGTAGTCTTGCCGGCGCCGTTGGGACCGATGATGCAGCGCAGCTCGCCCACACCGATGTACAGGTTCAGCGCGTTGAGCGCCTTGAAACCATCGAAGCTGACGCTGATGTCTTCAAGGCTCAGCACCGTGCCGTGGCGGGTGTCGAGGCCAGCCTTGCGGCTTTGGCCCAGGCCGATGGCGTCGCGACCGGCGCCGAGGTGGTCGAACACCGGCTCCAACATGAATTCCGGATGAACCGGGGGCACGCCTCTCATGGCTGGCTCCTTTTCTTCAACAGGCCGACCACGCCCTTGGGCAGGTACAGGGTGACAAGAATGAACAGTGCGCCCAGGAAGAACAGCCAGAACTCCGGGAAGGCCACGGTGAACCAGCTTTTCATGCCATTGACCAGGCCGGCGCCGAGCAACGGGCCGATTAGCGTGCCGCGCCCGCCCAAGGCCACCCACACGGCGGCTTCGATGGAGTTGGTCGGCGACATTTCGCTGGGGTTGATGATGCCCACCTGTGGCACATACAACGCCCCGGCCAGGCCGCACAGCACGGCGCTCAGGACCCACACCAGCAGCTTGAAGCCGCGTGGGTCGTAGCCGCAGAACATCATGCGGTTTTCGGCATCGCGCACCGCCGTGAGCAGGCGGCCGAACTTGCTGCGGGTCAGGCGCCAGCACAGGTACAAGCTGGCCAGCAAAAGGCCGACCGTGAGCAGGAACAGCACCGCGCGAGTGCCTTGCGCGGTAATGTCGAAGCCGAGGATGGTGCGGAAGTTGGTAAACCCGTTGTTGCCGCCAAAACCGGTTTCGTTGCGGAAGAACAGCAGCATGCCGGCGAAGGTCAGGGCTTGGGTCATGATCGAGAAGTACACGCCCTTGATCCGCGAGCGGAAGGCGAACCAGCCGAACACCAGCGCCAGCAGCCCCGGTGCCAGCACCACCAGGCACAGGGCCCAGGCAAAATGCTGGGTGCCGGCCCAGTACCACGGCAGCTCGGTCCACGAAAGAAAGGTCATGAACCCCGGCAGGCCGTCGCCGGCCGCCTGGCGCATCAGGTACATGCCCATGGCATAGCCGCCCAGGGCGAAGAACAGGCCATGGCCCAGCGACAGCAGCCCGGCATAGCCCCAGACCAGGTCCAGGGCCAGGGCGACGATGGCGTAACAGAGGATCTTGCCGACCAGGGTCAGGGTGTAGGCCGACACCTGCAGGGCATGGTCCGCCGGCAGCAGCGAGAGCAGCGGCAGGGCGACGAGCAGCAGCACGACGACGGCGCCGATGGCCAGGGTCAGGCGTGGCCCGGCCTTTTGCGTAGCGGTGACAAGCAGTGGCTGGTTCATCAGTCGATTACCCGTCCCTTGAGGGCGAACAGGCCTTGCGGACGCTTCTGGATGAACAGAATGATCAACGCAAGGATGAGGATCTTGCCGAGCACGGCACCGATCTGCGGCTCCAGCAGCTTGTTGGCGATGCCAAGGCCGAAGGCGGCCCACAGGCTGCCGGCCAGTTGCCCTACGCCACCCAGCACCACCACCAGGAACGAGTCGATGATGTAGCTTTGGCCCAGATCGGGGCCGACGTTGCCGACCTGGCTCAGGGCTACGCCGCCGAGCCCGGCGATGCCAGAACCCAGGCCAAAGGCGAGCATGTCGACGCGCCCGGTGGACACCCCGCAGCAAGCCGCCATGTTGCGGTTCTGGGTGACTGCGCGCACGTTCAGGCCCAGCCGCGTGCGGTTGAGCAGCAGCCAGGTGAGCAGGACCACGGCCAGGGCGAAACCGATGATCACCAGGCGGTTGTACGGCAGCACCAGGTTGGGCAGCAGTTGGATACCGCCGGACAGCCAGGCCGGGTTGCTCACCTCGACGTTCTGCGCGCCGAACAGCAGGCGAATGGCCTGGATCAGGATCAGGCTGATGCCCCAGGTAGCCAGCAGGGTTTCCAGTGGGCGGCCGTACAGGTGGCGGATGACCGTGCGCTCCAGCGCCATGCCCACACCGGCACTGACCGCGAAGGCCACCGGCAGGGCGATCAGCGGGTAGAACTCAATGGCGCCTGGGGCGTAGCGCTGCAGCAGCACCTGGACCATGTAGGTGCTGTACGCGCCGAGCATCAGCATCTCGCCGTGGGCCATGTTGATCACCCCGAGCAGGCCAAAGGTGATCGCCAGGCCGAGCGCCGCCAGCAGCAGGATCGAACCCAGCGAAAGGCCACTGAACGCCTGGCCGAGCAGTTCGCCGACCAGCAGCTTGCGCTTGACCTGGGCCAGGCTGGTTTCGGCGGCGGTGCGTACGCCGGCATCGGCTTCCGCATCCGGTTGCAGCAGCGCTTCGAGGCGGGTGCGGGCCAGCGGGTCGCCGGTTTCACCCAGCAGGCGCACGGCGGCCAGGCGAACGGCGGGTTCGCTGGCGCCCAGTTGCAGGTTGGCCAGGGCCAGGCCCAGGGCGGCGTGGACGGCGGCGTCCGGCTCGGCGGCGAAGCGCCGGTCGAGGAAGGCCATCTGCGCCGGTTGTGCGCTTTTTTGCAGGTGTTGGGCGGCGGCCAGGCGGGTGTCGCTGTTGTCGCTGAGCAACTGGTGGCTGGCCAGGGCGTTGTCGATCAGGCCGCGCAGGCGGTTGTTCAGGCGTAACTTGCGGGTGTCATCGGCGGCGATGCGGCCTTGGCGCAGTTCATTCAGCAGTGGCAGGCGCGCGGCATCGGGTTGCGCCGCCCAGCCTTCGAGCAGACGGGCTTGCTCGGCGGGCTTGGCGGTAAGGAGGAATTCGCCCTCGCTGGCCTGGGTTGCCAGCGGCAGTAGCAGGAGCAGGGTGAGCAGGAGTCTGAGCATGCGGGTAATCCTGGAGATCGGCGGTGGATACATCGCGAGCCAGCTCGCTCCTACAGGGGAAGCACCTCATTTGTAGGAGCGAGCTGGCTCGCGATGGGGCCGCATGGCGGCCCCAGTGCTCAGTTACCTTTCACTGCATAGTCCGGGCGCTTGTCGTTGCCCGGGATGAACGGGCTCCATGGCTGCGCCCGCAGCGGCTGCTCGGTTTCCCACACCACGCTGAACTGCCCGTCATCCTGGATCTCGCCGATCATCACCGGCTTGTGCAGGTGGTGGTTGGTCTTGTCCATGGTCAGGGTGAAGCCCGAGGGCGCCTTGAAGCTCTGCCCGGCCAGCGCCTCACGCACCTTGTCGACGTCGGTGGACTTGGCTTTTTCCACTGCTTGCGCCCACATGTGGATGCCCACATAGGTGGCTTCCATCGGGTCGTTGGTTACGGCCTTGTCGGCACCCGGCAGGCCCTTGGCTTTGGCATAGGCCTTCCAGTCGGCGACGAACTTCTGGTTCACCGGGTTATCCACCGATTCGAAGTAGTTCCACGCCGCCAGGTGGCCCACCAGTGGCTTGGTGTCGATGCCGCGCAGCTCCTCTTCGCCCACCGAGAAGGCTACCACTGGCACGTCGGTAGCCTTCAGGCCCTGGTTGGCCAGCTCCTTGTAGAACGGCACGTTGGAGTCGCCGTTGACCGTGGAAATGACCGCCGTCTTGCCACCGGCGGAGAACTTCTTGATGTTGGCGACGATGGTCTGGTAATCGGCGTGGCCGAACGGCGTGTACACCTCTTCGATATCCTTGTCGGCCACACCCTTGCTATGCAGGAAGGCGCGCAGAATCTTGTTGGTGGTGCGCGGGTAGACGTAGTCGGTGCCCAGCAGGAAGAAGCGTTTGGCGCTACCGCCGTCCTCGCTCATCAAATATTCCACGGCCGGAATCGCCTGCTGGTTGGGCGCGGCGCCGGTGTAGAACACGTTCGGCGACATCTCTTCACCTTCGTACTGCACCGGATAGAACAGCAGGCCGTTGAGCTCTTCGAACACCGGCAGCACTGACTTGCGCGACACCGAGGTCCAGCAGCCGAACACCACGGCGACCTTGTCCTGGGTCAGCAACTGACGGCTCTTTTCAGCGAACAGCGGCCAGTTGGAGGCTGGGTCGACCACTACCGGCTCGAGCATCTTGCCGTTCACACCGCCCTTGGCGTTGATTTCGTCGATGGTCATCAGCGCCATGTCCTTGAGCGAGGTCTCGGAAATGGCCATGGTCCCGGAAAGCGAATGCAGGATGCCGACCTTGATGGTCTCGGCGGCCTGGATGCTCCAGCTCAGGCCCATCGCCGCAATCGATGCGCTGAGGGTAAAAGCCTTGATCAGACTGCGACGCTTCATGTGCTCTCTCCGCTGAGTTCTTTTAGGGTGTTGGGCAGCGGGGAGGGGCGTTGCAAGGGGTGTGCCTAGTGGCGAAACTGGCGTAATAGAAGGGTTGTGCGAGGTGATGGGGCGTTGGCGAGGTCCAGGTTGGTGCTTGAGGGGTTTGTGTGCACAGCATTGGAGCCGCTGTTCGGCACTTCATCTTGATTGGCTTTACGGCCAAAGGCTGTTCCCCTGATATTTTTGCCAGTATCAGGGCGCGCTTGTGCCGCGTAGTGTCTGGGACATGTTCAAACCAGCGGGCATTCAGCATGAACTTCTCAGGCTTGGTCAAAGCGCCGTCCCTTTCCTTATCCGTGCTCGTATCAGCGCTACCCCTGGGTGGATGTGCATCCTTCGATGCACTTCAGGCAACGACATCGATGGTGGCTAGGGCGGGCAAGGAAGCGGTGGGCATATACGACTATGCGCTGGTTCATTCGCAGCGCACTACCCAGGGATACACCGTCGAGGGTGGCAATCTCATCGATCGGAACAAGCAGCTGGTCAAAGGCTCGCTGGTAATGGTCCTGGATCCGGCAGGTGCGTTCACCGCGATCATCGACCGGCCCGACGAGGTAGGTGTCCTGTATGTCGATGCTAAAGGCAAACGCATACTGAAGCAGTCGCCTGCCGACATGAACAGGTCCCCCGACCCCGATGCCAAGCCCGAGCGTGCGGAGGCCATCGGCAGTGGGCAACAACAAGTGGCCACCGTCGATGCGCTGGTCCTGTTTACCGCCAAGGCACTTTCCAAGCTGGAAGGAGACCCCGTGGCGTATGCCTTGGCCGAGCTGGAGACAGCCAACCTGGGCCTTCGCAACTCCGAGTTGCCAGGTATACAGCTGCGGTTGGTCGGTATCACTGTCACCGACACCGACCATGTGGTGGATGCCGCGGGGCTGAATGCGATCCGTGACTTGATGACGCCGCTGCGCGAAGACTACTTCCATGACATCAATGTCGCCTTTTCCGGAACGCTGTTCCAAGGCGGGCTCGCCCATGTACGCCAGTGGTCGAGTATCAATGGCGTCGAGGCGCCGTTGGCATTTCGCCACGAGGTAGGCCATAACGCCGGCGGCCAACACTGCTATACGGGTGAGCTTGAGTACTATTTCCATGGTTACCAGACGGCCAATGGCGCGCACACCTTCATGTGTGGGAACAATGTCCCGTATTACTCGAACCCCCAGGTCATGTATGACGGCCAGGCCCTTGGCGACCCCTCGACAGCGGACATGGCCAGGGTGTGGCGTGAAAGTGCCAATCGGCTCAGTAACTACAGTCCAGCCTTCGAAGGACTGCGCGGCTTCTATTACAGCCCTTTGGGGCACGAGCCTCTGATTGTCGAGGGTATCCATTCCAGGGAAGGTGCTTTTGTCGCGCTCTCGGAAGAGGTCGGCCCGACTCAAGTTGTGGACCAGGCACCGGCAGGTACACCGCTACAGGTGCGCCTGGTGCACGACGGTGATGGCAAGGTTTTTACAGTCAAGATGACCGCCTCACGCAGGATGGGACCTGCCTGCACCTGGACCGGGATGCATGCCATTGGTAGCGACTGCGAGGGGCGGCTGCCCAGACTCGAGTTGTCGTTGCAGGCCGACGCCTCGCAGAATCCAGGGTTGCCGGCAGGTTGGTACAACGGGATCTTGCCGTTACAAGTGGTCAGCAAATCCTTTGAGGGTAGCGCGAGCCCGATGAGGGTCAGCATCGCGCTTAAGCTCTGAGTCGAACCGAATGGCCCACGCGTATCGTGAGCCACTGCCTCGGCGGCTTAGCGCTGGCTCTGCTCCACCTGTGGCGTAGCGCCGCGTGGATGGCGTCTGCTGCGCACGAACTGATACGTCACCGCCAGAATCATGAACCAGATCGGCGTCACTACCAGCGCCGAGCGGGTGTCGGCCTCCAGGCTCAGCAGCACCAGGATGCCGGCGAAGAACACCAGGCACACGTAGCACATGAAGCGCCCGCCGGGCATCTTGTACTTCGACGCCTGGTGCAGCGCTGCGCGGTTTTTGCGGTACTTCAGGTACGACAGCAGGATCAGCGTCCAGACGAACATGAACAGCACCGCCGACACCGTGGTCACCAGGGTGAACGCCTCGACCACGTCCGGTACCAGGTAGATCAGTACCGCGCCCAGCAGCAGGCAGGTGCAGGAGAAGTACAGGCCGTTGGCCGGTACCGAGCGGCTCGACAGCTTCTCGAAGGCCTTGGGCGCATCACCCTCCTGGCTCAGGCCGTAGAGCATGCGGCTGGTGGAGAACACGCCGCTGTTGGCCGACGAGGCCGCCGAGGTCAGTACCACGAAGTTGATGATGCTCGCCGCTGCCGGCAGGCCCGCCAGCACGAACAGTTCGACGAACGGGCTCTTGCCTGGCACCACGTCGCGCCATGGGGTCACGGCCATGATCGCGATCAGCGCCAGCACATAGAACACGATGATGCGGATCGGGATCGAGTTGATCGCCCGCGGCAGGGTGCGCTCCGGGTTCTTCGCTTCGGCGGCGGTGGTACCCACCAGCTCGATGCCGACGAAGGCGAACACCGCGATCTGGAAACCGGCGAAGAAGCCCATCAGGCCATGGGGGAACATGCCGCTGTCATTCCACAGGTTGGCCAGCTGTGCGGTGCGCCCGCTGGGCGAGGTGAAGCCGGTGATCACCATGTACAGGCCAGTCGCGACCAGGCCAAGGATGGCGACGATCTTGACCAGGGCGAACCAGAATTCCAGCTCGCCGAACATTTTCACCGTCACCAGGTTCAGCGACAGCAGCAGCCCGACGCAGGTCAGCGCCGGTATCCACTGTGGCAAGTCGGGAAACCAGAACTGTGTGTAGGCGGCGATGGCGACCACGTCGGCGATGCCGGTGACCACCCAGCAGAACCAGTAGGTCCAGCCGGTGAAATAGCCGGCCCAGGGGCCGAGCAGGTCGGCGGAGAAGTCGATGAACGACTTGTAGTTCAGGTTCGACAGCAGCAGTTCGCCCATGGCGCGCATGACGAAGAACAGCATGAAGCCGATGATCATGTAGACGAAGATGATCGACGGCCCGGCCAGGCTGATGGTTTTGCCCGAGCCCATGAACAGGCCGGTACCGATCGCGCCGCCGATGGCGATCAGCTGGATGTGGCGGTTGGTCAGGTTGCGCTGCAGATGCTGTTCATCTGGCGTTGAGGGTGAGGTTTGCGTCATAGGCTGCATTCCCTTGTAAGGTCGGTCTTCTTGTCTGAGGTAGCCGGCTAGGCTAACACGCGCGTTCCAGTTCAGGGCGCGACAGATCGACTCTACTTTTGGGTGGCAGCTGTGGGCTGCTGTGCAGCCCTTTCGCGACACAAGGCCGCTCCTACAATGATCGCGCATTCCTGTAGGAGCGGCCTTGTGTCGCGAAAGGGGCGCAAAGCGCCCCCGGCAATCTCAAGCCTGAACCAGCATCCGACGGCGCCTTACCACCAGGCTATCGACAACCCACATCACCACCATCGATACCCCCACCAGCGGGAACATCACCCCCAGCACCAGCATTACCCCCACCGCCGTCTTCCAGCGCGGCAGGTCATGACGCAGCGGCGGCACGCCCAGCCCACCGGCTGGCCGGCGCTTCCACCACATCACCAGGCCGCTCACCGAGCCCAGCAGTATCATCAGGCACACCAGCAGTATGACGATCTGGTTGAACGCCCCGAACATCTTGCCTTCATGCAGCATCACGCCCATCTCGGTGGCGCGGGCGACCGGGCTGTAGTCCTGCCAGCGCACATCGGCCAGAACCTTGCCGGTGTATTGATCGACATGCAAGGTAGCATCGTTGCGCGGGTCGTCGGCGAACACGGCAATGGTGAACACCCCGTCGGCAGTGGTGGGCAGGGTGATGCTGTAGCCCGGCTCGACCTGGCGCGAAGTGGCGATGTCCTCGACCTGCTGCACGCTCACCTGAGGCGCTGCGGGCATGTCTGACATCATGGAGTGGCCGGCGTGTTCGGCGTGTGCGCCAGACTGCGGCATTGGCGTGTTTTCCATCGCCCAGGGCACGGTTTGGCGGTGTGCGTTGTTCAGCTCACCCGCCTGTTGGTCCGACTTGGGCACGTCGTTCCACATGGCGGCCGGGAAGCGGTTCCACAAATCGGCATACTGCTTGCCCCACAGGCCGGTCCAGGTCATGCCGCTGACCAGCATCAGCAACAACAGGGCCGAACCCCAGAAGCCAGTTACCGCATGCAGGTCGCGCCAGAACAAGCGGCCGCGCGCACTGAACCGGGGCCACAGCACGCCAGCGCCATTGCGTCCGCGTGGCCACCACAGGTACAGGCCCGACACCACCAGCACGATGCCCCAGCCGGCGGCCAGTTCCACCAGGCGGTCGCCGAGCGTGCCGACCATCAGTTCACCATGCAGCGCACGGGCGATGGCCTGCAGGTTCTGCTTGCCGTCCTGCTCACCGAGGACCTTGCCGTTGTAGGGGTCGACGAAAACGTTCAGTTCGCGCCCGCCGTCATGCACCACGAACTGTGCACTGCGCTCGGCGCTCAGTGGCGGCAGGTACTGGCCGACATGGCCCTTGGGGTAAGCCTGGCGTACTTCGGCCAGCATCATGTCCGCGCCCTGCCGGTGGTGGCCGGCTTCGACCACCATCAAGTCGCGGTACAGCAGCGGGTCGAGCTGCGGCTTGAACAGGTAGATGATCCCGGTGATCGCCAACAGGATCATGAACGGGGCCACGAACAGCCCCGCATAGAAGTGCCAACGCCAGGCCAGGTTATAGAAATTGCTGCGTGTTCCTCTCATGGGAACCTCCTGTTTGACCAGCTGATGGGCGCAACCGAAGCTGCGCCCGTTGTTGTTGTCAGAAGCTGAAATCGACCTTGGTCCAGAAGGTCCTGCCTGGCTCGTTGACCGGCTGAGGATCGGTAGCCGGGTAGCCGAACCCGGCGTTCCCGGCCAGGTTCAAGTGCTCGGCGTAGGTTTTGTCGAACAGGTTGTCGACCCCTGCGCTGAGCTTGAGGTTGTTGTTCACCTTGTAGGCGCCGTTGAGCGAGAACACGCCGAAGCCGGCGCTCTTGTCGTAGTCCTTGCCGACCACGTTGCCTTGGTTCTCGGCAATGCGGTTTTGCGCCGCCACCAGCCGCCACAGTGCGCCGACGCTCCACACATCGCGGCTGTAGGTCAAGCCCAGACGGCTTTCCAGTGGTGGCATTTGGGGTAGCGCTTTGCCATCACTGCTGTTCTTGCCCCAAGCGTAGGCCAGCGTGGCGTCGGCCTTCCAGTTTTCGGTCAGCAGGTAGGCCGCGCCCAGTTCGCCGCCCATGATGCGGGCGTCGATGTTCTGTGCCCGGGAAGTGCTCATGCCCATCATGCCGGTGCGGTAGTCGAACAGGATGTAGTCGCGGATCTGCCCGACATAGCCCGACGCCCAGGCCTCCAGGCGTTCGGTGCGGTACTGGATGCCGAAGTCGAGTTGGGTGGTCTTCTCTGGCTTGATGCCGTCGAAGGCGTTGGCCGCCCCAGGCGGTGCCAGCTTGGGCGAGAACAGCTCCCAGTAGTCAGGGAAGCGCTGGGCATGGCCGAGGCCAATGTAAGTGGTGGCCGGGAGGGCTGCCAGGTCGTGCTCGTAGCGGATAAAACCGCTGGGCAGGGTGTCGGCGCGGGTATCGCCTTCGGTGGCGCTGCCTTTACGGAAGTCACGGGCTGAGGCGCGGTCCAGGCGGGCGCCGGTAATCAGCCGGTCTTCACCGCTGACATACCAGGTCAGTTCGCTGAAAGCGCCGTAGTTGTGGAAGTCGGCGTCCTTGGTCCAGGATTGGCCCTTGTGTGCGTCCACACCCATGCCGCCACGCTGGCGATGTTCGTTGGTTTGCGCGTCGATGCCGCTGATCAGCTGCACATCGGCCCATCGCCAGGTGGCTTTGATGCGTGCGCCCAGGGTGCGGCGGTCGACGTTGCTGACCATCGGCATGCCCATCATGCCGCTGCCCGACGGTGTGCGCAGGCTGTAGTTGTCCATCACATGGTCGGCGTAGTTGTAGTAGACCTGTGCCTCGACCTTGTCGAGCACCTCGCCGAGGTTGGACTTTTCAAAGCGCAGGCCCAGACTTTCGCGCTTGAACTGCGAGCCGTCCATGCCGCGCCCGGCGTAGCGGGCCTCGCCATCGCCCTTGCCGGCGGTCAGCTCCAGCAGGGTGTCCTGGTCTGGCGTCCAGCCGAGGGCGACATCGCCGTTCCACTTTTCCCAGCGCGATGGCACGGTGTCGTCGTTGCCGTCGTGGTAGTCATCCGAGCGTGACTGGTTGCCGACGAAGCGGGCGTAGGCCTGGCTGTTGCCGGCGGCGGCATCCAGCACTTTGTCGAAGCGGCCGTTGGAGCCGGCCAGCAGGCTGGCGTTCACGCGGCTGCCGAGGGCGCCGAACTTCTCGGGCTCGCGCTCGAAGAGGATGGTGCCTGCCGAACCACCGGGGCCCCAGATCACGCTTTGCGGGCCTTTGATCACAGTCAGGCGGTCGTAGGTTTCCGGCGAAATGTAAGAGGTGGGCGCGTCCATGCGGTTAGGGCAAGCGCCCAGCATCAGGCCGCCGTTGGTGAGGATGTTCAGGCGTGAGCCGAACATGCCCCGCAACACCGGGTCGCCGTTGGTGCCGCCGGCACGGATCGCCGAGAAGCCTGGGATGGTCTTCAGGTAGTCGGCGCCGTCGCTGGCCGGCACCGGTTGGCGCGGGTCTTTCGGGTTGGTGACCACGGTCAGTGGCGAACTGGGCGCCACGGCAGTGATGACCGTCGGGCTCAGCTCGGGTGCGTCGTGCGCATGGCCTTCATGGCCAGGGTCGGCGGCCAGGGCCACGGGCGCGAGCAGCGAGCCGCACACGGCGGCGAGAGTCCCACGCAGGGACAAGGCAAAAACAGGGGTGCAGCCGGACATAATGATTCCAGTCGATCAGTCATGAGTTAGCGCGAAGCCTCCTGGCTCCGTGCGCAAAATGTGGGTTCAGACGCTGATCGAGGAAGGCGGGGCGCGGCTGCGCGCACCGGGGAATACAGCCTGCCGGGCATGGCCCTGGTGCGTTGGCGCAAGCAGATGGCTGGTGGGGATTACGCTGCCGGCACTGAGCGGGCTGAGGGCCTGGGGCAGGGCCGGGCAATTGAACAACAGGCTGCAGTAACCGCACTTTTCCCACATCACGTGCAGTTGGCCATCGCCGCCATGGCCGTGATGGCTGTCGCCGCCATGCTGATGGGCAGCCGCCATCGGCATGTCCATTGGCATGCTCATGCCGGCGTGGTGGTCCATCGGCATCGACTGGGAAATCAGCGGGCCGATGAAGATCATCCACATGGCGAACAGGCTCAGCCATCCGCCACCGGCGCGCCTGCGGTCAGGGCGGGTGGTACGGCTGATGCTGTTGCGCGGCAGGCTCATGGCGAGTGCCTGTCAGCAGGTGTCAGTGCGCGTGTTCGTGGGCTTGCGGCTGGTCCGCTGGCGCCTGCTTCTGCACAGCCACTTCGACGGTGATGTCGCCGGCCTTTTCGAAATGCAGGGTCAACGGGAAGCGTTTGCCATCCGTGAGCAGGCTGCGGTCCTTGGGCTGCATCAGCATCACATGGTAGGCGCTGGGGGCGAAGGTCAGGTCCTTGCCGGCAGGCACCACCACGCTGGGCACCTGTTGCATCTTCATGGCGCCGCTGGCGCTCATGGCATGTTCGTGCAGTTGCGCGTCATCGCTGATGGGGCTGTCGACACTGAGCAGGCGGTCGTCGGCCTGGCCATTGTTGTGCACCACGAAATACGCGGCGACGTTGGGCGCGTTGGGTGGCAGCTGCAGCGACCAGGGGTGGGCAATGTGCAGGTCACCCACGCTGTATTCGTGGGCATTGGCAAAGGCGCCAGGCAGCAGCAGGGCGGCCATGACGAGGGCGTGCTTGAGCATGGTGAATCTCCGTTTCTGTTCAGGTTCAGGCAGACAGCGTGATGAACTCAGGCCAGCGGAGAGGCACGGGGGTTTAGCGCAGGCCAGAGTTGGCGCGGCGTGGGTTGGTACTTGGCAGGCGGCGGCAACAGGCCGGCGAGCAGTGTCGGCGGGTTGTGCAACTGTGGCGGGTAGCCGGGCAGGGCCAGCAGCGGCGCGGCGCCAGAGCAGCACCAGCAATTCATCATGCTGGCGCTGTCGTCGCTTTGCGGGCCGAGGTCGATCTTGGCCAGGGCCTGGACATCGACGTTGGCCTTGTTGGCCATGCTGGAACAGAAAGCCCCCCACAGCAGCTGCTCGGCCGGGCCCTTGGGCGCAGCAGAGGACAGCGGCATGGCCAGCAGGTTGAACAGCACTGCAAGGCAGGCTATCCAGGCAATGTGCCGACGTGGGGGCATGGAGAGATCCGGTCAGGAATCGTGGTGGGTATTGTAAGGCGGAGTATAGGTAAAAATGACGGGGTGCGGTGAAGTGACGCAGGTGGTCGGGTAACGGGGCTGCTGCGCAGCCCATCGCGACACAAGGCCGCTCCCACAAGGACCGCGTACCGTTGGGCAGCGGTCCCTGTAGGAGCGGCCTTGTGTCGCGATGGGGCGCAAAGCGCCCCCGACAATCTCAAGCCTTGTTACGGCCCATCAACCCGCGCACGGTCTCTTGCAGGTCCGCCGGCAACACCACCACCTTGGCATTGTTGCTGCCCGCCAGGTTCTCCATGGCCCCGATATAGCGCTCGCCCAGCAGGTACATGGCCGGCACGGTCTCGTTGCCCACCGCTTCCTTGACCAGCGAAATCGCCCGCGCCGAGGCCTCGGCCAGGCTGATCTGCGCCTCTGCATCCAGCCTGGCTGCCTGCAGGCGTGCTTCGGCTTCAAGGATCGCTGCCTGCTTGGCACCTTCGGCGCGGGTTACATCGGCCTTGCGCTCACGCTCGGCGGCGGCCTGGCGTTCCATGGCCAGTTGCATGTTTTCCGAAGGCTTGATGTCCTGGATTTCCACCGAACGCACGGTAACGCCCCAGTCTTCGGTCTGCTCGGACATTGCCTCGCGCAGGCGGGCCTTGATCTGCTCGCGGCTGGACAACGCTTCGTCCAGGTCCATGGCGCCGACGATGGCGCGCAGCGAGGTCATCGTCAGGCTGGTGACGGCGAACGAGAAATTCTGCACGCCATACGAGGCTTTCTGCGGGTCGACCACCTTGGCGAAGCACAGGGCGTTGGCGACGATTACGGCGTTGTCCCTGGTGATGATTTCCTGCTGTTGCACATCGAGGATGATGTCCTTGGTCGGCAGGCGGTAGGCGACCACGTCCATGTACGGGATGAGAATGTTCAGGCCCGGTTTGAGCGTGCTGTGATAGCGGCCCAGGCGCTCGACGATCCATTCCTCGCCTTGGGGCACGATGCGCACCCCTTTGAACACGGTGATCAGGACGAACAGGGCGATGGCGCCGACGACGATGAGGCTGGTCATGGTGCTTTAATTCCTTTTTGTGCGGATTCAGGCCCGGACGACGCGGGCGGTGTTCCCCTCGATGGCGGTCAGGCGCACCCGTTCGCCGGCCGGGATTTCGCTGTCAGCGATGCAGGTCCATTCTTCGTTGCCGAGAATCGGCTTCTGGAAACGCACACGGCCTTTGTGGAACTCCGACACCCCAGCGGTCAGCAGGCCCACTTCGCCGATCACGCTGTCGGCGGTCCAGCGCACATCTGGCTGCTTGCGTCGGAACAGCTTGAACCAGAGCGCCGTGGTGACTGATGACAGCAGTACCCACAGCAGCACCTGCATGTCCAGTTGCAGGCTGGGAGCAGCGAGCGAGATCAGCGAGACCAACACGGCACCGATGCCGAACCAGAGGATGAAGAACGTCGGCAGGACCAGTTCGAGCAGGATCAGCGCGATGCCGAAGACCAGCCAGATCCACCATTGCATTTCCATATGGGTGAAACCTTGCGGGGGAGGGGTGTTGAGTTTAAGGGAGGACAGTGATCCAGCGCCATTTGACAAGTTGCCAGAAAGATCCGAAATGGTTGTAGGACCGCCGCCGTACGTAGTTTGAGATTACAGGTCGAGCGCTGCAGCCAGGTCTGAGGGTGATTCGAATGCTCGGTCCACATCCGGCAAAGCTGGCCGCTTCAGTACCAACACCGGTACGCCCAACTCCCGTGCTACCTCCAGCTTTGGCTCGGTCGCCACGCTGCCGCTGTTCTTGCTGATCAGCACATCGATGCTGCGACGCAGGAACAATGCCCGTTCATCCTCGATATGGAACGGCCCGCGTGCACCGATCACTTCGCAGCGCTCATTGCCTGGGCAGGCTTCCAGCGCCCGCAAAGTCCAGAACTGCTCCGGCGGAATCTCGCCCAGGTGTTGCAACGGCTCGCGGCCTAGCGTGAACAGAGGCCTGCGGAACGGCTTGAGTGCCTCTCTCAGCCCCGCCCAGTCCTCGACCTCACGCCAGTCGTCCCCCGCTTGCGCTTGCCAGGCCGGGCGGCGCAAGGCCCAGCACGTGACGCCGGCGCTACGCGCAGCGCTGGCAGCATTGCGGCTGATCTGTGCAGCGTAGGGGTGGGTGGCATCGACCAGTAGGGTGATACACGCCTCGCGCAGGTAGTTGGCCAACCCCTCGGCGCCGCCAAAGCCGCCGACCCGTACCTGGCATTGCAGGTCCTGCGGTACGCGGCCGATACCGGCCAGGCTGTAGACATGCTGCGGGCCGAGGCGACGAGCGATGGCCAGGGCTTCAGTGACACCGCCCAGCAGCAGGATGCGCGCAGTCATTGCACACCTGCCCGGCCAACGATACCGCCTTGGCGGTCGATGGCGAACACTTCCACTTGCACCTGCGCCGGCACCACGCTGCGGGCGAACGCCAGGGCGTGGGCGCATACCGCGTCCCCGAGGGCAATGCCGGCCGCATGCGCCAGCGCGAGCGCTTGCTGGCTAGTGTTGGCGCCGATGATGGCGGCCTGCAGCGCTGCGTCAGCACCAATGTCTGCGGCCCAGCCCGCCAGTTGCGGCAGATCGATGCTGGAATGGCGGCTGTGCAGGTCCATGTGCCCGGCGGCCAGTTTGCTGATCTTGCCAAAACCACCACACAGGGTCAGGCGCGGCACCGGCACCTTGCGCAGGTGCTTGAGCACCGCGCCGACAAAGTCGCCCATTTCGATCAGGGCGATTTCCGGCAGGCCGTAGACCCGGCGCATGGTGTCTTCGCTGGCGTTGCCAGTGCAGGCGGCGATATGCGTGTAGCCGTTGGTGTGGGCCACGTCGATACCTTGGTGGATCGAGGCGATATAGGCCGCACAGGAGAACGGCCGCACGATGCCGCTGGTGCCGAGGATCGACAGCCCGCCGAGGATGCCCAGGCGCGGGTTCATGGTCTTGAGTGCCAGCTGTTCGCCGCCCTGCACGTTGACCGTGACCTCGAAGCCGCCGAAGTAGCCGCATTCGTCGGCCAGGCGTTGCAGGTGCTCGCTGATCATGCGGCGCGGCACCGGGTTGATGGCCGGCTCACCCACCGCAAGCACCAGCCCCGGCCGGGTCACGGTGCCGACACCGCTGCCGGCGACAAAGCGGATGCTTGGCTCGTCCAGCAAGCGCACCTGGCTGTAGAGCAGGGCGCCGTGGGTCACGTCCGGGTCGTCGCCAGCGTCCTTGAGTGTGCCGGCTTCGGCGCTTTCGCCGGCTAATCGGCAGAACTCCAGGCGCATCTGCACCACCTTGCCCTTGGGCAAGGTAATGCTGACGGCATCGCTGGTTTCGCCGCTCAGCAGCAAGCGAGCGGCCGCCAGGCTGGTGGCGGTGGCGCAGCTGCCGGTGGTCAGGCCGCTGCGCAGGGGCGCGGGCTGTTCGCGGGTCTCTTCACGCATCGGCGGGCTTCACCACATCCAGCAGGGTGATCGGCAGCGCCTGGCGCCAGGTGTCGAACGCACCCAAGGGCTGGGCGTGGGCGACATGGATGCGGGTCAGCTCACCACCGTGCTGCTCGCGAAAAGACGCCAGGGCCAGTTCGCTTTGCAGGGTTACCGCGTTGGCTACCAGCCGGCCACCGGGGCGCAGGCTGGCCCAGCACAGGTCGAGCACACCCTCGCGGGTGACGCCGCCGCCGATGAAGATCGCATCCGGGCGTTCCAGGCCTTGCAGTGCCGCTGGGGCCTTGCCGCGCACCAGCTGCAGGCCGGGTACACCCAATGCATCGCGGTTATGTTCGATGAAGCCTTGGCGGCCTTCGTCGGCCTCGATGGCCAGCGCGCGGCAGGCCGGGTGGGCGCGCATCCATTCGATGCCGATCGAGCCGCAGCCCGCGCCCACGTCCCACAGCAGTTCACCGGGCTGCGGCGCCAGGCGCGCCAGGGTGATGGCGCGAACATCGCGTTTGGTCAGTTGGCCGTCATGCCGGAAGGCGCTGTCCGGCAGCCCGGCCAGCCGGTGCAGACGCGGCGCTTCGGGCGTGGCCAGGCATTCGATGGCCACCAGGTTGAGCGCTGCGATATCGGCGTGTGGCCAGTCTTGGGCGGTGCCGGCCAACACACGTTCGTGCGGGCCTCCCAGGTGTTCGAACACACGCAGGCGGCTTGGCCCGTAGCCACGCTCGCGCAGCAGCGTGGCAATGGCCGCCGGGCTGTCGCCGTCGTTGCTCAGCACCAGCAAACGTATGCCGCTGTGCAGGTGAGCATTGAGCGCCGCCAGGGGGCGGGCTACCAGAGACACCACCTGCACATCCTGCAGCGGCCAGCCCAGGCGGGCGGCGGCCAGTGCGCAAGAGGTGGGCATCGACAGTACGCGCATTTCATCGGCGGGTACCTGGCGTGCAAGGCTGGCACCGACGCCGTAGAACATCGGGTCGCCGCTGGCCAGTACGCACACGGGCTCGCCACGCAGGGCCAGCACCGGGGCCAGCGAAAACGGGCTTGGCCAGCCCAGCCGCTCGCCGGGCACGCAGCGCGGTAGCAGGGCCAGCTGGCGTGGGCTGCCGAAGATCCGCGCAGCGCCCAACAGCGCACGCCGGGCCTGTTTGCCCAGGCCACTGAAGCCGTCTTCGCCGATGCCTACTACTGTCAGCCAGGGTGCCATGTGTACCTCTTCAATATGTTGGAGCTGCATGGCAGCCCCAACATTTCAGCTAAAACTCGAACGGTGCTCGACCACCGGCTTTTCATGCCGCCGGACAAAGCAGGCATAATACCGCGCCTTCTACACTCAAGCGCATTTTCACAGATTGCCGGATACCCCTTTGACGCAGGCCCATGCCCCCAACGTTTCGTCTCGCCCCTCGGCCTGCCCGGGGTTGTGGCGCATCGTCAGTGCCCGTGATGGCGGCATCTGCCGCATCAAGCTGCCTGGCGGCCTGCTGCTGGCCGAGCAGGCCGAAGCGGTAGCGGCGGCAGCTGAGCGTTTTGCCGGTGGTGTGATCGAGGCCACCAACCGTGGCAACCTGCAGATCCGCGGCATTGGCAGCGAGCATCGTGCTTTGGTCGAGACCCTGCTCGCAGCCGGCCTGGGCCCGCGCGAGGCGGCCGGTGACGATGTGCGCAACCTGATGCTCAGCCCGCTGGCCGGGCATGACCCGGCCATGCTGCTGGACGCGCGGCCGCTGGCCGGGCAGATCCTCGACCTGCTGGAAGGCACCCCGCGCTTTCACCAGTTGTCGGCCAAGTTCGCCGTGCAACTGGATGCTGGCGAACGCCTGGCCATGCTTGAGCACCCCCATGACTTGTGGCTATCGCCCCTACGCCTGCTGCAGCAGACCTGGCTGGCGTTTGGTTTGGCGGGCTGCCCGGCGGACGGCAAAGTGCTCGGCGCGGTGCCGCTGGCGCAGGGCCTGGCGCTGGTGCGCGCAGTGCTGGAACGCTTCCTCGACCTGGCAACCCCGACGCAGTCGCGCATGCGCCAGTTGCTTGAAGTGCACTCGGCAACTGATTTCGTCGACGGGCTGGGCCTGGATATCCGCCGTGATGCCGCCGTGCTCGGATGGCGCCGTGAAGAGCACCGCGCCTCGTGGTTGGGCACGCTGCCCCAGACGCACGGTGTTGCCCTTGGCGTGGCCCCGCCGCAAGGCCGCCTGACCCCCGCCATGCTGCGTGGTGCCGCGCGCATTGCCCGCGAACTGGGCGATGGCAGCCTGCGTCTGAGCCCCTGGCAAAGCCTGGTGCTGACCAACCTGCAAGCACAACACATCGACCAAGCCCAAGCCGAACTGTCTGCGCTGGGTTTGCTGTGCCATGACCACGAACCCCTGGCGCGCATCAGCGCCTGCACCGGTGCCAGCGGCTGCGCCAAGGCCCTTGGCGAGACCAAGGCCGACGCCGTTGCCTTGGCCGCGCTGCTGGGCCCTGGCGTGCCCGCCAGCGTGCACCTGTCCGGTTGCCCTCGTTCCTGCGCCGTGGCCCATGTTGCCCCGGCCACGCTGCTGGCCCGTTCGCCGGGCCGTTACGACCTGTACCTGCGTGATGCGCGCCAGCCGGGCTTCGGTGCCCTGCGCGCCACCGACCTTACCTTGAATGAAGCAGGCGCCATGCTCGACCTGCCGACGGAGCACCTTGATGATTGACTACATCCGCGATGGTCAGGAGATCTATCGCAATTCCTTTCGGATCATCCGAGAGGAAGCCAAGCTCGAGCGGATCCCCGCCGACCTGGAAAAGCTCGCCGTGCGCGTGATCCACGCCTGCGGCATGGTCGACGCCATCGATGGCCTGCAGTTTTCCGAAGGTGCCGGACGGGCCGGGCGAGAGGCGCTGCTCAACGGCG
This sequence comes from Pseudomonas sp. NY8896, assembly GCF_039634505.1. NCBI lineage: Bacteria > Pseudomonadati > Pseudomonadota > Gammaproteobacteria > Pseudomonadales > Pseudomonadaceae > Pseudomonas > Pseudomonas sp. NY8896. Next base: position 550,283 of record NZ_CP132350.1, read on the forward strand.
CGCCGATCCTGTGCGATGCGCACATGGTGGCCGAAGGCATTACCCGGGCCCGGCTGCCAGCAGACAACAAAGTCATTTGCACCCTGCGCGACCCCAGCGTGCCGGGCTTGGCCAAAGACGCCGGCAACACCCGTTCCGCCGTGGCCCTGGAGCTGTGGCGGCCGTACCTGGAAGGCAGCGTGGTGGTGATCGGCAACGCCCCCACCGCCCTGTTCTACCTATTGGAAATGCTCGATGCTGGCGCACCCAAGCCTGCGCTGATCCTCGGCTTTCCGGTCGGTTTCGTCGGCGCTGCCGAGTCCAAGGCCATGCTCGCCGCCGACAGCCGCGGCGTGCCGTTCGTGATCATGCAAGGCCGCCTGGGCGGTAGCGCGATGGCTGCCGCCGCGGTCAACGCCCTGGCCACGGAGGTGGAATGATGCTGCCGCGTGGACGACTGCTGGGCCTGGGCGTGGGCCCTGGCGACCCGGAACTGATTACCCTCAAGGCCTTGCGCCTGCTGCGCGAGGCGCCGGTGGTCGGTTACTTCGTGGCCAAGGGCAAGCGTGGTAACGCTTTTGGGATCATCGAAGCACACCTGCAGCCCGAGCAGACCCTGCTGCCGCTGGTCTACCCGGTAACCACCGAAGCCCTGCCGGCGCCGCTGTCCTATGAGCAGGTGATCAGCGACTTCTACGACGAAGCCAGCGTGCAAGTGGCCGAGCACCTGGATGCTGGCCGCGACGTGGCGGTGATCTGCGAAGGTGACCCGTTCTTCTACGGCTCCTACATGTACCTGCATGACCGCCTGGCGCAGCGCTATGAGGCCGAAGTGATCCCCGGTGTCTGCTCGATGCTTGGTGGTGCTTCGGTACTGGGCGCGCCGCTGGTGTACCGCAACCAGAGCCTGTCGGTATTGTCTGGTGTGTTGCCCGCCGAAGAGCTCAAGCGCCGCCTGGCCGATGCCGATGCAGCGGTGATCATGAAGCTTGGGCGCAATTTCCCCAAGGTGCGCGAAGTGCTGGCCGAACTGGGCCTGGACGGGCGTGCGCTGTATGTGGAGCGGGCGACCATGGCCAACCAGAAGATCGTGCCGCTGGACCAGGTCGACCCGCAGTCGTCGCCGTACTTCTCGCTGATCATCGTGCCGGGGGAAAAATGGCAGGGTTGAACATGCACAAGGCACCGGCAATCGTCATCCTTGGCCCGGGTAGCCTGGCCACCGCGCAGCGAATCCAGCAGTGCTACCCACAGGCCACAATCCATGGCCTGCAGGGGCGTGTCGAGGGGGCAGACCAGTCGTACACCGCGTTCGGCGATACCCTGCGCGGGCTGTACCAGCAGGACATGCCGATCATTGCCCTGTGTGCTGCCGGTATCGTCATTCGCAGCCTGGCCAGCGTGCTTAGCGAGAAGGGCAGCGAGCCGCCGGTACTGGCCGTGGCCGAGGATGGCAGCGCGGTAGTGCCGTTGCTCGGTGGCCTCGGTGGGGTCAACCTGATGGCGCGCGAAATCGCAGAAGCGCTGGGCGTTGCCGCCGCCATTACCACCAGTGGTGAGCTGCGCTTCGGCACTTGCCTGTTGAACCCGCCGCAAGGTTACGCACTGGCGGACATCGAGCAAGGCAAGCGTTTCGTTTCCGATTTGCTGGCAGGTGAGTCGGTGCGCATCGAGGGTGACGCCCCGTGGTTGCAGCAGGTGCAGTTGCCCGCCAGCGAAGCGGCGCAGCGCACCATCCATGTGGGGCATCAGGTGCGCCCGGCCAACCGCGACGAACTGCTGATCCACCCGCGCTCGGTGGTCGTGGGTGTTGCCGGTGGCAACCTGCACAGCATGCGTGCGGCATTGCAGCAGGCCGGCATCGCCGAGCCATCGGTAGCCTGCGTGCTGGCGGACGAGCGCGCCATGGCCGACAGTGCCTTGCACGAGGCTGCGCAGACCTTGGGTGTCGCCTTGCGCTTTGCCAGCAACCCAGGCGACGTGGCCAGCATGGTTGCTGCGGCATTGCCCAATGCCGAGTTGATAACGCATGGGGATGTAGTCATCGCGGTGGCGCCTGCGCCGGTCGATGTAGCACAAATCGGCCGCCGTCGCGGTCGTCTGGCGGTTATCGGCCTTGGTCCAGGTGCGGCGCAATTGATGGTGCCGGCGGTCAAGGCCGAACTGGCACAGGCTGAGGATGTGCTCGGCTACGAAACCTACGTGCGCATGGCCGGGCCGTTCCGTGATGACCAGATCTTGCACTGCACCGACAACCGTGAAGAGATGCAGCGCGCCCGGCATGCCTTCGAGCTGGCGGCCCAGGGCCGTTCGGTGGTGGTGGTTTCGTCGGGTGACCCGGGCGTGTTCGCCATGGCCGCTGCGGTGCTTGAAGCGTTGCATGAGTCCAGCGACCCCGCCTGGCACCGCGTGGACCTTGAGATTCTGCCAGGGGTGTCGGCCTCGCTGGCAACCGCCGCCCAGGCGGGAGCACCGCTGGGGCATGACTTCTGCGTGATGTCGCTGTCGGACAACCTCAAGCCCTGGTCGATCATCGAAAAGCGCCTGGACCTGGCGGCTCAGGCCGACCTGGTGCTGGCGTTCTACAACCCGATCTCCAAAGCCAGGCCGCACCAGCTAGGGGTGGCGCTGGAGGTGGTGCGTCGGCACCGCGACGGGAGCACGCCTGTAGTCCTTGGTCGTGACATCGGTAGGCCGGGGCAGACGCTGAAGGTAGTCACCTTGGCCGAGCTGCAGCCAGAAATGGTCGATATGCGCACCATGGTGTTGGTCGGCTCCTCTACAACCTGCGTATTCCCTCGTCTGTCGGGCGGGGTATGGGCCTACACCCCGCGTTGGTACCCCACCACCAACTAGTTGCGTCGGAAACTCTTCAGCGCGCTGAATCGCCAGCGGGCTGGATAAGGTGATTGCCCCTGACTCAAGGGGCAACCATCAAGGAGTTTCTACATGTCCGATGAAACACAAGTCACCACCAACAACACCGCCATCCTGGTCGAAGGCAACCTGCTGGCCTGCGGCGCAGGTATGTCTGCGAAAAGCCGTCACGACGTCAAGAACGCCTTCCACTTCGCCACATTAGTGGCCGACAAAGCGTTCGATGCCGAAAAGCAGAGTCGGGAGTGGTACGACAAATTCATCGATGTGATGCGTGATCTTGGCTTTACCATCCCTCGACGCACCTTCGAGCTGGAAACGTCGGCGGAGCTGTCTGTCACCGTAGGCGCCGTTGCCGTCCGGGCGATCGGTGTTGCTGGCAACGCACTGCTGGGGGGCACCAAGCTAGGTGCTCTGGCCAAGATGGCCTTCGATAAAATGACCACCGTCGAAAACGACGCCAAGGTGCTCGACCACAAACGCAAGAACAAATCCAGGGGCATGGTTGGCCTGGCTGCCTGCATCGAAACAGAGAACAACGATGTGGTCATGGTCGTGAGCTGCATCCAGGCATCTGCCCCGACACTGGACGATGACGTGCTGGGCATCCAGTGGAAGCTGGACAAGACCCACTACTACGCCGGCACCGCGGTGCTCACGCTCAACAACTTCGTGTACGACAAAGTGCGCGAAACCGTGGAAAACAAACTCGGCGTGCGCAGCGTCGAGAACGTACTCCAATACGACATCTGATAGCGCGGCGGCGTTGCACCAACGCCGCCTTGTTCGCTTGTTTGCAATGAGACAAGACCATGAATAGTTCAGTTGAGCAGCTGATGTTGATTGGTGGAACGGCATTGCTGTATTCCACAGGCGCTACCGAGGAGCAACGCCAGGCCGCGTTCGACTCGATTCTTTACGCACAGTTGCTGGCCAACAAGAGTGCCGGACCACGCTTTGATGACTACGAGCGCTGGTACGCCGCCTACAGGGATGCGTACCGCCAACTTGGCTGGATCAAACTGGCCAGTACCCACGACCTCAAGCACTTGGGGCAACCCTTGCGCACCGCGCCGGTGCAGCCACTTGAGGCATGGCTGAGAATGCGCTCTATCCGTCACGAGGCCGTGCTGGCAGCGGTGAAAACGGGTTTGAGCCGATCACTGGAAGGTTTTGGCCACTTGCTGAAGTACAGCACGCAGGAGCAGACGCAGGGGGCGAAGCTTGTGATCGAGCTGGGCGTGCTCAAGGCAGGGCCGGTGCTGGATCTGTGCAGCATCTCGATGCAGGTCGGCAAGTCGATTTCGAATATCCCGCTGGGCACTTGGCTGAGTGAACAGGTGCTTCAAGGAGAGGCAGAGTTCAACGGCGTTTCCCTGGCATTGGATAACAGTCGGTTTCAACGCCAGCGCGAGGAACTGCAGGCGTTGATGAAAACCAAGGATGCACAAGGCGCTTACCGGTTTGACCCTTATGCGCCGATAACGGGAGCACATCATGAGTGACGCCACGTCTGCCGTGATCGGCGCAGGCATCGTTTCGTTCTTGCCAGGTATTCCGGCCGCTTTGCAAAACAAGGTGAAACTGGCCCTGGCAATGGCCGAACGTGCTACCGAGACGGCGTTTCGAGAAGGGTTGATCGAGGACTGGTTTGCCTACTACCGCAACCAGCTCAAATATATGGGCTGGGATGCAGTGTCTGCCGAGCAGGTTCATTGGCCGGATGGACAGCGCGCCCGTCAGGCCGACCAGGTGCTGGAAACCATTGCGGCAACGGCTGGCGAGCACTTTGCCTCGGCGATCGGCATTTCCATGCGCAAGCTGTTGGCCAACCCGTCGGTGCTGCAGTCGCTTGAGCGGTGCGCCTACGAACGCCAGCATTTCCAGCTGCTGCCTTGCGCTCCGGCCGGTGCCAACCGGGTGGACATGGTGCTTTACCATGAAGCGGATGTGCGTTCGGCCTTCCGTGCAGGCTTCATCAGCCATAGGCGCAGCCATCGGAATGTGCGTGCGGAGTTGATACGTTTCAACATGCTGGCGTTCGAGCACAGCTTTTTGCCAAAAGTGCAGGAACGTGTCGTTCAGGTCTCTTTGCAACGCATTCTGGATTACGCCCTTTAGGGCACCAGGTAGCCCTTGATGCCGGTAAAGATGATTTGCGCAGCCAAGGCGCAGACGAACAACCCCATCAGCCGGCTGACGATCTGCAGCCCTTGGTCGCCAAGGATGCGTTCGATGCCGTGTGACAAGTACAGCACCAGGCCGACGGTAAAGCTGGCCAGCGCGATGCTGACGATGGCCAGCAATTTGTCATCCCAATGCGGCTGGCCCACGCCCATGACCAGCAAGGCGCCGATGGTGCCAGGGCCGACGGTCAGTGGAATGGTCAGCGGCACGATGGTCACATCCTGCTGCACGTTGTCGGCCTGCACCGCCGGCTTGCCCTGGGCCATACCCAAGGCAGAAATGAACAGCACGCTACCGGCCCCGATGCGGAAGGCGTCGGCGGTGATGCCGAAAATGCCGAAGATCACCCGCCCGAACAGGTACAGCAGCACGCTGGCGACCAAGGCTGCGAAGGCGACCTTCCAGGCCAGTTGCTTGCGCTCCTTGCTGGAGTGGCCGCGGGTCAGGCTGATGAAGCACGACAGCACGAAGAACGGGCTGTAGAGCACGAGCATTTTCAGGTAGACGCTGAACAACTCATGGAGCATGAGCACTATTCCTTGGGCAATCTGAAGCTTGCGCTCCCGCAGGGGCCGTATCGGGCTTTCGAATACTGTTCTCTGTGCGACAGCGTAGCCTAGGAAGTATGCGCCGGGTCTGCCTTGGCTTCGCGCTGGTTGGCCCAGTACTGGATCAGCTCGCGTAACTGCGACAATTCCACCGGTTTGGCCATGTGGCCGTCCATGCCCGCCAGCCGCGCGCGTTCCTTGTGCTCGGCAAGAATGTGCGCGGTCAGCGCCACCACCGGTGTGCGTTGGCGCTGGTTGGCCGTTTCCCAGGCCCGCAGCTGCTGGGTGGCCGAGAAGCCGTCCAGCACCGGCATTTCGCAGTCCATCAACACCAGGTCATAGTGCTGCGCTTTCATCGCCTGCAAGGCTTCTTCGCCATTGCAGGCAGTGTCGGGTTCAAGGTTGAGTTTGCCGAGCATACCGCGGATAACCTTGGTGGAAATGCTGTTGTCTTCGGCGACCAGCACGCGGAAGTCGCCAGGCAGGTCCAGCGCCTGCGGGATGCCAGGCAGGCTGGCAGGCACTGCCTGCTCGCGGCCGCGCTGGGCCAGTTCTTCGGCCAGGGTGGTCTTCAGCGTGTAGCCGGCCACTGGTTTGGCAAGGATCCGCTTGACCCCAGCGTTGCGCGCGATGACCTTGCTCGGCGCATTGCTGATGCCGGTGAGCATCACCACCAGGATGTCGTGGTTCAGGCTTGGGTCTTCCTTGATCTTGGCGGCCAGTTGCATGCCGGTCATGCCGGGCATGTTCTGGTCCAGCAGTACGGCGTCGAAGTAGTCGCGCAGGTGCGCCTTGGTGCGCAGCAGGGCCAGGGCTTCCTTGCCAGACGGCACCGCGCTGACGTTCATGCCCCAGGCGCTGCACTGCTGGACCAGTACCTTGCGGCAGGTGTCGTTGTCGTCCACCACCAGCACGCGGGCATCGCGCAGCGGGCTGTCGAGGTCGGCGGGCGGCTGTTCCAGGCGCGAAGGGTCCAGCGGCAAGGTCAGCCACAGGGTGTTGCCCATGCCAGTGCTGCTCTTGATGCCGAACTCGCCCTGCATCAGGCCGATCAGTTGCTTGGCGATGACCAGGCCCAGATGCCCGCCCAGCTTGTTGCTGGACAGGAAGTGGTGGCTGTGCAGTTCGGCTTGCAGCAAAGCGTCGCGGTCGGCGGCGGGCAGCGGCTCGCCGCTGTCCTGCACGGCAATGCGCAGGCGTGGCAGCTCGCCGCGTTGATCCAGTGCCACCACCAGCAGAATTTCACCCTGGTCGGTGTTTTTCAGGGCGTTTTCCAGCAGGCTCGACAAGGCCTGGCGCAGCCGCGTCGGGTCACCGCTGATGACCCGTGGTACTTGCGGCTGGGTGAAGCTGATCAGTTCGATGTTTTGTTGCTCGGCCTTGGCGCGGAAGATGTTCAGGCAATCCTCGATCAGCGCGTTGAGATCGAACTGCACGTCATCCAGCTCGATCTGCCGGGATTCCAGTTTGGAAATATCGAGAATTTCGTTGATCAGCGTGAGCAACTCGTTGCCGGCGCTGTGGATGGTCTGCACGTAGTCGCGCTGCTTGACCGACAGCGGTGTGCCCAGCAACAGCTCGGTCATGCCCAGCACACCGTTCATGGGGGTGCGGATTTCGTGGCTGATCTTAGCCAGGAACTCGGCCTTGGCATTGATTTCGGCGTCGCTGGCGGCCAGCGCGCGGCTGGCGCTGAAACGCTCCTCGCTCATGCGCCGCAGGCGTTCACTGACGGCCAGGTTGAGCAGCAGGCCGCTGACCACGGTCAGGCCCAGCAGGATACACAACAGCCAGGGCGTCGAGGTGCGGGTCAGGCCCAGCAGGGCTGGCAGCAGCACCAGGCCACCGAGGTTGAACACCACCATGGCCAGGCTGAACAGGCGACCGGGTGCATAGCCTTTGTACCAGTGATAGCTGCTGACCAGCAGCATGCTTACACTGCCCAGCGCCATCAGGGCGTAGGTCATCAGGTTGAGGGGCAGCGTATCGACGAACAGCAACACCAGGCCGCTGACCCCGACAATCAACATTTCACCCTGCAGCAAGCGGTTAAGCCGTGGCGAGTTGCATGGCGAGAAGAAATGCTGGGTGAAATACAGCCCGGACAGGCCAGCCAGGACCAGCGTCAGGTAGGCAGCAGGCGTTTGTGCACTGTGCCACACATGCCACCAGGGGCCGCTGAGGTTCAGCAGGATCAGGCCGCTGAGCAGCATAAGGCCGTGGTACAGCGCCAGGATCAGGGTGGTGCTGGAGCGGCTGTAAAGGAAGCGGATCAGGTTGTGCATGATCAGCATCACCAGGCCGCCGAACAGCATGCCGAACAGCAGCGGCTGGCGTTGGTCCGACGCGGCCTCGGCCGCCGGCTCCAGGCTGATGGCCGGGCGCAGCTGGTGCTCGGAAACCAGGCGCAGGTAGATGTCCAGCGGCTGCTTGCTGTTGGGCAGGGGCAGTACATGGTCGCTGCCGCGCAGGGTAGGGCTGGCATTGCCTGCCTGCCGCCCGTGGTGCAGCTGACGCAGAAGTTGGTCGCCTTCCAGGGCGTAGAGGTCCAGGCCAGACAGGTCTGGGGCGAATACCCGCAGCAGTTGTTCCTGGTCGCCTGGTTGCAGGCGATAGTGCAGCCACAGGGCCTGTTCTGCTGGGGCAGCATCCAGCTCGGCGAGGACCAGGGGGCTGAACTGGTTGCGGTAGCGCTCGGAGCGCACATCGCTCAGTTGCAGGTTGGCCTGTTCGTCAAGCAGTACGGTCCAGCCTCCGTCATGTTCGGCCGCAGCCGGAAACATGAAGAGCAGGGTCAGCAAGCTGACGATCAGAGCTGAGGCAATCCGAAGCCGACGCACTACGAAATCCCTTCTTAGCCGATGTGCCGGGTACTAACTATGCGCGGCGCGCCAAGTCGAAGGCAAGGCCCATGCCGGGCCCTGTCGACGAGCCGGATGCCACAGCCTGAAAGTGCTGCGGCATTCCGGTGTTTCTTACTGCTGGTGCTCACCGCGCTCGCGGGCGATGGCCCGATAGCCGATGTCGGTACGGTAGAAACTGCCGTTCCAGCTGACTTCCTTGGCCAGGCGATAAGCCTGCTGCTGCGCGTCGGCGACAGTACTGCCCATGGCGGTGGCACACAGCACGCGCCCACCGTTGGTGGTCACCTGGCCATCCTTGAGCGCGGTACCAGCATGGAACACCTTGCCTTCGATCTTTGCGGCAGCGTCCAGACCGTTGATCACGTCGCCCTTGGCATAGTCACCTGGGTAACCGCCAGCGGCCAGGACCACGCCCAGGCTCGGGCGCGGGTCCCACTGTGCTTCGACCTTGTCCAGCGCTTTGGCGAAGGCAGCTTCGATCAACAACACCAGACTCGACTCCAGGCGCAGCATGACTGGCTGGGTCTCTGGGTCGCCGAAGCGGCAGTTGAACTCGATGACCTTGGGGTTGCCCGCTTTGTCGATCATCAGGCCGGCATAGAGGAAGCCAGTGTAGACGTTGCCTTCCTCGGCCATGCCGCGCACGGTTGGCCAGATCACCTGGTCCATCACGCGCTGGTGCACGTCGGCAGTAACCACCGGGGCAGGGGAGTAGGCACCCATGCCGCCGGTGTTCGGGCCGGTGTCCTGGTCGCCGACGCGCTTGTGGTCCTGGCTGGTGGCCATGGGCAGCACGTTGTGGCCGTCGACCATGACGATGAAGCTGGCTTCCTCGCCGTCGAGGAACTCTTCGATCACCACACGCGAACCGGCTTCACCGAAGGCGTTGCCAGCCAGCATGTCACGCACGGCGGCTTCGGCTTCGTCCAGGGTCATGGCGACGATCACGCCCTTGCCCGCGGCCAGGCCGTCGGCCTTGATCACGATCGGCGCGCCTTTTTCCTGCAGGTAGGCCAGGGCCGGTTCGATTTCGGTGAAGTTCTGGTAGTCGGCGGTCGGGATCTTGTGACGCGCCAGGAAGTCCTTGGTAAAGGCCTTGGAACCTTCCAGCTGGGCCGCGCCCTTGGTTGGGCCGAAGCAGTCCAGGCCACGGCTGCGGAACAGGTCGACCACACCGATGACCAGTGGCGCTTCCGGGCCGACGATGGTCAGGTCGACGTTTTTCTCGGCGAAGTCGGCCAGTTGCTCCAGGGCGCAGACGTCGATGGCGACGTTCTCGCACTTGGCTTCAATGGCGGTGCCGGCGTTGCCAGGGGCAACAAAGACTTTTTCGACGCGTGGGTCCTGGGCGACTTTCCAGGCCAGGGCGTGCTCACGGCCGCCGCTACCGATGATCAAAACTTTCATGTCAAAACCTCGAATTCTGTTTGGCGCCGATCCCGCTTTCTGTAGGAGCGGCCTTGTGTCGCGAAAGGGGCGCGTAGCGGCCCCTGGGTTTCAGCTTCGCAGCAGAACTTGCTGGGGCCGCTCTGCGGCCCTATCGCGACACAAGGGTCGGGATTGGCCCGACAACTATTTAGTGGCGGAAGTGGCGCATACCGGTGAACACCATGGCGATGCCGGCTTCGTCGGCAGCGGCAATGACTTCAGCATCACGCATCGAGCCACCTGGCTGGATCACGGCGCTGATACCCACTTTAGCCGCATTGTCGATGCCATCACGGAACGGGAAGAACGCATCCGATGCCATGACCGCGCCCTGCACCTGCAGGCCAGCATGCTCGGCCTTGATTGCAGCGATGCGAGCGGAGTTGACGCGGCTCATCTGGCCAGCGCCGACGCCGATGGTCTGGCGCTGCTTGGCGTAGACGATGGCGTTGGACTTGACGAACTTGGCCACTTTCCAGGCGAATACCAGGTCGTGGATTTCTTGCTCGGTCGGGGCACGCTTGGTGACGATCTTCAGGTCATCGGCAGTGATCATGCCGATATCGCGGCTTTGCACCAGCAGGCCACCGTTGACGCGCTTGAAGTCCCAGCCGGCAGCGCGCTCGGCTGGCCACTCGCCGCACTCCAGCAGGCGTACGTTCTGCTTGGCCGCTACCACGTCGCGGGCAGCCTGAGAAATTTTCGGGGCGATGATCACTTCGACGAACTGACGGTCGACGATGGCCTTGGCGGTTTCGCCGTCCAGTTCGCGGTTGAAGGCAATGATGCCGCCGAATGCCGACTCGGTGTCGGTGGCGTAGGCCAGGTCGTAGGCCTTACGGATGCCGCCTTCCTCTTCAGGCACAACGGCCACGCCGCATGGGTTGGCGTGCTTGACGATGACACAGGCTGGCTTGACGAAGCTCTTCACGCACTCCAGCGCGGCGTCGGTGTCGGCCACGTTGTTGAACGACAGTTCCTTGCCTTGCAGCTGGATGGCGGTGGAAATGCTGGCTTCGCCTTTTTTGGCTTCGACGTAGAACGCCGCGCTCTGGTGCGGGTTTTCGCCGTAGCGCATTTCCTGGGCTTTGACGAACTGGCTGTTGAAGGTGCGCGGGAATTCGCTGCGATCGGCAGTCGAGAGGGTGTCCTTGGCCTGGTCGATGGTGCCCATGTAGTTGGCGATCATGCCGTCGTAGGCGGCGGTGTGTTCGAACGCCTTGAGCATCAGGTCGAAGCGCTGGGCGTAGGTCAGGCCGCCGACCTTGAGGCCTTCGACGATGCCGGCGTAGTCGCTGGCGTTGACCACGATGGCGACGTCTTTGTGGTTCTTGGCTGCCGAGCGGACCATGGTCGGGCCGCCGATGTCGATGTTCTCGATGGCGGTCGGCAGGTCACAGCCAGGCTTGGAAATGGTGGCTTCGAACGGGTACAGGTTGACCGCAACCAGGTCGATCGGCTTGATGCCGTGCTCGTTCATGATGGCGTCGTCGGTACCGCGACGGCCGAGGATGCCGCCGTGGATTTTCGGGTGCAGGGTCTTGACCCGGCCATCCATCATTTCGGCGAAGCCGGTGTAGTCGGCCACTTCCACCGCGTTCACGCCGTTGTCCTTGAGCAGCTTGTAGGTGCCGCCGGTGGACAGGATCTCGACACCGAGCTGCTGCAGCTCACGGGCGAATTCGAGGATACCGGTCTTGTCGGAGACGCTGATCAGGGCGCGGCGGACTGGCAGGCGGGTAGTCTGGTCGGTCATTTCGGGTTCCAATAACGCGGTGGAGTCAGCAAAAAAGGCGCCTCTGTTCAGGGAGCCGCCTTTTCTGGATGGGATTCTGGCTTACAACAAGTCGTACTGCTTGAGCTTCTTGCGCAGGGTGCCTCGGTTCAGCCCGAGCATCTCGCTGGCCTTGGTCTGGTTGCCCTTCACGTAGTTCATCACGCTTTCGAGCAGGGGCGCCTCGACTTCGGAGAGCACCAGGTTGTACACGTCCGTCACGGTCGCGCCTTCCAGGTGGGCGAAGTAGTTGTGCAGCGCCTTCTCGACGCTGTCGCGAAGGGTCTGGCCCTCTTCGCTCGGCGTGTTGAGGTGCTGTTTCAGGTTGGCGTTGTCGCTCACGGGCGTTGTTCCACTCACAAATGTCTCGGTCATCATCGTCATGCGGCCACCCCTTGTCCGTCCTCTGTCTCAAGGCTCTGTCGACGTTCGCTGAAAAACGCGCGAACGTTGGCGCACTGCGCTTGTGTGTCTTCCAAAGCGTTGAACCGGGAGCGAAACTCCTTGCCGCCGGGTCGTGTTGCCAGGTACCAGCCAACGTGCTTGCGGGCGATACGAACGCCCATCACATCGCCATAGAAGGCATGCAGCGCGGCCAGGTGCTCCAGCAGGATGCGTTCCACTTCGTCCAGCTGCGGCGCTGGCAAATGTTCGCCAGTGCGCAGGTAATGCTCGATCTCGCGAAAGATCCATGGCCGCCCCTGGGCAGCCCGGCCAATCAGCAGGCCATCGACCCCGGTGGCGTCCAGCACCGCTCGGGCCTTTTCTGGCGAAGTGATATCGCCGTTGGCAAAAACCGGGATTGACACCGCCTGCTTGATGGCAGCGATGGTGTCGTATTCGGCATCGCCGGTGTACAGGTCGGCGCGTGTGCGGCCATGCACCGCCAGCGCCTGGATGCCGGCCTGTTCAGCGATCTTCGCCACGTTCAGGCCGTTCTTGTTCGCCCGGTCCCAGCCGGTGCGGATCTTCAGGGTCACCGGAACGTCCACAGCGCCGACCACGGCATGGAGGATCTCACTGACCAAGGCTTCATCTCTCAATAAAGCAGAGCCTGCAGCTTTGTTGCAGACTTTTTTTGCCGGGCAGCCCATGTTGATATCGATGATCTGGGCACCCGCTTCGACGTTGGCCTTCGCCGCCGCCGCCATCATCTGCGCATCACCGCCGGCGATCTGCACCGAGCGTGGCTCGGGATCGCCTTCATGGATGCGGCGCAGGCTCGACTTGCGGCTGTTCCACAGGCTCATGTCGCTGCTGACCATTTCCGACACCACCATGCCGGCGCCCAGGCGCTGGCAAAGTGTACGGAAAGGCTGGTCCGTGACCCCGGCCATGGGCGCGAGGATCAGGTTGTTACGTAGTGTGTATTGGCCGATGCGTACCGCCGACATAGGTGATCCCTGTTGTGGGGCCGAATCTTGGAGTTCGAAAAAGGGTTGGCATGATACCCGCTCTCGGTGACCGGATAAAGATGGATTTGGATAAAATCTGAACAGTTGTCGGCTTATGACATTTGGTAAGCGCGGGGGCTTGTTACTGCGTTGCAGCCCCCGGCAAGCCGGCCCTTCATTCCGGCGAACGGAAGCTCAGGCTGTAATTCACGGCCTTCGGCCCCGGGTCGAGGATGTCCAGGGCGATGTGGATTGGCGTCTGGCTGGGCATTTCGCCACGCCCTGCCAGTTCGCCGGACAGGTACTCGCTGGGCTTGAAGCGACGGCTGGCGATCAGCTGGCCATTGAGGTCGGCGAAGCGCAGCTCCAGCAGCGGGAACGGCTGGGCGAAGGGTGCGCGGTTGTAGATGATCGCGTCGACGATCAATGCGCCCTTGAAGTCCGGGTGGCTACGCACCACCAGGTTGCTGCTCTTGATACGGGCAATGTCGACGCGGGTGGGTACCTGGCAGCCGACCATCGGGCAGATTTGCTGGAAGATCGGCCGATACTGGTCCTGGCGGGCCATTTCGTCGAAGTGGAACCACACGTACTGAAACGCCAGCAGGCCGGCGGCCAGCAGGGTCAGAAAACCCCACAGCAGGCGCTTGCCCCAGTTAGGCGCGGGCTTTTCCCAGCCCAATTGCAGCGGATCGTCGACCACGTCGACCAGTGGCTCCTTGCGCGAGGGGCGTTCGGCTTTGCCGGTAAGGCCCGGTTCCAGGCGCTCCCCGGGCAGTACCTCGACGGGTTCGTCGTCGCGCGCCGACAGGTGCAGCGCCAGCGGCTCATCGTCACGGGCACTCAGGCCTCTTTCCGGGGTTTCGTCATCGCTGGCGCGCAGCGGTTCGCCGAATGCGGGCTGTTCATCGGTTTCGGCCGCGCGGTGCGCGGGCGGCTCGTCTTCGATGTCCAGGTCAAGGTTGCTGCCCAGGGTCGGCTCGGTGCGCTCGCCGGGTGCAGGGCCCAGGTCCAGCTCAAGGGGTTCCGGCTGCAGCAATACTGGGGCGGGCTCTGCCGGGTGCTGCTGCTCGAAGGGCTCATCGGTGGCCGTGCCGAACAGGTCGTCTGCGTGCTCGTCCAGGTGCAGTTCGTCGCGCCGTGCCTGCAGCCCGTCATCCTGGCTGGCCGGGCGTGTCGGGGCGGTTTGGCCGCGACGCTCCAGGCGTTCCAGTTCCTTGTCGAGGTCAAGCTCGTCCAGCGCCTGGGCGGTAAGCGCCCAGTCCTGGTCAAGGGTACTGCTGCGTACTTCGACGGCAGGCTCAGGGGTACTGGCAGGCTCGATCAGCGGCTCGGCAGGCGCGGCAGGTGCCGGCGCAGGTGCCGCAGCCGCGGCCGCGCTGGCGGTACCGGCACGGTTCTGCTCCAGCAACTGCTTGGCGGCGTTGAACACCTGCAGGCAGTGACCGCAGCGCACCACGCCACGGGCCACGCTCAGCTGGTGGTGGGTGACGCGAAAGCTGGTCTGGCAATGCGGGCACTGGGTGACGAAACTGTCGGTCATGCGGCAATCCGGGAGCTGTGCAGAAAAGTATTCTAGGCCCGCTTAGCGGCGCCGACCACTGATGCGCACCCAGCCGTCGCGCACGACGATAGGGTCCAGATCAAAGTCGGCGGCGTAGGCGGCGGCTACTTCCTCGCCCTGCTCGGCAAGGATACCCGACAGCGCCAGCAGGCCACCTGGGCGAACCAGGCCGGACAACTGCGGTGCCAGCGACACCAGTGGGCCGGCGAGGATGTTGGCGACCAGTACGTCGGCCTGCATCGCTGGCATGTGCTCGGGCAGGTACAGTGCCAGCTTCTCATCGGCAACGCCGTTGCGCTGGGCATTGTCGCGCGAAGCCTCGATGGCCTGCACGTCGATGTCGGTGCCTACCGCTTCACGGGCGCCCAGCAGCAGTGCGGCGATGGCGAGGATGCCCGAGCCGCAGCCAAAGTCCAGCACCTGGGTGCCGTCGAGTTGCTGGCCGTCGAGCCATTCCAGGCACAGAGCCGTGGTGGGGTGGGTGCCGGTACCGAAGGCCAGGCCTGGGTCGAGCAACAGGTTGACGGCATCTTTTTCCGGGGCTTCGTGCCAGCTAGGCACGATCCACAGACGGCGGCCGAAGCGCATCGGCTGGAAGTTGTCCATCCAGCTGCGTTCCCAGTCCTGGTCCTCGATCACCTCGGCTTGGTGTTCGGGCAGCTCGGCGCCAGTCAGCAAGCGCAGGTGGGCGAACACCTGCTCTGGGTCGGCATCGGCCTCGAACAGGGCCAGCAGGTGGGTGTGCGACCACAGCGGTGTGGTGTTGAGGTCGGGTTCGAAGATCGGTTGATCTTCGGCATCCATGAACGTGACCGAGACGGCGCCTACTTCAAGCAGGGCGTCTTCGTAGGTTTCGGCTTGTTCCGGGCTGATGGCCAGGCGTACTTGCAGCCAGGGCATGGCGGGCACCTTTGGTAAATCGACAGGGGCAGCCCTTGGCTGCGCGAAGGCTGGCAGTTTACGCGAGTGCGCAGGGTTTGTAGAGGAGGCCGGGCGCACACCCTGTGGGAGCGGCTTTAGCCGCGAACACCGGCAACGCCGGTGCCATGCCACGCAGCGGATGCTTCGCGGGTGAGCCCGCCCCCACAAGTACCGTGCGGCCTAGACGAAGCAGAGCGAGAGCGACTCCGCTATATAAGCAGGCTTTTCTTCGCCGTCGATCTCCAGCGTGGCAATCGCCTTGAGCAGCCACTGCCCCGGCTTCTTCTCCACCACCTCGGCCAGGTCCACCTTCAGCCGAACCTGGCTGTCTACCTTGACCGGCTGGATGAAGCGCACGCTGTCCAGCCCGTAGTTCACCACCATCTTCAGCCCTTGTGGCAGGACCAGGATGTCCTCGATCAGTTTGGGAATCAGTGACAAGGTCAGGAACCCGTGGGCGATCGTGCCGCCAAACGGGGTTTTCGCCGCTTTTTCAGGGTCGACATGGATGAACTGGAAGTCGCCAGTCGCCTCGGCGAACAGGTTGATGCGCTGCTGGTCGATCTTCAGCCAGGCAGAGCGGCCCAGTTCCTTACCAACGTACTGCGAAAGCTCTGTAACCGGTACATAGGGCATCGCGGACTCTCCGGGTTGTCAGTTGGTACGAAAGTGCAAGATCAGCACGGCGAACCGTTTCAGTCAAGTTGCCTGCTTTTCGGCGAATATCGGTCTATAGCCGCGCGTGCTTATAATGGCGGCCATGCCCGAGGGAGATGCTTATGCTGTTGCGTGGTTTGACCTGGCTGGTGCTGTTCCAGCTTTTGGGGACGGCGATCAATCACCTGTTTGTGCCGTTCTTGCCTGGGCCGATCATCGGCCTTTTGTTGCTGCTGTTCTTCCTCATGGCTCGCGGCGAGGTGGGCAAGCCGCTGAACGAGGCCGCCAGTAGCCTGTTGCGCTACTTGCCGCTGTTGCTGGTGCCGCCGGCAGTGGGGGTGATGGTGTATGCCAAGGACATTGCCGCCGACTTCTGGGCGATTGCCGGGGCCTTGCTGATTTCTTGTCTGATGACCCTGGTGTTCGTCGGTGTGCTGATGCAAAAGCTCATCCATCGCCAGGGCAAGCGTGAGGAGCAGCCATGATGCTCGACTGGCAAGGTGCACTCGATGCGGTCGTGCATCACCCGTTGTTCGGCATCGGCATCACCCTTGGGGCCTACCAGGTGGTGCTGGCAGCCTACGAGAAAACCCGCTGGATCTTCCTGCAACCTGTACTGGTATCGATGTTGCTGGTGATCGGTGTGCTGCTGTTGTGTGGCATCGATTACAGGGAATACCGCAAGAGCACCGAAATCATGAACATCCTGCTGGGGCCCGCCACCGTGGCCTTGGCTGTACCGCTCTATCTCAACCTACGGCGTATCCGCCAGCTGTTCTGGCCGACATTTACTACGCTGGTAGTCGGAGGCCTGTTCGCCACGCTCTGTTGCCTGGTGCTGGGCTGGTGGTTCGGTGCCGAGCACATGATCCTGATGACCATGGCGCCAAAGTCGGTCACCTCGCCGATCGCCATGCTGGTCGCCGAGCAAATTGGCGGTGTGGCGGCCCTGGCAGCGGTGTTCGTGCTGATTACCGGGGTAATCGGGGCCATCTTCGGCCCGGCCCTGCTAAGCCGCTTTGGCGTGCACAGCCCCGAGGCGCGCGGCATGTCGCTGGGGGTGACTGCACACGCGGTGGGCACTTCGGTGGCCCTGCAGGAAAGTGACGAATGCGGCGCCTTTGCCGCGCTGGCGATGAGCCTGATGGGCGTGGCCACGGCGGTGTTCCTGCCGCTGGCAGTCAGCCTGGTGGCTTGAGGAGTTGTGATGACGCTACCGCTGTTTCCGCTCAATACCGTGTTGTTTCCCGGCTGCTTTCTCGATTTGCAGATTTTCGAGGCGCGCTACCTGGACATGATCGGGCGCTGCATGAAGCAGGGCGAAGGTTTTGGTGTGGTGTGCATCCTTGAAGGGGAGCAGGTCGGCAAGGCTCCGCCAGTGGTGGCCTCGATCGGCTGCGAGGCCGTCATTCGCGACTTCGTGCAGCAGGACAACGGCTTGCTGGGTATCCGTGTCGAGGGCGTGCGACGCTTCAATCTGGGAAGCACCGAAGTGCAGAAGGACCAGTTGCTGGTGGGGCAGGTGCAATGGCTGCCGGAGCAAGTGGACAGCCCGTTGCTCGAGGCCGATGACGACCTGATGGCGCTGTTGGTGGCGTTGGGCGAGCACCCCATGGTCGAGGCGCTGGACATGCCGCGCCCGGTGGATGGGCGCCAGGCGTTGGCCAATCAGCTGGCGTACCTGCTGCCGTTCATGGAAGAGGACAAGCTGGATCTGCTGGCAATCGATTCGCCGCAGCTACGGTTGGGGGAGATCCAAAAGCTGCTGGAGCGGATTCAGGGTGAGCTATTCGCCTGATGGTTCTGTTTTGCTTGTGCCTGCCCCTTCGCGGGTACTCCCCGAAGGGGCAGGCACTGGCGACCTCAATATTGGTACCTGAGCAAAGCCTGTGGCAGTGCATGCATGGCAAAGAACGCCAGCAAGGCCAGGCACGCCGGCAACACCAGCCACCACACCCGCAGCGGCAGGGCCGGTAGCGTCTGCTGGCGCTGTACCAGGGTCAGGCTAAGCGCGCACACGCAACATGCCAGCAAGGCCCCAGCCAGGATGTCGGTCGGCCAGTGCGCCCCCAGGTAAACCCGTGACAGGGCAATCGCCAGCGCCGGAATACAACCCAGCATCACCCAGGTCAGGCGCATCCGTGGCGGCTGTCCGCGCCCGGCCAGCACTGCCATCACCAGAAAGAACGCGAACGACGCCGAACTGTGCCCGCTGGGCATGCTGTAGCTGGTCAGCGGGTCGGTCAACACTTCCGGCCGGGCCCGGGCAAACAGCCATTTCAGGGTGCCGTTGGCGATCGCCGTGCCCATCAGTGCGCCGGCGGCGAAAAACGCATGCCGCCACTGACGGGCAAGCAGCAGCAGGCCGGTCAGCAGGCCGCCGAGGAACAGTTGGGTGCGGAAGTCGCCCAGCCGCGTCACCAGGACCACAATGCCATCGATGGCCTGGCTGCGATGTTCCTGCACCAGTGTCATCACCCCTTGGTCGAACTCATGCAGGTAGGGCCAGCCGAGGAACACGCCGGCCAGGGCGATGAAACTGAGGGCGGCCACCAGCCGAGTACCGTGGCGCTGGTCACGCAGGCTACTGTTCAGGCTCAGGCCGATCAGCACCGCCAGGGTACCGGCGATGATCCCGGCATCCAGCCAGAAGCCTTCTGGCAGAGGCAGGCGCATGGCAGCACCGGTGGCCCAGCCGGGCAGTAAATACGCGACCGACCAGCCGGCGCCCGCCACCAGGCTGACGGCGATGAAGCGCGGCAGTGGCATGTCGAACATGCCGGCGACCATGGGCAGCATGGGCCGCAGCGGACCGATGAAGCGGCCTACCAGCAGGCTGGCAATGCCGTAGCGCTGGAAGTAGCTTTCGGCGCTGCCGATCCATTCCGGGTGGTGACGCAGCAGGGGCAGGCGGCGGATGTTCTGGTGGAAGTACTTGCCCACCGTGTATGACAAGGCGTCGCCCAGCAGGCCACCTAGAAAGCCCAGCAGCAAGGTTTCGCCCAGGGTGAATGCGCCGCTGCCGGCCAGTACTGCGACGGCGAACAGCAGCACGGTGCCTGGCACGATGATGCCGGCGATGGCCAGGCATTCAATGCAGGCGATCAGGAAAATCGCCAGACCAAGCCACTGGGGGTTGGCGCTTAGCCAGCCGGTCAGGCTGTCGAGCCATTGGCCCATGTTCAGCTTCCTTGTTCGAGAATGAAGAAGTCACGGCCTTCGACTTGGCCGCGACGTAACGGGTTCCGCGTGCAGAAACGCGCGTACTCGGCGTCGACGAAGCGGTACGGGAGGTGCTCGTCGCGCCCGTGTGGGATGCCCAGGCGGGCGGCCTGGATCACCCGGGGCACGGCGTTGCCACAATCCTCGACGTACAGGCGTTCGGCGTCGAAACGCTGGGCGTCCCAGTGCGGTACTTTCAGGCCCAGGGCCCGGCACAGCAGGGTCTGGCCGGCGCACAGGCGCTCATCCGGGCGCAGCTTGCCGCTGGCGTCGGGGTTGTTCAGCTGCATCTGCGCCAGGCTGTTGGGCCCCGAGAGGGCGTCCTGCCAAGGATAGGCAGACTTGATCAAGTCTGTCGTATAATACCTGTAACGCCAAGGCTCACAGGTATCAAGCAATGCCGCGTCTAATCTCATACGTTCGTATGTCCACAAGCGAGCAGTTAAAGGGGTTCTCGCTGGAACGCCAGCGGAACCTGATTGCAGATTTTGCCCGAAAAAATGGGCTATCGCTTGAAGATAGTCATATTCTTGAAGACATTGGACGTTCATCGTTTTCGGACGATACAGAGCAAAAAGAACTTACAAAATTCTTTGAAGACCTTGAAAAAGACAAATTCCAACCGGGTGATGTTTTTGCTTTAGAAAACATTGACCGTTTAACACGGCGTGGCCCAATTGACGCTTTAATGAAGGTTAATCAAATAATTTCAAAAGGTTTGAAATTAGCGATTATCAGTGATAAAGAACAACGTATCCTTGAAGAAATTGACGTTTTCTCAATCATTACATTGTCGATTGACGCATCCCGTGCAAATAAAGAAAGTCAGGTCAAATCCGATAAAGGTTTACAGAATTGGGCTTTTAAACGTGAGCTTGCTGCTACTCATAAAATTGCTATGACAGCCCAAGCACCAGCTTGGATTGATACAGAAACATATTACATAATGGACGAAACAAAGAACAAGCAAGTAAAGCGTCGTCGATATGTTTTGAATGAAGACAAAGCCAAAACCGTAAGATTGATTTTTGAGCTATTCCAAAATGGCAATGGTTCCCTGAAAATCAAAAACATTCTCAATGAACAGAACATCCCAACATTCAAAGGAATTGAGTATTGGGAACCTTCTACAATCTCAAAAATAATTAGAAATCCAGCAACATATGGAATGTATCAGCCCAAGAAACAAAATACAGGAAAACGTGATTTGGTAGCTATTGGCGAACCAATTGAAAACTATTTCCCAGCAGTAATAAGCAAAGAAATATTTGACCAGTGCCAACAAATCACTGCTACAAACACAACCAGAAAAGGACGCAGAGGTAAACTATTCACAAACCTTTTCACAGGTTTATTGAAGTGTGCCGATTGTGATGGTCCTATTCATTTGCTCAATCCCGGCATTGATAAACGTGCAAAAAACCCAAAACCAGTAAACTACTTAATTTGTAAAAAAGGTAAGTTCACTAAAGAGTGCATCACAAAAAGACTTCGTTATGAAGACTTTGAGAATGTAATGCTTAAAGCTATCCAAGAAATCAATCTTGCAGATGTTCTACATGAAAATAATCCACTTGAAAACCTAATCAAGCAACAAAGGAACTTACAAGCAGATATTGAGAAAAAGAAAAAACTGCTTGAAAACTTTGAACGCAACTTTATTGAGAACGATGGTGATTTACCTTCGTTTATGATTGCACAAGCTAAACAAGCAGAAATAGACATTAAATCTCTTGATATTGAAATCAAGTCTATTCAGCTTGAAATTTCACAGTTAAATGTTTACAACTCAAACATTGATAATGCAATTGATGAATTGAAAGTTAATGGCACCTATGAGGCACGTTCAAAAATCAATCTTATATTGCATGAGATAATCAAACATATCGTCATTGATTTTGAACTTGATGATTATGGTGTGATGTTCAAAAATGGTGCCAAGCGATTCATTAACAATGGCATTATTCAAAATGTGTTCAGGACAGAAAACACCAAGCAACGTGATGATGAAATCAACGAGATTTTGAATCACAAGAACTAATTTACTATCTGCTTTTATTTCCAGAATACGGCCACCTTCTTAGGTGGCTTTTTTATTCCTATACCTTTCCTATACCAGTCCTAGGCAGTCTCCTAGGTAGCTTCCTAGACACGCCATCAATAACTATTGTTCCTATACACTATTGAAATCTTTTAAACTTGAGTTAGCATAATAATATGAAGTCAAGAGAAAAGAAGGCGAGCAATGGGAATGTATAGGAAAAAACTTCGTTTTTATCCTACCGTTCAAAAGTCTTCGACATTTTTCACTTACTTCCCTGCTCGATTTTCTGCACTTCGTTTGAAAATAAAATCAAAAGCAGGTAGCTGAAATGTCTTCGGACATTCCAGAAAATAAACATATTACGAGGACAACTATGAGTAAGAAAAAAAGAAATGGTGAGCAATTTAATGTCAGAGTTTCAAAAGAAGCAAAAGACAAAATTGTTGCTAATGCAGCTTTGCTGGGCATTAGTCAGGCGAAGTACATTGAACATCTAGCAGTTAATGGGTGCAATGTTATCGAGATAAGAAATGAAAGATTTATCGAGTATGTTGGGAAGGCAGAGGCTGACTTGAATAAAATGGGAAATAATTTAAATCAAATGGCAAGGGCAATTAATTTGGGGAAAGTGGATTTGGTAGAGAAAAATATTGAGTTGTTCAATAATGCCAAAAAAACCTTTGACCAACTTTATTCAAAGCTTGTTGAGCACGAAGAAAAAATCACTTTAAAATAAACAGCCGCAGGATAGTATGATAAGAGAGAAATTGAGCACGCAGAAGTCAAAAGGAGAAACACAAAACACCCTTGGATATGCTTTGAAGAAATCAGCCCTTATAGAGAGCAACAGACTTCAAACAGGAACAACGCAAGAATTTATAGAGTTTCTAGCCAAGAAATTCGATAAGGCTTGCAAAGGCAAGCAGCAAAATACCAGTTTTCACGAAATGGTATCTTTTGACCCATCCGACAAAATCACACCCGAACAAGCTCTTGCCATAGCAAAAGAACTTTATTCAGATACTCACGGATTAAACCGTGAGCACGCTTTTGCTGTCCATACAGACACTAAACAAATCCATGTCCACTTTGTATGGGCACCCAGAGACTTCAACAATAAAATATATAATCAAGTTGATGATTACAGAATTATTGAAGCTAAATTGACTGAGCTTGAACATAAGCACAATCTATTTAAAGTCGAAAATAGGAAATCTTTAAACCCTGACTTAGAAACAAAACCACCAGAGAGCAACCACGAAAAAGCTCTTGAAGTAAGAGGTATCAAATCACATAAAAAACAATTCAAGTCTCAAATTGAAAAAGCTTTCATTGGTGCAACCACAACAACGGCTTTCCTTGCTAACCTTCACAAGCAAGGGTTTGACATTATCCCGAATGGACAGAACTCCTATTCATTAGAAAAAGAAGGCCAAACATTCAAGGCCAGTGAGTTAGGTATTCAACACTCGAAACTAAAAAACAAGCTTCAAGAGCAGCACCAATTCAGTCAATTGATGGAGCACTATTCAAAAAAAGCTCGTAGATACAATGATGAATTAAACCTTTCTACAAATGAAGATGTTGACTTTCTTAAAAAGAATAAATACAAAACCGTCCTTGAAAAGAAATTTACACATCAAGAATCCGGCAACAATGTGGAGCACTTCTTTAAAAACTCTACCAGCCAGAAGGCTTTTGAATACCACAAAGACCCTTCAAAAGTTACATTTCAAGACTTATCAAGAGACAGTATAAAAGCTGGACTTCAACGCCTAACAACTGACATGAAGAAGCCGGGGCCGCTCTATGTGAATGGCCCAGAATACGCAAAAAAGAAAATGTGGATGGAGTTCAAGATGATGAACCTTGAAGATAAAGGTTTCACATTGTCAGGATATAAACCCACTCAACAAGACTTGAAAGAGCTTGAACAAAGAAAAGCTGACTATGAATTACAAGCTCAAAAATGGAAGACCAAGAAAGCCGTAGAGCCACCTAAACCAGTTGAGCCTGTCGTGCCTACACCCGTTGAGAACGCACTAGAGAAGGCCACAGAACCAACAAGTCAGGTTGAACAAGAACAGGTTGCACCTACTAATGATGATTTGATTGATGACTTGATGAAAGAGTTTGAGCTATCCAACCCTATACCTGTCGCAGAGGCTCCTACGAAAGTCATAGAGACACCTAAACCAGATGAGCCTATTGCGAGTGACCTTTACACACCGATTGCCCCAGAGCCGCTTGCAGAGCCTGAAAGTCGCAAGATTGATGGCGACTATTCAACATACTCTGATGATGAACTTGTTGAAGCGTTTGAAGGCATACAGAAAAAACTTGATAAGAAACTCTTCACTGGAACCAGCAAAAGTGATATTGCCGGACATAGATACGTGGACAGACAAAATCTAATCTATGAAAGAAAGGGCGAGGTGAAACGCCAATATGATTTGAGGCAGGACTTTTATGAAGTGTTTGATGAAATTAAGGAAAGAGACCCAGCAGCAGCAAAACAGCTTGAACAAGCATTTAAAGCACATATGGCAAACAAAAGAGCAGTAACGTTTGACTTAAAGCCACAGTTAAAAAAATAGCCCTATCAGGGCTTTTTATTTGTTAATTCTTTCAAGTTCTCTTGTTTACTGACATGCTCCATACGATTCAAGATATACGCCATCAAAACCCTTTTGTCTTAGGTCACTGACTAATCTTTCCGCATAATCATTATTTTTTACGCAAGAATAAGTTTTTGATTTAGGGATACTGACAAAAACCTTGCAACCGTCCCTGTGAACAGGGTCAATTATCGCAACATATAAATCACTAAATTCATGTGATTTGTAAGAGCTTTCGGAATAATTCATCGCTAAAAAATTTATCGTTGGTTGCACTCTGTCATCACACAATTCAGCACCAGTTTTTTCAACTGGAGTTTCATTTGAGCTGTCAGGATTTTCAGGCGTTACTGGATCGACAGGATTTGAACCCACATCGCTCGGTCTTGTGAATGTGATACTGTCATCAGTTAAAAAACCACCAGATGCTTGCTCGATTGGGATTTTAACAATATATTCAGCATTTGCATTAAATGTTGTTGCTATTGCGATTGCTATTACTAAGTATTTAACTCCATTCATATATCCCTCATTGCTTATTAGTTCTCTTGTATTTCTTTATCTCAACATCAAGATGTATGTTGGTTTCAAAACCATTAATCCTGTAACTTTTCACATATTGCTCTATGCAAGCATTTAGAAAACTTGCTAATGAAAAATCGTTTTTCTTTGTGATTTCTAATGCCTCATTCATTAGCCCTTGCTCAGATTTCAATAAATAAACCTTAACCTTCCTTTTCATATAACACCTTTGTTCTAGTATTACATCCATTAAATCATGCAATTGCAACTTGTCAATAGATGTATATACTTTTATTTAAGTTGGCGTAATAAAACCAGCGTTAGCTGGCTGACAGAGTTCAGATTGATTAGACCTTTAAGCAGTTGTCCCAATACTCATAAGGAACCTTACTTTGGTCTACCAAGGCTTTAAATTCGCCGTCAACGGTATCATAAAATAAGTCGCACTCGCTATCATTGTGTATGCTCTTAATATTCTCATACATACCATCTATGCCAAATTTTTTAATAGACTTTAAGACTTCTTTCTTTCCGCTAGCCACTAGTATTAATTTCATATTGTTGTTCTCCAGTTTGTTAGTTACAATGTAACATGCGATTATAAATAATCAATAGATAAATATATATTTATTTTCCGGCTGCAGTATCAAACAATGAAACATCTACTATCTTGCAAGTTGATTTGATATCAATTACTTCATCAGTCACCAAATCAATTATGTATTTACCTGCTAGACTTTTTCCAAATACATCGCCCAGCAAATCATCTTTCATGATTTGTATTTCATTGAAGACCCTCATTATTTTTAGCTTTCCATTAACAAACATCGAGAAGCCAATAAAGTCGTTTTTCTCAATAAACATGAATGCTTTATCAAGGTTTTCATTTTTACCTTTAAAAAATGGTTTTCTTTTTAATTCTCTCCATAATGAAAGCGTGTTTTTAACGCCGAACATTGCATATCTACGCACACCCCACAAAGCTTGAACAGCTCTAACTTTTTTGTGATTTGAAATTTCCAACTTATCTATATTTAGAACGCCGCCCTTCAACTCGAAATCCATATTGAATGACTTAGTTAGATATTTCATCACGTATGATGTTGCCTTGCTTTTCTTTGTGTCAATTTCTTCAATTCTAACGGCATTTTCAGAATGCCTAAAATGTTTGTTAATCAATATGACTAATTCGTCAAAATGCTTTTTGTTTACATACATTAAAGCGTGCTTGTGAAAACATTGGTCTTTGTGTGGCTCGACAGCCCAGAAACCATTCATCTCAATCTTATGTCTATGGATGTCTTTTCTAAAAGCATTCCACAAACCTTTTAAATAGTCATTGCTTTCTTTTGGCGTTGAACCATCCCAAGAACTAACGCCTTTTGACGGCATTGGGTGAAACCTTGCCGGAGCGGTAAAAGTTATGAAAAGAGGCTTGTAGTCAAGTCTCTTTGCGTATGCGTCTAATGACATAACTTGAATATATATCTCAGCAAATCTTTGTTTTTCAGTGCTTGCTACTTTTGATAGCGGGATTTTCTTGTTGTTTGCATAGACAACGTATTTGCTCAATATGTATTCATATTGTTTTTGTTCGTCAGTTTCTCTATTGCGAACAACTTCATCACTACAAATCTCATATGCTTGACCCGAACCAATTAAACCTGAGTGCATCTTTGAAAGTTCGCTTCGTTGCTTTTGTATCCTTTTTATTTGTGATTTGAGCTTTTTCTCATCAGTAATATTGATTAGCTTGTCTTTTATAGTTGACCCTTTGATATCTTTAATTTTGATGTTGTAGCCAATATTCCAGTTATGATTTATATGTGAGAGCACGTTTTCGCCGCACTCGTCATTTTTGAGATTTCTTTTCTTAATAATGAGATTTTCTTGAATTCTCTTGAAAACAAACGTGATATTTTTGACGATTTCGTTCAAATCGCCATCGAGAGCATATTTATGCTGTATCTTCCAACATTTATATTCTTCGCAATTTGCAACCCAAGTCTTTTTTTGCTCAAGATTTCGTATTTCTTTGACTAATGCTTTATGGTTTCTTTCTGATGAATTGTTTAACTTGTTTTGATAATATTCCTTCGAAGTCAGTTTCTTTTCGATAGCTCGCTCATAAACATACTGTGCCTCGCATTCTGCAAAGAATAATTTAGCAGTGAGATTTTCAAGTGTTATGCGATGCGGAATAAATATCATAGTTTAAAATGTGGTTTCATATATATACATTTACCACAGGACAAAATCTTGTCAATAGAAGTATATATTTAATGCAGCTTATATTTTCAAGAAGCAAAATAGTTAAATTATCCCATAAAATCAGCTTGCGACACTTATTTAAGAGTTATCCAAGGAGAGCAAAATCAAAATCAAAAGCAAAAAAAAACCAGCATTTTGCTGGTTTGTTTAAATTATTTCTGTTTGGGTTATGTGATATGCAGCAACGAAATGCGTTAAAAATTTCGTTCCGTTTCGTGTTCCACCCCTTCCACTAACAACATAAGCAATAGGCTTGGCATTAGCCTTTACTTTTCTATTATTTAATCTCCAATATCCCGCAGTATCAATATCTTGCGGCTTCACATTAAAAAGCAAACCTTTTTGTCTTTCGTAAAATTTCAGTTGTGGATTATCCTGCATCAATCTCTCTTTTTCATTTATCAATCTGTCAATTACTGCTTTTCTTCTCATATTGTTATATATATATTGCCTTGCTATCAATATAGCATTTTTTTATAAAAAATCAAATCGCATGTAACTATAAGTAATATTCAAAAGCATCAAAGTCAAAAGCATCTGGGTATTGCGAACTTTGTTCGCTAATTAAAACCATGGCGTCGATGTTTAGTAACATTCCTGAAAGTCAATTTTATAACTGTTCTTTGGTTCGGGGATATGTCCCCGAGCCTCAAAAGAATTTGGTGCTTCAAAAGTCATCAAGGCTAGTAATTTTTCTAAAAATTAAAATTCATAAAATAGCCCTTTTTAGAGCTTGAAATTTCTTTCGTGTATAACAATACCGATAATAAAAACGTAGCGTATTTTGTCCGATTCCGTTAGTTCATTGAAAATTAAGTTCGACGTTATTTTCTTTTTTTATGAACTTTTTTTGAGTTTTAAGTTTTGAGGGCAGTCAATAAATGGCTTAAAATCAACTAAATATCGTGTCAATAGCAAATTGAAAATATATTTAAGGTTGGATAGTAATTGTCAAAATTTAAAAATTAGCGTTCGACCTTAATCGGTGCTTTTATATAAAATTTTATATGTGCTCAATTTTCATGCTTGAACAAGTTCAACCACAAAAATCGACCTTGAGTAAAATGGCGGCGAATGCAGACGATTCCTACAGGTAAAATATGGACGACTTGATCAGCACCGCGTTACCCGGCCCGTGAGCGCTGAAGTTCAGCGAGTCGCCGCCGCGGGCGTAGTACATGTAGATATGCCCGCCATCAAGGAACAGCGCCTTGCGCTTTTCGGTGTAACCGAGCGAGGCGTGGCTGCCTTTGTCGGTGAGGTAGTAGGCCTCGGTCTCGATGATGCGCGCAGCCAGCCACAGGTCGCCGTGGCGATGGCGGATAACCTTGCCGAGCAGGCCCTTGGCCACGGTTTGGGCATCACGGTCGAAAAAGCTGTCGGGCAGGGCTGGCATGCGGACGGTTCGTGGCTGGGGAGGCGGGATGATAGCAATGAATGGCTTAATCGAGGCTGAATCGATCGTGATGTTGGCAGTGTCGTTGTAAGGGGGCAGGCCTTATGAAAGCCCTGTGGGCGTGGGCGTGCCCGCGAAAAGGCCACAACGGGTGGTGAATTTTTCGATAACCCTGGTTACATCTTTCCCGTCCATTGCCCCAGCCATTTTCTACCATCCGCCACCCGCCGCTGGGCGTACACCTGCGCGGCAGTTATAATCAGCCGATTTCCCCTTCGCCAAGACACCGAACCCATGACTGAGTCCGTTCTTGACTATATGACCCGCCTGGGTCGCGCCGCCCGTGAGGCTTCCCGGGTGATCGGCCGTGCCAGCACCGCGCAGAAGAACCGCGCCCTGCAAGCCGCCGCCGATGCGCTGGACGCCGCCCGTGCCGAGCTCACTGCTGCCAATGAGCTGGACCTGGCCGCTGGCCGCGCCAATGGCCTGGAGCCAGCGCTGCTCGACCGCCTGGCGCTGACCCCGGCACGCATCGACGGCATGATCACCGGCCTGCGCCAGGTGGCCAGCCTGCCGGACCCGGTCGGTGCCATCCGCGACATGAGCTACCGCCCATCGGGTATTCAGGTCGGCAAAATGCGCACGCCGCTGGGGGTGATCGGGATCATCTACGAGTCGCGCCCGAACGTGACCATCGATGCCGCCAGCCTGTGCCTGAAGTCGGGTAACGCGACCATCCTGCGTGGCGGCTCCGAAGCCATCCATTCCAACCGCGCCATTGCCACCTGCATCCAGCGTGGCCTGGCCGAAGCCGGCTTGCCGGCAGCCGTGGTGCAGGTGGTCGAGACCACTGACCGCGAAGCCGTGGGCGCGCTGATCAGCATGCCGCAATTCGTCGATGTCATCGTGCCGCGCGGCGGCCGTGGCCTGATCGAACGCATCAGCCGCGATGCCCGCGTACCGGTGATCAAGCACCTGGACGGCATCTGCCACGTTTATGTCAGCCAGCATGCCGACCTGGACAAGGCCTGGAATGTGGCCTTCAACGCCAAGACCTACCGCTACGGCATTTGCGGGGCCATGGAAACCCTGCTGGTCGACCAGCGGGTGGCGGAGCGCTTCCTGCCGGAAATGGCCCGCCGCTTCCAGGAGAAGGGCGTGGAGCTGCGTGGCTGCGAGCGTACTCGCGCGCTGGTCGAGGCCAAACCGGCCACTGAAGACGACTGGCACACCGAGTACCTGGACGCGATCCTGTCGATCCGCGTCGTCGATGGCCTGGACCAGGCCATCGAGCACATCAACCACTATGGCTCGCACCACACCGACTCGATCATCAGCGAACACCAGGGTGAAGCCCGCCAGTTCATGGCTGAAGTCGATTCGGCGTCGGTCATGCTCAACACCCCGACCTGCTTTGCCGACGGCTTCGAGTACGGCCTGGGCGCGGAAATCGGTATTTCCACCGACAAGCTGCATGCCCGTGGCCCGGTCGGCCTGGAAGGCCTGACCTGCGAGAAGTACGTGGTAATCGGTGACGGCCAGCTGCGCGGCCAGGGGACCTGCTGAGTTGAGCAAGGCCCAGGCAGTCCGGCGCATCGGCATTCTAGGCGGCACCTTCGACCCCGTGCATATCGGCCACCTGCGCAGCGCGCTGGAAGTGGCCGAGCTCATGGGGCTGGATGAGTTGCGCCTGTTGCCCAATGCCCGGCCGCCACACCGCGACACGCCACAGGTGGCCGCGCAGGATCGCCTGGCCATGGTGCGTGAAGCGGTGCAGGGCGTTGCTTGCCTGAGCGTCGACGCCCGCGAGCTGGAGCGCGACAAGCCGTCGTACACCATCGATACGCTGGAATCGATCCGAGCCGAACTGGCCGGCAACGACCAGCTGTTCCTGGTGCTGGGCTGGGATGCCTTTTGTGGCCTGCCTGCCTGGCACCGCTGGGAAGAGTTGCTGCAACACTGTCACATCCTGGTGCTGCAACGCCCGGATGCCGACGTAGAACCCCCTGACGAGCTGCGCAACCTGCTGGCTGCGCGCTCGGAGAGCGATCCCACCGCCATGTCCGGCCCGGCGGGAAATATTTCGTTCGTCTGGCAGACGCCGCTTGCGGTGTCGGCTACACAGATCCGACAGCTGCTGGCCAGCGGCAAATCGGTGAGGTTCCTGGTGCCGGACGCCGTACTGGCCTATATCGAGGCGCACGAACTGTATCGTGCGCCCAACTGACGGTGCCTCTGGCGCCTCATCCAACGAGTTGAACGAGTTTTATATGACCAAGCAGAAAATTTACGGCGAAGAACTGGTCGCAGTGACCAAGGCAGCGCTGGAAGACGTCAAGGCCCAGGACATCCAGGTCATCGACGTGCGCGAAAAGCACAGCCTGACCGACTACATGATCATTGCCACCGGTACCTCCAACCGCCAGATCAACGCGATGGCCGAAAAGGTCCGTGAAGCGGTCAAGGCCAAGGGCGCCCAGCCACTGGGTGAAGAAGGCAAAGGCGACAGCGACTGGGTGCTGCTGGACCTGAACGACGTCATCGTGCACATGATGACCGCCGCTGCCCGTCAGTTCTACGACCTGGAGCGTCTGTGGCAGGGTGCCGAGCAAAGCCGTGCCGCCGATGGCAAGCACCACAGCCCGGACCATGCTCACGAGTACTCCGACAAGCTCAAAGACCGCGAATAAGGAAAGCGCTGTGCGTCTGCGCCTGATTGCGGTCGGCTCGCGCATGCCCAAGTGGGTCGAGGAAGGCTGGCATGAATATGCCAAGCGCCTGCCCACCGAGCTGTCGCTGGAGCTGGTGGAAATCCCGCTGAATACCCGTGGCAAGAATGCCGACGTCGCTCGCCTGATCCGTCAGGAGGGCGAAGCCATGCTGAGCAAGGTGCAGCCTGGGGAACGCATTGTCACCCTCGAGGTCCATGGCAAGCCCTGGAGTACCGAGCAGCTGGCCACCGAGCTGGACCGCTGGCGCCTGGATGCGCGCACGGTGAATTTGATGGTGGGTGGCCCGGAAGGCCTGGCGCCCGAGGTTTGCGCGCGCGCCGAGCAACGTTGGTCGCTGTCGCCGCTGACGTTGCCGCACCCGTTGGTAAGGATACTCATCGGCGAGCAGATCTACCGCGCCTGGACCGTGCTGTCCGGGCACCCTTACCACAAATGAGCCTGTAAGCAGTCCGATGTCGCAGCCGATCCGTCTCAAGGACCACGAGAAAGACGCCCGCCTGGTGCGCAACCGCGTCGTGGTCGGCGCGGTGGCGATCATGCTGCTTATTTGCGTGCTGATTGCGCGGCTGTACTACCTGCAGATCATCCAGTACGACTACCACTCCACGCTGTCGGAAAACAATCGGGTGCACGTGCAGCCGATCCCGCCGACCCGCGGGCTGATCTTCGACCGCAATGGGGTGATCGTCGCCGATAACCGGCCCAGCTTCAGCCTGTCGATGACCCGCGAACGCGCGGGTAACTGGCAGGAAGTGCTGGATACCATCGTTGAAGTGCTGGAGCTGACCGACGACGACCGCGCCCTGTTCGAGAAGCGCATGCGCCAGGGCCGCCGGCCGTTCGAGCCGGTGCCGATTCTGTTCGAGCTCAACGAAGAGCAGATCGCCCGGGTGGCGGTAAACCAGTTCCGCCTGCCGGGCGTGGAAGTGGTGGCCCAGTTGGTGCGGCATTACCCGCAGGGCGCGCATTTCGCCCATTCGGTGGGGTATGTAGGGCGGATTAACGAGAAAGAGCTGAAAACGCTCGACCCGGTGAACTACAGCGGCACCCACCATATCGGCAAGACGGGCATCGAGCGTTTCTACGAAGATGCCCTGCACGGCCAGGTGGGTTACGAGGAAGTCGAGACCAACGCCCGTGGCCGTGTGCTGCGGGTGCTCAAGCGTACCGACCCTAAACCGGGCAAGGACATTGTGCTGAGCCTGGACATCAAGCTGCAGGAGGCTGCCGAGGCTGCCCTGGGTGGCCGACGCGGCGCGGTGGTGGCGCTCGACCCTCGGACCGGCGAGGTGCTGGCGATGGTCAGCCAGCCAAGCTTCGACCCCAACCTGTTCGTTACCGGCATCAGCTTCAAGGCCTATGCCGAACTGCGCGACTCGATAGACCGGCCGCTGTTCAACCGCGTGCTGCGCGGCCTGTACCCACCGGGTTCGACCATCAAGCCGGCGGTGGCCATTGCTGGCCTGGACAGTGGTGTGGTCAATGCGGGCAGCCGGGTGTTCGACCCGGGCTACTACCAGTTGCCCAACTACGATCACAAATACCGTAACTGGAACCGTTCCGGTGATGGCTGGGTCGACCTGGACACCGCCATCATGCGGTCCAACGACACCTACTTCTACGACCTTGCGCACAAGATGGGCATCGATCGGCTGTCCAGCTACATGAACAAGTTCGGCATCGGCCAGCGGGTTTCCCTCGACATGTTCGAGGAGTCCGCCGGGTTGATGCCTTCGCGCGAATGGAAGCGTGCTACCCGTCGCCAGGCCTGGTTCCCCGGCGAAACCCTGATTCTCGGCATCGGCCAGGGCTACATGCAGGCCACGCCGCTGCAACTGGCCCAGGCCACTGCATTGATCGCCAACAAAGGCGTGTGGAACCGCCCGCACCTGGCCAAGACCATCGAAGGCCAGGCACCGGTGGACGACAACCCGATGGAAGACATCGTGCTGCGTGACAAGTCCGACTGGGCCAAGGTCACCCATGGCATGGAGCAGGTGATGCACAACGCCCGTGGTACCGCGCGCAAGGCCGCCGCCGGTGCTCAGTACCGCATTGCCGGCAAGAGCGGTACCGCCCAGGTGGTGGCGATCAAGCAGGGCGAAAAGTACGACCGCAACAAGCTCCAGGAGCGCCACCGCGACCACGCGCTGTTCGTCGCCTTTGCCCCGGCCGAGGCCCCGAAAATCGTGGTGTCGGTAATGGTCGAGAACGGTGAGTCCGGCTCTGGCGTCGCCGCGCCG
The DNA here is from genome assembly GCF_039634505.1 of Pseudomonas sp. NY8896. NCBI lineage: Bacteria > Pseudomonadati > Pseudomonadota > Gammaproteobacteria > Pseudomonadales > Pseudomonadaceae > Pseudomonas > Pseudomonas sp. NY8896. The sequence goes on from NZ_CP132350.1 coordinate 583,524, forward strand.
GTGGTACGCCAGATCATGGACGCCTGGCTGCTCGATGAAAATGGCCGGCTCAAGCCCGAGTTCGCGCCTGCCACCGTTACCCAGGAATCGCCTCTGTGATGAACAATTTCGATCGCATGCTCTCCAGCGAGGATGTGATGCGTCGGCGCGCCAGCTTTCTGCAGCGCATCCATGTCGACGGCCCCCTGCTGATCATTCTGCTGACCCTTGCGGCTGGCAGCCTGTTCGTCCTTTACTCGGCCAGTGGCAAGAACTGGGACCTGCTGCTCAAGCAGGCCACCTCGTTCGGCATCGGCCTGGTGTCGATGTTCGTCATCGCCCAGCTGGAGCCGCGCTTCATGGCCCGCTGGGTGCCGCTGGCCTACCTGGCCGGGGTGCTGTTGCTGGTAGTGGTGGACGTGATGGGCCACAACGCCATGGGCGCCACGCGCTGGATCAACATCCCCGGGGTGATTCGCTTCCAGCCCTCGGAGTTCATGAAGATCATCATGCCGGCGACCATCGCCTGGTACCTGTCCAAACGCACCTTGCCGCCGCATTTGAAGCACGTGGCAATCAGCCTGGTGCTGATTGGCGTGCCGTTCATCCTGATCGTGCGTCAGCCCGACCTGGGCACAGCCTTGCTGATTCTCGCCTCCGGCGCCTTCGTGCTGTTCATGGGTGGCCTGCGCTGGCGCTGGATCCTCAGCGTGCTGGCCGCGACGGTGCCGGTGGCGGTGGCGATGTGGTTCTTCGTCATGCACGACTACCAGAAGCAGCGGGTGCTGACCTTCCTCGACCCGGAAAGCGACCCGTTGGGCACCGGTTGGAACATCATCCAGTCCAAGGCGGCGATCGGCTCGGGCGGCGTGTTCGGCAAGGGCTGGCTGCTCGGCACTCAGTCGCACCTGGACTTCCTGCCGGAAAGCCACACCGACTTCATCATCGCCGTGCTTGGTGAGGAATTCGGCCTGGTCGGTATCTGCCTGCTGTTGATCGTCTACCTGCTGCTGATCGGCCGTGGCCTGATGATCACCGCCCAGGCACAGACCCTGTTTGGCAAGCTGCTTGCGGGCAGCCTGACCATGACCTTCTTTGTATACGTGTTCGTCAATATCGGAATGGTCAGCGGCCTTCTGCCCGTGGTGGGCGTGCCGCTGCCTTTCATCAGTTATGGCGGAACATCGTTGGTGACGCTGCTTTCAGCGTTTGGCGTTCTGATGTCGATCCATACGCACCGCAAATGGATCGCGCAGGTTTGAATAAGGTGAACAATTTCATGCAAGCAGTGCGTAACTGGGCTGCCCGTTGTGCGCCGTGGATCGGTGCGGTGGGCCTGTTCGGCGCTGTACAGCTGGCCCATGCCGGTGATTACGAGGGCTCGCCGCAGGTAACCGAGTTCGTTGGCGAAATGAGCCGCGACTATGGTTTTGCCCCTGAGCAACTGATGGGCGTGTTCCGTGAGGTACAGCGCAAGCAGTCGATCCTCGACGCCATTTCGCGCCCGGCCGAACGGGTAAAACCGTGGAAGGACTACCGGCCGATGTTCCTCACCGATGCGCGCATTGCCCGCGGTGTAGATTTCTGGCGCCAGCATGAGGCGGTATTGGCGCGTGCCGAGCAGGAATACGGCGTACCGGCGCAGTACATTGTCGCGATCATCGGCGTGGAAACCTTCTTCGGCCGCAATACCGGCAACTACCGCGTGATCGACGCCCTGTCGACCTTGGGCTTCGACTACCCGCCACGGGCCGAATTCTTCCGCAAGGAGCTGCGCGAGTTCCTGCTGCTGGCGCGTGAGGAACAGCTCGACCCCTTGATGCTCAAGGGCTCGTACGCCGGCGCCATGGGCTTGCCGCAGTTCATGCCAAGCAGTTTTCGCAACTACGCGGTGGACTTCGACGGCGACGGTCATATCAATATCTGGAACAACCCGGACGATGCCATCGGCAGCGTGGCCAGCTACTTCAAGCGCCACGGCTGGGTGGCTGGTGAGGGTGTGGTCAGCCGTGCCTGGATCGAAGGTGAGCGCGCAGACGAAGGCTTGACTACAGGCATCGAGCCGGTGAAAACGGTAGGGGAGTTGCGCGGGCTTGGCTGGTCGGTTCATGATTCGCTGCGCGATGATCTGCCGGTTACCGCCTTCCGTCTCGAGGGCGACAACGGCCCCGAGTACTGGATGGGCCTGAAGAACTTCTATGCGATCACTCGCTACAACCGCAGCGTGATGTATGCCATGGCGGTGCATCAGCTCGCGGAACAGCTGGTTCAAGTACGGGGCGTCAAGTAATGCGTGCAATCATCTCTGGCAACGCTTTCAAGCTGTTCACCTGCCTCGCCGTCGGCGTGGCGCTGGCCAGTTGCTCTTCCAGCCGTCCGACCCAGCAAAGCAGTGGCAATGTCGTGCGCAGCCAGCCGGGCCTGGACATCAACCGGGCGCACAAGGACGGCGCACCGTGGTGGGACGTGGATGTGAACAAGATCCCCGATGCCACGCCGACCGTGCATACCGGCAACTACAAGGCCAACCCGTACACGGTGCTGGGCAAGACGTACTACCCGATGCAGGACTCGCGCAACTACCGCGCCGAGGGCACGGCGTCGTGGTATGGCACCAAGTTCCACGGGCAAAACACCGCTAACGGCGAGCTGTACGACCTGTATGGCATGAGCGCGGCGCACAAGACCCTGCCGCTGCCGGCCTATGTGCGGGTGACCAACCTGGCCAACGGCCGTAGCGTGATCCTGCGGGTGAACGACCGTGGCCCGTTCTATTCCGACCGCATCATCGACCTGTCCTATGCCGCGGCGAAAAAGCTCGGCTATGCGGAGATCGGCACCGCGCACGTGCGCGTCGAGGGTATCGACCCGCAGCAGTGGTGGGCCCAGCGTGGCCAGACGCCGCCGATGGTGCTGAAAGAGCCACAAGTGGCGCAGACCCAAGCGATCCCGGCCAGCACCGGGCGCGTCGAGCAATGGACCCCGCCGCCACAGCAGCATGCGGCGCCGGTGGTGCCGGTTCAGGTAGGTGGCAACAATGTACCCGGCGGCAACGGCGGCAGCTTCCTGCAGGTAGGCGCTTTCGCCAACCCGGACGCTGCCGAGTTGCTGCGCTCCAAGCTCAGCACCATGGTCAGCGCGCCGGTGTTCATCAGCTCGATCGTGCGAAACCAGCAGACCCTGCACCGCGTGCGCCTGGGGCCGATTGGCAGCCAAGGTGAGATCCAGCAAGCACAAGACAGCATCCGCCTGGCGAACTTGGGGCAGGCCAAGCTGGTCACAGCTGACTGACTGTGGAAGCGGGCTTGCCCGGTCCCGCAGGGCAACTCCAAACTGTCGGTTTTGTCATGAATTGCCGGGCGCGCCCATGTACAATGACGGCTTTTGCCCGCAGCGACATAAAGCCGCACGTTCGCGGGCCAGGCCACCGGCCATAAAACTAGACTGACTGGCGCTGGGCACATGATCTTGCCCAGGGAACATCTCAGACCATTAGCGATTTTCGAGAGACGGATGAACATCACCAACCTTGCCAAACGACTTTGCCTGCCTGTACTGCTGATGATCACGCCTGCCGCCTTCGCGGCAGAGCAGATGACGCCGGCGCCACCACAACTGGCAGCCAAGTCCTACGTACTCATGGACGCGTCCAGCGGCAACGTGCTGGTCGAGAACAACGGTGACGAGCGCCTGCCGCCAGCCAGCCTGACCAAGCTGATGACCGCCTACATCGCCACCCTGGACATCCGCCGTGGCCAAATCGGTGAGAACGACCCGGTTACCGTCAGCGAAAACGCCTGGCGTACCGGCGGTTCACGCATGTTCATCAAGGTTGGCAGCCAGGTGACTGTCAGCGACCTGCTGCACGGCATCATCATTCAGTCCGGTAACGACGCCTCGGTCGCCTTGTCCGAGCACATCGCCGGCAGCGAAGATGCGTTTGCCGACATGATGAACAAGACGGCTGCCGACCTGGGCATGACCAACAGCCACTTCATGAACCCGACTGGCCTGCCGAACCCGGAGCACTACTCGTCGGCGCACGACATGGCGACCCTGGCCCGCGCGATCATCACCGTCGACCCGGCTCACTACGCGATCTACTCGCAGAAAGAGTTCTTCTGGAACAACATCAAGCAGCCCAACCGCAACCTGCTGCTGTGGCGTGACAAGACCGTCGATGGCCTGAAAACCGGCCACACCGACGAAGCCGGCTACTGCATGGTGGCTTCGGCCGTTCGTGACGGCCAGCGCCTGATCGCCGTGGTGTTCGGCACCAACAGCGAGCAGTCGCGTGCTGCCGAGACCCAAAAGCTGCTGACCTATGGCTTCCGCTTCTTCGAAACCCAGACCTTCTACCAGAAGGGCACCGAGCTGACCCAGGCTCCGGTCTGGAAGGGCGCCACCGGCCAGATCAAGGCTGGCCTGGCTGACGACCTCACCATGACTATGCCTAAAGGCCAATTGAAGCGCCTGCAGGCTTCGATGACCATGAACCCGCAGCTCACCGCACCGATCGCCAAAGGTGACGTGATCGGCAAAGTGGAAGTCAAACTGGACGAGAAAGTGGTTCACAGCGCCGACCTGATCGCCCTCGATGGCGTCGAGGAAGGTGGTTTCTTCCGCCGTATGTGGGATAGCATCCGTCTATTCTTCTACGGGTTGTTCAACTGATACGTGACCTGCATGCCCCCGCGTATCTCGCGGGGGCGTTGTTGTTGCCACGGCTTACGAGGCCGTTTCCGCCATGAGCGAACCAGACGTCAAGTCGCATAAGATCGAATTCCCTTGCGACGATTACCCGATCAAGGTAATCGGCGATACCGTTGTCGGTTTCAAGGACACGGTCATCGAGATTCTCAGCAAGCACGCCAAAGTCGACCTTTCCACCCTGGCCGAACGCCAGAGCAAGGAAGGCAAGTACACCACCGTGCAATTGCACATCGTTGCCGAAAGCGAGAACCAGCTGCACGATATCAACAGCGCCCTGCGCGCTACCGGCATCGTGAAAATGGTGCTCTGATGTCCGCTTGCCTCGGTTTTCGCGAGCTTGGCCTGCAGCCCTATGAACCGGTGCTGGAGGCCATGCGCCGTTTTACCGAGCAGCGCAGCCCGGACAGCCAGGATGAAATCTGGCTGGTCGAGCACCCCGCGGTCTTCACCCAGGGCCAGGCTGGCAAGGCCGAGCACCTGCTGGTGCCGGGCGACATCCCGGTGGTGCAGACTGACCGCGGTGGCCAGGTGACCTATCATGGCCCCGGTCAGCAGGTGGCCTACCTGCTGCTGGACGTGCGCCGGCTGGGCTTTGGCGTGCGTGAGCTGGTCAGCCGTATCGAACAGGCCTTGATCGGCCTGCTCGCCAGTTACGACGTGCAGGCATCGGCCAAGCCCGATGCTCCGGGCGTCTATGTCGATGGAGCGAAAATCGCCTCCCTCGGCCTGCGAATCCGCAACGGCCGTTCGTTCCACGGCCTTGCCCTGAACGTGGACATGGACCTTGCGCCATTCCGCCGAATCAACCCCTGCGGCTATGCGGGGCTGGCCATGACCCAGCTGCGCGATCTGGCAGGCCCGATCGAACTCGACGAGGTCAGGACAAGGCTGCGCGGACAGCTGGTCAAGCACCTCGACTACGCTGAGCAGACGACCCTCACGGGCGGAATCGACTGAATATGACAACTGTGCAAGAAGCCGTGCCGAACCTGATACCTACCCAGGATGCCACCCCGCGCCCAGCGCCAAAGAAGGTGGAAGCTGGGGTCAAGCTGCGTGGCGCCGACAAGGTGGCGCGCATCCCGGTAAAAATCATCCCTACCGACGAGTTGCCGAAAAAGCCTGACTGGATCCGCGTGCGGATCCCGGTGTCGCCCGAGGTAGACCGCATCAAGCAACTGCTGCGCAAGCATAAGCTGCACAGCGTGTGCGAAGAGGCCTCCTGCCCGAACCTGGGCGAGTGCTTCTCCGGTGGTACCGCTACCTTCATGATCATGGGTGACATCTGCACCCGTCGTTGCCCGTTCTGCGACGTTGGCCACGGCCGGCCGAAACCGCTGGACCTGGACGAGCCGAAAAACCTGGCTGTCGCGATTGCCGACCTGCGCCTGAAGTATGTGGTGATCACCTCGGTGGACCGCGACGACCTGCGTGACGGCGGTGCCCAGCACTTTGCCGACTGCATCCGCGAAATCCGCGCATTGTCGCCGGGTGTGCAACTGGAAACCCTGGTGCCGGACTACCGTGGCCGCATGGACGTTGCGTTGGAGATCACCGCGCAAGAGCCGCCAGATGTGTTCAACCACAACCTCGAAACCGTACCGCGCCTGTACAAGGCCGCACGCCCAGGCTCGGACTACGACTGGTCGCTGGACCTGCTGCAGAAGTTCAAGCAGATGGTGCCGCACGTACCGACCAAGTCGGGCTTGATGCTCGGCCTGGGCGAGACCGACGAAGAAGTGATCGAGGTAATGCACCGCATGCGTGAGCATGAAATCGACATGCTCACCCTCGGCCAGTACCTGCAGCCATCGCGCAGCCACCTGCCGGTACAACGTTTCGTGCACCCGGACACCTTCGCCTGGTTCGCCGAAGAAGGTTACAAGATGGGCTTCAAGAACGTTGCCTCCGGCCCGCTGGTGCGCTCTTCGTACCACGCCGACCAACAGGCTCACGAAGCCAAGATCAAGCTCTGAGCCTAGCGCAGAGCGACCTATGCCGATGCACGCCGTAAGGCGGCATCGGCATTTTTGTTTGTGCCACACGCGCTGCAAGGAGCCGCGATGAATTGCGCCGAAACCTTTCAACCCAGCCTGCCAGCCGCACTGCCGGCCAACGCCTGCTTTGCCATTGTCGCCCCGGCGGGCGCGGCGCGTCTGGATACGCACAAGGTCAGCCAGTGGTTCGCTGACCGTGGCTACCGTTGTCGTATCTACCCAGGTGCCCTGCAAGCCCAGGGTTACCTGGCCGGGCCGGACCAACAGCGCCTGCAGGACCTGCACGATGCCTTTGCCGACCCGTCCATCGACGCCATCCTGTGCATGCGTGGGGGCTACGGCAGCATGCGCTTGCTCGACCAGCTCGACTTCGAGCTGGTTCGGCGCAACCCTAAGCCGTTGATCGGTTACAGCGACATCACTGCGTTGCACACGGCGATCTACCGGCATGCCGGGCTGGTTACCTTCCATGGGGGGATGCTCAATGCCGACCTGTTGGGGGCGAAGTTGCCACCGACCGAGTCGTCGTTGCTGGCGCAATTGGGCGGGCATGTGCGGGCAGGCGAGCAGATCGCGCACCCGGCGGACTATGCCTTGAGCAGTGTGTTGCCGGGAGCGGCCAGCGGGCCGCTGCTGGGCGGCAACCTGTCTATGTTGGGTGCGACCATGGGGACCCTTGCCGAACTGGATACCCAGGGGTGCATCCTGTTCATCGAGGACGTCAACGAGCCGTTGTACCGGGTGGACCGGTTGCTGACCCAGTTGCGTCTGGCAGGCAAGCTGGAAGGGGTGAAAGGTGTGCTGGTGGGGGACTTTGCCGGGATTACCACGGCGGCGTTGGCGCCGTTGCTGGAGGACACTTTCGCGCCGCTGGGTGTGCCGGTGCTGGCGGGGTGGCGCAGTGGGCATTGCGACCCGAATGTATGTTTGCCGCTGGGGGCTCGGGTCAGGCTGGACAGTGATCGGCAGAGCTTGGTGCTGGAGCAGGACTTGTACAAGGCTTGAGATTGCCGGGGCTGCGTTGCAGCCCATCGCGACACAAGGTCGCTCCCACCAGAGCGATGCGATCCTCCTGTGGGAGCGGCCCGGGCAATCTCACTGCTGGCGCAAGCTCTCGAGCAGCTTGTGGGTCGGGTATCCATCCGCCGGCCACCCCAGCCCCTGCTGGGCATTACGGATTGCCTTGCGGGTGTTGGCGCCGATAATGCCATCGGCATTGCCCGCATCATGCCCACGGCTGTTCAGCAGGTTCTGCAACTCCATGCGCTCGCTGCGGCTGAGCGGCAAGTCTTCCTTCGGCCAAGCGCCGGCAATGAAGCCCCAGCCGCTAAAGCGGTCACCCAACAGGCTCACTGCCAGCGCGTAGGACGACGAGTTGTTGTACTTGAGAATGGCGCGGAAGTTGTCCAGTACCAGGAACGCCGGCCCGCGCGCGCCAGCCGGCAGCAGCAGGGCGGCAGACAGCTGGTTGCTACCGGCCGGCAGCTGGGTGCCTGCTGGCAGTTTCACGCCCATCGCCAGCCATTCGCTCACCGGTTTGCGCAGCGCGCCATCAGCCTGCCAGAAGTCGAAACCAGCCGGCACCTGTACCTCGAAGCCCCACGGCTGACCACGCTTCCAGCCCGAGCTTTGCAGGTAATGCGCGGTCGAGGCCAGGGCGTCCGGTGTGCTGTTCCAGATGTCGCGGCGGCCATCACCGTCGAAGTCCACGGCATGGGTGTTGTAGGTGGTCGGGATGAACTGGGTCTGGCCCATGGCGCCGGCCCACGAACCGCGCATGGCCTCGGGCTGGATGTCGCCATGCTGAATGATCTGTAGCGCGGCGATGAGCTGGTCCTGGGCGAACTGCGGGCGGCGGCCCTCATAGGCCAGGGTGGCCAGCGAGCGGATCACCGACTTGTTGCCCTGGAACTGGCCAAAGTTGCTTTCCATGCCCCACACCGCGACCAGCACCTGGCGGTCGACGCCATAGCGTTGTTCGAGGCGGGTCAGCAGTTCGGCGTTCTGCTCCAGCAGCTTCTTGCCGTTGCGCACGCGCAGGGGCGATAGGGCGCCTTCGAGGTATTCCCATACCGGGCGGGTGAACTCCGGCTGGCTGCGGTCGGCCTTGATCACGTCCATATCGGGGGTGACGCCGAGGAAGGCTCGGTCGAAGGTGCTCGGCGAGATGCCGGCTTGCAGGGCTTGCTGGCGGAAGCCTGCCTGCCACTGGGCGAAGGTTTGCAGAGGCTGGATTTCAGTGCTGACGTCAGGCGTTGTGCCGGGCACAGTCACCACTGGAGCGGGTTGGGCAGGGGCCAGCGGCAGTGCGTCGGCGGCGGTGGGTTTTTCCGCGCAGGCCACAAGCAGGATGAAGCTGGAGGCCGCGATCAGCTGGCGGGTTTCCCAACGGGGGAGAAGACGGAAGAGCATGCACAGATCCAGAATTGCAGGTCAGGTGACGACCATACCATGCCTGCGCTTGCGATGCTTTCATGCCGCCAAAAAGTAGGAAGCCTCCCAATCTCTCGATTGGAAGGCTTCGCGGCGGTAGCTGCCTTTGCCCTTGTCGGGTTGTTCCTGGCGACAGCGGAACAGGGGCTGGGCGATGATCGACTTGGCCTTGTTGGGGCCGTGTTTTTTCGGCTTTTTGCTCATGGCGGGGTTCCCCGGTTGGGTGGGTTTCGGGGCGCACTGTAGGGCGTGGTGCGGGGTGGGGCCAATTGATTGTGTTTATGGCCGCGAAAGGGCTGCAAAGCAGCCCCATTACTCAGGGGGGAGGGTCAGGCGCTGCCCAGCCATCAACAGTGATAGCCGCGCCAGGCCCGTCCAGGGCGATCCCTCGGCCTGGCCCTTGATTTGCGCATCGATGCGCTGGGCGTCCTGCAGCAACTGCGCCCAGCGCTGCGCCGAGAGGCGCTGCAGGGCCTTGCTGACCAGCGGCCTGCGTTTGTCCCAGACAGGCGGGCGGGCCTGGCTGAAGGCTTTGTCCAGCGGCACGCCCTGGCTGAACTGTTGGGCCAACCCAGCCAGCTGACGCAGCTCGCGGGCCAGGGCCCAGAGGATGACTGGCGGCTCCACACCCTCACCGCGCAAGCCTTCGAGCATGCGCAGCGCATGTGCAGCTTCGCCGTTGAGAATGGCATCGACCAGGCCGAAAACATCGAAGCGGGCACTGTCGGCCACGGCGGCCTGCACGGTTTCCACGGTGATCTGGCTGCCTTCGGCCAGCAATTTGAGCTTTTCGATTTCCTGCGCGGCTGCCAGCAGGTTGCCTTCCACACGGGCGGCAATCAGGTCGACGGCGTCACGCTGTGCTGATAAACCGGCCTGTTGCAGGCGCTGGTTGATCCACTGCGGCAACTGGTGCACATCCACCGGCCAGATCTGGATGAACTGGCAGTGGGCGCCTTCGATCAATGCCTTGCCCCACTTGGTCTTCTGCGCACTGCCGTCGAGCTTGGGCAGGCTGATCAGCAGCAGGGTGTCTTCGGCAGGGTTGGCGCAGTACTCCATCAGCGCGGCGGCGCCCTTGTCACCGGGCTTGCCCGAGGGCAGGCGCAGTTCCAGCAGGCGGCGTTGGGCGAACAGCGAGAGGCTGGCGCCAGCCTGGAGCAGCGTGCCCCAGTCGAAGTTGGCGTCGGCACTGAATACCTGGCGTTCGTCGAAACCTTGCTGCCGCGCGGCATTGCGGATGGCGTCGGCGGCTTCCTGGCACAGCAGCGGGTCGTCGCCGCTGACCACGTAGACCGGTGCCAGGGCGCCTTGCAGGTGCTTGTTGAGTTGGGCGGGGGCGAGCTTCATGGGGAACAGGCGGGGCACCCGAGGGCGCCCCGCACGGGCTTAGTTGCCCGGTACTTCCAGTGGCGATTGCTGAGGTGTTTCGGCTTGCTGGCGGCGGGCAGCCTCCAACGCGGCAGCTTCGGCTTTGGCGCGCTCGTCGGCTTTACGCTGCAGCTCGTCCAGCTGGGACGGGGTCAGCATTTGCAAACGCACGACCATGCCGTTGACCAGGTCGCGGCGCATTTCTTCACGGGCGCGGTTGGCTTCCTGCTCGGAACCGGTGATGTTCGAGCCGTCACGCACGTAGATCTTGCGCACTTCCAGCTTGTCGCTCATCAGCTCCAGGTTATTCAGGCCCTGGATGCTGTAGTTCAGCTCTGTGGTCAGCTCGTACTCGGCGGTACGGTTGCCACTGTTGTAAGTGGCCGAGCGCTCACGCTCCTGTTCGTTGGTCAGCACCAGGCGATACGGTGCACCTGCGTGCACGTTGACGCCGCTACGTTCCAGTACTTCACGCAGTTGAACCACGGTCGGGCCGTAGGCATTGCGTGCGCTGACGTCCATTTCCTTCACGCTCAGCTCGGTGGAGCCGGTGCCGCGCAGCTGGAAACCGCAGGCGCTCAGCATGACCGCCAGGCCGATTACCAGCAAATTGCGTTTGATCATGTTGTTGCTCCCTTGTGGGCCTGTTCCGCCCACCCGCAGCCAATGCGGGTGGGCGTTTTCATCAGTTGGCGACGATGTTGACCAGCTTGCCCGGTACCACGATGACCTTGCGGATGGTCAGACCATCAATGAAGCGCAGGACATTCTCGTTGCCGCGGGCAGCGGCCTCGACTTCTTCGCGGCTGGCAGCGGCAGGCATTTCGACCTGGCCGCGCAGTTTACCGTTGACCTGAACCACCAGGGTAATGGTGTCCTGCACCAGCGCTTGTTCGTCGACACTCGGCCAGGCGGCATCGATCACCGACCCTGCGTGGCCCAGTTGCTGCCACAGCTCGTGGGAGATGTGCGGGGTGATCGGCGCCAGCAGCAAGGTGACGGCTTCCAGGCCTTCCTGCAGCAGGGCGCGGTCCTGTTCGGTGGCTTGCGGGGCCTTTTCCAGCACGTTCATCACGGTCATCACCTGGGCGATGGCGGTGTTGAACTTGTGGAACTGGCCCACGTCGGTGCTGGCCTGCTTGATGGCAGCGTGAATGGCGCGGCGGATGACCTTTTGCGCGTCGTCCAGAGTGGCAACATCCAGCTTGCCTGGCAGGCCCTGGCTGACGTGAGCCTGAGCCAGGCGCCAGACACGGCGCAGGAAGCGGCTGGCGCCTTCGACGCCGGAGTCGGACCACTCCAGGCTCATGTCGGGCGGCGAGGCGAACATCATGAACAGGCGGCAGGTGTCGGCGCCGTAGGCTTCGATCATGGACTGCGGGTCGACGCCGTTGTTCTTCGACTTCGACATCTTTTCGGTGCCACCGATTTCCACCGGCAGGCCGTCGGTCTTCAGGCGTGCGCCAATGATCTTGGCCTTGGCATCGCGCTCGATTTCGACATCGGCCGGGTTGAACCAGTCCTTGCCGCCGTTGCTGGCCACACGGTAGTAGGTCTCGGCGACCACCATGCCCTGGGTCAGCAGGTTCTTGAACGGCTCGTTCGAGGTCACCAGGCCTTCGTCACGCATCAGCTTGTGGAAGAAGCGCGCGTACAGCAGGTGCAGGATCGCGTGCTCGATGCCACCGATGTACTGATCCACCGGCAGCCAATGGTTGGCGGCTTTCGGGTCGACCAGGCCTTTGTCGTAGTTTGGCGAGGCGTAGCGGGCGAAGTACCAGGACGACTCGACGAAGGTGTCCATGGTGTCGGTTTCGCGCTTGGCCGCGGTGCCGCATTTCGGGCAGGTGCATTCGTAAAATTCAGGCATGCGCGCCAGTGGCGAGCCGGCGCCGTCCGGCACCACGTTCTCCGGCAGGGTGACCGGCAGCTGGTCTTCCGGCACCGGTACGTCGCCGCAGGACGGGCAGTGGATGATCGGGATCGGGCAGCCCCAGTAGCGCTGACGGCTGATACCCCAGTCGCGCAGGCGGAACTGGGTACGCGATTTGCCCAGTTCCTTGCGGATCAGGGCTGCTTCGATGGCGTCGAAGGCGCCAGCGAAGTCCAGGCCGTCGAACTCGGCGGAATTGATCAGTTGGCCGTGCTCGCCATAGGCGGCCTGCCACTCGCTGCCGACTTCATCGCCAGCGCTGGTGCGCACCACGGCCTTGACCGGCAGGTTGTACTTGTGGGCGAACTCGAAGTCGCGCTCGTCGTGGGCTGGCACGGCCATGACCGCGCCATCGCCGTAGTGCATCAGCACGTAGTTGGCGACCCATACCGGCAGCTTCTCGCCAGTCAGCGGGTGCTCGACCAGCAGGGAAGTGGCCATGCCCTTCTTCTCCTGGGTGGCCATGTCGGCTTCGGCAACGCTGCCGCTCTTGCATTCGTCGATGAACGCCTGCAGCGCCGGGTTGCCCTGGGCGGCTTGGGTGGCCAACGGGTGCTCAGCGGCGACGGCGACGTAGGTGGCGCCCATCAGCGTGTCGGGACGGGTGGTGAAGACCTTCAGCGTACCTTCATGGCCAATGCTGGCCTGGTCGTACGGGAACTGGACTTCCATGCCGCGCGACTTGCCGATCCAGTTGCGCTGCATGGTCTTGACCTGTTCAGGCCAGCCCGGCAGCTCGTCGAGGCTTTCCAGCAGCTCGTCGGCGTAGTCGGTGATGCGGAAGTAGTACATCGGGATTTCGCGCTTTTCGATCAGCGCGCCCGAACGCCAGCCACGGCCGTCGATGACCTGTTCGTTGGCCAGTACGGTCTGGTCCGCCGGGTCCCAGTTCACGGTGCCGTTCTTGCGGTAGATGATGCCTTTCTCGAACAGGCGGGTGAACAGCCACTGCTCCCAACGGTAGTAGTCGGGTTTGCAGGTGGTGACTTCACGTGCCCAGTCGATGGCCAGGCCCAGGCTCTTGAGCTGGGTCTTCATGTAGTCGATGTTTTCGTACGTCCACTTGGCCGGGGCGACGTTGTTTTTCATCGCCGCGTTTTCCGCGGGCATGCCGAAAGCGTCCCAGCCCATCGGCTGCAGGACGTTCTTGCCCAGCATGCGCTGGTAGCGGGCAATCACGTCACCGATGGTGTAGTTGCGCACGTGGCCCATGTGTAGCTTGCCGCTCGGGTACGGGAACATCGATAGGCAATAGTAAGTGTCTTTGCCTGGCTGTTCGGTAACAGCGAACGATTGTTGCTCGTCCCAGAACTTCTGGGCGGCGGCTTCGATATCACGGGGCGTGTATTGTTCGTGCATGGCTACTTTTGGCTGAGAGAGAAGAGACCTTGTTCCAGGCAGCGGAACCTCGCTGCGTCCGGCACTCCGGTGTCGTTTAGAGTGAACGCCGTAGCATACAGCAGCGCTGTGCATCGTGGGAAACCTTCGTTGCGAATGCCCGCTGGTCGCGGCGTCCGGCTGCTTTTCATAGCGCCGCTAAGCTCAGGTGTGGGGGGAGATATTCTTTATCTTCAATGAGGTGAACGGATGGGAGAGACGCAGCTACCCGCAATGAAACCGGAGCTTTACGAACGCCTGATCGACCGGCTTGGCCTGGCACTGGAAGTGGCCAGGACCTCGGTACGATTGCGCGACGAGATGCCAGCCGAGCTGGAGTTGCGTGGCCTGAGCCACGCAGAGTTCGAAGTGATCAGGGCCTACCTGGAATCCCTCCCGGAGCGCCACAATGCCTCTGTTGGCAGTTACCCACAAGCGGAGCCGACATCGGCCAAGATCATTTGGCTCAAGGACAAGAAACGCCCCGCCAGTACGGCGAGATCCAGGACGCTGCCACATCGCTAGCCGTTCAGGACGCCAGGCGCAGGCCATCGCGCGCCGGTTCTTCAATATCACACAACTCAGATCGACGCCGGAGCGCACTTGTTGACCGGCGTCGATCCTTCTAGGCTGCACGCCTGCCAAGGAGGTGTGGCCGATGCCGATCCGATTTTTCATCAAACAATGGCTGATGCCTCCGGGCGTCTTGTTCCTGCTGCTGCTTGCGGCTTGGTGGCTGCGTACGCGGCGGCCACGGCTGGCGGTGCTGTGCTTTGCCGTGGGGTTGGGTGGCCTATGGTTGATGAGCCTGCCGCTGGTGGTGCAGGAAACGGCTCGGCAACTGGAAACCGAGCCGCCACTGGTGGTGGACGACTGGGCAGGCCTGGCGAGCCGGGCCGATGCCATTGTGGTGCTGGGCGCGGGGCGCGAACGCGGTGACCCGGCTTGGGGCGGCAGTGACCAGCCCACCGCCACGGCACTTGAGCGCATGCGCTTTGCTGCGCGATTGGCCAAGGCCTCGGGCCTGCCAGTGTTGACCAGTGGCGGGCTGCATTACGGCACGCCGCCCAGTGAGGCTCGGCTGATGGCTGATCGCCTGCAGGAAGACTTCGCTGTCGCGGTGAAGTGGCGCGAAGAGGCCAGCCGCACGACCTGGGAAAATGCCCAGCTGACGGCCAAGGTGCTGCAGCCGTTGGGGATTCGCCGGGTGGTGCTGGTAACCCAGGCCTGGCACATGCAACGCTCGCGCTGGAGCTTTGAACAGGCGGGGTTCGAGGTGGTGCCGGCGCCGGTGGGGTTCCTGGGGCGCGATCATGCGCGGCCGTTTGCGGGCTTGTTGCCCGAGAGCCGGGCGATGTGGCAAAGCGGGCAGTTGTTCAATGAAGTGGTGGGGTTGGTGGGGTATCGGGTGTTCTATTGAGCCTTCTGTCGCCTGTACCGGCCTTTTCGCGGGTAAACCCGCTCCCACAGAAGCCGCACGGGTTTCTCGGGCGGTGGTGTACCTGTGGGAGCGGGTTTACCCGCGAAGAGGCCAGTGCAGGAGAACTTAAACAGTCTTGGCTATGCGGCCTGCCAGCAACGCCCAACCCAGCAGCAGCGCACAGACAATCGCCAGCGGCCACGAACGCCATTGCAGGTAAGGCGTCAGTTGCTGCATCGGCACCACTTCGCCATACAGCACGGCTTGCTGGAACTGCGGAATCTGCGTGGTAATGCGGCCAAATGGGTCGATCAGCGCAGTCACGCCGTTGTTGGTGGCGCGGATCATCCAGCGGCCGGCTTCCAGCGCACGCATTTGTGCCATTTGCAGGTGCTGCAAGGGGCCGATCGATTTACCGAACCAGGTGTCGTTGCTGATGGTCAGCAGCAGGTCGCTGCGCGCGGCCAGGCCGGCGGCGAACTCGGGGTAGACCACCTCGTAACAGATGTACGGCGCAATCTGGTAACCCTTGGCCTGCAGCAGCGGCTGGTCCTCCGGCCCGCGGGCAAAGTCCGACATGGGCAGGTTGAAGAACTCGATGGCGCCACGCAGCAGGTCTTGCAGCGGTACATATTCGCCAAACGGCACCAGCTTTTGCTTGAGGTAGGTGCCGTCACCTTCGCCAGTGGCAGTGATGCCGTTGTAGTAGCGGCGCTGGTGGTGCACTTCTTCACGCACTGGTACGCCGGTGATCAGCGCCGAATGCCGCTCGGCGGCGAAGCGGCCCATTACGTCGATGTAGCCTTGCGCCTGGTCCTTGAGTACCGGCACCGCAGTTTCCGGCCAGACAAGCAGGTCCACCGGCTTGGAACTGAAGCTCAGGTCGCGGTACAGCGCCAGTTGCGCGTCGATGTGTGCCGGGTCCCATTTCAGGTCCTGCTCCACGTTGCCCTGGATTGCCGCCACTTTCAGCGGGTCGCCAGCCGGCTTGGTCCAGGCATGGCCCTTGAGCGCCAGGCCCAGCACCCAAGGGGCCAGTAGCAGTACAGTGGCCACCGCCAGGAACGAGGGACGGGCGCGCAGGCGGTGCAGGTTGCACAGCAGGGCAGCGGTGAGGGCCAGGGTGAAGGATATGAGCCACACGCCGCCCAGCGGTGCCAGGCCGGCCAGTGGGCCGTCCAGCTGGCTGTAGCCGGCGTAGAGCCAAGGGAAGCCGGTCAGGAACCAGCCGCGGAAGGCCTCTTGCAGCAGCCACAGGGCGGCGAAGCACAGGGCGTCGGCCAGTGGCGCTTCGTTGCGCCGTAGCCAGCGCGCCCATAACCAGGTGGGCAGGGCAAAGAACCACGCCAGGGCGGCGAAAAACGCCAACAGCAGCAGAATGGCCAACAGCGGCGAGGCGCCGCCATAGGTGTTCATGCTGACGTAGATCCACCAGGTGCCAGCGCCATACAGGCCAAAACCGAACCACCAGCCACGCCACATGGCCTGGCGCGGGCTGAGCTCGCGCAAGCCGAGGTAGAGCATGGCGATGGACAGCACGGCCAGCGGCCAGATGTCGAACGGCGCCAAGGCCAGTAGGGTGGAAGCACCGGCCGCCAGGGCCAGCAGGTTACCGGGCCAGCCGGGGCGGGTGATCCAACGCATGTTTGTCCTTAACGGGTGATCGGGGTCAGGCGCAGCAAGTGTATCCGCCGGCTGTCGGCGTTGAGAATACGGAACTTGTAAGACCCGATCTCGGTGGTTTCGTTGCGCTTGGGCAGGTGGCCAAAGGCGCTCATCACCAGGCCGCCGACCGTGTCGAACTCGTCATCGGAGAACTCGCTGTCGAAGAACTCGTTGAAGTTCTCGATCGGGGTAAGCGCCTTGACCAGGAAATCACCGCTGGGCAGCGGCTTGATGTAGCTGTCTTCCTCGACGTCGTGCTCGTCCTCGATGTCGCCGACGATCTGCTCAAGCACGTCCTCGATGGTGACCAGGCCCGCTACACCGCCATATTCGTCGATGACGATGGCCATGTGGTTATGGTTGGCGCGGAACTCGCGCAGCAACACGTTCAGGCGCTTGGACTCGGGCACGAAGGTGGCCGGGCGCAGCAGGTCCTTGATGTTGAAGCTGTCGCCGTTCTCCTTGAGGATCAACGGCAGCAGGTCTTTGGCGAGCAGGATCCCGAGCACATCGTCATGGCTTTCGCCGATGACCGGGTAGCGCGAGTGCGCGGCGTCGATCACCGCCGGCAGGAACTCGCGTGGCGACTGACCTGCCTTGATGCTGTTCATCTGCGAGCGCGGCACCATGATGTCGCGCACCTGCAGGTCGGCGACCTGGATGGCGCCTTCGACGATGGTCAGTGCTTCGCTGTCCAGCAGTTTGTTCTGATGGGCTTCGCGCAGCAGCTCAAGCAGCTCCTGGCGGTTTTTCGGCTCATGGGCAAAAGCCTGGGTCAGTTTACCCAACCAGGACTTCTGCCCGTTGCTCGATCGATCTTCGCTCATGGCGGTTCTCGTGATCCTTCGTGTATCAGTGTGTGATTGTGTCGGTTTCATCGTCGGCGTACGGGTCGGGGTGACCCAGTTCTGCCAGCAATTCCCGTTCCAGGCCTTCCATTTCCTCGGCTTCCTCATCCTCGATGTGGTCGTAGCCGAGCAGGTGCAGGCAACCGTGCATGACCAGGTGTGCCCAGTGCGCTTCCAGCGATTTGCCCTGTTCGGCCGCTTCGCGCTCGACCACCGCCACGCAGATCACCAGGTCGCCCAGTAGCGGGATATCGAGCAGGTCATCGGGCACATCGGCCGGGAACGACAGCACGTTGGTCGCGTAGTCTTTGTGCCGGTAGGTGTGGTTCAGTTCGCGGCCTTCGGCTTCGTCGACCAGGCGAATGGTCATTTCAGAGTCGGCGGTGCGCTGGCGCAGGGCCAGTTCGCACCAGCGGCGGAAGGCGGCGTCATCCGGGGCGGCGGCATCCGTGGCCCGTTGGATATCAAGTTCAAGCATCTTTGCCGGGCGCCTCGGGCTTGTTCTGGCGGCCTTCGAAGCGGTCGTAGGCCTCGACGATGCGCTGCACCAGTGGGTGACGAACCACATCTTTGGGTTGGAAGTGGGTGAAGCTGATACCCGGAACGTCCTCGAGCACCTCGATGACGTGTGCCAGGCCCGACTTGGTGCCCCGTGGCAGGTCGACCTGGGTGATGTCACCGGTGATCACCGCCGTGGAGCCGAAGCCGATGCGGGTGAGGAACATTTTCATCTGTTCCAGCGTGGTGTTCTGGCTTTCGTCGAGGATGATGAAGCTGTTGTTCAGGGTGCGGCCACGCATGTAGGCCAGCGGGGCGATCTCGATCACCTGGCGTTCGATCAGCTTGGCCACGTGTTCGAAGCCGAGCATTTCGTACAGCGCGTCGTACAGTGGGCGCAGGTACGGGTCGATCTTCTGTGCCAGGTCGCCGGGCAGGAAGCCGAGCTTTTCACCCGCCTCGACCGCCGGGCGCACCAGCAGGATGCGGCGCACCTGTTCGCGCTCCAGCGCGTCCACGGCGCAGGCCACGGCCAGGTAGGTCTTGCCGGTACCGGCCGGGCCGATGCCGAAGTTGATGTCGTTGGCCAGGATTTCCTTCACGTAGCGCTGCTGGTTGAGCCCGCGCGGGCGGATGTTGCCCTTGCGCGTGCGCAACGACACGCTGACCTCGTTGACGGCCGGGTTGTCGATGTTCTCGACAGCCGATTCCTGCAGGTACAGGTGCACGGTTTCCGGCGACAGGTCGGTGGCCTTGGTCTCGCGGTAGAGACGGCGCAGCAGCTGTTCGGCAGCGGAGGTGGTCCTGGGTTCGCCGATCAGTTCGAACTGATTGCCGCGGTTGCGGATTTCGATGGCCAGGCGCTGTTCGATCAGGCGCAGGTGCTCGTCGAACTGGCCGCACAAGTTGGCGAAACGGTTGGCCTCGAAGGGCTCGAGGATGAAACGATGGGGTTCTATGGGTGCGTTCAAGGTCGTTTTTAGCCGCTCGACGGCGATGGATGTGAACTCAAGAATAACCCTTGAATGGCAGTGGCGAAAGCACTGAAACGTTCAACGGTATGTGCGGCCTGTTCCGGCCTCGTCGCGGGTTTACCCGCGAGCAGGCCGGCACTGCTATGATGCCCGCCTTTTCTTACGCATGTGTTATCCCGTCGAACATGAGCAAACGCGAACCTGCCATCTATAAAGTGATCTTCCTCAACCAGGGGCAGGTCTTCGAGATGTACGCCAAGCAGATCTACCAGAGCGACCTATGGGGTTTTCTGGAAATCGAGGAGTTCGTGTTCGGCGAACGCTCGCAACTGGTGGTGGACCCGAGCGAGGAGAAGCTCAAGAGCCAGTTCGAGGGCGTTATCCGCAGTTTCGTGCCGATGCATGCGATTGTGCGCATCGATGAGGTGGAGCGACTGGGTACGGCGAAAATCAGCGAAGCCAAGGGTGGCGGCAATGTCATGCCGTTCCCGATGCCGATGCCGGAAAAGTAACCCTCAGGGGAGTGGCGAGAACGGCGTGCGGCCTTCGGCGTTCTGCAGTTCCAGCAGGTATTTGCGGAAGATCTGGCCGAGCACCTGGGTGGCATGCTCCAGCTCGTCGCGGGGCATTTGCTCGGTCACTTCGTCGGCCATGTCCAGCGCATCTTCGGCGCCATTGACCGCGGCCATCTTCAGCAGAATGTAGGCCTGTACGTTGTTGGCCTTGACCCCTTCACCATGGAAGAACATGGCACCCAGGCGATACTGGGCATCAGCCTGGCCTTGCAGCGAAGCCTTCTGGAACCAGTCCAGGGCTTTGTCGAGTTTTTTTGGCGTTTGCGTGTAGTAGTACTCGCCCAGTTCGAACTGCGCCTGGGCATCCCCCGCGGTTGCCGTCTGCTCACAGGCCTTGAGGGCGTTTGCCAGGTCTTCAGGCTGAACGTTCAAGGTGCAGCGGCCCGTCGCCGGAATCAGCAACGAGTTACCGCCCTCCGCCAAGGCCAGCAGGGGCTGAAGAAGCAACAGGCAGCCCAGGGTCAGGGCGCGGCCGGTGCGGTTCATGGGGATCGACTTACCTCTGCAAAGCTGCGGCCAATGTCTCTGGTGGCACATTATGGGATAAGCAGCGCCAACCTTACAAAGTTTTACTCGAATTTCTGCTTGGTTTGGGGCGTTAGCTGATTGTGCGCGGTCTTTTGTTGCCTCTACCAGCCGCTGTGGGCGCGGCCTTGTGTCGCGAAAGGGCTGCGGAGCAGCCCCATAATTTTCAGCAAAAATGCATCAATCGCTGGGGCTGCTTTGCGGCCCAATCGCGACACAAGGCTGCACCCACAAAGGGGAGCAGCTGCTTATTTCAGCGCTGCAAAAGCCTTTTCAGCCGCATCCAGGGTGATTTGCAGCTCCTTGTCGCCATGGGCGATGGAGGTGAAGCCCGCCTCGAACGCGCTCGGCGCCAGGTACACGCCACCGTCGAGCATCAGGTGGAAGAAGCGCTTGAAGCGTTCGGCATCGCTGGCCATCACGTCTTCGAAGGTGACAATGTCGTCAGCGCCGCTGAAGTAAAGGCCGAACATGGCGCCGGCCTGGGTGGTGACGAATGGTACGCCAGCCGCATCGGCGCGCTGCTGCAGGCCGTCGAGCATGCGGCTGGTGTAGTCGGTCAGTTCGGCGTGGAAGCCTGGGCGGCTGATCAGCTTCAGGGTGGTCAGGCCGGCGGCCATGGCCAGCGGGTTGCCCGACAGGGTGCCCGCCTGGTAGACCGGGCCGAGCGGGGCGATGCAGCCCATGATTTCACGTTTGCCGCCGAAGCAGCCGACCGGCATGCCGCCGCCGACGATCTTGCCGAAGGTGGACAGGTCCGGCTTGATGCCATAGTGGCCCTGGGCACCGCCGAGCGAGACGCGGAAGCCGGTCATCACTTCGTCGAAGATCAGCACCACGCCATGCTTGTCGCACTGCTCGCGCAGGCCTTCGAGGAAGCCCGGCGCCGGGGGGACGCAGTTCATGTTGCCAGCCACCGGCTCGACGATGATGCAGGCCACGGTCTGGCTGACTTCTGCCAGTGTCTTCTCGACCGCGGCGATGTCGTTGAACGGCAGGGTCAGGGTGTGCTTGGCGAAGTCCGCCGGCACGCCTGCCGAGCTTGGCACGCCTTGGGTCAGCAAGCCGGAGCCGGCTTTTACCAGCAGGCTGTCGGAGTGGCCGTGGTAGCAGCCTTCGAACTTGATGATGGCGTCACGGCCGGTGTAGCCACGGGCCAGGCGGATGGCGCTCATGGTGGCTTCGGTGCCCGAGCTGACCATGCGCACCATTTCCATGGACGGCACCAGCGAGCAGACCAGGTCGGCCATGTCGGTTTCCATGGCGGTCGGTGCGCCATAGGACAGGCCGTGCTCCAGTTGCTTGCGTACCGAGTCCAGCACGTCCGGGTGGCCGTGACCGAGGATCATCGGGCCCCAGGAGCCAACGTAGTCGACGTAGCGCTTGTCGTCCTCGTCAACGACATAGGCGCCTTCGGCATGCTTGAAGAACAGCGGCGTGCCGCCAACGCTCTTGAAAGCGCGGACCGGCGAGTTGACGCCACCGGGGATGTGCTTCTGGGCTTTGGCGAACAGGTCTTCGGAACGGGACATGGAAGTTCTCTCGAAATCAGGATGCGAACAAGGCATTGAAGGCGCGGGCGCGGCGGGTGACTTCCTGCGCGCTGTCGGCACCGAACAGGCCGTGGATCACCGCCAGCAGGTCGGCGCCATGGGCGACCAGCGGGGCGGCGTTGTCGAGGGTGATGCCGCCGATCACCGCGATCGGCAGTTTCACCTGGGCGCGGGCCTGCTCCAGCAGGTCGACGTTGGCAGCGGGCGCGCCCGGCTTGGTGACGGAGTTGAAGAAGCGGCCAAAGGCCACGTAGCTGGCGCCTTCGCTGGCGGCCTGGGCGGCCAGCTCGAGGCTGGCGTGGCAGGTGGAGCCGATGATCGCCTGGCGGCCGAGCAGGGTGCGGGCCGGGGTCAGCGGGCCGTCCGTCTGGCCCAGGTGCACGCCGACGCCCAGGCGTGCGGCCAGTTCGGCGTCGTCGTTGATCAGCAGTTGGGTGCCGTAGCGCTCGCAGAGCTTCATAAGCCCTTCGGCTTCACGCAGACGGCGCGCCGCGTCGTCACTTTTGTCGCGGTACTGCAGCAGGCACACGCCGCCGTCCAGGGCCGCCTCGACATGGGACAGGAAACGGCCGGCGAGCAGCTGGCTGTCGGTGATGGCATACAGACCGCGTAGCTTCATTGAAGGCCTCGTATCAGGAGCAGAAGTCCAGGGGCAGGCGGCGCGGCACGAACTGGCCTTTGCCCAACTGCTCGGCATCACGCAGGGTGCGCCAGGTATAGTCCAGGGCGCTGCGCACGGCGCTTTCCAGCTGTTCGCCGAGGGCCAGGCGGCCCGCCAGGGCGCTGGCCAGCGTGCAGCCCGAACCGTGGTAGCTGCCTGGCAGGCGCTGGCAGGTCCAGGTGTGTTGCTGGCCGTCCTGGGTGTACAGGCGGTTGTGAATTTCGACTTCGTCGCCGTGACCGCCGGTAATCAGCAGGTGTCTACAGAACGGCAACAGTTTTTCGGCGCATTCGTCGGCGGTGCCTTCAGGCAGCTCGGCGAGGATGCGTGCTTCGGGCAGGTTCGGCGTGGCGATGGTCGCCAGCGGCAGCAGGCGTTCGCGCAGGGCATAACCCACTTCGTCCTTGCCCAGGCGGCCACCGCCACCGGCCCGCAGCACCGGGTCGCAGACCAGCGGCAGGTGCGGGTGGGCAGCCAGCAGTTCGGCGACGGTGTCGACCATGTCGATCGAGCCGAGCATGCCCAGCTTGACGGCGGCCACCGTGGAGTCGGCCAGCACGGCGTTGGCCTGGGCCAGCACCCACTCGCGGTCGAGCACGCGGAAGTCGGAAACGTTGACGGTATCCTGCACGGTCAGGGCGGTCACTGCAGGTGCAGCGTGACAGCCTTGGGCGATCAGGGCTTCGATATCTGCCTGCAAGCCGGCGCCGCCACTGGGGTCGTGGCCGGAGAGACAGAGGACAACGGGGCGGGAGCTGTAGGTATTCATGGTCGGCGAGCTTACCACCAAACCTGTTTGGGCGGATCGTCCGACAAACGAGATTTGTTGATCGAACGGTCAGATTAGATTTTGTTTTTCTTCTGAAAGCATTGAGTTAGAGCCTTTTCTTTGTGTTTTTATATGGCCGATTACCAGGTTGTGAAGCTATGCTAGAGTGCTCGGATAACTCGACAAACGGGTTCTGCAGGATCACGTCGTCTCAAACGGATGGGAGGCTACCGCGACGCGACCGGACAGGCCATGCTGGGGCTGTATGCGCTATTTGCTGATTGTGCTTCTGGGTTTGCTGCCCGTGCTGGCCGGAGCGGTCGATTTCGACGACGCTACCCGGCATCTTCCACTGGGCAAGGCCATGCAGGTTTATGAAGACCTCGATGGCAGTGCCAGCATTGCCCAGGTCAGTGCCCCTGGGTTCGCCAAACACTTCCAAGCCCACCATGAAGACGTGCTGAACGCCGGTTACTCCACCTCGGTGTTCTGGCTCAAGGTCGAGCTGCGCCCGCTTGCCGCGCCTGGCGCGGCCCCACGGCAATGGCTGCTGGAGCTGGCCTACCCGCCGCTGGATCACCTTGAGCTATTTTTGCCTGACAGCAGCGGCTTGTACCGCCTGGCGCAACGCACCGGTGATGCCTTGCCCTACGACAGCCGGCAGATCCTGCAGAACAATTACCTGTTCGAACTGCAGTTGCCCCCTGGCAAGGTGACCACCGCCTACCTGCGGCTGCACAGCCAGGGTTCGGTGCAGGTGCCGTTGGCGCTGTGGTCCGCCGAGGCCTACATGGAGGAGCAGCCCACACGCCTGTATGTGCTGGGGATGATCTACGGCGTGTTGCTGGTGATGCTGGTGTACAACCTGTTCATCTACCTCAGCGTGCGCGACGTCAGCTACCTCTACTACATCCTCTATATTGCCTCGTTCGGGTTGTACCAGGTGTCGGTGAACGGTGCGGGCGTGGCCTACTTCTGGCCGGACAGCCCCTGGTGGGCGAATGCATCCACGCCACTGTTCATTGGTGCCTCCGGCCTGTTCGGTTGCCAGTTCGCCCGGCACTTCCTGCAACTGGGCAACACCAGCCGTGGTTTCGACCGGCTGCTGCAGCTACTGATGCTGGGCGGCGCGCTGGTCATGGTGCTGGCGGTGAGCATGCCCTACGGCATTGCCCTGCGCATGGCCACGCTGCTGGCATTGCTGTTTACCGTGAGCATCTTCAGCGCCGGCTTGTACGCCTGGTGGCGTGGCTTGCGCGTGGCGCGCTGGTTCATTATCGCCTGGACTGCGTTCCTGCTCGGTGGCTTGGTCAACACCTTGATGGTGCTGGGCTACCTGCCAAATGTGTTCATTACCATGTATGCCAGCCAGTTGGGTTCTGCGCTGGAGGTGGCCTTGCTGTCGCTGGCGCTGGCCGACCGTATCAACAGCCTGCGTGAGCAGCAGGCGCAGACCTTGCGCGAAACCGGGCGCACACTGGAGCAACTGAACCTGCAACTGGCCAGGAGCAACCGTCTGAAGGACGAGTTTCTGGCCAGCGTCACCCATGAACTGCGTACCCCGATGAACGGCGTGATTGGCTCGCTGGAGCTGATGCACACCCTGCCGATGGAGGCCGAAATGGCGCAGTACCATCGCACGGCGGCGGGGTCTGCCCAGGGCATGATGGACATGGTGGATGCGATCCTCACTCTGTCCGAACTGCAGGCCGGCCGCCTACGGGCGCAGCCAGCACCGTTCAGCCTGCGCGCCCTGTTGCAGGGGGTGCGCGCCGGTTATGCCGGGCAGGCCTTGGGCAAAGGTTTGTACCTGAGCCTGGATATCCCGGCCGACCTGCCGGACGGGTTGCTCGGTGACGGGCAGAAACTGGCGCACTGCCTGGGCTGCCTGGTGGACAACGGTTTGAAGTTCACTCATCAGGGTGGGGTGATGATTCAGGTGCGCGGCCGCCGCGTGGGGCCGGACGATCTGGCGTTGACCTTCACGGTCAGTGATAGCGGTATCGGCTTTGATGACCTGGACCAGTCGACCCTGTACCAGCGGTTCTTCCAGGTGGATGGTTCGATGACCCGGCGCTACGGCGGCTTGGGGATCGGGTTGTCGATTTGCCGGCAGATGGGGGAATTGCTGGGCGCCAGGTTGGCGCATGAGTCGACGCGCGGGTTGGGCAGCCGGTTTGAACTCAGTTTGAACATGGCTATTTCGCAGGTGCAGATGAGTCCGAGTATTCTGCAGTCACGGCGCTCGCTGTAGCACTCATGGCCTACGGCGCGCGTTTGCTCCCACCGCCACACGTTTAGTCATGAATGCCACTTTGACTGCCCCGCAGGGAGTGCTTCACTGGGTCTCTCAAGCCTACCCGGATCCAGGAGCCCCCCGATGAACCTGCACCAGTACGCTGAAACCCACGAAGTCACCAACCAGCCGCCGTCCCTCGACGGTGCCAACCTGTACCGCCTCGACTTGCCATTGCAAGAATGGTCCCGGCGTTTTGGCGCGGGCTGGGCCGAATCGCGGATCGATGCCTACGGTGCCCTGGCCGGCGGCCCACTGATGCAGGCGGGCTTCCTGGCCAACGCGCATAAGCCTGAATTCAGCAGCCACGACCGCTATGGCCATCGCATCGACCTGGTTGAGTTTCACCCGGCCTACCACGTGCTGATGCGCACCGCCGTCGAGCACGGGTTACCTTCTTTGCCATGGGCAGAACCCCGCGCAGGCGCCCATGTGGCGCGGGCGTCGATGACCTACCTGCACAGCCAGGCCGAGGCTGGCACCGGTTGCCCGCTGACCATGACCTTCGCCGCTGTGCCGGCGCTGCGCTTGCAACCTGAGCTGGCCGAATACTGGCTGCCAAAAATTCTTGCCTGCGAGTACGACCCGCGCAACGTCGGCGACCGGCACAAGGCCGGGGTCACCCTGGGCATGGCCATGACTGAAAAGCAGGGCGGTACCGACGTGCGCGCCAACACTACGCGGGCCTACCCTGTCGGTGCACCAGGCCCTGGCCAGGCCTATGAGCTGGTCGGCCACAAGTGGTTCTGCTCGGCGCCCATGTGTGATGCTTTCCTCACCCTGGCGCAAACCGAAAAAGGCCTGAGTTGCTTCCTGCTGCCGCGCCACCGCCCGGATGACAACCGCAACCAGTTCTATATCCAGCGCCTGAAGAACAAGTTGGGCAACAGTTCCAACGCCTCCAGCGAGGTGGAGTTCCGTGGGGCGCTGGCGTGGATGATTGGCGAAGAAGGGCGGGGCGTACCGACCATCATCGAGATGGTGGCCATGACCCGTTTCGACTGCATGGTCGGCTCCAGCGCCTTGATGCGCCAGGCGTTGACCCAAGCCGCCCACCACTGTGCGCACCGCAAGGTCGGTGGCCGTGTGCTGAACGAGCAGCCACTGATGCAGAACGTTCTGGCCGACCTGGCCCTGGAAAGCGAGGCGGCACTGGCCCTGAGCCTGCGCATGGGCCAGGCGCTGGAGCAATTGGACGACCCCCAGCAAGCGCATTTCGCCCGGCTGGTCACGGCGGTGGGCAAGTACTGGATCTGCAAGCGTGCGCCGGCCATGATCAACGAGGCTGCCGAATGCCTGGGTGGCGCCGGTTATGTGGAAGACAGCATTCTGCCAAGGCTGTACCGCGAGGCGCCGGTCAACTCGACCTGGGAGGGCTCGGGCAATGTGCAGTGCCTGGATGTGCTGCGGGCCTTGTCCAAGGAGCCGGGTGTGCTCGATGCGCTGTTCACCGAACTGGGCGATGGCCATGGCGACCCGCGCCTGGCGGCGCACATCGGCAACCTCAAGGGTGCGTTTGCCGACACCGGCGACATGCAGTACCGGGCGCGGCAGTTGACCGAAGATATAGCCTTGGCGTTGCAGGCCAAGCTGTTGCTGGAGGCGGGGAATGCGGTGGTCAGCGATGCGTTTATCGGCAGCCGCCTGGCCGGGAGCGGGAGGGCGTACGGGGCATTGCCGCGGGGGGTTGATGTCGAGGCGCTGGTAACAAGGGCTACGCCCGCCTGGCCGCTGTAGGCGCGGGCTTGCCCGCGAATGAATCCAGCACCGATCAATGGGGGTGTATTTAACCCAGAAGGCAGGCAAGATGGTTCACATGCATGTCCAGACAGGAAGCACAGTGTGAGCCAAGCTTTTGTAGTCGTTGATACCCCCGAACAGGCCGTCGACCGTCTGGCGGCCCTGCATGAACAGGCCACCGGGGCCCTTAGCCAGGCCCTCAAGCGTTACCTGAAGGACCGTACCGAGCCGAACGCCGAGGAGCGCGACCTGTTCCGCTACCCGGCACTGCGCCTGACCTACATCAGCCACGGTGAGGTCGCCGCCACCACGCGCGCCTACGCCAAGGTCCAGGTAGCCGGTACCTACAGCGTTACCGTCACCCAGCCTGCTGCATTTCGTGGCTACCTGCTGGAGCAACTGCGCCCGCTGATGCACGACTACACCGTCACGGTAGAAGTCGGCGTCAGTGAACAGAACATCCCGTACCCCTACGTGGTCGATCAGGGCGACGAGCTGGCCGGCAGCGGCATTACCGCCGCGCAGCTGGCGCGGGTGTTCCCCAGCACCGACCTGTCGGCCGCCACCGACAATATCGCCGATGGTCTGTACGACTGGGACCGTGCCGAAGTGCTGCCGCTGGCGCTGTTCGATGCCGCGCGGGTCGATTTCTCGCTGCGCCGCCTGGTGCACTACACGGGCAGCGACTGGCGCCATGTGCAGCCGTGGATCCTGCTGACCAACTACCACCGTTATGTCGACCAGTTCATCAGCCATGGCTTGGAGCAACTGCGTGACGACCCGCGCTTCGTGCGCATGGTGCTACCGGGCAACGTGGTGATCGAAAAGGGCATGGACCACGGCGAAACCCAGGCCCTGGTGGCCAGCGTGGTCTGGCACCGCTACCAGATGCCGGCCTACCACCTGATCGCCGCCGACGGCGACGGTGTTACGTTGGTCAACATCGGTGTCGGCCCGTCCAACGCCAAGAACATCACCGACCACCTGGCGGTACTGCGCCCGCACTGCTGGCTGATGATCGGCCACTGCGGTGGCCTGCGGCAGTCGCAAACCATTGGCGACTATGTGCTGGCCCACGCCTACATGCGCCGCGACGGGATTCTCGACCGGGTTGTGCCGCCGAATATCCCGATCCCGGCCTTGGCCGAAGTGCAGATGGCCTTGCAGGAAGCCGCCGCGCAGGTCACTGGCGAGCGTGGCGAACAGCTGAAGAAGCGCCTGCGCACCGGCACCGTGCTCACCTACGACGACCGCAACTGGGAGCTGCGCTGGGCTCAGGAACGCCCGCTGATCAACCTGTCGCGTGCGGTGGCGGTGGACATGGAAAGCGGCACCATCGCTGCCCAGGGCTACCGATTGCGCGTGCCGTACGGCACCTTGCTGTGTGTGTCCGACAAGCCGCTGCACAGCGAGATCAAGCTGCCGGGTTCGGCCAACGCCTTCTACAACCGCGCGGTCAGCCAACACCTGAAAATCGGCATTGCTGCTCTCGACCTGCTGCGCACCGAGCTCAACTCGCTGCACTCGCGTAAACTGCGCAGCTTCGATGAGCCGCCGTTCCGCTGAGGATTCATGTCACTGCCACCCCGTAACAAGCCGCGCCGTCCCCAGGCGCGGCCTGCCACCGGCCCGCGTCGCCAGGCCAAGGCGCCACCGGCCGAGCCGCGCCTGATCCTGTTCAACAAGCCGTTCGACGTGCTGACCCAGTTCAGCGACTGCGAAGGGCGCGCGACCCTCAAAGACTTCATCGACATCGCGGGCGTGTACCCGGCCGGTCGGCTGGACCGCGACAGTGAAGGCCTGCTGTTGCTGACCAACGATGGCGGGCTGCAGGCGCGGATTGCCGACCCCAAGCACAAGTTGGCCAAGACTTACTGGGTACAGGTGGAGGGCGAACCGAGCGACGAGCAGTTGCAGCGCTTGCGTGACGGTGTGGAACTGAACGATGGGCCGACCTTGCCGGCCGAGGCGCGGCGGCTGGAAGAACCCGAGCTATGGCCGCGCAACCCGCCTGTACGCTTTCGCAAGAGCGTGCCGACCAGCTGGCTGGAACTTGTGATCCGGGAGGGGCGTAACCGCCAGGTGCGGCGGATGACGGCAGCGGTGGGGTTGCCGACCTTGCGCCTGGTGCGGGTGAGGATTGGCGATTGGGCGCTGGATGGGCTGGAGCAGGGTTGCTGGCGCGAAGTCCCGGCAAAATTAAAGCGCTAGCCGGGGCCGCAGCACGCTCCCGGCAGCCTTGAGCCTTACACCCCTTCGAGAAACCCCACCACCACGCTCTTGATGATGAAGGCCAGCACCCCGAGCCCCAGCACGAAGAACAGGATCAGCGTCCCGAACTTGCCCGCCTTGGATTTTTTTGCCAGGTCCCAGACGATGAAGCCCATGAAACCGATCAGCACGGTGACCAGGATGATCATCATCCACTCTTCGAATACGGCGGGATCCATCGGTGTTCTCCAGGCGGGTTGAGCGTCCGATTATACGCTGGCTGGCGTGAGGGTTTAACGCAGGTGGGTCAATGGCAGCTCGGTGCTGGCCAGTACCTGGTTGAGCACGAAGCTCGAACGCACGCTGGTGACGCCTTCGATACGGGTCAGGCTGCCTAGAAGCAGTTTCTGGTAGTGGTCCATGTCGGGCACCACCACTTTGAGCTGGTAGTCGGCATCCATGCCGGTGACCAGGCTGCATTCCAGCACCTGCGGCAGGTTGCGGATGGCGGCCTCGAACGTTTCGAAACGCTCAGGGGTGTGGCGGTCCATGCCGATCAGCACATAGGCCGTCAGGCTCAGGCCCAGCTTCTTGCGGTCGAGCAGCGCAACCTGGCGCGAAATGTAGCCATCGTCCTCCAGTTGCTTGACCCGACGCGAGCATGGCGAAGGTGACAGGCCGATGCGTTCGGCCAGCTCCTGGTTGGAAATGCGCGCATCGCGCTGCAATTCGGCGAGGATGCTCAGGTCGTAACGGTCAAGTTTGCTCATGGCATTTGCCTTTTCTGTTCGTATTGCGGCGAATTATCAATCCAGGGTGAAAAATTGCGCAAGTGCTATTTATCTGAGCAATCTTCGCAATCATCTGTCGCAAGCCGTCCGGTATCTTTATCACCAGAATCACTGCCCGGACATCAGTCCACGGCGACGCGCCCTAGGCGGGCGGTCGCGGCCAGCCATCCAACAGGATCTGCAGGCCCCCGGGCTACACACCCTCCAGAAGACGGTGTGAGGTGAGCCGGCGCCACAAGTGCCGAGCACGGACGACAATTCCTGAAGGGAGGCCTTGTGGCCTCCTTTTTTCTGTCCGGAAATTTAATTGGCCTGCGTGATGGGCGCGGTAGACTGGTTGCGGGCGCAGTTTTCTACCGAGAGGAATACCATGAAGTCGCGCATCTGGCAGTTGGCAGGTGTTGGTTTGCTGGGTTTGAGCATCAGCCTCGGGGCCATGGCCGAAGGGCCGGGCGAGGGGCATGGCGAACGCGGCCAGCAGGTGCAAGGTGAGGGCGTGCCTGGCCGCTCGCTCAACTCGCGCGACGAAGTGCGCCAGACCCAGCCCCCGCGCCAGGGTTATTACCAGGACATTCCCCGCCGCCACGGTGATGACCATCACTGGCAAGCCGGTGGCCCTGGGCAACGGCCCGGTGGTGACTGGCAAGGGCGCCCAGATGGACATGGCAATGGCTGGGGGCCTGGGCCGCAGTATCGCCCCGGGCACACAGTCGACCATTTTCCCGACCGCTACTGGAAAGTGCCTTACCGTGGTGCTGACTACTTCTACTCCGGCGGCTACTGGTACCGCCCTCATGGTGGCAGCTACATCGTGGTGAGGCCGCCCTATGGCGTGCGGGTCAATTACCTGCCGCCTTATGCGCGGGAAGTGTGGCTGGGGGGTGGGCTGTTCTTCCTGGTAGCCGATACCTACTACCAGTACCTGGCGGACAGCCAGGAGTACGTGGTGGTCAACCCACCGGTCGGCGTGCCGGCGCCCGTACCGGTGGCACCGTCGAACGGTGGGTATGACGTGGTGGCTTACCCGATGTATGGCCAGGGGCAGGAACAGCAGGAACAGGACCGTTACCAGTGCCATCGCTGGGCAGTGAGCCAATCCGGCTTCGACCCGGCGACGGCGACATACGCACCGCCAGCCAATGTGCTCGACAATTATCGGCGGGCGCTGGGTGCCTGCTTCAGTGGCCGGGGATACAGCATCAACTAAAGCGGTAGGCGCGGCCTGTTAGCCTGAAGAATATCTATACCGGGTCGGCGTGCACCATCACATCCGCCTGTGGATAACGCTGGCGGATCACCCGTGAGGCCTCCACGCACAATCCGTGTGCTTCATGCAGTGGTAGCTGCCCTGGTAGCTCCAGGTGCAACTGCACGAACCACTGGTTGCCCGACACCCGCGTACGCAGGTCGTGCACGCCCTTGACGCCGGGAATGGCCAGTACCCGCGTGGCCATGTCTTCGCCGACATCGCTGGGCAGTTCCTTGTCCATCAGGATTGCCGTGCTTTCGCGGGCAATCTGCAAGGCACTCCAGAGGATGTAAAAGGCGATGCCCAGGCCGAACAGCGCATCCAGCTGGGGCCAGCCGAAACGCGCCAGCAGCAGGGCCAGCAGGATGCTGCTGTTTAGCAGCAAGTCCGAGCGGTAGTGCAGGGAGTCGGCCCGCACCGCGGTAGAGCCGGTCAGGCGGATGACCTTGTACTGCAAGGCCAGCAGGGCGACGGTCAGCACCAGCGACAGCAGCATCACCGCGATGCCGATGGCGGTATCACCCAGCGGTTGCGGGGTGTGCAGGCGCTCGACCGCCTGCACGCCGATCAGCACTGCACTGACCCCGATGAACAGCGCCTGCGCCATGCCGGCCAGGGCCTCGGCCTTGCCATGGCCGAACCGGTGATCGTCGTCTGCCGGGCGCAGCGCATAATGCACCGCCAGCAGGTTGAGGAACGAGGCCACAGCGTCCAGTGCCGAATCGGTCAGCCCGGCCAGCAGGCTCACCGAACCGCTCAGCCACCAGGCCAGCGCCTTGCTCAGCACCAGAATACTGGCCACCGCCAATGACGCGCGCGTGGCCAGGCGTAGCAGGCGCTGGTGTTCAGCCGGGGTGGTGATCATCCGTGGTCGGTGTCCTTGTGGCTCAGGCGGCTGGCACCAGGCCCAGGCTGGCCAACTGCTCGACACTGCCGCGGTGCTGGATCAGCCGAGGGTCGTCCAATGGCAGGCGCTGGCCCAGTTCGCTTTCGAGAATGGCCTGCAACTTGAGGTTGTCGACCTTGCCATCTGGTTTGACGGCTTCTTGCAGTTTGGCTGGGTCGACCTGGGCGGTGCGGCCACCTGGGTAGTAGATGGCGCCCGTGGCGAAGTCGATGCCGAAGGCGATCAGCCCAGGGATCACGTAGAACAGGA
Source organism: Pseudomonas sp. NY8896 (assembly GCF_039634505.1). NCBI lineage: Bacteria > Pseudomonadati > Pseudomonadota > Gammaproteobacteria > Pseudomonadales > Pseudomonadaceae > Pseudomonas > Pseudomonas sp. NY8896. The sequence continues at coordinate 616,258 of NZ_CP132350.1, forward strand.
TGCCAATGGCGTCCATTGCGGCAACCACAGGGTCGATCTTGCCGCCGATCTGGCCGCGCCGGTCCGGGTAGAAAATGGTGCCGCAGGCCGTCAGTTGGGTCAGCAGGGTGGCAATGAGGGCGCCACCGATGACGCGGGTCGAGATGCGCATGTAAATCTCCGAGAAGGTGTTCAGCAGGGCAAGCGAAGCGCCTGCGCCTGATGCTAAGACCATGATAGAGCAGGCTGGGTTCGCCGTTATACTCGCCAGACTGTTCGAGGACCACCATGATTTCATTACCCATTGATGCGGCCTTGCCCGCTTTGCGCCAGGCCCTGGCAAACCGTGACGAAGCGGTGCTTGAAGCGCCGCCCGGCGCTGGCAAGACCACCCGCGTGCCGTTGGCGCTGCTGCACGAGCCGTGGCTGGCCGGGCAGACCATCCTGATGCTTGAGCCACGGCGCCTGGCGGCGCGGGCGGCCGCCGAGCGGCTGGCCAGCGAGCTGGGCGAGCAGGTGGGGGAAACGGTGGGTTACCGCATCCGCCTGGACAGCAAGGTCGGGCTTAAAACCCGTATCGAAGTGGTGACCGAGGGCATCCTCACCCGCCGCCTGCAGGCCGACCCGGCACTGGAGGGTGTGGGCTTGCTGATCTTCGACGAATTCGTAGAGCGCAGCCTGGATGCCGACCTGGCCCTGGCGCTGAGCCTCAATGGCCGCGAGTTGCTGCGTGACGACCCGCCGCTGAAGATTCTCCTGATGTCCGCCACCCTGGAAGGCGAGCGCCTGTCGCGGTTGCTGGACGATGCGCCGGTGGTCAGCAGCGAAGGCCGCATGCATCCGGTGGATATCCGTTGGGGGCGAGCGTTCCAGCCGGGCGAGTTCATCGAACCACGGGTGGTGGACAGCGTGCTGCAGGCGCTGGCAGACCAAGCCGGCAGCGTGCTGGTATTCCTGCCTGGGCAGGCCGAGATCCGCCGGGTGCACCAGAGCCTGCAGGAGGCCTTGGGCGATCGGCCCGAAATTCTGCTCTGCCCACTGCATGGCGAACTGGATCTCAATGCCCAGCGTGCCGCCATCGACCCGCCGGCCAAGGGCCTGCGCAAGGTGGTGCTGGCCACCAACATCGCCGAAACCAGCCTGACCATCGATGGCGTGCGTGTGGTGATCGATGCCGGCCTGGCCCGTGTGCCGCGCTTCGACCCTGGCAGCGGTATGACCCGCCTGGACACTCAGCGTATCTCCCGCGCCAGCGCCACTCAGCGCGCCGGCCGGGCCGGCCGCCTGGAGCCCGGCGTGTGCTACCGCCTGTGGTCCGAAGCCCAGCATGAGCAACTGGCCGCCCATGGCAGCGCCGAAATCCTCCAGGCCGACCTGGCCGGGTTGGCCCTGCAACTGGCGCGCTGGGGCGTTACCCCCGAGCAGTTGCGCTGGCTTGACCAACCGCCGGCTGCCGCGTTCGCCCAGGCCCAAGACCTGTTGGTGCGGCTCAATGCCTTCAAGCCTGGTAGCCGTGACAACCTCAGCGAACACGGCCAGGCCATGGCCGAACTGCCGGCGCACCCACGCATCGCGCATTTGCTGCTGCGTGGCCAGGACCTGGGCCTGGCACAGATGGCCTGCGATGTGGCTGCGCTGCTGGGGGAGCGGGATATCCAGCGTGGGGGTGGTGCGGACTTGCACAACCGGCTGGCGCTGGTCAGTGGCGAAAGCAAGGCGGCGCGTGGCGGCCAGGGTGGTGTGCAGCGGGCGCGTCAGCTGGCCCGCCAGTACCGTGGTCTGTTGCGAGGCAAGGCCGGTGCGCCGGTCGCCGACCCCGACCACGCGCGCTGGCTGGGCGCGCTTCTGGCGCTGGCCTATCCCGACCGCGTCGCCCTGCAGCGCCGCGAGGGCGGGGCGGAGTATCGGTTGGCCAACGGCCGTGCGGCGCTGTTTGCCGAGGTTGACGCGTTGATGAAGTGCCCCTGGTTGGTAGTCGCCGACCTGGGTAGCCGCCAGGGGCAGCGTGAGGAGCGCATCTACCTGGCCGCCGAATTCGATCCGGCGTTGCTCGATGGCGTGCTGGCCGAGCAGGTCGAGCGGGTCGATATCGTTGATTGGGACGAGCGCGAGCAGGTGTTGCGCGCCGAGCGGCAGGTCAAGGTTGGCGAACTGGTCCTCAGCCGTGAGCCGCTACCCGGCCTGGATGACGAGGCCAAGGCCAGGGCGCTGCTTGGCCTGGTTCGGCGCAAGGGCCTGAACCTGCTGACCTGGACGCCGGAACTGCGCCAGTGGCAGGCACGGGTGGCACTGCTGCGCCAGCTGGACCTGGAAAAGGATGGCCACAGCGAATGGCCCGACCTGGGCGACGAGGCCCTGCTCGCCAACCTGGAAGACTGGCTGCAGCCCTACCTGGGCAAAGTGTCGCGCCTTAGCCACTTTGCCGCGCTGGACCTGCCGTCGCTGTTGCGCAACCTGTTGCCCTGGCCGCTGCCACAGCGCCTGGACGAACAGGCCCCCGCGCACCTGGCGGTGCCGTCCGGCTCGAACATTCGTCTGGACTACAGCGAGAGCCCGCCGGTCCTCGCCGTGCGCTTGCAAGAGCTGTTCGGGCTTGCCGACACCCCACGCATCGCCAACGGCCGGCAGCAGGTCAAGCTGCACCTGCTGTCACCCGCACGCCGGCCGGTGCAGGTGACCCAGGACTTGGCGAACTTCTGGCGCACCACCTACGCCGAGGTGAAGAAGGATTTGAAGGGGCGGTATCCGAAGCATTACTGGCCTGACGACCCCTTGGTGGCCGAGGCTACGGCGCGAGCCAAACCTCGGGGGACCTGAGCGTGGCCGGGGCGGCTGTCAGTCGAGCGGTACGAGCAGGAAGGTGAACACTTCACCTTCCTCGACATTGAGCAAGGCCACCCAGTCGCCGCTTTTGTGCGGCGTATCCTTGATGATGCCAACCCTGTGGCCTCGGTGGTCGCGCAGATGGCAGACCAGGCCGTCCTCGGTCAGCTCCAGTGGCTCGATCTTCCAGTAGTCAGTGACGTCGGCATGCCAGTAGAAGCCCAGGTAGCCATTGCGGCTGATGCCCAGTTTCTTGGCTTGTGGTCGCCCAGGGATGCTGATGTGGTGATGCAGGCGATCGTCGGTCTGCGAGTGGTAATGAAAGTCCATCACCGGCGAGTCCTGCTTTCCCCCAACCTGTAGCCAGTCATCCTCAGGGGTAACCCCCCAGCTGAACTTGTCACTGCTGCGGCTCAGGCGCAGTGGGATGTACCGGTTGACGGCGCGCATGTACAGCCTGCCGCGAAACGACCTGGCAAATTCCGCTTTGATGTCTTCGTGCATGGTGCTTTCCTCGGTTGGCATTGAAGGTTTCGCACCCTAATGCCCAAGCGCGACGCCCAGGCAGATCGAAGACTTTCCCCGGTTGCCTCAGGCGCCGGCTTCACCTTCCAGCAGCATGAACAGGCGGTACAGCACCACGGTGCTGAACAGCTGCAGGAAGCCGCTGAGGCTGTCCATGGCCAGCTCCATGCCAGGCGAGGGTTCTGGGAAAGCCATCAGCAGCAGCCCGTCGATCAGCCAGATCGGTGCCAGCACAGCCACCACACAGAACATGATGCGCATGAAGTGACCGGTGGTCATGCTGGCACTTTCGCGCATCGCCTGCACCACCGGGCGGCCGCGCAGCACCAGCAGGTACTCGGCGAACACCAGATTGATCATGATCCATACGCCCGGGAAGACGAACAAGGCAAGGCCCGCCATGATCAGCAGCGAACTGATGAGAATCAGCAGGGCCAGTTGTGGCCAGAGCTGCAGGGCGCGGGCGAACAGGTCGCGCTTGGCGATTTCCTGGCCCTTGCTGCGGGTATCGAGGTAAAGGATCAGCGCGGCGCTGTACAGCGGGTAGAGCAGCAGGCTGACGAGCATGCCGTAGGCAGGCGATGCCTGGTCGCCCAACTGCCGGTACAGCAACTGAGTGAGCAGGGCTTCCAGCACCACCAGCGGCAGGCACAGTTGGACAATGTTCGGCAGGTGGCGGCGGAAGAAGTACAGGGAGTCGCGCAGAACGCTCAGCGGATTCATCAGTCAACATCGCATGGCAGTAAAAACAGGGGCCTAACTTTAGCCCAAAGCAGGCCTGGGGCTGTCACTTGCTGAAAAAAGTTTCACCGCGCCGGTGATTGAATCCCGCGTCCGTACGCCCCATCTTTGACGCTGTCCGTTGTCCCGCTACCCCACGAGGTCGCCCATGAACACTGAAGAACAAACCCTGATCGACGGCCTGTTCGGCCGCATCAAGCAAGCTGAAGACCCGAGCCAGCCGCGCGATCCGCAGGCCCAGGCGTGCATCGAGCAACATCTGCGTCAACAGCCGGCGGCGCCTTACTACATGGCACAAGCCATATTGGTGCAGGAGGCTGCGATCAAGCGCCTCGACGAGCAGAACAAGCAGCTGGAGGCCGAACTGCAGCAGGCCCGCGCCCAGGCCCAGGCCGCACAAGCCGCCAGCAGCGCGCCAAGCAATGGCGGGGGTGGTTTCCTGTCCAGCATCTTTGGTTCGGGTGGGCGTAACGCGGCCCCGGCGGTGCAGCCGCAGCGTCCCGCTGCTGCCCCGGTGGCGTCGGGTGGTGGCTGGCGCGAGCCTTCGGCACCGGGCTTCTCCCAGCCGCCAACACAGCAACCTGGCTTTGCCGCCGCGCCGGCGCGCGGCGGCGCCAGCAGTTTCCTCGGTGGGGCCATGCAGACCGCTGCCGGTGTGGCCGGTGGTGTGTTGCTGGCGCAGGGTATCAGCAGCCTGTTCAACCACAACTCGCAGCCGGAAGAAGTGGTCGAGGTGATCAAGGAAGAACCGACACCGGCCAGCGACAGCGGCGGCTGGAACGACCAGGGCGGTCAGCAGCAAGTGGCTGACAATGGCGGTTGGGGCAGTGACCAGGGTGGTTACGCCGACAGCGATTATGGCAGCGATGATGGCGGGTTCTTCTCGGACGACGACTCGTACGTCTGACAGGTCTGGCATACTGCTGGCATTTTTGAGGGGCGCTGTGCGCCCCTTTCGCGACGCAAGGCCGCTCCCACAGGTAAAGTGCAGGCTTCACACGCATTGCCCGACCTGTGGGAGCGGCCTTGTGTCGTGAAAGGGCTGCAACGCAGCCCCAAAATCCCAGACCGGACACGAGGTTCCCAGGTGAAAAAGATCGCGCTGTTCGCCGATGTGCAGAACCTCTACTACACCGTGCGCCAGGCCCATGGCTGCCATTTCAACTACACCGCCCTTTGGGCCGACGTCAGCCGCGAAGGCCAGATCGTCGAAGCCGTGGCCTATGCCATCGACCGTGGCGACGCCAAGCAGCAACAGTTCCAGCAGATTTTGCGCAACCTCGGTTTCGACGTGCGTCTCAAACCCTTCATCCAGCGCAGCGATGGCTCGGCCAAAGGCGACTGGGATGTGGGCATTACCCTGGATGTAATCGACGCGGCAAGCAGGGTCGACCAGGTAGTGCTGGCTTCTGGCGATGGTGATTTCGACCTGCTGCTGGAGCGGGTGATCCAGCGCCATGGCACCGAAGCCGTGGTGTATGGCGTGCCGGGGCTGACGGCGCTGTCATTGATCCGTGCCGCCACCCGCTATGTGCCCATCGAGGGCGCACTGTTGCTCAAACACTAAGGTTTTTCATGGAACGTATCGCTGTCATCGACTTTGAAACCACCGGTGTTTCCCCCGGTGCCGGTTGCCGCGCCACCGAGGTGGCGGTGGTAATGCTCGAAGGCGGGCGCATTGTCGAACGCTACCAGAGCCTGATGAACGCGGGCGTGCCAGTGCCGGCCTTCGTCGCCGGCCTGACCGGCATCACCACCGCCATGTTGCGCACTGCGCCGCCGGTGGACAAAGTGATGAACGAGGTGGCCGAGTTTGTCGGTGGCACCCCATTGCTGGCGCACAACGCGGCCTTCGACCAGAAGTTCTGGGACTACGAACTGAGCCGCATCGGTCGCAGCCGCAGCCAGCCGTTCGCTTGCTCTCTGCTGCTGTCACGGCGCCTGCTGCCGGCGGCGCCGAACCACAAGCTGGGTACTCTGACACGTTGGGCTGGGTTGCCGGACACCGGGACCGCGCACCGGGCCATGGCCGATGCCGAAATGGCCGCCAACCTGCTGCAACACCTGACTGGCGTGTTGCGCCAGGACCACGGTTTACAGCAACTTTCGCACGGCCTGCTTTGTCGGTTGCAGAAAGTCCCGGCTGCAAAGGTGCGCGACACGCTGGCCAAGTACCGTTAGGGCTGGCCGGCAATACAGGGCTCAAGCCGAACGCACCAAAAGTGTGCCGCTCATTTGAGCCCGTTCTGTAACGTATCTTCGCCCAGGCAGGCCGTTAAACTGAAGCACCCGTAAACGGATTTCGAGTTTTCCCATGCCTGCCGCCCGTCGCTTCCCGCTGTTGCTCATTGGTGCTTTCCTGGCCTTGTACCTGGTTTGGGGTTCCACTTATCTGTTCATTCGTATCGGCGTGGAGAGCTGGCCTCCGATGCTCATGGCCGGGGTGCGCTTTCTGATTGCCGGCGGCCTGCTGTACGGTTTTTTGCGCTGGCGCGGTGTGCCCGCGCCGACCTGGCCGCAGTGGCGGGCGGCAGGGGCGATTGGCTTTTTGCTGCTTAGCTGTGGCAACGGTGGTGTGACCGTGGCCGAGCATGCTGGCGTGGCGTCGGGCGTAGCGGCGCTGGCCGTGGCGACAGTGCCACTGTTCACCCTGCTGTTCGGCCTGTTGTTCGGGCACCGCAATTCGAAGCTGGAGTGGGCGGGCATTGCCCTGGGGCTGGTGGGTATCGGCCTGCTGAACCTGGGCTCCAACCTGCAGGCAAGCCCGATGGGTGCAGCGCTGATCCTGTTCGCAGCGGCGTCCTGGGCGTTCGGCTCGGTGTGGAGCAAAACCTTGCCGCTGCCCCAGGGGCCTATGGCCAGCGCGGCAGAAATGCTGGTGGGGGGGGCGGTACTGTTGCTGGGCAGTGTGCTGTCGGGCGAGCGTATGACGCAGATGCCGACCGCTGCCGGCTGGGGGGCGTTGGCCTATCTGGTGTTCTTCGGCTCGATCCTGGCGTTCAGTGCCTACATGTATTTGCTCAAACATGTGCGCCCGGCAGCCGCCACCAGCTACGCCTACGTCAACCCGGCGGTGGCGGTGCTGTTGGGCATCGTCTTCGCCGGCGAACAGATTGGCGCCGAAGAGTGCGTGGCGATGGCGGTGATTATCGGTGCGGTGGTGCTGATTGGCCTTCCACAGTGGCGCAAGGCGCCTGCGCAGCCGTTGAAAGGCGAAATCTGCAAGTAGGCAGGGGTGATGCGGTAAACTTGCCGCCTTCGCTGAACCCCCCGACGGTATTGCCATGAATTTCGCCAAACTCGGCCTGATCGAACCGCTGCTGCGTACCCTGCAGCAGCTGGACTACACCACCCCGACCCCGGTGCAGGCCAAGGCCATCCCCGCCGTGCTGGCCGGCCGCGACCTGATGGCCGCAGCCCAGACCGGTACCGGCAAGACCGCAGGCTTTGCCTTGCCCGTGCTGCAGCGCCTGGCGCTGGAAGGCGAAAAGGTGGCCAGCAACTCCATCCGTGCGCTGGTGCTGGTACCTACCCGCGAACTGGCCGAGCAGGTGCACAACAACGTGCGCGAATACGCCGAGAACCTGCCGCTGAGCACCTACGCGGTGTATGGCGGCGTCAGCATCAACCCGCAGATGATGCGCCTGCGCCGTGGTGTCGACCTGCTGGTGGCCACCCCGGGTCGTTTGCTCGACCTGTTCCGGCAGAACGCGGTGAAGTTCAACCAGGTGCAGACCCTGGTACTGGACGAAGCCGACCGCATGCTCGACCTGGGCTTTGCCGAGGAGCTGCAATCGGTTTACGCGGCGCTGCCCCGCAAGCGCCAGACGCTGCTGTTCTCCGCCACCTTCTCCGATCAGATTCGCGTGCTGGCGGGGTTGGCCTTGAATGACCCGCTCAGTATCGAAGTGAGCCCGCGCAACGCCACCGCGACCAGCGTCAAGCAGTGGCTGGTGCCTGTGGATAAAAAGCGCAAGGAAGACCTGTTCTGCCACCTGCTGCGCAAGCAGCGCTGGACCCAGGTGCTGGTGTTCGCCAAGACCCGTAACGGTGTCGACCAACTGGTGCAGCGTTTGCTGGCCGAAGGTGTGAACGCCGACGGCATTCATGGGGACCGCCCGCAGGCTACCCGTCAGCGCGCGCTGGACAGCTTCAAGGCCCGCGAAGTGCAGGTGCTGGTGGCCACCGATGTGGCAGCCCGTGGCCTGGACATCGATGATTTGCCGCTGGTGGTCAACCTTGACCTGCCGATCGTTGCCGAGGACTACGTGCACCGCATCGGCCGTACCGGGCGGGCGGGCAACAAGGGCGAGGCGATTTCGCTGGTGTGCGCGGATGAAGTGCAACTGCTGGCGGCTATCGAAGTGCTGACCCGGCAGACCCTGCCGCGTCATGAAGAGCCTGATTTTATCCCTGATCACCGGGTGCCGCTGACCGATGCCAGTGGCCAGGTGATCAAGAAACCGAAGAAGCCCAAGAAGCCGAAAGAAAACAGCGCCAAGCGCGGGCTGGGCCGTTGGATGGACAGTTCTGAGGCGGGTAATTCCGAGCCGGCAGTCAAGGCGGTGCGCAAGGTGCCGAGTTTCAATGGTGGGCCGCGCAAGCGTAAGCCCTGAGATTTCGGGGCCGCTCTGCGGCCCATCGCGACACAGTTCAGGCCCGCGCCGTACCTGTGGCAGCGGCCTTGTGTCGCGAAAGGGCTGCGCAGCAGCCCCTGCAATCTTTCAGGAAACCGGCTTAATCCAATCCGCCGCCGCTCGCCCGGCGCGCAAGCCGCTGGCAAAGCACGCCGTTAGCAAATACCCCCCGGTCGGCGCCTCCCAGTCCAGCATTTCGCCGGCACAGAACACCCCCGGCATGCCCTTGACCATCAACCCCTCATCCAGCCCCTCGAAACGCACCCCGCCGGCGCTACTGATCGCTTCATCCAGCGGCCGTGTACGCACCAACGTGATCGGCAATGCCTTGATCGATCGGGCCAGCGCCTGCGGGTCGGCAAAGCTCGCGTGATCGGTCAGCTCCCGCAGCAGTGCCGCCTTGACCCCATCGATACCCAACTGGCTGTGCAGATGCTTGGCCATGGAGCGTGAACCGCGTGGCTTGGCCAGTGCCTGGGCAATTTTGTCCACAGGCTTGTCCGGCAGCAGGTCGAGCAACAACAGCCCACGGCCGTCACGGTTGATGGCCTCGCGCAGCGGTGCCGACCAGGCATACACCAGGCTGCCCTCCACACCTTGCGCGGTGAGGATGAACTCGCCTTTGCGCGGTGCACTGCCCGGTACGCTGAGGGCAATGTTCTTCAGCGGCGCGCCGGCGAACTTGTCCTTGAGCAAGGCGCTCCAACTGTCCACTTCAAAACCGCAGTTGCTCGGCTGCAAAGGCGAGATATCCACAGCCCGTTCGGCCAGCAGCGCTTGCCAACTGCCGTCGGAGCCCAGTCGCGCCCAGCTGGCGCCACCCAGTGCCAGCACCACGACGGCGGCTTTCACCAGCCGTTCGCCCTGTGGATAAGCAATCCGCAACGCGCCATCGGAGTTCCAGCCCAGCCAGCGATGACGGGTGTGGATAACTACCCCGTTGTCACGCAGGCGCTTGAGCCAGGCACGTAGCAGCGGCGCGGCTTTCATGTCGGTCGGAAACACCCGGCCCGAGGTGCCGACGAAGGTTTCGATGCCCAGGCCGTGAATCCATTGGCGTAATGCGTCCGCATCGAAGTCGCGCAGCAACGCCTCGATCTCGCCCTGGCGTTCGGCATAGCGGGCCACGAACGCCGAGTAGGGCTCGGAATGGGTGATGTTCATGCCGCCGACGCCTGCCAGCAGGAACTTGCGCCCAACCGAAGGCATGGCATCGAACACCTCGACTGACAGGCCTGCCTGGGCCAGTGCTTCGGCAGCCATCAAGCCGGCAGGGCCGCCACCGATGACGACAGCGAGGGGAGAGGATGCGGGGTTCAGATCGGGCATGGTGGGCAGCAGGCTGTGGAAAAGAGGCGCATTCTAGCGCAGCGCTGGCCATGGAAGCACTGGTCAAAAAATGCTCAGAAGTCTGCAGGCCTTGCCATCAAAGGGCTGTAGCGCCTTTCCCGCAGGTTATCCACAAGCGGTTCCACAGTCATTGTGAACAACCGATGACGCGTGCTGCGCTGTGGTGAAGGATGCCGTGGCGTTTGGCCAAGGCTGCGCGGTCCTTGCTGTAACCACCGCCGATCACGCCCACCACCGGGATATCGCGGCCCAGGCAGTGGCGCAATACGGCTTCGTCACGGGCGGCAACGCCAGCATCGGTCAGTTGCAGGTAGCCCAAGGCGTCGTCTTTGTGCACATCGACGCCGGCGTCATACAGCACCAGGTCGGGCTGATACAACGGCAGCAGGTAATTGAGGGCGTCGTCCACCACCTTCAGGTAGGCGGTATCGCCCATGCCACGGGGCAGGGGGATATCCCAGTCGCTTTGCGCCTTGCGGGCCGGGAAGTTCTGCTCGCAGTGCAGCGACACGGTGATGGCCTCTGGCGTGTCGTGCAGGATGCGCGCGGTGCCATCGCCCTGGTGCACGTCGCAGTCGAAAATCAGCACCCGGTGTACCCGGCCAGCCGCCAGCAGGTAACGGCTGATCACCGCGAGGTCGTTGAAGATGCAGAAGCCGGCGGGGTGGTCGTAATGGGCATGGTGGGTGCCACCGGCGAGGTGGCAGGCGATGCCGTGCTGCAGGGCCATTTCGGCCGTGAGCAGCGAGCCGCCGACGGCGCGCACGGTGCGCCGGGCCAGCGCCTCGCTCCAGGGCAGGCCGAGGCGGCGCTGGTCCTCGCGCGACAGCTCGCCGTTCATGTAGCGCTCGATGTAGCTGCGGTCGTGGGCCAGGGCGAGGATGTCGTTGGGGCAGATGTCCGGGCGCAGCAGGGCTTGGTCGGTGGTCAGCCCGCTGTCGACCAAGTGGTCGCGCAGCAGGCGGAACTTGTCCATCGGGAAGCGGTGTTCGGCGGGGAACTCCGGGCTGTAGTCTTCGTGGTAGATCAGCGGCAGCGGCATGGGGTGTTCACAATCGGGGCCAGTGCTGATCTTGCCAGTTATCGTCCTGCGCTGGCCAATACGCGTTGCCAGTCCGGCTCGTTCAGGCGCCCTAGGATGCGCGCCTTGCCATCGCCATCCACCGACACGAACAAAGCGCTGGCGTAGCTGCTTTGACGTTCGCCACCGGCAACGCTCTGCTGGCGGGCGAAATGGTCGATGCAGCCGTTGTGGGTCACCAGCACCAGGTTGTGCCCCGCACGTTTGCGCGCCAGCGCCTCGCTGGCGAACTGGCTGTCGCAGGTTTCCAGCCAGCCTTCGCTGGCCACCGCCTGACCGAGGATGAAGTGCGCGGTTTGCCGGGTGCGCAGTTTCGGGCTGGTCAGCAGGTCGGCGTTGTGCAGGCCCAGCCGGTTCAGCCCTTGGCCAACACGGGTTGCGGCCTGGCTACCGCTTACGGTGATACCGGTGGGGTCGTCCAGGCAGGGGCCGGGTGCGCTGTCGCAGCGTTCGGCGTGGCGGATCATCACGATCACCGCGCCTTCGGCCCAGTCTTGCAGTAAACCGCTGTCACTCAGTTGTTGCTCGTTGCCAAGGTCCACGATATGCGTCCTCGTCGCCAGCCAGGTGGTCAACGCCGCCACGACCATGCACAGGCCAAGGGCGGCACCGAGGGCTTTGCGAGACAGGCGCCGCTTGCGCCGGGTGTGAATGGCAGCGTGCCCCAGGGTATTGCTCGATTGCATGCGTAGCTCCGTTGGCATGGCCGCGTCTGGCGCGGCAGAGATGGCGGGATTGTGCTGAGGGGCCTGTCGGGGGCCGGTGAAGGGCGTGTGAAAATTGCATTCGGCGGCTACCGGTTGGGTGAAAGCCGAGCCCGCGCCTACGCTGTACACTGCAAGGCGGCAAAACCGGAGCAGGCCCCATGACCCCCATCCTTGAACTGGAAAGCGCACGGCTGGTGCTGCGCCAATGGCACGACGACGACCTGCGCGAGTTCGCCGCGCTGTGCGCCGACCCGCAGGTGATGCGCTACTTCCCGGCGCCCCTGACGCGTCTGGAAGCCGCTGCATTGATCGGTCGGGTGCGCGGGCACTTCAATGAATACGGTTTTGGTTTGTGGGCCCTTGAGCGCAAGGACAGCGGCGCGTTCATCGGCATGACCGGTTTGCTGCACGTGGGCTTCGAGGCCGATTTCACCCCCGCTGTGGAGATTGGCTGGCGCCTGGCCCGCCGTCACTGGGGCCTGGGTTTTGCCAGCGAGGCGGCGTGGACCTGCCTGCGTTGTGCTTTCGCCCAATTGCGCCTGGAGGAAGTCGTGTCGTTCACTAGCGAGAGCAACCTGCCGTCGCAGAAGGTCATGCAAGCCATCGGTATGCAGCAGGACGCGCAGGGCAGTTTCGAGCACCCCCGCCTGCCTGAGGGCCACCCGCTACGCCCGCATGTGCTGTACCGCATCGACCGCACCCATTGGGAGCGCACCCTGCGCCCCTGAATGCATGGCCATGCCCGGCACGAATGACAAACCCTGTATTATTTGCCCACTTGGAAGGCGCTGCATGTTGCACGTTCAGCGCCTGTGAGATCGAGCGCCGCTCGGGCGGCGCATCGCGAGCAAGCTCGCTCCTACGGAGAACCCCCGATGAGTCATGTGTTGGACGACCTGGTCGACCTGTTGAGCCTCGAAGCCATCGAGGAGAACCTGTTCCGTGGCCGCAGCCAGGACCTGGGCTTCCGCCAGCTTTACGGTGGGCAAGTGCTGGGGCAGTCGTTGTCGGCAGCCAGCCAGACGGTCGAGGACGCGCGCCATGTGCATTCGTTGCACGGCTACTTCCTGCGCCCGGGCGATGCCAGCCTGCCGGTGGTGTACTCGGTGGACCGCGTGCGCGATGGCGGCAGTTTCAGCACCCGGCGGGTGACGGCGATCCAGAAAGGCCAGACCATCTTCACCTGCAGCGCATCGTTCCAGTACGACGAGGAAGGGTTCGAGCACCAGGCGCAGATGCCAGAGGTGGTCGGCCCGGAAAACCTGCCGACCGAAGTCGAACTGGCCCGCGCCATGGCCGACCAGTTGCCCGAGCGCATTCGCGACAAAGTGCTGTGCGCCAAGCCGATCGAGATCCGCCCGGTCACCGAGCGTGACCCGTTCAACCCCAAGCCCGGCGACCCGGTGAAGTACGCCTGGTTCCGCGCCGACGGCAACCTGCCTGACGTACCCGCCCTGCACAAGTACCTGCTGGCCTACGCCTCGGACTTCGGCCTGCTGACCACTGCGCTGCTGCCCCATGGCAAGTCGGTGTGGCAGCGCGACATGCAGATCGCCAGCCTCGACCATTCGTTGTGGTTCCATGGCAACCTGCGCGCTGACGAATGGCTGCTGTACGCAACCGATAGCCCCTGGGCCGGTAATTCCCGTGGTTTCTGCCGCGGCAGCATCTTCAACCAGGCCGGGCAACTGGTGGCATCGTCCAGCCAGGAAGGCCTGATTCGTCATCGCAAGGATTGGGCATGAGCCTCCTTGGCGAGGTGCGCAACTGGGTGTTCGACATGGACGGCACCTTGACCGTGGCGGTGCACGACTTTGCCGCCATTCGCGTGGCGTTGGACATCCCGGCCGAGCACGACATCCTCACCCACCTGGCGGCGCTGCCGGCTGATGAGGCGGCAGCCAAGCATGCCTGGTTGCTGGAGCACGAGCGGGACCTGGCGGTTGCCTCCACGGCGGCCACCGGGGCGGTGGAACTGGTGCGCGAACTGGCCGAGCGCGGTTGCCGGCTGGGTATTCTTACCCGCAATGCGCGTGAGCTTGCGCATGTGACGCTGGAGGCCATCGGCCTGGCGGACTGCTTCGCGGTGGAGCACATTCTCGGGCGTGACGAAGCGGCGCCCAAGCCGAGCCCGGATGGGTTACTGAAAATTGCCAGTGCCTGGGGCGTGGCGCCCAGTGAGCTGGTGATGGTGGGGGATTACCGCTTTGACCTGGACTGTGGACGGGCGGCGGGGGCGCGCACGGTGCTGGTGAACCTGCCGGATAACCCGTGGCCGGAGCTGGTGGATTGGCATGCGGCCGATTGCCAGGCATTGAAGGTGATGCTGGGCTGATTCTTGTGTTGGCAATGCGGGCCTGTTCGCGGGCATGCCCGCGAAAGGGCCGGACCTGTCTATGCTGAACCCCATTCTTTCTTCTGATACGGAGACCTACCCATGACCAGCAAGGCCATCTACGTACAACCCGGCGGCGGCTACGACAAGGTCGAGGTCGGCACCAGCGAGGCCCTGGCCCCCAAGGCCGGCGAGATCACCGTGCGCCTGCACGCCAGCTCCCTCAACTACCACGATTTCGCCGTGGTCAGCGGCATGTGGGGCCCGAGCGAGCGGCGCATCCCCATGGCCGATGGCGCCGGTGAGGTGGTCGCGGTGGGGGCTGGCGTTACCGAGTTCCAGGTCGGCGACAGCGTGGTCAGCACCTTCTTCCCCGATTGGCTCGATGGCCAGGCCAATGTCGAGGGCTTTGCCCAGGTGCCTGGCGACGGCCTCGATGGCTACGCCCGAGAGCAGGTCACCGCCCGTGCCACTGCGTTCACCCTGGCGCCCAAGGGTTTCAGCCATGCCGAAGCGGCCACCCTGACCACCGCCGGGCTTACCGCCTGGCGCGCGCTGATGAGTGATGATCACCTCAAGCCCGGCGACACGGTGCTGGTGCAGGGCACTGGCGGTGTGTCGATTTTCGCCTTGCAGTTCGCCAAGCTGGCCGGCGCCACAGTGATCGCCACCTCGTCCAGCGATGCCAAGTTGGAGCGCCTGAAAGCGTTGGGTGCCGACCACCTGATCAATTACAAGAGCACCCCGGCCTGGGGTGAGAAAGTGCGTGAGCTGACGGGCAACCGCGGGGTTGATCATGTGATCGAAGTGGGTGGCCCGGCGACGCTGGAGCAGTCGATGATTGCCGCGCGCATCGGTGGGCATGTTTCGCTGATCGGTATCCTCACCGGGGTGGCTGGGCAGTTGCCGCTGGTGCAGGCGCTGGTGCGGCAGATTCGCCTGCAAGGGGTGCTGGTAGGCAGCCGTGCGCAGCAGCAGGCGATGGTGCGGGCGATCGATGCCAACGGCCTGCGCCCGGTGGTGGACAAGCATTTCGAGTTGGAGCAGATCGTCGAGGCGTTCCGTTACCAGGAGAGCAACCGGCATTTCGGCAAGATCTGCCTGACTTGGTGAGGATAGGTGAGGGCGGCTGGATGTAACGGCCACCCTACAAGCCAATACATTCGCGCACATCGGCAGCACAGGGCGGCTGGCTAGAATGCCCCGCTCTGTTGCGATTGATTCTCTTCAAGAGGATGCCCTGATGTGCCCGACTCCCCTTTTCTGGCAGCGTTTGCTGCCTGTCTTGCTGTTGGCTACCTGCCTCGGCTTCATCCAACCTGCCAGCGCCGTGCAAGTGACCGACGTGCTCGGGCGCAAGGTCGAGGTTGACCACCCGCCTCAGCGCATCGTGCTTGGCGAAGGGCGGCTGTTTTTCGCGCTGGCTTTGCTTGACCGTGACAACCCATTCCAGCGGGTGGTCGGCTGGCAGAACGACATGCGCCTGCTCGACCCGCATACCTATGAGGTGTATGCGCAGCAGTACCCACAAGTGGCCAAGTTGCCGCTGATCGGCCAGGCGTCCGAGCAGAGCGTGAGCGCTGAGCAGATACTGGCGCTCAAGCCCGACCTGGCCATTTTCAGCATCGCCGGTGAGGGCCCGACCCAGCACAGCCCGGTGGCCGATCTACTGGAAAAGGCCGGGGTGCCGGTGCTGTTCATCGACTTTCGCGTGCACCCGATCCGCAATACCCGGGTGAGCATGCAGGCACTGGGCACGCTGCTGGGGCGTGAGCCGCAGGCGGCGGAGTACCTGAACCTGTACGACCGTCACCTGAAGCGGGTAACCGACGGCGTGGCCAGGATCAAGGAAAGCGAGCGGCCCAAGGTGTTTCTCGAACTGTTGGCTGGCGTGTGGCAGGCACCGGGGCACACCACTGGCAAGAGCGGATTGGGCAGCGTGGTCGAAGCCGTAGGCGGGCACAACATTGGTGCCGATGTGGTGCCTGGGGCGCTGGGTGATGTGAGTGTCGAGTACGTGTTGCAAGCCGACCCGGACGTGTACATCGCCACCGGCAACCGCGCGCCCGGGGTGCTGCTGGGGGCTGGCGTCTCCACCGATACGGCACGCCAGAGCCTGGCGAAGATCACCGCGCGCCCCGAGTTCGCCCCGCTGCGGCCGATCCAGGCTGGCCAGGCCCATGGCTTGTGGCATGACTTCTACAACTCGCCGTTCAACATCCTGGCGGTCGAGGCCATGGCCCGATGGGTACACCCGGAGCGTTTCAAGGCGCTCGACCCGCAGGCAACCATGGGTGAAATCAACCGCATGCTCAAGGTCGGCCTGGACGGCCAGTACTGGGTCGATGCCAGGTGACCGCGCTGGCCCACGAAGGCGCGGCGTTGGCAGCCTGGCATTATCGTCGCCTGTTGTGGCGGCGGGCCTTGCTGGTCTTCACGCTGGCGTTGTTGCTGTTGTTGTCGGTACTGGGCGACCTGGCCAGCGGTGCCTCGGGCATGGGCCTGGGGCAATTGCTGCATGGCGTCTTCGACCCGGCGACGTTGAGTGCCACCGAGCGGGTGATCATCTGGAACGTGCGCCTGCCGTACTCGCTGATGGCGGTGCTGGTGGGGGCGGCCTTGGCGCTTGCCGGTGCCGAGATGCAGGCGATTCTAGACAACCCGCTGGCCAGCCCCTTCACCTTGGGTGTGTCGTCATCGGCGGCACTCGGCGCCTCGCTGGCGATTGCCTACCCACTGGGCATTGCCTGGCTGGCGCCGAGCGCCCAGGTGACGGTGATGGCGTTCATCTTCGCCTGCCTGTCGGTGGTGCTGTTGCAGGCCATGTCGCGGTTGCGTGGCGCCGGGGTCGAGAGCCTGGTGCTGTTTGGCATCGCCTTGGTGTTCAGCTGCAATGCGTTGGTCTCGTTGCTGCAATTGCTGGCCACCGAGGATGTGCTGCAGCAACTGGTGTTCTGGACCTTGGGTAGCCTGGCCCGCGCCGACTGGCACAAGCTTGGCATGCTGGCCCTGGTGCTGGGGTTGCTGTTGCCGTTTTCGCTACGGGCGGCACCGGCCATGACCTTGCTGCGCATGGGCGAGGACCGTGCGCGCAGTTTTGGCGTCGATACCCGGCGCCTGCGTTTTGCCTCGCTGCTGCGCATCAGCCTGTTGTCGGCAACGGCGGTGGCATTCGTCGGCACCATCGGTTTTGTCGGCCTGGTCGGGCCGCACATCGCCCGGCTGCTGGTCGGTGAGGACCAACGCTTCCTGCTGCCCGCCAGTGCGCTGGTGGGGGCGTTGATGCTGTCGCTGTCGTCGCTTGTCAGCAAGGCGATCTTGCCGGGGGTGATCGTGCCGGTGGGCATCGTTACCGCGCTGGTGGGCGTGCCGGTATTCGTGGTGCTGGTGTTCCGCCGGGGGAGAAGGTTGTGAGCCTGTTGATCGAGGGTGTTTCGGTGGCCTACGGCGCGCGGCAGATCCTGCAGGGGGTGAGCCTGCCGGCGTTGCCGGCCGGCAGCCTGGTAGCGCTGGTCGGGCCAAATGGTGCGGGCAAATCCACGTTGTTGCGTGCCTTGGCAGGGCTGGAGCGGATGCGCGGTGGTTTGCGCCTGGATGGGCAGGATGTGACGCGCCTGGGCTTTGCCGAGCGCTCACGTCGCCTGGCCTATATGCCCCAGCAGCTACCGCCGGGTATCGCCTTGGGCGTATTGGAAAGCATTGTTGCGGCCTTGCGCGTGAGCGCTGGCAGCGATCTGCTGGGCAGCGCCTTCGATGCGTTGCGCCAGTTGGGCATCGAGGGTTTGGCCGAGCGCTCGCTGGACAGTTTGTCTGGCGGGCAACGGCAGCTGGTGGCCTTGGCCCAGTTGCTGGCACGCAACCCACAGGTGCTGTTGCTGGACGAGCCGACCAGTGCGCTGGACCTGCATTACCAGTTGCGGGTGATGGGCGCTGTGCGCGAACGCGTGCAGGCGCATCGGTTGCTGGCGGTGGCGGTGCTGCATGACATCAACCTGGCAGCCAGCCACGCAGATTGGCTGGTGGTGTTGCGTGAGGGCAGGGTGGTGGCCTGCGGGGCGCCGGGGGATGTGCTGCAGCCGGGGCTGTTGGCTGAGGTGTATGGCGTGGTGGCCCGGGTGGAGCGCTGTTCGCAGGGGCGCCTGCAGGTGCTGGTGGACCGGGCGTTGGCTTGAAAACCGGCCAGATGCGGTCCCTTGTAGGAGCGGCCTTGTGTCGCGAAAGGGCTGCGAAGCAGCCCCCCGATTTATGCGATATAGCTGATGACCGGGGGGCGCTTCGCGGCCCTTTCGCGACACAAGGCCGCTCCTACACAGGGGGGATGCGCCAGTCGGATGATTATCAACCTGGCAGCAACCGGTCGCGGCTGTTGGACAGGTGCAGGCACACCGCCGCCCGCGCCGCATCCGGGTCTTGTCGGCGGATGGCATTGAGGATCGCCTCGTGCTCCAGGTTGGCCAGGTAGGCTTGCCGCGCCAGCTTGGCCCCGGAGCGTTCGGCCAGGGCCATGCGGTTACGCGGGATCAGGCCGTTGCCTAGCTGCAGCAGCATCTCGGTGAAATACAGGTTGCCAGTGGCCTCGGCAATCAGCAGGTGAAAGCGCCGGTCGGCTTCGATGCAACTGTCGCCAGCTGCGGCCAGGTCCTGGTAGTCATCCAGCGCCTGGCGCATGCGTGCCAGCTGCCCCTCGTCACGGCGCAGCGCGGCCAATGCGGCGGCCTGACCCTCCAGGCCAATACGCAGTTCCAGCAGATCACGCACATTCGCCGCGCTTTCCGCCGCCACGCGCAGGCCGGCCTGGGCCTGGCGCTCCATCACGAACGTACCGATACCGTGGCGCGGCTCCACCAGCCCCGAAGCTTGCAACTTGGACAAGGCTTCGCGCACCACCGTGCGGCTGACTCCGTGCTCGCGCACCAGGGTGTTTTCCGAGGGCAACTTGTCGCCCGGTTTGAAGGTGCCCAGCAAAATGTGCTGGGTCAGGCTGGAAACCAGGTCATGAGCGCGGCTGTGGCCGCGTTTACGGGCGTGTTCGGGTTCCATGTGCCATCCGCTGATTGTTGTACTTGTATGACAAGTTAATCGATAGAAATATTTTTTGCTGGTTTTTCACGTGATCAAGTCAACGCGTAGGTTAAGTGTTTTTGCATAATCGAAGCAGATTGCCATTGTGATGGCTTGTATTTTGAGGATTTACCGACGTTAGTAAGCTTGTCGTACAACTGCGCGGCGCATATGCTCACCCCCACTGCCATGTCAGACAACCTCGACCCGCACAAAAACAATTAGTGGGAGATCCGCAAGTGAACGACACCCTCGCTCCGTCTGCCCGGCATGACGGCGACGCGTTGGCCAGCGCCGTGGCCAAGGTCAAGCGCCACGTACTGCCGCTGTTCGTCATCATGTTCATCGTCAACTACCTCGACCGCGTCAACATCGGCTTTGTCCGCCCGCACCTGGAAAGTGACCTGGGCATCAGCGCTGCGGCCTTCGGCTTTGGCGCCGGCTTGTTCTTCATCGGCTACGCGCTGTTCGAAGTGCCCTCCAACATGCTGCTGCAAAAGGTCGGTGCCCGCCTGTGGCTGACCCGCATCATGTTCACCTGGGGGCTGGTGGCCACGGCCATGGCCTTTGTGCAGAACGAAACCCAGTTCTATGTGCTGCGCTTTCTACTGGGTGTGGCCGAAGCGGGGTTCTTCCCAGGGGTGATCTACTACTTCACCCGTTGGTTGCCGGCTGCCGAGCGCGGCAAGGCCATTGCCATCTTCCTCAGCGGTTCGGCACTGGCTTCGTTGATTTCCGGGCCGCTGGCCGGGGCGCTGATGCAGCTTCAGGGCTTGGGCCTGCATGGCTGGCAGTGGATGCTGTTCATCGAAGGCATGGCCTCGGTGGTGCTGTGCTTCTTCGTGTTCTTCTGGCTCGACTCCAAGCCGCAAGATGCCAAGTGGCTGAGCAAGGCCGAACAGGACGCACTGGTCGCCACCATCGACCGCGAGCAGCAAGCACGCGAGGCCGTTGGCGCTGTCAAACCGTCGGCCTGGAGCCTGCTCAAGGACCGCCAGATCGTGCTGTTCTGCCTGATCTACTTCTGCATCCAGTTGACCATCTATGCCGCCACGTTCTGGCTGCCGAGCATCATCAAGCGCATGGGCGATCTGAGTGACATGCAGGTCGGGTTCTTCAACTCGATCCCGTGGCTGATCTCGATCCTGGCCATGTACGCCTTCGCCGCCGGTTCCACACGCTGGAAATTCCAGCAGGCCTGGGTGGCGGGAGCCCTGCTGGTCGCCGCCATCGGCATGTTCATGTCCACTACCGGTGGGCCGGTGTTCGCCTTCGTCGCGGTGTGCTTCGCCGCGATTGGCTTCAAGTCGGCGTCGTCGCTGTTCTGGCCAATCCCCCAGGGCTACCTGGATGCCCGTATCGCGGCAGCGGTCATTGCCCTGATCAACTCGGTCGGCAACCTCGGTGGCTTCGTCGCCCCCACCACCTTTGGCCTGCTGGAGCAGCAAACCGGCTCGATCCAGGGTGGGCTGTACGGCCTGGCGGTAACCTCGGTGCTTGCAGCCATCGCCATCTTCTTCGTACGCATGCGCCCCAAAGGCGCCCCTTCCGATGACCTCAAGGCCCCTTCGGCCCTGGGCCAGACCCACTGATGACTGCGAGACAACAACCATGAACATGCAGACCAACCCAGCCGTTCACACCAGCACCCCGGTGGTCACCGACCTGCGCGTGATCCCCGTCGCCGGCCATGACAGCATGCTGCTCAACCTCAGTGGCGCCCATGGCCCGTACTTCACCCGCAACGTGGTGGTGCTGCGCGACAGCGCCGGCAACACCGGCCTTGGCGAAGTGCCCGGCGGCGAGAAGATTCGCCAAACCTTGGAGGACGCCCGCAGCCTGGTGGTCGGCCAGCCAATCGGCCATTACCAGCGTGTGCTCAATGCCATGCGCCAGACCTTCGCCAACCGCGACTCGGCCGGCCGTGGCCTGCAAACCTTCGACCTGCGCATCACCGTGCACGCGGTGACCGCCATCGAGTCGGCGCTGCTCGACCTGCTCGGCCAGCATCTGAACGTGCCGATGGCGGCACTGCTGGGCGAGGGGCAGCAACGCGATGCAGTGAAGATGCTCGGTTACCTATTCTATATCGGCGACCGTCAGCAGACCGACCTGGCTTACCGCAACGAAACCGATAGCGATGAAGACTGGTTCCGCCTGCGTCACGAAAAGGCGCTGACCACAGAGACGGTGGTACGTCTGGCCGAGGCCGCCAAGGCGCGTTATGGCTTCAGCGACTTCAAGCTCAAGGGCGGGGTATTGCGCGGCGAAGAAGAGATGGAAGCGGTAACGGCCTTGGCCGAGCGCTTCCCCGAAGCGCGCATCACTCTTGACCCGAACGGCGCCTGGTCATTGCAAGAGGCCATTGCCCTGTGTCGCGACAAGCACGGCGTGCTGGCCTACGCCGAAGACCCGTGCGGTGCCGAGAACGGTTACTCGGGCCGTGAAGTGATGGCCGAGTTCCGCCGCGCCACTGGTCTGCCCACCGCCACCAACATGATCGCCACCGACTGGCGACAGATGGGCCATGCCATCCAGTTGCAGTCGGTAGACATCCCGCTGGCCGACCCGCACTTCTGGACTTTGCAGGGTTCGGTGCGGGTGGCGCAGATGTGCAACGACTGGGGGCTGACCTGGGGTTCCCACTCCAACAACCACTTCGACATTTCGCTGGCGATGTTCACTCAGGTGGCGGCTGCGGCGCCGGGTGAGATCACCGCCATCGACACCCATTGGATCTGGCAGGACGGCCAACGCCTGACCCGCGAGCCGCTGCGTATTGTCGACGGGCATGTGCGGGTGCCGGCGCGGCCAGGGCTGGGGGTGGAGTTGGATGAAGACCAACTGGCCAAGGCGCATGAGTGCTACCGCAACATGGGCCTTGGCGCGCGGGATGACAGCGTGGCGATGCAGTACCTGATACCGGGGTGGTGCTTCGATAACAAGCGGCCTTGCCTGGTGCGTTAAGGCGGGTTCAAGACTTTGCAAGGAAGGCCTCGGGAAACCGGGGCTTTTTTGTATCTGACCGATAGGGCCAGTGCAGGCAACACACATCCAAATGAAAAACAAAAGCGCCAAACGGCCCGGTGACGCGATCGGGCATGCCATTCGCGACATCTGGCGTTAATGGAAACGCCCTGTCGTGATCGAACAGTTCCGGGGCGTTCTCGTGTAATTACCCACAGCCATGCGGGGCTTAAATGAAGCCCGTCCTGCACTGACAGCTGCTCTGTGATGCGTGCCAAAGATCAACAACAGAACGCGAGTAAGCTGTCGACTAATTGAATTCAAAGGAGATATTTTCGCCTACGCCTGCCCGTCCATCCTTGTGTCAGCAAAAAGAGAACAACATCAATGAACACCGTGGGATCTGATGGCAACCTTGCACAAGGTTTCAAGCCACGTCATGTAACGATGCTGTCCATCGCCGGCATCATCGGCGCCGGACTTTTCGTAGGCTCCGGCCATGCCATCGCGGCAGCCGGGCCAGCAACCATAATTTCCTATTTCGTGGCCGGGACCCTGGTGGTACTGGTCATGCGCATGCTCGGCGAAATGGCCGTGGCACACCCTGACACCGGATCGTTTTCCACCTATGCCGACCAGGCCATTGGCCGCTGGGCCGGGTACACCATCGGCTGGTTGTACTGGTGGTTCTGGGTGCTGGTCATCCCTATCGAAGCGCTGGCCGCCGGGCATGTGCTGAACGCCTGGTTCCCGCAGGTGGACAGCTGGATCTTCGCCTTGGCTTCGGTGCTGTTGCTGGCCGGTACCAACCTGTTCAGTGTGGCCAAGTACGGCGAGTTCGAGTTCTGGTTCGCCATCCTCAAGGTCACCGCCATTCTGGGTTTCATCGGCCTGGGTTTCGCCGCGCTGATGGGTTGGCTGCCCAACCGTGAGGTCAGCGGGCTGAGCGGGTTGATGGCCGAGTACGGCGGCTTTGCGCCGAAGGGCTGGTCGGCCGTGGTCGGTGCGTTCATTACCGTGATGTTCAGCTTCATCGGCACCGAGGCGGTGACCATCGCGGCCTCCGAGTCCAGCGACCCATCGCGCAACATCGCCAAGGCCACCCGCTCGGTGATCTGGCGTATCAGCACCTTCTACATCCTGTCGATCTTCGTGATCATCTCGGTGGTGCCGTGGAACGACCCGCAGCTGGCGGTGGTGGGTTCGTACCAGCGTGCGCTGGAAATCATGAACATCCCCAACGCGGCGTTCATGGTCGACCTGGTGGTGCTGGTGGCCGTGACCAGTTGCATGAACTCGTCGATCTACATCGCTTCGCGGATGATGTACTCGCTGGCCAAGCGCGGTGACGCCCCGGCCTTCCTCAACAAGACCTCCAAGGTCGGTGTACCGCGTGCCGCGGTGTTCGGCAGCACGCTGATCGGTGCGGCCATCGCTGTGCTCAACTACTTCGCGCCGAAGGGTGTGTTCGAGTTCCTGCTGGCAAGCTCCGGCGCCATTGCCTTGCTGGTGTACATGGTCATCGCCATCTCGCAGCTGCGCATGCGCCGCCGCCTGGAGCGGGAAAACACCGAGCTGAAGTTCCGCATGTGGCTGTTCCCGTACCTGACCTGGGCGGTGATCATCTTCATTGCCGGGGCGCTGGCGGTGATGATGTACACGCCTGAGCACCGGGCGGAAGTGAGTTCCACGTTGGGCCTGGCGATCGTGATTTCCTTCCTGGGGATCGTGACCTCGCGGGGCCATGCGCAACCGGTGGGGGCGCGGTCGATGGGGTGATTGAGTTCACCGGGTGGTAGGGCAAAGGGCACTCGTGGATGGGTGCCCTTTGTTTTTTGAAACACTTGTTTGGCAGCACGAGCGGTCGGCGTGGGGCTTGCCAGGCGTAGACGCGGCGTGAGCTTGAGCGTCAACTTAAAGCTGCTCTGTATGAGCGCTGCGTTGCTAACCCGGCAAAAGTTTCGGCAGCGCTGAGGCAGAACTATCCTGCGGCCATGGACGTTTTTCGGGATGCCTACATGGTCGAATTTCTTGGTCTGCCTGGTGTGCATGCCGAATCAGACCTGCATTGCGCATTGATGGACCGGCTCAAACAGTTCCTGATCGAGCTGGGCCGGGATTTCTGCTTCGTCGGCTCACAATACCCGCTTCAGGTCGGCGGCCGTGACTTCGCACTCGACTTGCTGTTCTTCTACCGTGGCCTCAACTGCCTGGTAGCGATCGAACTGAAAGTCGGTCGCTTCGAGCCAGAGTACCTGGGCAAGCTGGATTTCTATCTCGAAGCACTGGACCGCAATGAGCGTAAGCGTCATGAAAACCCGGCCATCGGCGTGTTGCTATGCGCCAGCAGAGACGACGAGGTGGTTGAGTACGCACTCAATCGCAGTTTGTCCCCCGCGCTGATTGCCGAGTATCAAACGCGCTTGCCAGACAAGGCACTGCTGCAAGCCAAGCTGCATGAGTTCTATGCCTTGGGTACTGCAGACGATCCGAGCGCTTGAGCAGCCATCAAGTGCCGCCCATCACGCTTTGCACATACCGCATCACTGCCGGCGCTTTTTCGAAGCGTCGATGGATCAGGCTCAGCCACGAGCTGGCCTGGCAGTCGACTATTTGCCGGTAGTTCACCTGCGGCAAGCTAATGCGCTGCACGACCGATTCCGGGACCACGGCAATGCCTTGGCCAAGGGACACCAGGGTAATCACCGCCACCAGGCTGCCAGGTTGCGGGCCGAGCCGTGGCACGAAACCACCTTGCGCGGCCACCTCCAGCGTGCCGGAGATCTGCTCGGGCAGGATGAAGGTTTCATTGGCCAGGCGCGCGGCCGGGATCTGTGGCACTTCATTGATGCGCGAGCTGGCCGGCAGGGCGAGCACGAAGCCTTCCTGGCGCAAGGCAATGGCTTCGAGTGCTTCCGGCAGCTCCATGGGCGAGCGCACATAGGCCAGGTCAAGCAGGCCATCGCGAACCATGCCGGGCAGATCGGCCATGGGCAGTTCGCGGATATTCAGGCGCACGCCGGGGCAGGTTTCGCTGTAGTGGCTGACTTGCTGCTGAAGCATGCCCGAGTAGGCGGCCGAGGCCACGTAGCCCAGCTCGATGCGCCCGCTTTCGCCACGGGCGGCGCGCTGCGCGCCCAGTTGTGCGGCGTCGAACTGGCGCACGGCCTGTTCAGCCTCGATCAACAGCGCCTGGCCGGCGGCGGTAAGGTTGACCTCGCGCTGGTTACGCTCGAACAGGCGC
This sequence comes from Pseudomonas sp. NY8896, assembly GCF_039634505.1. Classification (NCBI taxonomy): domain Bacteria; kingdom Pseudomonadati; phylum Pseudomonadota; class Gammaproteobacteria; order Pseudomonadales; family Pseudomonadaceae; genus Pseudomonas; species Pseudomonas sp. NY8896. The sequence goes on from NZ_CP132350.1 coordinate 641,708, forward strand.
ACGCCCAGCTCGCGCTCCATGTCCTGGATCTGCCGGCTGAGGGTGGGCGGGGCGATGCCCAGTTGCTCGGCGGCCCGGGTGAAATGGCCGTGGCGGGCGACGCAGAGGAAGTAGCGGAAATGGCGGATTTCCATGGGTGTTACCTACAGGGTAATGACGCAGGCCGCCGGGGCTAACAAGGCTTGGTGTTGGCGGCGTTATGGTGGGGTCAACACTACAAGGCTGGCGCTGATACGACCAGCCTGCTTCTGGAGCCTGCCATGCCTGCCCCTTCAGCACGCTTTACCTTGCTTACCGCTTCCCTGGTCTGCGCCCTGATCATCCTCGACACCAACATTGTCGCGGTCAGCCTGCCCAGTATCGCGCGAGACCTGTCCGGCTCGTTCGCCGACATCGAATGGGTAGTCAGCGCCTACCTGCTGGCCTTCGCCGCTTGCCTGTTGCCCGCCGGTAGCCTGGCCGACCGCTTCGGCCGGCGGCGCATGCTGCTGCTCGGCCTGGTGCTGTTCGGCGTGGCTTCGCTGGCCTGCGGTGCGGCGCCCAGCCTGCTGTTTCTCGACCTGGCCAGAGCCGCCAAGGGGGTAGGCGCTGCGTTGCTGCTTACCTCGGCCCTGGCGGCGATTGGCAACCGGTACCATCAGCCACAAGAACGCATGCGTGCCTGGGCCTTCTGGGGCGCCTGCATGGGCGCCACCATCACCTTCGCGCCGCTGCTGGGCGGGGTGATTGCCAGTACCTTGGGCTGGCGCTGGATCTTCTACATCAACCTGCCGCTGGTGGCACTGCTGGCGGTAATGGTCATGCGCAGTATCGAAGAGTCTCGCGACAGTGCGGCGGCACGCCTGGACCCCTGGGGCAGCCTGACCTTCGCCGGCAGCCTGGGCTACCTGATCTGGGCGATGATCGATGCCAACCAGGTGGGCTGGGGCAGCGCGCAAACCCTTGGCCGGTTGGTGATCAGCGCCTTTCTGTTCAGCCTGTTCATCATGGTCGAGCGCAGCCAGCAGCGGCCGATGATCGACTTGCAACTGATGCGTAGCGGGCGTTTTGTAGGGGCTCTGCTGGGCATGTTTGCCTACGCCGCCTGCGCCCAGGTGATGATGACCCTGCTGCCGCTGTATTTGCAGAACGGCCTGCAACTGTCGGCCCTGGCCGCGGGGGCGGGTATGTTGCCGTTCGCCGTTGCCATGCTGCTGACGCCGCGCCTGGGCATGCGCCTGGCTGCCCACTGCAGCCCGGCGCAGGTGTTTGCGCTGGGCCTGGTGCTGGTGGGCACGGGCAACTTGCTGTGTGCCTGGGCCACGCGCCACGGCGGTTATGGGGCATTCGCCCTGGCCAGCGTGGTGTTGGGGGCGGGCGCCGGGCTGCTCAATGGCGATACGCAGAAAAACATCATGGCCTGCGTACCGCGTGAGCGTACCGGTATGGCCTCGGGCCTGAGCACCACCACGCGGTTTGGTGCGATCGTGCTGGCCGTTGGTGTGCTCGGGGGTGTGCTCGCTGCCCGTAGCGGGCAGTTGCTGCAGGAGGCCATGGCCACTGTGGCACCCGCACAATCGAGCCAGGTTGCCGCGATGGCCAGGCGGGTTGCAGCGGGCGACTTGCAGGCGGCGCTGGCCCTGCTTGAGCCAGGCTTGCGTGAGGCGGTGGCGCCATTGGCCCGCCAGGCATTCATGGGCGGTTTCGAGGCTGTGTTACAGGTCGCGGGTGTGGCGGCGTTGCTGTTTGCGCTGCTGGTCGGCGTGTTGCTGAGCCGGCCACTGCCTGCCATGCAGGAGGGGCTGATGGCCGAAGGGCGACCTTGAAACGGCCAGGGTCCGTGCAACGATCTAAAAATAAATGAGGTGTTTTATCATTCTCGTTCGGCTTGTAGAGAAGGCCGGAATACAGGCCAGCCCGCCGACCCCTCTACGGAGCGAGAAAAATGAGTTCGACCCCGGTTCCACAGCGCCACCCATTGAGTCGTGCTGTGCACGGTGCTTTCCTGGGCCTGGTTGTCAGTAGCTGTGCGCTGCCTGCCCTTGCGCAATCTGCAACTGCTGAACACAGCAACCAGGCGCAGCAATGGAACATTCCTGGCGGCCCACTGGCGCCGGCGCTTGACCGCTTTGCACGCCAGGCGGGCATTAGCCTGTCCTTCGACGCGCAGCGCATAGCCGACCGCAACACGGCAGGTGTGCAAGGTACGCTGGGCATGTCGGCGGCACTCTCGCAGTTGTTGCAGGGGACCGAGCTTCAGGCGCAGCAGCAAGGCCCCAGTGCTTATCTGGTGGTACCGCAGCCCAAGCCTGCCGGCCCGCTGGAGCTGGGGGCGACCGAGGACTACCGCCTGGCGCCCGTCATCATCAATGCCAAGGTCAAAGCCAGCGCCGACGAAGACAGCAACTCGGTGGTTGCCAAGGAGCTGTGGGTAGGCGGCAAGGTGGCGACCAGCATCCTCAACACGCCAGCCTCCGTGTCTGTGGTGACCAACAAGGAAATGCAGCAGCGCAGCGTCAGCACAACCGAAGAGGCGCTGCAGTACACCCCCGGCGTGGTCAGCGACTACTACGGTTCGGACGACCGCAACGATTACTTCCTGATCCGCGGCTTTCAGGCCACCACCTACCGTGACGGCCTGACCCTCAGTTCGATGCGCGGTGTGCGTGAAGACCCTTACGCCTACGAGCGCATAGAAATTCTGCGTGGTGCCAACTCCACGCTGTTCGGCCCGGCAGACCCAGGTGGCTCGGTCAACTTCGTGACCAAGCAACCGCGCTTCGAGAAGTTTGGCCAGGGCTACGTGACCTACGGCTCCTACAACCATGCCGAAACCGGTATCGATGTAGGCGATGCCCTGAACGACGAACAAACCCTGGCCGGCCGCTTCACGGCCAAGATGCAGAACAGCGACCGCGAGTACGACCACTCCCAGGACGACAACCGGTTCGTGATGGGCGGCCTGACCTGGGCGCCCACCGACTTCACCTCGGCCACCATGGTGCTCGACTACCTGAAAACCGATAGCTCGCCGAACAGTGGCGGCTACCCGCTGGACAAGGAATACGACCGCAGCGATTTCTATGGCGAGCCCAGCTACAACTTCCACAATGTGGAGCGCACCAGCCTCAGCGGCAACATCACCCACGACTTCGACAATGGCTTCGTATTGCGCAGCAACCTGCGTTACAGCGAGCTGAGCGATGACTTTGGCTACGCGTACCTGAGCGACAGCACCTCGCGTGTCGGCACTACGATTCCACGCTACATCTTCGGCACCGACAGTGATGCCGATCAGCTCAATGGCAACCTGATGCTGCAGTACGATGCCCAATTCGAGCATATCGACAGCAGCACCCTGGTGGGCGTGGAGTACCTCGACTCGACGACCAAGCAGAGTTCGGTCTACGGCTTGGCGCCTTCCATCGACATCGCCAACCCGGTATTCACCGGCGTGCCAGGCGGCATCACGCCCTATACCCGCAAGAAGAATGATGCCACCACCAAGGCGGTGTTCCTGCAGCAGAACCTGTCGTTCTTTGACCGCGTCATCGCCACCGCAGGCGTGCGTAATGACTCGATGGACCTGTCCAGCAAGGAGTACATCGGTGGCGAGCAGACGGAAAAGGACAACTTCTCCGAAACCTCTTATCGCGCGGCACTGACCTATATCGTCAACGATGAAGTCTCTACCTATGTGAGCATGGTGGAGTCCGTATCACCCCCGCAAGTTGGCGTTACGCCGCAAACGGGCAGGCAGTATGAAGTGGGCGTGAAGTATTCGCCCTTGGGCATGGACGCACTGTTCTCGGCTGCCGTTTACGACCTGACCCAGGAGAACGTGACCATTGCCGTGGTGCTGCCAAGCGGCATCATCGAGCAGCAGACAGTGGGCGAGTCACGCGTGCGCGGTCTGGATCTGGAAGCCAAGGCGCAAGTCACGCAAGACATCAGCGTGATCGGTGCTTACTCCTACATGGAGTCCGAGGTGCTGCGCGGGTCGTTGTGGAACGGCGACTCGCTCAAGGGCAATGAATTTGCCACTGCACCGAAGCACACCGCATCGCTGTGGAGCTATTACGACGTACCGGGCACGGATGTGAGCGTGGGTCTGGGCGCGCGGTACGTGGGTGCCTACTACATGGATGCTGCCAACACCAAGAAGAGCGACGGCACAACACTGTTCGACGCGGCGCTGAACTACAAGATCGCCAAGGGGACCGACCTGGCGCTGAATGTCAGCAACCTGTTCGACGAGCAACATGTGGTTGGGTCGGGGACGGCGAACTACTACAACCCGGGGCGCGAAGTGACGGCCAAGTTGAGTTACAGCTGGTGAGGTGGGGCGGGCTGGCACGGGCTTCGCCCGTGTTCGCGGGCAAGCCCGCTCCCACAGAACAACACATGACGCGTTGCAGCTAGAGCAAGCGCCCTGCGTCAGTACTTCATCAACCACGGTTGCAGTTCCTGGAGGTTGCTCACCACCAGTTGCTGGGCCTCGGGCAGTATCGCCATGTTGCGGTGGTCGATTTGATACCGCTGCAACACATACTTCACCAATGCCCTGCGGCTAGGCACCACCAATTGGCCATCGGTCATGCCGAAGTCGGTTTCGATGATTGCCTGCTGCGCCGTGTTCAACCGCCCATCAGGCGCGAAGATGACCGGCACCTCGACATTCCAGTCTTCATCCTGCTCACGCGTGTTCGGCGACGCGTCGAGCAAGTCTGGCTGCCCACGCAGGCGGCTGAGGACGAAGTCGCGGTATTGGCCGTTCTTTTCGCAGTAGGCCCGCACGTGCCAGCGCATGCCGGTGTACACCAGCGTGTGCGGGGCGATCAGGCGCACCTCGACGTTGGGGGTGTTGAAGGACACGTATTCGGTTTCCAGGCGCAGGCCTTCACGGCAAGCCTTGAGCAATGGGCGCAGCACCTCTGGCCGAATGGGGCGGTCAGGCACCTCCAGTACACGGGTGTGCGCGTAGGCCAGTGCCAACCCGTCGATGTGCGGCGCCCGTTCGTTGTTCTGGTAGAGCAGGTGCAGATAGGCGCTGGCGCTGTTATCGATGAACAGCGGCTCGAACTGCTCGCTCGGTACATAGCCCTTGATCTGCTTGTCATACGTCAAGTTTTCGGGCGCATGTTCGGTGATGTAGGTATTGATGTCCTTCGACGCCTGCTGGCGGCTGATGCCAAAGCTCTGCATCAGGTGGCCCGTGGTCAGCCGGCCTTCCCACCAGGCAACGGTTTCGATCAAACGATAGCGAAGTGCCAGGTCCCAGCGTACCTGCTCGATGGATTGCTTGCGTTTCATACCCTCTCCATGTGCGCGATTACTTTACCTGTATAAGTCTACATTCTAGACGTGTAGTTTTGCATTACATATCTTTGGTTCGTCTTCGGAACGCTCCGAAGGTAGCAAAGGACATGAGCATGACGATGCCGGAAGTGGTTGCGACGGGTGCCTTGGTGGCGATGGGGATCATCTTGCTGGTGCTGATTCAGCAGGGGTTGAGGCTGGGCGAGCTGGGCAAGAAGGTGGAGCACTGCCAGAAGGATTTGCGCTGGTTGCAGATTTGGGAGATGGAGAACCGCGAGCTGAGGGCGGCGTTGCGGGCGGAGCGGGAACATGTGGGGCAGTTGCGGCGCAAGGTGGAGTTGTTGCAGGGGGTGGTGCCGGTTGTGGATTAGTGCTTGGCAACGCTCTCGCCAAGCGCCCGCTGCCTTGCGCAGCGGGCACCTGAACCGGGTTAGTTCAACCTTTTGAATTCTGCATCGATGGCTTCAGCTTCGTCGCGCCATGCCTGGAAGCGCTGCTGACGCACGCGGCTTTCATCCACGTTGGCCTGAAGTTCTTGTCGACGAGTATTGAGCTGCAGGTAGTCGGGGAAGAACTTTTCTTTGAAGGTTTCGGAGTTCACCAGGTCCAGGAAGTCCTGACGCTGCTGTTCGAAGTTGCTGACAATCTCCGCAACAGACTTCTTGAACGCTTCTTCGCGCTTGTATTGTTCCCAGCTGTCCCAGGCTTCAAGCGCCACGCCGATGAAGGCGAGGGCCCCGTTGGCACCTTTGGCGAACTTCACGGCGCCCCATGGCTTGAACTTCAGATACTTGCCGATATCCATGCCTACCGTCTTGGCAATCGTCGTGAGGCCATCGCGTGCGGCCAGTACCGTGGTGTTATTGATCAGGTTGCCCTTGAGCAGATGGTTGATGCCTTGCTTGCCCAGTGCCTTGACGGTGGTATTGAAGTGGTTGACCTCGCTGTCGAAGCCCACTTGCATCTTCTCGACCTCAAGCGTGATCGACTGGGTCTGGCGGCTGAACTCGTTCTGCAGACGGGTGGAGACGATAATGCCTTCAGCGCCAACCTCACGCTCGAAAAAGTCACCGAAGGTTTCCAGGCTGGAGCCTTTGGCTTGAATGATCAAGTCAGAGAAATAGCGCGTGGCGAAGGCGCGCAGGCTGATGCGTGCCTCCTCGATTTGCTGCCCGGTCACTGCCAGCTGATTGACCAAGCGGTTGTTGAGTTCATCAAGCCTGGCAACCTCCAATGCGACCTTCTCATCGTTCTCGATGGCCACAGGCAATTGGTTGTTGAGCACGTCACGGATGACGCTGACGCGCATTTCGTTGGCCAGCGCGGCGCTGCCACCGTTCTGCTTGATCTTGCCAGTGGTAGCCGTCTGCAACGTAGCGATGTGCGACAGCGCCTTGAATTGCTCAAGGTTGGCTAGCCAGTGCTCGACACCCAAGTCGAAAGGGTTTGCGGCCACGGCGACGATGGACAGTTCGGCGACCTCTTGGTCGCTCAGCCCGATTTGTTCACGAAGCCGACCTGCCACGTTGTCGCGCTTGACTTGCAAGTTGGATTGGTAGTCCTGTTCGTCCTCTACATCGGCCACTTCGTCGAAGCGGCTGAGGACGAACACGGTGCGGGGCAGGAGGTCCAGGGTGCGGAACAACCAGGTCAGGTCATCCTTGTGGCTTTCCTTGATGGGGTTGGTCGAGTTCATCACGTACAGCACCAAGTGCGCTTCGCTCACGTACTTCTTGGTGATGTCCTTGTACTTCTCGAGGGTGTGCGTTTCTGTATTTTCCTGTTGCTTGAAACCGAACAGCCCGGGGGTATCGATTAGCACGAAGTCTTCGCCGACCTCGTAGACCTTCACCTCATTGGAAGACTCCTGGTGGCTGATCTTCATGCTGGACCTGTCCAGCTTTTCCATCCAGGCCGCCGCGATCGAAGTCTTGCCTTCAGAGAAGCCGCCAATCAGCGCGACCTTGAGTTTTTCACCTGACAAACTGTTGATCACATTCTGCAATTTGCCGATCAATGCAGGATCAATCGGTATGCCGGCCTGCGCGCCCTGCCCGAGAAAGCCTTGCAGCCGGTCAAGCAACGTCAATGCGCTCGCCTGTTGGGCCTTGAATGTCTTAAGGGTGTTTTCCATTACAGGTTTCCTGCGATTTCAATTTGGCGGGAGAGGATTTTCAGCCGGTTAGTCGAACGTGACAGCGTGTCTACCTGGTTGGCTGCTTGTTTGGCCGGTGCCTCCAGGGCAAGGTCAAGTTGTTCGATCGTGTCCTGCATATCGTCAAGGGCAGCCGCCAGGCTGGAATGCAGCGTTTCGCGCAATTGCTCGGCAGCGCTGCGCAGGTTATTTTCCAGGGCCTGGCGTTGTTGTGACATTTTGTAGCTTGAGCTGAACGCACCAATAAGGGCTTTGCTGACCGAGACCAGTGCGGCCAGTACCGAGGCACCGACGAACCAGAGGCTGGCGCCGCCAGTGAACGGTGCAGCGGCGATCCCCGCAAGGCTGGCCAACAGGCCCATCACGTTGATGCCGTTATCGATTTTAATGTTGAGCTTGAAATGCTCATTGAAACGCATGCTGCCGAGCTTCGCGTAACTTGCGGTCAGCTCCTGGGCATGCTCTTCAAAGCGTTTGAGAATAGCTTCGGCCGCCTTTTGGAACTTGCCGACCTCTGCGTTCACCGCCTCGGGCAGTTGTTTGCCCAGCAGTGCTTGCTGGCTTTCAAGCTCCTTGGTCAGGGTGCTTTTGAAAGTGTCGTTACTGATATTGGCTTCAATCTGTTTGTAAACGCTGTTGCGCACGTTGCTGGCGAAGTCATCGATCAAGGTTTCGCCACAGGCTTCCAGCCGCTTTTTCAGCGCCTGGAAACTGCTGTTCAGCTGGCTTTTGGCACTTTGCTCTTCCTGAGACAGCTTCCTCGACAGCGCGCTTAACGTTTGCTGCACGCCTGAGAGCGTCGTGGTGGTCTGGTTGAGCGCATCGTTCGCCTTGTTGAAGTTGGCCCGCACGATCTTGGCTTTGCCGTTAAGGATCAACCGATCGCTGAGCATCTGCAGGAAGGCCCGCAGGCGGGATTTTTCCAGCAACTCGTCGGCGCCGAAGTCCTCGAGTGCTTTGCTGCGACGTTTGGCATTCTGCGAGCCGGGTGCAAGGTGGTCGGTCGAGGCGAGGAATGCCGGCAGCGCGCTCAGCGCGAACACCTCCTGATAGTGTTTGCCAAGCTGCTCGCTCATCTTCTCATTCAGCCCGGCAAGGCTGATGTTTTCGTCGTCGGAGGTCAGCGGACGGTTACCCAGAGAGTGCTTGGGGTTGGAGATCTTCTTGTTGAAAATGGTCCAGACTTCGGTTTGCGCCCCCAGGTGCTGTTTGATTTTCTCCAGCGTGCCTTGGTGCTGCCCATCGCCCGTTTGCGGTGGTGCCGGCTGGTTGGTGACATAGAACACGGCGTGAGCGGTTTGCACGGCACGTTCTATCTGGTCGAGTACCAAGCCTTCCTTGCCCTCGATGCCCGGTACATCCAATAGCGCAAATGGCTGGCCGTCCAGCTCGAAGTCGTAGCGCTGTGTCTCTCGTGTGTGGTCGGGCCGCCCGTCACCGATGATTTCACCATCAGCATGACGCTGCAGCTGCGCCACCAGGTCTGCCAGCTGGCTTTCATTCTCCAGGCGCTGCTGGACGAGCGCCTGCTGTTGCTGCGTGACCTGTGCCTGTTGGCTGGCAAGCGCCGAACAGGCTTGGTCGCGTGCCGTTGTCACCTCGCCTAACCGCTGCTCCAGGGCCAAGCGCTCATGGTTCGACCTCTGCTGTTCGGCGTTCAAGGCCGCCGCCGCGCTATCGCGTGCTTGAGTGGTCTCAGTCAGCGACGCGGTGGCTGCATTCAGCTCGACTTCTTCCGGCAATTTCCGGAACAGGCTCATGAGCGTCTGCCAGAGGGAGGCGGTGTTTTTGCGAGTGGCGAGCAGCGTATGCAGGCGGGTAACGGCCGCAAGGGCGTCCCTGTGTGCTTGCTCGTGTTGTTCAAGTGCAGTGCCAAGCCGTTGAGACAGCCCGTTGGATTGCGTGTTGGCCTGGTCGAGGGCGCTGCGGGCCTCGTTGAACGGCAGCTCGAACTGCTGCAGGGTGGCAGTTAACTGCTGCGTCAATTCGCCAAGGCGCGCTTCGGCTTGCTCGATGTCCTGCTGCAGCCGCTGCAGATTATCTTCAGTCACCCCATATTGTTCGCGCAGTTTGCGAAAAGCTTGTTGGCTGGCCCGTTTACCGGGCTCCTGAAGCAGAATGCGCAAGGTTTCGATAAGCGTGGATTTGCCCGCGCCGGTTTCACCATAGAAGGCAATGGTGAATGTGTTCCACTCGGCGTTCTTCTCCAGTTCGGCGAGGCGCATGTACAGGGCTGTGCGGTGCTCACTGAGGCGCTGGAGTGCCTCTTCGCGAGCCAGGTTCAACGTTTCGTCGTCTGCGGGGTTTCTCAGCTCTGCGATGATCAGTGACAGTTCATCGTTGATTTGCTGATAAACGTCACGTGGGCTGTTCAGTTCAAGTTTCATCGACTTTGCTTCGGCGGGTTGCGTGGGGGCGCGGGTTGGTTTTTTGGGTTGAGCGGTGGGTTGAGCAGGCTCGGGTGAGGGCGGTAAGCACGTTTTGAAGCGTGATTTAGTCAGCACCTCGGGCAGCCGCTCCCAGTAATCGGTATGGCCGAAGTCGTCCATCTCGATGCTCTCGAAGTGTTCGACCTCGTTCCGCCCCAGGCAGGTTTCCCCCACGTTCAGCAGCAGAGTCTTGTCCGCCTTCGAATAGGCATTGATCAGTCGCCCCTGGAGCAGCCCCCGCATCTCGCGGGCCTCGAGGGCTGTGACCTCAACGGCCGCGGCCATCAGCAGCACATCGTTGATGGCCAGTTGTTGCCTGTTCGAAAAGTGTTTAAGGCTGCTGATGACCAGTCGGCCGCCGAGCGAGTGGCCGATCAGGTTGATGGTCTTGATCTGTGGATGGTTGTTTAGCAGGTACGCCTGAAGCTGGTCGAGCAAAACCGCGCCCATGCTTTCGGCACGTGCGCGGGCCTGGGTGAAGTTGCCCATCCGGTCCTTGGCCAGCGAGCCCACAAGGCTCAGCGACCCCATGGGAGCGCCGGTGAACGCTGCGCCGGCGCTCAGGCCTGCCGTAGCAAGTTTCCAGGCTGAGGACTTGTCGAACCGAAAGATGTGGTTCGAAGGCCAGAACGCGAAGATATTGGTGTAGTGCTTCAGTTGCTCGGGGATTCGGTCGAGCAAGAACTGCTTGTCTTCATCGCTGTGGCCCGCGCTGTAGCCGTGGATGAAGATGTTGGCTTCTGTGGCGGTGGCGCCGGCAGACCGCGCACTCTGGAAATGGAAGGGGTGGGGCATGAGGGCTTCCTATCCGTGGACGGGCTGCGTTTTGAGCAGCGGGCTTGGAGGGCAGGGGGATGGGGGCCTCGCAGTTGGATACGGCTGGGGGAGGTGTTTGAGGAGAGACTCCCTGGGATTGGGCATCGCTACTTCCTTGTGGGCGTGGGACGGGCGATTGTTGACGTCATTTATGTGGCGAATTTACCTTGTTTTGATGGCTGATTGCCATTGTGGTGGAGGGTGTTTGTAAGGGGGCGACGCGGCAGGGGGGATGGTGGCGGGGGGTTAGGGATGTTGTTGCGTGTGGTTTACGTTGAAGGCGGGGGCCAGGATTATTCGCTGGGCCGGGGTAATCTGAACAGAAGTCATAAGCTATTGATTATAAAACAAAATATCGGTTTGATTTTTTTGTTGGAATGCCATTTGGAATGCCGATAGGATTTGCTTGGTCCTTGGGGGGCTGACACGGTGCTATTGCTAGATCGTTCCTTCACAACCGCTTACCTAGGGTACGTCCGCGAATGTAGCTGACGTCACCCAGGTCGCAGAGCTGCTGCATGCGACGAAAACGCGGTGTACGCGGACGCCGGATATACCGGAGTCGAGAAGCGCGAGGAGCACAAAAGTCGTAAGGTGATCTGGCAGATCGCTGCCCGGCGCGGCACCTATTCCAAGCTCAACAAGCGCGGTCTGATCTACAAGGCCAAGCGTAAAATCGAGTATCTCAAAGCCCAAACGCGCGCCAAGGTCGAGCACCCGTTTCGGATGATCAAGCGCCAGTTTGGATACGTGAAAGTACGCTTTCGCGGGCTGATGAAAAACACGGCTCAGTTGACCACCCTGTTCGCTCTGTCGAACCTGCGGATGGCTCGAAAACACCTGATGAGTATGGGCGAGTCACGCGCTTAATACGGAGAACCGGGCAGAAAACGCCCTCGACGCACGCTGCGTCAGGCTGTTTTCAGCAAATAGCGCTGCGTGCCGAGCAGATTACGACTTGCCGTCACTGCGCAGCAAGTTGATCGAGGCATCCCGAGAGATCGGACTGGCTGATGTGCGCAATGAGCGAGAAATACTAGGTCACTGATTTTCTGGGGTGTCCGTCCGTCACACAGCAGACAGGCCGAACGGCTTGTACAAGACTACGTGGATTGTGCTGCATATGATGCTTTCATCTTTGTTCGCACAGTAGAACTCTGCAGGGCGGAGTGGTGGGATTTGATCTGGATCCTGTCGAATTGCGTCTTCCGGCGGTCGAGTTTCTACGTGAGCTTCTCACCTATACGGAGCGCATCGGTTGCTATTTCCTTATTATCGCAAGTCGGATGAGTGCATGACAGCAACGACATTGAGTCGAGGACCCGAACGCATGGGTAAGGACCGCATCGGCTTTTCAGCCCATGACATTCGCGCCAGAGCCTGGACCATGCTCAACTAGATGGAATCTCGCTCGGACGTGATCGAGCGTGAATTGGCGCATGCCGAGAGGAGCAAAATCCGGACAAGTTATAATCAGGCTAGATATCTCGCCTAGTTTTGTCAGGTGATGCAGTCTTGGGCTTACATGGCCGACGCTATGATCATGAGTTATAAAGCGTTATTGATTTTTTATTTTGGTTTCATAAGGATTTCCTTGGTGGTTGACAACTAAATCCGTAGCGGCAAGTTGGCTTTCGCCCGACTGTAATGAGCTGGTCATGCAATTAGTATGAAATTTCTTGACGCTTACGAGCATATGTTGATGGGTCAGTTGCTACCCTGAGGGTACTTACTTTGCGAGGTATTAAGAATTTGTATCTTTCACTAGCTGCTACCTGGTGATGTTTTCGCCGGTCCAGCCGGCCAGGTGCTGGATCTTTTTTGGCTGAAGTGGCCAATCAATCAAGAGCAGGTTTGGAAAGCTTTGACCGAGTTTTAGCTTTTAAGTATTCTTGGTTGTCTATAGAAAGATAGTCTTTGAGGGTTTTGAACGGAATAAAAGTCGGGTCTAAGTAGTGTTGCCGAACTCGCGGAGCTTTCTCCAAGACTACCTAAAGTGACGGTGCAGTATCTCCCGTAACAGACCTGACGTAATACTTCTGAAAACTTGGTTGTGGCAGAGGTGCTTTCCAAGTATGGGGGTGATTTGGTACCAGTGGCCAGGCTAGAAAAGTCCGTCAGAAGGTGCTGGATGACACGCTAAAGTTTGGTCTTAGTGATTCTCCAAGTCGTATCTTCAGACGTATGAAACCTCGGTTTAGTAAGTAAAGAATATCTAAGATTGCTGGTGTAATTGCATTGTTATGCCGAAACTAAAATTCTTAACCAGTTAGCTATCAAACGGAAATAAAATACTGAGCGCAGGACGCGGTCTATCTTCCGATGATTTTTCGGTTGCAGTACTGATTGGGTGATTTTTAGGAGCTATTCATTGCTCCAGCTCCTGCTCAAGGTAGTGGATTGTTGGTTGTATCTGCCTTTCGTGTATTCGTATGGCGTCTCTTTTGATGATTGAACTTGATTTCAAGAGTGTTGATTTTTTCTTTCTGAAAAGATTTTCGATCTGGTCCTTATGTGGGGTTGGAAGACTTTTCGGGGTGGGGGTTAATGCTTCAATTTGAAGGGTTAATTTGCAGTTTTCGGTTAGAGATTCGCTTAGTTTTTCAGTGAGAGTGATAGCCGCTATTTGATAATCGCCGAGTTGTTTGCGGTGGGACTTGTTTAGCTCGTTGAGTTGGTCGCGGTATTGATTTTTTATTTCAACTCCATTTTTAATTAACCACTCCAGTGTTTCGGTTATGGTGCTGCGTCTTGATTTGGCTAAATTTTCCAGACATTTCTTTGCTGAAGTCGAAAGTATAAAGTTGCTGGGCTTTTTCCCATTTAGGCTTTCTCTCAGTTTCTTTTGGCGCCAGGCGCCTTTCATCTTTTTTAAGAGCTCTCGTATCTCACTGCCTTCAGGCCATTTCTCAGATTCCCTTATAAGCCCGTCGTAGGTGATTTGCTCGGGAATACTTGCTCTGTGATTGTTTAAATATCGAATGGCCCACTTCAGCATGTCTTGGTTGTCTTTTTTTATCCATCCAAGTCTATTTTGTGCCTTTTCCAAGGAATCCCTCGCTAATGCGCTTATTAAAATTAAAGGTTATATAGAGTAATTTTTAATGCGTCGTTACGGAGTGACGTTACGTAGTAGCATAGACTATTCTCCATGTGCTTGAAACAGGGTGTTATTCTACGATTTAATGGCTGCCTTCCTTAAGAGGTGAGGGTGGGTGATGCACTGCGTTCTGTTGGGTCTTGGATTGGCTGGGGTCAGCCCTGAGGCGAAGTTTGTCCTTGTAAGGTTCGTGCAGCTGTACGGGTTGTGGGAGTCGATCACAATCGGGGTTAAGGAGTTAGCCAAGGCCTCAGGTGCTACGGATCGTGTGGTATCTAGCGCTCTGGCTGAATTGGTGGCCGAAGATCTTTTGATACGCACACCTATCGTCTGCGGGCGGGGACGCCCCAAGAGTGGGTATCGGGCGTCAAGTAAGTTGTCTAGGTTGTTAGAAGACGAAAACAAAAAGCTCAATGTGATAAATAGACCGAGAATTGATCACGTACTGAACCCTTCTGCGGAAAATTGTAAGGGTGGCTTGAGTGTTTGTAATCGGTTGCTACTGTCCACTCTGCTTCTATACGCCGATCAATTTGGGATTGTACGGGGAATCGGAGTATCCAGGCTGTCCCAGGCTACTGGTCTGAATCGAGATCGAATAAAGGCCCAGGTGCACAAGCTGATCGCTCTGAGGGTCATGAGAGGGGTGATTCCGGGGGTTGCAACATCTGTTGTATTGGGCGTTTCAAAGTCAGTTTACTTTATTAATTTTCATCATGGGTTTTTTCAAAAAGGTAGTTCGGGAGCGATCGTGCTAACTTTCGTCTCGAAATCCAGTGGGGATTCGGGGGAGATGAGTGAGGTTGCAGCCATCATTGGCTCTGCGGGGCTTGGCAAAGGGCTGGAATTCGAGAGGCATAAAAAGTTTTCTGGAATACTGCCTGATAGCGATAGATTTAATGCGCTGGCGGGGTTGTTTTCTTCTTTAGCCAAGGATAGAAGCTCGTCGAGGGCGCTTCAGGTTAGATTGGAGGAGTACGCGTCAGGGCTACTGTCCAAGCATTGGAAAGCCTTGGAGCTAGGTCAGTTTAATTCTGATGATGAATTGCAGCTGCGAATCAAGAAAGATTTCAGTAAAGGAACGGGCACAGGGCGAGATTTCAAGGATGATGGCTTTCGAAGCGAGCTGTTTTTTGAGTTTGTTTATGTAGTCGCTGTTTTGATGGCTCGGCGTGTGCAGAGTTTGGTTTTAAGTGCTAAGGGTTTTGCGTACGAAATTGCCGGGTTGCAGATCCTGCCGAGTTTTGAGCCCGGTACATACTTTGGGCGGTTTGCTGTTGGCCGGTCTTTGTTGATTGTTCCTGGTAATAGTTTTCGAGCAGGAGAGTGCTATGTCATGAATGAGAGCAATCTTGGCGAGCCTACGTGTGAGAGGTTTTCAAGTGAGGAGGAGATGCCTGAGATTGACCGTTATCGTTTTGGCCTTCTTTTTCAGGTTCATACTCCCACGCGCTATCGGTATCGGGGGGTAAATCGCTCTGTATGCCAGTAATGGTCAGTAACTCTTTACCGGCCTCCTAGGGATGGTCTGAAGTAGCCCCTGTTTTCCGGCTACTTCGCCATCGACACTTTCAAAAAACGGTAGCCGCTCAAATCCCGGTCAAACCTGCCGTCTATTTCAGCCTTTTTTGCCGCTGCAAGCACCTCGCAGCAGTCACTTCACTCTTCACGGACGCACCTCTCCTGCATTGGAGAGCAAATGTCGACGCGCCATCCAAATGTTCGACAGGGCGAACAGCGTCACCATCTGAGCAGTGTTTTTCACCAAGCCTCGGAAGCGCACTTTCGTATAACCAAACTGGCGCTTGATCACCCGAAATGGATGCTCAACCTTGGAGCGAACCTGGGCCTTGGCTCTTTCGATCTTACGTATCGCTTTGTATAACGCGCTGCGGTTACCGTGCTTTTTGTAAGTGCTGCGCCGGGCTGCAATCTGCCAGATGACTTGGCGCCCCTCATGCTCTTCACGCTTCTCTACACCGGTATAGCCCGCATCAGCGCAGACCACGTTCTCACCACCGTGCAGCAGTTTGTCGACTTGGGTTACGTCCGCGACGTTGGCCGCAGTGACCACCACGCTGTGCACAAGCCCGGACTCATCGTCGACACCAATGTGAGCTTTGGCACCGAAGTAATACTGGTTGCCCTTCTTGGTCTGATGCATTTCCGGGTCGCGTTTGCCGTCCTTGTTCTTGGTCGAACTGGGCGCATGAATCAGAGTGGCATCGACGATGGTGCCTTGTCGCAGTGACAAGCCACGGTCGCCCAAATAGCCATTGATCACGCCGAGAATACCGGTGGCCAACTCATGCTTTTCCAGCAGGCGACGGAAGTTGAGGATGGTGGTTTCATCCGGGATTCGCTCCAGGCTCAGACCGGAAAACTGGCGCAGGATCGTCGTCTCGTACAGCGCCTCTTCCATCGCCGGATCGCTGTAACCGAACCAGTTCTGCATTAGATGAATCCGCAGCATCGCCATCAGCGGATAGGCTGGACGGCCCCCTTCGCCCTTTGGGTAATGAGGTTTGATCAGAGCAATCAAACCCTCCCAGGGTACGACCCGATCCATCTCTATCAGGAACAGCTCCTTGCGGGTCTGCTTGCGCTTACCGGCGTACTCGGCATCGGCGAAGGTCATTTGTTTCATCATCGAAAAGCTCGGCGATTGGTGTCCGGGGATTTTGCCAAATCAGGAAGTCTTTTTCAGGATTTCCCTAGATCCTGTGTACGGATTTGAGGAGTTGGTCATGCGCATACTTCGAATGAAAACGGTTATTGAAATTACTGGTCTGGCCCGATCTACGGTGTATAAGTACGTTGCTGAAGGGATATTTCCGAAGCCTATTTCGTTAGGCGGGCGCTCTGTTGGCTGGTTGGAGTCAGAGGTTCATTCCTGGATTCAGTCTAGGCTAGTTGAGCGAAATTAGTAGGTCTTGATGGGCTTGTTCTTGGCAGCTGGTCTGCTTCTTGTTTGCTTTGTTTTCTTTCAATGAAAACATCATGTCCGGTTGACTCCCGGACATGATGTTTTTTTGCCGGACCTTTTGGTGGCGTTGTTTTTCTGGCTCTGAACAGGAATGCTTTAACTTTCTCTAGGGTTTATGCTTTTGGAGCTTTCGGTGCGGGTAGTATGCTTTAGTGTTCTAAGCACTACTGTTTAATAACTCCTGCCTATCACTCATGCAGGGCCTGATATTGAATCATTAGGTTAAGGTCATAGATGTCCCTCTAACTGGTATCTATCATGAATGTCTACTTTATACCTTGCGGTTGGCAGTATGGTTTAGGTGATCGATATTGAACTTTGGTATCTGCGTGATGAGCTCGTTGAGGTCTAGCTCAATGGGTTGCGGTGAACGTGTAAATAACTATCAAGCCGACTGAAGATATGAACTTCAGTAGAGTAGGTAGTAACCATGCGTCGTTTTTCAGAGAACCGTAATCTTCGTTTGTACTCAGCAGATACTTTTCAGGGCCTGCCGATAATGGGTGAAAAAGGCCCTTTTATCCTTGGATACCTTGAAGCCCTGAGTCGCACCATCAAACTTGCACTTGATCAGTATCCTAGGGTGATTGCGTTCAGGGTGGACCTGCGTCTTCCGCGTTTTGGGGGTATTCCGGATGATGCGTTGTCAAACCGTGTGATTAGTAGGTTCATCGAGTCGTTCAAAGCAAAAATTGAGCACAATCGTGAGAAAGCACGTGAGCAGAACAAGTACGCCCATGACTGCAGGGTACGTTACGTATGGGCGAGAGAGAGGAGCGAGGCAGGGCGACAGCATTACCACCTGCTGATCCTGCTCAACAGGGACGCCTACTACACAATCGGGCGGTTGCAGCCACAGAGGCCGAACATGATCAGCCGCATGCAGGAGGCTTGGGCCAGTGCGTTGAAGTGCGAGGTTGAGCAAGTGAGGGGCTTGGTACATATCCCGTCTAATGCGGAATACCGAGTAGACCGGGAGGTCCGGCCAGGGAATGTGGATTACTTACCTGATCTGTTTCATCGTGCCAGCTACCTTTGTAAAGCTGCGACGAAGCGTTATGGGGAGGGCGCTCATGGCTTCGGATTCAGCCGAGGATAGAGGGTAAGTAGCTTGTTCCCAGTCCAGCCCTCAGGAAGGCAAACTGACCTGAGGGCTTGGAGGGCTTTGTCACTGAGGACAAATTCGAGCCCTGAATTCAAATTCTTGTTGCGTTGACTTCCTACAGGCAAAGCATTCGCGCATATTCAAACGCGTGTGAACGCCTTCCACTCAGTGTAAGCAGCAAGCGGAATCACTTGGTTTGTCACCGGTCATCGCGGGATTGGAATGTGGTCTGCCTAAGCAACAACCGGATAACAAGCATCACCCCATAGCGTTTCCGGGTTATCCAACATCAGCAAAATAATCACAGGCACCAGCTTGCCGAGGAGGTTCGAGCAGTCGCGCAGTTGATCCCGGTTCACACTGCTGTTCCAGGTTGCGCCCCCATGCATTACCTGGTTACGCAATGTATAGATTCGATTGAACAGAACACCGAGTACTGCTGGGGTATTGCGGTTGGCTAACGCTTGCTGCGCTGCTCGTCGACCGCTGGCAAACCGCTCGGTCCACTGTTGCTCGCTGATCTTGCCGTTCTGGTTGTCCCAGAAACTCTGAAATACGTAGGGGTTGTCCAGCAATGCGCGGATACTGCCTGAGAACTCGGACCAGACCAGGTTCTCGATCAGGTTGGCTGTGTCTAGCGCACAGAGTTTGTCCAGGAACGCCTTGAACGTGGACTGCTCGGAAAGTCGGAACTGCTCATCAATGTCCGTGGCATAGGCAGAGTTGAAGGCGATCCACAGAAAGATAAAGCGCCCATCAAGATCATCCGCCTGCTCGGCGCGATTCAGCCAGCTTAATGCGCGATGAACGCGCAAGGTGAGGTTGGGATGGTGGCCTTCACGTTCCTGGCGGTGACGGGCTTTGAGTGCTTGATGGTCCATTAAGTGCCGATCCTTGAAGTCGTGGGCGGTCGGTAAAGAGGTAGCGTGTGCCTGAAAACTTTACAGGTGGCCGGGCCAATCGCCGCTGGCGTTGAAAAGCGTCTATTCAGGGCATTAGAACCTGCTCAATTTGTTTACCTGTATGAACAGACAACGTGGACGTGGCCTGCCATTTTGCTTAGGGTATGGCCATTCGACATTGCCCGCAAGGCGGCCTGCATGAAGCGTGAACAGTTCCTGGCACAACCCGAAGTGGAATCTTTCGTTGCATGGCTGGCAGCCAACTTGCCGGCGCTCACGTTCAAGCTGCGCTTCAAGTCCAGCAAGTTTGTACCTGGCGGTTTGACGGTTGAAGTCCAGGGGATTGAGCGGGTACTTGAGCACTATCGCTGGAAGGCAAGCTGGCACGACTCCAACCAGAGTGTGGTTGAGTCTGAAACCTGGGCTGAAACCCAACGCTCTTTGGGGCAACTGCGTGAGTGGCTGACGAGTGCGGTCAACGCTGGTGATGAGCAACAAGCGCTTCAGGCGTGTTTGCAGATTCTTCGTTGGGGCGGCGTGCGGGGCGCCATTCCGTTCTTGCACCGGTTGGAGGCCAAAGCCGAGTTGTCGGGCTACCTGAAAAAGATGGCCGGACTCATGACGCTCGACGGTGACAATGACCTGGATGACCTCGACGCTAGCAGTGTCGAGCGTTTCGATTCTGGCCTGACCAAGATTCACGCCTTGCTCGATTTGTCTGGTTCTCCAATCTATGACAGCCGTGTGGGCGCTGCGATTGCCATGTTGTATTCGCTGTTTCGCCAGCAGTGGGCGGGGCGTGGTAAACCCTTGCTGATGTTCCCGTCCGGCGGCGCGCGAGGCAGCCAGATCCGCAACCCGGGAGCGTTCTTGAACAGCGTGGCGGCGCCGCAGTTTTCGACGATCGACTATGCCGAGTGGGCGCGTTGGCAAGTGCGCTTGGGCTGGATTATTCGAGCGCTGCTCGAGCGTACCAATTGGTTTGCTGGGCAAGGGACTCTCCCCGCGCGTTACCATGCCTTCGAGGCCAGCCTGTTCATGCTTGGCTATGACCTTCGCTGCTTTGGTCTGGCGCTGGCGTCTAATTCCATAGCGGGTAAGCCAGAAGTCGAGGCGCAGGACTGCGAGCGTGGAGGCAATAATTGGGTGCCCACGGGGCATCCTTTCAGCCAGGTTCTCAAGGATTATCTGGCCTTCCGCTACAGCGGTGCTCTCGATAACAAAACCTCGTTTGTTGAATGGCTGGTGGCCCAGCCGCGTGACGAGAAGCCGCTCACGCGTACCACTGCACAGGGCTACTGTTTCCCGTTTTCCATTGAAGAGTTCGACTTGTTCGGCCGACCGCTTGCACAGCTTGAGCGCATCGTTGCCGGTGGTGAGGACGGATTGCGTGCGGCCCTGGCTACCGAGGCCCTCGAGCCGTTCACAGTCGGTGATGAGCGCGTCAGTGTCTGCTTGGTGGATGTGTTGATCACGGGCAACGCGTATGCGCGAGCGACGACCGACAAGGATCGTGTCGACTACATCGTGAGTGCCGGCTATGCCGGTACCGAGAACTCTGCAAGGACACTCATGGCCCTGGGGCGTAACGTGGGCAAGCACTTCGGCCTGCTTGATGCGCAGCACTCGCCAACGAGTCTGTTCGAGCAGTTTTACCAGGACTGCTCGCTCGACGCCTGAGCAACACACGCAACATTTGCGCAGCACCATGTGCCCCTTGGCCTTTCACAGGGTGGAATACAACCATGCAAACCCGGAACGGCGTTCAGTTGTATTCCGCCTCAGACATCTGTGGTTTTCTGGAGTGCCAGCACCTAACGGCACTGGACCTTCAGCATCTTGTTGCCCCTATGGAAAAAGCGCCGGCAAGCGAGCAGAACCGCCTGATCCAGGGCAAGGGGCTCGCTCATGAAGCGACGTTTCTTGAACGACTCAAACGCGAAAATGCTCACGTAGTCGACATTGCCGAGGGCAATCCGAGTTTCGCGCGGCGGGTGGAACTGACCATTGAGGCCATGAAGGCTGGTGCGGACATCATCTTCCAGGCTTCGCTCCAGGAAGGTGCCTTTATTGGGCATGCCGACTTCCTGCGTAAGGTGCCGCGGGCGTCGACGCTGGGCGATCATAGCTATGAGGTGATCGACACCAAGCTGGCCAAGTCTGCAAAGGCCAAGTTCCTTGTACAGGTTGCGCTTTACTCGCGAATGCTGATTGCGATCCAGGGCATACAGCCGCAGTTCATGTATGTCGTACTGGGTGATTCTGCGCGTACGGAGCAGGCGTTTCGGGTCGCTGACTACGCCGATTATCTGGAGCAAGTGCTGCAGCGTTTCACGGCGTTCGTGAACAGTCACGGACAACCTGTGACGTACCCGGAGCCATGCGGGCATTGCGGGTTTTGTGTGTGGCGCGATCGCTGTGACGAACAACGGCTGCAAGACGATCACCTCTCGGCAGTCGCCGGCATCAGCCGATCGCAAATCAAGAAATTGCAGGCTGGTGGTGTGACCACATTGCAGCAGTTGGCGAACAGTACCGATGACTTGCGCATCCCCAAGTTGCAAGTGGAGTCGCTGGGCAAGTTGCGCCATCAGGCACGTTTGCAGTTCCAGGGGCGCTCCAGCGATGGCCCGTTGTTCGAGTTTCTGCCGGTCGTGGGGAAGAGGCGTGGTTTTAACCGAATGCCCACGGCGGTTGAGGGCGATCTGTTCTTCGACATGGAGGGCAATCCGCTGGAGGAGGGCGGCCTGGAATATCTCTTCGGTCTGTATATCGACGAAGGTGGCCAGCAATCCTTCAAACCTTTCTGGGCCCATAGCCGAGAGGCAGAAAAGATCGCGTTCGAGCAGTTCATCGACTGGGTCATCGCTCACCTCAAGCGTTACCCCAGCGCACATATCTACCACTATGCCAGCTATGAAGAGACGGCCATCAAGCGCCTGATGAGCCAGCACGGTACACGCGAGGCACAAGTGGACTGGTTGCTGCGCAACGGCAAGCTGATCGACCTCTACAAGGTTGTGCGCGAAGCGATCCGGGTGTCTGAGCCCAGCTACTCGATCAAGAACATCGAGCATTTTTACATGGGGCAGCGAGACGGCGACGTTACCAATGCCGGTGCGAGCATCGTGTTTTATGAGCGTTGGAAAGAGACTGGCGAGTCGGCGTTGCTCAAGCAGATCGAGCGGTACAACGAAGACGACGTGCTATCCACCTATCTTCTGCGCAACTGGCTTTTGAGCATTAAACCGTCGGATGCGAGCGCTCTCTCCGAGCCTGAAACAGAAAGCGAGAAAGCTGTAGCGGAACAAAAGGAGATTGAGGTTCGTCTGGAAAGCTATCGCGATCGTTTGCTCGCTGGCTTGCCCGCCGCCGAATGTGCCCTGAGCGAAGCGGATCAAGTCAGGTTGCTCACCTTCCAGCTGCTCGACTTCCACCGTCGGGCAGACAAGCCGACATGGTGGCAGTTGTTCAGCCGTCAGGACATGACCACTGAGGAGCTGCTGGAGGATATCGAGAGCCTGGCCGGTTTGCGGCGTACAAAAACGCCGCCCGAACCGATCAAGAAATCATTTCTGTTTGAATACAGTTTCGAACCTCAAGAAAGCAAGATGCGCACGGGTTCCCAAGGCGTCATCACCGAGTCCCTGGCCAATGTGCAGTTGGTTAACCTGGACAGTAACGCGTGTCTGGCGATGTTCAAAGCCACCGCGAACAAAGCGCCACCGGATGACTTCGACATGATTCCCGGCAGGCCGATTCCATCGACTTCGCTGCGCGAGGCACTGTTTCGCTATGCCGACAGCGTCCTGGCCGGTGAGCAGCGCTTCCAGGCGGTGTCGGACTTTCTCCATCGATGCGCTCCGCGGGTGAAAGACGTCCAGCCGGGTGCGCCACTACTGGATCCACGCCTGACGACGACGGATGCCATCAAGCAGGTGGTACGCAATCTTGAGAACAGCGTGCTGTTTATTCAAGGGCCGCCGGGTGCCGGCAAGACCTACACGGGCTCGCACGTGATTGTTGACCTGCTCAAAGCAGGCAAGCGCATCGGTGTGACCTCCAATTCGCACTATGCCATCAACAACCTGTTGTCTGCTGTTGAGTCTCGTGCACAAGCAGAGGGCGTTGCATTCAAGGGGTTGAAAAAGTCATCGGAGGGAGAGGGCACTGAGTTCACTGGTTGCTGCATTCGCTCCATCGAAGACAAAAAGGATTTCCTTGATGCCTGGGGGCCGGGAATTGACCTGACTGCGGGTACTGCCTGGCTATTTGCCGACGAGACCTTCACCGAGGCGTTGGATTACCTCTTCATCGACGAGGCCGGTCAAGTGAGCGTGGCGAACCTGGTTACCATGGGCATTGCGGCACGCAACATCGTCTTGATGGGCGACCAGATGCAATTGTCGCAACCAGTGCAAGGCGTGCACCCTGGCCGTTCCGGTGACTCTATCCTCGATTATCTGCTGGATGGCACGCCCACCATTGCGCCTGATCGTGGGGTGTTTCTGGCGCAAACCTGGCGGATGCATCCGCACGTTTGCTCATTCATTTCTCATGCGGTGTACGAAGGTCAACTGTCGTCGGCACCAGGAACCGAGCGGCAGGTGTTGCGACTGGATGGCCAGCGGCCAGATGTACCGGGCAGCGGACTGATGTTTTGCTCTGTGGAGCACGACGGCAACGGCCAGAGTTCCGATGAAGAAGCCGCGTACATCAAAGCGCTGTACACGTACTTTCTGCAGCAGCGCTATGTGGATAACACCGGCGAGGAGCACGCTGTGTCTCTCGAAAACATCCTGGTCGTGGCGCCCTATAATTTGCAGGTACAGCTGTTGAAGCAGGTGCTGCCGGCGGGTGCGCGCGTCGGCACTGTGGATAAGTTTCAGGGGCAAGAGGCAGAGATTGTCATCGTCTCGATGGCGACGTCGAATGAAGACTACCTGCCCAGGGACATCGGCTTCCTGTACTCGAAAAACCGTTTGAATGTAGCGGTCAGCCGGGCGAAGTCGCTAGCTTGTATTGTCGCCAGTCCTGATCTGACGGCCATTCGTTGCCAGACGCCGCAAGACATGAACTTGGTCAACGGCTTGTGCATGGCGGTCAGGTACGGAACGCTCGACGAAACCCGTCAATCCCAAGAGGTTTTGCTATGAAAAATCTGTTCGCAATTATCGGTGTTATCGTCGTTGCCAAGAAGGGCTACGAGTTTGTCCGTGAATACATGGAGATGAAACAGGAGCTGGACCGACGTGCTTCCGATTCGGCCTGACAAACGCCGATAACGTCGACAACTCCGTCCTTTTTCTGCTTCCAACGGGTGTCTGCTTGGGCCAAGTTGGCGCGACCGTTCAGCTAAGGTCCCATTTCAATGCGAGGTTCGTGATGTGTAATGACCAAGGGGATGGTCACTCGGATGACCCAGGTCCCGCGCAAGTTAGAACCGAGGATGAGGTCGAATACAGCGAGGAATTCGCCGCCATGATCCTGGAGCAGGAGGCGAAGGGCTGCTTTCAGGAAATTGATGTCGATGACATGCTCGCTCTGCTCGACCGCATGATCATCGAGGCCCAAGGCGTGGGGCGGAAACTACAGTGACTGGGGACAAACCTGACTGTTGATACAGATGTCGTCAGCCGGTTTGGCTGAAATCCTCGACGGCTGGATCTCTTCTTGGCTGGCCGCTAGTGAGTCGTTCTCCGAATAGGGTTGAGCAGATACACCTGCGGCTGAACGAGCACGAGCCGGCCATCGACGAGGGGCGTCATGCCCCTCGTCTCGGAGATTTGAGCGTCAGTCATTCATCAGCCACGGCCTCAATTCCTTGAGGTTGCTCACTACAACTTGCTGGGCTTCAGGGCTCGTCGCCAGGTTGCGCGGGTCGATCTGATAACGCTGCAACACATACTTCACCAAGGCCCTGCGGCTGGGCACCACCAATTGTCCTTGCGTCATCCCGAAGTCGGTTTCGATGATTGCCTTCTGCGCCTCGTTCAATCGCCCATCGGGCTCGAAGATAACCGGAATCTCGACATTCCAGTCTTCATCCAGCTCCCGTGTATTCGGCGATTCGTCTAGCAGGTCCGGCTGCCCGCGCAGACGGCTTAGCACGAAGTCGCGGTACTGGCCATTCTTTTCGCAGTAGGCCCGCACATGCCAGCGCATGCCGGTGTACACCAGCGTGTGAGGGGCGATGAGGCGAACCTCTACGTTCGGGGTATTGAA
Organism: Pseudomonas sp. NY8896; assembly: GCF_039634505.1. Lineage (NCBI taxonomy): Bacteria > Pseudomonadati > Pseudomonadota > Gammaproteobacteria > Pseudomonadales > Pseudomonadaceae > Pseudomonas > Pseudomonas sp. NY8896. The sequence goes on from NZ_CP132350.1 coordinate 666,724, forward strand.
CGACACGTACTCGGTTTCCAGGCGCAGGCCTTCGCGGCAGGCCTTGAGCAAGGGGCGCAGAATCTCCGGTCGAATGGGGCGATCGGGCACTTCCAACACCTTGGTGTGCGCATAGGCCAGTGCCAATCCATCAATGTGCGGGGCACGCTCATTGTTCTGATAGAGCAGGTGCAAATAGGCGCTGGCACTGTCGTCGATGAACAGGGGTTTGAACTGCTTGCTCGGCACATACCCCTTGAGCTGCTTGTCATATGTCAAGTTTTTGGGCGCATGCTCGGTGATGTAGGTATTGATGTCCTTGGATGCCTGCTGGCGGCTGATGCCAAAGCTCTGCATCAAGTGCCCCGTGGTCAGCCTGCCTTCCCACCAGGCAACGGTCTCGATCAAACGATAGCGAAGTGCCAGGTCCCAGCGTACCTGTTCAACAGATTGCTTGCGTTTCATACCCTCTCCATGTGCGCGAATACTTTACCTGTATAAGTCTACATTCTAGACCTGTCGTTGATCACTACATATCGTGTGTCTGTCTTCGAAATAAATTGAAGTCACGAAAGGATGTGGACATGACTATGTCTGAAGCGGTTTCGACAGGGGCGTTGGTGTTGATCGGGGTGATCCTGACGGTGCTCCTGATGCAGTACCTGAGGTTGCGAGAAATCTGGCACGTGGCGCTTGCCTGCCGCCAGGACGCACGTTGGGCGCGGATCTGGGAGATGGAAAACCGGGAGCTACGTTCGGCACTGCGTGCTGAGAAAGCGCACATCGAGCAGTTGCAAAGCAAGCTGGTGATTTTGCAGAACTTGATCTCTGCAGAGCGATAAGGGAAGTGCATGAACAGACTTGAACGGATCAAAGGCTGCCTGCTGGGTGGTGCTGTCGGAGACGCGCTTGGCGCCCCCGTGGAGTTTCTTGAGTGGCCTGCCATCGAAGCCAAGTTCGGTCCGCAGGGCATCATTGATTTTGCCCCGGCTTACGGCAACACCGGCGCCATCAGCGACGAAACGCAGATGATGCTGTTCACCGCGGAAGGTTTGCTGCGCGCTTTTGTGCTTGGCAGTTTACGGCAGGCGTGCCATGTCCCGAGCATTGTTCACCAAGCGTTGCTGCGCTGGCTGATGACCCAGGATTACCCCTCTGCGATACCGATCGTCACAGATGGCTGGCTGATCAAGCAAGTCGAACTCTGGTCTCGTCGCTCCCCAGGCACAACTTGCCTGAATGCACTAAAGGCCAGCGCGCGGTTGGGAGCGGTTGCCGAAAACAACAGCAAGGGCTGCGGCGCCTTGGTACGTGTTGCACCCTGTGCGTTCTTTGCCAATGCATTTGACTACGCGGCGCAGTCTGGACGCCTGACGCACGGGCATCCGACGGGCTACCTGGCGGCAGGGCTATTCGCCGACATTCTTCAGCGTGTTGTCGAAAGACAAGACAGCCTGGAACACGCGGTAACTCAAAGCTTGGCCAAATATGGGCAAGTACCTGGTATGGAAGAAACGCGCAGCCTCATCGAGCGCGTGCTGTTTTTCTACTACGAGGGCTATACACCCACCCCGCAACGCATTGGCGACCTTGGGGGTGGGTGGGTTGCCGAGCAGGCGCTGGCGATTGGACTGTGGTGTGCGCTGACAGCACGATCACTCGAAGAAGGGGTGATCACGGCGGTGAATCACAGTGGCGATAGCAACAGCACAGGGCTTGTCGCCGGGCACTTGTTGGGTGCCCAGTATGGTGCTGCTGCCATTCCTGCCCGCTGGTTCGAACGCCTGGAACTGCGCCAGGTGATCGTGCAGGTAGCCGAGGATCTTGAGCGTGTTCCACGTGATTACTGCGGGGTTGGTGGTGCGTTCGACGAGCAGATCGAATTGGCTTATCCGGGCAGTTGAATGCACCGATGGCAATACATCAGCGAAGAGACCAAGGAGCTTTAGAATGCCCATCAAACCCAGGCCCTTAACCTTTGAATGTGAAGGATGCGGTTGGACAAAGACAGTGGCACCGCAAAGTGATGTGCTGATGCCCGGCGAGTGGTTTGACCAGTGCCCGAGGTGCGGGAGCAAGGCACTGAAGATGCGCACCGCAGGGTGGCTTGAAGGGGCGTTGGCGGAGTTGCTGGCGCGGCGGCGATTTTGAGCGCACAGGCCAGGGCTCAGCGCCCTGGCCAGCAACGGCCTGCCAGCAGGCAGGCCTGGGTTAGTAACACGCTGTGTGCCGGCGTTTAGCGGCGTATTCGAGTGCGAAGAAAGTCATCAGACTCGACAGAGGTTCTGGTGCGAACGAGTTCGCAAACCTCCAGGGCTTTTCGAGCGGCCAGCTTGAGCGTTCGACGAAGGCCTTCGCATTCATCAACGAGTTTTTCCAGCCCGGAAGAATCGAACATTTGCTCAGAGATGGGGAATGCTTGATCAATTCTGTCAAACAGCGCCGTTCCGCCTATTTCCAGCGCATCGAGCTTGAACGCATTGAACTCGCCCTTGCGGCCTTCCAGTTGCGCAATATCGGCCTGGATGGCCTGCTTGTAGGCATCGAATACAGTATCGAGCTTGCTGTTAACCTTGCCGACTACATCCACTTTACGGTTGATCGAGCGCAGGAACTGCTCGAACGTCAGGCCGCTGGAGGGGTAGTCTTTCTTGCGCGTGGACGAATAGGCGCACATGCCGGCATACTCGATACCCGCGAAACTCAGGTCGTCGGCTACTTGCTCCATGATCTCAAGAATATCGTCCTGAGACTTCACATCCGCCTTGTTCAACACGATATACAGCGACTCTGCGCGGAACGGCGTGGATTCGATGAACTCGATGTCAGACTGGTCGATGGTCCCGGCTGGGTCAAGGCCGATGACCCAGACCAGCGCCGAGGCCTGATTGACCAGGGAGGCTGCAGTGCTACGGTCGGAGGCCGCGGCCCCACCCGTGGTACCCGGGTTGTAGCCGGGCGTATCGATGATGCACAGGTTGCCGAACAGCTCCGGGTCCATGGGAACCTTGACGCTGATGAAGGGCAGGATGCGCCGCAGGTCGAAGCCGAAGGCCTGAACATATTCGTGGCACATCGACGCGTACAGGCTGGGCTCCAGGTCGATGGCCCCACCGTTATACGAATAACCCTTGATCCGGGTTTCTTCGGAGCACACCACGTAGCTGGGGACCACGGTCACCGGGTTGATGCCGGTCGCCAACTTCACGCTCGGGTTACGGATGAAGCTGTTGACGAACGCCGACTTTCCGCTGCTGAAACCACCCGCAATGCTCAGGATGGTTTTGCCGGCAATGCTCGGGAAGTTGTTCAGCATCTGCATCTCGGCGAGGATCGCCTGCATGTCGAGCACTGCTTGGGCTTCACCGGCCAACGACGATTCTCGGCTGGCGAACTCCATGTAGTCGTGGTTGATCAGGTCGGCGAATTTGGCCAGCTCTTCATTACCGGGCGGTTGCTGGGCCAGGACTTTGCTCACCAGGGAAAATTTCTCGGTTAGCGACAGGTGCTGCTTGTTGATGTCGGCGTAGTTGTCTTCCAGGTGCTGCTGGGAGGCCTTCAGTTGTTCGGTCAGGCTTTCCAGTAGGTCGACGTTCTGCTCCGTGGAAAGCAACTGGTTCTTATGTTCCTCCAGGTACGTCTCCAGCTCGGCAATTTGTGCCAGCGCCTGTGCCTTGCGTTCCTCCAGCTCGGCCGCGTTGGCTCGTTCTGCCTGCAACTGGGTTGTTAGCGCTTCATTGTCCGACTCCAGCGAGTCGATCTGTACAGCCTGCCCGGTGCACTGTTCGGCCAACTGCTGTTTGGCGTCGTTCAGTGCTTCGATCTGCTGTTGCGCGTCCGAGAGGGTGTGTCCAAGTTCAGCGATACGCTGTTCTTTTTCCACCAGCGCCTGCTTGCGATCTGCTAGCTGCTGTTGAAGGGTGGCGATCTCGGCAAGCGCCTGGTCCTTGCGTGCTTCCAGCTCTGCCGTATTGGCCTGTTCTGCCTGCAACTGGTCGCTGAGCGTCTCATTGCTCGACTCCAGGGTGCGGATCTGCTCAGTCTGCTCGGCGCACTGCTCGGTCAACCGCTGTTTGACGTTGTTCAGCGCTTCGATCTGCTGTCGAGTATCGGCCAGGGTGTGCTGGAGTTCCTGAATGCACCGCTCTTTGTCGACAAGCTCCTGCTTGTGATCGGCAAGGTGCTCTTCGAGCCCTGCGATCTGGGTCATGGCCTGAGCCTGCCGCTCTTCCAGATCCTTGGCGTACACCTTGGCCTGGGCCAGTGCGAGCATAGCCTTCTGGAGCTTGCCCTTCTCCTGCGCTAACGCTTCGGAGGTCGAGGCCAAATTGGTTGTTTGAAGCTGCAACGCATCGACTAGCGAGCCGTTGCGCGATTTTAGCTCGCCGATTTCGTCGTTCTGGCCCGCGCACAGCGCGGACAATTGCTGATTGGTGCTGAAAAACGTGTCGAGCTGGCACTGGGCATCATCCAGGTGGCCCTGAAGTTCAGCTGCCAGCTTCTTGCGTTTGAACTGCCAGAAGCGGGACAGCGACTCCAGCGTCGAGCGTGCCTGTTTATGAATGGCTGGCGGGTTGCTCACAGGGTGACCTCTTCGGCCTTGCGTGCCAGACGTTCAAGCCGGTCAATGGTTTGAGCCGCGTTGTCGACCTGATCCTTGAGCACATTGATCCGGCGTTGAATCTCATCGACGAAGGAGTTGGAGATGGTGGAAGGTGCATTGCGTTCAACATCGTTGATGAACGAACTGATCTTGCTTTTGACCTTGCTACCCAACGAGCCGATGAAGTCATCGGCGGCATCCTTGAAACGTTCGGCCTCGTAGCCCTTGAGCGTGCCGTTGCTTTTCAGGGAGTCAGGCAACGGAATGCCCAAATCAAAGTCATCGTCAGGAATCGATTGAATGATCGAAAGAATCGCGAGCTTGATCATTTGCGCATTGGCATCCTGTTCAAGCACCTCACGGATCTTGGGCGTGAGGGTCCGGGCCAGTTCTTCGTTCAACCCGCGATGAGAGCTCTCCACCTTGGCGCCCAGCTCATCCTGGATGTCGTTCATGAACTCGTTGATGGTGGAGATGACCTGGCTACTGATGATCTTGGCGCGGACGACCGTTTTCTCGGTAGTGCCGCCGCCCCAAAGCTTGCGGGCAAACCAGCTGCCAACCCCAGGGTTGTCGACGACAATGGTTTCACTGAAAGAGCCTTCCGCGTCTTTGACAGTGGACTGCGTCTCGCGAAGCAATTGCGCAGCTGTCTTGCGCATGTCGTCACGCAACTTCTGGCGGTAGTCGGCCATGGTGTATTTGAAGCTGACATCCAGTTCCAGCGAGAGATCCAGTCGCTTCGACTCCAGCGAAGCCAGTTGTTCGTCCAGCTGATCGACGTTGGCGTTCTTGATCTGGATGACCTGGTTGCGTGCCAGGGTGATGATCAGCGCCTTGAATGCCTCAAGGTTCTTTTGTTTGCGAACCATCAGGTTGGCGATTTTTTCCCGTGTGATCTCCGTTTTCTTCTCGCGCACCTGGGCAAGCATGGCGTTGATCGCGTCAATGTTTGCCAAGCTGTCCAGGCTGCTCAACGACAGTGCCTGGTTGTCACGAGTGAAGTAATCCGGGTAATCGGTGGACAGGTTGTCCCAGGTCACCTGCTCGTTCGAGTCCCAGGTTTCGGGCGTTTCGAAGCGGCGGTTGAGGCTGTGGCACAAGCCGGAGCTATGCAGCAGGTTACGGTGTACCGATCCGATCAGGTTGTCGAACACCGAGCCCACTTCCGGGCTGCTCATCTTGAGGTCTGCAAGGGTGCTCTGTGCCCGTGCCGACAGCTGGGCTCGGATGGCTTCCACGGCATCGCTCAAGCGCGCGCGTTTTTCGCTGCCGTACAGTTGTGTGTCGATCTGGCTGGCCACCAGTACCAGTTCCTGAATGCCTTCCTTCTGGGTAATACGCCCCATCACCTCAAGGTCTTGCTCATTGAGGAACTGGCCGGCCGGGCTGACGATGAACACCACGTCGCAGGTTTTCAGCAATTCGACCGTGCGCTCTTCGCGCGACTGGACCGGATCGTTCATGCCGGGGGTATCGATGATGCAGATATCGCGTAGTGCCTCCAGCGGCATGGCGACATGAACCGTCTTGGTGAACGGCATGTACGTGCCGTCGGCACCGACATAGTTGTGCAGACGAGCCGCCAGCTCTTTCGGGTTACCTGCCTGAATCTCGCTGTGCAAGTGCAGGATGGCCGCATCGAGCCCTGACCTCTTCATGCGCTGGAACTGGTCGTATGCCGCGAACAAGCCTTCTTCGCGTTGCAGTTCGCTCAAGGCTTTTTTATCGGCCATGATCGTCAGCTGCGCCATATCGAGGGGCGCGCTATTGGCTTGGGCGTTACGACGCTTCACCAGCTCTTCCAGGCATTCGCGCTTGCGCGTGGCAAGGCGTTGCTCGAACTGGTCCGATTTGAAGCGGATCGCGGCGATGTCCGTTTCGCTGTAGAACTCAACCTTGGCCTGGAACACTTCGCCCCAGGTAATGGTGGTCAGTGCAGCGGTCATGGGTGTTGCGGCCTTGGGCAGGATCGGTTCGCCATTAAAAATCAGCGCATTGAGCAGCGATGACTTTCCGGCTTTCACACGACCAACAATACCGATGTTCATCAGCCGGTTCTGGTCCTGCAACGTCTGGCACGCTTGCGCGAGCTGTTGCGGTTGGTCGATGCCGTTCAGCCGCTTGAACTGCTCGATTTCGCGCTCAAACAGGTCCTGGTTGCTTGCTGCCAGCGTGTGCAGGCTTTCGCTAAAAGCGACGAGTGATTGGTAATCCATTAGGTCGTTCGCCTTACTTGTAGAGGTGTTCGTTTGCAGCGGCTTTTACTGCGGTGGCAAGGTTTTCCAGCACAGCAGTCTTCTCGCTGATCTGTGCTTCAAGCTGCAGGCTTTCCTGTGCAATTGAGTCGATCACATGCTTTTGCTTGGTGATCTGCTCTTCGAAACCGTCGCTGATCTTCTTCAGCATGGCGTTGAGCTGCTCGTCGATGACTGCAGGAATTTTTCCGCGCAGTTCCGCCTTGATGTTGGGGAACACTTCGCCGGTCAGTTTCTGGCGAAACTTCTCGCGCTCGTTACCGCCACCGTTAAACATCTTGAGAATTTCGGGCAAGAAGATGATCACCAGCTCTACCAGCGGATTGACCACGGTGGTGGTGACAGCGAGCACGGTAGATAGGCTGCGGTAGAGCATGACGCCGCTGTTCTTGTCTTCCTCGGCACGATTGCTCAGGCGTGTCGACCAGTCGCTGAGCATTTCCGTGGTGCGCTCCAGCGAAAACTTGACTTTGCGGGAAAGCTCCTCGCTCCAGTTGCCGCTGATGTCCAGTACGGACATCTGGCTGCTGGTGGCACTGAGGTTGCTGGCAATCCGGTCGACCATGTTGGTGGAGATGTCCTGCACTTCAGATTTGATCGTGCTGGACAGGCTGCTGCGGATGATGTCGGAGAGTGCATTCGACAGGGCACTCGGGTTCTTGCTGCTGCCCAAGGTGACCAGCTCGTCGAGGGAGTCATTAAGCGCGTTATCCAGGCCGCGCAGGCTACGGTCGAGCATTTTTCCCGAGTAGCGATCTTTCAGGTCCGACTCGACGTCTTTGCGTTGCTCCAGCAGCTTTGCCAAGGCCTGCTCGAGTGCGCGTGCGGTTTGCTCGCTCTCGGCCTTGTCCTTTTTCAGCATGCTCAGCGCCAGGTTGATCTGCGCCAGTACTTCGAAGTTCTGGTCCTTGAGGATGTCGATGAACAGGCGCGAGAACAGCACGTCAGGCTGCAATGCGGTCAGTGCATTTGTCAGTTCCTCACCACCACGGTTACCGATAGTGATGCTGCGGTAGTGCTCGCCGAAATACACCCCGAGCTGGTCGTCAATGTAGGCCTGCACGTCTTCAACCTGGTCGGCGGCGCGCAGGTTGCATTTGCTCAGCAGGAAGGTGAAATCGGTGTTGTAGGTTTTTAGCTCGTCGAGTTTGCGCAGCATCGACTGCGTAATGTTGCCGTCCTCGATGCTGGTCAGCACCACGAAGTGCACACCGCGCGGCAGGTAGTAAGCAATGGCCTTATTGTGGTTTTCCAGCGATGAGCCGAAGCCCGGCATGTCGACCAGCACCAGGGGCGCAATGGCTTTCAACGCCTCGCTGTCGAGGTACAGGCGCAAGTGTGAAAACTCGCTGGAACGACGATTGATGGTACTCAGCGCTTCAACAGGCAAACGTTCCTGCACACCGTCGGGTTTGATTGCCAGCAGATAGGGCTCAGATGAATAACGCAGTTCGGTCGCCAGTTCAGTTTCCGGCGCAATTCCAACTGGCAAAATGTCCTGGCCCATCAGCGCGTTCAACAGCGAGCTTTTACCGGCGCTGAAGGCCCCGATTACGGGCACCACAAGCTCGGTCTCCATCACTTTTGGAAGCAATGACTGATCGAATGAAAACGCTTGGTCATTGAGCAGCACCTGCATTTTCTTCAAGTAAGTGGCGAACTCTTTCTGGCTTTCGAGCATGGTGATATTCCTTTAAGTGTTGATGGTCTGCGCGAAGGCATGGCATAGGGTACACAGAGGCTTATGCGCTGGGATATTCAAGTAATCGCTGGTCTTTTCTCGTCGTGCGAGAAGGGGGCCGGCCCGAGAAGGTTACAACCGCAGTTGCCGCATTCGGGTCGCGTTCAGGGCCGTTCACGAGGTCAGTGCGTCACTGCTTGGCTCGTGGTCTTGTTACAGAAGCATTGAGTGCAATGGAAGGGGAGGGCAAAGGCATGCACACGTCCTTGTCTGTAGGGTGTTGATCGCGCATGCCCAATAACTGATGGCATATCGCTTCCCGGATGAGATTGCGTTGGGTGACCAATAGATCGGCGCTATCTGTTCTGTCTGTATGATGGCACTTTGATTTGGCATGGTAAACTGTCAACAAAACGCCCATATCCCGGGGTTTTCTTCAGATGCAGTGCTCATTTCAGGGCCTTGCGCGGAGGTGCATGATTGAAATATTTACCTGTATGCTTAACCAGTATTCAGGCGCTGCACGTGTGACTGCAAGCGGTAGGGATAGAACGAAAGCCGGCCAAGCTATTTTCTCGCCAATAAGCATTTGGCGAAGGCTTTATTTTTAGTGATGGCGTATCGCATTTTTTGGTGATGCGCCTCGCTTGGTTATCCAGCGAACCGGTAGGTATTGATGTCTTTCGATGCCTGCTGCCGACTGATGCCAAAGCTCTGGATCAGGTGTCCCGTGGTCAGCCGGCCTCCCCACCAGGCTACGGTTTCAATCAGGCGATAGCGAAGGGCTAGGTCCCAGCGAACCTGTTCGATGGATTGCTTGCGTTTCATGCCCTCTCCATATGCTCGATTTCTTTACCTGTATAAGCCTACATTATAGACGTGTCTTTTTTTGCTACATATCGTCTTGCTGTCTTCGGGGTGTTGAGCTTATGGAGGGGGCATGGTTGCGTGGGATGCGGTTTTTATAGGGGCCTTGCTGTTGATAGGGGCAATCTGGCGCAGCTGTGCAAGATGGTTTGCCCGTGTGCTTACAGTTCGTGCGATGATTCACGTTATTTGAGTTGTGTTTGAAGGGATAAGATGGCTTCAGTCCGCCTTACTGAGCACCAATGTCAGTACTACGCATGGCTTCTCACCCGACGAGCGGCTGGCGATTCGGTTGAGTCGCTTGCCTCGACGTTAGTCGACTCTCAGGTGGATCTCAATCCACATCAGGTCGATGCAGCGCTTTTTGCCTGTCGCAATCCCCTGTCACGCGGGGTGATCCTAGCTGACGAGGTGGGCCTGGGCAAAACCATCGAGGCCGGACTGGTGATCTCGCAGCGCTGGGCCGAACGGAGACGGCGCATCTTGATCATTGCTCCCGCTAATCTGCGCAAGCAGTGGCACCAAGAGTTGCAGGACAAGTTCAATCTGCAAGGTCTGATTCTGGAAGCCAAGAGCTACAACGCGCTTCGCAAGCAAGGCGTCGGAAACCCTTTCGTGTTCGCCAACGGCCCGGTGCTCTGCTCTTATCAGTTCGCCAAAGCCAAGGCGAAGGACGTCAAGGCCATTGCCTGGGATCTGGTTGTGCTGGATGAAGCGCACCGTCTGCGCAACGTCTACAAGAGCAACAACGTCATTGGCAAGACACTGAAGGACGCATTAGCCCATGTGCATTCCAAGGTGCTACTGACCGCAACTCCACTGCAGAACTCGTTGCTCGAACTGTACGGGCTGGTGAGTATGATCGATGATCGGGTTTTCGGTGATGTCGACAGCTTCCGCGCCCAGTTCGTCAATACCGACAGGGCGCAGGCCTTTGGCGGTTTGCGTCAGCGCCTGGGCAGCATCTGCAAGCGCACTCTACGTCGTCAAGTGCAGCAGTACGTTCCCTACACAGCAAGACGGGCGATTGTTCAGGAGTTCGCCCCCAGTCAGGAAGAGCGCGAGCTGTCTGGTTTGGTGGCCGACTACCTGCGCCGGCCGAACCTCAACGCCCTACCCGAAGGTCAGCGGCAACTGATTTCTCTGGTGCTCTGGAAACTGTTGGCGTCTTCGACTCACGCGATCGCCGGTGCGCTGGATACCATGGCCAGACGCCTGCAGGGTAATCTCGATAAGGCGGCTGAAGTCATCGACCTTACGCAAACGCTGGACGAAGACTACGAAGGCCTCGATGAGTTGGCCGACGAGAGCGAAAAAGAGCTGGATAACCATGAGGCAGTGGCCCTTTCGGCTAGTGAGCGGGACGCCATCGCGGCTGAAATCGCTGAGCTGCAGCATTTCAAGAACCTGGCCACCAGCATCCGTGAGAACGCCAAGGGCAAGGCGCTGCTGGTCGCACTAGAGCGTGCCTTTGCGGAACTCGACCGGCTTGGAGCCGCTCGCAAGGCTATCATCTTCACCGAGTCGCGGCGCACCCAGGACTACCTTCTGTCGCTGCTGGCCGATACAGCTTATGGCGATGGCATCGTTCTGTTTAATGGAACCAATACCGATGTCACGGCCCAGCGCATTTATAAGGACTGGCTGCAGCGCCATGCTGGCAGTGATCGAATCACCGGCTCCAAGACTGCCGATACTCGTGCCGCACTTGTCGAGTACTTCAAGGAGCGCGGCACCATCATGATTGCCACCGAGGCGGGGGCTGAAGGCATCAACCTGCAGTTTTGCTCGCTGGTGATCAACTACGACCTGCCCTGGAACCCACAGCGCATTGAGCAGCGTATCGGACGCAGCCACCGCTACGGCCAGAAGCATGACGTGGTGGTGGTGAACTTTGTCGACCGCAGCAACGAGGCGGATGCACGAGTCTACGAACTGCTGGCCGAGAAGTTTCAGTTGTTCGAGGGCGTTTTCGGCGCAAGCGACGAGGTGCTTGGCTCCATCGGTTCCGGTGTCGACTTCGAGCGCCGCATTGCTGACATTTATCAGAACTGCCGAGACCCAGAGGAAATCCGCCGCAGCTTCGAGCAGTTACAGTTGCAACTTTCCGGGGAAATCAGCGAAGCCATGCTCAAGACCCGTCAGGTGCTGCTGGAAAACTTCGACGAAGAGGTGCAGGACAAGCTACGCATCCGTGCCGAAGACAGCAATTCCACTCGCAACCGTTTCGAACGCCTGCTGCTCGACCTGACCCGCGCCGAACTTGACGACTACGCCCACTTTGAAGGTGACAGCTTCGAGCTTCACAGGCTGCCGGCCGGCAGTGGTTCCAGCATTTCCTTAGGGCGTTATGAACTGCCGCGCCGTGGCGGTGAGTCGCATTTGTACCGTCTCGGCCACCCACTGGCAGTCTGGGTGATCGATCAGGCCAAGAACCGTCAGCTCGATCAGCAACCAGCGGCCAGACTGGTACTCGACTACGCCGCCTATGGTACTCGGATCAGCACCCTGGAGCCCCTGCGTGGCCAGCACGGCTGGCTGACTTTGAAACTGTTTTCCGTCGAGGCGCTGGGGAGCCTGGAGCAGCATCTGGTGGTTTCAGCCGTCACGGCTGACGGTCATGCCTTGCCCGAGGATGATCCGGGCAAGCTGCTGCGCCTGCCGGCACGTCTGGAACATGGTGATGCAGCAGCCGGAGCGGCACAGTTGGCCAACGACCTGGAGCAGCGCAAGCATCAGCTGTTGGGCGAGATCAACCAGCGCAATATGGGTTACTTTGAGCAGGAAGTCGCCAAGCTCGATGCCTGGGCCGACGATCTCAAGCTGGGCTTGGAGCAGGAAATTAAGTCAATAGATAGTGAGATTAAGGAATTGCGTCGTACAGCGGCAACCGCGGCGACGCTGGAAGAGAAGCTCGGCTACCAGAAGCAGCAACGTGAGCTGGAAGGCAGGCGCAGTAAATTGCGCCGTGAGCTGTATGCCCGCCAAGATGAGATCGAAGAAGAACGCAACGCGCTGATAGATCAGTTGGAGGCTCAACTTCAGCACCATGTGGTGGAGCAGACGCTGTTTACTGTGGAATGGGAGTTACTTTGATGTCAAATAGGGAAATGGCTCGTGGTTCGGCTTGGCGCCAGTGGGATCTGCACGTACACACGCCGGCCTCCTTCCACTGGACGGGCAAGAAGTTCGAGGGCGATCTGTCATCACCGGAAAATCGGGCGCTGATCGATGAAATGATCAATGCGATGAATGCTGCCGAACCTGCCGCATTCGCAATCATGGACTACTGGACGTTTGACGGATGGTTCGCGCTCAAGAACCGGCTGGCCGAAGCTGGCGCGCCTGTGCTGAAGAAGACGGTCTTTCCGGGAATCGAGCTGCGACTTTCCGCCCCGACAACTAAGCGCCTCAACGCACATGTCATTTTCGCGGAGACTATTCCCGACCACCATCTGCGCGAGTTCTTGTCTGACCTGAAGCTTGAGCGTACGGACAGGTCCGTGTCCAAGGAGTCTCTGATCGACCTAGCGCGCGGCACCGCCGACGACATGCTCATGAAGAAGGGCCACAAGAAGGTTGCTGTTGATAGCGATGCTCAAGAAGCCCTGATGGCAGGGTACAAGCTGGCGGAAGTGAAGGCCGATAGCTACAAGGCCGCCATCAAGAAGGTTCCTGACGGACAGGCCATTGGCTTCATGCCGTTCGATACGAGTGATGGCCTGACGGAGGTGAAGTGGGAGGACCACTACGCCTACTTCCTCGGTCTCCTTGAGTCGTCTCCCATCTTTGAGTCACGGAATGCCGACCTCAGAGCTGCGTTCCTCTGCGAGGAAACGCCGAAGAACAAAGCTTGGATCGGCAACTTCAAGCATGGCCTCAAGAACATCCCGAGGCTCGTCGTCTCCGGCAGCGATGCGCACTGTTTCGTCGGCGTGGCAGGTGACAACGACCGCCGCGGGTACGGCGACTTCCCATCAGGTAAAAAGACCTGGATCAAGGCAGACCTGTCTTTCCACGGACTCAAGCAGGCAATCCTGGAGCCGGCCAAGCGGTCGTTTATTGGGGAGAAGCCCCCTAAGCTCCATGCCGTGGAGACGAGCAAAACTCACTTCATTGAGTCAATCGAAGTCGCCAAGACAGGCACTAAGGCTGGTATCGGCAACTGGCTGCACGGTTGCGATCTGCCGATCAATCCGGACCTTGTCGCCATCATCGGCAACAAGGGCAGCGGCAAGAGCGCTTTGGCCGATGTCATCGCGACCCTTGGACATTCGCGGCAAGCAAAGCACTTCAGTTTTCTCAAGCGTGATCGCTTTCTGGGCAAGAGTGGAGATCCCGCACGTCAATTTACGGGCACTCTGACCTGGCGAGATGAGAGTATCGAGGCTCGTCCACTTGACGAGCCTCCGACAGAAGACAAACAAGAGCTGGTTCGATACATCCCTCAGAACTACTTTGAGGAGCTTTGCAACGATCACGTCTCTGGCAAATCGGACGCCTTTGAGCAGGAGCTGCGGGCCGTCATCTTCTCTCACACCAGTGAGGAGATGCGTCTTGGCGCCCTCGATTTCGATCAGCTGACTGAGCAGCAGGAGCAAGCGCTGAGAAATCGACTTGGTGAATACCGCAAGGAGCTGAGGATCGTCAATGCCACCATCGCGCGGATTGAAGATCAGCTGCAGCCGATTGAGGAGAAGAAGTTGACGGACCAGCTGCTGGTCAAGATGCGGGAGATCGAGGAACACCAGAAGATCAAACCCGCGGAGGTTGCAGCACCGCCTGAAACGATGGAGCCGGAGCAGAAGCAAGCAGCTGATGCGCTTGCGGCCACGGCTCAGAAGATCGACGCCTCCACCAAGCGCACGCAGGATATTCAGGCGGAACTCACGTCGATCGCCAAGAAACAGAAGGCTCTCGCCAACGCGAAAGAGCAATTGCGACTACTTCAGCGCTCCTTCGATCAAACCCAGCAGCAAGTTGCCCAAGACCTCGAGCTCGCGGGCTTGAACTGGAGCGACGTCGCGAAGTTGGATATCAAGACTAACTTGCTCGATGAACGGTCCTCTGTCCTCACAGAACAGCAGTCGACTCTTCAGGCCGAGGCGGGCACTTTGGCCGGCGCCCTCGAGACCCTCGGGGAAGAGAAGAAGGCCCACGCTACCAAGCTCAACGCCCGTCAGCAGCAGTTCGAAACATACCAGCACCAGCTCGCTGAGTGGACTAAGATGCTGGATGCCCTGGCCGGCACGCCGACGGATCCAGACACTAAGGTGGGCTTGGAAACCAGACTGGCCCAGATCAAGAAGCTGCCTGCCAAGCGTGAGGAACTGCAAGCTGCACGACTTCAGCTGACGGCCGAGATATTCGACTCCTTGGATGCGCAGCGGAAGGCGCGAGAAGAACTCTTCAAGCCAGTGCAAGACTTGATCAAGGCGAATGACTTGATCCGCGAGGATTACCGGCTTCAGTTTCAGGCGACGCTGGCCGCTTCGGCAGAGGCCATCGCGGAGCGCCTCTTCGCCTTGATCAAGCAGACGTCAGGTGTGCTGCGTGGCCAAGACGAGGCGCTGTTAACAGTCACGAAGCTCTTTGATAGTCACGACTTGAACACCAAGGAGGGCGCCCTGGCCTTTGCGAAGGCCTTACATGAAACCCTTGAAGAGGCGGCCAAGGGACCTGGTGCTGGGGTCGGTATTGCCAGCCTACTGAAGAAGGACCAATCGGCCATTTCGGTCTACGACTTGATTTTCGGGCTCGATTTTCTCGAGCCAAGGTATTCACTGCTCTTCCAAGATACGCAGATTGAGCAGCTGTCTCCTGGCCAGCGCGGCGCGCTTTTGCTGATCTTCTATTTGCTGGTGGACAACGGCAAGACGCCCATCATCTTGGACCAGCCCGAAGAAAATCTTGACAACGAAACCGTGTTCCGTCTCTTGGTTCCGGTGCTAACCGAGGCCAAAAAGAAACGACAGATCATCATGGTTACCCATAACCCGAACCTGGCGGTGGTCTGTGATGCAGAGCAGATTATTCATGCATCCTTTGACCGAGCCTCAAGCTGCAGCATCAACTATGTGTCTGGCTCATTGGAAAACCCACTACTGAATAGTGCGGTTGTGACCGTACTGGAAGGCACCAAGCCTGCATTCAATAATCGCTCTGGGAAATACCACTAACATGCTCTTATATGGGCCTGCGCATATTTTCATGCTGAGTGCTGATAGTGAGGCGTCACGCCAGGGAGAAAATCAGTAGTGCAAGCTAACATTAAAGGTCTGGTAGACCGGCTGGAGCTTTCCCAGGCCAAGGCCATGATGCCTCTCTATGAGGCCATTTCTAACGCCGTCGATGCTATCGAAGAGCATCAAGACGGCTTTAGCAACCACTCGATTCGTATTCGTCTGGTTGCTTCCCATGATCTCGCCCACCAGGCCGGAGACGGGACGCTGATCGTAGACGGCTTCGATGTCATTGACGACGGCGTCGGCTTCAATGACAAAAATCTGGCCTCTTTTAAAGAGGCCCACACGCTGTCAAAGGTGAAGCTTGGTGGGCGAGGTGTTGGCCGTTTTACCTTTCTGAAAGTGTTCTCATCCGTCCGCATTCGCAGCGTCTTCAAGCGCGAGCGGCAAGCCTTGCTGCGTGAGTTCGACTTTAGCATCGAAGATGAGCTTAAGGGCGCGGATGTCACGACCGAGGTCGAACTGACCCCAGGCACGACGACTTCTCTGCGGGGCATGAACGAGAAGTATCGCGCTGGGTGGCCCACACAGCCCGAGATGATTGCCGAGCGCGTGATCACGCATTTCTTGATCCGTTTTGCGGCCCGCTCCTGCCCGCCGATGACGCTGGAATTACCTGGTCACGCGCCGATTGACCTGCACGCACTGTTTCAGTCCACGGTGCTGGCCCACATTGAAGAGCAGTTCTTCGATGTGTCCGGCCACACGTTCGCCTTGCAGGCCTATCGACACCGTGATGGCCGTTCGCGTCATGAGCTGAACCTGTGCGCCAACGGGCGCGAAGTCACCACCACCAAGCTGCGTGATCTGCTGCCGGAGCTGCCAGAGAAGTTTCTGGATGACGAGCAGTCGCCGTACACCCTCATTGTGCTGGTGACCGGGGAGTATCTGGACGACCACGCCAACCAGGAGCGCACGCGGATCGCGTTCCAGAGCGATGAAGAGCCCGAGCTGGAGCAGACGCTTGTCTCTCGTCGCGCCTTGAACCAGGGCATCACCGGCGCATTGCGACCCTTGCTCACTGGCGACCTGAAGTCAACCAATGAAGAAAAGCGCGTCCAGATCGAAAAATTCGTCGAACAGGCGCCCGAGTACAGGGCGCTGACTCATCCACGCTACCGAGAAATCATTGAGCAGAGGATTCAACCTGGCTTGTCAGACGAGAAGCTGGATGAAGCGCTCCTGCATGTCAAACGGGACGTTGAAGACAGTGTTCGCAAGGATCTGCGTCATGCGGCCACCTACTTTGAGAGTGAGTCGTTTGAACAGTACGCCGAACGCTTCCAAACGCTCGCCGAACAGGCTAACGAGCTAGGCAAGGCTGAGCTTGCGAAGTACATCACTCATCGTCGGACGATTCTTGACCTGGTGTCACTGAGCCTCAAGAAGCGACGCTCGGACAACAAATACCCCCTTGAACGGGTTTTGCACAAGATGCTTTTCCCCATGGGTGCAACTTCGAAGGATATTTTCTTTGAGCAGCAAAACCTTTGGGTGATTGACGAACGGCTTTGTTATCACACGCTGCTCACCTCAGATAAGAAACTGAAATCGATCGAGGGCCTTGAAGACACGTCCGGCAAGGAGCCCGACATCTGCGCCTTCTTCTACGACACCCCCATCGGTGTACGGGAAGAAGAGGACTCCACGGGGGCGATTGTTGTAATTGAGTTCAAACGCCCCGGTCGTGACGACTATCAGACGGATCCCGCCCAGCAGATCATCAAGAGGTTTGTCGAGATTCAAGAGAGCAAACTAGACGACGTGGATGGAAGACCCATCAACGCACGCGGTATTCGGTTTTTTGGCTATTTGATTGCAGATTTAACGCCTTCTCTCAAGCGAGAGATGCGCATGAACTATCACGAGTCGATTGACGGCGAAGGCTATTTTAAGACGCTCACGGGCGGCAACGGATACGTTGAAATAATTTCCTATGACAAGCTTATAAAGGACGCAGCGCGGAGAAATCGCGTGCTCTTCGAGAGGCTTGGTCTGCACAAGAACTAAGGTGTCACCACAATGAGCAAGCAAAAACTCGAACTCACCTGGATCGGCAAGGACAAGCGTCCCAAGCTGGAACCGCGCATTCTGCTGGAAGATCCGGCGAAGTCGTATCACTCCAGTCATCGCATGACGGAAAACGATATCTTTGATAACCGGTTGATATTCGGTGACAATCTCCTGGCTCTGAAGGCGCTGGAGCAGGAGTTTTCCGGCAAGGTGAAGTGTGTGTTCATCGATCCGCCGTACAACACCGGCAGTGCCTTCACCCATTACGACGACGGGCTGGAGCATTCGATTTGGCTAGGCTTGATGCGGGATCGACTGGAGATCATTCAACGATTGTTGTCGGAGGATGGGTCTTTATGGATCGCTATTGATGATAATGAAGGGCATTACTTAAAGGTCTTGTGTGACGAGATTTTTGGACGTCAGGCATTTATTACATCAATGGTCTGGGAGAATTTTTATGGTCGGAGTAATGCTGCGGCAATTTCTCCTGCGCATAACTATGTTCTCTTGTATTCCCCGATGGGTCAGGATTGGAAGAAGGTCCGAAACCTTCTTCCTCGGGGAGAGGAAAGTGCCGGTAAATATAAGAATCTTGATGGTGATCCACGGGGGGCTTGGCGTCTGGGGCCAATATTCGCAGGTGGTGAACGTCATGATGGGCTTATGTACACAATTAAAACTCCGTCAGGGAGAGAGGTGCGCCCTCCGAAGGGAAGCCATTGGCGCATGCTAGAGGACCAATTTTGGCGAATGGTTGATGAGGGTAGGATCGTTTTTGGTGAGAGTGGCGACAATAATCCGGCCGTGAAGTTGTTTTTGAGTGAAGTCCAAGAGGGATTGGTGCCCAGGACTTGGTGGCCACACACTGATGTAGGGCACTCTCAAGAGGCTAAGCGAGAGATTCAAGCCCTTTTCCCGGGAGAGATCCCTTTTGATACTCCCAAGCCGGAGCGTTTGCTTGCACAAATTATAACGATTGCGACCAACCCAGGAGATGTTGTACTCGACTCTTTCGCTGGCTCTGGTACCACTGGCGCAGTTGCGCACAAGATGGGGCGCCGCTGGATCATGGTCGAGTTGGGTGAGCACTGTGATACTTGCATTACCCCGCGTATGCAGAAGGTTATCGACGGAACCGACCAAGGAGGTATCAGCAAGGTGGTCAACTGGCAGGGCGGCGGTGGCTTCCGCTACTACAAGCTGGCCCCCACACTGATCGTCAATGACCGCTGGGGCAATTCGGTGATCAATCCGGAGTACAACGCCGCCATGCTGGCCGAGGCACTGGCTAAGCTGGAAGGCTTCACCTATGGGCCCTCGGAAGCCCACTGGTGGCTGCACGGTCATTCCAGCGAGCGCGATTTCATCTACGTCACCACCCAGAACCTGTCCACCGAACAGTTACAGGCACTGGCCGATGACGTGGGGGCCGAGCAGAGCCTGCTGGTTTGCTGTGCCGCCTTCCACGGCGTGAACGCTGCTCAGGCCGAAGCACGCTGGCCGAACCTGACGCTGAAAAAGATCCCCAAGATGGTGCTGACGCGCTGTGAGTGGGGCCACGACGACTACAGCCTGAACGTAGCCAACCTGCCGCTGGCTGAGCAACCCGTTGTAGCGCCCGAGCCAGTGAAAGAAGGCAAAAAGAGCAAGGTCGCTGAGCCGGCACAAGCCGCGCTATTTGGTGAAGACGAGGCGTGATGCCTGAAAGCCGCGCAAAGCCTGCCGGCTACAAGGAACAAAGGAAGACAGTATGAGCAGTTCGCGTATTCAACATCACGTTTCCGGGCGCCTGTCGCTGCGCCCGCCGCAGGCCGAGTCGCTGAGCAAGCTGGTGCAGGCGTTGGGCTCTGCGCCGGAGATGCTGGAACATCAGCAGAGCGTGCGGGCGATCCTCGATACCCTGAAGGCACAGTTCCCGACCCTGGAGGACTTCGAGCGCGACTTCCCGTCACTGTGCTTCTCGCTGGCCACCGGTGTGGGTAAGACCCGGCTGATGGGCGCCTTCATTGCTTATCTGCACCTTGAGCACCAGATCAACAACTTCTTCGTGCTCGCGCCGAACCTGACCATCTACAACAAGCTGATCAACGACTTCACCCCGAACACGCCCAAGTACGTATTCAAGGGCATCGGCGAGTTCTCGATCAATGTGCCGCGGGTCATCACTGGCGACAATTACGACCAGCAGAACATCCTCGGTGGTGAGTTGTTCGGCGAGGTTCGCATTAATATCTTCAACATCGCCAAGATCAGCTCTGAGGTGCGCGGAGGTAAGGAGCCGCGGATCAAACGGATGCGCGAGGTGCTGGGTGATAGCTACTTCAACCATCTGTCCGACCTGGAGGATCTGGTGCTGCTGATGGATGAGTCGCACCGCTACCGCGCCCAGGCCGGGATGCGGGCGATAAACGAGCTCAAGCCGCTGTTCGGCCTGGAAGTGACCGCTACTCCCTTCACGGAGTCGAGCAAGGGGCCGGTGCCGTTCAAGAACGTCGTGATGGACTACCCGCTGGCTCGTGCCATCGAAGACGGCTTCGTCAAGGAACCGGCCGTGGTCACTCAACGCGATTTCAACGCCAGGCAGCATACGCCGGAAGAAGTGGAGCGGGTCAAGCTGGAGGACGGCGTGCGCCTGCACGAGGCGACCAAGGCCGAGCTGCTGACCTACGCCCGCGAAAACGACGCCAGGGTGGTGAAGCCCTTCATGCTGGTGATCGCTCGCGACACCGCCCATGCCGGACAACTGCTGGCGTTGTTGGAATCGGATGTCTTCTTCGAGGGGCGCTATCGCGGCAAGGCCATCCAGGTCGACTCCAGCAAGAGCGGTAAGGATGAAGAGGAAATGATCACCCGCCTGCTGGCCGTGGAGAGCGTGGATGAGCCGACCGAAATCGTCATCCACGTCAATATGCTCAAGGAGGGCTGGGACGTTACCAACCTGTACACCATCGTTCCGCTGCGGGCCGCCAATGCACGCACGCTGATCGAGCAGTCAATCGGCCGCGGCCTGCGCCTGCCCTATGGCAAACGCACCGGAGTGGAGGCCGTGGATCGCCTGAACATCGTCGCTCACGACAAGTTCCAGGAAATTATCGACGAGGCCAACCGCGGCGATTCGCCAATCCGCCTCAAGCAGGTAATTCTCGATGCGCCCAAGGCGGACGATAACAAGACCAGCGTGCAGGTGCAGTCCGGTGCGCATGCGATGCTCGGCCTGAGCGAAGGCACAGCGCAGCCGGCTGCTGAGCAAGAGAGCGAGTCTGGCGAGGCAAGCAGTACAGGCGCGAACGCCGAAACACTAAAGCCTTCGCCGATTTTCACCACTGATGCAGAGAGGCAGGCCGCCCGTGTGGTGATGGAGGTCATCGGCCAGTACGAAACTCGCCGTGATCTGGTGCCAAGCAGCAAGGATTTGCTTAAGAAGGAGGTGCAGGAGCAGATCAAGGCCGAAGTCGCCGAGCGCCTTAAGCCCCAGCAGGGCTCGTTGTTGGAAGGACAGGACGCGACTGCACCTGAGCTGAATCTGGATGAGGTGGTGGCCAAAACCGCCGAAGTGGTGGTGCAGAAGACCATCGATATTCCGCGCATCACGGTGGTGCCGACCGGCGAGGTAACCTCGGGTTACCATCCGTTCACGCTGGGCGATCTGCCCAACTACCAGCGGGGCCAGCGCGAGCTCCTTGTGCAGGAGCTGCGCACCAGCAAGCAGTCCACGTTGAGCCGCGAAAGCGGTATCCGCGAAAAGCGCCTGGAGGACTATATCGTCAAGAAGCTGATCGACTTTGATGACGTGGATTATTTCACTCAGGCCGAGCTGCTCTACAACCTGGCCGAGCAGGCGGTGGCCCACTACCAGAAGCAGAACTATGCCGAAAGCGAGCTGCACGAGATCCTCGATACTCACGGTGCAGATCTGGCCCGCCTGATCCATGCAGAAATGCACAAGCACTTCTGGGAAGAGGCCAGCGGCTACGAGGTCAAGGTCAGCCGCGGCTTCACCGGGCTCAAGCCCTGCAACTACACGGTAGCGGCTAACCAACCGGTACACCGCGTGCGCGAAACAGTCACCGAGACTAGCCGGATCAAGCAGATGCTGTTCGGCGGCTTCACCCGCTGCCTGTACCCGCTGCAGAAGTTCGATTCGGACACCGAGCGGCGTTTTGCCGTGATCCTTGAGCGTGAAGCCCTGAAGTGGCTTAAGCCGGCTAAGGGGCAGTTCCAGATATTCTACAAGCTCGGTGCTGAGCAGCCGGAGTATGTGCCGGACTTCGTAGTGGAGACGGACAGCTGTATTTTCCTCGCCGAAACCAAGGCTGCCAGCGACCTGGAGACCCAGGAAGTGCAGGCCAAGGCTGCCGCTGCTGCACAGTGGGCCAAGCATGCCTCCGACTACGCAAAGAGCGTCGGCGGCAAGCCCTGGAAGTATCTGCTGATCCCGCACAGCGAAGTAACCGAGGCGAAGCGATTGATGGACTATCTGAGGTTTGAGGTAAAGGCAGTTGTATCGGTGGTGAGCTGAAAGGTGTAGGGCTGAGCAATAGGCCCGAATGACTCAGTGCTCCAGGTGCTTTCTGTGTCTGGAGCAAAGGGTTTTCTGTTCGCGGAGCGGACTTTGAAGATGAGGTCCGGCCGCAAAGGCATATCCGAGGGAACGAAGTGAAAGCGACCGAAGCCAATCTGCTCAAGTTTCTCCGCAAGTCACCGCAGTTTGTCATCCCGATTTACCAGCGCAACTACTCCTGGACAGAAGAACAGTGCCGTCAGCTGTGGTCGGACATCCATCGTGCCGGGCGTGAGAAGTCCGTCAATGCCCATTTCATCGGTTCCATCGTGTACATCGAGCGCGCCCTGTCGTCGGTCACCAGTCCGGAAGCATTGTTGGTCATCGATGGGCAGCAGCGCCTGACAACCTGTACTCTGCTGATCGCTGCATTATCCAGTCATATCGAGAGTCTTCCTGATGATCAGTTGGCGGCGCTTGATGAGCTGCTGGAGACGTTCTCGGCCAGGAAGCTGCGCAATTACTATCTGCTCAACCCCGATGAGGACGGCGACCGTCACTTCAAGCTGATTCTTTCGGAAACCGACAAGGAATCGCTGCTGGCAATCCTCAAGCAAGCGCCGATGCCTGCCGAGCGCAGCACCCGCATTCAGGAGAACTTTCAGCTTTTCCAGTCCCTGCTGAGACAGAATAGTTCCGAACTGGTTGCGATCTGTGAAGGGCTCGCGAAGCTGGTCATCGTCGATGTCTCCCTTGATCGTGGTCAGGATAATCCGCAGCTGATTTTCGAAAGCATGAACTCCACCGGCCTGGAGCTCAGTCAGGCCGACCTGATTCGCAACTACATCCTAATGGGGCTGGAGCCTGCGCTGCAGACGGAGTTGTATAAAAGTTATTGGCGCCCCATGGAAAAAGCCTTCGGCCAGGCGGCTTATACCCAGCACTTTGATGCCTTTATGCGGCATTACCTGACGACCAAGATGGGCGATATTCCGAATGTCCGCGAGGTCTATGTCGCATTCAAGAACTACGCCCGCAACCTGAAAGACGATGTTTCTTCGCTGGTTGCTGATATTCATGCCTATGCAACCTATTACTGCGCTATTGCGCTTGGTGCGGAAAGCCACTCGCAGCTCAAGCAGGCTCTCCATGATCTTCGTGAACTGAAGGTCGATGTTTCATACCCGTTCCTGCTGGATGCTTACCATGATTACAAGACAAACACCCTGAGTGCCGATGAGTTGTGCCAGGTCATACGCTTGGTGGAAGGCTATGTATTTCGCCGAGCAGTCTGTGCCATCCCGACAAACTCTCTGAACAAGACATTCGCAGGTCTCTCGCGCACCCTGAAGAAAGACCGCTATCTGGAAAGTGTGCAGGCCAGCTTCATGCTGCTGCCTTCGTACCGCCGCTTCCCCAGTGATGAAGAGTTTCAGCGCGAGCTCAAGCAGCGAGACCTCTACAACTTCCGTAGCCGCAGTTACTGGTTGCGTCGTCTTGAAAAT
The DNA here is from genome assembly GCF_039634505.1 of Pseudomonas sp. NY8896. NCBI lineage: Bacteria > Pseudomonadati > Pseudomonadota > Gammaproteobacteria > Pseudomonadales > Pseudomonadaceae > Pseudomonas > Pseudomonas sp. NY8896. Next base: position 690,379 of record NZ_CP132350.1, read on the forward strand.
CATGGAAGAAAAGAGCGTGTCGCCGTTGAAGACTACACCATCGAGCACATTCTTCCGCAGAATCCCGAGCTTTCTCCGACCTGGAAGGCTGAACTTGGCGAGGATTGGAAGGTTGTCCAGGAGAGATGGCTGCATACTCTTGGTAATCTGACCTTAACGGGTTACAACAGTGAGTACCGCGATCATCCGTTTGCGTTCAAACGCGACCAAGTTACCGACCGGGATGGACACCCCATAGGGTTCGCATACAGCCCGCTCAGGCTGAATCAGGGGCTTGGCAATGTGGGTAAATGGGACGAGGCGGCAATCAGGTACCGGGCAGAGCGTCTGGCCAAGGATGCTGAGAGGGTCTGGGATGCTCCACGGCTGGCTGCGGACATTCTCGATGCATATCGCCTATCGAGTCAGCCGACTAGCAGCCAGTACAGCATTGATGATCACTCGCATTTGTCATCCGGCCCCGTGCGTGATCTTTTCGAAAGCCTTCGTGCTGCGGTTTTGGAGCTTGACCCATGCGTCAAGGAGGACGTGCTCAAGCTGTATATTGCATACAAGGCAGAAACCAATTTTGTCGATATGGTGCCACAAGCCAAGCGACTGCGACTGTCGCTCAACATGCCATTCCATGAGATTGATGATCCTAAGGGGCTGTGCCGAGATGTCACGAACCTCGGACGTTGGGGGAATGGTGACGTTGAAGTCGTCTTCACTAGCCACGATGAACTGCCCTATGTGATGGGTTTGATCCGCCAGTCGTTTGATCGGCAGATGGGAGATATCTAGTGTCCGAGAGCAGTGCCTGCGGTTCACGCAGGCACTGCTCGTAGGAAAACTGCTCACCTACACCGACCTGCTTAATGAATCGTGGAGGAGCCAGTATCGACAGCCGTTGATCTGTCCAAGTAGGGATATACTAATCGGCACCAACCAGATCCAAAGGGCGTACCTTCAACCGGTCGATCAAGAGCGTCGGCCAGCTGTCGGGGCCTGGAGCCTGTTCATAATTTCGATATCAGCTGCCGATCCGGCTTTCTCGGCTGATGTGTAGTCACTTCAGAACAAAAAATAAATGATTTCCCGTCCTGAAGATTGCTCCTGGTATTCCCAGGAGCAACCTTTTATGCGGAGTCGGCTAGAGATAACCTCGTTCTGCCAACGACACGCAGCCTTCATGGCCAACCACCACATGATCCAATATGCGGGTGCCGACCATGTTCAAAGCGTTCTTAAGGGTAGTGGTCAAGGTACGATCGGCTTGGCTGGGCTCTGGATCGCCGGAGGGATGATTGTGAACCATGATGACGGTTGCAGCGTTATGCTCCAAGGCGATCTTCACCACTTCTCGCGGGTACACACTAGCCCCATCCAGCGTGCCTCTGAACAGTTCTCTAAAGCCTATAACCCTGTGTTTGGAATCGAGCAGCAGCAGAGCAAAGACTTCGTACTCGTGGTACTGCAGCAGTGTTTGCAGGTGGCTGAAGACCTGCTTGGGTTCAGTCAAGGCCCGGCCTTTAGACAAACGACTCATGGCCAGTTGTTGTGCCATCCGCAGGATGTCGGCCTCGGTGACGGGTGATTCCATGACGTAGGTGCCACTCGCCTCACCGGCTTTGAGCTTGTGATATTTCATGATGCTATTCCTGTAAGAATGGGGAAGGCTGGGGAGGTTGAGCAGAGCGTTACTGAACGGAAGGCCTAGTGCTGTGCTCGATAGCCTGAGCCTCCAGCTTCTGAGTCAGTGAGGGCTTTGACGGCGCTGCCGGTTGGGCCTCTGCGTTGCTGGGTGGGGTTTCAGCAGCGGGAAAGAACTCCTCGACAATGGAGCCAGAGTCCTCCTCGCTATCTTCAAAAGCGCCATTGCTAAAACCTTGTCGGGCTGCGTGATCCAAGGCGCTCTGGTCGAAGCCCGAGGCTTGCCGGGTTTCCTCCAGTTGCTTGGCGGCGAGCAAGGCTTCTTCTAGGGGCAGTCCACTGCGCACCGTGATATCGACGTAGAATATCGGCGTGCCGTGGCTCTGACGGGTGGATTTGCCACGCAGGCGTAGCTCCAATGGCAGGCAGGCCAGGCGATTGCCAGAGATGGCTTGCAGGTAATGCAGGCGCGCTGCCAAGGTGCGGATGCTGTTGAATCCAGTGGTCCGGAAGACAAAACTGCCCAGTGGGTCGTCATCGCCAATCACCACGTTCAGCCGACCGTAAGGCTTACAGGCATTGCCTTGGGCCATTGGGCAGCCATCGGGTGAAGGGCAGGGCAGCGACTGGATGCCGTCCTTGGTCAAACGCTTGCACGTTTCACCGTTGCCGACGCATAACGGTCTGCCGGTGGTACGGTCGAACAGGCTGTAGTCCGCGCGAAAGTTGAGGTCCGGTTCGTTGAACAGCAATCGGATCGGAATGCTGCGCAACTTGCCATCCTGGCCATTGCGCAGTTCCTCATTGAGTGGATGCAGTAACCAGCCGTCACGGCTCTGGACTTGCGAGGTGATGGTGAACTGATCATCTTTCTCGGGCAGGCGCTTGCCGTTTTTCTCGACGATCTTACCGATGGAAATGCGCCCGAGTACCGGCGGAGTGATGGCTAAACCTTTGAGCATGGTGGTGCTCCTTGATCTGAAAATAAAAAAGCCACCGGGACGTGAACGGTCCGGGTGGCTAGGGTGAGCAGGTTGTTTCAGGCGAGCAGGAAGCGACGAGTGCCTGCTTTGGCCTTGGGGTAGCGAGCCTGCAGGTAGGGCTTGTCTTTGAGCATCTGTTCGACATCCAGACCAATGCTGTCCTTGGATTTCTTCCAGCTGATGTAGCCCTCAGCAAACTCTGCACGGGTGGCTTCCCCCATGGCCTGCTGCAGAATTTGCTTGAGCTGCGCCTCACGCGTTTCCTGCTGAGCAATGTTCTGACGAACTGACTTGAGCTCCAGGAAGGTGCTGGTCAGCGCCGGGTTCTGGCTGAAGTCCAAGGTCTGTCCGTTATCCTCGGGATAGAGGCAGCGCAATGCCGCTTCCGCAGATGCTGTGCCATCGGCCGGTGGCGGGGTGTCACTGATGACGTAATCCCAGAACAGCCGTTCCAGATCAATCAGCCGAGCAATCAGCGCCTCGTCGCGTGTGATGCGATGGATTTCCAGATGCTGGCCACCGAGCAGCACCGCCACATCAGCGGCCTGCTTGCCTGTGACTGCAAGCTGGTGCATGACTTGCAACTGCACATATTCGGGCACGCCCTCTTTCCAGAGGCGCGCCCCGTTTATGCCGGCAGTTTTGCATTCGAGGATTTGCACCTCTGGAGCACCGATTACCTCGCGGTCGATATTGGCGAGCATCCACGGGAGCGCCGGATCGGGATGCTGTAGTACAGCGTTGATCCGTCGAACCTTGTTCTGGCTGCGTTTGCTGTAGTGCCAGGCCACGATGGGTTCCAGCACATTGCCCCAGTACAGCGGGCTTTCCTCATCGTGAGGATCGGCCTTCGTTAGCCCAGCATCGCGACCGGTCTTCTCTAGCCACAGCTCCAACTGCGACTTGTAGGGGTTCAGACCCACTGCAGCGGCGGCATCCGAACTGCCGATGCCTTGCTTGCGGATCTGCAACCAGTCCTCGCGGGGCAGCTCCTTGGTGTTGACCAGGCGCAGGGCAGGGCGTTTCTTACGGGTGCTACTATTCAATGACGTTGCTTTCATCGTCTTTACCTGTTGGCATAAAAACGCCCGACCAGCACAAGGCTGACCGGGCGCGAGGATTGATGTGAGTGAGGGTTAGGCGGCGAGTTGCAGAGCGGCATCCAGGGCGCGTTGCTTGATCTGCGCCCCCTGACCGAACCATGCCGAGTCCAGGCGGTACTCGTTACTGCGGGCACGGCGCTCGTGGTCGACATACTCGGTCACGGCATTCAGCAGGCCCCAAGCGGTGCCGCGTGCCGACTCTAGCTGACTGCCTCGACCACGCCCTTCGTACAACTCCTGCACCTTGCGCAGGGCTCGCTCATTGGGGAGTTGCTCCGGCAGAGCACCGGTTGGGCTGGTCTCACACATCACGTTCATGAAGAAACCCAGCGCCTCATGCCACTGCACCTTGCGTTCAGCCAAAGCCCTCATGCGATACATAAATTCGTCCCAGCCAGAGACGGCGATGCCCAGTTGCTTCTTCACCGTCTTCGGTTCAAAGCGAGTGTTGTGGGGCACCTTGATGGCGCGGCTGCTGCCGTCCAAGGCGATGGTCAGGGTGTTGTTGCACACCACACGCACGGTGGTTGGCGTTGCTGTGGTAGCCAGGGTGCCGTCACAGGAGGTGGCGAGCAGGAGGTAGCCGTTGACCTGGTCGTTACCCTTGAGCGTTGCGCCTTGCCCGGTGCGCGCCAGCGCCCAGAACTTGCGACCACCCTTGAGCACGCCGGCCGTTTCCAACTCATAGCCGGATACCTCGGTGAGATCGCGGTAGAACTCCAGCACCTCTCTCGGCTGCACGGTGTGGTAACGCTGCGAGACCACCGACAGAGGGGCCTTGGTGTCGGAGCGGTAGAGCACTTTCTGCTCGGGGAAGGAATGGATGGTGCCCAGGTGGCCGATGGCGTCAGACTTAAAATGGACCGGGCTTTCCTGAATCTCCCAGTCCATGCCGGCTTCACGCTGCCAGACCTCAATAGGTTGTTTGCGGGGCAGGTTGTTGCCCAGGCCATGCCAGGGAGTAGCGCCAGCGTAGGCCATGGTTTCAACGAGATGAGCCATGAGAATGATTCCTTGCGGATGAAGGGGAAAGAGCGTCGTTTCATCAACGAGCGACGCCCGTTCAAAAAGGCTTAACGGTTGACGCTGAAGCTGTAACCGCACTCCAGACATTGGTAATTGGCCAGCACCTTGTCGTCGAGCTGCTCGCCCAGCGTGGCCCCGGCAATGCCCCCCGCGGCCCCGCCGAACAGACCACCCAAAATCGCCCCGGCGATGCTGCCAATAGCAATGCCCACCGGCCCACCGACTACACCCAGTACCGCGCCGGCTTCCGCACCTGACAGGGCACCGGCGGCGCCACTGGCTGCACCACCTGCGGCGCCAATCAAACCACCCGTTTGTTTACCGATATTTTTAGTGATGACGCGTCCAGAGTTACAGCTTGGGCAAGGGGTATACATGTGCAAATCCTCTCAAGTGATGAGCGTGCCGAGGTAGAAGCTGGCACGCAAAATCCCCAGCAGCAGTCGATACTGCGGGGCGTTCACAGAGGTGATATAGGTTTGAAATATTTTCGGATCCGATTTTTGATTGATCTATCGCTGTAGAAGTAACCGGATACTGGTCCTGAAGGCTTTGAGAGGGATGAGGAAGGGCGAAAATGACATTCTGAAGAATGTGGAACGCTGGCAGTCCTGAGCGCAAGCTGATCCAGGTGAACCCACAGTACATGGGGCTATGGATCCCTACCGCGACCGGCTGGCAGGTCAAGAGACGCAGACAACGCATCAATCACGTCCCGTATGAAAATCGTCTTGATCTCGCCCATGATGAGACCTTCACCATCGGCACACCCTGTGAGGTGGCAGCATGTCCGTAGCTCGCTTCTGGCGAAGAGCTGACGTTGGGTCAACGTATCGAGACGACTTTTTTGTCTTGATTATCTCTGATAGCTGACACCGACAGGTTGCCTGTAGCAGCTTCCTGAATGTGGTCGCTCCACCACGCCATCATAGGGCGTCTGCGTTCTATGTAATCTGCTCGGTTGTACGCGCTACGTACCTCGTCTTTATCGACGTGAGCAAGCGCAACCTCGATCAATTCAGGATCCCAGCCGTGCTCGTTGAGAATGGTGCTCGCCATAGAGCGCATCCCATGGCTTACCAGGCGTCCTTCGAAACCCATGCGTTTCAGTGCCATGTTGGCGGTTTGGCTGTTGCAGTGGGTACGAGGGTTCCGGTCTGCGGGGAACACATGCTCCCGATGTCCACTGTAGGGCTTGATCGCTTCCAGGAGCGCGAGAGCCTGCTCCGTGAGCGGGACAATGTGCGTGCGGCGCTTCTTCATGCGCTCCGCAGGAATCGTCCAGATCTTCTTCTCTATGTCGATATCTGCCCAGCGGGTGGTTGCTGCCTCGACTGGCCGGGTCATGGTGTGGAGCTGCCACTCGATCAGGCAGCGGGTTGTCCTTTTTATGCTGGCATTGGCTATTGCCACCATGAGTTCTTTCAACTCATCGGGGGGCAGTGCCGCCATGTTTTTCTTTTTCGGTTTCTTGAAGACGGAGCGGATACCGCTGAGCGGGTTCGCGTGAATCAGTCCCGAGTTGACCCCGTAAGTCATGATCTCGTTGAGCCGCTGCGTCAGCCGCTTCACGGTTTCAAGGCTGCCCTTGGTTTCGAGTGGCCGGAGCAGGTTGATGACTTGAGGTGCGCTGATGGCTGAGATCGGTGTGGAGCCCAAGTCCGGGAATACGTGCAACGTTAGCGAGCGCCAGATGTCCTCAGCGTAGGCCGACGTCACAGCATCTTTCTTCAGCTCATACCAGGACGTCGCCACATTCCGGAATGTGTGCTCAGTCGCAGCTTGTTTAGCTTGCAGCACAGCATCCCGTTTCTCTTTAGGGTCGATGCCATGGGCAAGTGCTTCCCTCGCTTCAATGGAACCCTTGCGTGCTTGCGCTAACGAGACTTCAGGGAAGGTTCCCAGTCCCATGTTGATCCGCTTCTTCGTCACAGGGTGTCGATAGTTGAAGTTCCACAGCTTGGAGCCATTGCTTCTCACTCGCATTTGAAGCCCGCCGCCATCAAATAGAACATAGTCCTTTTCAGCAGGCTTGGCAGATTTGATTTTGAGTTCAGTGAGGCGGGTAGCTTGTGCGCACATTGGCATTCCAGAATTGATTTTGGCATTCCAAAAATTAGCACCTACGGGCTTGGAATGCCATTTGGAATGCCAAAAGGCGTGGCTGCTCATGGACGTCTGTGGACGCTGATAGCGCTGAAAGCCCCGTATTTACTGGGTTACAGGCACAAAAAAAGACGTCCGTGGACGTCTTTAGATGATTATTTGGTGGAGCCGGGGGGATTTGAACCCCCGTCCGCCAGTACTCCGCTGTCGGTACTACATGCTTAGCCGTGTCTACTGATTTAATCCGCAGCCGCCCGACGGGCAGGGTGCTTTGGATGAGTTGTGTAAGTTTTAGTCACTTCGCCCACAACGTGCTACGCGACGATCCTGTTCTGTATGACAATCAGTTCGGGTTTACAGGCATCCCCTAGTGATTGCTGGAGCCGAAGCTACCAGAAGCAACGGGTCAAGAGGACCGCTTAAGCGGCCAGCTTGAACTCCGCGCCGTAGTTTTCGTCATTGGCAACTATAAAAGTTGCAACAGTGGATTTACGAGTTCTGTTACCAACTCGGCATGCACCTAGAGTTTCGCTACCGGCGTCGAATCCTAATCGGCCCCACACTAGCGTTACGCTAACGCACCTTTACAGCGCGTGGGGTGGAGTATACGCCATTGCGCGGGCGACGTCGACAGCCGGTCCTGTCGCCCGCCTTCGGGCTTACGCACCGCCGCTGCCGGTGCCGCTGCCTTTCTCGGTTTTTTCCAGGCGCTCCAGCACTTTGCTGGTGATGGCAATGCATTCCTTGGTGTCGCCCGAGGCCTGGGCGGCCTTGGCTTTGTCGACGTGCTCGGTGATGGCTTTGTCCAGGCCCTCGGAGGTGGCGCCGGCAGTGGCCATGCTGTCGTCGATCTTTTGCAGGTTGGTGGTGCAAAGGTCTTCGGCGGCGAACACCGGCGAAGCCAGCAGGGTGGCGGCCGCGAACAGGGCCGAAAGCGCGGTACCTTTCATGGGTGTCTCCTCTGGGGCCTCTGGAAGGTGGGCCTGTAAGGTGGACTGTGGGGGATTGGCGGGGGTTCAATCGGGATGGTGGCGGGGCGATATGAGAGGGGGGGGATGGCACTGGCTTTGCCGGTGTTCGCGGCTGAAGCCGCTCCCACTGGACCGTGCTTGGCCCGGGCTTGCGCTGTACCTGTGTAGGAGCGGCCTTGTGTCGCGATCGGGCTGCGAAGCAGCCCCAGGATGTCAGCGTGGGTGCATAAATCGTGGGGCCGCTTTGCGGCCCGATCGCGACACAAGGCCGCTCCTACAAAGGTGAAGGTGCCAGCCTTCAGATGCTGCGGGGGCGGGTGACGCGGTCTACCAGGTAGACCAGGCCGTGGTAGTCGATGCCGCTGTGGCTCGACAGGCCAATCTCGCAGGTGCGGCTGGTGGAGATGCCTTCGCTGCAATACTGCACGGCATCTTTCAGGCTGCGCAGCGAATGGGCGTTCAGCTCGGGGGTGGTGAAGCCTTTGTCGCCGGCAAAGCCGCAGCAATGAATGCCTTCGGGGATGACCACCTGTTTGCTGCAACGCCGCGCCAGGTCGATCAGCGCCTGGCTTTCACCCAGATGCTGGGTGCTGCAGGTCACGTGCACGGCTACGGGTTCGTCCTGGGGGGTGAATTCCAGGCGGTCGAGCAGGTGGGTGCGAATGAAGCGCACCGGGTCGTACAGGTCCAGCCGGGTGTCGCCCAGGTCTTGCACCAGGCGCAGGGTGCAGGGGCTGGTGTCGCAGTAGATCGGATCGAGGCCGCCACGGCTGGCGTGCAACAGGGCGTTGATCAGTTCCTGGCGCTTGTGTTCGGCCTGCTCGGGGTAGCCCTTGGAGGCGAACGGCTGGCCGCAGCACAAGCCGTCGGCGTTGTCGGGGAACACCACTTGGTAGCCGGCCTTTTCCAGCAGGGCGCGGGTTTTGTCCAGCAGCGAGCTTTGTTCGCGGTCGGCGTAGGCCGGGCCCATCACCCGTGAAACGCAGGCCGCCAGGTACACCACGCGGGGGCGGGCATCGTTGCTGGCCGGGCCGAAGCTGATCGGGCGCAGGGGTTGCGGCATGGCCGGGGTCCACTGTGGCAGGCGGCCTTTGCTGGCTTTGCTCAGCGAGGCGCTCAAGCGGCCCAGGCGCGGGGCACCCAGCAGCTTGCGGGCGGTGTTGGCGGCAGTGAGTGTCAGGCGCGCACCGCTCAGGGCGGTGTGGAAATGTTCGGCCAGCCAATCGGCGGTTTTTTTGTGGTCGGCGGCCTGGCTACGCAGTTTCTTCACCAGTTCGCCGGTGTTGATGCCGACCGGGCAGCGCTGGGCACATAGGCCAGTGGCGGCGCAGGTGTCGATGCCCTGGTACTGGTAGGTCTGCATCAGTTCGCGGGTGTCGATGCCGGCGCGTTGCTTGGCCTTGATGTCACGCCACATGACGATGCGCTGGCGTGGGCTGAGGGTCAGGCCCTTGGACGGGCACACCGGTTCGCAGAAGCCGCATTCGATGCACTTGTCGACGATTTCGTCGGCGGCAGGCAGTGGCTTGAGGTTTTTCAGGTGGATGTCCGGGTCTTCGCTCAGCACCACGTCGGGGTTGAGAATGCCGTTGGGGTCGAGCAGGCGCTTGAGCTGCCACATCAGCTGGTAGGCGTCATGGCCCCATTCCAGCTCCACGAACGGCGCCATGTTGCGCCCGGTGCCGTGTTCGGCCTTGAGCGAGCCACCGAACTCCACCGCCACCAGTTGCGCCACGTCGTCCATGAACGCCTGGTAACGGGCGACTTCTTCGGCGCTGTTGAAGCCCTGGGTGAAGACGAAGTGCAGGTTGCCTTCCAGTGCATGGCCGAAAATGATCGCTTCGTCATAGCGGTGCTTGTCGAACAGCTGGATCAGGCGGTTGACGCCTTCGGCCAGCTGTTCGACGGGGAAGGTGACGTCTTCGATGATGACTGTGGTGCCGGTCTGACGCACAGCGCCGACAGCGGGGAAGGTGTCCTTGCGGATTTTCCACAGCTGGTTGTACACGGCCGGGTCTTCGCTGAAGTCCACCTGTTGTTCCAGTGGGTAGTCGGCGATCGAGGCCATCACCTGTTGCAGTTGCTCGTGCAGCAGGCTTTGGCTGGCGGCGCGGGACTCGATCAGCAAGGCGCAGGCGTTGTCCGACAGGCCTTTTACCCACAGCGGCATGCCAGGCATGTTCTGCACCGAGCGCAGGCTGCGGCGGTCGAGCAGTTCCACGGCCGAGACTGGCTGGTGCTTGAGCACGGTCACCGCGCGGCAGCAGCTTTCGACGCTGGGGAACACCAGCAGGGCGCTGGCCTTGTGCGGGTGGTCGGGCACAGTGTCGTAGGTGACGGCGCTGATGAAGCCCAGGGTGCCTTCGGAGCCAACCAGCAGGTGTTGCAGGATATCCAGCGGCTGGTCGTAGTCCACCAGTGCGTTCAGTGACAGGCCGGTGGTGTTCTTCAGCCGGTATTTGTGTCGGATGCGTTCGGCCAGCGCTGTGTTGGCGCGGGTTTCGCGGCCCAGGCGGGCCAGCGCCTCCAGCAGCTCGGCGTGGCTGGTTTCGAAGGCGGCCACGCTGGCCGGGTCTTCGCTGTCCAGGCGGGTGCCGTCGGCCAGCACCAGGCGCAGGCCGGCCAGGGTGTGGTAGGTGTTCTGCGCGGTGCCGCAGCACATGCCACTGGCGTTGTTGGCGACGATGCCGCCGATCTTGCAGGCGTTGATCGAGGCCGGGTCCGGGCCGATCTTGCGGCCGAAGGGGGCCAGCCAGGCGTTGGCCTGGGCGCCGATCACGCCAGGTTGCAGGCGGATCTGCTCGCCTTGGCCGCGGATTTCCTTACCCCCCCAGCTGTCGCCGAGTACGATCAGCACCGAGTCAGTGATGGCCTGGCCGGACAGGCTGGTGCCGGCGGCGCGGAAGGTGACCGGCACCCGCTCGCGCTGGGCCAGTTTGATCAGGCCGACCACTTCGTCCTCGGACTCGACGCGTACCACCAGCTTGGGGATCAACCGGTAGAAGCTGGCGTCGGTGCCGAAGGCCAGGGTGGAAGTGGGGTCGTCGAAGCGGCGTTCGGCGGGTATCAGGCGCTCGGCATCACGCAGGAACGCGGCGGGCAGGCTCATGCAATCTCCTCGCGGGGCTGTGGCGTCTGTGCGCCACATGCCCCGGGTCAATCAGGCGGTCGTTCTTGCAGGCGGTCAGGCGCCCAGTTCGCGTACCAGCGAGTCGCGGGTGATCTCGCTGATCGACTTGGCACCGGTCAGCACCATGGCCACGCGCATTTCTTTCTCGAACAGCTCCAGCAGGTTCTTCACCCCGGCCTGGCCATGCACGGCAAGGGCGTAGAGGAAGGCGCGGCCGATCAAGACGGTGTCGGCGCCCAAGGCGATCATGCGCACCACGTCCAGGCCGCTGCGAATGCCGGAGTCGGCCAGAATCTTGAGGTCGCCCTTGACCGCGTCGGCAATCGCCGGCAGGGCGCGGGCGCTGGACAGCACGCCGTCGAGCTGGCGGCCGCCGTGGTTGGACACCACGATGCCGTCGGCACCGAATTTGACCGCATCGCGGGCGTCGTCGGCATCGAGGATGCCCTTGATGATCATCGGGCCGTCCCAGTACTCACGAATCCATTCCAGGTCTTTCCAGGAAATGGATGGGTCGAAGTTGTTACCCAGCCAGCCGATGTAGTCGGCAAGGCCGGTTGGGTTGCCACGGTATTTGGAAATGTTGCCCAGGTCATGCGGGCGGCCCATCACGCCGACATCCCATGCCCACTCTGGGTGGGTCATGGCTTGCAGCACGCGGCGCAGCGGGCCGTTCTTGCCGCTCATGCCGGAGTGGGCGTCGCGGTAGCGGGCGCCGGGCACTGGCATGTCGACGGTGAATACCAGGGTCTTGACCCCGGCAGCCTTGGCCCGCTCCAGGGCGTTACGCATGAAGCCGCGGTCCTTGAGCACATACAGCTGGAACCACATCGGCCGGTCGATGGCGGGCGCCACTTCTTCGATCGGGCACACCGACACCGTGGACATGGTGAACGGGATGCCATGGGCGGCCGCCGCACGCGCCGCCTGCACTTCGCCACGGCGGGCGTACATGCCGGTGAGGCCGACCGGGGCCAGGGCCACCGGCATGCTCAGGGTTTCGTCGAACAGGCGGGTGGAAAGGCTGAGCTCGGACATGTTGTTCAGCACGCGCTGGCGCAGGGCAATGCTGGCCAGGTCCGAGACGTTGTGGCGCAGGGTGTGCTCGGCGTAGGCGCCGCCATCGGCGTAGTGGAACAGGAAGGGAGGCAGCTTGCGTTGGGCCGCGGCGCGATAGTCGGTAGAGGCAGAAATGATCATGGATTCTCGCAGCGTTGCTTGTGGGGAGTGCCGGGCGCGCGATGGCGCCCGGCCCCTTTCACTTTAGTGATGAACCAGCATGCCGGTCAGCCAGTAAGCCTGGATCAGGGTGATCAGGCCGACGATGGTGGCGAAGAACAGGCTGTGCTTGACGGTGAAGCGGAACAGGTCCGATTCCTTGCCCACCAGGCCGGTGGCGGCGCAGGCCACGGCGATCGATTGCGGCGAGATCATCTTGCCGGTCACGCCGCCGCTGGTGTTGGCCGCTACCAGCAGGGTGTCGTTGACCCCGATCTGGTGCGCGGTGGTGGCCTGCAGCGAGCTGAACAGGGCGTTGGACGAGGTGTCCGAGCCAGTCAGGAACACGCCCAGCCAGCCGAGGAACGGCGAGAAGAACGGGAATGCAGCGCCGGTGCCGGCCAGCACCAGGGCCATGGTCGAGGACATGCCGGAGTAGTTGGTGACGAAGGCGAAGGCCAGCACCATGCCGATCGACAGAATCGGCCAGCGCAGTTCCCAGAAGGTTTCTTTGAAAGTGGTAAGACCAGTTTTGAAGTTGATCTTCAGCACCGCCATGGAGATCAGTGCCGAGAGGAAGATCGCGGTGCCGGTGGCGGAGATCGGGTCGAGCTTGAACACCGCAGGCATGGCGGTCGGCGCAGCAACGATCGGTGCGGTCTTGATCACCAGCTGGTCGAGGTGTGGGATGGCGAAGTTGAACACGAAGTTGTACATCGCGCCGCCTGGGGCGAACGCTGCCTTGAACGGCTTCAGGGTCCAGATGGTGACCAGTACGGTCAGTATCAGGAACGGCGACCAGGCCTTGAAGATCTCGCCAAAGCTGTACGGGCTAGGCTGGCTGCCGCTTGGCTGCACCACGGCGGCGCCGACGCTGCCCTTGGCTTCGCTGAACGAACGCTTGGGCTGCCAGACCTTCAGGAACAGGGTGAGGCAGATCAGGCTGGCCAGTGCCGAGGTGATGTCTGGCAGCTCTGGGCCGATGAAGTTCGAAGTGAAGTACTGGGTGACGGCGAAGCTCAGGCCGGCGACCAGCGCGGCAGGCCAGGTTTCCTTCACGCCGCGCAGGCCGTCCATCATGAACACCAGCCAGAACGGCACGAACAGCGACAGCAGTGGCAGCTGGCGGCCGGTCATGGCGCCGATGTGGAAGGCGTCGATGCCGGTGACCTGGCCGGCCACGATGATCGGGATGCCCAGGGCGCCGAAGGCCACCGGTGCGGTATTGGCGATCAGGCACAGGCCGGCGGCGTACAGCGGGTTGAAGCCCAGGCCCACCAGCAGCGCGGCAGTGATTGCCACGGGTGCGCCGAAGCCTGCAGCGCCTTCCAGGAAGGCACCGAAGCAGAAGCCGATCAGCAGTACTTGCAGGCGCTGGTCGTCGGTAATCGACAGCACCGAGCTGCGGATCACCTCGAACTGGCCGCTCTTGACCGTGAGTTTGTACAGGAACACCGCGGCAACGATGATCCAGGCAATTGGCCAGAGGCCGTAGAGGAAGCCGTAACCCGCGGCGGCGAAGGCCATGTCGACAGGCATCTGGAAGGCGAAGATCGCCACCAGGATCGACAACGCGAGGGTGATGCTGCCCGCTACGTGGCCCTTGAGGCGGAACACGGCGAGGGCCAGGAAGAAGAACACGATGGGGATGACCGCCGCCAGTGCGGACAGGCCAAGACTACCAAGCGGGCTATAGAGTTGTTGCCAGGTTTGCATATGGGGTGGCCCCTAATTGTTGTTGGTCAGCACTGGCATTGGATAATTGGTAAGACCAATTTACAATGGCTGGTCGCTAGGTTAAAAGCGCTGTCGTGGGTGTGTCAATTTGTCCTGCGCAAAACTTTGGTCGCGTGCCGATGAGCGGGCACCTGATGCGTTGGGAAAATCGCGGCTTGATGGGTGTGTGCGCGGCCTGGATCGGCGAGAATAGGCGCCCCTGACATTTGCTGGGGGTTTGTGGAGAGCATGTGATGGTTTTTGATCAGGTCCGCCAACGGCGCCTGTCCGACGACATTGTCGATCGGTTGGAAGGGATGATTCTGGAAGGCACGCTGACCTCGGGGCAGCGGCTGCCGGCCGAGCGCGTCCTTGCCGAGCAATTTGGTGTGTCCCGCCCGTCACTGCGTGAGGCGATCCAGAAGCTGGTGGCCAAAGGGCTGCTGGTCAGCCGTCAGGGCGGGGGCAATTTTGTTGCCGAGTCGCTGGGGTCCACCTTCAGCGACCCATTGCTGCAGTTGCTCGAGCACAGTGCTGAGGCGCAGCGTGACCTGCTCGAATTCCGCCATACCCTGGAGGCGTCCTGTGCCTACTATGCTGCCCAGCGTGCCACCGAGCCTGACCGAGCGCGGTTGAAGGCGGCCTTCGATGTGTTGCAGGACTGCTATGCCAGGGTCGACGAAGTGACTCGGGCGGAGGAGGGCGCGGCGGATGCACGCTTCCACCTGGCGATTGCCGAGGCCAGCCATAACGCAGTGTTGCTGCATACCATTCGGGGGTTGTTCGACCTGCTCAAGCGCAACGTGGTGACTAACATTGGCGGCATGTACCAGCAGCGCACCGAAACCCGGGACATGCTGATCAGTCAGCACCGGGAGCTGTACCTGGCGATTGTCGAGGGCAGGGCGGAGGATGCGCGCGAGGTGTCCAGCCGGCACATTCTGTATGTGCAGGAGGTGCTGCAAGAGGCGCACGAAGAGGCGCAGCGGGTGGCGCGGGCAGAGCGGCGTAGCGGGCGTTGAGATTTGTGGTGGCAGTGCTGGCCTATTCGCGGGTGAACCCGCCCCCACAGGGTTCTCACAGCCTTCAAGGGCAGTGATATACCTGTGGGGGCGAGTTTACCCGCGAAGAGGGCCGAACAGGCGAAAGAAGATCTAGTCTTCCTTGCCCTTGTTCCGCACAGCCCGCTGCAGCTCGCGGTTGGAGTCGCGCTCGCGCATGGTGTCGCGCTTGTCGAACTCCTTCTTGCCCTTGCCCAGTGCGATTTCGCACTTGATCAGGTGCTTGCTCCAGTACAGCGCCAAGGCCACGCAGGTGTAGCCTTTTTGCGCCACGGCCGCTTCCAGGCGCTCAAGCTCGCGCTTGTTCAGCAGCAGCTTGCGGGTGCGGATGGGGTCGGCGATGACGTGGGTGCTGGCGGTGGTCAGCGGGGTGATGTGGCTGCCGAACAGCCAGGCTTCACCGTCCTTGAGCAGCACGTAGCTGTCGGTCAGGTGCGCCTTGCCAGCTCGCAGGCTTTTTACTTCCCAGCCGGACAGGACCAGCCCGGCCTCGAACTTGTGTTCGATGAAGTAATCGTGTCGCGCTTTCTTGTTTTGCGCGATGGTCCCGGTCGGATGTTTTTTTTGCTTAGCCATAGGGGCGGCATTATAGGCAAGTCCGCGCGTCGTCCGCTATGGGATTTCGGTGTGCTTGAGCCACCGGAATGAATACCGGACAATACAACCCCTGTCATACGCACAGAACCTGTTTTCGGCACGCTGCGAAGCGCCGCCACCCAGCCTTGGAAGTGACGCCTGGATGACTACCCATATTCAACGCTCCGCCCTGCTGCCATACCCCGCCCAGGCGCTCTACGATCTGGTCAACGATGTGGCCAGCTACCCTGAGTTTCTGCCGTGGTGCTCGGCCTCGACGGTGATCGAAGCCAGTGACACGCACATGCGGGCCAAGCTCGAAGTGGCCAAGGGCGGCATGAGCCAGCACTTCGTCACGCGCAATGTGCTGGTGCCGGGGCAGTCCATCGAGATGAACCTCGAAGAGGGGCCATTCACTCAGCTGCATGGTGTGTGGGTGTTCAAACCGCTGGGTGAAAAAGCCTGCAAGATCAGCCTGGACCTGTCCTTCGATTATGCCGGGCCGATCGTGCGTGCCACGTTGGGGCCGCTGTTCAATCAGGCAGCCAACACCCTGGTCGATGCCTTCTGCCAGCGCGCCAAGCAATTGCATGCCTGACGGATAAGGCGCAAAAAAAAGCCCGGACCAGGTCCGGGCTTTTTTGTATCTGCTGTGCGATTACCGGGTTTCCAGCGGTGCTGGCGTCGGGACTGGGGTGGTCTCGATGGTATCGATTTCGCGCTGGATGGACTCTTCGGTCGAACCAGGCTTGGCTGGTTTTTCCACCGGCTGTGGTGCCGGCTGTTCGGCCTGGCCTGGCTCGGTGGCTGGGCTGACGGTGGTGTCGCTGCTGCCGCCGAGGATTTCCTGGTCGCGGCTTACGCCCGGCATGAAGTCGCCAGACAGGCTGACCAGTTGGTCGCTTTCGTTGAAGAAGATGCTCATGCGCTCTTGCTGGCGTTTACCGCCACCAGGCTGCAGGCTGTACAGGTAATCCCAACGGTTGGTGTTGAAGGTATCCTGAATCAGCGGGTTGCCCATGATAAACCTTACTTGCCGTCGGGTCATTCCCGGGCGTAATTGGTCTATCATGTCTTGCGTGACGACATTGCCCTGCTGGATGTCGATTTTGTAAACCCCGGGAAACGAGCAACCGGCGAGTGCGAGCAGTCCCACTAGGGTGAGGCTGGTTAGCAAGAGCTTGGTGTTTTGCATCGGTGGGCGACTTCCACTATCTTGGCTGGACAACGTAAACCCCGATCATACCCGTATTAAGAGAAGCTGCGAAGCAGCATCGGCGAGAAAGCTGACCATGGTTGAAAATAGCGAATTGCGCAAAGCCGGTCTCAAGGTGACCCTGCCTCGAGTAAAGATCCTTCAGATGCTCGACTCTACCGAGCAGCGTCACATGAGTGCAGAGGATGTCTACAAGGCGCTGATGGAGGCTGGCGAAGATGTGGGCCTGGCCACCGTCTATCGCGTGCTGACTCAGTTCGAAGCGGCGGGTCTGGTGGTTCGCCACAACTTCGACGGCGGCCACGCGGTGTTCGAACTGGCCGATGGCGGTCACCACGACCATATGGTGAACGTGGATACCAGTGAAGTCATCGAGTTCATGGATGCCGAAATCGAGAAGCGCCAGCGCGAAATCGTGGCCGAGCATGGCTACGAGCTGGTGGACCACAATCTGGTCCTGTACGTGCGTAAGAAGAAGTAACGATTTATATCGTTATGAATAGCAAAGGCGACCTTCGGGTCGCCTTTGTGCTTTCTGAGGGTCTTAAGGCAACGCAGGCCGCTTTCACAACGACTGCATTGGCCTGGTAGAGCAGCATCAAGCCTTGCCGGAAACCACCATCTTGCGCGCATGCGCCAAGGACTCTTTGGTCAGGTCGATGCCGCCCAGCATCCGCGCCACTTCTTCTACCCGCTCACGTTTGCCCAGGCTGGCCACGGCGGTGTGGGTGGTATCACTGTTGCGCACCTTGTGTACGAACAGGTGATGATGTCCTTGTGCTGCTACCTGTGGCAGGTGTGTCACGGTCAGCACCTGGCCACGCTCGCCCAGGCGACGCAGCAATTGGCCGACGATTTCGGCAGTGGGGCCGCCGATACCCACGTCGACTTCGTCGAATACCAGGGTCGGGATGCGCGAGGTCTGTGCCGTGATCACCTGGATCGCCAGGCTGATACGCGACAGTTCGCCGCCCGAGGCCACCTTCGCCAGGCCTTTGAGTGGTTGGCCGGGGTTTGCGCTGACCAGCAGCTCGATCTGCTCCAGGCCATGGGGTGAGAGGTCGGAGCCCTCGTTAGGTGTCAGCTCGATGCAGAAGCGACCGCCAGGCATGCCCAGGCGCTGGATTTCCTGTTCGACGGCGCCCGCCAGTTGCTGGGCTGCCTGCTGACGCAGGCCGCTGAGTTCGCGGGCCTTCTCTTTATAGTGCTGGGCGAAGGCGGCAAGCTCTTCACCCAGGCGCTCGATCGACTCGTCACTGGCGTTAAGGCCTTCGATTTCTTCCATCAGCCGTTGCTGCAGGTGAGGCAGTTCGGTGGGGTGCACGCGGTGTTTGCGCGCCAGCGTATAGAGGGTGTCGAGGCGCTCTTCCAAGGCCTGCAGGCGCATCGGGTCGGCATCGAAGTTGTCGAGGAAGCGGTTGAGTTCGCCCACGGCTTCCTCGACCTGGATTTGCGCGCTGGCGATCAGGTTGGCTGCTTCGCCCAGTGCCTTGGGTGAGTTGGTGGCGGCACCCAGACGATTGAGGCAGGAGGTGAGGGCACTGAGCACGTTGCCCGAGTCGCTCTCGCTGCACTGGTCGATGACCTGGCGACAGATGCCGAACAGGGCTTCGGCGCTGGTCAGGTTCTTGTGCTCCTGTTCCAGCTGCTCCAGTTCGTGCTCGCCAAGGCCCAAATTGTCCAGTTCTTCCAGCTGATAGCTGAGCAGTTGGTGGCGGGCGCGCTGCTCGTCGCCGGAATTGGACAGGCGCTCCAGCTCCAGGCGGGTCTGGTTCCAGCGCTTGGCCGCCAGCTGTACCTGGCGGGCCAGGTCGACGGCGCCCGCATACTCGTCGAGCAAGCGGCGATGGGTGTCGGTCTTGAGCAGCGACTGGTGCTCGTGCTGGCTATGGATGTCGATCAGCAGTTCGCCCAGCGCTTTAAGGTCGCCAAGCGGGCAGGGCGTGCCGTTGATGTAGCCGCGGCTGCGGCCTTCGGCGGTGATCACCCGGCGCAGGATGCACAGGCCGTCGTTGTCCAGGTCGCGCTCGGTCAGCCAGGCATGCGCCTCGGGGATGTCCACCAGGTCGAAGGTGGCGAGGATGTCTGCCTTGTCGGTGCCGGGGCGCACCACGCCGCTGTCGGCCCGGTCGCCCAGGGCCAGGCCAAGGGCATCGAGCATGATCGATTTGCCGGCGCCGGTCTCGCCGGTGATGACAGACATGCCACGGGCGATTTCGAGGTCGAGGTGCTCGACGATGGCGTAATTGTGAATGGACAGGTGCACCAGCATGGGGCGGCTCCCGAAAGTCAGGTCTGGTTATTTATACAGTACTTTTTTCAGGCCTGCCAATGCCCCTTGGCAGATTCTGTTGCGGCCCTGAAAACCACCTTGCCCCTTGAAGCTGGTTTTTCAGGCCCCATATAGCCGGCAGACACGGCGAGCTTTGCTCGTACTACAGAAATTGCGGAGGAGAGAACCCATGGCTGACGATCAGCTGAACGAGAAAGACCTTAATGCCGAAGAAGCCGCTGCAGTGGATAACGGCGCCCGCGTTCAGGAGCTCGAGGAGCAGCTGGCCGCCGCCAAGGATCAGTCCCTGCGTGTCGCAGCAGAAGCGCAGAACAGCATTCGCCGCGCCGAGCAGGAAGTCGACAAGGCCCGCAAGTTCGCCCTCGAGAAATTCTCCAGCGACCTGCTGCCGGTGATCGACAGCCTGGAACTGGCCTTGGCTCACTCCAGCGCCGACGACGAGCACGTCAAGCAGATTCGTGAAGGCGTCGAGCTGACCCTGAAGATGTTCCAGGACACCCTCAAGCGCTACAACCTCGAAGCTGTCGACCCGCACGGTCAGCCGTTCAACCCTGAGCACCACCAGGCCATGGCCATGCAGGAAAACGCCGAAGTAGAGCCAAACAGCGTGCTGAACGTGTTCCAGAAAGGCTACCTGCTGAATGGCCGCCTGCTGCGCCCCGCCATGGTGGTGGTCAGCAAGGCGCCGGCTGCCCCGCAACCTTCTATCGACGAGAAGGCTTGAAATTAGTCCGGGCATCCCCATCTAGGTGTCAAGCGATCAAGTATTACCGCAGTTGGCCGAAGTAGCCGCTGCCGCCAAATTCAAGTTTCGGGAGAGTTAACATGGGCAAAATCATCGGTATCGACCTGGGGACCACCAACTCGTGCGTCTCCATTCTGGAAAACGGTAACGTCAAGGTCATCGAAAACGCCGAAGGCGCGCGTACTACCCCTTCGATCGTGGCTTATGCCAACGACGGCGAAATCCTGGTTGGCCAGTCGGCCAAGCGCCAGGCTGTGACCAACCCGCACAACACCCTGTTCGCAGTGAAGCGCCTGATTGGCCGCCGCTTCGAAGAAGAGGTCGTGCAGAAAGACATCAAGCTGGTGCCATACAAAATCGTCAAGGGCGGTAACGGCGACGCTTGGGTACAGGCCGGCGGCAAGGACATGGCGCCACCGCAAATCAGCGCCGAAGTGCTGAAAAAAATGAAGAAGACCGCCGAAGACTACCTCGGCGAGCCTGTCACCGAGGCGGTCATCACCGTTCCGGCCTACTTCAACGACAGCCAGCGCCAGGCCACCAAGGATGCCGGCCGCATCGCTGGTCTGGACGTCAAGCGCATCATCAACGAGCCGACCGCCGCTGCTCTGGCTTACGGCATGGACAAGGCCAAAGGCGACCACACCGTCATCGTTTATGACCTGGGTGGTGGTACCTTCGACGTTTCGGTCATCGAAATCGCCGAAGTCGACGGTGAGCATCAGTTCGAAGTACTGGCCACCAACGGCGACACCTTCCTGGGTGGCGAAGACTTCGACATGCGCCTGATCGACTACCTTGTCGACGAGTTCAAGAAAGAGTCCGGCATGGACCTGAAGAACGATCCGCTGGCCCTGCAGCGCCTGAAAGAAGCTGCCGAGAAAGCCAAGATCGAGCTGTCCTCGACTCAGTCGACCGACGTCAACCTGCCGTACATCACCGCAGATGCGACAGGTCCGAAGCACCTGAACGTGAAAATCTCCCGCGCCAAGCTGGAGTCGCTGGTTGAAGACCTGGTTCAACGTACCATCGAGCCTTGCCGCATCGCCCTGAAAGACGCCGGCATCGACGCCAGCAAGATCGACGACGTGATCCTGGTCGGTGGCCAGACCCGTATGCCGCTGGTGCAGAAAACCGTTGCTGACTTCTTCGGTAAAGAAGCGCGCAAGGACGTCAACCCGGACGAAGCAGTTGCCATGGGTGCTGCCATCCAGGGCGCGGTATTGGCCGGTGACGTGAAAGACGTACTGCTGCTGGACGTCAGCCCGCTGACCCTGGGTATCGAAACCATGGGTGGCGTGATGACCGCGCTGATCGAGAAGAACACCACCATCCCGACCAAAAAGTCGCAGGTGTTCTCGACCGCCGATGACAACCAGGGCGCCGTGACCATTCACGTGCTGCAGGGTGAGCGTAAGCAGGCTGCGCAGAACAAGTCGCTGGGCAAGTTCGACCTGGCTGACATTCCGCCAGCACCACGTGGTGTACCGCAGATCGAAGTGACCTTCGACATCGACGCCAACGGCATCCTGCACGTTGGCGCCAAAGACAAGGCCACCGGCAAGGCTCAGTCGATCGTGATCAAGGCCAACTCCGGTCTGTCGGACGAGGAAATCGAGCGCATGGTGCGTGACGCCGAAGCCAACGCCGAGGAAGACCGCAAGTTCGAAGAACTGGCCGCTGCCCGTAACCAGGGTGACGCGCTGGTGCACTCGACTCGCAAGATGGTCGTTGATGCCGGTGACAAGGTCACTGCTGAAGAGAAGGCCGCGATCGAAGCTGCCGTGGTTGCCCTGGAAGCCGCTGTCAAAGGCGACGACAAGGCCGCAATCGACGCCAAGGTCGAAGAGCTGTCCAAAGTCTCTGCCCCGGTTGCCCAGAAGATGTACGCCGAGCAGTCGGCCGAACAGCCTCAGGGTGGCGCGCAGCAGGCCGAGCCGGAAGCCAAGCACGATGACGTGGTTGACGCCGAGTTCGAAGAAGTGAAAGGCGACGACAAGAAGTAATCGTTGCATGTTGTCGGCCAGTTCACCGGTGTTTGCCGGTGAACTGGTAGGATGTCGCCGCGCGGGGGCTTGCTCCCGCGTTGGCGTATCTGGAATTCGAGAATTTTACAGCATCTGTCAGCGCTCCTTGGGGGTGGGCAGGTGCTGACGGCGCGGCGCAGATGCCTGACGCCTAACAAGGTGCAAATGACCTATGTCCAAGCGTGATTATTATGAGGTCCTGGGTGTCGAGCGCGGCGCCAGCGAAGCTGACCTCAAGAAGGCGTATCGCCGTCTGGCGATGAAGTATCACCCGGACCGCAACCCGGGCGATAAAGAGTCGGAAGACAAGTTCAAGGAGGCCAACGAGGCCTACGAAGTGCTGTCTGACGCGAGCAAGCGCGCGGCCTTCGACCAGTATGGCCACGCTGGCGTCGACCCAAGCATGGGTGGCGGCGGTGCCGGCTTCGGTGGCGCCAACTTCTCCGACATCTTCGGTGATGTGTTCAGCGATTTCTTCGGTGGCGGCCGCGGTGGCGGACGTGGCGGTGCCCAGCGCGGCAGCGACCTGCGCTACACCCTTGAACTGAACCTGGAAGAAGCGGTGCGCGGCACCACGGTCAGCATTCGCGTGCCTACCTTGGTCAACTGCCAGCCTTGCGACGGTTCTGGTGCTAAGAAGGGTTCGACCCCTTCGACCTGCCCGACCTGCGGCGGCATCGGCCAGGTGCGCATGCAGCAAGGCTTCTTCTCGGTGCAGCAGACCTGCCCGCGCTGCCATGGCCAAGGCAAGATCATTACCGACCCGTGCACCTCGTGCCACGGCGAAGGCCGTGTCGAAGAATACAAGACGCTGTCGGTCAAGGTGCCGGCGGGTGTCGATACCGGTGACCGCATTCGCCTGTCGGGCGAGGGTGAGGCCGGTACCCATGGTGGCCCGACCGGTGATCTGTACGTGGTGATCAGCGTGCGTGAGCACGAGATCTTCCAGCGCGACGGCAAGCACCTGTACTGCGAAGTGCCGATCAGCTACACCGATGCCGCCCTGGGCGGCGAGCTGGAAGTGCCGACCCTGGATGGCCGCGTGAAGCTGAAAATTCCGGAAGGCACCCAGACCGGCAAGCAGTTCCGTTTGCGCGGCAAGGGCGTTGCTCCGGTACGTGGTGGTGGTGCGGGCGACCTGCTGTGCCGCGTAGCGGTGGAAACCCCGGTCAACCTCAGCCGCCGCCAGCGCGAGCTGCTCGAGGAACTGCGTGATTCGCTGGAAGGCGACAGCTCCCACTCGCCCAAGGCCAGTGGCTGGTTCGATGGCGTGAAGCGCTTCTTCGGCGATCTCTGACAAGGAAATGGCTATGCGACGTATTGCGGTAATGGGTGCGGCTGGGCGGATGGGCAAGACCCTGATCGAAGCCGTACAGCAAACCCCTGGTGCTGGGCTGACGGCGGCGATCGATCGCCCTGACAGCTCGCTGGTGGGCGCTGATGCTGGTGAGCTGGCGGCCCTCGGCCGGATCGGTGTGTTGCTCTCCGATGACCTGGCCAAGGTGGCTGACGAGTTCGACGTGCTGATCGACTTCACGCACCCTTCGGTGACCCTGAAGAATCTGGCGTTCTGCCGCAAGCACGGCAAAGCCATGATCATTGGCACCACGGGCTTCTCTGTCGAAGAGAAGCAGTTGCTGGCCGAGGCCGGCAAGGACATTCCAATCGTGTTCGCCGCCAACTTCAGTGTGGGTGTGAACCTTAGCCTCAAGTTGCTGGATATGGCGGCGCGGGTGCTGGGTGATGATGTCGATATCGAGATCATCGAGGCGCACCACCGGCACAAGGTCGATGCGCCGTCGGGTACTGCATTGCGCATGGGTGAAGTGGTTGCCAATGCGCTGGGGCGTAACCTGCAGGAAGTGGCGGTGTATGGCCGCGAAGGCCAGACCGGCGCGCGTGATCGCAAGACCATCGGCTTCGCTACCGTGCGGGCCGGCGACGTGGTGGGCGATCACACTGTGTTGTTTGCTGCCGAAGGCGAGCGCCTGGAAATCACCCACAAGGCCTCCAGCCGCATGACCTTCGCCAAGGGTGCCGTGCGTGCGGCGCTGTGGCTGGATGGGCGTGAGCCTGCGCTGTACGACATGCAGGATGTGCTCGAGCTGCGTTAAGCCGCTACGCGGTGTTGGTTTCTTCGCGGGTTTGCCCGCGAAGAGGCCCCCATCGACGTCAGCCTGTCGCATTCATGTGTTTTAGAGACACATCCACGGTAGACCGAAAACGCACTTTTCTGTAAGCTACAGCTTTAGTGTGTCCACTAAAAGCGCGCAGCGAATTGAATTCAGCACATGAAAGCGGGGTGACGTGTCCATACGTCACTCCGCTTTTTTGCAACCTGCGATCGCCCTTTCATGCTTGATTTACGGGAGGTCTTCTTGACAAAGCCAGCCATACTCGCCCTTGCCGACGGCAGTATTTTTCGCGGTGAAGCCATTGGTGCCGACGGTCAGACCGTTGGTGAGGTGGTATTCAACACCGCTATGACCGGCTACCAGGAAATCCTTACAGACCCTTCCTATGCGCAGCAAATCGTTACCCTGACCTACCCGCACATCGGCAACACCGGCACCACGCCGGAAGATGCCGAGTCGAACCGCGTCTGGTCCGCTGGCCTGGTCATCCGTGACCTGCCGCTGCTGGCCAGCAACTGGCGTAACACCCAGTCGCTGCCTGAGTACCTCAAGGCCAACAACGTCGTTGCCATCGCCGGCATCGACACCCGCCGCCTGACCCGTATCCTGCGTGAAAAGGGCGCCCAGAACGGTTGCATCCTCGCCGGTGACAACATCAGCGAAGAAGCCGCCATCGCCGCTGCCCGTGGCTTCCCAGGCCTGAAGGGCATGGACCTGGCCAAGGTTGTCTCCACCAAGGAACGCTACGAATGGCGCTCCAGTGTGTGGGAGCTGAAAACCGACAGCCACCCGACCATCGACGCTGCCGACCTGCCGTATCACGTGGTTGCCTTCGACTACGGCGTCAAGCTGAACATCCTGCGCATGCTGGTTGCTCGTGGCTGCCGCGTGACCGTGGTGCCGGCCCAGACCCCGGCCAGCGAAGTGCTGGCACTCAACCCGGACGGCGTGTTCCTGTCCAACGGCCCTGGTGACCCCGAGCCGTGCGACTACGCCATCCAGGCGATCAAGGAAATCCTCGAAACCGAGATCCCGGTATTCGGCATCTGCCTCGGTCACCAGCTGCTGGCCCTGGCTTCCGGCGCCAAGACCGTGAAAATGGGCCATGGCCACCATGGTGCCAACCACCCGGTCCAGGACCTGGACACCGGCGTGGTCATGATCACCAGCCAGAACCACGGCTTTGCCGTTGACGAAGCCACCCTGCCGGGTAACGTCCGCGCCATCCACAAGTCGCTGTTCGACGGCACCCTGCAAGGTATCGAGCGTACCGACAAGAGCGCGTTCAGCTTCCAGGGCCACCCTGAAGCGAGCCCAGGCCCGACCGACGTCGCGCCACTGTTCGATCGTTTCACCGATGCCATGGCCAAGCGCCGCTGAGCATCCTGCATCAAGGCCCCGGGCCGGCTCCTGCCGCGCCCGGAAGCGCCTGACCCAGATTGTTCAAAGCGGCTTGCCGACTGACCCCGGATTTGAGTGACCACCATGCCAAAACGTACAGACATCAAAAGCATCCTGATTCTCGGCGCTGGCCCGATCGTGATCGGCCAGGCCTGCGAATTCGACTACTCCGGCGCCCAGGCCTGTAAAGCCCTGCGCGAGGAAGGTTTCCGCGTCATCCTGGTGAACTCCAACCCAGCCACCATCATGACCGACCCGGCCATGGCCGACGCCACCTACATCGAGCCGATCAAGTGGCAGTCGGTGGCCAAGATCATCGAGAAAGAGCGCCCAGACGCCGTATTGCCGACCATGGGTGGCCAGACTGCACTGAACTGCGCCCTGGACCTGGAGCGCCACGGCGTTCTGGAGAAGTTCGGCGTAGAGATGATCGGTGCCAACGCCGACACCATCGACAAGGCTGAAGACCGTTCGCGCTTCGACAAGGCGATGAAGGACATCGGCCTGGAGTGCCCGCGCTCCGGTATCGCCCACAGCATGGAAGAGGCCAATGCGGTCCTCGAGAAGCTCGGCTTCCCATGCATCATCCGCCCGTCGTTCACCATGGGTGGCACTGGCGGTGGTATTGCTTACAACCGTGAAGAGTTCGAAGAAATCTGCACCCGTGGTCTGGACCTGTCGCCGACCAAAGAGCTGCTGATCGACGAATCGCTGATCGGCTGGAAAGAGTACGAGATGGAAGTGGTCCGCGACAAAAAGGACAACTGCATCATCGTCTGCTCCATCGAAAACTTCGACCCGATGGGTGTGCACACCGGTGACTCGATCACTGTCGCTCCGGCACAGACCCTGACCGACAAGGAATACCAGATCATGCGCAACGCCTCGCTGGCGGTGCTGCGTGAAATCGGTGTGGAAACCGGCGGTTCCAACGTGCAGTTCGGCATTTGCCCGAACACTGGCCGTATGGTCGTGATCGAGATGAACCCGCGCGTTTCGCGTTCGTCCGCCCTGGCTTCCAAGGCTACCGGCTTCCCGATCGCCAAGATCGCCGCCAAGCTGGCCATTGGCTACACCCTCGACGAGCTGCAGAACGACATCACTGGCGGCCGCACCCCGGCTTCCTTCGAGCCGTCGATCGACTACGTCGTCACCAAGCTGCCACGCTTCGCCTTCGAGAAATTCCCGAAAGCCGACGCCCGCCTGACCACCCAAATGAAATCCGTGGGTGAAGTCATGGCCATCGGCCGTACCTTCCAGGAATCCCTGCAGAAAGCCCTGCGCGGCCTGGAAGTCGGTGCTTGCGGCCTCGACCCTAAAGTCGACCTGGCCAGCCCGGAAGCTGCCAGCATCCTCAAGCGCGAGCTGACCGTGCCGGGTGCCGAGCGTATCTGGTACGTGGCTGACGCCATGCGTTCGGGCATGACCTGTGAAGAAATCTTCGCCCTGACCGGTATCGACATGTGGTTCCTGGTGCAGATGGAAGATCTGATCAAGGAAGAAGAGAAGGTCAAGACCCTGGCCCTGTCGGCGATCGACAAGGACTACATGCTGCGCCTCAAGCGCAAGGGCTTCTCGGATCAGCGTCTGGCTGTGTTGCTGGGCATCACCGACAAGAACCTGCGCCGTCACCGCCACAAGCTGGAAGTGTTCCCGGTGTACAAGCGCGTCGACACCTGCGCCGCCGAGTTCGCCACCGACACCGCCTACCTGTACTCCACCTATGAGGAAGAGTGCGAGGCCAACCCGTCGACCCGCGACAAGATCATGATCCTGGGTGGCGGCCCTAACCGTATCGGCCAGGGTATCGAGTTCGACTACTGCTGCGTACACGCTGCCCTGGCGCTGCGTGAAGACGGTTACGAGACCATCATGGTCAACTGCAACCCGGAAACTGTCTCTACCGACTACGACACTTCCGACCGTCTGTACTTCGAGCCGCTGACCCTGGAAGACGTGCTGGAAGTCTGCCGCGTCGAGAAGCCGAAAGGCGTGATCGTTCACTACGGCGGCCAGACCCCGCTGAAACTGGCCCGCGCTCTGGAAGAAGCTGGCGTACCGATCATCGGTACCAGTCCTGACGCCATCGACCGCGCCGAAGACCGTGAGCGCTTCCAGCAGATGGTTCAGCGCCTGAGCCTGCTGCAGCCGCCAAACGCCACCGTGCGCAGTGAAGAAGAAGCCATCCGCGCTGCGGGCGGCATCGGTTACCCGCTGGTTGTGCGCCCATCCTACGTACTGGGCGGCCGCGCCATGGAAATCGTCTACGAGCTGGACGAGCTGAAGCGCTACCTGCGTGAAGCGGTTCAGGTGTCGAACGACAGCCCGGTACTGCTCGACCACTTCCTCAACTGCGCCATCGAGATGGACGTGGATGCGGTGTGCGACGGCACCGACGTGGTCATCGGCGCGATCATGCAGCACATCGAACAGGCCGGCGTTCACTCCGGTGACTCGGCGTGCTCGCTGCCTCCTTACTCGCTGAGCAAGGAAGTGCAGGACGAAGTCCGCGTACAGGTCAAGAAAATGGCCCTGGAGCTGGGCGTGGTCGGCCTGATGAACGTGCAGCTGGCCCTGCAGGGCGACAAGATCTACGTGATCGAAGTCAACCCGCGTGCCTCGCGTACCGTGCCGTTCGTGTCCAAGTGCATCGGCACTTCCCTGGCCATGATCGCCGCCCGCGTCATGGCTGGCAAAACCCTGAAAGAGCTGGGCTTCACCCAGGAAATCATCCCGAACTTCTACAGCGTCAAGGAAGCCGTCTTCCCGTTCGCCAAGTTCCCAGGGGTTGACCCGATCCTCGGCCCTGAGATGAAATCGACCGGTGAAGTCATGGGTGTCGGTGACAGCTTCGGTGAAGCCTTCGCCAAGGCTCAGATGGGTGCGAGCGAAGTGCTGCCGACCGGCGGTACCGCGTTCATCAGCGTGCGTGACGACGACAAGCCACAAGTGGCAGGCGTTGCTCGCGACCTGATCGCCCTGGGCTTCGAAGTGGTTGCAACTGCTGGCACCGCCAAGGTTATCGAGGCGGCTGGCCTGAAAGTACGCCGTGTGAACAAGGTGACCGAAGGTCGCCCGCACGTGGTCGACATGATCAAGAACGACGAAGTGTCGCTGATCATCAACACCACCGAAGGCCGCCAGTCGATCGCCGATTCCTACTCGATTCGTCGCAATGCGCTGCAGCACAAGATTTACTGCACCACGACCATTGCGGCCGGTGAAGCCATCTGCGAAGCGCTGAAGTTTGGTCCGGAAAAGACCGTTCGTCGCTTGCAAGATCTGCATGCAGGACTGAAAGCATGAGCATTACCAAGTACCCGATGACCGTCCAGGGCGCTCGCGCCCTGGAAGAGGAGCACCTGTTCCTGAGCAAGACCGAGCGCCCACGCCTGAGCCAGGCGATCGGTGAAGCACGTGAGCTGGGTGACCTCAAGGAAAACGCCGAATACCATGCTGCCCGTGAAGAGCAGGGCATGGTCGAGGCGCGTATCCGCGATATCGAAGGCCGTCTGCAGAATTCGGTCGTGATCGACGTGACCACGATCCCTCACACCGGCAAGGTGATTTTCGGTACCACCGTGGTACTGGCCAACACCGAAACCGATGAAGAGGTGACCTATCAGATCGTCGGCGAGGATGAAGCCGACGTGAAACAGGGCAAGCTCTCAAGCGGTGCGCCGATTGCCCGTGCCATCATCGGCAAGGAAGAAGGTGATACTGTCGTCGTCAAGACGCCTAGCGGCACGGTCGAGTACGAGATTGTCGAAGTCAAGCACATCTGACCGGCGCCTGCGGGCGCCATCCCTCGAGGGGATCCTCTGGCAATTGGCCCAGGTGTTCTGGGTCGGTGGCCTGTGGGTGTTCCATGTGGGGCTGGTGCCTGCGCTCAAGGTCAGTGGCCTGGCGCCGCTGCTGGTGCAGGATATCGCCGGGCAGATCGACCGCTGGTTGATCGGCGTGGCGTTGCTTGGTTTGTTGACCCAGCTTGCGGTGCTGGCGAGGGTGGACGGCCTGGCGGCCTGGTGGCGGCAGTTTCGTGGCCAGATGTTGTTGCTCGGTTTCGGTGCGTGCGTGGGGTATTACACCTTGCGCTACGGTATTTCCGTAGGCGAGCGCTGGCAGATGTTCTGTTTCCTGGTACTGGGTTTTTCCGGCATCGTGCTGGTGGCCCAACCGGTCCCGGTCAGGGCGCGTTCACCGCGCCACTGATCGGAGCTACCGTTACTTGTAACGGTGGATGTTGGACAGCTGCTTGTTCGGCTGTGGGTTCTTGCGGTAGATCAGGGCTTTCTTGCCGATGGTCTGCACCAGCTCGGCACGGCCGGCCTTGCACAGTTCTGCAATGGTTTCGGCACGTTCTTCGCGGTCTTCCGAGCGAATTTCGACCTTGATCAGCTCATGGTCGACCAGCGCGCGCTCCAATTCGGCGATGACGCCTTCATTCAAACCGTTGCCAGCAACGATCAGGACCGGCTTCAGGTCATGACCAATGGACTTGTATTGCTTCTTCTGCTCGTTATTGAGCGGCATAATCTGACCCTTTCCGTCTGATTCTGTAAAATTGACCGGCATTTTACCCGAGGGCCACCGGCTCCGCCCAGTCAATCACGACGCATATCATCGAGGTGCCCCGTGGTACAACGTTCCAAAAGCAGCGCCAACTGGCTGCGAGAGCATTTTAACGACCCTTTTGTGAAGCAGGCGCAGAAGGATGGCTACCGCTCGCGTGCGAGCTACAAACTGCTGGAGATCCAGGAGAAGGACCGTCTGATCCGCCCTGGCATGAGTGTGATCGACCTCGGCGCCGCGCCTGGTGGCTGGTCCCAGGTGACCAGTCGTCTGATTGGTGGCCAGGGTCGCCTGATCGCTTCCGACATTCTGGAAATGGACTCGATCGCTGATGTGACCTTCATTCAGGGTGACTTCACCCACGATGAAGTGCTGCAGCGCATTCTCGAGGCGGTCGGCGATTCGCACGTAGACCTTGTGATTTCCGACATGGCCCCCAATATGAGTGGTACGCCCGCGGTGGACATACCGCGTGCCATGTTCCTCTGTGAGCTGGCCCTCGATCTGGCGACCCGCGTACTCAAGCCCGGCGGCGACTTCCTGATCAAGATTTTCCAGGGCGAAGGTTTTGACGTGTACCTGAAGGACGTGCGCAGCAAGTTCGACAAAGTGCAAATGCGCAAGCCATCTTCGTCGCGGGATCGCTCCCGTGAGCAATACCTGTTGGGCAGAGGCTTCAAAGGGGCATGAAAGGTGTGAAGCGGGGTGGCCGATAGTTAATTCCAATCGGCCACTGCGTCAGGATCGTCCGAACTTCGTGTAGTCTAGCTTTCACAAAGGGTTACAGACGGTGCCTGCGGCTGCGTAGGTAATGTAGTAAGTTAGGGCGATGAATATCATGCGAGGCACGGCTGCGTCGTGCGCCGGCCTCAGAGGGTAGCGAATTGAACGACATGGCAAAGAATCTGATCCTGTGGTTGATCATCGCAGCTGTCCTGGTGACAGTGATGAACAACTTCTCCAGCCCTAACGAGCCGCAGACCCTCAACTACTCCGACTTCATCCAGCAGGTCAAGGATGGCAAGGTCGAGCGTGTGACCGTAGACGGCTACATCATTACCGGCAAGCGCGCCGACGGCGACAGCTTCAAGACCGTGCGTCCGGCCATTACCGACAATGGCCTGATCGGCGACCTGGTCGACAACCATGTGGTTGTCGAAGGCAAGCAGCCTGAGCAGCAGAGCATCTGGACGCAGCTGTTGGTGGCGAGCTTCCCGATCCTGGTGATCATTGCCGTGTTCATGTTCTTCATGCGCCAGATGCAAGGCGGCGCAGGCGGAAAGGGCGGGCCGATGAGCTTTGGCAAGAGCAAGGCGCGCCTGCTGTCCGAAGACCAGGTCAAGACCACGCTGGCCGACGTTGCCGGCTGCGACGAAGCCAAGGAAGAGGTTGGCGAGCTGGTCGAGTTCCTGCGCGATCCAGGCAAGTTCCAGCGCCTGGGTGGCCGCATTCCACGTGGTGTGCTGATGGTTGGCCCGCCCGGTACCGGTAAGACCTTGCTGGCCAAGGCCATTGCTGGCGAAGCGAAAGTGCCGTTCTTCACCATTTCCGGTTCGGACTTCGTGGAGATGTTCGTCGGTGTCGGTGCCAGCCGTGTGCGCGACATGTTCGAGCAGGCCAAGAAGCACGCCCCGTGCATCATCTTCATCGACGAGATCGACGCCGTTGGTCGCCACCGTGGCGCCGGCATGGGCGGCGGTCACGACGAGCGTGAGCAAACCCTCAACCAGTTGCTGGTGGAGATGGACGGCTTCGAGATGAACGATGGCATCATCGTTATCGCTGCTACCAACCGTCCGGACGTACTCGACCCTGCGCTGCTGCGTCCGGGTCGCTTCGACCGCCAGGTGGTGGTCGGCCTGCCGGATATCCGTGGTCGCGAACAGATCCTCAAGGTGCACATGCGCAAAGTACCGGTTGGCGAGAACGTCAACCCGGCGGTCATTGCCCGTGGTACCCCAGGCTTCTCCGGTGCCGACCTGGCCAACCTGGTCAACGAGGCTTCGCTGTTTGCCGCACGCTCCAACAAGCGCCTGGTCGAAATGAAAGAGTTCGAACTGGCCAAGGACAAGATCATGATGGGCGCCGAGCGCAAGACCATGGTCATGTCCGAGAAAGAAAAACGTAACACTGCCTACCACGAGGCTGGCCATGCCATCGTTGGTCGCCTGGTGCCAGAGCACGACCCGGTCTACAAGGTTTCGATCATTCCGCGCGGTCGTGCCTTGGGCGTGACCATGTTCCTGCCGGAAGAAGACCGTTACAGCCTGTCCAAGCGCGCGCTCATCAGCCAGATCTGTTCGCTGTACGGTGGTCGTATCGCCGAAGAAATGACCCTGGGCTTCGATGGCGTGACTACCGGTGCGTCCAACGACATCATGCGTGCCAGCCAGATCGCCCGAAACATGGTGACCAAGTGGGGCTTGTCGGAAAAACTCGGCCCGCTGATGTACGCAGAAGAAGAGGGTGAGGTATTCCTCGGTCGTAGCGCCGGCAGCCAGCACGCCAGTGTGTCCGGCGAGACTGCCAAGCTGATCGACTCCGAAGTGCGCAGCATCATCGATCAGTGCTACGCCACTGCCAAGCAGCTGCTGATCGAGAATCGAGACAAGCTTGAAGCGATGACCGAAGCGTTGATGAAGTACGAAACCATCGATGCCGATCAGATCGACGACATCATGGCTGGGCGTACGCCACGCGAGCCGCGTGACTGGGACGATGACAAGGACTCGGGTACGCCTGCGGCCCAGAATGATCGTCCGGAATCGCCAATCGGCGGCCCAGCAGCTCAACACTAAGGGCATCTATGAGCTCAGTGCAGTACCCGACCCGGTTGCCTTGCGGCAACCGGGTTCTTGATTTGTCACGTACCCATGTCATGGGTATTCTCAATATCACCCCCGATTCCTTCTCCGATGGCGGGCGCTTCAGTCAGCGTGACGAGGCCCTGCGCCATGCCGAGGCAATGGTTGCCGCCGGCGCTACGCTGATCGACATCGGCGGCGAGTCCACGCGGCCGGGCGCACGCGCAGTATCGGTGACCGAAGAGCTGGAGCGGGTGGCGCCAATGGTTGAGGCGATCAATAGTCGCCTTGACGTGGTCATCTCGGTCGATACCTCGACGCCTGCCGTCATCCGCGAGTCCGCGCGTCTAGGCGCCGGGCTGATCAATGACGTGCGCGCCCTGGAGCGCGATGGCGCTCTGGACGCCGCGGCCGATACTGGCCTGCCGGTGTGCCTCATGCACATGCGTGGCGAGCCGGGTAACATGCAGGATGACCCGCATTACGAAGATGTGACCGCCGACGTTGCGCGTTATCTTGAGCAGCGGATGGCCGCCTGTTCGGCGGCGGGCATCGATTCAAACAGAATCATTCTTGATCCGGGCTTTGGTTTCGCCAAGACACTGGCGCACAACCTGAGCCTGTTCAAGCACATGGAAGCGCTCTATCGCCTTGGGCGCCCACTGCTGGTGGGTGTTTCACGAAAGAGCATGATCGGCCTGACGCTGGAACGTCCGGTCGGCGAGCGCTTGTACGGCAGCCTTGCGCTGGCGGCGTTGGCCATGACCAAGGGGGCGAGCATACTTCGTGTCCATGATGTGGCCGAAACTGTCGATGTAGTGCGCATGATCGCTGCGGTGCAAAACGCCGAATAAGAACATTGGAGTCCCTATGAGCAGAAAATACTTTGGTACCGACGGCATTCGTGGCCGCGTCGGCGAATACCCGATCACGCCTGACTTCATGCTGAAGCTTGGCTGGGCGGCTGGCATGGCGTTCCGCAAGCAGGGCCATTGCCGGGTGCTGGTGGGCAAGGACACGCGTATCTCTGGTTACATGTTCGAGTCCGCGCTCGAAGCCGGCCTGGCCGCCGCGGGTGCCGATGTCATGCTGCTGGGGCCAATGCCTACACCAGCCATCGCCTACCTGACGCGCACATTCCATGCCCAGGCGGGCATTGTCATCAGTGCCTCGCACAACCCGCACGAAGACAACGGCATCAAGTTCTTCTCCGGTCAGGGCACCAAGCTGCCTGACGAAGTCGAGCTGATGATCGAGGAACTGCTCGACCAGCCGATGACGGTTGTCGATTCGAGCAAGCTGGGCAAGGTGTCGCGCATCAACGACGCGGCGGGCCGCTACATCGAATTCTGCAAGAGCAGCGTGCCGAGCAGCACCAGCTTCGATGGCCTCAAACTGGTGGTCGATTGCGCCCACGGCGCCACCTACAAGGTCGCGCCAAGCGTGTTCCGCGAGTTGGGTGCCGATGTGACCGTGCTGCATGCGCAACCAGACGGCCTGAACATCAACGAAGGCTGCGGCTCGACCCACATCGAATCGCTGCAGGCTGCCGTGCTGGTGGGCCATGCCGACCTTGGCATTGCCTTCGATGGCGACGGTGATCGGGTGCTGATGGTCGACCACACCGGCGCCATCGTCGACGGTGACGAACTGCTGTTCATCATTGCTCGCGACTTGCACGATCGTGGCAAGCTGCAAGGTGGGGTAGTCGGCACGCTGATGAGCAACCTGGGCCTGGAGCTTGCACTGAAAGACCTGGATATCCCGTTCGTGCGGGCCAAGGTCGGCGACCGTTATGTCATGGCTGAGCTGCTGGAGCGCGAGTGGCTGGTTGGTGGCGAAAACTCCGGCCATGTCGTGTGCTGCAACCACACCACCACCGGTGACGCGATCATTGCCGCTTTGCAGGTGCTGATGGCGCTCAAGCGCCGTGGCGAAACCTTGGCGCAGGCCCGTCAGGCGCTGCGCAAGTGCCCGCAGGTGTTGATCAACGTGCGCTTCGGCGCCAGCAAGGTCGACCCGCTGGAGCACCCGGCCGTCAAGGATGCCAGTGCCAAGGTCACTGAAGCGTTGGCCGGTCGCGGTCGTGTGCTGTTGCGCAAGTCTGGTACCGAGCCGCTGGTGCGGGTCATGGTCGAAGGCGAAGACGAAACCCAGGTGCGTGGCCATGCTGAAGCACTGGCCAAACTGGTTGGCGAAGTTTGTGTCTGATGGCGCTTGCCAGCGCAGATCTGGTTGGGTAAGATCTGCGCCCACTTTGACCGACGAGGTAAAGCATGCGTCGCCCTATGGTAGCTGGTAACTGGAAGATGCACGGTACCCGCGCTAGCGTCGCTGAGCTGACCGAAGGCTTGAGCAATCTCGCCTTGCCGAGCGGAGTGGAAGTCGCGGTATTTCCACCAGCCCTGTTCATCAATCAAGTGATCGATGGCTTGGCGGGTAAAGAAATTACTGTCGGCGCACAGAATTCTGCTGTACAACCCGAACAGGGTGCGCTGACCGGGGAAGTTGCTCCGGAGCAGCTGGTTGAAGCAGGTTGCAAGTTGGTGTTGATTGGTCACTCGGAGCGTCGCCAAGTCATTGGTGAAACCGACGAAGTGCTCAATCGCAAGTTTGCAGCGGCCCAGGCCAAAGGTTTGAAGCCAGTGCTTTGCATCGGGGAAACCCTTGAAGAGCGCGAGGCTGGCAAAACGCTTGAAGTTGTCGGGCGTCAACTAAGCAGTATCATCGAAGCATTCGGTGTTAAGGCTTTTGCCAATGCAGTAATCGCCTATGAGCCTGTATGGGCCATCGGCACTGGCCTTACGGCCACGCCACAGCAGGCCCAGGATGTGCACGCCGCCATCCGCGGCCAGCTGGCGGCAGAAGATGCTGAAGTAGCTGCGAAGGTGCAGTTGCTCTACGGCGGCAGCGTGAAGGCGGCCAATGCGGCCGAACTGTTCGGCATGCCGGATATCGATGGGGGTCTCATTGGTGGGGCTTCCCTGAACGCAGACGAATTCGGTGCAATTTGTCGCGCCGCAGGAAACTGAACAAATGCTGGAAACAGTCATCGTTGTTTTTCATCTGTTGGCAGCGCTGTCGCTTGTAGTGCTGGTTCTGTTGCAACAGGGTAAAGGTGCTGAAGCAGGTGCATCTTTCGGCGCGGGTGCCTCAAACACCGTGTTCGGGAGCCAAGGCTCTGCAACGTTCCTAAGTAAATTAACTGCTATACTCGCTGCCACTTTCTTTTTGACAGCACTTGGGTTAGGATACTTCGCGAAGCAACAAGCTCACCAGCTTAGCCAAGCAGGTCTTCCAGATCCAGCAGTGCTAGAAGTGAAAGAGCCGCAAAAACCGGCAGTTAATGATGATGTACCGGTGCTCCAACAGCAGAAGAGCGAAACCACCAATAACACGGGTGATGTACCTCCTCCGGCAGAAGAGCAGAAGTAACGGGTTTCAAGTAGTAGTATTGCCGAGGTGGTGGAATTGGTAGACACGCAACCTTGAGGTGGTTGTGCCCATAGGGTGTAGGGGTTCGAGTCCCCTTCTCGGTACCAATTAAAGCTTGAGAGCCCGCTTTAGCGGGCTTTCTTGTAGGTGAATGTTTGGATTTGACCCTCAGTAGGGTTCGGTCTTATACTTTTGCCCCAGCTTTGTCGCGGGGTGGAGCAGCTTGGTAGCTCGTCGGGCTCATAACCCGAAGGTCGTTGGTTCAAATCCAGCCCCCGCAACCAGCTTCAGCGGAGCCCCTTTTCAGGGGCTTTTTGCTAACCGAACAGTTTTCGGCGTCGTTGTCCAACGGCGCTTTCAGGGATGGGCGCTTCGCCCATTTTTTATTTGCACAGCATGCACGAGGGGGTTCAGGTGTCGAGCAAGCTAGAACAGTTGCAGGCCTTGTTGGCCCCGGTTGTCGAGGGTCTGGGCTATCAGTGCTGGGGGATCGAATATGTTTCCCAGGGTAAGCATTCGGTACTGCGCATCTACATCGACAAGGAAGGCGGCATTCTGGTGGAGGACTGCGAAGCGGTCAGTCGTCAGGCCAGCGCAATCCTCGATGTGGAAGATCCAATCAGCAGTGAGTACACCCTCGAGGTGTCTTCTCCAGGCATGGATCGCCCACTGTTCACTCTGGAACAGTTTGCCTCGCATGCCGGCGAACAAGTGAAGATCAAGCTGCGCTCACCCTTCGAGGGTCGTCGTAACTTCCAGGGCCTTCTCCGTGGTGTGGAGGAGCAGGATGTGGTGGTCCAGGTGGACAACCAAGAGTTCCTGTTACCGATCGACTCGATCGACAAGGCCAATATTATTCCCAGTTTTGACTGAGACGTGCCGGGCCCGGCGGACTATCCGGGCCCAATGGCTTGCGCAAGGCGAGGCGTACGATGAGCAAAGAAGTACTGCTGGTTGTTGAATCGGTATCCAACGAAAAAGGTGTACCGCCCGGCGTCATTTTCGAAGCGCTGGAAGTGGCCCTGGCCACTGCAACCAAAAAACGTTTTGAAGACGAAGTCGACCTGCGTGTGGAAATCAATCGCCACACCGGTAGCTACGAGACTTTCCGTCGTTGGACCGTGGTCGACGAAGCCGATCTTGATGATCCGGCAATCGAGACCTGGCTGGACAAGATCAAGGACACCCACCCTGAAGCCAAGGTCGGTGACGTGATCGAGGAGAAGATCGAGTCCATCGAGTTCGGTCGTATCGCCGCCCAGACCGCCAAGCAGGTCATCGTGCAGAAGGTCCGTGAGGCCGAGCGCGCCCAGGTGGTTGATGCCTACCGCGAACGCGTGGGCGAGATCATCTCCGGTACCGTTAAAAAGGTTACCCGCGACAACGTCATCGTTGACCTGGGCAACAATGCCGAGGCCTTGCTGGCTCGCGAAGACATCATTCCGCGCGAAACCTTCCGTGTTGGCGTGCGCCTGCGTGCGCTGCTCAAGGAAATTCGCACTGAAAACCGTGGCCCACAGCTGATTCTGTCGCGCACCGCGCCGCAGATGCTGATCGAGCTTTTCCGCATTGAAGTGCCGGAAATCGCCGAGGGCCTCATCGAAGTCATGGCTGCTTCCCGTGATCCGGGTTCGCGAGCCAAGATCGCCGTCCGCTCCAAGGACAAGCGTATCGACCCGCAAGGTGCCTGCATCGGCATGCGTGGTTCGCGCGTCCAGGCCGTATCCGGGGAGCTGGGTGGTGAGCGTGTGGATATCGTCCTGTGGGACGATAACCCGGCGCAGTTCGTCATCAACGCCATGTCGCCGGCCGAAGTCGCGGCGATCATCGTTGATGAAGATGCCCATGCCATGGACATCGCCGTCGCCGAGGACAACCTGGCCCAGGCCATTGGCCGTGGCGGTCAGAACGTTCGCCTGGCCAGTCAGTTGACCGGCTGGACCCTGAACGTGATGACCGAGAAGGACATCCAGGCCAAGCAACAGGCCGAAACCGGTGACATCCTGCGCAATTTCATCGATGAACTGGAAGTCGACGAGGAGCTGGCCCAAGTGCTGGTCGACGAAGGCTTCACCAGCCTCGAAGAAATTGCCTACGTACCGTTGGAAGAAATGCTCAACATCGATGGCTTTGACGAAGATATCGTCAATGAGCTCCGCGCTCGAGCCAAGGACCGTTTGTTGACCAAGGCCATCGCTACCGAAGAAAAACTGGCAGACGCCCACCCGGCCGAAGACCTGCTCTCCCTCGAGGGCATGGACAAGGACCTGGCGGCTGAACTGGCGGTGCGCGGCGTGGTTAACCGCGAAGACCTGGCCGAGCAGTCGATCGACGATCTGCTCGACATCGACGGCATCGACGAAGAGCGTGCCGGCAAGTTGATCATGGCCGCCCGAGCCCACTGGTTCGAGTAATTAGGCGCGGCCTGAGGAGAGAAGTGCATGACGCAAGTCACGGTGAAAGAACTGGCCCAAGAGGTCGAGGCACCGGTAGAGCGCCTGCTGCAGCAGATGCGTGAGGCAGGTCTGCCGCACACCGACGCCGGTCAGGTAGTGACCGACAATGAGAAGCAGACCCTGCTGACTCATTTGAAAAGCAGCCACAAGAGCAAGGCGGAAGAGCCGCGCAAGATTACCTTGCAGCGCAAAACCACCAGCACCCTGCGTGTCGCCGGTAGCAAGAGCATCAGCGTAGAAGTACGCAAGAAGAAAGTTTTCGTGCAGCGCAGCCCGGAAGAAATCCAGGCTGAGCAGAAGCGTGAGCTGGATGAGCGCCGCGCGGCTGAAAATGCCGCTCGCGACAAGGTCGAGGCCGAAGTTCGCCAGCGCAACGAAGAGCAAGCCCGTCGTCAGGCGGCCGACTCCGCTGTAGCCGCCCCTGCGCCTGCCGCCAAGCCAGAGCCGGCTCCTGCCGCTGCCCCGGCCCCGGTAGTCGCCGACGCTCCGGCCTCCGAAGACGCTGCAGCCCGTGCTGCCGAGCGCAAGAAGGACGAGACCCGTCGCAACGAAAGCCGTACTCGCGATGACGACCGTCGTCGTGGCGAGGCGCCTCGTGTGTCGATCAAGGTCAAGGTCAAGGAGAAGGAAAAGGCGCCGACTCCGCGTGCTGCTCCGCGCACTACCGACGAAGAGAGCGATGGCGCTCGTCGTGGTCGTGGCGGCAAGGGCAAGCTGAAAAAGCGTAATCAGCACGGCTTCCAGAACCCGACTGGCCCCGTCATCCGTGACGTGACCATCGGCGAGACCATCACGGTCTCCGAGCTGGCCAACCAGATGTCCGTCAAGGGCGCTGAAGTGGTCAAGTTCATGTTCAAGATGGGTACTCCGGTCACCATCAACCAGGTGCTCGACCAGGAAACCGCTCAGCTGATCGCAGAAGAGCTGGGCCACAAGGTCACCCTGGTCAGCGACACCGCGCTGGAAGACTCCCTGGCCGAATCGCTGAAATTCGAAGGCCAGACCGAGTCGCGTGCACCGGTGGTTACTGTCATGGGTCACGTTGACCATGGTAAGACCTCGCTGCTCGACTACATCCGTCGTGCCAAGGTTGCCGCTGGCGAAGCCGGTGGTATCACCCAGCACATCGGTGCCTACCACGTGGAAACCGACCGCGGTATGGTCACCTTCCTCGACACCCCGGGCCACGCAGCTTTCACCCAGATGCGTGCACGCGGTGCCAAGGCGACCGACATCGTCATCCTGGTGGTGGCAGCGGACGACGGCGTGATGCCTCAAACCCGCGAAGCCGTTCAGCATGCCAAGGCAGCTGGCGTTCCGCTGGTGGTCGCGGTGAACAAGATCGACAAGCCAGGTGCTGACCTCGATCGCATCCGCAACGAACTGTCCGTCGAAGGCGTAACCTCCGAGGACTGGGGTGGTGACACTCCGTTCGTCAAGGTTTCGGCGAAGATGGGTACCGGCGTCGACGAACTGCTCGAAGCTGTCCTGCTGCAGGCCGAGATCCTCGAACTGACTGCAACCCCGACCGCTCCAGGTCGTGGCGTGGTCGTCGAATCGCGCCTGGACAAGGGCCGTGGCCCAGTGGCGACCATCCTGGTTCAGGACGGTACCCTGCGTCAGGGCGACATGGTTCTGTGCGGTTCCAACTATGGCCGCGTGCGTGCCATGCTCGACGAGAACGGCAAGCCTGTGAAGGAAGCCGGCCCGTCGATCCCGGTCGAAATCCTCGGCCTGGACGGTACCCCGGAAGCCGGTGACGAGCTGTCCGTGGTTGCCGACGAGAAGAAAGCCCGTGAAGTTGCCCTGTTCCGTCAAGGCAAGTACCGCGAGGTCAAGCTGGCCCGTGCTCACGCCGGCAAGCTGGAAAACATCTTCGAGACCATGGGTCAGGAAGAGAAGAAAACCCTCAACATCGTTCTCAAGACCGATGTGCGTGGTTCTCTGGAAGCACTGCAGGGCTCGCTTGGCGGCCTGGGCAACGACGAAGTGCAGGTGCGTGTGATTGGTGGTGGCGTCGGTGGTATCACCGAAAGCGACGCCAACCTGGCGCTGGCTTCGAACGCAGTACTGTTCGGCTTCAACGTGCGTGCCGATGCCGGTGCGCGCAAG
Organism: Pseudomonas sp. NY8896; assembly: GCF_039634505.1. Lineage (NCBI taxonomy): Bacteria > Pseudomonadati > Pseudomonadota > Gammaproteobacteria > Pseudomonadales > Pseudomonadaceae > Pseudomonas > Pseudomonas sp. NY8896. Next base: position 731,097 of record NZ_CP132350.1, read on the forward strand.
ATCGTCGAGCAAGAAGGTCTGGATATGCGTTACTACAACGTGATCTACGACATCATCGAAGACGTCAAGAAGGCCCTGACCGGCATGCTCGGCAGCGATGTTCGCGAGAACATCCTGGGTGTCGCCGAAGTGCGTGACGTGTTCCGTTCGCCGAAGTTCGGCGCCATCGCTGGCTGTATGGTCATCGAGGGTACCGTTTACCGCAACCGTCCGATCCGCGTATTGCGCGACGACGTTGTGATCTTCGAAGGCGAGCTGGAATCGCTGCGTCGCTTCAAGGACGACGCCTCCGAAGTGCGTTCGGGCATGGAGTGCGGTATTGGCGTCAAGAGCTACAACGACGTCAAGGTCGGCGACAAGATCGAAGTCTTCGAGAAAGTCCAGGTGGCTCGTACCCTTTAAGGGCGAGCGAGCCGCAAGCGCCCGCTACAGGGCGGCTTGCGGTACCTCTTCAGGTAGCGCCCGGTCAGGCATTCGTCTGTCCGGGCGTTTGCCGCTTTAAGTTACAGGTAGCAAGAATGGCCAAAGAATATAGCCGTACCCAACGTATTGGCGATCAGATGCAGCGCGAGCTGGCCGAACTGATCCGTCGCGAAGTCAAGGACCCACGCGTCGGTCTGGTGACCATCACCGCCGTGGACGTCAGCCGTGACCTGGGCCATGCCAAGGTGTTCATCACCGTCATGGGCGAGGAAACCCCGGACGCCGTGCAGCAGTCGCTCAAGGCATTGAACAGTGCTGCCAGCTTCCTGCGTCTGCACCTGGGGCGTTCGATGCAACTGCGCAGCGTGCCGCAGCTGCACTTCCACTTCGATGAAAGTGTCAGCCGTGGTGTGCACCTGTCGGCGCTGATCGAGCGTGCAGTGGCCGAAGACCGCCTGCACAAGGATGCCGACGAGTCGGGCACCAAGGAGTAAGTGGTGGCCCAGGTCAAACGTATCCGCCGCAATGTCAGCGGCATCATCCTGCTCGACAAGCCGCTGGGCTTCACGTCCAACGCCGCCCTGCAAAAGGTGCGCTGGCTGCTCAATGCGGAAAAGGCCGGCCACACCGGTAGCCTCGATCCGTTGGCAACCGGCGTGCTGCCGCTGTGCTTCGGCGAGGCGACCAAGTTTTCGCAGTACTTGCTCGATTCCGACAAGGGCTACGAAACCGTCATGCAGATGGGGCAGACTACCAACACCGGCGATGCCGAGGGCGAGGTACTGCAGACCCGCGACGTGACCGTTGGTCGCGCCGATATCGAGGCGCTGCTGCCACGTTTTCGTGGCCCCATCAGCCAGATACCGCCCATGTACTCGGCGCTCAAGCGTGATGGCCAGCCGCTGTACAAACTGGCGCGTGCAGGAGAGGTAGTGGAGCGCGAGGCGCGTTCTGTTACTATTAACCGCTTGGAGTTGCTCGAGTGCGAAGGCACCCGTGCACGGTTGAGCGTAGGATGCAGCAAAGGCACCTATATCCGCACCCTGGTGGAGGATATCGGTGAAGCCCTAGGCTGCGGCGCTTATGTCGCCGAGCTGCGCAGGACCCAGGCCGGGCCCTTCGCGCTGGCACAGACGGTTACCCTCGAGGAACTCGAACAGGCCCATGCCGACGGTGGCAACGAAGCGCTCGACCGCTTCCTGATGCCATCTGACAGCGGGCTGCAGGACTGGCCGATGGTCAGCCTGTCGGAACACAGTGCGTTCTACTGGCTGCATGGGCAGGCGGTACGCGCGCCGGACGCGCCACAATTTGGCATGGTCCGGGTACAGGATCATAATGCGCGCTTCATCGGTATCGGTGAAGTGAGCGAAGACGGGCGCATTGCGCCGCGTCGGCTGATTCGGTCGGAATGACCGAAACCGCGGGGCCAGGCTGTTGCCGGGTCTCACGGAATCAAGGGTGGCTGTCAGTAGGCACGGTCACACCTTTTTTATTAATACAGGGATTTGTCCCTGGCCTATTGGACCCCGCATGCGGGATCCGTTATCAGGAGAAGCCAAATGGCCCTCAGCGTTGAAGAAAAAGCTCAAATCGTTACTGACTTCCAGCAAGCCGCTGGCGACACTGGTAGCCCAGAAGTTCAGGTTGCTCTGCTGACCGCGAACATCAACAAGCTGCAAGGCCACTTCAAGGCCAACGGTAAAGACCACCACTCGCGTCGTGGCCTGATCCGTATGGTAAACCAGCGTCGTAAGCTGCTGGACTACCTGAAGGGCAAAGACACCACTCGTTACAGCGCCCTGATCGGTCGCCTGGGCCTGCGTCGCTAATAGCGGCCTGGTCAGTGGTGTGCATGGCGTGTCTCATGCATTGGCAACGCTGCCTGGCAGCGTTGTCTATGAGCATGTCATGCGTATCTCCGAGGTTGGCAGCCTGGTGAAGTTGAGCGGTTTTCCGCTCTTCAGCCAGGCTCCCAACCTCGTGTTGTATCTGGACGGTCAATGGGGCCGATTCCCTGTTCTGCCCAAGAATTCGCAAGAAACCAGTTCCCCCAAGAGCCACTGAAAAAGGTAGGAAACCGTGAACCCGGTAATCAAGACTTTCCAGTTCGGTCAATCGACCGTTACTCTCGAAACGGGCCGTATCGCCCGTCAGGCAACCGGCGCCGTGCTGGTTACCGTCGACAACGACGTCACCGTGCTGGTGACCGTGGTAGGCGCCAAACAGGCTGATCCAGGCAAGGGCTTCTTCCCGCTGTCGGTTCACTACCAGGAAAAGACCTACGCCGCCGGCAAGATCCCGGGTGGCTTCTTCAAGCGTGAAGGCCGTCCTTCCGAGAAAGAGACGCTGACCTCGCGCCTGATCGACCGTCCGATCCGTCCGCTGTTCCCGGAAGGCTTCATGAACGAAGTGCAGGTTGTCTGCACCGTGGTTTCCACCAGCAAGAAGACCGACCCGGACATCGCTGCGATGATCGGTACCTCGGCTGCCCTGGCCATTTCCGGCATCCCGTTCGAAGGCCCGATCGGCGCCGCTCGCGTTGCTTTCCACGAAAGCACCGGCTACCTGCTGAACCCGACCTACGAGCAACTGGCTGCCTCGAGCCTGGACATGGTCGTTGCCGGTACCGCCGACGCCGTACTGATGGTTGAATCGGAAGCTCAAGAGCTGACCGAAGACCAGATGCTGGGCGCTGTACTGTTCGCCCACGACGAATTCCAGGCTGTGATCCAGGCTGTCAAAGAGCTGGCCGCCGAAGCTGCCAAGCCGACCTGGGACTGGAAACCTGCAGTTGCCAACACCGAGCTGTTCAACGCTATCCGCGCCGAGTTCGGCGAAGCGGTTTCGCAGGGCTACACCATCACCGTCAAGGCCGACCGCTATGCGCGTCTGGGCGAGCTGTGCGATCAGGCGATCGCCAAGTTCTCCGGTGAAGAAGGCCAGCCTTCGGCTTCCGAAGTGAAAGAAATCTTCGGCGAAATCGAATACCGCACCGTTCGCGAAAACATCGTAAACGGCAAGCCACGTATCGACGGTCGCGACACCAAGACCGTTCGCCCGCTGAACATCGAAGTCGGCGTGCTGCCGAAGACTCACGGTTCGGCGCTGTTCACCCGTGGCGAAACCCAGGCCCTGGTCGTTGCGACCCTGGGTACTGCCCGTGACGCCCAGCTGCTGGACACCCTCGAAGGCGAGAAGAAAGACCCCTTCATGCTGCACTACAACTTCCCGCCGTTCTCGGTAGGTGAGTGCGGCCGTATGGGCGGTGCTGGCCGTCGCGAAATCGGCCACGGCCGTCTGGCCCGTCGTTCGGTTCAGGCCATGCTGCCTGCCGCTGACGTGTTCCCGTACACCATTCGCGTGGTTTCGGAAATCACCGAATCCAACGGCTCCAGCTCCATGGCTTCGGTCTGTGGTGCTTCCCTGGCGCTGATGGACGCTGGTGTGCCGATGAAGGCACCGGTTGCCGGTATCGCCATGGGCCTGGTCAAGGAAGGGGAGAAGTTCGCGGTCCTGACCGACATCCTGGGTGACGAAGACCACCTGGGCGACATGGACTTCAAAGTAGCCGGTACCGCCAAGGGCGTGACCGCGCTGCAGATGGACATCAAGATCAACGGCATCACTGAAGAGATCATGGAAATCGCCCTGGGCCAAGCCCTGGAAGCGCGCCTGAACATCCTCGGTCAGATGAACCAGATCATTGGCCAGTCGCGTACCGAACTGTCGGCCAACGCCCCGACCATGATCGCGATGAAGATCGATACCGACAAGATTCGTGACGTTATCGGCAAAGGCGGCGCCACCATTCGCGCCATCTGCGAAGAGACCAAGGCCTCGATCGACATCGAAGACGACGGCTCGATCAAGATCTTCGGCGAAACCAAGGAAGCGGCAGAGGCTGCCAAGCAGCGCATCCTGGGCATCACCGCAGAGGCCGAGATCGGCAAGATCTACGTCGGCAAGGTTGAGCGCATCGTCGACTTCGGCGCCTTCGTCAACATCCTGCCTGGCAAGGACGGCCTGGTGCACATCTCCATGCTGAGCGATGCTCGCGTCGAGAAAGTCACCGACATCCTCAAAGAAGGCCAGGAAGTCGAAGTGCTGGTACTGGACGTGGACAACCGCGGCCGTATCAAGCTGTCGATCAAGGACGTAGCTGCGGCCAAGGCCTCGGGCGTTTAAGCGACGGTTGCACGCAACACGGAAAGGGCCCTTCGGGGCCCTTTTTTCATGCGCGACGGGAACCTTTAGCGGACTTGCATCTTGCATGCAGGTTTCCCACGCTGATTGCAAAATGCACGAACGCTCAAGTGATGGCGTTTAGCTAAGTCATTGATTTATAAAGGTTCAAGCGAAGCGGTAAAGCTGGCACAGCACATGCAACTACCCTCATACCTGACGCCAGGACATACGGCGCAGACCTTTCGAAAAACAGGAGTGACCCACATGAAGAAGTTCGCCATTGCTGCCGCTACTGCCACCGCTCTGACCCTGACCATGGCTAACGCGGCATTCGCCCAGCAATCTACCCAGGCGCCGATGACTCTGGCGGCTGGTGAGGTGACCAAAGCCAAGGAAGCTACCTCCGACACCTGGATCACCACCAAGGTGAAGGCTGACCTGATGACCGAGAAAGGTGTGCCTGGCAGCGACATCAAAGTCGAAACCAACAAGGGTGTCGTGTCGCTGTCGTCCGATGTGGCGGTGACCGATGCACAGAAAGAGATGGCTGTTGCCATCGCCAAGAAGATCAAAGGTGTGCAGGCCGTTTCGGCTGATGGCCTGAAATCCGAGTAAGGAATGTCCCGTCGGCCAAACGGATTTGGCCACTTATGCACAAAGCCCCGGCCTGAGCCGGGGCTTTTTCATCTCAGCTAGTACATCGGGTTGCGCGTGATCACATCGCTTTCGAAGCATTCCTGTTCGGCGATCAGGGGCTCGACCAATGGGCGGCTATCGCGGAAATGTGCGGTCTGGGTGTGCGCGTCATACGCCGCATCATCGCGATAGATTTCGTAGAGGTAGATCACGTCTGGGTCGAACCGGTCCTGCGACACATCGAACACCAGGCAGCCTGGTTCGCTGGCGACGGAAGCTGCGGCATTGACTTTGATCGCGGTCAGGAAAGCTTCGGCGCAGCCGGGCTTCACTCGGGTCTTGATGAACAAGCTATACACAAAGCGCTCCTTTTGTTTTAAATTCTGTTTTGAATTGTATACAAAAATGGAGCCCCGCCAATGTCCGAATTGCCTGCACGCCCTGGCCGCCTGAATGGCCTGCGCCACATTGCCTTGCTGGTACCCAACCTTGAAGAGTGTGAGCGTTTCTACGTCGATGTGCTGGGCATGGAAGTGCTGAACCGCGCCAACGAGGACCTGGTGTACCTCACCTGCGGTAACGACAACCTGTCGCTGGGGCGGGGGGCAGGGGCGGCCAATGGGTTGCAGACCCTGGATCACTACGGGTTCATCGTGGACAGCGTGGAGGAGCTGGAGGCGTGGTACCAGTACTTCAAGGCCCATGGCGTGACCTTGCTGGACCGGCCTTTCAACCATGGTGACGGGGCGCGCAGCTTCCACTTGCTGGACCCGGCGGGGAACAAGGTACAGCCGCTGTATCACCCGGCGGTGTCGGGGCAGCGGTTGGTGAGTGCCTGAATTGATATCACCTGATCGGGCCCCTTCGCGGGTAAACCCGCTCCCACAAGGACTGTGCAGTACCTGTGGGAGCGGGTTTACCCGCGAAGAGGCCGGGCCTGCCTTAAGCGATTATTCGGCATCCAGATGCATCGGCGTCACCACCCGGCCATCGCTTTCAGGCTGCCCCAGGCTGGTATCGATGAAATACACCCGGTCATCTTCCAGCTTGCCCTTGTCCACTAGGTAATCCTTGATACTGCTGGCCCGCTCCTGGCCCAAGGTACGCAGCAGTGCGGTGCTCTCTGCCCAGGACTTGATCACAGCCTCGCGCAGCTTGGCGGTGCGCTCGTCGCGGCCCAGTTGCTCCCATTCGGCAGGCGGCTGCTGTTTAAGGCGAGTGCGATAGATGCCCTCAAGCATTGCCGGCTTGTCGCTGTCGTCGACCACCAGCATCGAGGCATTGGCCGGTACTTTGTCGCCACGGCGCTGCAGGATCTTGTACCAGGTGGCCTGGTACTCACGCTCCAGGCGTTGCTGGGCGATCAGCGGGCCATCACTGGCCTGGGCGCTGGTGCCTTCGATTTCCAGACGCAGTTCCGGGCGCTCCTTAAGTGCTGATGCCAGTTTGTCCAGGGACGACTGGGCATCGCCGCTGAGTTCGCTGGAACCCGGGGCGAACGCTACGTTGCCGAGGTCTTCCGCGCCCCCGCCGCTAATCAGCCCACCAATGAACTTGAACGGTGCCTGTGCCGCACGCAGCACCAGGTTACGCAGGGTTTGCCAAACAATCGGCATCACGCTGAACTGCGGGTTGTTGAGGTCGCCGGTGACCGGCAGTTCGATCGAGATCTTGCCCTCGGTATCCTTAAGCAGTGCCACCGCCAGGCGGATCGGCAGGTCGACCGCGTCCGGGCTGTCGACTTTTTCACCCAGTTGCAGCTGCTCCACCACGACCTTGTTCTCGGCCTTGAGCTGGCCGTTGGTGATCAGGTAGTGCAGGTCGAGGTTGAGCCGGCCTTTGCGGATGCGGAAGCCGGCAAATTTACCGGAGTAGGGCGTCAACGTGGTCAGCTCGACGCGCTTGAAGCTGGTGGCGATGTCCAGGCTGGCCAACGGGTTGAACGGGTTGAGAGCGCCCTTGATGGTAACCGGTGCGTAGCGGTCGACCTTGCCCTTGACGTCCACCTTGGCCGGCAGCGGCTTGCGGTTGTCGATGGTGCCGATCTGGCCATTGAGCTGCTGGATGGCCGTGGCGAAGTTGGGGGTGAGCGACAGGTCGGCGAAGTTGGCCGAGCCGTCGTTGATGTCGATCTGGCCGATGTGAATGCCCAGTGGCTTGCCGCTGCTGGCCGAGGCCGGCTTTGACGTGTTGCTCGCCGGGGCGCCGGCCGGTTGTGGGATCAGCAGGTCATTGACGTTGGTGGTGCGGTCTTCGTTGATGATGAAACGCGCATAGGGCTGCAGCAGGGTTACCTTGTCGATCGACAGTGCATCGCCGTGCACGTAGGACAAGCCGTCGACGTTCACTTGCTGCCATTTGACGAAGTCGCGGCTTTTGATGGTGTCGAGGGTGTGCAACTGGCTGACTTGCGCCTTGCCGGTGACATTGAACGCCAGCGGCGCGGTGTTCTTCAGGTATACCTTGAGGTCGCTGGAAAGCATGCCGCTGCGCAGCTCCAGCAGGATGAACGGGCTGATGTAGGCTTGGGCCACGCGCAGGTCGATGTCACGGGTGCTCACATCCAGCTTGGCCCAAATTGGCGCCAGGTTGACCTGGCCAGCCGCTTGCAGCTTGCCTTGCTTGCCCACGCCGGTGTCGAGCTTGAGGGTGAAGGGCGACTGGTTGAGGCTGTCGAAACCTTGCAGGTCGGCGTTGAGAGGGCCAATGTCCAAGGCTACCGGTTCTTTCTGGCTGCGGTCCGCCAGGTGCACCAGGTAGTTGCGCAGTTGCACATCTTTGAGCAGCACTTGCCAGGGCTTGCTGGGCGCCTTGGCGGCTTTCTCTTCAGGCGTAGGCTCGGCGGCGGCAGGTTCGGCCTTTTCCTTTGGCGTGGCCTTGGCCGGTTGGCTGGCGAACAGCTTCTGCCAGTCGAGTTGGCCGTCCTTTTCCAGTGCGGCCCAGGTTTCCAGTTTTTCGCTGCGGATCTTGCCCACGGTGACCAGTTGCTTGACCAGATCGACAGAGGTTTCGCTCACCTCCAGGCTGGCCAGGCGTGCCAACGGGCGGCCATCCGGCGCCTTGATGGCGAACGGCGCGATGCGCACGGAGGCGTTGTCCAGTTGCAACTCGGTCTGCTGGGCGAGGTTGAGCTTGTAGTGGGTGTCGAGGCTGATCACGCCGTCTTCCAGCACCAGCGGCACGGCGTCACGGACATAGGGCCAGAACGCCTTCATCTTGCCTTCGGTGACCTTCAGCGTGCCTTCGGAGGCGATCGGCGCCAGGCTGAGGGTGCCTTTCCAGTCGATACGCCCGCCGTTGGGGCCGAGGGCCACCAGGGACATGTCGGCATTGTCGTTGGGCAGGGTGCTGAGGTTTTTCAGCTCCAGGTTCATGTTGTCGTAGAGGAATTCGATCGGCTCGCTAGGGCGCTGGTCCTCGAAGTGCAGGTAGCCGTCGACCAGCTTGATGCTGCCAATACGCAACGGGAACGGGTCGCTGGGCGGCTCGTCAGGTTTGGCCTCACTGGCGGGCAGCTTGAACAACCCGGTCAGGTTGAGGGCCCCGTCCTTGGCGAACAGGACTTCGTTGCGTGGTTTGTCGAGTTCGACCGCTTCCAGATGCAGGGCTTTGGTCCACAGGCTGTCGAGCGAGAGGTTGGCGTACAACCGCTCGAACGCGACTTGCTCTTTGCCCGGCTCGCCGATCTGCAGGCCCCACAGCGTCAGCTCGAGGCTGAAGGGGTTGAGTTCGATCCGCTCGAGGTGGGCCGGCACGGTCGCGTACTGGGCCAACTGCTGGTTGGCGATGCGCAGCGCGACACCGGGGAGAATAAGGAAGCCGAGCAGGCTATAGAGGGCTACCAGGGCCACGATTGCGCCAGTGGCGCGAGTCAATCCTTTGTACATGTGTCGCTTCGTCTGTCTAAGCAGGAGTGCTTGGAGTATGGCACGTTAAATCAGTTCCGCAGGGGCGACCATTTGACCTCACTCAATGCCCATGCGCCGTTTGGCCCGGTGCGCCGAGCCGTCGCGCATTGCCCAGCGCAGTACTGGCGCTGTGCGCCTGAGGCCCAGGCGAATCAGGCGCTGCTGCAAAGGCCCATGTTGCAGGCCGAGCATGGCCTGTGCCCAGCCCGGTAGCAGGTCGATACCGGCGTGCAGCATCAGCTTGCCCACCGGCTGTGCCAGGCGGCTGGGGGCAGGGGCATCGAGCAGGATTCGTATCACTTCATGGCTGCGCGCATCGCAGTGCAGCTGGGGGTGCATGCGTTGCAGATAGTCTTCCACCTGTTGGCACGAACGCGGCACGTCACGGGCGCCAAGGCGCTCGGCGATCAGGGCGATTTCGTTGTAATAGGCATCCTGCTCGGTGCGCGGCAGCTGCGGGTTGCGGTAACGCAGATGAGCGGCGAGGAAACTGCTGACCTCCGCCACATGCACCCAGGTCAGCAGGTCCGGGTCGCTGGCCGCATAGGGGCGGCCGTCCGGCGCGGTGCCGGTAACTTGCAGGTGAATGGTGCGCACTTTGTCGATCAGCCATTCGGCGTCGCCCGTGGCGCCGAACGTGGTGCCGGAAATGAACTGGCTGGTGCGGCGCAGGCGGCCGAGCAGGTCTTCGCGGAAATTGGAGTGGTCCCACACGCCGGCCAGGGCCAACGGATGCAACAGCTGCAGCATCAGGGCGCTGATGCCGCCGACCAGCATGCTCGGGAAGTCGCCATGCACCCGCCAGCTGATGCTGTGCGGGCCGAACAGGCCAGGGTCGCCCTTGGGCGATTCCAGGTCGAGCTGGCCGAGGGCCAGCCCGGTGAGGCTCATGACCTGGGTTTCGATACGGCGACGAAGGGCTTCCATGGCGACCTGCGGTGCGGGGCGGCCATGAACAGCGGCCGCCGGTTACTGGTTAAGGCGTTTGTCGATCAGGCCCTGTACCACGCTGGGGTCGGCAAGGGTCGAGGTATCGCCCAGGTTGTCCAGCTCGTTGCAGGCGATTTTGCGCAGTATACGCCGCATGATCTTGCCTGAGCGCGTCTTGGGTAGCGCCGGCGCCCACTGAATCAGCTCGGGTTTGGCGAAACTGCCGATTTCCTTGCTTACCAGTGCCAGCAGCTCGGCCTTTAGCGTGTCGTCTGGCGTCACGCCATTCATGGTCGTGACGAAGGCGTAGACGCCCTGGCCCTTGAGGTCGTGGGGGTAACCGACCACGGCTGCCTCGGCGACGCTGTCATGCAGCACCAGTGCGCTTTCTACTTCGGCGGTGCCTATGCGGTGCCCGGACACGTTGATCACATCGTCGATGCGCCCGGTGATCCAGTAGTCGCCATCGGCGTCGCGGCGGGCACCGTCGCCGGTGAAGTAGTAGCCGGGCATGGGTTTGAAGTAGGTGTCGACCATGCGCTGATGGTCGCCATAGACGCTACGGATCTGCCCGGGCCAGCTGGCCTTGATGACCAGAAGGCCAGCGCCGGGGCCTTCGATCAGTTTGCCTTTTTCGTCCAGTAGCGCCGGTTGCACGCCAAACATGGGCTGTGTGGCGCAACCGGGTTTGAGTGCCTGCGAGCCGGGCAGCGGGGTGAGCATGATGCCGCCGGTTTCGGTCTGCCACCAGGTATCGACAATGGGGCAGCGCTTCTGCCCGACCGCCTCGAAATACCATTCCCAGGCTTCAGGGTTGATCGGCTCGCCGACGCTGCCCAACAAGCGCAGGCTCTTGCGCGAGGTGCCCTGCAGCGGCGCGGAGCCCTCGCGCATCAATGCGCGCAGGGCGGTCGGGGCGGTGTAGAAAATGTTTACCTGGTGCTTGTCCACCACCTGCCAGAAGCGTGAAGTGTCCGGGTAGTTGGGTACGCCTTCGAACATCAGCGAGATGGCGCCATTGGCCAGCGGGCCATAGACGATGTAGCTGTGGCCGGTAACCCAGCCGACATCGGCAGTGCACCAGAAAACCTCGCCGTCACGGTAGTCGAACACTACCTTGAAGGTCATTGTCGCTTGCAGCAGGTAGCCGCCGGTGGTGTGCAGCACGCCTTTTGGTTTGCCGGTGCTGCCGGAGGTATAGAGGATGAACAGGGGGTCTTCGGCCGCCATCGGCTCGGGGGGGCAGTCGTCGCCGGCCTTTTCCGTTACTTCGTGGTACCAGAGGTCGCGGCCTTCGGCCCAGGCGACATCGCCGCCGGTGCGGCGCACCACCAACACGCTGCTGACCGCTGGGCAGCTGGCCAAGGCCTTGTCGACGTTCTGTTTCAGCGGGACACGCTTGCCGCCACGCACGCCCTCATCGGCGGTGATCACGGTGCGGCAGTCGGCGTCGAGGATGCGGTCGCGCAGGGCGTCGGGGGAAAAACCGCCGAACACTACCGAATGTATGGCCCCGATGCGGGTGCAGGCGAGCATGGCGAAGGCGGCTTCGGGGATCATCGGCATGTAGATGCACACCCGGTCGCCTTTCTTGACCCCGCGCGCCTTCATTGCATTGGCCAGGCGGCAGACCTGGCGGTGCAGCTCGCGGTAAGTGATGGCCTTGGAGTCTTTTGGGTCGTCACCTTCCCACAGCAGGGCCGTCTGCTCGCCGCGCTGGGCTAGATGGCGGTCGATGCAGTTATAGCTGACGTTGAGCTGTGCACCGTCGAACCAGCGGGCCTTGCCGGTATTCAGGTCGCATTGCTGCACGCTCGACCAGGGCTTGATCCAGTCCAGGCGTTTGGCCTGCTCGGCCCAGAAGGTGTCAGGATCGTCGACCGACTGGCGGTACAGGCGATGGTATTCGTCGGGGGTGGGGGTGGCGGATTGGCTGACGGCCAGAGCCTGGGGATAGTTGCGGATATCGAACATGGCGGGTGGTCCTGCTCTTGTAAGGGGCGATGGACTGCAACGGCTATTCGATAGGACAGTGTAGCTGGGAGAGGTGTTCAACCTTGCAGGCCTCTTCGCGGGATTGCCCGCGAAGAGGTGCGTACAGGCTTTAGATCACCCGCGGTGGCGGCCGCGGAAGTAGTTGATCAGCCCTTGGGTGGAGCCATCTTCGGCGCTTTCTTCCAGGCTGCCGACCAAGCGCTGGTAAACGCCCTTGCCCAGCTCCTTGCCCAGCTCAACGCCCCACTGGTCGAAGGCATTGATACCCCAGATCACGCTCTGCACGAACACCTTGTGCTCGTACATCGCCACCAGAGCGCCCAGGCGGCGAGGGCTGATACGTTCGACCACCAGGGTGTTGCTCGGGCGATTACCCGGGATCACCTTGTGCGGTGCGAGCTTCTCGATATCCGCTTCGTTCAGGCCTTTGCCGCGCAGCTCGGCTTCAGCCTCCTCACGGGTTTTACCCAGCATCAGCGCCTGGCTTTGCGACAGGCAGTTGGCATACAGCCACTGGTGATGGTCGGCCACCGGGTTGAAGCTCACGACCGGCACGATGAAGTCGGCCGGAATCAGCTGGGTGCCCTGGTGCAGCAACTGGTGGTAGGCGTGCTGGCCGTTACAGCCCACGCCACCCCAGATAACCGGGCCGGTGTCGGTCTTCACCGGGGTGCCGTCCTGCAGCACGCTCTTGCCGTTGGACTCCATGTCCAACTGCTGAAGGTGCTTGGTGATGTTGCGCAGGTAGTGGTCGTACGGCAGGATCGCGTGGCTGTTCGCGCCCCAGAAGTTGCCGTACCACACACCTAGCAAGGCCAGTAGCACCGGCATGTTCTTGTCGAAGGGGGCGGTCTGGAAGTGCTGGTCCATGGTGTAGGCACCGGACAGCAGTTCCTTGAAGTTGGCCGTGCCGATGGCCAGGGCGATCGGCAGGCCGATGGCCGACCACAGCGAGTAGCGCCCGCCTACCCAGTCCCACATCGGGAAGATGTTCTCTTCGCGGATACCGAACGCCACCGCAGCGGCCTTGTTGCTGGAAACCGCGATGAAGTGGCGGTACAGCTCGGCTTCCGAGCCGCCCTGGGCCAGGTACCAGGTACGCGCGGCCATGGCGTTTTTCAGGGTCTCGAGGGTGTTGAACGACTTTGACGAGACGATGAACAGGGTGGTTTCGGCGCGCAGGTTGGCCGAGAGCTCGTGGAATTCACTGCCGTCGATATTGGCCAGGTAATGGCAGCGCACGCCGCGCTGGGCGTAGGGCAGCAGCGCTTCGGAGACCAGCTCGGGGCCGAGGAACGAGCCGCCGATACCGATATTGACCACGTCGGTGATCGGTTTTTCGCTGTAGCCGCGCCACAGGCCGTCGTGGATGCGCCCGACCAGTTCGGTGATCTGGTTGAGTACCTTGTGCACTTCCGGCATGACGTTCACGCCGTTGACGCTGAGCTTGTCGCCTACGGGCCGTCGCAGGGCGGTGTGCAGCACCGGGCGGCCTTCGGAGGCATTGATGATTTCGCCGGCGAACATCGATTTGATGGCGTCCTGCAGGCCCACTTCGTTGGCCAGGTTCACCAGCAGGTCGCGGCTTTGTTCGGTGATCAGGTTTTTCGAGTAGTCGAGGAACAGGCCGCAGCAGCTCAGGGAGAACTGGTCGAAGCGTTGGGCATCGGCGGCGAAGGCTTCGCGCATGCTGAAGCCTTGCATGGCGTCGCGGTGTTGCTGAAGCGCCTGCCAGGCGGGCAGGGCCGTCACATCGTGGGGTGTACGGTAATACGCCATTGCGCGGGGTTCCCTTGGTGCGTGGTGAGGCCTTGGACACGGCAGTTATTGCCGGGTTCAGGCTGGCATCATTATAGGCAAAGGCCACTTGCAGGGAATGGGTATGGCGGGGGAATTTGGAGGGCGCCCGTGGGAGCGGGCTTGCCCGCGAATGGGCTGCAAAGCAGCCCAATGCCGTTACGCAGTCTTTTCTTCCAGATGCAGGTACAGGTTGTCGATCAACCGCGTGTTACCCAGGTACGCCGCCGCGATCACCACCAGGTCTCGATCGTCGATCAGTGCCGGGCGCAGGCTCACGGCATGGCGCACTTCCAGGTAATCCGGCCGGAAACCCGCAGCGCTCAGTTGCGCCTGGCCTTCTGCGACCAGCGCGGCAAAGTCGCGCTGGCCACGGCCGATGCCCGCTGCAATGTGCTGCAACGTGCGGTAAAGCGCTGGCGCGGCAGTACGCTGCTCAGGCGTGAGGTAGCCATTGCGCGACGACAGCGCCAGGCCATCGTCGGCACGCACGGTGGGTTCGCCGATGATCTGGATCGGCATGTTCAGGTCGCGCACCATGGCGCGGATCACCGCCAGCTGCTGGAAGTCCTTCTCGCCGAACACGGCAAGGTCTGGCTGAACCATGTTGAACAGTTTGCTGACTACCGTGGCCACGCCTTCGAAATGCCCTGGTCGGCTGGCGCCGCACAGGCCTTCGGAAAGTTGGGGCACGCTGACGCGGGTTTGCACGCTCATGCCGTCGGGGTACATCTCTTCCACGGCGGGCGCGAACAGCAGGTTGCAGCCGGCCTGCAGCAGGCGCTCCTGGTCGGCGGCCAAAGTGCGCGGGTACTTGTCGAGGTCTTCGTTGGCGCCGAACTGCAGCGGGTTGACGAAGATGCTGGCGACCACAAAATCGGCGCGCTGCGCGGCCTTGGTCACCAGCGCCGCGTGGCCGCTGTGCAGGTTGCCCATGGTCGGCACGAAGCCGATACGTTTGCCTTCACCGCGGGCGCGGGCTACTGCCGCGCGCAGTTCGCGGACGGTCTTGACTGTATTCATGCACTGAACCCGTGTTCGCTGCCTGGGAAGCTGACTTGCTTGACGGCCTCGACATAAGCGACGAGGGCGCTGTGGATATCTGGCTGGCCTTGCATGAAGTTTTTCACGAACTTCGGTACCCGGCCACTCAGCGACAAGCCGAGCATGTCGTGCAGCACCAGTACCTGGCCATCGGTGGCGCTGCCCGCGCCAATACCGATTACGGGAATACCCACGGCGTTGGTGATTTCCGCCGCCAGTTCGCTGGGTACGCATTCGAGCAGCAGCATGGCCGCACCGGCCTGCTCCAGGGCAATCGCGTCGGCGCGCATCTGCCGGGCCTGGGCTTCCTGGCGGCCTTGCACTTTGTAGCCGCCCAGCACATTGACGGTTTGCGGGGTCAGGCCCATGTGTGCGCACACCGGCACGCCACGCTCGGCCAGCAGGCGGATGGTTTCGGCAAGCCAGGCTGCGCCTTCGATCTTGATCATGTGGGCGCCGGCTTGCATCAGCGTGGCGCTGTTGGCAAAAGCCTGCTCCGGGGTAGCGTGCGCCATGAAAGGCAGGTCGGCGAGGATCAGCGCACCGTCGTTGCCGCGTTTGACGCAGGCGGTGTGGTAGGCCATGTCTGCCGTGGTTACCGGCAAGGTGCTGTCGTGGCCCTGCAGGACCATCCCCAGTGAGTCGCCCACCAGCAACACTTCAACGCCGGCCTGGCTGGCGGCCTTGGCGAAGGTCGCGTCGTAGCAAGTCAGCATGGTGATTTTTTCACCCTTGGCCTTGAGGCCATTGAGGGTGGTAAGGGTTACTTCAGGCATGTAGGAAATTCCTCGTTCAGGCGCTGTAAAAAACGACTGCATTCAACGCGTGTAGTCATCTTCCGGAGCGGCACATCATCGCGTGTGATGTTCGGGTACAGGTCCGTCCGGGCCTAAATACGGGTATGCGGCACTTTGGTGCCACACGGGACGCCTATAGTCGTGAGCGAGGTAAGGGAAGTCAATCACCCTGTTACCGCATTGTTACGATCAGGGTGTTACTGGCGTTACCGCTGCTGGGCGGCAGGCTGGAACGCCCGGTTTACAGGCGTTCCAGGCCGACGAACGGGCAGCCGTCGAGCAGTTGTGCGAGCGCGCGGCCATCGGCCAGGCGGAAATCGCCTGGTACCAGTTCGGCCAGCGGGTACAGCACGAAGGGGCGGGCATGCATGTGGTAATGCGGCACTTTCAGGCGTGGCTCGTCGAGTACCTGGTCGCCGAACAGCAGAATGTCCAGGTCCAGCGTGCGCGGGCCCCAGCGTTCCTTGCGCACGCGACCCTGGTCGTTCTCGATGGCCTGCAGGGCATCGAGCAGGGCCAATGGCGCCAAGGTTGTGTCCAGCGCGGCCACGGCGTTGGTATAGCGCGGCTGGCCAGGCAGCAGCGAGTCGCTGGTGTAGAGTGCCGAGGCCGCTACCAGGCGTGTGGCCTCGACCTGGTCGAGCGCCTGCAAGGCGCTACGCAACTGCTCGGCAGGTGCGTCCAGGTTGCTGCCCAGGCCTACATAGGCGCGAATGGTCACTCGAACGCCTCGTCGCCACCGCGTTTGCGTTTGCTGCCGCTGCGCTTGCGTTTGCGTGGGCCGGCGCCGGTGCCTTCGTCACGGTTGCCCAGCTCGCGGATCATTTCGCGGCGCTCGCTGTCGTTGGCATCCTGGTAATCGGTCCACCACTGGCCGAGGTCGTCGGTTTCTTCCCCAGCGCTTTCGCGCAACAGCAGGAAGTCGTAACCGGCGCGGAAGCGCGGGTTGTCCAGCAGCATGTCGGCGCGCTTGCCGCTGCGGCGTGGCAGGCGCTCCTGCATGTCCCAGATCTCGCGGATCGGCAGGGTAAAACGCTTGGGAATGGCGATGCGCGCGCATTGCTCGGCGATCAGGTCGTGAGCCGCACCGTTCATGGCCGGGATCGGCGGCACACCCTGGTTCTGCAGGTGCAGCACGCGGGCTGGCAGGGCTGGCCACAGCAGTGCAGCGAACAGGAAGGCCGGCGTCACCGGTTTGCCCTGCTTCACGCGCAGGTCGGTGTTGTTCAGCGCCTGGCTGATCAACGTGTGGGTGTAGGTTGGGCGCTCGTCCAGGGCATGGGCGCTGGCAGGGAACAGCGGCTCGAACAACTCCAGGTCGACCAGCATTTCGAAGGCGATAGCACCTTGGCCGCTGAGGAACAGCTTGAGGCACTCTTCGAACAGGCGCGCGGGCGGAATCTCGCGCAGCATCGGGGCCAGGCCGCGGATCGGCTGGAAGGTGTGCTTTTCGATGCCAAAGTCGAGCTTGGCGGCAAAGCGCACCGCACGCAGCATGCGCACCGGGTCTTCCTGGTAACGGTGGGTCGGGTCGCCAATCAGCCGCAGCAGGCGATTGCGCACATCGTGCACACCGTTGGCGTAATCGAGAATGCGCTCGCTGACCGGGTCGTAGTACAGGGCGTTGATGGTGAAGTCGCGGCGTTGCGCGTCCTCTTCCAGGGTGCCGTACACGTTGTCTCGCAAGATGCGACCACTGGCGTTATGCGACGAACGGTGGGCGTCGCCCTGGTCGTCTTCCGAGTGGTGGGCGCGGAAGGTGGCGACTTCAATGATCTCACGGCCGAAATGCACGTGGACCAGCTTGAAGCGGCGACCAATGATGCGCGCGTTGCGGAACTCGGCACGAACCTGTTCGGGGGTGGCGCTGGTGGCGACGTCGAAGTCCTTCGGCGTGATGCCCAGCATCAGGTCGCGGACACAGCCACCGACCAGGTAAGCCTGGTAGCCGGCGCTTTGCAGGCGCTCCACGATGTTCACCGCATGGCGGCTGAACTGGTGGCGCTGCAGCGAGTGCTGGCTCTTGTTGATCACCTCAGGCGTGGTGCGCCTGTGGTGCGGGCCCGGTACGGGCGGGCGGAAAGACTGGAACAGCTTCTTCAGCATGGGATGCACTGTGTGAAGGAATGTTCGGCCAAGAATAGGAGAATGGCCGCATGATGGGCGGGGATTCTAGCATTTACTCGAGGAATGGTGTAGGCGGGTGGCAGGATGCCTGCCAGAAGGGTAGAAACGACAAGGGGAGCCTAAGCTCCCCAAGAAGTCGTTGCGTGCTCTTATTGTTTTTTTTGCTGGGCTTCTTGTTTTTGTTGAGCGCCCTGTCCACAAATCTCGAAGCTTGTGGACGACCCCTAAACCAGGGGTTAAGAGCAAACGGATTGCTTTGGCCGCTGATGTCACGTTGATCTGTCGATCCAACCAGTTCAGGCGCTGCTTTTTAGTGCAGTTTTTGTTGTTCTCTGCCTGGTCGTGGGGCAAGCCCCAAACACGCATCCTCTCCAAAAGAATCAGTTAGCTGCGCCTCCGCCGTCTTGTTTTTATTGTGCGTGAGCCGTTTCGTCTTGTTCTTATTGTAGGTTGCAGTGCTTGTTATTGTTTTTGTACTAAGCATATAGCAGGTGCCGTGCCAACTTTTTGAAACCTAGCAAAATCAAGGGGTTGAGGTGTTCTGGTGATTTTCGTGACGCCGAAAATGTCGAAATTTCGTTACCGTACGCCTCGGGAACTGTTACGGCGGAAAGGTTGGGTAACAGATTTTTGCGGGAACTGATGTGTTACCGGGGGGCTTTGAAGCCAGGTGTGCTCGCCATGGCCCGTTCAGGGCCTATGCGATCGACCGCCGCCCGCGCGGCGCTCGATCGCATAGGCGCCGCAATTGCTGCGGCGTACCGTGCGCAGGCTGGTTATTCGCTGGTAGCGTTGCTTTTGCGCCGCGGGATGCCCAGGCGCTGACGGCGTTCCCACAGGCACTTGCGGCTGACGCCCAGCTTGCGTGCCAGTTCGGTCTCGGTCATGTGGTCCTGGTGTTCGAGCACGAAGTGCTGGAAGTAGTCTTCCAGCGACAGGTCCTCGGTCGGCTCGTGGCTGGCACTGGCCGCACTGGCCACCACCAGGGCGTTGTCGAGGATGTCGTCTTCTTCCAGGTCGCTCAGCTCGATGTCGATACCCAGCAGGTCGGCGGAAATCTCTGCGCTCTCGCTGAGAATCACCGCGCGCTCCACGGCGTTTTCCAGCTCGCGCACGTTACCCGGCCAGCTGTAGTGTCGAATGGCCTGCTCGGCTTCGGCCGAGAAGTGCAGGTCGTCGCGGCCGATGCGCGCACTCTGGCGAGCGAGGAAGGCGCTGGCGATCTCGTTGACGTCGCTGCCGCGCTCGCGCAGGGCCGGCAGCTTCAGGGCGATCACGTGCAGGCGGTAATAGAGGTCTTCACGGAACTGGCCGGCCTTGGCCAGGTTCTTCAGGTCGCGGTGGGTCGCGGCGATCAGGCGCACATCCACCTTTTGCGACTGTACCGAACCCACCCGGCGAATCTCTCCTTCCTGCAGCACGCGCAACAGGCGAGCCTGGGCTTCCAGCGGCAGCTCGCCGATTTCATCGAGGAACAGCGTACCGCCATCGGCGGCTTCCACCAGGCCGGCGCGCCCGGCGCTGGCACCGGTGAACGCGCCTTTTTCGTGGCCGAACAGTTCGGACTCGATCAGTGTCTCGGGGATGGCCGCGCAGTTCACTGAAATCATCGGCGCCTTGGCCCGGCGCGACAGGTTGTGCAGGGCGCGGGCCACCAGCTCTTTACCCGTGCCCGACTCACCCTGGATAAGCACATTGGAGTCGGTGGGTGCGACCTTGCGGATCTTGCTGTACATGTCCTGCATGGGCGGGCACGAGCCGATGATGCCGATTTCGCCATTGGCCGCTGCCGCGCTGCTTTTATCGGCTGGGGCAGCCTTGCCATTGCTGGCGCGTGGCTCGGCAGCGGGTGCGGCGGCCGGGGCGTTTTGCCGGTCACGCAGGATGCGCGCCACCGCTTGCAGCATCTCGTCATGGTCGAAGGGCTTGGCGATGTAGTCCACCGCGCCCATTTTCATCGAGTCCACCGCCGAGCGCAGGCTGGCGTAACTGGTCATGATCAGCACCGGGGTGCCCTGGCCGAGCTTGATCAGCTCGGTGCCGGGAGCGCCTGGCAAGCGCAGGTCACTGACGATGAGGTCGAAGGTGGCAATGCTGAAGCGTTCCTGGGCTTCCTGCACCGAGCCGGCTTCGCTGACCTGGTACTGGTTCCGCTCAAGCAGGCGACGCAGGGCCGAGCGGATGATGGTTTCGTCTTCGACGATCAGAATGTGCGGCATTGATTCAATTCTCTCGACGGTCTCGAATTTCAGGGGACGTCGCTACGACATGCCGGGGCAGGGTCACGCGGATCCGGGTGCCACGTTGCCGTTCGATATCGGCCGGGCTGTCGATGGTGATTTGCCCATAATGCTCTTCCACGATGGAATAGACCAGAGCGAGCCCCAGTCCGGTTCCTTCGCCCGGGTCCTTGGTGGTGAAGAAGGGTTCGAACAGGCGGTCCTGGATGTTCTTCGGAATCCCGCTGCCCTCGTCTTCGACGATCAGGTCGACGGTGTGCTCACTGGTCTCGCTACGCACGCGCACGGCACTGCCGGCGGGCGAGGCGTCGCGGGCGTTGGAGAGCAGGTTGATCAGCACCTGGGCCAGGCGCTGCGGGTCCCCTTCGGCCCAGTGGTCTGGGTCGCAGAGGTTGAAGAACTGTACTTCGAAATTGCGCCGGTTCAACGCCAGCAGACCGATGGCATCCTGTGCCACTTCGGCCAGGCACACGGGTTCCTCGCTGTTCTGGTGGCTGCCACCGGCATGGGCGAAGCTCATCAACGACTGGACGATGCGCGACACGCGCTTGGTCTGGTCGAGGATCTGGCTGGACAGCTCGATGATTTCGCCATCGCCTTCGCGTTCTTCACGCAGGTTCTGCGCCAGGCAAGCGATGCCAGTGATCGGGTTGCCGATTTCGTGGGCCACGCCGGCGGCCAGGCGGCCGATACTGGCCAGGCGCTCGGAGTGCACCAGCTTGTCCTCCAGTGCCTGGGTCTCGGTCAGGTCTTCCACCAGCAGCACCAGGCCACTGTTACCGGGGGCCAACGGCTCGTCGATGGCCGCCTTGTGCAGGTTCAGCCAGCGCGGCTGGCCGTCCAGCGCCAGGCGCTGCTTGTGCAGGTGCTCGTCGGGCACGTCGATGAACCCTTGCAGCAGGCCGCGCCAAGGCTCGTCTATGGTGAGCAGGCGCGAACCGACCACATGCTTGGCGGCAATGCCGGTAAGCTCTTCCATGGCCTTGTTCCACATCAGGATTTCCTGGTCCTTGGCCAGCGAGCAGACGCCCATGGGCAGCTCCTGCAGGGTTTGGCGGTGGTAGCGGCGCAGGGCATCGAGCTCGGCGGCCAGGCCGGTCAGACGCGAGTGGTAGTCTTCCAGGCGGCTTTCGATGAAGTGGATGTCTTCGGTCACGTAGTTTTCGTTACCGGACTTGTACGGCAGGAACGTCTCGACCATGTCCTGGGCCACGCTTGGCCCCATCAGGCCGGACAGGTTGGCCTCGATGCGGTCGCGCAGGCGGCGCAGGGCATAGGGGCGGCGCTCGTCGAACGGCAGGTAGAGGTCGCGCAGGGCTTGCTCCACTTCCTTTTGTGCGGCCTTGGCCCCCAGCGGTTTGGCCAGCTGAGTGGCGAACTCCTGGGGCGAGGCGGCGTGCAGCTCGCGGCGTTGCGGGCGGCGCACGTTGTCCACCGCGCAGGCTTCGGCCGCACTGACCTCTTCGTTGCTGGCGTTGGTGAACAGCGAGATCAGGGTGAACAACAGCACGTTTGCCGCCAGCGAGGCGATTGCCGCCATGTGCCAGCTGGTGTCGTCCAGCACATAGATCATGTCCAGCAACGGAATGTAGAAACCCTGCAGGTTGCCCAGCAGCGGCAGCAGCATGGTCACCATCCACACCAAGGTGCCGGCCAGCAGCCCGGCGATGAAGCCGCGGCGGTTGGCGGTCGGCCAGTACAGTACCGACAGCACGCCAGGCAAAAACTGCAAGGTGGCGACGAAGGCGACGATGCCCAGGTTGGCCAGGCTCTGGTGGTTGTTCTGGGTCAGGTAGAACATGAAGCCGGCGGTGATGATGGCGACGATCAGTGCCCGTCGGGTCCACTTCAGCCAGCGGTAGATGTTGCCCTCGGCCGGGGGTTGGTACAGCGGCAGCACCAGGTGGTTCAGGGCCATGCCCGACAGCGCCAGGGTGGTGACGATGATCAGGCCGCTGGCCGCCGACAGGCCGCCAATGTAGGCCAGCAGTGCCAATGCCTGGTTGTTGGCGGCAATCCCCAGGCCCAGGGTGAAGTACTCGGGGTTGGTGCTAGCGCCCAGGCGCAGGCCGGCCCACAGCACCAGCGGTACGGCCAGGCTCATCAGCAGCAGGAACAGCGGCAGGCCCCAGCTGGCGCTGACCAGCGAGCGCGGGTTGAGGTTTTCGGTGAAGGCCATGTGGTACATGTGCGGCATGACGATGGCCGAGGCGAAGAACACCAGCAGCAGGGTGCGCCATGGGCCTTCCTGCAGCGGGGTGTGCAGGGCGGCAAGGGCGGTCTGGTTCTGTAGCAGCCAGACTTCCAGCTCATGCGGGCCGCCGAATACGCCATACAAGGCGTACAGGCCGATACCGCCCAGGGCCAGCAGCTTGATCACCGACTCGAAGGCGATGGCGAAAACCAGCCCTTCATGTTTCTCACGCGTGGCAATGTGCCGCGAGCCGAAGAAAATGGTGAACAGGATGATCAGCGTACAGAAGGCAAACGCTACCCGGGCCTTGACCGGCTCACCGGTAAGGATGCTGATCGAATCGGCCACCGCCTGGATCTGCAGAGCCAGCAACGGCAGCACACCGATGAGCATGATGATGGTGGTCAATGCCCCGGCCCAGGTGCTGCGGAAGCGGAACGCCAGCAGGTCGGCCAGCGATGACAGCTGGTAGGTGCGGGTGATCTTGAGGATCGGGTAGAGCAGCACCGGTGCCAGCAGGAAGGCGCCGGACACCCCCAGGTAACAGGCGAGGAAGCCGTAGCCATACTGGTAGGCCAGGCCCACCGAGCCATAAAAGGCCCAGGCACTGGCGTACACGCCCAGCGACAGGGTGTAGGTAAGCGGGTGGCGAATGATCGAGCGCGGGATCAACCCGCGCTCGCTGATCCAGGCCACGCCGAACAGCACCATGAGGTACCCGGCGCTGATCAGGATCATCTGGGTCAGGCTAAAGCTCATCGGCATCTCGTTGGCTCTGCAGGATGAAGGTGACGACGATCAGGATCAGCCAGAGCAGGTAGGGGCGGTACCAGGCTCCGGTCGGCTCGATCCACCAGTCCATGATGGCCGGGGAGAACAGGTAGATCCCCACGACCAGAAGCAGGACCAAACGATAGATGTACATGCTGGCCTCGATGGTTGGGCGCTGCGGGCTTGGACTTATTATTGGCGCAAATGGCGGGGGGGATGCTAGCGGGAATCCACAGTGTTCGCCAAGATTTTGAATTCATTGGGCTTTTGTTTTCGAGAGATGGTTTGCCCGTGCCCGCGAAGGGGCTGGTAGAACCTCAGCGCAAATCAGCCTCTGGCACCGTAGTCTTCTGCGCAATCGCCTCTGGCCGCCACTGTTTACGGGCTACCGCCAGTACCTCAGCCGGCGTTGCCACCAGCAGCTCCGGGTCGGTGTCCTGCCCCAGTGCCCGCAAGGCTCGCAGCAACAACGGCGTTGCATGCTCCACCTGCAGCGGAGGCGAACGGTAGGACTTGCCCAGCTTGTGCCCGTCAGGCTGCACGATCAGCGGAATGTGCAGGTAACGCGGCTGCGAGAAGCCCAGCAGCTCTTGCAGGTACAGCTGGCGCGGGGTGTTGTCGAGCAGGTCGGCGCCGCGCACGATGTCGGTAACACCCTGCCAGGCATCGTCCAGCACCACCGCCAGTTGGTACGCATACAGCCCGTCACGGCGCTGGATGACGAAATCGCCCACCTCACGGCCCAGGTGCTGCTGGTACTCACCCTGCACCCGATCGGTGAAGCGGTAGATCAGTTCCGGCACCCGTAAGCGGATTGCCGCGCCTTCACGGGCATGCCCGGCATTGCGGCACAAGCCGGGGTAGATGCCGTTGTAGCCTTCAAGCTGCTTGCGCGAGCAGATGCAGGCATAGGCCAGGCCCATGTTGAACAGGCGGTCTACCACGGCGGCATAGGCATCGTGTCGCTGGCTCTGGAACACCACTTCGCCATCCCACTCCAGGCCATAACGCTCCAGGGTCTGCAGGATGGCATCACGGGCGCCAGGCATTTCCCGGGGTGGGTCGGTGTCTTCCATGCGCAGCAGCCAGCGGCCATTGACGGCGCGGGCATCGAGCCAGGAGGCGAGGGCGGCGACCAGCGAGCCAAAATGCAGGAAGCCGCTGGGGGTGGGGGCGAAGCGCCCGATGTAGCTGGAGTTGGTCATGGTCAGGCTGGGCACATAAATGAAACGGGGCGCATCAAGCGCCCCGTTCAGGTGGAAGAAAGATCAGCCTTTGCCGACCGTTTTTTCCTTTTTCTCGGCGATTTCCTTGCAGTCGAAGCACAGGTCTGCGGTAGGACGGGCTTCCAGACGGCGCAGGCCGATTTCGATACCGCACGATTCGCACCAGCCGTATTCATCGGCCTTGATCTTGTCGAGGGTCTTGTCGATTTTCTTGATCAGCTTGCGTTCGCGATCGCGATTACGCAGCTCCAGGGCGAATTCTTCTTCCTGGCTGGCGCGGTCGGCCGGGTCGGGGAAGTTGGCTGCTTCGTCCTTCATGTGGTCCACAGTGCGGTCCACACTGGTCATCAGCTCTTGCTTCCACGCGCCAAGAAGCTTGGTGAAGTGCTTTTTCATGGGCTCGCCCATGTACTCTTCACCCTTGGTTTCTACGTAGGGCTCGACACCGTACATGGTCTGGGCTTTTTGCTTTTCTACGGTGGACATGAATAGACCGCCTCTCACTCATCTGATCCAATGCGCAGGCTGCTCCATCTCCGGCACCCGCCGGCCCTGCGACTGCGAGCCGCCGAACTTACCAGATAGATCGGGGGTGCGCTACCCCGCCTGTTACTGGCAATTGACAGCGGCGCAAGCCACACGTTCGGTGGTGTGCAGAGGTAGAATCTCCAGTTTAGACCCAATTGAGAGAAGGTCATGGCCCACCCCTACAGTGCGCGCAGCCGCGCCATCGAACCCTTCCACGTCATGGCGCTGCTGGCCCGGGCCAACGAGCTGCAGGCGGCCGGGCACGACGTGATCCACCTGGAAATTGGCGAGCCGGACTTCACCACCGCCGCGCCCATCGTCGCCGCCGGCCAGGCCGCACTGGCCGCCGGGCACACCCGTTACACCGCCGCACGCGGCCTGCCGGCACTGCGCGAAGCGATTGCCGGCTTTTATGGCCAGCGCTATGGCCTGAGTATCGATCCGGAGCGCATTCTCATTACCCCAGGTGGCTCTGGCGCGCTGCTTCTGGCCAGCAGCCTGTTGGTCGACCCGGGCAAGCACTGGCTGCTGGCCGACCCGGGTTACCCGTGCAATCGCCACTTCCTGCGCCTGGTAGAGGGTGGGGCGCAGCTGGTGCCGGTGGGCCCGGAGGTGAATTACCAGCTGACCGCTGACCTGGTCGAGCGTTACTGGGACAAGGACTCGGTCGGTGCGCTGGTCGCTTCACCGGCTAACCCGACCGGTACGGTGCTGGGGCGCGAGGCGCTGGCCAGCCTTGCCAAAGCCACCCACGAGCGGCATGGTCACCTGGTGGTGGACGAGATCTACCATGGCCTCACCTATGGCATGGACGCACCTAGCGTGTTGGAAGTGGACGACTCGGCGTTCGTCCTGAATAGTTTTTCCAAGTATTTCGGCATGACCGGTTGGCGCCTTGGCTGGCTGGTGGCCCCACCCGGCGCGGTGGCTGACCTGGAGAAGCTGGCACAAAACCTGTACATCAGTGCACCGAGCATGGCCCAGCATGCCGCGTTGGCGTGCTTCCAGCCCGAAACCCTGGCCATTTTCGAAGAGCGCCGCGCCGAGTTCGCCCGCCGTCGCGACTATTTGCTGCCCGCCCTGCGCGAACTGGGCTTCCGCATTGCCGTCGAGCCGCAGGGCGCGTTCTACCTGTATGCCGACATCAGCGCATTTGGCGGTGACGCGTTCGCCTTTTGCCGACACTTCCTGGAGACCGAGCACCTGGCCTTCACGCCGGGCCTGGACTTCGGCCGCCACCTGGCCGGGCACCATGTGCGCTTTGCCTACACCCAGAGCCTGCCGCGCCTGGAAGAGGCGGTGCAGCGTATTGCCCGTGGCCTGCGGAGCTGGCAAGGCTGATGCGTTTCTTTCCCCCTCTTGAACAGGGCCGCCTGCTGCGCCGCTACAAGCGCTTTCTGGCCGATATCGAACTGACCAGCGGCGAGCAGATGACCATCCACTGCCCGAACACCGGTTCCATGCTCAACTGCATGCGTGAAGGCGGGCTGGTGTGGTTCAGCCGCTCCAACGACCCCAAGCGCAAGCTGCCGGGCACCTGGGAGATCAGCGAAACCCCACAAGGGCGGCTGGCCTGTGTGAATACTGGGCGGGCCAATGCGCTGGTCGAAGAGGCGCTGCGGGCCGGCACCATCGCCGAGTTGGCCGGCTTTACCGCGCTCAAGCGTGAAGTGGCCTATGGCGAGGAAGGCAGCCGCATCGACTTTCGTTTGGAGTTCGACGGGGCCCCGGTTTATGTCGAGGTCAAGAGCGTGACCCTGGGCTACCCCGACACTGCAGTCGCAGCCTTTCCCGATGCGGTGACGCAGCGCGGTGCCAAGCATTTGCGCGAGCTGGCGAAGTTGGCGCGGCAGGGGGTGCGGGCGGTGCAGCTGTATTGCGTGAACCTGACCGATGTAGAAGCCGTGCGCCCGGCCGAGGAAATCGATGCGGCGTATGCCCAGGCGCTGCGTGCCGCTGTGGCGGATGGGGTGGAGGTGCTGGCCTACGGCACCCGGTTGGATGCCGAAGGCATCGTCATCGACCGCCGCTTGCCAGTGCTGCTTAACCCTTGAACCAGATGCCCTGGCTGTCTTCGAGGCAGCCCAGGGCCTGCAGTTGATCACCCTCACAGGGGCCGGCCACGCATTCGCCGCTTTCTATCAGGAACAGCGCGCCATGATGGGCGCAGTGGATGAGGCTGGCGCCGTCGTCCAGAAACGCGTCTTCTGCCCAGTTCAGCGGGATGCCCCGGTGTGGACAGCGGTTGCGGTACAGGTAAACCTGGCCCTGGCGGCGCACGCCGAACAGTTCGAGCCCGTCTACGCTGAAGGCGCGGCTTTGGCCTTCGGCCAGGCCGTGGGAGTTACAAAGGAAATGCATGGCAAGGACGACTCGTGAAACACGTGATGGCTTGACGCTTCAATGCGAATAATTATCAAATTGCCCGCATTCGCTGCGCCCGACTGTCTATGGTGCGCAGTTCCGTCGCTCGCCACAAGGCGTGCGGCCCGCCTTCAGAAGGAACCCGATGATGCGCCGTCCCGCCGCTTTGCTCGCCTTATGCGCAAGCCTTGTGCTTTCTACCCAGGCCTTGGCGGCCGAACTGCCGCAACGCTGGGTCAGCGCGGGTGGCGCCCTGAGCGAGTGGATAGCCGCGCTGGGCGGTGAAGCCCGCCTGGTCGGAGTGGACACGACCAGCCAGCACCCGGCTTCGTTGAAATCGCTGCCTAGCGTGGGTTACCAGCGTCAGTTGTCGGCCGAAGGCATTCTCAGCCTGCGCCCGGATGTGCTGGTGGGCACCGAGGAAATGGGGCCGCCACCGGTACTGGCGCAAATCCACAAGGCGGGCGTGCGGGTCGAGTTGTTCTCCAGCAAGGCCGAGCTGGCGGCGGTGGACGAAAACCTCAAGCATCTGGGGCAGTTGCTCGGCGCAGAGCAGCAGGCTGCGACGCTGGCGACGGACTACCGCCAGCAGCTTGATGCGTTGCACGCCAAGGTCAAGCAGGCCCAGGCCGGGCAACAGGCGCCTGGGGTGGTGTTGCTGGTCGGCCATGCCGGCGCCAAGCCGCTGATTGCCGGGCAGGGCACGGCGGGTGACTGGCTGTTGGGCCAGGCTGGCGGGCGCAACCTTGCAGAGCACCAGGGCTACAAGAACTTCTCCAACGAAGCACTGGCGGCGCTGGACCCGGATGTGATCGTGTTTTCCGACCGGGCGCTGGCCGATGAGCAGGCCTTGCAGGCGCTGTTGAAAGAAAACCCCGCGCTGGCCGCTTCGCGGGCGGTGCGGGAGAAACGCCTGGTGTCACTGGACCCGACGCTGCTGGTCGGCGGGCTCGGGCCTCGCCTGCCAGCGACCTTGCAGTCGCTGGCAGCCACTTTCTACCCGGCAGCCCAGGCTAGCTTTGCGCAATGAAACAGCGGGTCCAGCCACGTACATTGTTCATTAGCCTGAGCCTGCTGTGCCTGTTGGCCGTCTGGCTGTCACTTGCGCTGGGCCCTGTCAGCCTGCCGCTGCTCGACACCCTGCGCGCCGGCCTGCGCCTGTTGGGGCTGCCGATTGCTGCTGATGGCCTGCAGCAGGCCGAGATGATTCTTGGCCAGATCCGCCTGCCGCGTACCCTGCTGGGGTTGGCGGTGGGTGCGGTGCTGGCGCTGTCCGGGGTGGCCATGCAGGGGCTGTTCCGCAACCCGTTGGCCGACCCTGGGCTGGTAGGGGTTGCAGCCGGGGCAGCGATGGGGGCAGCGGTCGCCATTGTCGGCGGCGCCTGGTTTGGTGGCATGCCGGATGCTTTCGCGCCTTATCTGCTGTCGTTCTGCGCTTTTGTCGGGGGGCTTGGAGTAACTGCGCTGGTCTACCGTCTGGGCCGTCGTGATGGCCAGACCAACGTCGCCACGATGTTATTGGCCGGTGTGGCCATGACCGCGCTGGGGGGCGCGGCCGTGGGGCTGTTTTCTTACCTGGCCGACGACGCCACCCTGCGCACACTGACCTTCTGGAACCTGGGCAGCCTCAATGGCGCCAGTTACGAACGCTTGTGGCCATTGTTGCTGGTGGCGGCCGGTGTGGCGATGTGGTTGCCACGGCGGGCCAAGGCGCTTAATGCCCTGCTGTTGGGTGAGTCAGAGGCGCGTCACCTGGGCGTTGACGTGGAGCGGCTCAAGCGTGAGCTGGTGTTCTGCACCGCGCTGGGCGTGGGCGCGGCAGTGGCTGCTGCGGGGCTGATCGGTTTTATCGGCCTGGTCGTGCCACACCTGGTACGCCTGCTGGCCGGGCCCGATCACCGCGTGGTGTTGCCGGCCTCGCTGCTGGCCGGCGGTGTGTTGATGTTGTTCGCCGACCTGGCAGCGCGCCTGCTGCTGGCGCCTGCCGAGCTGCCGATTGGCATCGTCACGGCATTTATCGGTGCGCCTTTCTTTCTGTTCCTGCTGATACGAGGGCGCAGCTGATGTTGCAAGTAGAGGGCCTGTATCTGCGCAGGGGCAGCAATGAGGTACTGCACGACATTCACCTGCAACTGCAGCCAGGGCAAGTAGTGGGCGTGCTTGGCCCCAACGGTGCCGGCAAGAGCAGCCTGCTGGGTGTGCTGTGCGGTGAGCTGGCGCCCGACCATGGGCGGGTGACGCTGCAAGGGCGACCTTTGGCCGATTGGGCTGGGCAGGAACGAGCCAGGCGCCTGGCGGTATTGCCGCAAGTGTCCAGCTTGGGTTTCTCGTTCCGGGTCGAGGAAGTGGTGGCCATGGGGCGTATGCCCCATGGCACCGGGCAGCGGCGTGATGCAGAAATTGTCCAGGCAGCCTTGCAGGCGGCAGATGCCTGGCACCTGGTGGCGCGCAGTTACCTGGCGTTGTCTGGCGGCGAGCGGCAGCGGGTGCACCTGGCCCGCGTACTGGCGCAGCTGTGGCCAGGGGAAGAGGGCAGCATATTGCTGCTCGACGAGCCGACCTCGATGCTCGACCCGCTGCATCAGCACACAACCCTGGAAGCCGTGCGCCGCTTCGCCGACAGTGGTGCTGCTGTGCTGGTGATCCTGCATGACCTGAACCTGGCGGCGCGTTACTGTGACCGTATCCTGTTGCTGGAGCAGGGGCGCTGCCATGCGTTTGCCTCCCCTGAAGAAGTGCTGACGCCAACGGCGTTGAGAGCAGTCTACGGTCTCGATGTGCTGGTGCAGGCGCACCCGGAGCGTGGGCATCCGCTGATCATTGCCCGCTAGGAGGCATTGCCGATGCGTCACCTGCTGCTGTCCGGTTTTTCGTTTTGCCTGATGTTGTCATTGGGCGGCTGCCAGGCCAGCTTGCCGCCAATGCCCGCTTGGCAGAGCAGTGAAGGGCGCACGCATGCCGAGTTGGGGCGCATCATCGACCTTGCCGATGGCCAGGTAATCAGCGCACGGCAGCTGGTGCAGCGCCTTGCTGTCGCACCCCGTGTGCTGGTTGGCGAAAAACATGACAACCCTGACCATCACGCGCTTCAGCTTTGGCTGCTGCGTGCATTGCAGGGCCAGCGTGCGCAAGGCAGCCTGTTGCTGGAAATGCTGCAGCCCGAGCAGCAACCGCTGGTCGACAAGGTGCAGGGGCAGCCTTTGCCGGCAGACCTGCCCAAGGCGCTGGCCTGGCAGGAGGGCTGGGATTGGCAGATGTACGGGCCAATTGTCAGCGAAGCCTTGCAGCAGCGGGTGCCTTTGCTGGCAGCCAACATTTCACCCGGCGAAATGCGCCAGGCCTATCGACAGCCGGCTCCGCTGCAGGGCGAAAAGTCCAATGCACCGGCGGTAAGGGCCGCCCTGTTGGAGCAGGTGCGCGCCGGGCATTGCGGCATGCTGCCGGAAAGCCAGCTGCCGGCGATGCTGGCCGTGCAGCAGCAGCGCGACCGCCGGATGGCCGAGCGCCTGCTGGCGGCGCCGCAGCCGTCGCTGCTGTTCGCCGGGGCCTATCACGTGCGCAAGGACCTGGGCATACCTTTGCACCTGGCAGACCTGGGGGCGTCGGGGGAGAGCAAGGTTTTGCTGCTGGCTGAGGTGGGCGAGCAGGTCGCACCAGGCGAGGCCGATTATGTGTGGTACACGGCAGCGATGCCGGAGCAGGATTACTGCGCGCAGCTGCGGCGGTAGCCCTGTAGAAATCACAGGCAAAAAAAGACCCGGCAAATTGCCGGGTCAATAACCGTGATTAGCCTGATGAGGAGATAATCTGAGAGTCCGAACCAGGGGCTCTTAGCTTATCCAACCAGTCTCGCGACCAGTTGTGATAATCATAACGATTCTCATTTAACAGTCAATCCCCTTACCAGGATTATTTTGGATTTTTTTGCGTAGGGCTTTTCGCGTCCAGTTGTTGGTTTAGCGCTTCCTTACGTTCGAGCGGCAAATCGTTCCAGTGCATGTCCAGCAGGGCGCCTTCGATGGCGTACAACAGCACCTTGGAGGCGCGGAACCCTCGTGTCTTCACGGCCTGGTATGCACCCACCGCACCCAGGCGGCGCAGATCCGATGCGCTGTGGATGCCGGCGGCATGCAGCCACTGCGCAGAGGTCTTGCCAAGGTTCTTCAGGTGCTGCAATTCATCGTTCATCGAGCCTCCTTGCGATGGCTGAACGGGGAATGGGGATAAATCGCGAGCAGGTCAGAAAGGAGTGTAGCGGGGGTTAAGAATTACGCGGCCTTTTGCCATCGGGGGCGATGAGAGGACCTGTACCGGCCGCTACACGGGCTTGCCCGCGAAGTGGCCGGTAAAGGAAAACGGCGAACTTACAGGCCAGGCAAGCGCTGACGAACCTGTTCGATCACCTGGTCCATGCTGCCAGCGTCCTGGGTGTCGACCCGGGTGCTCTGCACCAGCTCCTGCGCATCCAGTGCTTCACGGCTGGCCTGTTGGGCCTTGACCACGTCCAGGGTGGCATCCGACGGGTCGCTGTTTTCGGCCTGACGCTGCTCCAGCCAGCTGGCGATGACCGCCTCTGGTGCATGGCAGTCGAGGATCAGGAACGGTACGCCGGTCTGGCTGGCGACGTCTGCCGCAGCCTGGCGCTGTTCATGCTTGAGGTAGGTGGCATCCAACACCACCGGGAAGCCGGCTCGCAGAATGGTTGCTGCGACTTGATGCAGGCGTTGGTAAGTGGCGGCACTGGCACCCTGGTCATAAATGCCGGAGGCCAGCTGACCGGCGTTCTCTTGTGGCTGTTCGCCGAACAGGCGCTTGCGCTCGACATCGGAGCGCACGCGAATGGCGCCCAAGGCTTCGACCAGGCGCATTGCCACGTGGCTCTTGCCCACTGCCGAGACGCCATGGGTGATAGCCAGCAGCCGCGAAGGGATGGCGCTGTAGCTTTCCGCCAGGTTGGCGTAGTTGCGGTAGGTGCGCAAAGTCGTGGCCCGTTGCACGCCATCGGCATTGGCCGGCATGCTGAACAGTGCGACCTTGGCCCGCACCAGGGCGCGATAGGCTTTATAGAAGTTCAGCACTTCCAGGCCTTCATAATCGCCGGTCAACTCCAGGTATTGGCTGATGAAGCGTCGTGCCAGGCACTTGAGGCCGCGATCTTCCAAGTCCATGGCGAGGAAGCCGGTGTCGGCCCACACATCGGTCATGCGGAACGGTTCGTTGAACTCGATGCAGTCGAAGATCACCACCTGGCCGTTGATCAGGGTGGCGTTGCCCAGGTGGATGTCGCCATGGCACTCGCGGGTGAAGCCATTGGCCTTGCGCGAGGCGAACAGGCCTTGCAGCCGCTCGAAACTGCTCCGCGCCCAAGCTTGCAGGTTGTCCAGTTGCAGCAGGTCGGCCTTGTCGCTCAGGAATGGGCGGATCTGCTCGAAGTTCTGCTCGACCGGGGCCATGACGCTTTCAGGCGAGCCGTAGGGCTGTTCGGCAGCTACCTTGGGCGTCTGCAGGTGGAATTCAGCGATCTGCCGGGCCATTTGGTCGATGTGCATGGCGTTCAGCTCGCCATTGGCCTGCAGGGTGCTGAGCATTTGCCCCTGGGGGAACTGGCGCATCTTCAGTGCGTATTCGATAGCTTCGCCGTTACCACCGATCTGCGGTGCATCAACACTGCCGGTGATCGGCAGCACTTCCAGGTACAAGCCTTCGGTCAGGCGCTGGTTCAGGCGCAACTCTTCGTTGCAAAAATGCTGGCGCTGGTCCAAGCCGGTAAAGTCAAGGAAGCCAAAGTTCATCGGTTTCTTGATCTTGTAGGCGTACTCGCCGGTGAGCAGTACCCAGGAGATATGCGTCTCGATGAGCTGGAACCCATCCACGGGGTGAGGGTACAGGGCTGGGTTCTGCAACGCAGTGATAAGAGCTTGGCTCACGGCAAATCCTTCCGGGGCAAGGGAATTCGAATGCGCCATTATGGTCAATGGTGCCGTCCCTGCCTACCGCTGGGCCGTCTGCCCAGCCTTTATAAAGTGCGTATAATCCGCCGCCATGACCCGAACTCGAAATCCCCGCACCCCTCAGAAACGCCCGACCGGCCGCTCCCGCGCCTGGCTGGGCTGGGCTTTGAAGCTCAGCCTGGTAGGCCTGGTGATCGTTGCCGGCTTCGCGGTTTACCTCGATGCCGTCGTCCAGGAGAAGTTCTCCGGCAAGCGCTGGACCATCCCGGCCAAGGTGTATGCCCGGCCGCTGGAGTTGTTCACCGGCCAGAAACTGAGCAAGAACGACTTCCTCACCGAGCTCGATGCACTCGGCTACCGACGCGAAAGCGCGGCCAACGGCCCAGGGGCGGCGGCGGTCAACGGCAATACCGTCGATCTCAATACCCGTGGCTTCCAGTTCTACGAGGGCATGGAGCCGGCGCAGTTCGTTCGCGTGCGTTTCTCAGGGGATTACGTGGCGGGCCTTTCTGCTGCCAATGGCAAGGCGCTTGACGTTGTGCGCCTGGAGCCGCTGATGATCGGCGGCATCTACCCGAAGAACCTTGAAGACCGCATCTTGATCAAGATCGACCAGGTCCCCAAATACCTGCTCGAAACCCTGGTGGCGACGGAGGACCGCGACTTCTACAGCCACTACGGTGTGTCGCCCAAGTCCATCGCCCGGGCCATGTGGGTCAACACGTCGTCCGGCTCGATGCGCCAGGGCGGCAGTACCCTGACCCAGCAGTTGGTGAAGAACTTCTACCTCAGCAGCGAGCGCAGCCTCAGCCGCAAGCTGACCGAGGCGATGATGGCGATGCTGCTCGAACTGCACTACGACAAGCGTGAAATCCTCGAGGCGTACCTCAACGAGGTGTTCGTTGGCCAGGACGGTCAGCGTGCCGTGCACGGCTTTGGCCTGGCCAGTCAGTTCTTCTTCAGCCAACCACTGTCGGAGCTGAAACTGCACCAGATCGCCCTGCTGGTGGGCATGGTCAAAGGCCCGTCCTACTACAACCCGCGGCGTTACCCTGATCGCGCCCTGGCTCGGCGCAACCTGGTGCTCGACCTGGTGGCCGAGCAGGGCGTGGCCAGCCAGGCGGAAGTCGATGCAGCGAAGAAGATGCCGCTGGGTGTGACCAAGCGCGGCAGCCTGGCCGACAGCTCGTTCCCGGCCTTCCTCGACCTGGTCAAGCGTCAATTGCGCCAGGACTACCGCGACGAAGACTTGACCGAAGAAGGTCTGCGCATTTTCACCAGTTTCGACCCGATCCTGCAGATGAAGGCCGAAACCTCGATGAGCGAGACCTTCAAGCGCCTGGCGGGCCGCAAGGGTGCCGACGAAGTGGAGTCGGCAATGGTGGTGACCAACCCTGAGACGGGTGAAGTGCAGGCACTCATCGGCAGCCGTCAGGCAGGTTTTGCCGGCTTCAACCGGGCGATCGACGCCGTGCGGCCGATCGGCTCGCTGGTCAAGCCGTCCGTGTACCTGACAGCGCTGGAGCAGCCAAGCAAATACACCCTCACCAGCTGGGTGCAGGACGAGCCATTCTCGGTCAAGGGCGCCGACGGCCAGGTCTGGCGCCCACAAAACTACGACCGTCGCCCGCATGGCACCATCTACCTGTACCAGGGGCTGGCCAACTCGTACAACCTGTCTACCGCCAAGCTCGGGCTGGAAGTGGGTGTGCCCAATGTGATCAAGACCATTGGCCGGTTGGGGGTGAATGTCGACTGGCCAGCGTTCCCGGCCATGCTGCTGGGGGCCGGCGGCATGTCGCCGATGCAGGTCGCGACCATGTACCAGACCATCGCCAACGGCGGCTTCAACACCCCGATGCGCGGCATCCGCAGTGTGCTTACCGCTGAGGGCGAGCCGCTCAAGCGCTACCCGTTCCAGATCCAGCAAACCTTCGACCCGGGTGCCATCTACCTGGTGCAGAACGCCATGCAACGGGTAATGCGCGAAGGTACCGGGCGCTCGGTGTACAACACCTTGCCACGTTCGCTGACCCTGGCGGGCAAGACCGGCACCAGTAACGATTCGCGTGACAGCTGGTTCTCCGGCTTCAGCCAAGACCTGCTGGCCGTGGTGTGGATGGGGCGTGACGATAACGGCAAAACGCCATTTACCGGCGCCACCGGTGCCCTGCAGGTGTGGACCAGCTTCATGAAGAAAGCCGACCCGCTGCCGCTGGACATGCCGCAACCGGACAACGTGGTGCAGGCCTGGATCGACCCCTACACGGGCCGTGGGTCTGATGGCAGCTGTCCGGGAGCAGTGCAGATGCCGTATATTCGCGGCAGTGAACCGCCCGCCGGCGCGACCTGTGGCGGCGAGGAGAATCCTGCCGAGTCGGTCATGGACTGGGTCAAGGGCTGGATGAATTAAGCACAGGCTGCATTGATGAGGTGTGACGTGAACAAGTGGCTGTTTCCTGCCGTGACGGCGTTGGCTGTGCTCCAGGGGTGCTCCAGCGTCCCGCGCGGCAATATTCCGGTGGTCGATTCGAGCACCCGCGTGTCCAACAGCGAACGCGTGACGGCCAACCGCTCGGCGGGCGGCTATAGCACCGGCACCGCCCAGGCGCAGACGCTTGCGGAGGATTCCGGCGTTACCGTGATGATTCCGCAGGGCGCAGGCGCTTCGGGTATCCAGACGTTCCCGGCGGCCAATGGCGCAGCGCCGATCAGCACCTCGCCGATCACCCCGGGGCCGATCAGCACTGGCCCTGTCAGTTCGGCGCCGATGACCACCAACCCCAACCCGATTGCCGACGAGCCGTTCGACATCGCGGCGATGAACAACGCCCCGCAAAGCACCAGCGCGCCAACCGGTATTCCGCGTAGCACCGCTGCTGCCGGTGGCCTGTCGGCCGACGAGCAGTTGGACGGGCCGGTGCTGGCACTGCTGACCACCGCCAAGACCCAGCAGGGCAGTGGAGACTTCAACGGTGCCGCCTCGAGCCTGGAGCGTGCCCAGCGCATTGCGCCGCGTGAGCCGCAAGTGTTGTACCGCCTGGCCCAGGTGCGCCTTTCGCAAGGTGATGCCGCGCAGGCCGAGCAACTGGCGCGCCGTGCCCTGACTTACGCCAACGGCCGCCCAAGCCTGCAGGCGGAGCTATGGAACACCATCGCCCAGGCCCGTGAAAAGCAGGGTGACAGCGCTGGCGCTGCGCTGGCCCGGCAAAAGGCGCGGGTCAATTCGTGATGATCGAGCAGCGCATTCTGGATATTGCCGACCACCTGCTGCTGATCGAGCGTGAACTGCAGGTGCAAGGCTGGTGGGACGACGAGCCACCAAGCGACGAGGCACTGGCCAGCACAGTACCGTTCGCCGTCGATACCCTCAGTTTCGAGCAGTGGCTGCAATGGATCTTCCTGCCACGCATGAAGATCATTATCGAGTTGGGCCACCCGCTGCCCAATGCCTCGAGCATCCTGGTCATGGCCGAAACCGTGTTTACCGACCGGCCGGAGCAAAGTCGCGAGCTACGCCGTCTGTTGGCAGCTTTTGACCAATTGATCGCTCCTTCCGCCTGATTTCTTCAGTTTTTTCGTCAAGGGCCGCAGATTGTGGCCCTTTTTTTTGGAAATCTTATTAAATCTGCTGCTGAAGCGATTTTTAGTGGTGGCAGGAATTCATCTTGGGGAAAAATTGGCAATAATTTTTCTTGACTTGTTGGCGCCGAATCACAAGAATCCAACTTCCGCTGTAGAGGGACTGCCAGAAGCAGACCCGCTAAGCAGATCATGAGGTGCACACCCGCGCCGACCTGTTACACCCCGCAACGCGTTACCTCGCGCTGGGTGGGAAATCCCCGCAACACTCTGGGGGGCTCCCAATACTTGCTCAGTCAGTGCTGACGTTTTCGCTCATGCTCTGCTTGGCAGTAAACCTATTAAGACCCGTCCACTAGGGACGGTATTCTGGCGTTTTAGAGGTGAACAACGTGGAGCTTTTATCTGGCGCTGAGATGGTCGTCCGCTTCTTGCGTGACGAAGGCGTTAAGCACATCTACGGGTACCCTGGTGGTGCTCTCCTGCATGTTTACGACGCACTGTTCAAAGAACCGGAAGTGGAACACATCCTGGTTCGTCACGAGCAGGCGGCAACCCATATGGCGGACGGCTACGCCCGCGCCACCGGCAAGGCCGGTGTGGTGCTGGTAACCTCCGGCCCAGGCGCGACCAATGCCATCACCGGCATTGCCACCGCCTACATGGACTCGATTCCGATGGTCATCCTGTCCGGCCAGGTGCCTAGCACCATGGTGGGCACCGATGCCTTCCAGGAAACCGACATGATCGGTATCTCGCGGCCGATCGTGAAGCACAGCTTCATGATCAAGAACCCGACCGAGATCCCGGAAGTTCTGAAAAAGGCTTTCTACCTGGCGCAATCCGGTCGCCCAGGTCCAGTCGTGGTCGACATTCCAAAAGATATGACCAACCCGGCTGAGAAGTTTGAATACGTCTACCCGAAAAAGGTCAAACTGCGCTCCTACAGCCCAGCGGTCCGCGGCCACTCCGGCCAGATCCGCAAGGCTGCCGAGATGCTCCTGGCTGCCAAGCGCCCGATCGTCTACTCCGGCGGCGGCGTGATCCTCGGTGGTGGCTCTGAAGCCCTGACCGAAATCGCCAAGTCGCTGAACCTGCCGGTCACCAACACCCTCATGGGGTTGGGTGGCTTCCCGGGTACTGACCGCCAGTTCCTCGGCATGCTCGGCATGCACGGTAGCTACACCGCCAACATGGCCATGCACAATGCCGACGTGATCTTCGCGGTGGGTGCTCGTTTCGACGACCGCGTGGTAAACGGCCCGGCCAAGTTCTGCCCGAATGCCAAGATCATCCATGTCGATATCGACCCAGCGTCGATTTCGAAGATGATCAAGGCCGACGTGCCAATCGTCGGCCCGGTCGACAGCGTGCTCAGCGAAATGCTCGGCATCCTCAAGGAAATCGGCGAGCAGCCCGACAAGGCGGCGCTGGATGCCTGGTGGAAGCAGATCGACGAATGGCGTGGCAATGGTGAGATGTTCCCCTATGACAAGGGCGACGGTAATGTCATCAAGCCGCAGAAAGTCATCGAGACCCTGTGCGAAGTGACCCATGGCGACGCCTTCGTCACCTCCGACGTGGGCCAGCACCAGATGTTCGCGGCGCAGTACTACCGCTTCAACAAGCCAAACCGTTGGATCAACTCCGGCGGCCTGGGCACCATGGGCTTCGGCTTCCCGGCGGCGATGGGCGTCAAGCTCAACTTCCCGGACCAGGACGTGGCCTGCGTGACTGGCGAAGGCAGCATCCAGATGAACATCCAGGAGCTGTCCACCTGCATGCAGTACGGCCTGCCGGTGAAGATCGTCAACCTGAACAACGGTGTGTTGGGCATGGTCCGCCAGTGGCAGGACATGGCTTACAACGGTCGTCACTCGCACTCGTACGTCGAGTCGTTGCCTGACTTCATCAAGCTGGCCGAGGCCTATGGCCATGTGGGCATCCGCATCACCAGCCTGAAGGACCTCAAGCCGAAGCTGGAAGAAGCGTTTGCGATGAAGGACCGCCTGGTGTTCATCGACATCGCGGTTGACCGCAGTGAGCACGTCTATCCGATGCAGATCAAGGACGGCTCGATGCGTGACATGTGGCTGAGCAAGACGGAGCGTACCTGATATGCGGCACATCATTTCCCTGCTGCTGGAAAACGAACCAGGTGCGTTGTCCCGTGTGGTCGGCCTGTTCTCCCAGCGCAACTACAACATTGAAAGCCTGACCGTGGCGCCGACCGAAGACCCGACCCTGTCGCGTCTGACGCTGACCACCGTTGGCCATGACGAAGTGATCGAACAGATCACCAAGAACCTGAACAAGCTGGTCGAAGTGGTCAAGCTTGTCGACCTGTCGGAAAGCGCCCACATCGAGCGCGAACTGATGCTGGTCAAGGTCAAGGCCACCGGTGCCCAGCGTGCCGAGATCAAGCGCACCACGGATATCTTCCGTGGCCAGATCGTCGACGTGACCGCCAGCGTGTACACCGTACAACTGAGCGGTACCAGCGACAAACTGGACAGCTTCATCCAGGCGATCGGCACTGCATCGATTCTCGAAACCGTGCGCAGCGGCGTTACCGGCATTGCCCGTGGCGACAAAGTGCTCAGCATCTAAATTCAAAAATTAGCGATGGCTCCGCAGGGGCCGAGATATAACCAGGGGTATTTTCATGAAAGTTTTCTACGATAAAGACTGCGACCTTTCCATCATCCAGGGCAAGAAAGTCGCCATCATCGGTTATGGCTCCCAGGGCCACGCTCAGGCGTGCAACCTGAAGGACTCCGGTGTAGACGTTACCGTCGGTCTGCGTAAAGGTTCGGCTACCGTTGCCAAGGCTGAAGCCCACGGCCTGAAAGTTGCTGACGTTGCTACCGCTGTCGCTGCGGCTGACCTGGTCATGATCCTGACCCCAGACGAGTTCCAGGGCGCTCTGTACAAGAACGAGATCGAGCCGAACATCAAGAAGGGCGCTACCCTGGCCTTCTCCCACGGCTTCTCGATCCACTACAACCAGGTTGTTCCGCGTGCCGACCTCGACGTGATCATGATCGCGCCGAAAGCCCCGGGCCACACCGTTCGCTCCGAGTTCGTCAAAGGCGGCGGCATCCCTGACCTGATCGCTATCTACCAGGACGCTTCGGGCAACGCCAAGAACGTCGCACTCTCCTACGCTTCGGGCGTGGGCGGCGGCCGCACCGGCATCATCGAAACCACCTTCAAGGACGAGACCGAAACCGACCTGTTCGGTGAGCAGGCTGTTCTGTGCGGCGGTACCGTCGAACTGGTCAAAGCCGGTTTCGAAACCCTGGTCGAAGCTGGCTACGCGCCAGAAATGGCCTACTTCGAGTGCCTGCACGAGCTGAAACTGATCGTAGACCTCATGTACGAAGGCGGCATCGCCAACATGAACTACTCGATCTCCAACAACGCCGAATACGGTGAGTACGTCACTGGCCCGGAAGTCATCAACGAAGAATCCCGCAAGGCCATGCGCAACGCTCTGAAGCGCATCCAGGACGGCGAGTACGCGAAGATGTTCATCTCCGAAGGTGCTACCAACTACCCATCGATGACCGCCAAGCGTCGCAACAACGCCGCTCACGGCATCGAAATCATCGGCGAGCAGCTGCGCTCGATGATGCCTTGGATCTCGGCTAACAAAATCGTCGACAAGACCAAGAACTAAGTCTTATCGAAAGATGAAAAACGCGGCTTCGGCCGCGTTTTTTCGTTCTGGCAGCCCGCTTCTGGTATAAAGCAGACCATTGGCCTGCTGTCAGAACCTGTTTCGCGGGCCCGTGTCGAACATTTTCCATCCTGTTGCAAGGTACCCTCCATGAGCGAACGTCCCGAAGAGCCGAACAAGCCCTCCGACGCCGAAAGCCTGCTACCTGTCGATGAGCACGTTGAAGAAGGGCATGACGCCGAAGGCCGCAAGGTGCGCCACCGCGGCATCTACCTGTTGCCCAACCTGTTCACCACCGCCAACCTGTTTGCCGGCTTCTATTCCATCATCAGCTCGATGAGCGCACAGAGTGCCCTGAGTGCCGGTGACCCACGCGAGGCGAGCAAGTACTTCGCCTTTGCCGCCATCGCCATTTTCGTGGCCATGGTGC
The DNA here is from genome assembly GCF_039634505.1 of Pseudomonas sp. NY8896. Lineage (NCBI taxonomy): Bacteria > Pseudomonadati > Pseudomonadota > Gammaproteobacteria > Pseudomonadales > Pseudomonadaceae > Pseudomonas > Pseudomonas sp. NY8896. The sequence goes on from NZ_CP132350.1 coordinate 771,910, forward strand.
TCGATGGCCTGGACGGCCGTGTTGCGCGCATGACCAATACTCAGAGTGCCTTCGGTGCCGAGTATGACTCGCTGTCTGACATGGTCGCCTTCGGTGTGGCCCCGGCCTTGCTGGCCTTTGGTTGGGCGCTCGGTGACATGGGCAAGGTTGGCTGGATGGTCGCCTTCATCTATGTAGCCGGTGCCGCGTTGCGCCTGGCGCGCTTCAACACCCAGGTCGGTACTGCCGACAAACGCTACTTCATCGGTTTGGCCAGCCCGGCTGCCGCGGGTGTGGTGGCGGGTACCGTATGGGCGTTCAGCGACTACGGAATCCAGGGGTCCAAGCTGTCTTTCCTGGTGGCGCTGCTGGTGGCTGCTGCCGGTATGCTGATGGTCAGTAATATCAAGTACAACAGCTTCAAGGAGCTGGACCTCAAAGGGCGTGTGCCGTTCGTGGCGATTCTGGCCGTGGTGCTGGTATTTGCCGTGGTATTCAGCGACCCGCCACGCATCCTGCTGCTGATCTTCCTCGCCTACGCGGCATCGGGGCCGATCCAGTTCCTGCTGAAGGCGCGCCGGCGCAAAGCGTGAAAATCGCTTAACGCTGGAA
>NZ_CP132350.1:777500-2000000 GCF_039634505.1 Pseudomonas sp. NY8896
AGTCATGGTTAAGTGGGAAACGATGTGGGAAGGCTTAGACAGCTAGGAGGTTGGCTTAGAAGCAGCCACCCTTTAAAGAAAGCGTAATAGCTCACTAGTCGAGTCGGCCTGCGCGGAAGATGTAACGGGGCTCAAACCATGCACCGAAGCTACGGGTATCACCTTTTGGTGATGCGGTAGAGGAGCGTTCTGTAAGCCTGTGAAGGTGAGTTGAGAAGCTTGCTGGAGGTATCAGAAGTGCGAATGCTGACATGAGTAACGACAATGCGAGTGAAAAACTCGCACGCCGAAAGACCAAGGTTTCCTGCGCAACGTTAATCGACGCAGGGTTAGTCGGTCCCTAAGGCGAGGCTGAAAAGCGTAGTCGATGGAAAACAGGTTAATATTCCTGTACTTCCAGTTATTGCGATGGAGGGACGGAGAAGGTTAGGCCAGCCTGGCGTTGGTTGTCCAGGTTTAAGGTGGTAGGCTGGAATCTTAGGCAAATCCGGGATTCTAAGGCCGAGAGCTGATGACGAGTTGCCTTTAGGCGACGAAGTGGTTGATACCATGCTTCCAAGAAAAGCTCCTAAGCTTCAGATAACTGGGAACCGTACCCCAAACCGACACAGGTGGTTAGGTAGAGAATACCAAGGCGCTTGAGAGAACTCGGGTGAAGGAACTAGGCAAAATGGCACCGTAACTTCGGGAGAAGGTGCGCCGGCGAGGGTGAAGGACTTGCTCCGTAAGCCCATGCCGGTCGAAGATACCAGGCCGCTGCGACTGTTTATTAAAAACACAGCACTCTGCAAACACGAAAGTGGACGTATAGGGTGTGACGCCTGCCCGGTGCCGGAAGGTTAATTGATGGGGTTAGCGCAAGCGAAGCTCTTGATCGAAGCCCCGGTAAACGGCGGCCGTAACTATAACGGTCCTAAGGTAGCGAAATTCCTTGTCGGGTAAGTTCCGACCTGCACGAATGGCGTAACGATGGCGGCGCTGTCTCCACCCGAGACTCAGTGAAATTGAAATCGCTGTGAAGATGCAGTGTATCCGCGGCTAGACGGAAAGACCCCGTGAACCTTTACTATAGCTTTGCACTGGACTTTGAATTTGCTTGTGTAGGATAGGTGGGAGGCTTTGAAGTGGGGACGCCAGTTCTCATGGAGCCATCCTTGAAATACCACCCTGGCAACTTTGAGGTTCTAACTCAGGTCCGTTATCCGGATCGAGGACAGTGTATGGTGGGTAGTTTGACTGGGGCGGTCTCCTCCCAAAGAGTAACGGAGGAGTACGAAGGTGCGCTCAGACCGGTCGGAAATCGGTCGTAGAGTATAAAGGCAAAAGCGCGCTTGACTGCGAGACACACACGTCGAGCAGGTACGAAAGTAGGTCTTAGTGATCCGGTGGTTCTGTATGGAAGGGCCATCGCTCAACGGATAAAAGGTACTCCGGGGATAACAGGCTGATACCGCCCAAGAGTTCATATCGACGGCGGTGTTTGGCACCTCGATGTCGGCTCATCACATCCTGGGGCTGAAGCCGGTCCCAAGGGTATGGCTGTTCGCCATTTAAAGTGGTACGCGAGCTGGGTTTAGAACGTCGTGAGACAGTTCGGTCCCTATCTGCCGTGGACGTTTGAGATTTGAGAGGGGCTGCTCCTAGTACGAGAGGACCGGAGTGGACGAACCTCTGGTGTTCCGGTTGTCACGCCAGTGGCATTGCCGGGTAGCTATGTTCGGAAGAGATAACCGCTGAAAGCATCTAAGCGGGAAACTTGCCTCAAGATGAGATCTCACTGGGATCTTGAATCCCCTAAAGGGCCGTCGAAGACTACGACGTTGATAGGTTGGGTGTGTAAGCGCTGTGAGGCGTTGAGCTAACCAATACTAATTGCCCGTGAGGCTTGACCATATAACACCCAAGCAATTTGTGCGTCAGCCAAATTGCGGTGGTGAAGATGATACGAACCGAAAGTTCGCAACGAACCACACAATCACATATCCGAATTCGCTGGGCTGTCCATCTGGACATTCTGGCTACAGAATTTCTTGACGACCATAGAGCATTGGAACCACCTGATCCCATCCCGAACTCAGCAGTGAAACGATGCATCGCCGATGGTAGTGTGGGGTTTCCCCATGTGAGAGTAGGTCATCGTCAAGATTCATTTCGCAAAACCCCTATCTGCGCATGCAGGTAGGGGTTTTGTCTTTTGGGCCAGAAAAAGATTTGTCTCCACGCATGCCATGGTCCAAGGCATGCCTCGTGATATGGTTTTGCACCGGAATCAACCGCTCCCAGGGAATGCACTATGGCTACTACCACTCTCCACCCCGGCTTCATGATCGTCCACGGCAACCGCCTCGACGACCTGCGCAGCCTGGTAGTGAGCTGGATGCGTCGCTATCCCCTGGCGCCGCTGGAAAACGAAATAGCCTTGGTGCAAAGCAATGGCATCGCCCAATGGCTCAAGTTGGCCCTGGCCGAAGACCCGCTGGAAGATGACCTGGGCGGCTGTGGCATCGCCGCCGCAATCGATGTGCAACTACCCGGTAGCTTCATGTGGCAGCTATACCGCAGCGTGCTGGGCCGTGACGAAATTCCCGAAGTTTCCCTGCTCGACAAGGCCCCACTCACGTGGCGCCTGATGCGCCTGTTACCCGCCCTGATCGAACGCCCCCATTTCGAGCCGCTGCGGCGCTTCCTTACCGACGACAGCGACCTGCGCAAGCGCTACCAGCTAGCCGAACGGCTAGCGGACCTATTCGACCAGTACCAGGTCTACCGCGCCGACTGGCTCAAGGACTGGGCCGCAGGCGAGCATGTCCTCAACACCGCCCGTGGCGAGCGCAAAGCGCTGCCGCCGGGCAACCGTTGGCAAGCCGAGTTGTGGCGAGCATTACTGGAAGATGTTGGCGAGCAGGGTATGGCGCAGAGCCGTGCCGGGGTTCACCAACGCTTCATCGAGCGGATCAATAGCCTGGAGCAGGCACCTGCAGGGCTGCCACCGCGGGTGATCGTGTTTGGCATCTCCTCACTACCCGCCCAGGCCCTGGAAGCACTGGCCGGTCTGGCGCGTTTCAGCCAGGTGCTGTTGTGCGTTCATAACCCATGCCGCCACCACTGGGCCGACATCGTTGCCGACAAGGACCTGTTACGCCACCAGTACAAACGCCAGCAACGCAAGCAGGGCATGCCCCTGCAACTGGATGACCAGTCGTTGCACCAGCATGCCCATCCGTTGCTGGCCGCCTGGGGCAAACAAGGCCGCGACTACATCAACCTGCTCGACAGCTACGACGACCCGGGCAGCTACCAGGGCGTGTTCAGCGATGGCCGCATCGACCTGTTCAGTGACGGTTCGCCCACCACGCTGCTCAATCAACTGCAGGACGACATCCTGGAGTTGCGCCCGCTCACCGAAACCCGTGAGCTGTGGCCGCCCGTGGACACTGCAAAGGATCGCTCGATCCGCTTCCACATCGCCCATAGCCCGCAACGTGAAGTGGAAATCCTCCACGACCAACTGTTGGCCCGCTTCAGCGCCGACGCAACTTTGCGCCCGCGTGACGTGATCGTCATGCTACCGGCCATCGACACTTACGCGCCGCACATCCGCGCTGTCTTTGGCCAGTTGCAGCGCAACGACCCGCGCTACATCCCGTTCACCCTGACCGACCAGGGCCAGCGCGGCCGCGAACCTTTGCTGATCGCTCTTGAGCACTTGCTCAAACTGCCAGACAGCCGTTTCGCGGTCAGCGAAGTGCTTGACCTGCTGGACGTGCCGGCAGTGCGCGCTCGCTTTGGTATTCGCGAAAACGACCTGCCCACGCTACACCGCTGGATCGAGGGGGCCGGCATACGCTGGGGCCTCAACGCCGAGCAGCGGGCCAGTCTTGGTTTGCCCGCCGGGCTCGAACAGAACAGTTGGCGCTTCGGCCTGCGGCGTATGCTGTTGGGCTATGCAGTGGGTGTGGGCGTGGCCTGTGACGGCATTGAACCCTACGATGAAATCGGTGGCCTGGACGCTGCACTGATCGGCCCACTGGTCGCGCTGCTCGATGCGCTCGAAGTCGCCTGTCAGGCCTTGTCCGAGCCCGCCACCGTCACGCAGTGGGGCGAGCGCCTGCATGCTTTGCTACAGGTGTTTTTCCTGGCCGAGGGCGAGCGTGACGAGTACCTGCTGATGCAACTGCAAGATCTGCGCGATAGCTGGCTTGAAGTGTGCGAGACCGTTGGCCTGCAAGACCCGTTGCCGCTGACCGTGGTGCGTGAAGCCTGGCTGTCGGGCCTCGATCAGGGCAAGCTGTCACAGCGCTTCTTAGCCGGCTCGGTGAACTTCTGCACCCTGATGCCCATGCGCGCCATCCCGTTCCGGGTGGTTTGCCTGCTGGGCATGAACGATGGCGACTACCCGCGCGCCCAGCAACCGCTGGACTTCGACTTGATGGCCAGCGACTACCGCCCCGGTGACCGCTCTCGCCGCGAAGACGACCGTTACCTGCTGCTGGAGGCGCTGTTGTCGGCACGCGACCAGCTGTATGTCAGTTGGGTCGGGCGCAGTATCCGTGACAATAGCGAACGCCCGGCCTCGGTACTGATCGGCCAGTTGCGCGATCACATCGCCACGGGATGGCATCTGGCCGGCATGCAGCAGGGGCAGCCAGCCGAACCGGGCGAGCAACTGCTGCACGCTCTGACTCAGGAGCATCCCTTGCAGCCGTTTAGCGCACGCTACTTCCAGAAAGGCAGCCCGTTGTTCAGCTTTGCCCATGAATGGCAACTGCTGCACCAGCATGGCGAGACAGATGAACAGGGCGAGCCCGGCCTGCCGCCATACCTAGGTGATGAAGCCCTGAGCCTGACCCAACTGAATGACTTTCTGCGCCATCCGGTACGGCACTTTTTCAGCCAGCGCTTGAAGGTGTACTTTGAAGCGCTGGAAGCACCAACCCCGGACGAAGAACCCTTCGTCCTCGATACGCTGCAACGCTATGGCGCCAGTGAAAGCCTGCTTGGCGCAGCCTTGGCCGAGCCGGACAATGCCGAACAGGCCTTGCGTGCCCAGGCCCGGCGCCTGCAGGCCTGCGGTTTGCTGCCGCTGGCCGGTTTCGGAGAATCGCTGCAAAGCGAGTTGATCGAACCGCTACCCGATTTGTTGCAACGTCACCAACAGCTGCTGCAACGCTGGCCTCAGCTGGTCGAGGGCGCTTTGCCGGTGCATTTCGAGCACGCTCAGCACCGTCTCGAAGGCTGGTTGGGCCGGGTGTTCCAGGCTCAGGACCAGAGCCTGCTCAGCATCACCACGGTACCCAACACAATCAGCGCCGGGCGCAACAACCTCAAGTGGCATCGTCTGATCGCACCTTGGGTTACGCACCTGGCCGCCTGTGCGGCCGGCTATCCCTACAACAGTGCACTGGTAGCCAGCGACCTGACCCTGTTACTTGCACCGCTACCGCAAGCACAGGCTGCTCAGCTGTTGGGCGACCTGCTGGTGGCCCGTCAGGCGGCGATGAATGCGCCGCTGCCCGTCGCGGCCAAGACCGCGTTCGCCTGGCTGGCCCAGGACGACGCCGACAAGGCTTTGGCCGCCGCAGCCCGTGCCTATGAAGGCGACGAGCGCACCAGCTTTGGCGAGCGAAGTGAGAGCATCGCTCTGGCCCGCCAGTTCCGCGACTTTGCTGCACTGACGGCTGACGAAACCTTTGAAGGCTGGTGCGAAACCTTGTACCGCCCGTTGTTCACCGCCCCTTGGCAGACCCTGGGCAACCCGGAGAAAGGCGCATGACCCAGGACCGTCCCCTGGCACTGAGTTTCCCCCTGCACGGCAGCCAGCTGATCGAGGCCAGCGCCGGCACGGGCAAGACCTTCACCATTTCGGCGCTGTACCTGCGCCTGATCCTTGGCCACGGTGGCGAACAAGGCTTCGACCGCGAGTTGCTGCCACCGCAGATACTCGTGGTGACCTTCACCGACGCTGCCACCAAAGAGCTGCGCGAACGTATCCGCGCCCGCCTGGCTGAGGCTGCACGGTTCTTCCGTGGCGAACTGGAAGGCGCCGACCCGCTGTTGCACCAATTGCGTGATGATTACCCGCAAGAAGCCTGGCCGCGTTGTGCCGGCCGCTTGGAAATCGCCGTGCAGTGGATGGACGAAGCTGCGGTATCGACCATCCATGGCTGGTGTCAGCGCATGCTGCGCGAGCATGCCTTCGACAGCGGCAGCCTGTTCACCCAGACCCTGGAAACCGACCACAGCGAGTTGCTGGGCCAGGTCATGCGCGATTACTGGCGGCGTTTTTGCTATGGCATGCAAGGCGATGCACTGGCCTGGGTGCGCGGCAACTGGGGTAGCCCCGACGCTTTGCTGCCGCGCATTCGCCCACTGTTTGGCCGCGTGCGTGCTCAGCAGGATGGACCAGAGCCGGCAGCATTGATCCAGGCATCGCTGCAGCAACGTGGCGAGCAGCTGGCCCGGCTCAAGGCGCCATGGGCGCAGTGGGCCGAGCAACTGCGGCAAATCTGCCGCGATGCGCTGGCCGCCAAGCAGGTCGACGGCCGCAAGATGCAGGCCCGTTACTTCGAGCCCTGGTTCGACAAGCTCTGTGCCTGGGCGGGTGATGAACAGCTGGTTGACCTCGACTTGGGCACGGGTTTTACCCGCCTGACCCCGGCGGGCATGGCCGAGGCCTGGAAGGGTGAACCGCCTGAGCACCCCGGCCTCAACGCCATGCAGAGCTTGCAGCAACAATTGCAGGCCTTGGACAGCCCGGATGCGCCCTTGCTTGAGCATGCTGCCAGCTGGGTATCGGCACGTTTCGAAGTAGAGAAGCGCCGGCGCGCGGAAATGGGCTTCGACGACATGCTCGTGCGCCTGCAGCACGCCTTGGCCAGCGAGGCCGGCGAGCGCTTGGCCGGTTTGATCCGCGAGCAGTTCCCGGTAGCGCTGATCGACGAATTCCAGGATACCGACCCGGTTCAGTACGGCATTTTCGAGCGCATCTATCAGATCAGCGAAAACCGCGCAGACACTGGCCTGTTCATGATCGGAGACCCCAAGCAGGCGATCTACGCCTTCCGTGGTGCCGACATCTACACCTACCTCGCTGCACGGCGCGCCACCCGCGACCGCCTGCACAGCCTGGACACCAACTACCGGTCCAGCAAGGCCATGGTCGCAGCGGTCAACCAGGTGTTCCTGCAGGCCGAAGTGCGTGAAACGGGGCGGGGAGCATTCCTGTTCCGCGCGGCGGATGACAACCCGTTGCCGTTCATCGAGGTGCGCGCCAAGGGCCGTGGCGAACAGCTGCTGATTGACGGCGAAACCAGTGCAGCCCTGCAGTGCTGGCAACTGGAAAGCGAAGAGGCGGTTTCCAGCAGTGTCTACCGCCAGCAGCTGGCAGCCAGCTGCGCCAGCCATATCGTCGCGCTGCTCAATGGTGGCCAGCAAGGCACGGCAGGCTTCCAGAATGCCGAAGGCGAGTTGCGTCCCTGCCTGCCCTCGGACATCGCCATCCTGGTGCGTGATGGCCACGAAGCGCAGGTGGTCCGCGCCGAGCTGGCCGCGCGCGATGTACGCAGTGTGTACCTGTCCGACAAGGACTCGGTGTTCGCCGCCCAGGAAGCCCACGACCTGCTGGCCTGGCTCAAGGCCTGCGCCGAGCCCGACTCGGAGCGCCTGCTCAAGGCCGCACTGGCCAGCCTTACACTGGGCCTGTCATTGGCCGCGCTGGACCAGCTGAACCAGGACGAGCGGGTCTGGGAAGGCTGGGTCATGCGTTTTCGCCATTATCGCGATACCTGGCAACGCCAGGGCGTGTTGCCCATGCTGCGGCACCTGCTGCATGACTTCCAGCTGCCGCGCACGCTGATCCGCCGCAGCGATGGCGAGCGGGTACTGACCAACCTGCTGCACCTGGCCGAATTGCTGCAGCAGGCTGCTGGTGAGCTGGACGGCGAACAGGCATTGATCCGCCACCTGGCCGAGCACCTCGCCAATTCCGGGCAGGCCGGTGAAGAGCAGATCCTGCGCCTGGAAAGCGACGAACAGTTGGTCAAAGTCGTGACCATCCACAAGTCCAAGGGCCTGGAGTATCCCTTGGTTTACCTGCCGTTCATCTGCACCAGCAAGCCGGTGGACGGCAGCCGCCTGCCGCTGGCCTGGCATGACAGCGAAGGTAACGCCCACCTCACCCTCACCCCGGATCAGGAACAGATCGAGCGCGCTGACGACGAGCGCCTGGCCGAAGACCTGCGCCTGCTCTATGTGGCCCTGACCCGCGCCCAGCATGCGTGCTGGTTGGGGGTCGCCGACCTCAAGCGTGGCAACCAGAAGAGTTCGCAGCTGCACCGATCGGCATTGGGTTACCTGCTGGGTGGCGGCCTTGCCCTGACAGGCTCGCAGCAGCTGACGGACTGGTTGCAGGCGTTGGCGTCTACATGCCCGCACATTACCTGCCCGGGCCTGCCGCAGGCCAATGAGCAGGCGTATCGCGTGCCGCACGCCGAGCGTGAGCTGCTGCCCGCACGCAAGCCCCGCCGCGCGGCCGCCGAGCACTGGTGGATCGCTTCTTACAGCGCCCTGCGCGTAGGCGACCAGACCCTCGGTGCCGACAGCTCACAGGCCCAGCAACTGCTGGATGACGAGGCGGTCGATGCCCAGGTGTTGCGCGAGGTCCCGGCTGACAGCGGCGATATCCACCGTTTCCCGCGGGGGCCAAACCCAGGCACCTTCTTGCATGGCTTGCTGGAATGGGCGGGTCGTGAAGGCTTTAGCCAGGTCAGCGGCAACCCACAGCTGATTGAGCGCACCGTTGGCCAGCGCTGCAACCGTCGCGACTGGACCGGCTGGATCCCCACCCTGAGCCAGTGGATGCAACGCTTGCTGGGCGAGGCGTTACCGCTGCCAGGCAGCGACCAGAGCGTAATGCTGGGCCAGTTGCATCATTACCAGATCGAAATGGAGTTCTGGTTCGCCAGCCACCAGGTCGATGCTGAACAACTCGACCGCCTTGTCGCACGCCACACCCACCCCGGCCTGGCGCGCCCGGCGGCGCAGCCGACCGTGCTCAACGGCATGTTCAAAGGGTTCATCGACCTGGCCTTCGAGCTGGACGGGCGTTACTACGTCACCGACTACAAGTCCAACTGGCTGGGCCCGGACATCCAGGCCTACGACACCCAAACCATGGAAAAGGCCATTATCGAGCACCGCTACGACCTGCAGTACGTGCTGTACCTGCTGGCCCTGCACCGGCAGTTGCGTGCCCGCCTGCCGGACTACGATTACGACCGCCATGTTGGCGGTGCCCTGTTCATCTTCCTGCGTGGTGCCAGCAGCAGCGGCCATGGCGTGTATCACGCCAAGCCACCGCGTGAGCTGATCGAAAGCCTCGATGCGCTGTTTCGTGGCGAGCACCCACCCGTACAGCAGGACCTGTTTGCCGGAGCCGTGAAATGAGCCGAAGCCTTGTCGACCTGTTGCCCACGCCGTTGCACGCCGAGCACCTGCTGGCGCTGGCACCACAGCATGACAGCGGTGACCTGCTGCAACTGCTCGACCGCTGGGTAGAACGGGGCTGGCTGCGCGCGCTGGACCGCGCATTCGTGTCGTTCCTGGAAGAGCGCGCTCCCGGCAGTGATCCCTTGTTATTGCTGGCGGCGGCGCTGGCCAGTCATCAACTGGGGCACGGGCATGTCTGCCTCGACCTGCAACAGACCTTGGCCGAGCCTGATTTCGCCCTGTCGTTGCCGCCGGAGGGCGATGCGCTGACAGGCCCCTTGCTGCTTCCCTCGCAACTGCTGGCCAACCTCGATTTGAATGCCTGGCGCCAGCGCATCGCTGCCAGCGCGCTGGTGGCCGAGGGCGATAGCCCAGGCCAGCAAGCGCGGCCACTGGTGCTCAGCGGCCAGCGTCTGTACCTGCGCCGCTACTGGAACTATGAACGGCGTATCGACCATACCCTGCGCCAGCGCCTGACCCAGGCCGAAGCGCCGCTGACCGACCTGACCGATCGCCTGGCTCAGCTGTTCGACGGTGGTGCGCCAGCTGGCCAGGTAGACTGGCAGAAGCTCGCTTGCGCGCTGGCCACCCGTGCCGGTTTCAGCATCATCACGGGTGGCCCCGGCACGGGCAAGACCACCACTGTGGTGCGCCTGCTGGCCTTGCTGCAAGGGCCGGCAGTGGAGCAGGGCAGGCCGCTGCGCATCCGCTTGGCCGCGCCGACCGGCAAGGCCGCTGCGCGCCTCACCGAATCCATTGGCCAGCAGGTCGAGCGCCTGCAGGTCAGCGCCGAAGTGCGTGGGCACATTCCCACAGAAGTCAGCACCGTGCATCGTCTGCTCGGCAGCCGCCCGGGCTCCCGGCACTTCCGCCACCATGCTGGCAACCCGTTGCCATTGGATGTGCTGGTGGTCGACGAAGCATCGATGATCGACCTGGAAATGATGGCCAACCTGCTCGATGCCTTGCCGCCTCGGGCACGCCTGGTACTACTGGGCGACAAGGACCAGTTGGCGTCGGTGGAAGCCGGTGCGGTGCTGGGCGACTTGTGCCGGGATGCCGAAGAGGGCTATTACTCGCCGGCGACCGCAGCATGGCTGGAACAGATCAGTGGCGAGTCACTGGCCGGCACTGGCCTCAAGGCTGGCGACGAACAGCGCAATCCACTGGCCCAGCAAGTGGTGATGCTGCGTTTTTCGCGACGCTTCGGTGAGGGCAGCGGCATTGGCCAACTGGCCCGGCTGGTCAACCGGCAGGACTCCCATGCGGCGCGCAACTTGCTGGCCACGCCACCCGCCGACGTGCACAGCCTGGCACTCAAGCACGAGCAGGACCGTGCTTTCGACCGCCTGTTGCTCGATGGCCTCAACCGCGGCAGCGACGGCCCGCAAGGCTACCGCAGCTACCTGCGTACCCTTGGCCGCTATCGGCCAGCACTCGAAACCGCTGCTGACGACCCAGCGTGGGAGCAATGGGCCGGCAAGGTGCTGCACAGCTTCGAGGACTTCCAGTTGCTGTGCGCAGTGCGTCGTGGCGCCTGGGGCGTCGAAGGCCTGAACGAGCGGGTGGCGCGGGTGCTGCACAATGCTGGCTTGATCGACAGCCAGCAGCACTGGTACGAAGGGCGCCCGGTACTGGTGACCCGCAACGATTACGGCCTGGGCCTGATGAACGGTGACATCGGCATCGCCCTGCACTTGCCGGATGAGCGCGGTGAGCCGCTGCTGCGCGTGGCCTTCCCGCGTAACGATGGCAGTGGCGGCGTGCGTTTCGTCCTGCCCAGCCGGCTCAACGAAGTGGAAACGGTGTTCGCCATGACCGTGCACAAGTCCCAGGGCTCGGAGTTCAGCCACACGGCGCTGGTGCTACCGGATGCGCTCAACCCGGTGCTGACCAAGGAACTGGTGTACACCGGCATCACCCGCGCCAAGCACTGCTTCAGCCTGGTCGAGCCTCGGCAGGGCATTTTTGAAGAAGCGGTGGCGCGCAAGGTGCGGCGTATTTCAGGGTTGATGCTGGAACAAGTCTGATACCGAACGCGGTCCCTTGTAGGAGCGGCCTTGTGCTATCGTTGCGCCAATTCGAGAAAGGATTTTAAGAGACTCCCCACATGCACGTGGCCGCAAGGCGAGTGACAAGCTGTGCGCTTTCGCTATTGCTGGCCGCCCTGTTCCTTTACACAGGCCCTGCCCAGGCAGACTCCGCCACAACCGCCGCTCGGGCTCAACAACGCGCCCAGGCAGTCACCCAGGTCGTATTGGGTATCTTCAGCTACGCCCGCTGGCCTATAGAACCCTCACCCTTGCGCTTGTGCCTGGTCGGTCCGACCGAATACGCCGATGACCTGATCAAAGGCCATGTCCAGGAATCCGGTCGCCCCCTGCAGGTGCGGCGCCTGTTGGCAGAAGATACCCAGGTCGCCCAGGCCTGCGATGCCATCTATATCGGCAAGCTTGACCAGGGCCAGCGCGACCAGCTGTTCCAGCGTGTCAGGGGCCATCCGGTGTTGAGCATCAGCGAGGCGGATGACCCCTGCACGGTCGGCAGCCTGTTCTGCCTGCGGGTCAGCGACCAGCAGGTGGCCTTTGATGTCAACCTCGACTCGGTGGCGCGCTCTGGCGTGCGTATTCATCCCAGTGTGTTGCAATTGTCGCGTCGCCGGGCGGTGCAGCCATGAAACCGACCCGCAAGCGTAGCGTGCGCCCCACCCTGCGCTCGGTGCTGGGCCGTGGCCACCTCAGCGTCGCCTTGCTTGCCGTGGGCCTGGCGGGTATTTCCTTGACCCTGCTGGGCGTGCTCGCCCTGCGTGTCTACGCCAACCAAAACCTGCAGCTGATTGCCCGCTCGATCAATTACACCGTAGAGGCAGCGGTGGTGTTCGATGACAGCGCCGCCGCCAATGAATCGCTGGCGCTGATCGCCAGTACCGAGGAAGTGGCCGAGGCCAAGGTCTTCAACGACGAAGGCGAGCTGTTGGCGCACTGGCAACGCGGCGACACCGACATGCTCGCGCAACTGGAAGTGCAGGTTGCCACCGCGTTGCTGGATGAGCCGGTCAACCTGCCGATCCTGCACCAGCAACAACAGGTCGGGCATATCGAACTGGTCGGCCAGGGCCGTAGCCTGTTGCTGTTCCTGCTCAGCGGTCTGGCCGGCATCCTGTTCTGCACCATCCTCAGCGCCTTGGCTGCCCAGTACCTGTCGCGGCGCCTGCTCAGCGATATCACCCGCCCTCTGCGTGGCCTGGCCAGTGTCGCCCACGCCGCCCGCCGCGAGCGTAGCTTCGACCGGCGTGTGCCGGAAGCGCCGATTGCCGAGCTCAACGAGCTGGGTAACGACTTCAATGCCCTGCTGGACGAACTGGAGGTGTGGCACAGCCACCTGCAGAGTGAAAACCAGAGCCTGGCCCACCAGGCCAGCCACGATAGCCTGACTGGCCTGCCCAACCGGGCCTTCTTCGAGGGGCGCCTGAGCCGCAGCGTGCGCAATGCTGCACGGCAGCAGGACCACTTGGCCTTGCTGTTCCTCGACAGCGATCACTTCAAGCAAATCAACGACACCCTCGGCCATGCCGTAGGCGACGAGGTGCTGATCAGCGTGGCCGACCGCGTACGCGCCCAGTTGCGCGAACACGACCTGGTGGCGCGCCTGGGCGGTGATGAGTTCGCCGTGCTGCTGACACCTTTGCAGTCGCGCAAGGACGCCGAACACATCGCCGAGAAGATCGTTGCCAGCATGAAGCTGCCGGTGCAGCTGGACAGTGGCCGCAGTATCGCCACCTCACTGAGTGTCGGTATTGCCTATTACCCGGATGACGGCGCTGACCCCGCCAGTCTTCTCAATGCCGCCGATGCGGCGATGTACCAGGCCAAGCGTAAACGCCGTGGCCATTGGCAAGTGGCGCAGACGGAACGGTCCGCCAACGAAATCAAGAACAGGAGCTGAACCCGTGATACAGGCTTTACGTTTCCCGCTGTGGGCCTTGTTGCTCGCCGTGCTGGCACTGTCTGGCTGCCAGACCGCCCCTCCCAAGGGCCTTACCCCCGAACAGATTGCCGTGCTCAAGCGCGAGGGATTTACCCCGACCGACGAAGGCTGGGCGTACGACTTGTCTGGCAAGGTGCTGTTCGGCAGTGACCTGGACAGCCTCAACGGCCAGAGCCAGTCGATTGTCGAGCGCATTGGCAAGGCACTGCTCAGCGTTGGCATCCAGGGCGTGCGGGTGGACGGGCACGCCGACGCCTCGGGCAAGGCGGCGTATAACCAGCAATTGTCCGAACGCCGCGCTCAGAGCGTGACCAAGGCGCTGGTCGGGGTCGGCATGCAGCCGCAGAACATCCAGAGCCGTGGCCTGGGCAGTACCCAGCCGGTGGCGGACAACCGCACCAGTGCCGGGCGTACCGAGAACCGGCGCGTGTCTATCGTGGTGGCGTCTTACTGACGGGAGGGTTTGGGGTTGCACAGCAACCCCATCATTCCTGAGCAAAGCGCATCTGGCGTGTGTCACCCATCAGCAACGGCGCATTCGTCTCCGTCACACCTCGGATGTAATCCCACAACAGGGTAATCCGCTTCAACTTTCTCAAGTCCTCCCGGCAGTACATCCAGAACTGGCGCGTCACCTCGATCTCCTCCGGTAACACCGTCACCAGCCGAGGGTCCTGCGCGGCGAGGAAGCACGGCAAGATCGCCAACCCTCGCCCCTGCAACGCTGCGGTGTACTGCGCGATCACGCTGGTGCTGCGCAAATGCGCGCTGGCGCTGGGGATGAGGTTGGCCAGGTACAGCAGCTCGGAGCTGAACGCCAGGTCATCCACGTAACTGATGAACGGATGTTTGGCCAAGTCCGCCACCTGGCGGATCGGCGCGTGGTTGTCCAGGTAGTCTTGGGTCGCATACAGCCGCAAGCGGTAGTCGCACAGTTTGCAGCACACATAAGGCCCATGCTCCGGCCGCTCCAGCGCGATGACGATGTCCGCCTCGCGTTTGGACAGGCTGATGAAGTGCGGCAGCGGCAGGATGTCCACCGAAATCGCCGGGTAGGCATCGACGAAATGGCTGAGCTGCGGGGTGATGAAGAAGCTGCCAAAGCCCTCGGTGCAGCCCATGCGCACATGCCCCGACAACGCCACACCCGACCCGGACACCTGCTCGCAGGCCATGTGCAGCGTGCTCTCGATCGATTCGGCATAACCTAGCAAGCGCTGGCCCTCGGCGGTCAACACAAAGCCGTTGGTCCGCGACTTTTCGAACAGCAAGGTACCCAGCGCGCCCTCCAGCGAGCTGATGCGCCGCGACACGGTGGTGTAGTCCACACTCAGCCGTTTGGCGGCACTGCTGGCCTTGCGGGTGCGGGCCACTTCAAGGAAGAACTTCAAATCGTCCCAGTTGAGCGCGCTCAGGGATGTGAGGTCTTTTTGCATGATGATCCGGTTTTTTTGTGCGTTCTTGTTGGATGTTTGCACATCTATACTCGAAACAAGCCTCAGGACGCCACCTCGCGTTTGCCCGGCGCTGGCGATCTCGTCCCGACAATAATTCCAAGGAGAACGCAGATGAACGCACCGCAATCCCCTAACAGCACCAAGGTCGAGCAGGTGAAGCTGCTGATTGACGGCCAGTGGGTCGAGTCCAAAACCACCGAATGGCGCGACATCGTCAACCCGGCCAGCCAGGAAGTGCTGGCGCGCGTACCGTTCGCCACCGTCGAGGAAGTCGACGCTGCCGTGGCCGCGGCCCACCGAGCCTTCCAGACCTGGCGCGACACCCCGATCGGCGCGCGCATGCGCATCATGCTCAAGCTGCAGGCGCTGATCCGCGAACACACTAAACGCATTGCCCAGGTGCTCAGTGCCGAACAAGGCAAAACCCTGGCCGATGCTGAAGGCGATATTTTCCGCGGCCTGGAAGTGGTCGAGCACGCCGCCTCCATCGGCACCCTGCAGATGGGCGAATTTGCCGAAAACGTCGCAAGCGGTGTCGACACCTACACCCTGCGCCAGCCGATCGGTGTGTGCGCCGGCATCACCCCGTTCAACTTCCCGGCGATGATCCCGCTGTGGATGTTCCCCATGGCCATCGTCTGCGGCAACACCTTCGTGCTCAAACCTTCCGAACAAGACCCGCTGTCGACCATGCTGCTGGTGGAGCTGGCGCTGGAAGCCGGTGTGCCGGCCGGTGTGCTGAACGTGGTGCACGGCGGCAAGCAGGTGGTGGATGCCATTTGCACCCATCAGGACATCAAGGCGATTTCCTTCGTCGGCTCAACCGAAGTCGGCACCCACGTTTACAACCTCGGTAGCCAACACGGCAAGCGCGTGCAGTCGATGATGGGCGCCAAGAACCATGCGGTGGTGCTGCCCGATGCCAACCGCACGCAAACCATCAATGCTTTGGTAGGTGCTGCCTTTGGTGCGGCGGGCCAACGCTGCATGGCCACCTCGGTGGCGGTGCTGGTGGGCAAGGCCCGCGAATGGCTGCCAGATATCAAGGCAGCCGCCAGCAAGCTCAAGGTCAATGCCGGCTGTGAGCCAGGCACCGACGTTGGCCCGGTGGTTTCCAAGCGCGCCAAGGAGCGCGTCCTGGGCCTGATCGAAAGCGGTATCAAGGAAGGCGCCAAGCTTGAGCTGGACGGCCGCGACGTCAAGGTGCCGGGTTACGAGCAAGGTAACTTCGTTGGCCCGACCCTGTTCTCGGGCGTGAAGACCGATATGCAGGTGTATACCCAGGAAATCTTCGGCCCGGTGCTGGTGACCCTGGAAGTCGATACCCTCGACGAGGCCATCGCCCTGGTCAACGCCAACCCGTTCGGCAACGGCACCGGCCTGTTTACTCAAAGCGGCGCGGCAGCACGCAAGTTCCAGAGCGAAATCGATATCGGCCAGGTCGGCATCAACATCCCGATTCCGGTACCGGTACCGTTCTTCAGCTTTACCGGCTCACGTGGCTCCAAGCTCGGCGACCTCGGCCCGTACGGCAAGCAAGTGGTGCAGTTCTACACTCAGACCAAGACCGTCACTGCCCGCTGGTTCGATGACGACAGCGTCAACGACGGTGTGAACACCACCATCAGCCTGCGCTAAGGAGAAGTCATGCGTATCGCATTCATCGGCCTGGGCAACATGGGCGCGCCCATGGCCCGCAACCTGATCAAAGCCGGGCACCAGCTGAACCTGTTCGACCTGAACAAGGCCGTGCTGGCCGAGTTGGCAGAACTGGGCGGGCAGATCAGCCCGTCGCCCAAGGACGCGGCAGCCAACAGCGAACTGGTGATCACCATGCTGCCGGCCGCAGCCCACGTGCGCAGCGTGTACTTGAACGAGGACGGCGTGTTGGCCGGTATTCGTCCCGGCACGCCGACCGTTGACTGCAGCACCATCGACCCGCAGACCGCCCGTGATGTGTCCAAGGCCGCAGCGGGCAAAGGTGTGGACATGGGTGACGCGCCGGTGTCCGGTGGTACTGGCGGCGCGGCGGCTGGCACCCTGACCTTCATGGTCGGCGCCAGTGCCGAGCTGTTCGCCAGCCTCAAGCCGGTACTCGAGCAGATGGGCCGCAACATCGTGCACTGCGGGGAAGTCGGCACCGGGCAGATTGCCAAGATCTGCAACAACCTGCTGCTGGGTATTTCGATGATCGGCGTGTCCGAGGCCATGGCCCTGGGCAACGCGTTGGGTATCGACACCAAGGTGCTGGCCGGCATCATCAACAGCTCGACCGGGCGTTGCTGGAGCTCGGACACCTACAACCCGTGGCCGGGTATCATTGAAACCGCGCCGGCATCGCGTGGCTACACCGGTGGCTTTGGCGCCGAACTGATGCTCAAGGACCTGGGGCTGGCTACCGAAGCGGCACGCCAGGCTCACCAGCCGGTGATCCTCGGGGCTGTGGCCCAGCAGCTGTATCAGGCCATGAGCCTGCGCGGCGAAGGGGGCAAGGATTTCTCGGCCATCGTCGAGGGGTATCGCAAGAAGGATTGACAAGCGAGGACTTCATCGCGGACCGGGCGGCCTTTCCTCTGTAACTGCGCACCAGAGGGAAGGGGACCCGCCCGCGATTTTTTTATTGTGTTGGCAGCCATATTGTTTGCAAGTTACGTAATGCGCTTGCTAAACCGTTATAGGTAATGCGCTATTATCAAGGCGCTGAATAGAGTGATGTGCAGCGCCCAAAGTGTTACAAGTAAGATCTTGGTTTTTTTCGGAAAGCCTTCGATCTCTTGCCTATCTACTAGATTTCTTTTTGTAAAAAAAGATGGTAATGCAAGTACTGTTGAGATTGCGCCCGTGCGCATCATCTTGCCGATTGATCCGGCTCGCTCGTAGAGTAGTTTGTTTTGTTTTATATATTTGCTTTTGGGGAATAGGGATTCAAAATATTCTGTGCGTCGTGAGGCGACAAAAAACTGAGTGATCATTGTGATGATAATCAAATTTATAATGACGGCTGCAATGATCCCATCTTCAATAGCCATCAGTTTGAGAGCGCTCTATACAAAAAATCGCCGTAAGCTTCACCTTTCTCCCCACCAGCCTTGCCTCCAATTGTGGCGCCTGCGGCACCAATTATAACTGCACAAAGAAGCCCACCTGTTCCACCTGTTGGTAACCCGATCGCTGCGCATAAAACTGGCGCGATAATAGCTCCACCCAAATATCCGCCTGCACCGCCTCCTGCAAGGCCTCCCACGAGTGAGCCTCCGTCGATGTACTTTGCCCTTGTGCAATCCTCTTCGTGACCGAGCGTACAAGCGTTGTGGATATCCAGTCCAGTGGCTGCGATTTCAAGTGCTACGCCTATGTAAGTTCCTTGTTTGATCAAGCTGGATGCCCTCGCGACACTGGCTA
This sequence comes from Pseudomonas sp. NY8896, assembly GCF_039634505.1. Taxonomy (NCBI): domain Bacteria; kingdom Pseudomonadati; phylum Pseudomonadota; class Gammaproteobacteria; order Pseudomonadales; family Pseudomonadaceae; genus Pseudomonas; species Pseudomonas sp. NY8896. The sequence goes on from NZ_CP132350.1 coordinate 795,833, forward strand.
CCTTGTTGGCGTAACCGGCTATTTCGCCTGTGTGAATATAACGCTTGGTGGATATTCCCAGCGTCCTTTTGATCGATCCCTTGTTTCTCAGGCCTGAACCATAAGCCGCCATCTTGCCCAACTGTTCATCCAGTTTCATGAACAAGGCCGATCGCTTCGCATAGAACTGTTCGCGGGCTGTCATCGTTCCTGACCCAAGAAACTGCTGGTGGAGTTTTTCGATATCCATCAAGGTGACCTCGATAGCCTTCAGGTGCCTGCTCCATCCGTCACTGACCATTCCAGCGCCCATTGACGCATGCGCGATCAGGCTTTTCAAAGTCTCGAAATTATCCAGAAAGAAGTTATCCACACCTTGGCCGTTGCGCATCAGCCCCATGTGCACAATGGCAGCCTGCCTCATCATCCAGGCTTCCTGGCTGGTGCAGGAAGCCGTGGTGGGGTCGCCAATGATGATAAGCTCACCGCTACGCACCACCGTATTGGCAATGTGCGAATTTAGAACATCAAATTTTTCCAGCGCATGGCCGCTCAGTGCGAGGTCGGATTTGAGCCGATGATAGTTTTGCAGCTTGAGGTTGAGAAACGCGCGGGCTTCGGACATGACTTGAGCCTCACGCGTATTTTTTATTGCCGATACGGTCCCAGCCGCCGGCGATGTTGCCGCCACCGCCGCCATCGATGCGCCGTTGCTGGGTGTAGGTGGTCTTGATTCGACCGTAGTTGAGCTGTACTACTTCAAGCGGTACACCGGTGTCGACGCTCTGCGAGTACTCGGCAATGATGACTTCTTCCAGAATGATTTCGTAATACTTGAGCTTGTCACCGCCGGCGCGACAGAGTGCCAGCTTCACCGCTTTGAGATGCTGCCCTGTACAACTGGCCTCCATCAGCTTGCAGCTGGCACTGTCGAGGTATTTGGTGAATGTGAAGTTGGTGACGGAGGTTCGGCCGGATGTGGCACCACCAGCCGAGCTTGCAGTGGCGGATGTACTTTGACTGACCCCAAAGTCATAGCTAAGTACTTCAATCCATTGACTGTATTTTTCGTCCCGTGCTTCGCCTGGAATACGGTCAATCTGAATATATGCATCGAAAGCCATGTCTACCTCTCCCTGGCAACTTTTGATTGGACAATGCTACCCACGAATGGGGGCAGTCAGTGCAGGCTAGGCCTGAGTGATTGCGAGGGCAATACACATTGAGAGGTAGGGATTAGATTCAGAAAAGGACTACAGAAATGGGCGGGGATGTGTAAGGCCATGTAACTGTGGTTCAATGCTTTGATTAATTCACGCTCTTTTGTTGCCTTGTTCAAACAAATTGTTCAAGAGTGTTTCTGGCCCTGTGGGAAATTTAGCGTTTTCCACAGGGCCTCTATCGGGTGGAGATTACTGATCAGGCAAAGACGAAATACTTGCGCACGGTCTCGACCACTTCCCAGGTACCTTTCATCCCAGGTTCGATCACGAACACATCACCCGCTTTCAGGTGTTTCGGCTCTTCGCCTTCCGGGGTGATGATGCAGTAGCCATCGAGGAAGTGGCAGAACTCCCACTTCTCGTAGTTGACCTCGAACTTGCCTGGGGTGCAGATCCAGGTGCCCATGATCTTGCTGCCGTCGGCAGACAGGTAGGCATTGAGGTTGACGGTGTGCGGATCGCCGCCGATGCGCTTCCACTTGGTGGCGTCCACGACCGGCGTCGGGCAGGTTTCGCGCAGGACGGTGATGAAATCGGACATGGCACAACTCCTGGTGACTGGCTGAATGACGGGTCACCATAGGCCCATCGGCCGAGCCGCAGTTGCCTGGGCTCGACGTCCAGCTGCCTGCCCGCGCTATGCCAGGCGCTTTACCTCGACGGTGATGTGCGCCAGTTCTTCGTGCCCGCCCAGAGCCTGGCGCACGCTGTTGGCGCTGAGAGCGACTTGGCTGGCCAGCCGAGATTGCAGGCGTACCGGTCTTTGCCCACGCGCCATAAATGCAGGTCGGTGATGCTGGCCGGCACTACCTGCACTTGTTGATTACCTCAGCCGCAGAGTGTGGTGACCAGCCCTGCGGCATAGCCCGGTAGCGCAGTAAAATCCCGCGCGCATACCAGCAACTTGCGGTTGGCCCATGGTTCCTCAAGCGCTACCCAATGCAACGGCAACATCCCTTGCCAGCGCTGCACCGCTGCCAGCGGCACCACCCCGACACCTGCACCGCCCGCCACCATGCGAATCACCCCGTCAAACCCTTCTGCCCGCACCCGAATCCGCATGCGCCGCCCCTCGCGCAGCGCCTGCTCTTCCAGGTACAGTGCCAACGCGCTGCCAGCCCCAAGGCCGACATAGCCATGGCTCAGGCTTTCGATGAAGCTGGGCGCGGCTGCATGGGCCAGCGGGTGGCCCAGCGGTGTCACCAGCACCATCGGGTCGTCGCGAAACGGCCGGGTTTGCAGATGCTCGCTGGGGGCAGCGGTGGAAACGATGCCCAGGTCGGCGATGCCCTGGGTAATCGACTGCACGATGCGCAAGCTCGGCAGCTCTTGCACGTCCACGCTGACACCGGGGTTTTCCGCCAGGAAGCTGGCCAGCAGTTCGGGCAGGTACTCGGTAAGCGCAGCGGTGTTGCACAGCAGGCGCACCTGGCCTTGCTGCCCCTGCGCATACTGGCTTAGGTCGAACTGCAAGCGCTCGACTTGCTGGGTTATCAGCCGCGCATGCTGCAACAACGCCTGGCCGGCCGGCGTCGGTTGTACGCCACGACGGTTACGCTCAAGCAAAGGAATACCCAGCGAGGCTTCCATGGCGCGGATGCGCGCACTGGCCGCTGCCAGTGAAAGATGGCTGCGGCTGGCGCCGGCGGTGATGTTGCCGCACTCCAGGGTGTGTTGGAACAGCTTGAGGTCGATCAGGTCGAAGTGCATGTGGCTCTGTCTTGGCAAGAGGCTGGCTGAGTATATGGCAGATTTTCACCTCGTTCGCTGTACGCCATCATCGGCCCCATGACTACCTTGCTCACTTTCTACCAGGACATTGGCCCAGCAATCTCGCTGCTGGTGGTACTGACTTTCCTGCTGGCTGGTGCAGTGAAGGGGGTGATCGGCCTGGGCCTGCCGACCATTGCCATGGGCTTGCTGGGCCTGGCCATGTCACCGGCGCAGGCTGCCGCATTGCTGATCGTGCCCTCGACCCTCACCAATCTTTGGCAGTTGGCCAGCGGTGGGCACCTGCGGGCGTTGCTGGTGCGGCTGGGGCCGATGCTGGTGATGATCTTTGTCGGTACATGGCTGGGCAGCGCCTGGCTGGGAATCAACAGCGGCCCGTGGGCTGCCCACGCGTTGGGAGCCGCCTTGTTGGTCTATGCGTTGTACGGGTTGGTCGGCCTGGGCTTTCATGTGGCTGCGGGGCACGAGCGTTGGCTGGGGCCGCTTTGCGGCCTGGTCACTGGCGTGGTCACGGCGGCGACTGGGGTGTTCGTGATGCCCGCTGTGCCCTACCTGCAGAGCCTGGGTCTGAGCCGAGAGCAGATGATCCAGGCCTTGGGCCTATCATTCACGGTCTCGACCCTGGCCTTGGCCGTTGGCCTGGCCGGGCAGGATGCCCTGGGTGGCCAGGCGCTGGGGGCATCGCTGCTGATGCTGGCGCCGGCCCTGCTTGGCATGCTGGCCGGGCAGTGGCTGCGTCAGCGCATCAGTGCGCTGCTGTTCAAGCGTTGCTTCTTCATCGGCCTGGCCGTACTCGGCGGCCATCTGCTGATTAACGGTTAGCAGATGATGCGCTGAGCATGTCGACCCGCTGGATATCGAAATCGCGCTCCAGGTATTCCATGCGTTTTTCGAAGAACGCAGTCATGTGCGGCAGGGCCGAATGCACGTCCAGTGCAGCCTGGTCGGCCCACACTTCGAAGAACACGAACAGGCTCGGGTCTTCCTTGTCGCGCAGCATGTGGTACTCGATGCAGCCTGGCTCCTGGCGGCTTGGCTCGACGTAGGGGCGGAACAGGGTTTCGAACGCATCAGCCATTTCCGGGCGGGTCTTGGCTTTGAGGATGAAGGCGAACTGCTCACTCATGGGGCGCTACTCGATGATGGTTGGTGAGCTGATTCTACGGCAATAATTCATTGCCAATTCGTGACTTCTGATCAATTGTATTTTGCCCTGTCACTGCTGTATCCCACACCCGTGAGCCTCTAATCTGCCGGCCTGAATTTTGATTCGGCCGTGGAGGCCAGCATGAAAAAGATCCTTCTGCTCAATGGTGGTAAACAGTTCGCTCACTCTGATGGCCGTCTCAACGCAACCTTGCACGAAGCGGCCCTCGCTCATCTGGACCGCGCCGGGTTCGACGTGCAGCAGACATTCATTGACGGTGGTTACGATGTGCAGGCAGAGGTGGAGAAATTCCTCTGGGCTGATGTGATCGTCTACCAGATGCCGGGTTGGTGGATGGGGGCGCCGTGGACGGTGAAGAAGTACATCGACGAAGTCTTCACGGCAGGCCACGGCAGCCTCTACGCCAATGATGGCCGCACCCGTTCGGACCACTCGCAAAAGTACGGCAGCGGCGGCCTGGTGCACGGCAAGCAGTACATGCTGTCGTTGACCTGGAACGCGCCGCAGCAGGCGTTCGATGACCCGAGCGATTTCTTCGAAGGCAAGGGTGTTGATGCCGTTTACTTCCCGTTCCACAAGGCCAACCAGTTCCTTGGCATGAGCGGCCTGCCGACCTTCCTGGCGGTGGATGTGATGAAGCGGCCGGATGTGCCGGCTGCCTTGGCAGCGTATGAAGCCCATCTGGACAAGGTATTCGGCAAGGCGCAGTAATGGGAGGTTGGGGCCGCGCAGCGGCCCCTTGCACAGACTCCGATGACCCGCTATCAATCACCGCATACCCCTGCCAAGGCCAATCGTGTGATAACCCGATCCGAAGAACTCCAGGTATTCGTCGCCGTCATCGACTGCGGCTCGATCTCCGCCGCCGCCGACCAGATGGGCCAGACCCCCTCCGCCGTCAGCCGCACCCTGTCGCGGCTGGAAGGCAAGCTGGGCACCACGCTGGTCAACCGCACCACCCGGCGCATGGACCTGACCGAGGAGGGCCGTTTCTTCCTCGAGCGTTCGCGGCTGATCCTGGAGCAGATGGACGAGATGGAAGAGCGCCTCTCGATGAACCGCCAGACCCCCTCCGGGCGGCTGCGCATCAACGCCGCTGCGCCGTTCATGCTGCATGCCATCCTGCCGTGGATCGGCGAGTTCCGCCGCCAGTACCCGGGCATCGAGCTGGAGCTGAACACCGACGACTTGATCATCGACCTGCTGGAGCAGAGCACCGACGTGGCGATCCGCATCGGTGAGCTGGCCGACTCCAGCCTGCATGCGCGCAACCTGGGTTGCAGCCCCGTGCAGGTACTGGCCAGCCCTGCCTACCTGGAGCAGCACGGCACACCGCAGCGCGTCGAGGATTTGGCCAACCACTGCCTGCTCGGCTTCAGCCAGCCCGAATCGCTCAACCATTGGCCACTGCGCCACGCCCAGGGCGACCGCTTCAGCATCCGCCCGGCATTGCTCGCCTCCAGTGGCGAGACCCTGCGCCAGCTGGCGCTAGCCGGGGAGGGCATCGTCAGCCTGTCGCATTTCATGACCCACGAAGACATCCGCACCGGGCGCCTCCAAGTGCTGCTGGGCGAAGCCAATAATGGCTACCGTCAGCCGATCCACGCGGTCTACTACCGCAACACCCAGCTGGCGCTGCGTATCCAGTGCTTCCTGGACTTCATCCAGCGCAAATTGGCGATGTACGCCTGCTGAGTTGCCTGAACGCGACAAATCCTGCCCACAGGCGGCGAAACTTCCTACGGTTGATTGCACAGTCGAAGCGCTTCGGCCTTACTGACTGCTCAACAAAAACAACACCAAGGAAGTGTCATGCGTATTGTCCCGTTCCAGTACCTGGCTCTCGCAGCCGCGATTCTGAGCTGTTCCTCGGTTTACGCCGCCAACCTGGAGGGCGGCGCGGTGGCCGCACCTGATCAATATGGTGCACAGGTAGCCGCCGACATTCTGAAAAAGGGCGGCAACGCGGTGGACGCCGCAGTGGCAACCGCCTTCACCCTGGCGGTGACCTACCCCGAGGCCGGCAACATCGGTGGTGGCGGCTTCATGACCCTGTTCATCGACGGCAAGCCCTACTTCCTCGACTACCGCGAAGTCGCGCCCAAGGCCGCCACGCGCAACATGTACCTGGACGACAAGGGCGAGGTCATCGAGAACCTGAGCCTGGTTGGTGTACGCGCCGCTGGTGTACCCGGTACGGTGATGGGCTTGTGGGAGGCGCACCAGAAGTTCGGCAAGCTGCCCTGGAGCGAGTTGCTGACCCCGGCCATCGGCTATGCGAAAAACGGCTTCAAGGTGGCGGAAAAACAGTACCAGTACCGCAACGATGCCCAGGGCATGTTCAAGACAGCGACCAACTTCAACGACTACTTCGGCAACATGAAGGTTGGCGAGCTGTTCAAACAGCCGGAAATGGCCCAGACCCTGGAGCGCATCGCCGACAAGGGCGTGAGCGAGTTCTACCAGGGCAAGACCGCCGACCTGCTGGTGGCGCAGATGCAGGCCGACAAAGGCCTGATCACCAAAGAAGACTTGAAGGACTACAAGGCCGTGTGGCGTGAGCCGATGGCCGTAAGCTGGCGCGGCAATGTGGTGTACACCGCCCCACCGCCGAGCTCCGGTGGCGTGGCACTGGCCCAGTTGCTGGGCATCAAGGAAGACCGCGCGGCGGACTTCAAAGGGGTGGCGCACAACTCGGCGCAGTACATCCACCTGTTGGCAGAGATCGAAAAGCGGGTGTTCGCCGACCGTGCCGACTACCTTGGCGACCCGGCCTTTACCAAGGTGCCGGTGGACCAGCTGGTGGCCAAGGATTACCTGGCCAAGCGCGCCGCGCAGGTCAACCCGCAGGCCATTTCCGACACCGACAAGGTCAAGCCAGGGCTGGAGCCGCACCAGACCACGCATTTCTCGATCGTCGACAAGCAAGGCAATGCGGTCAGCAATACCTACACCCTCAACCTCGACTACGGCAGTGGCGTGGTGGTGAAGGGCGCGGGCTTCCTGCTGAACGACGAGATGGATGATTTCAGCGCCAAACCGGGTGCGGCTAACGCCTTTGGTGTGGTCGGCGGTGATGCCAACGCCATCGAACCGGGCAAGCGCATGCTTTCATCGATGAGCCCTAGCCTGATGACCCGCGATGGCAAGGTCGAGCTGGTGATCGGTACCCCGGGTGGTTCACGGATCTTCACCTCGATCTTCCAGGTGATGAACAACCTGTACGACTACGGCATGCCGTTGGACAAGGCGGTGGCGGCGCAGCGGGTGCACCATCAGTTGCTGCCCAAGGACACCATCTACTTTGACAGCTATGCGCCCCTGACCGGGCCGGTAGCTGATGAACTGAAGAAGATGGGTTACGTGCTGGAGGACCAGGGTTGGGAGATGGGCGATATCCAGGCGATCCGGGTGGATGGGGCGAAGCTTGAGACCGCTTCCGATCCGCGTGGGCGTGGGGTGGGGATGATCGTCAAGTAAGCCTGTTCGGGCGCTGGGAGGGCTTCGCCCTCCTTTCGCGACACAAGGCCGCTCCTACAGGGGAACGCGATTTCCTGTAGGAGCGGCCTTGCGTCGCGATGGGCCGCTAAGCGGCCCCAGGGGCTTCAAGTCAGACGCGGAACTGGCTGACCAGTGTCTGCAACTGCCCACCCAACCGCGCCAGCTCAACGCTCGCCGACGCCGTCTCGTCACTGGCCGCCGCCGTCTGCTCCGACACATCACGTACATTCAGAATGCTGCGGCTGATCTCTTCAGCCACCGCACTCTGCTGCTCTGCCGCCGCGGCAATCTGCTGGTTCATCGACTGAATGCTCGACACCGTGCTGGTGATGCTCTCCAGCGAAGCCCCGGCCTTGCGCGCCAGTTCGACGCTGCTGTCGGTCAAGCTACGGCTGCCCTGCATGGCACTGGCCACTTGCTGGGTACCCTGCTGCAGGCTGGCAATCAGCTCTTCGATCTCTTCGGTGGACTTCTGCGTGCGTTGGGCCAGGCCGCGCACTTCGTCGGCGACCACGGCAAAGCCACGCCCGGCCTCGCCGGCGCGCGCCGCCTCGATCGCCGCGTTGAGTGCCAGCAGGTTGGTCTGTTCGGCCACTGACTTGATCACGTCCATCACGCTACCGATCTTCTGGCTTTCCTGCTGCAACAGGGTCATGGCCTCGGTGGAGCGGTGCATGTCTTCGGCCAGGCGCTCGATCTGGCCAATCGCCTCGCCCACCACGCGGTCACCGGCGCGGGCTTCGTCATCGGCACCGGTTGCGGCATGCGAGGCCTGCTCGGCATTGCGCGCCACTTCCTGAACGGTGGCGGCCATTTCGTGCATGGCGGTGGCTACCTGGTCGGTCTCGACCTTCTGGCTGTTGGCGCCGGCGCTGGTCTGTTCGGTTACTGCCGACAGCTCTTCGGCGGCGCTGGCGATTTGGGTGACGCCATCGCGGATGCCACTGATAAGTTCGCGCAAGGTAGTGCCCATTCGCGCGATGCCTTGCTGCAGTACGCCCAGTTCGTCGCGGCGGGTGACGCGCATGTGCTGGGTAAGGTCGCCGCTGGCGATCTGCTCCACGGCCACCAGGGTGTCGTGCAACGGGCGAGTGATCTGGCGGGTGATCAGCACCGCTGCCAGCACACCGACCAGCAGCGCCAGCAACGTTGCGATGGCCTGCAGGCTGCGGGCCTGGGTGCTCTCGATGTCACGGCGCTGCAGCTGGATCTGGTACAGCGCATCGCTTCGCTTGACGATATCGGCGCCCTGCACAGTCATTTCGGCACGTGAGGTGGTGATGTTGGCGACCGCATCGCGGAACTGGCGCACGGCGTCACGGTAAGCCAGTACCGAGCTTTCGAACTGTTGCAGGCGGGCGTCTTCGGCGGGCAGCTGGCGCTTGAGGTTGTCGATGTCGGCCAGCGCTGCATCCAGCTGGCGCAGGGCGGCCTGCTCGTTGGCGCTGCTGTTGTCGGCGATGTAGCCGCGCACATCGATGCGTACCTGCAGCAGTTGCTGGCGGGCCTTGCTGATCAGTTGGTACTGGGCCAGGCGCACGCTGTCCGCCTCGGGGCGTGCCATCACTTCCTGGCTGAGGGCGTCCATGGCCTGGTCGGCACGGGTGGCCGAGCTGTCCATGGTAACGCGTGCGCTGCGGGTGGCGTCGTAGCCCTGGCGCATCTTGTTCAGCGAAAGCTTGTAGGCGCTGATGGTGTCGCCCAGCTCACCCAGCAGCTTGATGTTTTCCGGGCTTTTGAACGTGGTGGCCAGGTAGGCTTGCTGCTTGCTGAAGGCGTCCAGCTTGGCCTGGGTGTTGGCGGCGGCAGTATCGTCGCCGTTGGCGATCATGTACTGCAGGCGCGCAATGCGCAGGTCAGTGAGATCCTTGTTCAACTGGCCGATATCGCCCATCCAGTTGCTGCGGTCGATCAGGCTGCCCAGGCTGGTCCAGCCGGTGAGGGCCAGCAGGCCAGTGAGGACCAGCACAAGGCCGAAGCCCAGGCCGAGTTTGAGGTTGACGCTGATGTTGGCGAACCAGCTGTTCATGCACGCTCTCCAGAAGTTGATTTCGCTCTTTTGATCTTCGATCGCCAGGCGTTGTTGTTCTGGATGCCCGCTGACTCGTGCAGGAGTTATCGGCAATGATGGGGGAAGCTGAAACGCTTTTTCAGCAGATTTGTAACTGGATGATTGGGGCCGCCAAACGGCCCCAATCCGTGTCAGAGGTTACGTGCACTGAAGGTATCGCAGCTGTTCACTTCACCCTCGGCAAACCCGGTCTTGAACCAGCGCACCCGCTGCGCCGAAGTGCCATGGGTGAAGGAGTCCGGCACCACACGCCCACGGCCCTGCTGTTGCAGGCGGTCATCGCCAATGGCATTGGCCGCATTCAGCGCTTCCTCGACGTCACCTGGCTCCAGCCAATTCAGGCGCTTTTGGGCCTGGTAGGCCCAAACACCGGCCAGGCAGTCGGCCTGCAACTCCTGGCGCACCAGCAAGCCGTTGTCGCCCTCCATCCGCTGGCCACTGCGACGTGCGGCATCGACCTTTGCCGAAACGCCCAGCAGTGTCTGCACGTGGTGGCCGATTTCGTGGGCGATCACATAAGCCTGGGCAAAGTCGCCGGCCGCAGCGAAGCGGGTTTCCATTTCGCGGAAGAACGACATGTCCAGGTACACCCGCTGGTCCGCCGGGCAATAGAACGGCCCGACCGCTGCGGAGGCAAAGCCACACGCCGAGTTGACCTGGCCGCTGAACAGCACCAGCTTGGGGTCGCGGTATTGTTTGCCGGCCTCGGCGAACAGGGCCTTCCAGGTGTCTTCGGTATCGCCCAGTACCGAGGCGACGAAATCGGCCTGCTGGTCGTTGGCCGGCGGCGCCTTGCCGCCCGCACCACTGGGCGCCGTTTGTTGCTGCTGCTGTTCCATCTGGCCGGTGAGCTGGCCAAGAATCTGCAACGGGTCCTGCCCGGTAAGCCAGCCGATACCGACGATCAGCAGAATCGCCCCGAGCCCCAGCCCTTTGCCGCCGCCGAAACGCATGCCGCCGCCACCGCCACCCTCGCCTCGGGCATCGACCACGTTGTCGCTGCGTCGGCCTTTTCGCCATTCCATGAGTGCTCTCCCGAGCGTGAAACAAGAAGACAAAGATTAGTTCACGACAGCGGCGAGTGTCAGGGCAAAGTGTTTATGCATAACCATTTGGTTATGTTTCGTGTGGTTGATTTCAATATTCATCGTGCGCGACCTGTCGGAAACTGTAAGTCCGCCTGCCACGCCCAGGCGTTCAGATAATTCCAAGAGAGGAAACCGGCATGCCCGCACAGGACAACAGCCGCTTCGTGATCCGTGATCGCAACTGGCACCCCAAAGCCCTTACGCCTGACTACAAAACGTCCATCGCCCGCTCGCCGCGCCAGGCACTGGTCAGCATTCCGCAGTCGATCAGCGAAACCACTGGTCCGGACTTTTCCCACTTGGGCTTCGGTACCCACGACCATGACCTGCTGCTGAACTTCAACAACGGTGGCTTGCCGATCGGTGAACGCATCATCGTCGCCGGCCGTGTCGTCGATCAGTACGGCAAGCCTGTACCGAACACCCTGGTAGAGATGTGGCAAGCCAACGCCGGCGGCCGCTATCGCCACAAGAACGACCGTTACCTGGCGCCGCTGGACCCGAACTTCGGTGGCGTTGGCCGCTGCCTGACCGACCGTGACGGCTACTACAGTTTCCGCACCATCAAGCCGGGCCCGTACCCATGGCGCAATGGCCCCAACGACTGGCGCCCGGCGCACATCCACTTCGCCATCAGCGGCCCGTCGATCGCCACCAAGCTGATTACCCAGTTGTATTTCGAGGGTGACCCGCTGATCCCGATGTGCCCGATCGTCAAGTCGATCGCAAACCCTGAAGCTGTGCAGCAGTTGATCGCCAAACTCGACATGAGCAACGCCAACCCGATGGACTGCCTGGCCTACCGCTTCGACATCGTGCTGCGTGGCCAGCGCAAGACCCACTTCGAAAACTGCTGAGGAACCCGCCATGCCAATCGAACTGCTGCCGGAAACCCCTTCGCAGACTGCCGGCCCCTACGTGCACATCGGCCTGGCCCTGGAAGCGGCCGGCAACCCGACCCGCGACCAGGAAATCTGGAACCGCCTGGCCAAGCCTGACGCGCCGGGCGAGCACATTCTGCTGATCGGCCAGGTGTACGACGGTAACGGCCACCTGGTGCGCGATTCGTTCCTGGAAGTGTGGCAGGCAGATGCCAACGGCGAGTACCAGGATGCCTACAACCTGGAAAACGCCTTCAACAGCTTTGGCCGCACCGCTACCACCTTCGATGCCGGTGAGTGGACGCTGCACACGGTCAAGCCGGGTGTGGTGAACAACGCTGCTGGCGTGCCAATGGCGCCGCACATCAACATCAGCCTGTTTGCCCGTGGCATCAACATTCACCTGCACACGCGCCTGTATTTCGATGATGAGGCCCAGGCCAATGCCAAATGCCCGGTGCTCAACCTGATCGAACAGCCACAGCGGCGTGAAACCTTGATTGCCAAGCGTTGCGAAGTGGATGGGAAGACGGCATATCGCTTTGATATCCGTATTCAGGGGGAAGGGGAGACAGTCTTCTTCGACTTCTGATTCAAACCTTTGGGGCCGCAAAGCGGCCCCAAAGGTGCGACGGTCAGCGCCTGACCAGTAGAACCCCGCTCTCCATATGGTGGGTATAGGGGAACTGGTCAAACAACGCACACCGCTCGATACGGTGCGTGTCCTGCAACTGGGCAATGTTTGCCGCCAGCGTTTCCGGGTTGCACGAGATGTACAGGATCCGCTCGAAGCGCCGGGTCAGCTCGCAGGTATCCGGGTCCATCCCCGCCCGCGGCGGGTCGACGAACACGGTACCGAACTCATAACTTTTCAGGTCGATGCCTTCCAGTCGACGGAAGGGTCGCACCTCATTCAGCGCCTGGGTCAGCTCCTCTGCCGACAACCGCACCAGCCGCACGTTATCCACAGCGTTCTCGTCGAGGTTGCTCAACGCGGCATTGACCGATGTCTTGCTGATTTCGGTGGCCAGCACCTGGCGCACACGGGTAGCCAGCGGCAGGGTGAAGTTGCCGTTGCCGCAGTACAGCTCCAGCAGGTCGTCCTCACGCTCACCGATGGCCTCGAAGGCCCAACTGAGCATCTTCTGGTTCACCGCACCGTTGGGTTGGGTGAACGCGCCTTCCGGTTGGCGGTAGCTGAACACACGGCCGGCCACGTCGAGTTCTTCAATCGCGTAGTCGCGGCCGATCACCAGGCGCTTGCCCTTGGAGCGGCCAATGACGCTTACGCCCAGCGCTTCAGCCAGTTGCCGCGCTTCCACTTCCCATGCCTCGTCCAGCGGGCGGTGGTAGCACATCGTGATCATCGCATCGCCAGCCAGGGTGGTGAGGAACTCCACCTGGAACAGGCGGTTGCCCAGTTCCTCGCTGGCCTGCCAAGCCGCCTTCAGGCGCGGCATCAGGGCATTGATGCGCTGGCTGGCAATGGGGAAATCGTCGATCAAGATCGCCTTGTGCTTATCGCCCTGGGCAAACATGGCATAGTGGCGCTGGCCATCCTCGCGCCACAGGCGGAATTCGGCGCGCAGGCGGTAGTGCTCGCGCGGCGAGTCGAAAACGGCCGGCTCCGGCGCGCCGAACGGCGCCAGCAGCTCGCGCAGCCGGGCCACCTTGGCGTCCAGCTGGGTGGCGTAGGAGGAGGGGTCGAAAGCAGCACTCATGCGTTGAACCAGCCCAGCTTGATGACGAACAGGATGGAAAGGATCACCAGGGCCGGGTTCAGGTCGCGGTGGCGGCCGGAAATCAGCTTGACGGCGGTCCAGGAGATGAAGCCGAAGGCAATGCCGTTGGCGATCGAGTAGGTCAGCGGCATGGCCAGGGCGGTCACCACCACCGGTGCGGCTTCGGTGACATCGTCCCAGTTTATTTCCGCCAGGCCAGAGGCCATCAGCACTGCGACGAACAGCAGGGCCGGGGCGGTGGCGAATGCCGGTACGCTACCGGCCAGCGGGGCGAAGAACAACGCCAGCAGGAACAGCACGGCCACCACGATGGCGGTCAGGCCGGTGCGGCCACCGGCACTCACGCCCGCAGCGGATTCGATGTAGCTGGTGGTGGTCGAGGTGCCCAGCAGCGAACCGGCCATGGCGGCGGTGCTGTCGGCGATCAGGGCGCGGCCCATCTTCGGCATGTGGCCGTCCTTGCCCATCAGCCCGGCGCGCTTGGCCACGCCGATCAAGGTGCCGGAGTTGTCGAACAGGTCGACGAACAGGAAGGCGAAAATCACGCTGACCAGGCCGACGTCCAGCGCGCCAGCGATGTCCAGCTGCAAGAAGGTTGGGGCCAGCGACGGCGGCATGGAGACGATGCCACCGAACGGCGTCACGCCCATCACGATCGAGGCGATGGTCACCGCCAGGATGCCGATCAACACGGCGCCGCGCACTTTCAGCGATTCCAGGCCGACGATCAGGAAGAAACCCAGGGTGGCGAGGATCGGTGCGGGTTGCTTGAGGTCGCCCAGGCCCACCAGAGTGGCCGGATTATCGACGACGATGCCAGCGTTATGCAGGGCGATCAGCGCGAGGAACAGGCCGATACCGGCGGCAATCGCCGAACGCAGCGGCAACGGGATACTGTTCACGATCCATTCGCGGATGCGGAAGATCGACAGCAGGAAGAACATCACCGCCGACAGGAACACCGCCCCCAGCGCCACCTGCCAGGTGTGGCCCATGTGCAGCACCACGGTGTAGGTGAAGAACGCGTTCAGGCCCATGCCCGGTGCCAGGGCAATCGGGTAGTTGGCGATCAGGCCCATGGTGGTGGAACCGATGGCTGCAGCCAGACAGGTGGCGACGAAGATCGCCCCTTTGTCCATGCCGGTCTCGCCGAGGATGCTCGGGTTGACGAACAGGATGTAGGCCATGGCCAGGAAGGTGGTAACGCCCGCAAGAATCTCGGTGCGCACGTTGGTGTTGTGTGCTTTTAGTTGAAACAGCCTTTCCAGCATGCCCGCTCCCCAAGGCGCCCCCGGCGCCATGAATGTATCGACCCCATCAGCAAAGCACAGACCGTACCGGTTGCCGTGGTTTTGTGTGGGGAGGAAAAAAGCCGCGCATCATACCAGCATGCTCGGTGAGCGGTAATCAATGTCGCGATATACTGCCGATTCTGCGCCGCGCGGCATGCGGCCTCGTGGGAGCAGCGCTGTGCAGTTGATTGACTACCGTGACCTGAACCAGGCCCAGCGCGCCCAATTGCTCGATATCCAGCTGCACCCAGCGCAGCAACGCCATGCCGGTGATGTGGCCAGTGCGTTGTATCTGCTGCTCAACTGCAAAAGCGATCAACGGCGTGCACTGGTGATTGTGCTCGACAGCGTGCCGCAGGGGTTGCTGTTGCTTCAGTGCGGGGCATTTCTACCCGCCTGGGCCAAGCCTGGTGCGGCGATGATAACGGCCTTGCAGGTCGACAAACGCTTGCAGGGGCGTGGCTTGGGCCGTGGGTGTATGCAGGCCTTGCCGGCAGTGGTGCGCGCGATGTGGCCGGATGTCGAATGCCTGCAATTGTCAGTGGACCGCGACAACCATGCGGCGTTGGGTTTGTACCGCGCCACCGGCTGGATGGACAGTGGCGATGGCTACACGGCCCGCAGCGGCCATGAACGTTGCATGACCTTGATGCTCTGAGCGGCCTGCGATCGGGCCACGGCGTTCAGTTGGTGGGCTTGCTGTGCAGTTGATCGCGCTTGGCCAGGGTCGGGAACAGCTTTATCCATACCCCGGTCACCACTAAGGTGCCCACCCCGCCCATCACCACCGCCGGCACTGTGCCAAACCAGTGCGCCGTCACCCCCGATTCGAACTCACCGAGCTGGTTCGAGGCACCGATGAACAAGCCGTTCACTGCACTCACCCGCCCGCGCATTTCATCCGGTGTCTCCAGTTGCACGAACGAGCTGCGAATGACCATGCTGATCATGTCCGCCGCGCCCAGCACCACCAGCACCGCCAGCGAGAACCAGAACGAGGTCGACAGGCCGAAGGCGATGGTCGCCACGCCGAACACGCCAACGGCGGTGAACATGGTCCGCCCGACTTTGCGCTCGAACGGGAAGCGTGCCAGCCACAGCGACATCAGCAACGCCCCCACCGCGGGTGCCGAACGTAGCAGGCCAAGGCCCATCGGGCCGGTCAGCAGGATGTCCTTGGCGAACACCGGCAGTAGCGCGGTGGCCCCGCCCAGCAACACTGCAAACAGGTCCAGCGAGATGGCGCCGAGGATATCGGGCCGGCTGCGGATGAAGCGGATGCCGGCCAGCAGCGATTCGATGCTGGCGCGCCCACGTTGGGCGACTTGGCCGCGTGCCTGCAGGCTCAGGGTCAGCACACAGGCAATGGCGTACAGGGCAACGGTCGGGCCGTACACCCAGATGCTGCCGAACGCATACAGGAAACCGCCCACAGCCGGCGCCACGATGGTGGCCGACTGGGTGGCCGACGCCGAAGCCGCCACCGCCCGCGGGAACAGCCCAGGTGGCACCACATTGGGCAACAAGGCCTGGGTTGCCGGCATTTCGAACGAGCGCGTGGCTCCGAGCAGGAAGGCCAGGGCAAAGATCAGTTCGCGGGTGACGTTGTCGGTCGCGCTGCCCACCGCCAGCGCCAGGGCAATCAGCCCCTGCAGGCTCTGGCACAAGGCAGCGACCTTGCGCCGGTCATAGCGGTCGGCGACATGCCCGGTGTGCAACATGAACAACACCCGTGGGGCGAATTCGACCAGACCGACCAGGCCCAGGTCCAGCACATTGCCGGTCAACTGGTAGAGGTGCCAGCCAATGGCCACGGTGAGCATCTGGAAGCCGCTGGCGGTGAACACGCGGGCCAGCCAGAAGGCCAGGAAAGGGCGGTGGTGACGCAACAACTGCGGTGCGGAATCGGACATCGGAAACCAGGGGCCTCGGCGCAGTAGAGGGGTGCGCAGCGTATCATCTGTTTGTAACAAACGGTTACTGTTTGCCCAGGTCGGCACTTTTCCACGGTTTATGAAAGAGGGTGGGGCAACCGGTCACGCGGCAATCAACCACACGGCCCGTCAGGCCATTCGGGACTATGCTTCCTAGCAGTCGTTGATCTGGATCAATCGTTCCAGATGTAACGATCGGGCCCTTGGGCCGAAATCCCTGCGATCGAACAGAACAATTCCAACGCGCCGTACTCGACCCAGTGGGGGCAGTGGGCGACTGGGGCCACAAGCCCGGACGCCGGATTATCTGAAGAGGAAGCACCATGTTCGGAATAGAGGCCTTAGAGCTCGCCCGAATGCAGTTTGCCTTTACCGTGTCGTTCCACATCCTGTTCCCGGCCATCACCATTGGCTTGGCGAGCTACCTGGCAGTCCTCGAAGGCCTCTGGCTGAGGACCCACAACCAGGTCTACCGTGATCTCTATCATTTCTGGTCGAAGATATTCGCCGTCAACTTTGGCATGGGCGTGGTCTCTGGCCTGGTCATGGCCTACCAGTTCGGCACCAACTGGAGCCGCTTCTCCGACTTTGCCGGCGCCGTCACCGGCCCGCTGCTCACCTACGAAGTTCTCACTGCGTTCTTCCTCGAGGCGGGCTTCCTGGGTGTCATGCTGTTTGGCTGGAACCGCGTCGGCCGTGGCCTGCACTTCTTCTCCACGGTGATGGTGGCGCTCGGCACACTGGTTTCGACGTTCTGGATCCTTGCCTCCAACAGCTGGATGCAAACCCCACAAGGCCACGAGATCATCGATGGCCGGGTGGTGCCGGTGGACTGGTTTGCAGTGGTGTTCAACCCCTCGTTCCCCTACCGCCTGATGCACATGGCCACAGCCGCGTTCGTTTCCACCGCGTTCTTCGTCGGTGCTTCGGCGGCTTGGCACCTGCTGCGCGGGCGTGACAACCCGGCCGTGCGCAAGATGCTGTCGATGGCCATGTGGATGGCGCTTATCGTCGCCCCGATCCAGGCGGTGATTGGCGACTTCCATGGCCTCAACACGCTCAAGCATCAACCGGTGAAAATTGCCGCGATCGAAGGCCACTGGGAGAACGTACCCGGCGAGCCGACCCCGCTGATTCTGTTCGGCATCCCCGACATGAAGGCCGAGACTACCCGCTTCAAGGTCGAGATTCCCGCGCTGGGCAGCCTGATCCTGACCCATAGCCTGGACAAGCAGGTGCCGGCGATGAAGGAGTTCCCGCCCGAGGACCGGCCTAACTCGACCATCGTGTTCTGGTCGTTCCGGATCATGGTCGGGCTCGGCTTCCTGATGATCTTCGTCGGCCTGTGGAGCCTGTGGTTGCGCAAGCGCGGCACGCTGTACAGCTCGCGCCCGTTCCTGCATGTGGCCCTGTGGATGGGCCCATCTGGGCTGGTCGCGCTGCTGGCCGGCTGGTTCACCACCGAAATCGGCCGCCAACCTTGGGTGGTGTATGGCCTGATGCGCACGGCTGACGGCGTGTCCAACCACAGCTACGCCCAGCTTGGTTTCACCCTGGTGGCCTTCGTGGTGGTGTATTTCGCCCTGTTCGGCACCGGCCTTGGCTACATGATGCGCCTGGTGCGCAAAGGGCCGCAGACCGGGGAAGGTGACGAGCACACACCGGGTGGCCCTGGCCAGAAACGCACGCCGGCGCGGCCGTTGTCCGCCGCCGATGATGGCCGAGAGGCCACCTCTGCCAGCCTGAACAAGGGGAACTGAGCCATGGGTATCGACCTTCCGCTGATCTGGGCCGTGATCATCATTTTCGGCGTCATGATGTACGTGGTGATGGACGGTTTCGACCTGGGCATCGGCATGCTGTTCCCCTTCGTCAAGGGCGAGCAGGACCGTGATGTGATGATGAACACTGTCGCGCCAGTGTGGGACGGCAACGAAACCTGGTTGATCCTGGGCGGGGCGGGGCTGTTCGGGGCTTTCCCGATGGCTTACGCGGTCGTTCTCGAGGCCTTGTACCTGCCGCTTATCCTGATGTTGATCGGTTTGATCTTCCGTGGCGTGGCCTTCGAGTTTCGCTTCAAGGCCAAGGCCGACAAGCGGCATATCTGGGACAAGGCATTCATCTGGGGGTCGTTGGTCGCCACCTTCTTCCAGGGTGTGGCGTTGGGTGCCTTCCTCGAAGGCTTCAAAGTGGTCGACCGCCATTTCGCCGGTGGCACACTCGACTGGCTTACCCCGTTCAGTCTGTTCTGTGGTTTGGGGCTGATCGTTGCCTACACGTTGTTGGGGTGCACCTGGCTGATCATGAAGACCGAAGGGCCGCTGCAACAGAAGATGCACGACATGGCCCGGCCGCTGGCGCTGGTGCTGCTGGCGGTGATCGGTATCGTCAGCCTGTGGACCCCCATCGCCTACCCGCAAATCGCCGACCGCTGGTTCAGCATGCCAAACCTGCTCTGGTTCATGCCGGTGCCGCTGCTGGTGCTGGTGACCTTCTACGGGCTGCTGAAGGCGGTAGCGCGCAATGCACACTACACGCCGTTCCTGCTCACCCTGGTGTTGATCTTCCTGGGTTACAGTGGCCTGGGCATCAGCCTGTGGCCGAACATCATCCCGCCGTCGATCTCGATCTGGGAGGCCGCAGCGCCCCCGCAAAGCCAAGGTTTCATGCTGGTGGGCACCCTGTTCATCCTGCCGTTCATCCTGATGTACACCTTCTGGAGCTACTACGTGTTCCGCGGCAAGGTGACCCACGAAGACGGTTATCACTAGGAGGGCCGCATGATGACGGGCAAACATGGCTTGGAAGACAAGAAACCGCTGTGGCAGCGGCTGGGTTGGCTACTGCTGATTTGGGCGATGAGTG
This sequence comes from Pseudomonas sp. NY8896, assembly GCF_039634505.1. Taxonomy (NCBI): domain Bacteria; kingdom Pseudomonadati; phylum Pseudomonadota; class Gammaproteobacteria; order Pseudomonadales; family Pseudomonadaceae; genus Pseudomonas; species Pseudomonas sp. NY8896. The sequence continues at coordinate 815,308 of NZ_CP132350.1, forward strand.
TTGCCGCGCTGGGCGTGGCGGCATGGGTGATGCGGCTGTTCATGGGGGCTGCGGGATTGACCACCCATTGAGAGCAGCGGGGGCGCCTGTGGGAGCGGGCGTGCCCGCGAAGCAGGCATCGCGATAGATGGCACCGGCTTCGCCGGTGTTCGCGGGCAAGCCCGCTCCCACAGGGGCGGCGCGGGCTCTTATTTGCGGGCTTTCAGAATGACGAACTTGGGCGTAGCCGCCACCTGCTCAACCCCTCGGAACAACCGCGCCAGCTTGCTGTGATAGCCCAGGTGGCGGTTGCCCACGATGTACAGCGCCCCACCCACCACCAGCGCTTCTCGCGCCTGCTGGAACATGCGCCAGGCAAGGAAGTCCCCCACCACCTGCTGCTGGTGGAACGGCGGGTTGCACAGCACCACGTCCAGCGATTGTTTCTCTACCCCGGCCAACCCATCGGCCGCGACGAAATTGGCGGCACGTTCGCCCAGTGCAGCTCGCCAGTTCTCCTGCGCTGATTGCACGGCCATGTACGACTCATCGACCAAGGTGTACTCAGCGTCCGGGTTGCCCAGGGCGCTGGCAATCGCCAGCACGCCGTTGCCGCAGCCCAGGTCCGCTACCCGCGCGTTGCCCAGGTCGCGGGGCAAGTGGGGCAGGAACGCCCTTGTGCCGATATCCAACCCCTCACGGCAAAACACGTTGGCGTGGTTGACCAACTCCAGCGCCGGCGCGTCGAGGTGGTAGCGGCTAGGGTAGGGTGAGCGGGCGAGCGGGCGTTCGGCCACCGTTGCCGTCAGCAAGCGGGCCTTCTTCTGTGCCAGCGAAGCCTGCACAGGGCCGATGTACTTCTCCATCAGGTCACCGGCCGCCCGTGGCAGGTGCTTGATCATGGCCCCGGCAATCACCTGCGCGCCAGGCGCCAGGTGGCCCTGCAGGCGGATCAGTTGTTCTTCAAGCAGGGCCAGGGTCTTGGGCACGCGCACCAGCACTCGGTCGAAGAGGCCTTGCCAGTGCTCGCTGGCGGGCACGAACGGCACGCTATCGAACGTCAAACCGTTGCGCGTCAGGTTCTTTTCCAGGCCAAGGTGCGCCAGATGTGAGTCACCGCTGCTGACCACCTGCAGGCGGCCCGCCAGGCTGACGGCCAGGGCGCCGAAGCTGTCATTGAGCACCAGTACCCGGCAGTTGGCGTCAGGGGCCTGTTCGTGCAACTGCGCAAGCAGGTACTCGTCGGCGGCATCGAAGGCCTGCAGCGGGTCGTTGGCCTGCTCCGGCTGGCGGATCAGGTCGAGTTCGGCGTAGGGGGTGGTCAACAGGGGCATGGCGTCTGGCTCGGGTACGAAACTGCCCGTTGCGGTTCGCTCCGGGCTTTGCCGGGCGATTCTACAGGGCTTTGCCCAAGGTCGCAGGTGTGAAGGTCAGATCCAGCCACGCAGGGCGGCGATGGCGATGGCGCCAGCCTTGTTGGCAGCGTTGGTCTTGGTGATCACGCTGCGGATGTGGAAGTTCACCGTGCTTTGCGAAAGCGACAGGATGCAGGCAACGTCGGCAGCGGTCTTGCCGGCAGCCGACCATTTCAGCACTTCTAGTTCACGCTCGCTCATTCTTGGTTGAGGTGGGCACAGTGCGTTCAGGTGGTGTTCGCCAAGCACGGCATGCAGGGTATGGCACAGCCACTGGACGCTGCCGGCCTTGTCATAAAGCTCGACGATGTCGATCTTTTCGGCAGGTCTGGCCACGCTGATCTGGCTTTCGTTGTGCTGCAGGTCGTGCAGTGATTGCGTCCAGCCGTGACGCAAGCCGTGCTGACAGGCCGCTTCGCGAAATTGAGGGGCGTCTCGGTATAGGTCGTCAGTCCATAGTACGGGGGTGGTCGAACTGTGACTCATGTGCGCTGCCGGGTCCTGCTTGTAGAAATCGTCGCGCTGATAGCGCTCGATCCACTCACTTGGGTAGTTGCTGTAGAGGTACAGCCTTGGTGTTTGCGTGGCGATCTGGATGCGGATATTCAGCCCAAGGTAATCCATGCCCAGCTCCTGAGCCAGATGGACTGCGATGTCGAACAGCTTCTGCGGGTTGCGCTCGCTGACGAACGCATGAAGATGCTCGGGTTTCCAGTGAAGCATCGAGACATTCCTCGGGGCGTAGGATCCAATCCATTTGGGTACCCGATGATTGTAGGAAAGTCCTACCTTAGTGTTGGGATTTTTTTGTTATAGCACTTAGGGTTTTCTGCCAGTTCGGCACGATCCCCCCTGGTGAGGCCCTACAAAGCGGTGGTTTTTATCCAAGCCACTTTAAGCGACACTGTGCACACGCCAACCCTGGAGCCCGATATGACCGCTAGCGCCGAAAAGTTCACCCGCCAGACCCTGCTCGATGTTCAGCCGCTGACGCCGAACCTCTTCAGCCTGCGGGTTACGCGCGATGCGGGGTTCCGCTTTCGTTCCGGTCAGTTCGCCCGCCTTGGCGTGACCAAGGCCGATGGCAGCGTGGTGTGGCGCGCCTATTCAATGGTCAGCGCGCCCCATGATGAGCATCTGGACTTTTTCTCCATCGTGGTACCCGGTGGCGAGTTCACCAGCGAGCTTAGCCGGCTGGGTGCGGGCGATACCTTGCTGATCGACCGTCAGGCTTTCGGTTTCCTCACCCTCGACCGTTTCGTCGGTGGTCGCGACCTGTGGCTGCTGGCCACGGGTACGGGCATTGCGCCGTTCATGTCGATCCTGCAGGACTTCGAGGCTTGGGAGCGTTTCGACAACATCAAGCTGGTGTACTCGGTGCGCGAAGCCAAAGAGCTGGCCTACGTAGATGAAATCGCCGGGCTGGAGCAACGCGAGTACCTGGCGGAGCATGCGGGCAAGTTGCAGTTCATTCCGGTGGTGACCCGTGAACAACACCCAGGGGCGTTGAACCAGCGCATTACCACGTTGATCGAGAATGGTGAACTGGAGAAGGCGGCGGGGCTGGCGCTGTCGCCAGAGCATTCACGGGTGATGCTGTGCGGTAACCCGGAAATGATCGACGAAACCCGTAAAGTGCTGAAAGCGCGTGACCTGCAACTGAGCCTGAGCAAGCGGCCAGGGCAGGTAGCGGTCGAAAACTACTGGTAAGGCCAGGGGGCTGCAAGGCAGCCCCCTGCTACCTCACGGCAAGCGATTCTGATTCTGCGTCTTGAGCAAGTCGCGAATCTCGGTCAGCAGTGTCTCTTCAGCCGAAGGCACCGGCGGCGTAGTCGGCGCCACGGCTTCCTCACGCTTGAGCCTGTTGATCGCCTTCACCCCCATGAAGATGGCAAAGGCCACGATCACGAAGTCGATCACGGTCTGGATGAACTTGCCATACGCCAGCACTACCGCTGGTACGTCACCTTCGGCAGCCTTCAGGGTAATGGCCAGGTCGCTGAAGTCCACACCACCGATCAGCAGGCCCAGTGGTGGCATGATCACGTCACCGACGAAGGACGAGACGATCTTGCCGAAGGCCGCGCCGATGATGATACCGACCGCCATGTCGACGACATTGCCTTTGACCGCGAAAGCCTTGAACTCGTTGAGCATGCCCATGTTTGGTTCCTTGTAACAAAAGGTAAGGTTAACGCAGTGTAAGCCACTAAAACGCTTCATGCGTTGTGTTCAGGGCTACTGACTGCAGTTAGAACGAATAGTTTTGTCGCATCCCGAAGCGTTCGAGACACGTCCTGCTCGGCTATCATGGCGATTTTTTCCAGGAGACCCCACCCATGGCCAAGGCCAAGCGCTTGTATGGCTGCACCGAGTGCGGCGCGACCTTCCCCAAATGGGCCGGCCAGTGCGGCGAATGCGGGGCCTGGAACACGCTGGTCGAAACCATGATCGAAAGCGGCGGCGCCGCAGCGCCCAGCAGCGGCCGCGCGGGTTGGACCGGGCAGCAGGCACAGATCAAGACCTTGGCCGAAGTCAGCGTCGAAGAAATCCCGCGCTTCACCACCAGCAGTACTGAACTGGACCGCGTACTGGGCGGTGGCCTGGTGGATGGCTCTGTGGTGCTGATTGGTGGTGACCCCGGTATCGGCAAGTCGACCATTTTGTTGCAAACGTTGTGCAACATCGCCGTCGGCATGCCGGCGCTGTATGTCACCGGTGAGGAGTCGCAGCAACAGGTTGCCATGCGCTCACGGCGGCTGGGCCTGCCCCAGGACCAGCTCAAGGTAATGACCGAAACCTGCATCGAGACCATCATCGCTACGGCACGCGTCGAGAAACCCAGGGTGATGGTGATCGACTCGATCCAGACGATTTTCACCGAGCAGCTGCAATCGGCCCCCGGCGGCGTGGCCCAGGTGCGCGAAAGCACGGCGTTGCTGGTGCGTTACGCCAAGCAGAGCGGCACGGCGATCTTCCTGGTCGGCCACGTGACCAAGGAAGGCTCGCTGGCCGGCCCGCGGGTACTGGAGCACATGGTCGATACCGTGCTGTATTTCGAAGGCGAGTCCGATGGCCGTCTGCGCTTGTTACGGGCGGTGAAGAACCGTTTTGGCGCGGTCAACGAGCTGGGCGTGTTCGGCATGACCGACCGTGGTCTTAAAGAAGTGTCCAACCCGTCGGCGATCTTCCTCAACCGTACCCAGGAAGAAGTGCCAGGCAGCGTGGTAATGGCTACCTGGGAGGGCACCCGGCCAATGCTGGTTGAAGTGCAGGCGCTGGTCGACGATAGCCATCTGGCCAATCCGCGGCGGGTAACCCTGGGCCTGGACCAGAACCGCCTGGCCATGTTGCTGGCGGTGCTGCACCGTCATGGCGGTATTCCTACCCATGACCAGGACGTGTTCCTCAACGTGGTGGGTGGGGTGAAGGTGCTGGAAACGGCTTCGGACCTGGCGCTGCTGGCGGCGGTCATGTCCAGCCTGCGCAATCGGCCGCTGGCCCATGGTCTGCTGGTGTTTGGCGAGATCGGCCTGTCGGGTGAGGTGCGGCCGGTGCCCAGTGGCCAGGAGCGCTTGAAGGAAGCGGCCAAGCACGGCTTCAAGCGGGCCATCGTGCCCAAGGGCAATGCGCCGAAAGAGCCACCGGCGGGGTTGCAGGTGATTGCCGTGACCCGGCTGGAGCAAGCCCTGGATGCATTGTTCGAGTAACTTGTAGCCTGTTCTGGCCCTATCGACGGCGATAGGCCAGAACAGGCAAACGAAAAAGGGGCCGATGATGCGCATCGGCCCCCTCCACCTCACCGCTCAGTCAGCAGTCAATGCTCGGCAACCGCTGCGCGCCTGACCGTTTCATTGCCATGCTCGTCCAGCTCCAGCATCGGCACTTCGTTACCCTCGGCATCGAACAGCTTGCCGTCCTTGAAGTAGTCGCCATCACGCAGCGCGGAAATGTCCGAATACTGGATGGTGCGCTCGTACGCCGCAGCGAACACCGACTGGTTTTCCGAGTTGCCGGTGGTGAAGTGGTTGAAGATCAGGTTCAGCAAGATGGCCATGATCGCCGCCGAGCTGATGCCCGAGTGGAAGATGGTCTCGAACCAGTTCGGGAAGTGGTGGTAGAAGGTCGGCGCGGCAATCGGGATCATGCCGAAGCCCAGCGAGGCCGCGACGATGATCAGGTTGACGTTGTTCTTGTAGCTGACCTTGGACAAAGTACGGATACCGCTGGCCGCCACGGTGCCGAACAGCACGATGCCAGCGCCACCCAGTACCGGGGTAGGCACGGCGGCAATCACCCGGCCCATGATCGGCAGCAGGCCGAGTACCACCAGAATCACACCACCGGTGGCCACCACGTAGCGGCTCTTGACCCCGGTCACGGCCACCAGGCCGACGTTCTGGGCGAACGCGCTCTGGGTGAACGAGCCGAAGATCGGCGCCAGGATGCTCGATGCCATGTCGGCACGCAGGCCGTTGCCCAGGCGCTTGGAGTCAACCTTGGTGTCGATGATTTCACCCACGGCGAGGATGTCGGCCGAAGTTTCCACCAGGGTTACCATGATCACGATGCACATCGACAGGATCGCGGCGATGTGAAACTCCGGCATGCCGAAGTGGAACGGCGTGGGGAAGGCCAGCATCGGGCCTTCGGTGACCTTGCTGAAGTCGGCCATGCCCAGCGACCAGGCGATCAGTGTGCCGATCACCATGGCCAGCAGGATCGACAGGCGCGAAATGGTCGCGCTGCCCAGCTTGCTCAGCAGCAGCACGATGGCGAAGGTCAACCCGGCCAAGCCGATGTTGGCCACGCTGCCGAACTCTGGCGAGGCGCTGTTGCCACCCATCACCCAGCGTGCGGCCACTGGCATCAGGGTCAGGCCGATGGTGGTGATGACGATGCCGGTCACCAGGGGAGGGAAGAACTTGGTGATGCGCGAGAACACCGGGGTGATCAGGAAGCCGATCAGCGACGCCGCCATGACCGCGCCAAGCACGCCAGGCAGGCCACCGCCGCCCTCGCTGCTGAGGATCGCACCCATGGTCGCCACACCGGCGAACGACACGCCCTGCACCAGCGGCAACTGGCAGCCGAAGAACGGCAGGCCAAGGGTTTGCAATAGGGTGGCCAGGCCACCGGCAAACAGCGAGGCGGCGATCAGCATGCCGATTTCGGCACCGTTCAGGCCCGCGGCCTGCCCCAGGATCAGGGGTACCGCGACGATCCCCCCGTACATGGTCAACACATGCTGCAGACCATAAGCCAGGTTGGCACCAAGGCCGAGGTTTTCATCCTCGGGGCGCTTGGCGGGAGACGTGCTAGGGGACGTAGTCATGGAGCAGGCTCTCTGTTTATTGTTGTGCCGCTACTGTAGACACTTACCTCAAATGATTGCCACAAGAATTGTATACAATATTTTGATCGGAGCGCGCACAGATACGACCGCATGGGGTGCTAAATCCCAATGCAGAAGGCGTACCAACTTGTCAGAAGCTGTATTGGAAAGCTGTGTACAAAGTTCTGCTACCCAGGCTTAAAGCTGTCTGGGTAGACAGGAAACACTCGGTGGGAATGATATTAGCTAGCTAAGAGATTTCATTATTCGATGAGTTCGCGCAGCTCGCGCATCATTTCGGTGCTGTCGGCCACGTTCAATTCCACAAGACGGTGCAAATGGCTCATCGAATCGATGTCGATGTACAGGCAGATGAAGCCCAGCCGGCTCGGTTCTTCGTGGCGCAGTTCGACCTGCATTTGCACCTCGGTCACTTCGTCGTTGAGCACGATGTAGGCTTCGAAATCCTGGCTCAGGTCGGGATCCCAGGTTTTCGGGCTTTCGACCAGCAGGCCTTTGAGGGACAGGTCGAGCAGTTTCACCTCCCAGCAACGTTCGCCCTGGCAAAGCCTGGTCGGGGCGTCGAACTGGATACGCTGGAAACGGCGGCGTTCGTCGTGATCGCTCATGGCATGGATCCTTGGGTAGGTCCTAAGGTGACATCCTGACTATAGTTAGAATGTTATGTGCATCAGGTACCGCAATCTGGCCGCAGAGGCTCTAGACCAAAGCAAGTGTGGCAATGCGCGATGACTCGCCCTAGACTCGGTGGGCGGTCTTTCCAATCCACCAGCTGGAAGCTAACCATGAACAACAATAATAGCCTGCTACGCCACATTCCGTGGTTGGCGCTGGCAGTCATAGGGGCCTGCGCGCTGGGTGTGGTTGCCCTGCGTCGCGGCGAGGCAATCAACGCCTTGTGGATCGTGGTCGCGGCGGTGGCCATTTACCTGGTTGCCTACCGTTACTACAGCTTGTTCATCGCCACCAAGGTGATGCAACTCGACCCTCGCCGTGCCACCCCGGCGGTGCTCAACAACGACGGTCTGGACTACGTTCCGACCAACAAACACATTCTTTTCGGTCACCACTTCGCCGCCATCGCGGGCGCAGGCCCCTTGGTCGGCCCGGTACTTGCCGCGCAAATGGGCTACTTGCCCGGCACGTTGTGGCTGATTGCCGGCGTGGTGCTGGCCGGTGCGGTGCAGGACTTCATGGTCCTGTTCATGTCTACCCGCCGCAATGGTCGCTCGCTGGGCGACATGGTGCGCGAGGAGATGGGCCGCATTCCGGGGACCATCGCCCTGTTCGGCTGCTTCCTGATCATGATCATCATCCTCGCGGTGTTGGCGTTGATCGTGGTCAAGGCCCTCGCCGAAAGCCCGTGGGGCATGTTCACGGTGATGGCGACCATCCCGATCGCGATGTTCATGGGCATCTACATGCGCTACATCCGCCCGGGCCGCATTGGCGAGATCTCGGTGGTTGGCGTAGTGCTGCTGCTGGCGTCTATCTGGCTGGGCGGCGTGATCGCTGCGGACCCGGTATGGGGCCCGGCGTTCACCTTCACCGGGGTGCAGATCACCTGGATGCTGGTGGGCTACGGCTTTGTCGCCGCCGTGCTGCCGGTCTGGCTGGTGCTGGCACCACGTGACTACCTGTCGACCTTCCTCAAGATCGGCACCATCGTGGGCCTGGCCATCGGTATCCTGATCATTGCCCCCGAGCTGAAAATGCCGGCGCTGACCCAGTTCACCGACGGCACGGGCCCTGTGTGGAAGGGCACCCTGTTCCCGTTCCTGTTCATCACCATTGCCTGTGGTGCGGTGTCCGGCTTCCACGCGCTGATTTCCTCGGGGACCACCCCCAAGCTGCTGGATAACGAAACCAACGCCCGCTACATCGGCTACGGTGGCATGCTGATGGAATCGTTCGTCGCCATCATGGCCATGGTCGCCGCTTCGGTGATCGAGCCTGGCGTGTACTTCGCCATGAACAGCCCGGCTGCCGTGGTCGGTGCAGACGTAGCGTCGGTGGCGCAGACAGTCAGCAGCTGGGGCTTCCTGATTACACCCGAGCAGCTTGAAGCCGTCGCCCGTGACATCGGCGAGCACACCATCCTGGCCCGTGCTGGTGGTGCGCCTACCTTGGCGGTCGGTATCGCGCAGATCCTGCACCAGGTGTTGCCAGGTGAAAACACCATGGCCTTCTGGTACCACTTCGCGATCCTGTTCGAGGCGTTGTTCATCCTCACCGCAGTGGACGCCGGTACCCGAGCCGGGCGCTTCATGCTGCAGGACCTGCTGGGCAGCTTCGTGCCAGCACTCAAACGCACTGAATCGTGGGGTGCCAACCTGCTCGCCACCGCTGGCTGCGTGGCACTCTGGGGCTACCTGCTTTACCAGGGCGTGATCGACCCGCTGGGCGGCATCAACACCCTGTGGCCGCTGTTTGGCATCTCCAACCAGATGCTGGCCGGTATCGCCTTGATGCTCGGTACCGTGGTGCTGATCAAGATGAAGCGTCAGCGCTACATCTGGGTCACCCTGCTGCCGGCCGTCTGGCTGCTGATCTGCACCACTGCTGCTGGCCTGATCAAGCTGTTCGACCCGAACCCGGCGGTTGGCTTCCTGGCCCTGGCCAAGAAGTACAGCACCGCGCTGGACGCAGGCCAAGTGCTGGCCCCGGCCAAGGACATCGGGCAGATGCAGCACGTGATCTTCAACGCCTACACCAACGCGGGCCTGACGATTCTGTTCCTGCTGGTGGTCTTCAGCATCCTGTTCTTCGCCATCAAGGTCGGCTACGCCGCCCTGGGCCGCAAGGAGCGCACCGACAAGGAAACCCCGTTCCAGGCGTTGCCTGACGCGTAATCGAGAGGACTGCAGTTATGTTCAACGACTTGGGTCGACTGGGAAAATACCTGGGGCAGGCAGCCCGCCTGATGGTCGGCATGCCCGACTACGACAACTATGTCGAGCACATGCAGAAGACGCACCCGGACAAGCCGGTGATGAGCTACGAAGCGTTCTTCCGCGAACGGCAAGAAGCGCGTTACGGCGGCAAGTCCGGGCCCAAGTGCTGTTGAGCCTGCGACACGTGTGAACCTGTGGGAGCCTGGGTAACCGGCTCCCACAGTCATTTTCAGATTCAGGAGACTTTCTGCGTGCAGACGCCTATTCCCGTAACCGTCCTCACGGGCTTCCTCGGTGCCGGCAAGACCACCTTGCTCAAGCACATGCTCAAGGCCGAGCACGGCCTGAAGCTCGCGGTGATCGAAAACGAATTCAGTGAGGCCGGCATTGACAGCCAATTGCTGGGCGACCAGCCGGTGCAGGTGATGACCCTGGCCAACGGTTGTGTGTGTTGCAGCATCCATGGCGACCTGACCCGCGCCCTGTACCTGCTGCTCGAGCGCCTGGATGCCGGGGAAATCGCCTTCGACCGCCTGGTGATCGAATGCACCGGCCTGGCCGACCCGGCGCCGGTAGCGCAAACCTTCTTCATCGACGAGGAACTGCGTGAGCGCTACATCCTCGACGGCATCATCACCCTGGTCGATGCCGCGCATGCCGAACTGCACCTGACCCAGACCATCGCTCAGGCCCAGGTCGGCTTTGCCGATCGCTTGCTGCTGAGCAAGACAGACTTGGTCGAGCCGGCTGCGGTAGACGCGCTGCGCGAGCGCCTGGCCCGCATCAATGGTCGGGCCGCGATCCGGGTGGTTGAACACGGATGCATCGACCTGGCTGAACTACTGGATGTGCGAGGTTTCAACCTCAACCCTGACCTGGGTGCGAACTTGAAACTGACACTGCGCCCGGTGCTCAAACCCGCCACGCCGGACCGTATCTCCACGATGGTGCTGCGCACGGACACTGCGTTGGATATCGATCGCCTCAGCGGCTTCATGAACGAACTGCTGGAAACCCACGGCACACAACTGTTGCGCTACAAGGGCGTGCTGAACATTGCCGGCGAAGAGCGCAAGCTGGTATTCCAAGGTGTGCTCAAGCTCTATGGCTTCGATTGGGACGCCGAGTGGGGCGCTGGCGAAACGCGCGAGAGTGTGATGGTGTTCATCGCCGATGAATTACCCGAAGCTACGATTCGGGCTGGCTTCGAGGCGTTGGCTGCGGGCTGAGCCGCCGCGGCGTCTGCGCTGCGAACCACTGCGGCCAGGAGCTGCGGTGGCGGGTTTCGACCTCGATGCACGGGATCAGCCGCTCGGTCAGCACGGCAGTTTGCCGCACGGCTTTGGCGGTGCGGTACTTGACGCTGTGGATGCACTCGCGGTCGCCGAACTCGCAGCGGTTCAGGGCGGTTCCACCGCAGGGGCCATTGGCCAGGCCTTTGGGGCAGGTTTCTGGGCAGACGTACAAGGTATCTTCGAGGCGGCAGCGGCCACAGGTATCGCAACCCACCAGTGGCCGTTTCACAGCACGCTCCACCTTGTGCAGCACCAGTGCGCCAAGGCGCGTAGCCCATAGAGGCTGGCGCACCGCCCAGCCAAATGCCTTGCTCAGGCCGTTGCGGCGGCTGAACAGCAGTGAATGCATGCCGTGCATCAGGTGATAGCGCGCTTTCTCCTTGAACGTGGCATCGACCTGTGACTCGCCCTGGCGCCAGCTCGCCTGCGGCGGATGGAAGATCACTGCCGGCAGGCCGGGCATCTGCCAGCTGGCCTGCCAGGCGGGCGCCCATTGCTCCAGCGTGTGAACCCGGGTTTGCCAGTGCTCGATACGGGCTTCCAGGGCCAGCAACTGCTTGAGTTCGTGCACCCCTGAGAGGTGCACACCGGCGTAGCCCATCAGCTTTACACCGATGATCTGCAAGGCCAGGCGGTCAACACTGCGCGCCTGGGCAAATACCTTGGACAGCGCGGTCTCCGCTTCGAGCATGTCGCGCATGGACGGGGTGACGGTGACGCCGGCCACATGGTCGAGCATCGTCGCGCGCCCGTGGGTGAGGCTCATGAGGCAGGCCAGCATGGGCTTGGGCGTGGGCTGGCGGCGCATCCAAAGCATGGCTTCCTGGTGCTTGGCGGCATCAAAGCCCAGTTGCAGGGTGAAGAAGTCAGCCCCAGCCGCCAGCTTTTTCTCGGCCTTGAAATACTGGGCGCCGCCTTCTTCCTCGTGGTACTTGAACGGGTTCAGTGCCGCGCCCAGCAGCCAGTGCGGACAGGCTTGGCGGGCAATCTGCAGGGCGGCGACCGATTCCAGGTAGCGCACCGGGCGCAGGCCTGGTTCATGGCCGGGCAGGCGGTCGCCGGTAAGCAGCAACAGCTGATCGAGGCCTGCGGCGTCCATACGCTGCAGTTGCGCGAGCAGGTGATGGCGTTCGCGATCCTTGCCGGAAAAATGCGGCAGGGCAGGCACAGGGTTGGCGAACGAGGCGAGGGCGTCCAGCGGCGACATGTCCAGCGGGCTGCCGACGCGATCGCCGATGGCCACGGTCATCGGCCAGCCGCACAGGTGCGCACGGGCCAAGATCGCTTCCATGGCGGCGAAGCGTTCAGCCGAAGGCTTGGGGACGAATTCCATGACGCAGACGAAGTTCTTTTCGCGCAGCGCGGTTTTCAGCAGGCTCATGTGGCTGGGCACCCGGTGTGGTCAGGGTGGCATTGTGCGGCAGAAGGCGGGCGGGGTCATGTCCGAATGCGCAGGGTGATGCTCTGAATGAGACATCAGCATGATCATGAAGAAATCTTGGGTTCATCTCAAATTTAATGAGTTTGTCTCAAGCGTTTATCCGCCGGAAAATCCCTCTCATTCATTTATGCAGGTTAAGGGACAAAACATGGCACTGGCACACAACCTGGGCTTTCCACACATCAGCGGTGACCGCGAGGCGCGTGCCCGTCACTGGCAGGCTCAGCGTGATGCCGGCATCCAATTGCTGCCAGTGGGTGACTTTGCCTGGCATGATCAACCGTTCGACCTGAGCTGGGCGCAGCTTTTTGATGAAGTGGCACAAGCCAAGGCCTTGGGCCATGCGGTCAAGCCAGTGGTGATCGGCCCGTTGACTTATCTGTGGCAGGGCGAAAACAACGGCAGCATCGAAACGCTGGAACTGCTCGAGCGCCTGCTGCCGCTGTACGATCAGTACCTCAACCGCCTGGCTGCAATGGGCGTGGAGTGGGTGCAGATCGATGAACCGATTCTCGCCGAAGACCTGCCGCAGGACTGGAAAAACGCTTACGAGCGCGTCTACAACATTCTTCAGCGCGCGCCGCTGAAAAAGCTGATTGCCACCTACTACGGTGGCCTTGACGGCAACCTCGGCCTGGCCGTGAACCTGCCTGTCGATGGCCTGCATGTCGACCTGGTACAGGCACCCGAGCAGTACCAGACCCTTCTGGACCGCCTACCGACCTACAAGGTGTTGTCGCTGGGCCTGGTCGACGGCCGCACTGCAGCTGCTTGCGACTTGGGAGAAACCCTGGGCCTGCTGCACGATGCCCATGAGCGTCTGGGGGAGCGGCTATGGCTGGCGCCGGCCTGCTCGTTGTCGCGCAGCCCGGTGGAAGTGGCCGTGCAGAAGTGCCAGGAAGTGGCCGTGCTGGCAGCTGCGCTGGACGAAAACCGAGCTGCGGCTTGATCATCGCCACGGGCGCTTAAAACCCCCTAGAATGCCGACTCCGATCAAATCGACAGGGAGTGATGCGATGCGTGTTCTGGTAGTCGGCGCCAGTAAAGGCCTGGGCAAGGCTTTCATGGAAGGGTTGGGCAAACCCGGCGATACGTTGATTGGGGTGTCGCGCAGCAAACCCGCGGCAGTGAATGTCGGCAAGGGTATTGACGCCCAGTGGATCGAGGCCGATCTAGGCCAGCCTGCCGCTGCAGTAGAGTCGATAGCCCGAGTGCTGGCTGAGGGTGGCGTGGATACGCTGATCTATAACCTCGGCCTGTGGGAGGCCGAAGCGTTCGAAGACCACTACAGCTTCCTTGATGACTGTGACGCAGCGCTGCAGCGCATGGTCGACTGCAACATCACCGCCACCATCCTGCTGGTCAAACGGCTGCTGCCGCTGCTGCTCGAAAGCGAAAAACCACGGATCATCCTGACCGGTTCCACTTCCGGCCTGCCCCAAAGCGGTCGCCCAGAAGTGACCTTCGCTGCCTCCAAGTTCGGCCTGCGCGGCATCGCCGAAGCATTGCGTGAAGGCTATCGAGGGCAAGGCCTTGGGGTGACGTGCCTGAACCTTGGGTACCTCAATACCGAAGACGGCCTGGATGTGCCGGTGGAAGAGGCTGCCGCGCGTGGGGAAGGGGGGCTGATACCGCTGCACGATGTGGTGCTGATGGTGCGCACGCTGCTGGAGCTTTCGGCGGCCAGTTATGTGCGGGAGCTGACCTTGCCGGCGATTGCCGATGAGCGGTTCTGAAGCCTGAGAGTGGTGTTCAAGCAGGCCCGGCCTCTTCGCGGGTAACCCCGCGAAAGGGCCTAGCCTGTTCTACTCAATCTGAGATCAGCGCTCGATCGCCAGTGCCACACCTTGCCCACCGCCAATGCACAAGGTCGCCAGGCCTTTCTTGGCATCGCGCTTGATCATCTCGTGCAGCAAGGTCACCAGCACGCGGCACCCGGAAGCACCAATCGGGTGGCCCAGGGCAATCGCTCCGCCATTCACGTTGACCCGCGCGGCATCCCACTCCAGCGCCTTGCCCACGGCCAGCGCCTGTGCGGCAAAGGCTTCGTTGGCTTCGATCAGGTCCAGTTCGGCCAACTGCCAACCGGCTTTGTCCAGGCAACGCTGGGTCGCCGAAACCGGGCCGATACCCATGATCGCCGGGTCTACCCCGGCACTGGCATAGGCGGCGACCTTCGCCAGCACTGGCAGGCCCAGGGCTTTGGCCTTGGCCGCGCTCATCAACAACACGGCGGCGGCGCCGTCATTCAGGCTGGAGGCATTGCCCGCAGTGACGCTGCCGTCCTTCTTGAAGGCCGGGCGCAGTTTGCCCAGGGACTCGGCGGTGGTGTCCGGGCGTGGCTGCTCGTCACGGGCGAAGACCTTGGGCTCGCCCTTTTTCTGTGGCAGCAGGATGGGGGTGATTTCCGCGTCGAAGCGGCCGGCCTCGATCGCCGCCACCGCCTTGCGCTGCGATTCGGCGGCAAAGGCATCCTGCTGTTCGCGGGTGAGGCTGTACGTGTCCACCAGGTTCTCGGCAGTGATGCCCATGTGGTAGTCATTGAACGCATCCCACAGGCCATCGGTGATCATGCTGTCGATCAGTTGGCCATGGCCCATGCGCTGGCCAGTACGGGCCGAGGGCATCACGTAGGGAGCAAGGCTCATGTTCTCCTGGCCACCGGCAATCACCACCTCGGCGTCGCCGCAGCGGATGGCCTGGGTGGCCAGGTGCAGGGCCTTGAGGCCCGAGCCGCAGACCTTGTTCAGGGTCAGGGCCGGTACGCTGAAGGGCAGGCCGGCCTTGATCGCAGCCTGGCGCGCCGGGTTCTGCCCGGCGCCGGCGGTGAGCACCTGGCCGAGGATGACTTCGTCGACTTGCGCCGGGTCCAGCCCGGTCTGCTCCAGCAGCCGCTTGATCACGGCGGCGCCGAGGTCGACCGCAGGCACGGAGGCCAGGGCGCCCTGGAAGCTGCCAATGGCGGTACGGGTTGCGGCGACGATAACCACGTCGTTCATGTTGTTGTTCTCCGGGCAATAGGCGTAGTGCCACCAGCATCGGCGGGTTTGGCTTATTTGTTAAGTTTGTTTTTCTTTCGGATTGATATGAAAAACAAATCAATGGGCACTTGGCGTCCTCCCCAACTAAGCTGAATTTCGTGCTGTTTCACTCAACCCAATGGAGCCCATACCCATGCGCATCCTGATCGCACTGACCCTCCTGATCGGCAGCAGCACAGCATTCGCCGCCACCCAATGCACCACCGCGGATAAAAGCACCTGGCAAGACCAGGAAAAGTTCCAGGCCCAGCTCAAGGAGCAGGGCTACAAGATCAACAAGTTCAAGGTTACCAAGGGCAATTGCTACGAGATCTATGGGTTCGACAAGGACGGTCGCAAGGTCGAGATTTATCATGACCCGGTGACCGGCAAAGCGGTCAAGTCCGAGTACCACGATTGAACAGCGACGGCATGGTGCGGCTGTGGGATCCCCTCCTGCGGCTGTGCCACCTGTCGATCGCAGCGGTGTTCTTCGCCAACTACTTTTTCAACGAAGAGGGCGATGACTGGCACCAGTGGCTGGGCTACTACGCACTGGCGTGCGTCGTGGTGCGCGTGGTCTGGGGCTTTGTCGGGCCAGCCAGTGCGCGCTGGGCCGACTTCTGGCCAACCCCGGCACGCGTGGCCGGGCACGCGCGCAAGGTGCTGCGTGGGGAGCCTTGCCATCGTCTGGGGCACTCGCCGATTGGCGCCTTGGTGATGCTGTTGATGCTGGCGGGTATCGCTGGCCTGGGCCTGACTGGTTGGGCGTCGCAGGAAGTGGATGCACTGTGGGGCGCCGATTGGCCGACCGACCTGCACGGTTGGTTGGCCAATGCGGTGCTGGCGCTGGTGTGTGTGCATGTGCTGGCGGCCATCTACGAAAGCGTGCTGCTGCGCGAAAACTTGCCGTTGTCGATGATCACCGGGCGCCGGCGGCGTCGTGATTGAGGCCAGGCCAGGCAACCTCATTCAAACGGCCGGGCACTGATGGGTCACACAGTGAATCCCCCCACCTCCAGCCGCGATGGCATCGATGTCCAGTTGCACGATATCCCGCCCTGGATACAACGCCGCCAGCAGTGCTCGGGCCTTCTCATCCGCCTGCGCATCACCGAACTGCGGTGCGATGATCGCGCCGTTGATCACGAAGTAATTGATGTACCCCGCTGCAAAGTCGTCATTACCTTTGCTGAACTTGTTACGCCGCCCGCGCAGCGGCGGTGACACCACGTGAACCTGCAGTTTACGGCCTTCGGCATCGGTGGCCTGCTTCAGGATTTCCAGGTGTTTACGCGTCACGGCGTGGTCATAGGAGTCCGGGTCGTTGTCCAGGTTGGCAATCACCACACCCGGCCGCACGAAGCGGGCGTAGAAATCCACATGCCCATCAGTGGTGTCTTCCCCGGCGATGCCCGGCAGCCAGATTATCTTGCTCAGGCCCAGCCGCGCCTTCAGCTCGGCCTCGACCTCGGCTTTGCTCCAGTCCGGGTTGCGGTTGGCATTGACCCAACTGCTCTCGGTCATGATGCCGGTGCCGTGCCCGTCCACCTCGATGGCGCCCCCTTCCCCCACCAGCTCGCTGCGCTGGTAGCGCGCGTTGGCCAGGGTGGCAACGCGTTTGGCCAGCTGGGCATCGTTACGGTGGCGCTGCTTGTTGCCCCAGCCATTGAAGTTGAAGTCCACCGCCGCCAGGGCGCCGTCATCGTCGACGACGAAATTGGCACCGATGTCGCGCATCCAGATGTCATCCAGTTGGCATTCGACAAAATGTGTGTTGTGGTGGCCACAGTGCTGCTCGGCCAGCTGGCGCTCGCTGGCGCGGCAGAACACGGTCACCGGCTGATAACGCGCGATGGCCTGGCTAATGCGACCGAGTGCGGCTTGCACGTCGGCGGTGAAGTCCTCCCAGATCGCATCCTGGGCGCCAAAGGCGATGAAGGCGCGCTGTTGCAATTCGCCCTCGTCAGGCATGAACCAGCGCCCCGGTTCTTCGGCACGGGCCAGCCCCAGGGGCAGGCCAAGGCCAGCGCCGAGGCCGGCGGCCAACGACAGTTGCAGGAAGGTTCTACGGCTTGGCATGGTTCAGTCCTGTGCAGTCTTGAAGCGCGTCCACACACGCATGCGTGCCCGCATGTCGGCCTGTGGAATATCCCGGCCCGGAATCAGCCGGGCATAGGTGGCTTCGTCGAGATAGATATCGGGGTTGTCGCGCATGCGTGGGTCCACCGCCTGGCGCGCTTTGGCGCTGGCCGTGGGGTAGCCGGTGAAGTTGCTGATGGCAGCCATGTTCGCCGGGCGCATGACGAAGTTGATGAAACGATAGGCGTATTCCGGGTGCCTGGCATCGGCCGGAATGGCCATGGTGTCCATCCACACCGTGGTGCCTTGGCGCGGTACGCGGTACTGGAAGTCGAGGTGCTTGCCAGCGGACTCGGCGGTACGCTGGGCCTGGATCACATCGCCGCTGTAGCCCAGTGACAGGCACAAGTTCTCGTTGACCAATTCGGTCACCGGCTGGGACTGGAACTTGCGCACATACGGGCGTATCGCCTTGAGCAGTTCGCTGGCGGCGGCCAGGTCCTCACGCTTGGCACTGCGTGGTTCGCGGCCCAGGTAGTTGAGTACTACGGCCAGCACTTCATCGGGCGAGTCGATGACCGAGATACCACAGTCAGCGAACTTGGCCGCCAGCTCCGGCTTGAACAGCAAGTCGAGGTTGTCCAGCGGTGCACCAGGCATGCGCTGGCGAACCTTGTCGGCGTTCACCGTCAGGCCGATGGTGCCCCAGGTGTAGGGCACCGTGGCCTGGCTGGCCTTGGGGTATTGGGCATGCAGCTTGCGCAGGCCGGGCTCGATATCGTCGAGCGCCTCCAGGCGGCTGTGGTCCAGTGGCTGCAGGCTGCCAGCGCGCATCAAACGCTCTGCAACGGTATCGCCGGGGAACACCAGGTCGTAACCACTGCGCCCGGACATCAGCTTGGCTTCGAGCACTTCACTGCCGTCCATCACGTCGTAGATCACCTGAATACCGGTTTCGGCCGTGAACTGCTTGAGGGTGTCCTCGGCAAAATAGTCGGCCCAGTTGTACAGGCGCAGCACCGGCTGTTCGGCCAGTGCCTGGCCAGCGCAGGCGGCCAGTGCCAATGCGGCTAGAACGTGGTGTTTCATGCTCAGGCCCTCAGGCTGTGTGGGTGTGTACCGTCCAGGGTCAGCAGCGTTGCGTACATTTCCGGGCGGCGATCACGGAAGATGCCCCAACTCAGGCGGTCTTCGCGCATGCCGGCCAGGTCCAGGTCATGCAGCCAGATGCCGCTGCTGTCGCGGTCGGCTTCGGCGAGCATGGCGCCCTTGTGGTCGCAGATGAACGATGAGCCATAGAAGCGCATGGCTAGCGCTGCATCGCTGGCGGCAACTTCCTCGCCCACGCGGTTGGCTGCCACCACCGGCAGCAGGTTGGCGGCGGCATGGCCGCGCATGGCGACCTGCCAATGGTCGCGAGAGTCCAGTTCGGCGCAGCCCGGCTCGGAGCCGATGGCGGTGGGGAACAGCAGCACCTCGGCGCCCATCAGGGCCAGGCAGCGAGCGGTTTCGGGGAACCACTGATCCCAGCAGATACCGATGCCCAAGCGCCCGAAGGCGGTATCCCAGACCTTGAAGCCGGTGTCGCCAGGGCTGAAGTATTCCTTCTCCTGGTAGCCGATGGCGTTGGGGATGTGGGTCTTGCGGTACACACCGAGCAGGCGGCCATCGGCGTCGGCCACGGTCAGCGAATTGAAGAAGGCATTGCCGGCGCGCTCGTACCAGCTCAGCGGCAGAACCACGCCCAGCTCGCCGGCCAGCGCGGCGAAGCGCTGCAGGATCGGGCTGTCGGGGTAGGGCTGGGCAAGGGCCTGGTGCTGGTGATTCTGCTCGATGCAGAAGTACGGGGTAGCGAACAACTCCTGCAGCAGGATCACCTGGGCGCCCTTGGCAGCGGCCTGGCGTACCAGTTGCTCGGCGCGGTCGAGGTTGTCGGGCAGGTTCCAACTGCACGGCATCTGCGTGGTGGCGATACGCAACTGGCTCATGGCTGCACCTCGGGCTGCTGCTGGGTGATGCAATGAATGCCGCCACCGCCGTAGGCGATGTGGTCAATGCGCACCGGCACGATCTCCCGGCCTGGGAAGGCGTGGCCCAGCTGCGCAGCGGCCTCCTGGTCGGCAGCGATGCCATAGGCCGGCATGATGATCGCGCCGTTGGCGATGTAGAAGTTGGTGTAGGACGCGCAGAACACCTCGGCATTCTGATCGACGGCGGCGCTGGCCTCGTACAGGTCGAGCAGTTCGAAATGGCGGCCTTGGGCGTCGGTGGCCAGTTCCAGGGCGCGGCGGTTTTCCCGCACCACCTCGGCGTACACCGAGTGTTGCTCATGGGTGGCGTCGACCAGCAGCACGCCTGGGCGGGCGAAGGCGCATACGCCATCGACGTGGCCGTCGGTCATGTCACTGGTGACGTACTGCGGGTCACCCGGCAGCCAGATGGTCTTGCTGATGCCCAGGTAGCGGGCGAAACAGGCCTCGAATTCAGCCTTGCTGATGCCTGGGTTACGGTTAGGGTTGAGCAGCACCGATTCGGTGGTGATCAGTGTGCCTTCGCCATCCACATGGATCGCCCCACCTTCGTTGCACAGGGACGTGCTGAAACCGTCCAGGCCCAGCTGGTCGAGCATGCGTCGGCCAAGGCTGCGGTCCAGGCTGTGGTGCGACTTGCCGCCCCAGGCATTGAAACGCCAGCTCAGGCCGGCCAGGCCATGCTGTGGGTGGCAGACGAAGCTTGGGCCGCTGTCACGGCACCAGCTGTCGTCCACGGCCAGTTCGATCAGCTCGATATTGGCGCCGCACAAGGCGCGGGCGCTGGCCATGGCGGAGGGGTCGACCACCATCTTTACCGGTTCGAAACGGGCGATGGCCGCTGCGACACGGGCGTAGTCCTGTTGTACATCGGCCAGGCGCACGTGCCAGCCGCTTTCCCATACGGCCTGGTTGTGTGGCCAGACCATCCAGGTTGCCGCGTGGCGGGCCCATTCGGCAGGCATACGCCAGCCGCTGTTGAGGGACAGGTGCATAGTGAACTCCGATCTATTAAGGATTTTTATCAACGAAGCCCGCCGTCGCGGGTGTTGGTGTCCATGCTATGGCTAGGTTTGGCTGGCGACAAACGATAGATTTAGCGCATATCTGATTAGCGGGTCTTATCAATCATGCTCAAACACTGGCCACCCCTTAATGCCCTGCGCGGCTTCGAGGCCGCTGCGCGGCTAGGCAGCTTCCACAAGGCCGCCGAGGCGTTGAACCTGACCCAGTCGGCCATCAGCCAACAAATTCGCAGCCTGGAAACCTACCTGGAGCAGCCGCTGTTTCATCGCAGTGGCCGTAGCGTGAGCCTGACCGACGCCGGGCACGACCTGCTCAGCACCACGCAATCGCTGTTGCAGCACCTGGCCGTAGGCATTCGCCGGCTAGACCAGTACCGCAAGCCCAATCAGCTGGTGGTGAACACCAGCCCGGCTTTTGCCAGGCACTGGCTGCTGCCGCGGCTGGCGGACTTTCACCAGCGCTGTCCGCAGGTCGACTTGTGGTTGTTTACCAGTTTCGAGGTGCCGGACATGGCCACCGAGACCATCGACCTGGCTATCCGCGATGATCTCAGTGCCCAGGCTGAGTGCAGCTTCAGCGTGCTGCATCAGGACCAGCTGTACCCGGCTTGCCATCCTTCCCTGGCGACTGCAACCGCGCGTACGACCTTGCACGGCGAACGGGAGATGGACTGGAGCCATTGGCAACTGGAGGGCGGCGAGGATGTTGGGCAGCAGGGCAAGGGGCTGAATTTTTCCGACCCGGGGCTGTTGCTGGATGCGGCGAGCGAGGGGTTGGGGGTGGCGTTGGTCAGCCAGTTGCTGGCGCGTCGGGCCGTGCAAGAGGGGCGTTTGCAGGCGTTGTCGGCGCAGCGGGTGCGGGGGCCTGCGTGGGCTTGCCTGGTGCATCGGGAGAGTCAGGAGGATCCGCTGGCCCGGCAGTTTCTGGACTGGTTGAGAGCCGCGTTGGCCTTGGATTGATGCCGGCACGCAAGAACCTCGGTTTTGCATCCCCATGATCACCCCGTAATATGTGTCGGATAACCTGCGGGGGTAGTCTCACCCTCTGATCAATCGGAATCGCCCCAAGCGGCGCTTCCCCGGCATAAACCTGACGAGGTACAGACATTGGCCATCATTCATCCTAAGGTTCGCGGTTTCATCTGCACCACGACTCACCCGAAGGGCTGCGAGCTCAACGTCCGTGACCAGATCGAAGCCACCCGCAAGCTGGGCGTGCGCGAGGATGGCCCGAAGAAGGTCCTGGTCATTGGCGCTTCCAGCGGCTACGGCCTGGCAGCTCGCATCACCGCGGCGTTCGGCTTCAAGGCCGACACCCTGGGTGTGTTCTTCGAAAAGCCTGGCACTGAGACCAAGGCCGGCACCGCTGGCTGGTACAACTCTGCAGCCTTCGACAAGTTTGCCAAGGCCGAAGGCCTGTACAGCAAGTCGATCAACGGTGACGCCTTCTCTGACGAAGCCCGTGCCAAGGTCATCGAACTGATCAAGAACGAAATGGGTGGCAAGGTCGACCTGGTCATCTACTCGCTGGCATCGCCTGTGCGCAAGCTGCCGCAGACCGGTGAAGTGATTCGCTCGGCACTCAAGCCGATCGGCGAGCCGTACAAGTCGACCGCCATCGACACCAACAAGGACACCATCATCGAGGCCAGCATCGAGCCGGCCACGGAGCAGGAAATCGCCGACACCGTCACCGTCATGGGTGGCCAGGACTGGCAGCTGTGGATCGATGCCCTGGCAGGCGCCAACGTGCTGGCCGAAGGCGCTCGCACCGTGGCCTTCAGCTACATCGGCAGCGATATCACCTGGCCGATCTACTGGCACGGTGCCCTGGGCCAGGCCAAGCAGGACCTGGACGAAACCGCCCTGCGTCTGGACCAGAAACTGGCCGATGAAGTGAAAGGCGGCGCCAACGTGGCCGTGCTCAAGTCGGTGGTGACCCAGGCCAGCTCGGCCATCCCGGTGATGCCGCTGTACCTGTCGATGGTCTTCAAGATCATGCAGGAGAAAGGCATTCACGAAGGTACTCAGAACCAGCTCGACCGCATGTACCGCGACCGTATGTACCGTGCCGACGGTGCGCCGGCCGACGTTGACGAGAAGGGCCGTCTGCGCCTGGACGACTGGGAACTGCGCGACGACGTTCAGACCGCCTGCAAGGCCCTGTGGCCACAAGTGACCACCGAGAACCTGTTCGAGCTGACCGACTACGCCGGTTACAAGAAGCAGTTCCTCAACCTGTTCGGTTTCGAGCGCGCTGACGTCAACTACGACGAAGACGTGGCCACCGATGTCAAGTTCGACTGCATCGAGCTGTAACCGTAGTTAACCTGCACCGGCCCTTTTGCGGGTAAACCCGCGAAGAGGCCGGTACAGGCTATAAAATCTTTGCTAGCTTTGGCGCACAACAACAGGGAATGCGCCATGAGTAGCCTCACCCAACCCGCCGCCCCCTTTCGCCAGGCCACAGCCGACGGTTACAGCCTCGGCGGCTTCTGCTGGCGCCACGCTCGCCCTGACCCCCAGCGTCCGCTGGTGATCATCAACGCTGCCACTTCGGTACGCTGCCGCTATTACTCCCGCTTTGCCGACTACCTGTTTGCCCAGGGCTGCGATGTGCTGACCTACGATTACCGTGGCATCGGCGAGTCCCGCCCAGCTTCGTTGCGCGGCTTCCAGGCCTCGTGGAGCGATTGGGGCAGGCTGGATTTCGAAGCGATGCTGGCGCATGCGGCAGAGCATTTCCCCGGTCAGCCAGTAGACGTGGTGGGGCACAGTTTCGGCGGCTGCGCAGTAGGGCTGGCCGCGTCGGCAGGCCAGGTACGCCGGGTAGTGATGGTGGGCGCGCAGTTTGCCTATTGGCGCGACTACGCGGTCGGCCAGCGCTGGCAGCTGCTCGGCAAGTGGCATGTGGTAATGCCGCTACTGACCCGGATATTCGGCTACTTCCCCGGCAAACGCCTGGGTTGGCTTGAAGACACGCCATCCGGCGTGGTGCACGACTGGACCACACGTACCCCACGTTACGAGCATCGCCCCAGCGCTCGGGCGCTGGCGACGCTTCCGTTCGTTCAGGTGCGGGCGGCGACGCTGGCCATCAGCCTCACTGACGACCCGTTTGGCACCGTGGCGGCGACCGAGCGATTGTTGGGTTATCTACAGGGTGCCCGGCACCTGCGTATCGCGCCTGTGGATATCTCGGTCGACGAAATTGGCCATTTCGCGTTTTTCCATGACCGGTTTCGCGAAAGCTTGTGGCCGGTGGCCTTGCAGTGGCTGCAGCAGGGAGAGCTGAAAGAAGGGGGGCCTGGAACCATCATGGATTGAGGGTGGGATCGATATTTTGGGGCTGCTTTGCAGCCCATCGCGACACAAGGCCGCTCCCACAGGAGGTATGCGCCCCTTATGGGAGTGGCCCGGGCTATCTCAAGCCTTGCGCGACAGGGGCTGCCCGGCAAATTTCACGCCCGCCAGACCCTGCTTGATCAGCGCGCGGATATTGCCATGGTCGCTGCCCTCGGGCGTGGCCACCACGTCACGGTAGTGCTCGCCAAAGGCCAGCAGCGCTTCCTGGTCGCTCAGCCCTTCCAGCAAAGCCAGGCCCAGGGTTTTGCACGAACCTTCGTTTTGCCCGGCCGCATTCTCCACGCCGCCATTGTTGAACGCCTGAGGCTGGTAGCTGTAGTTGTCGGCAATGAACGCCAGGGTATCGGCAAAGACATGTTGGCCGCTGGCCAGGCTGGCGCGCAGGGTGTTCAGATCAGTCACGAGGTTTTCCTTTTTCGAACGCCGCTTGTTGTTCGGCGCTGGCTTCTTTCTGGTGTTGGGCTTTCCACTCGGCGTAGGGCATGCCGTACACCGCTTCGCGGGCATCATCCAGGCTCAGGTCGAGCTGGCGCTCGTCAGCCGCGGCCTTGTACCACTTGGACAGGCAGTTGCGGCAGAAACCGGACAGGTTCATCAGGTCGATGTTCTGTACATCGGTGCGCTTTTGCAGGTGTTCGACCAGGCGGCGGAACGCGGCGGCCTCAAGTTCGAGCTGTTGTTGTGGCGTCATGGGTGTCTCTCAAGTCATGCGGTTCTTCAGGTGGCGGCCACCGTTGATGACCACCTGGCTGCCGGTGCTGTACTGGCTGGCGAGCAGGTACTTGACTGTCTCGATCAGCGGGCCGGCGCCGGGTTCGAATTCCAGCAGGGCCTTTTTCAGGGTTTGCTGGCGGTAGGCTTCGTCACCCCCTTCCTTGAGGATCAGCAGCCCGGGCAGGATACCGTTCACGTGCACCTTGGGCGCATATTTTTCGGCAAATGACAGCACCATGTTCTGCAGCGCGGCCTTGGTGGCGGCGTAGCCGATGTGGCTTTTACTGCCGCGCGAAGAGGTTTCGTCGCAGATGTGGATGATGTCGGCCTTTTCCACCTTGGCCAGCAGGTCGCCCAGGGCCAGGTTGAGGTGGTAGGGCGCTTCGACGTGCAGGCGGAACATGGTGTCGAGGTTGTCGAGGCCATCGTCGAGCCACAGCGAGGCGTTATGGATGATGGCGCGCAAGCCGTCGTAATGGGTGTGCAGGTGGTCGATCAGGGCCTGGCGGTCGGCTGGCTGGCACAGGTCGGCCTGGAACTGCACGATGTTCGGGTGGGCCGCCTGTGGCTGGATGCTGCGGCTGGCACTGACCACCGTATGGCCGGCCTGTGCCAGTTCAAGGGCCAGGGCCAGCCCGACGCGCTGGCTGGCTCCGGTAACGAGAATGGGGCTGTTCATGTTCGGGGCGGTCAACTTGTCTGTCCTTTGGTTGCCACCCAGCATACCCGAACTGTTTCCCTGTTGTATGGCCTGGCCTCAGCGGCTGCGCAAGGCGCCAGTGGTGGCCGGGGAGGCCAGCAGCCAACTGGCTAGCAAGCGGGTGGACAACGGGATGAACAGGTACACCATCAGCGGCGTCAGGGCCAACGTGCTGAGCAGTACGCGGGGTATCAGGTCGAGTGCCGACAACCAGTGGCCGAACAGCAGGTTGAATGCCAGCGATACCGGGAAGAACGCCAGCCAGATGGCCACGGCCTGCTTCCAGCGCGGTGGTTTTTGCACCATGTTGGTGCCAAACCAGTCATCGATGCCGCTTACGCGCGCCTCTTTGGGGCGCTCGAACAGGCCGTTGCCGCGCTGCAGCCAAGCCCGCCGCGAAGCGGAATGTTCCCAGGCATGCAAGGTGGGCTCGTCGCTGAAACGGAAGATGATCTGGAATTCGTCGCCATCGCGTGGCGGGGCGAGGATGCCCGAGCCGAGGTAACCGGGGAAGTCGGTGGCCAGCTGCTCGCCTTCGTGCAGCCAGGCCAGCAGGTCCTGGTAGCGGCCATGGGCGGCGCGGCGCGACACCATCAAGGTGACGGGTGGGGTAGACATCGTGTATCTCCTGGCAACGGGGCTGGCGGGTAGCTGGCCCCTTTGGCTGCGTGGCCCGGGGTGGTGGGCGACGCAGGCGTGCATGCAAGAATCGGGCGCGGATTATCGCGCAGTTGCGATCACCGGCAAATGTCAGCCGGCAAATGGCTGCACCCTGCGGCGGGTGCTGTCGTAGTAGACTATGTGTTCAACTTCCGCACCCAGGGTACACCGTGCAGATGAACGAACAGGGACGTAGTCCGGTTATCGATGCCAGCTTCGAGCAGCAGGAGCTGTTTCCGATTCGTGAAGTTTCCCGCCTGACTGGCGTCAACGCCGTGACCCTGCGTGCCTGGGAGCGCCGCTATGGCCTGATCCAGCCAATTCGCACCGACAGTGGCCACCGCCTGTACTCACAGGCCGACATCGACGAGGTCCGCCGTATCCTTGGCTGGCTGGAGCGCGGTGTGTCGGTCAGCAAGGTGGGTAGTATTCTCGCGCGAGGCCATGCCCTTGCCGGGCAGGCGGGTGGCGCGACAGATGCCTGGCAGCGTTGGCAGCACCAGATTCGTCTAGCGGTGCAGAGCTTCGATCTGGCAGGCCTGGATCGCCTTTACGAGATGGTATTTGCCGCCAGCACCCTGGATCAGGTTTTCGCCGAAGTGTTCATGCCTGTGTGGCACGACATGGCCGTGCGGCAAGGCGGCTACGGGCAGACCAGTGAATGGCTGTTCCTTGACCAGTTCCTGCGCGGTCGGGTGTTCGCCCGTCTGCAGCTTGCCCATGTGCCGCGCAGCCGTAACGTGTTGTTGGCGCCATTGCCGGGGCAGTGTCATGAACTTGAGTTGCTGGTAACCAGCCTGCTCCTGAGCAGCGAGGAAACAGGTGTGACCCTACTGGCGAGCGGGCAGCCGCTGCGAGAACTGGCGTTGGTCTGCGAACGTCTGAGGCCGGACGCTCTGGTGCTGTTTTCTCATCAGGCACCGACAGCAGAAACTACCCGGCACGTTACGCGCCTGGCGGCGATGCTGGAATGCCCGTTGTTGCTGGCCGGCGAAGCGGCGGAAGTGGCACAGGAGAGCTTGGCTGGCAGCCTTGTCGCTTGCCTGGGGGCGCAAGGTAGTGTGATGCGCCAGCGTTTGCGGCAGTTCCTGGCCGGTCAGCTCGATACCTGAGTGTGCAGCTCGGGATGGGCCTGGCGATGGGCCTGGAGGATGTAGTCCCGCAACCGTTCGATTTCTTCGGCCGGGCTTTGGCTGAGGTCGTAGGCCGCCAGGTTTGGACCGATGCGCCGGCCCAATACGCCATGCAGTTCGATCGGGCTGATGCCGCCTGGGGCGAAGCGAAGCTCGAAGCGGGCGGGTGCCGCTGGCAGATCACGGATTTCCAGCAACACACCTTTGAAGGAAATATCACGCACCCACAGGCCGCTGGTCTGGTCATGGGCATCAAGCAGTGCGCTCGGCTGGTCCATCGACAGACGCCAAGGGCGCAGCATGGGGCCATCTTCGTAGATTTCCGGTGAGCCCAGTTGCAAGTGCAGGGCGTGAAACTCGTCCTCGACCAGTTGCAGCGGGAAACTGATCTGCTGGTTATTGAACTGGGCCTGCAAGGTCACTTGCTCGTTGGCCACCAGCTGGGTGAGCAAGTTCTGGATGCGGCGGTCGCCATTGACCAGCAGGCTCGACATGGAGTCGGCCAGGTTCAATTGCGGCGAGTGTTGCATGTTCTGTATGAAGTCCAGCTCGTCCTGGGTCAGGAGCACGTCTGCTTGCATGATCGAACTCGGTGGTGGCGATTTCTTCAACGGGGTTGACCGTGCGTGGCGTACTTGGTTCAGGCGCGTTCGTCGGTTTTCGGACGAGCGCACATCTTGGCCAGTTCCCGTTCCAGTTCGACCTGGCGGCTGACGTCTTTCTGGATGCCGATGAAGTAGGTGCGCTGGTCGGCGTCGCTTCTCACCGGCGTGATCGACAGTTCGTTCCAGAAGGCGCTGCCATCCTTGCGGTAGTTGCGCAGCACTTCGCGGCACGGGCGGCCTTCGGCCAGGGCCTTGCGGATGCGCGCGCGGCCAAGCTGGTCACGGTCGTCGGCCTGCAGAAAGCGACAATCCTGATAGAGGACTTCGTCGCGGCTGTAGCCAGTCAGGCGTTCGAAGGCGGCGTTCACGTAGATCAGGATAGTGTCGTCGCCTTCCTGTTCGGCGACCACGATCCCGTCATTGGACGCATCGACCATCGATTGCAGCAATTGCGCGTTGATCATGTTCGGGCCATTGAGCAAGAAGGGGCGAAGCAGGGCTGAAGGCGGCGACTTTGGTAGAGGCGGCCTTTTGCCATCGCTGGATGCTAGTATCCTACGTTTTCACTCAGTTTCGGAATCCTCTTCCCGATGAAAGTCGTCATTATTTCCGGATCGGTCTACGGCACCGCCGAAGAAGTCGCACGTCACGCTGAATCGCTGCTCAAGGCAGCGGGGCTGGAGGCCTGGCATGCGGCCCGCGCCACCCTTCAGGATCTTCAAGGCTTTGCCCCCGACGCCTTGCTGGCCGTGACCTCGACCACCGGCATGGGCGAGCTGCCGGACAACCTCATGCCGCTGTACAGCGCCATTCGTGACACCCTGCCTGCGGCCTGGCGCGGCCTGCCGGGCGCAGTGATTGCGCTGGGCGATTCCAGCTATGGTGACACCTACTGTGGTGGTGGCGAGCAGATGCGCGAGCTGTTTGCCGAGCTGGGCGTGCGCGAAGTGCAGCCGATGCTGCGCCTGGATGCGAGCGAGACAGTGACCCCGGAGGCAGATGCCGAGCCGTGGTTGGCTGAGTTGGCGAGTGCCTTCAAAGCCTGAGTCCGAAGGTAGAGCCGCTCCTACAGGGGCAGTGTCAGGCGTTGAGCTCGCGCAACAAGGCCAGCCACGCCTGAGCCGCCCGTGACAGATAGGCCCCGCGTCGCCAGATGAACGCAATATCCCACCGCAGGTCTTCCGGCGAACGCAGCGGCACACGCACCACCCCGGGGCGCTCCAGCGCTTTTGCCACTACCCGGGGCAGCAACACCACACCCTGGCCCGCCGCCACCAGCGCCGCCAAAAAATCTGCCTGGCCACTGCGCCCGCCTTCTTTCGGGGTAAAGCCCTGCTGCTGACACGCCTTCAACAGCCGATCGTTAAGCACGAAGCTGCGCTGGTACAGCAAGAACGGCGTATCGGCCAGTTGCCCCAGGTCCACTCCGGCCAAGCCCGACAAGGCATGCCCAGCCGGCAGCAAGGCGTCCAGGGGTTCGTTGCAGAACGGCTGGTAGTCGAATGCCTCGTCACTGGGCGTCAAGCTGCCGCCCAGTTCCAGCTCGCCGCTTCTGACAGCCTGTTCGACGCTGCGGCTACCGCCTTCGAGCAGTTGGATGGCGATGTTCGGGTGGCGCCGTCGGTACTCGGCGAACAGGCCGGCGAACAAGGCGTCGCTGCCTAGCATCGGTAAACCCAAGCGCAGTTCGCCACGCTCCATCAGGCTGAGATCGTCCAGTTCGTTGAGCAACGCCTGACGCTGACGCAGCAGGGCTTCGCCACGCTCCAGCACGATGCGCCCGGCAGCGGTCAGGTGCAGTTGCGAGGCCTGACGCTCCAGCAGCGGCTGGCCCACATCTTGCTCCAGCTGGGCTACCTGCTTGCTCACCGCCGACTGGCTGATGTGCAGCGTCTGTGCGGCCTGGGTAAAACCGCCCCGGTGGACCACTTCGATAAAGCTGCGCAGTTGTTTGAATTCCATGCTTGGATTCCATTATGGAATGGCGATCAGTCTAACAATTCGCTTCTGGCCTAGGCAGTCGAATCTTAAAATGAGGGCCTGTCGAGGAAACCCGCCATGAAACCCGCCTTATTGAAAAAAGCCCTGCGCCTGCTCATCGAGTTGGCGATCCTCTGTGCCCTGTTCCTGCTCGGCGGCCAGCTCGCCAATTGGTTGGGCTGGCCGATTCCCGGCGGCGTGATGGGCCTGGCCCTGCTGTTGATACTGTTCGCTTCGGGTGTGCTCAAGCCGGCCATGTTGCAATTGGGCGCCGGCTGGCTGATGGCCGAGATGCTGCTGTTCTTCATCCCGGCGCTGATGAGCCTGTTGGACTACGGCTCGCTGATCCGTGAAGAGGGCTGGCGCATCTTGCTGGTAATCGCTGTGAGCACGTTGATGGTGATGGTGGTGACGGCATTGACCGTGGAACTGGTGTGCCGTTGGAGGTTACGCCATGAGCCTTGAACCCATGCCGCTGTTCTGGCTGGCGCTGACCTTGCTGGCCTACCTGGGTAGCCGCTGGCTGTACCGGCGCAGCAAGCGCTACCTGCTGTCGCCATTGATCCTGGTGCCGGTTTTGCTGCTGGCGGTGGCCGTGCCGCTGCATACAGCCTATGCCGAGTATGCCCGCAACACCCACTGGTTGATGAGCGTGCTCGGCCCAGTGACCGTGGCTTTCGCGGTGCCGATCTGGCAGCAGCGGGCCATGCTGGCGCGCCATTGGCCAGCCCTGATGGTGGGCATGGTGGCTGGTAGCTGTGCCTCGATTGCCAGCTCCTGGGGCTTGGCGCACCTGCTGGCGCTGGACAGCGCAACCAGCCTGTCGCTGGTGCCGCGTTCGATCACCACGCCCTTCGCCATGCCGCTGGCCCACGACCTGGGTGGCGTGCCGGAACTGACGGCGGTGTTCGTGATGTTCACTGGCGTGCTCGGCGCCATGTTCGGCGGCGTGCTGCTGCGCTGGTTGCCGCTGCGTACACCGCTGGCACGGGGTGCGCTGTTTGGTGTTGGCGCGCATGGCGCCGGGGTCAGCCGGGCGCAGGAGGTGGGCCGCGAAGAAGGCTCGGTGGCCGGCCTGGTCATGGTCCTGACTGGGCTGCTCAACCTGTTCGCAGCGCCGCTGCTGGCCATGCTGCTCTGACCGTTCGTGCCACTGACTCGCTCAGTCATCAAGCTGGCTGGCAACGCAAGTTCCAGCCAACGGGCTGCTGGCTAGACTCTGCCTCGACATAGAGAGCACATGTATGTGCCGAGGTGACATGCAATGACCGCAGCCTTGCCCTATTCCGTCAACACCACTTCTCCGGGACCGCTCTGATGCCTATGGCCGAAATTCCATTGTGCGTCTGGCGTACCCGGGGACAGAGTTTCATCTTCCGGGGCCAGAGCATCCGCTACTGGACCGCAGGGCAAGGAGAGCCCCTGCTTCTGTTACACGGTTTTCCCACTGCCAGCTGGGATTGGCACTACCTGTGGGGGCCTTTGACCCAACGTTTCCGGGTGATCGCGTGCGACATGCTCGGTTTTGGCGATTCGGCCAAACCGGTTGATCATGCCTACAGCCTGATGGAGCAAGCGGACCTGCAGCAGGCCTTGCTTGCCCACCTGCAGGTCAAGCAGCCGGTGCATCTGCTGGCCCATGACTATGGCGGCAGCGTGGCCCAGGAATTGTTGGCGCGCCATCATGAGCAGCGCGCCGACATCGCCAGTTGCGTGTTCCTCAACAGCGGGCTGTTCCCCGAAAGCTGCCGCATGCTGCTGATCCAGAAGCTGCTGCTCAGCCGCTTTGGCTGGCTGGTGGGGCGTTCGTTCGGGCGTGACGACCTGGTGCGCAATGTGACCCAGGTCTATGGCCCCTGCACTCACCCCAGTGAGAGCGCGCTGGATGACTTCTGGAGCCTGATCGCTACCAACCGGGGTACACGCATCCTGCACAAGTTGGTGGGCTACATGCCCGAGCGCAGGTTGCACCGTGAACGCTGGGTCGGGGCGATGCAGCGCAAAGGCGTACCACTGCGCTTCATCAATGGCGTGGTCGACCCACTGTCCGGCGGGCACATGCTCGAGCGTTACCGGCAACTGGTGCCGGAGCCGGACACCGTGCAGCTGCACGGCATTGGCCATTACCCCCATACCGAAGCGCCGATGCAGGTGCTGCGCCACTACCTGGCCTTTCGCGAACAACCGTCCAGCTACTACCAGCCGAAAGTGGCGTGGTCCTGACGGGGCCTCATCGCCCTGCGTTATTGCCAGGCATTCAGCCTGCGTGAGCTTGATTGTCCGCCTGCCGCTGGCGGCGGACACTCGGCTGACCTGAACCTGCCTGGAGCCATGAGCATGAGCGAGCCCGTCCATTTGCAAGATCGCGTGGTGATCGTCACCGG
This sequence comes from Pseudomonas sp. NY8896, assembly GCF_039634505.1. Taxonomy (NCBI): domain Bacteria; kingdom Pseudomonadati; phylum Pseudomonadota; class Gammaproteobacteria; order Pseudomonadales; family Pseudomonadaceae; genus Pseudomonas; species Pseudomonas sp. NY8896. The sequence goes on from NZ_CP132350.1 coordinate 847,387, forward strand.
CGCCGGTGGCGGCCTGGGCCGCGCCCACGCGCTGCTGTTCGCCGCGCGGGGTGCCAGGGTGGTGGTCAACGACCTTGGCGGTTCTACCCACGGGGAAGGTGCCAGCGCCTCGGCCGCCGACCGGGTGGTGGAGGAGATCCGCGCCGCCGGTGGCAGCGCCATCGCCAACCATGACTCGGTCAGCCACGGTGCACGTATCGTCGAGCAGGCGCTGGACACGTTCGGCCGGGTCGATGTGCTGGTGAACAACGCTGGCATCCTGCGCGACAAGACCTTTCACAAGATGGACGACAGCGATTGGGAGCAGGTGTACCAGGTGCATGTCGAAGGGGCCTTCAAAGTCACCCGCGCCGCCTGGCCACACTTGCGCGAGCAAAACTGGGGGCGGGTGATCTTCACGGCTTCCACCTCGGGTATCTACGGCAACTTTGGGCAGGCCAATTACGGCATGGCCAAGCTGGGCCTGTACGGGTTGACCCGCACGCTGGCCATCGAAGGGCGCAAGCACGGCATCCTGGTCAACGCCATTGCTCCCACGGGCGGTACCCGCATGACCGAGGGGCTGATCCCACCCCAGGTATTCGAGCGGCTCAAGCCCGAGCTGGTCAGCCCACTGGTGGTTTACCTGGGCAGCGAGCAGTGCCAGGGCACGGGGGAGCTGTTCGAGGTGGGCGGCGGCTGGGTGGGCAAGGTGCGTTGGGAGCGCAGCCTGGGAGTGGGTTTTGATCCGCGCGAGGGGTTTACCCCGGAGCAGGTGGCGGAGCACTGGGCGCAAATCGGCGACTTTGACGGGGCGGTGCATCCTCAGGACAGTTTGCAGGCATTGCAGCAGATGATGGCGAACCTGCAGAAATACCCGCTGGGCTGAAGATTTATCCGCTCAAATAAAAAAGGCCGCTGCAAGCCGCAGCGGCCAATCGAGACGTTAGATCAAGGAGCTTCAAAATCTACGTCGGTGAACCTCGCAGGCCTGAAAGGCGGGGGGGAGAGCCCTTCATGCCGGCCAGTGAGTTAAGAATAAGCGCTTGATCCGCTGGGAAAAATAGCTGCTTATGACATTCACCTTTACGTATCGGGCAATAGTGTCGCTAGCGCTCAGGTAGCGGGAGAATAGCCCATGCGCCAGCTGGTTTCCCGCGCTGCCGCCAGTAGCCGTTGCGCCGCTGGGCCATGTTCGTCGGCGTGGAAGATCGAAGTCGGCCCGACCACGGTCATCACCGCCGCCACCTGCCCCATGGCATTGAACACCGGCGCCGAAAGGGCATCCACGCCCGGCATCAGCAGGCCGTGCACATGGTGCAGGCCACGTTCGCGAATGCCTGCCAGCACCGGCTGGTAATCATCGGCGTGGTGCTGCAGGGCGGCCAGTTCGCGGTCACGCAACTCGACGGTTTCGCGCTCGGGCAGGTAGGCGGCGAACACCAGGCCGGTGGAGGAGGTGAGCAGCGGCAGCACCGAGCCCATCTGCGTCACCACGGTAACTGCACGCACCGCCGGTTCAATGCTGACCACGGTCGCGCCCTGGTTGCCCCACACGGCAATGAAGCAGCTCTCGTTAAGTTCGTCGCGCAGTTGCGACAGCGGCAGTGCGGCAGTTTTCAGCACATCGATGCTGCCCAGCGCCGCCAGCCCCACCCGCAATGCCTCGCGTCCCAGGCCGTAATGGTTGGTGGCGGCATCCTGTTCGGCAAAGCCGCTGGCGATCAGCGCTTGCAGGTAACGGTGCACTTTGCTTGCCGGCATTTGCACATGTTCCGCCAGGCGTGACAGCGAGGTGGACGGGGACAACTCGGCAAGGGCCTTGAGGATGTCGGTGCCGACCTCCGCCGAGCGGACTTTCTGCTTGCCGTTGTCGGCGGGGGAGCTGGCTTTGGTCATGGACATCTTCTTCTGGATTCTTCAAGTCGGGCCTTTATAGCTTGACGCCATGCGTGGAGCAAATTACGTTATTCGTAATCTGATTACGATAAAAACAATGCAGACGCGCTGCCACCCCACATCGGGCCAGCAGCCAGCTGCCCGCAACGGCTCGGCCAGAGCCCGGAGGCATCGATGAATCGCGACACCTCACCCGACCTTCACTACCTCAGCGGCTTCGGCAACGAGTTTGCCAGCGAAGCGCTGCCAGGGGCCTTGCCGGTCGGGCAGAACTCGCCACAGAAGGCACCCTATGGGCTGTATGCCGAGCTGCTCTCGGGCACGGCGTTCACCATGGCCCGCAGCGAGCTGCGTCGCACCTGGCTGTATCGCATTCGCCCGTCTGCCTTGCACCCTCGTTTCGAGCGCCTGGCGCGTCAGCCGCTGAGCGGGCCGCTGGGGGGCATCAACCCCAACCGCCTGCGTTGGAGCCCACAGCCGATTCCCGCCGAACCGACCGATTTCATCGAGGGCTGGTTGCCCATGGTGGCCAACGCCGCAGCGGAAAAACCGGCTGGCGTGAGCATCTACATCTACCGCGCCAACCGTTCCATGGAGCGGGTGTTCTTCAACGCCGACGGTGAACTTTTGCTGGTACCGGAACAGGGCCGCCTGCGCATTGCCACTGAACTGGGCGTAATGGAAGTCGAGCCGCTTGAAATTGCGGTGATCCCGCGTGGCATGAAGTTCCGTGTGGAACTGCTCGACGGCCAGGCCCGTGGCTACATCGCCGAAAACCACGGCGCGCCGCTGCGTATTCCAGACCTGGGCCCGATCGGCAGCAATGGCCTGGCCAACCCACGCGATTTCCTCACCCCGGTGGCGCACTACGAAGAGGCCGAAGCGCCGGTGCAACTGGTGCAGAAATTCCTGGGCGAACACTGGGCTTGCGAGCTGCAGCACTCGCCGCTGGACGTGGTGGCCTGGCACGGCAGCAACGTGCCGTACAAATACGACCTGCGCCGCTTCAATACCATCGGCACGGTCAGTTTCGACCACCCGGACCCTTCGATCTTTACCGTGCTGACCTCGCCGACCAGCGTGCATGGCCTGGCCAACATGGACTTCGTGATCTTCCCGCCACGCTGGATGGTGGCCGAGAACACCTTCCGCCCGCCATGGTTCCACCGCAACCTGATGAACGAGTTCATGGGCTTGATCAATGGTGCCTACGACGCCAAGGCCGAGGGCTTCCTGCCTGGCGGTGCCTCGCTGCACGGCGTGATGAGCGCCCACGGCCCCGACGCCGAAACCTGCGAAAAAGCCATTGCCGCCGACCTGGCGCCGCACAAGATCGACAACACCATGGCCTTCATGTTCGAGACCAGCCAGGTGCTGCGCCCGAGCCTGCAAGCCCTTGAATGCCCGCAATTGCAGGCCGACTACGATAGTTGCTGGGCAACCTTGCCAAGCACCTTCAACCCGAACCGGAGATAACCGATGAACCACACTGCCAATGCCCGTAGCTGGGTCGAGCACGCCAACGGGCACAGCGACTTCCCGCTGCAGAACCTGCCATTGGGCATCTTCAGCCGGCCGGGTGAAGCCCGGCGCTGTGGCGTGGCCATCGGCGACGCGATCCTCGACCTGGAAGCGGTGTTGGCCGCCGGCCTGTTCGCGGGGGAAGCCAAGGCCGCCGTCGAGGCTACTCGGGGTGGGGCACTGAACGCTTACTTCGCATTGGGCCGCAGCGCCCGTGTCGCCCTGCGCGAGCGTCTGCAGGTGCTGCTTGGCGAGCACAGCGAGCACCAGGCTGCTCTGCAGCCGGCACTGTATCCAGCCAGCGACTGCCAACTGCATGTGCCAGCGCAGGTCGGGGACTACACCGACTTCTACGTAGGCATCGAGCACGCCAAGAACGTGGGCAAGCTTTTCCGCCCCGACAACCCGCTGCTGCCCAACTACAAATATGTGCCGATCGGTTATCACGGCCGTGCCTCGACCATTCGCCCGTCCGGCACCGATGTACGCCGGCCAAAAGGCCAGACCCTCCCGGCTGGGCACACCGAGCCAAGTTTCGGCCCATGCGCACGCCTGGACTACGAACTGGAACTGGGCATCTGGATTGGCCAGGGCAATGACATGGGCCAGGCGATCCCGGTTGGCGATGCCGCCGAACACGTAGCGGGCCTGTGCCTGCTCAACGACTGGTCGGCGCGCGATATCCAGGCATGGGAATACCAGCCATTGGGGCCGTTCCTGTCCAAGAGTTTCATCACCAGCATATCGCCCTGGGTGGTTACCGCCGAAGCGCTGGAGCCGTTCCGCTGCGCCCAGCCTGCACGCCCGGAAGGCGACCCGCAGCCGCTGTCGTACCTGCTGGACAAGCGTGACCAGGCCGCCGGTGCATTCGATATTGAACTCGAAGTGTTGCTGCTGACCGAGCGCATGCGCGAGCAAGGTGTTGCCCCGCACCGCCTGACCCTGAGCAACACCCGCAGCATGTACTGGACCGTGGCGCAGTTGGTGGCGCACCACAGCGTCAACGGCTGCCAGCTGCAGCCGGGCGACCTGTTCGGTTCGGGCACGCTGTCGGGTGCTACGCCGGGTTCGTTCGGCAGCCTGCTGGAGATCACCGAAGGCGGCAAGCTGCCGATTGAGCTGGCCAGCGGCGAGGTGCGCAAGTTCCTCGAAGACGGCGACGAAATTATCCTGCGTGCCCGCTGCACGCGTGACGGCGTAGCCAGCATCGGCTTCGGCGAATGCCGTGGCACGGTCATCGCGGCCAACTAAGGAGGCAGGGGCATGGAGCTGTACACCTATTACCGTTCCACCTCGTCCTACCGGGTGCGCATTGCCTTGGCATTGAAGGGGCTGGCTTACCAGTCCCTGCCAGTCAACCTGCTGCAGGGGGAGCAGCGCGGTGCGGACTATACCGCCGTCAACCCGCAGGGCCGCGTGCCAGCCTTGCGCACTGACGGCGGTGAGTTGCTGGTGCAGTCGCCAGCCATCATCGAGTACCTGGAAGAGGTTTATCCACAACCTGCGTTGCTACCGACCACGGCCGTGGAAAGGGCAAAGGTGCGTGGTGTGGCGGCAATCATCGGCTGCGACATTCACCCGTTGCACAACGTCAGCGTGCTCAACCGGCTGCGCCAGGCGGGTCAGGACGAAGGGCAGGTCAATCAGTGGATCGGTCACTGGATAAGCCAGGGGCTGGCAGCAGTGGAGCGACTGATTGGCGATCACGGCTTCTGCTTTGGCGATACGCCTGGGTTGGCGGATGTGTACCTGATCCCGCAGTTGTATGCGGCCGAGCGCTTCAACATCGACCTCGACAGCTTCCCGCGCATCCTGCGGGTTGCCGCACTGGCGGCCGCGCACCCGGCGTTCGCCAAGGCCCACCCCGCCCAGCAGCCGGACAGCCCGGCTCAGTGAAGTGAACGGTTCGCCGCCGGAAGCTTGCCGATTCGCTCGGACAGCTTCAGGCGCTGGACCGGGTCTTCCGTCAGCAGCAACGCATGCTCCAGGTCGAAGCGCTCGGCCTGCGGGCAATCCAGTTGTTGGTAGAGCGAAGCGCGGGTCACGTAATCGCTGACTTGCACCGGGCCCAACTGCATGACCCGCTCGGCGTCGATCAGCGCGGCCAGGTGGTCATCGTTGCTGATGTGCAGTTGACGCAGGTTGCGCGACAGGCGTTGCAGCATCTGCAGCGGCGTAGCGCTGCGCATGTGCTCTGCCGTCAGCGCCACATGTGGGCCAAACTGGCGTGCCAGCAGTTCGCGGCAGTCACTCGGGTACAAGCGCCGACCGCCACAGGGGTCGAGCAGGTGGTCGGCACCCGGCACGCGCAGCAGGAAATGGCCAGGAAAGCCCACGCCCTCCAGCGGTATGGACAAGCGCCGGGCCAGCTCCAGGGAAAGAATGGCCAGGGTCAGCGGTTGGCCGCGGCGGCGCTGCAGTACTTTGTCCATCATCGCCGCATGCGGGCGTAACGGGTGGTATTCATCCTGCTGAAAGCCCAGCGCAATCAGTTGGCGCAGCAGTGGCTGGGCCAGTTCGCACACTGGCAGCATCGGCAGGTTGGCGCTTATCTCGCGCTGCAGCTCGTTCAGGGTGGCAAGGCTGGCCGCGGGCTCGACACTACGATCGTGCTCGGCGGCAATCCACAATGCGGCTTCCAGCAGGGCGACAGGCTCGCGTTCCAGGCAGGCCAGGCAGGCTTGACGTGGCTTCATGGGGCATCTCCACACACGTTTGAGTATTAGCTGTGACGCGTGGTTTCGTCCAGTGGTCCGGCAGCGGCGTCAATGCCGGGGCCGTGCCTATACTGGAAGGAGCACCTCGTGGGGGAGCCTGTCGATGTTCGCACTGATGCAAAGTACCCGGACCCAGTCACTGCATTTGTTCAACGACCCACCTACGGGCCTTAAGGCGGTGGTGGCGATCCACAGTGAGCACCTGGGCCCGGCCATGGGCGGTTGCCGCTACCTGCCTTACGCCGATGACGAAAGTGCCATGACCGACGCCATTCGCCTGGCCCAAGGCATGAGCTACAAGGCGGCATTGGCCGGCTTGCCGCTAGGTGGCGGCAAGGCGGTGATCATGCGCAACCCGCACGTGGAAAACCGTGCCGCGCTGTTCGAGGCCTTTGGCCGCTTCATCGATACCTTGCATGGGCGCTTCATCATCGCCGTGGACAGCGGCACCTCGACCCTGGACATGGACTGCATCGCCCAGAGTACTCCCCATGTGACCAGCACCACTGCCTCGGGCGACCCTTCGCCGCATGCGGCGATGGGGGTGTTCGCTGGCATCCGCGCCACGACCTCGTTCCGCCTGGGCAGCGATGACCTCAGGGGCCTGCGGGTGGCGGTGCAGGGGTTGGGTAATGTCGGTTATGCACTGGCCGAGCAACTGCATGCGGTGGGCGCGGAACTGCTGGTCAGCGACCTGGACCCCGGGCGGGTGCGGCTGGCGATGGAACAGTTCGATGCCAAGCCTGTGACCAACGATGCACTGATCAGTACCCCTTGCGACATCTTCGCCCCCTGCGGTGTGGGGCCGGTGCTGAACGGGCAGAGCGTGATGCAACTGCGTTGCGCGGCAGTGGCGGGGGCGGCCAACAACCAGCTGACCACCTTGCAGGTGGCAGACCAGCTGGAGTCGCGGGGGATACTGTATGCGCCTGACTACGTTATCAATGCCGGTGGGCTGATCTACGTGGCGCTGACCCATCGTGGCGAGGACCTGGGCACCATCACCGCGCACCTGGCGCGGATACCGTCACGGCTGACCGAAGTGTTTGGCCATGCGCAGGCGGAAAAACGTTCGCCGGCGCGGGTGGCGCAGATGTTGGCGGAGCGGTTGCTCTACGGCTGACTGTTGATGTTGGCTCTACTGGCCTCTTCGCGGGTTTACCCGCGAAGCAGCAACGTCGCTATCACTCGGCAGCGCCACCCTCTAGCAACTCGGCCAGGGCATCCGGCTGGCTTTTGAAGGCCCGAGCGAACACATCGCGGTTCTTGGCCATGTAGATACCGGCTTCCTCGACCTGTTGCTCGCTCAGCGACGGCACTGCCTTGTGCAGCACTTCGGCCAGGCGCTCGGCCAGTTCGAGCATCTTGTCGTGACGGTCTGCTTCGGCCTTATCCATGAACAAGCGCTCCGGGTCGCGGCTGCTGCGGTACACCACTTCGACGGCCATTCATCACCTCTATGCCTTTTTGCTGGTTGTGTTGCTGGTTACTGTATCTATATACAGTAATGGCATTTGCCATCACCACGCAACCAGATTCTCACGGCAAAAGCCTAGTACACAGGTGCCTTGCGGCAATCGGTCGCCTTCCAAGCCAAGGGCCTGGCCCTTTAACTGCATGGCACAAGCGTCACATCGGTGACGCATCATCCTTAAAGACGTATCGGGGAATGGAACATCGTGAACATCAAGTGGGCAGAAAAGCTGCGCAAGGGCCTGCACGGCTCGGCGGACTCGCTGGGCAACCTGTGCGTCGAGGCCTTCCATTACCTGGCGCTGTTCGGCATTGGCGCGATTACCGCCTATGCGGCAGTGGTGACCTTCCTGGACATGCTTGGCAAGGGTGGGGTCAGTGTCGATGACATCCTGCTGCTGTTCATCTACCTGGAGCTGGGGGCGATGGTCGGTATCTACTTCAAGACCAACCACATGCCGATCCGCTTCCTGTTGTACGTGGCGATTACCGCGCTGACCCGTCTGCTGATCGGCGATGTCTCGCACCACAAGGCGCCGGACGAAGGGCTGTTGTACCTGTGCGGCGGCATCTTGTTGCTGGCCTTCTCGATTCTGGTGGTGCGCTACGCCTCGTACCGCTACCCCTCGACCAAGGTGCTGGATGCCAACGGCAAGGAAGTGGAGGAGGGCAAGTAGCCTTCAGTTGGCCACGACATGGCGTGGGTGGTGGCGGGCATCGCGGGTCAATGCGGCCAGCACCTGCATGGGGTTCTGGCTGAGTTCGATGGCCAGGCCCAGGCGGATGCTGTCGATTACCCGTTGCAGGCGCACCGGGTCGTTGCGCTGGGCCTGGGTGATGAGGCGCTTGGCGACCACGCCTGCGTCGTCGGACAGGGTCAGCATGATGCTGCCATCGAGGTTTTCGATGCTCAGGTTGACCCGGTATTCGGGGGCAAATGCGGCACTGATGAGTTCGAATGGGTTGTTCATGTTCAGGCTTCTGCAGCGAATGAGTGCAGAAGTTGACTGGCAAAACGGCGGGTTGGTTCAGTGCCGTTGATCGCTGCAAATAAAAACGCCCGGCTCTAGGCCGGGCGTTTTGCATTGCCAATCAGGCGTCTGGGTCACTCAGTTCCAGGGCGCCGCGCTTGCTGCGCAGCTTGCCGTAGAAGTGTTCCAGCGCGTGGCTGAGCTTGGTGGCTGCACCGTCCACTGCCTGGTCCAGCGACGTGGCGGTGTGGGTCACCGAAATCGGTTGGTGGCCTTTGGGGCGAGCCTCCATCTGGCAGCGTTTGTCATGCGGTCCGGGCTTGGCGCCGTTCTCGTCGCGCAGGTGAACCTCGATGCGGGTGAGGTCTTCTTCGTAACGTTCCAGCGAGTTCTGCAGTGTGCTGCGGACCCACTGATCAAGCCGGGCATTGCCTTCGAAATGGTTGCTGCTGTTGACCTGGATTTGCATGATTCAATCCTTATTCAGCTTGCTCGCATGGAGGCGCGCCTAGGCCCTTGAGACCCTTGGAATTTCTGCGCCTCTTGACTCTAAGGTCAGGCAACCACGAAACGAATTCAAGCCCTTTTTGAAAATAAATGTCTTGTTGCAAATGGGGCGGCAAAGCGGCCCCCCATTTGCAGTCGATCAGAATTCCACCGACGTCTGCACATACAAGGTACGCGGCTCACCCACGTACTTCCCTTTGTTGTTGTCATCGTAAGAGCGCGTGTAGTACTCGCGGTTGAACAGATTCTTCACCCCAACCGCCACTTTCAGGTTCGACAGCTGCGGGCCAAAGTCGTACCCGGCGCGGGTGCTGACCAGCATGTAGCCCGGAATGCGCCCGGTGCTGCCGTCGGCGCTTTCGGTGCTGGTGTTGGCGTTGTCTGCGTACTGGCTGCTCTGGAAGCTGCCGTCCAGGTTCAGCTGCCAAGGGCCATCGGTGTAGCCCACGCCCAGGTTGCCCTTGTGGCGTGACGAGAACGGCACCTGGTTGCCTTTGTTCGGCCCGTCCTCGCGGATAGTGGCGTCGACGAACGCATAGCTGGCATGCACATCGAAACCGGCCAGGGCGGGGCTCAGGCCGTCGAGCGCGTAGCGCACGCTGGTCTCGATGCCCTGGTGGCGAGTTTCGCCGCGGGCGATCACCGAGTCGTTGGTCTGGTTGCTTTCGTACTGGTTGTCGAAGTTGATCAGGAACGCGCCAATCTCGGCCTGCAGGTCACCATTGTCATAACGGGTACCCACTTCCCAGGTGCGCGCCTTTTCCGGTTTCACTTCGCCGCTACTGACCCGGTTGGGCATCTGGCTGTACTGCACGCTGCCGAACGAGCCCTCGGTGTTGGCGTACAAGTTCCAGCTGTCGGTCAGGTGGTACATCACGTTCAGCGCCGGCAGCGCGGTGTTGTAGCTGCCTTGGTAGCGCTGGCCGTTGAGCTTGTTGCTTTGCTCGGAGTCGATCATCTCGTAGCGCACACCGGGGGTGATGGTCCAGCGGCCGATGTCGATGCGGTCATCCAGGTAGATGGCGTGGGCTTCGGTGCTGCCACGGGTGTCGCGGTCATTGCGGCTGGCGGTGGTCGGCAGGCTGCCATTGACCGGCTCGCGGAAGCGCAGTTCGTGGCCGGCTTCGTTGACGTAACGGTAGCCGATGCCCAGCTCGTGCCAGCTGTCGCCAAGGGCCAGGCCCTGCGAGAAGCGGGTTTCGATGCCGCGTACCCAGTACTCGCGTGGCGACAGCGAGACGAAGCTGCCCTGGTCCAGGTAACCGCTGCGCAGGGTCTTGGTGAAGAAGCTGTTGACGCTGAACTGGCGGTCGTCCTGCTTGTAGTCGTAGCCGAAGTTGAACAGGGTGCGGCGGCCCCAGAACTTGTCCTTCAGGCGCGTCGACTGGTACGGGTCGGCAGCGAAATCGGCAGTGCTCAGGCCGCCGGGCATGTCGGCTTCACCCTCGTAGTACTGGGCCATGGCGTGCAGGCTGTTGGCTTCGTCCAGTTGCAGCTTGCCCTTGAGGATCAGGTCGTCGATTTGCGTGTCGCTGTGTTCGCGCCAGTCACCGCCACGGGTGCCAGAATACAGCAGGGCGCCGCCCAGGCCGTTGGCATTGGTGCCGCCGACCAGCAGGTTGGCGCTGTTCTTGAAGCCATCGTGGCTGGAAGACGGGCTGATCTGGTTCTGCATGGCGGCCTTGAACGTGGCCTGTTCAGGGATCGCCCGAGTGACGAAGTTGACGATGCCGCCAACGTTCTGCGGGCCGTAGCGCACCGCGCCGCCACCGCGCACCACATCCACGGCGTCCATGTTGCCCATGCTCAGTGGTGCCAGCGACAGCTGCGGCTGGCCGTACGGGGCGAAGGGCACCGGGATGCCGTCCATCAGCACGGTGGAGCGCGATGCCAGGCGTGGGTTGAGGCCACGGATGCCGAAGTTCAGCGCCAGGTCGTGGCTACCGGTGCCGTTGTTGTCGGGGGCGTTGACACCGGGGATACGGTTGAGCACTTCGCGAGCGGTGGTGGCGCCGTTGCGCTCGAATTCCTCGCGACGCACTACGTCGCGGGCACCGGGGTGCTCGAACACATTGTCCTGCTGGGCCTCGGCCAGCCAGTCGCCGACCACGGTGGACGCACCGAGCTCGACCGGCGCACCCGCAGCGGGGGTATCGATGGGCTGCAGGCTGAAGGCGTTGTCGGTTTCCTGCCGCACCTGCAGGCCGCTGCCGCGCAGCAGTGCATCGAGGCCCTGTCGCACGTCGTACTGGCCGTCCAGGCCTTGAGTGTGGATGCCTTGGGTCAGTTGCGAGCCGAACGAGATCAGCGCCCCGCTTTCGCGGCCAAACTGGTTGAGGGCGTCTTCAAGCGAGCCGGCGGCGATATGGTAGCTGCGGGTTTCGGCATAGGCGGCAGGCGTGGCCAGGCCGAGGGTGGTGGTGAACAGCAGGGCGTGGACGAACGGGCTGTGGCGCAACGGCATGGGTCGGGTCCTGAAAGAGGGGTTCTGCCATGTCTGTCACGCGAAGTTGGAAAAATGGCTCACTTGATTGAAAAAATGTACGTACGGCTCTACCCGATCTTCGGCTCGACCGTCACCCAGTACCGGGTGAACCGTCGCACCCGCACCGGTAGCGCCACCTCCAGCATCTGCAGGATGCGTTCACTGTCATCCAGCGGATACGATCCAGAAATACGCAAGTCGGCAACCTGCTCGCTACACCCCAACTGCCCATGGCGATAGCGCCCAAGTTCGGCAAGAAAGTCCGCCAGGCGCATCTGCGACGCCACCAGCATGCCGTCTACCCAGGCCCCGACATTAGGGTCGAGCGGCGTCACCGATCGCCAGGCGCCGGTGAAGCGGGCCTGTTGCCCGGCCCGCAGTGGCTGCCCAGCCGCGCTGGCAGCCCCCTGGAATACCGATACCAGGCTGTAACCGTCGAACTGGCGCACGTTGAAGCGCCCGCTGTCCAGGCGCAGCGCCCCTTCAGCGGTGCGCAACAGCAATGGCCGTGCATCGCTGGCCACTTGCAACGCCAGTTCACCTTCGAACAGACGCAGCAGTCGCTGCTGGCTGTCGAAGCGCGCGTCTGCGGCACTGCGGGTATTGAGTTGCAGCACGCTGCCATCAACCAGCTGCATGCGCCGACGCTGGCCGAGCGGGCTACGGTAGTCGGCCATCAACCCAGGCAGCGGATTGTGCTGTTGCAGGCCAAGCCCGGTGGCACTCGCCACACCGACCAACAGCAACGCCTTGAGTGCCCGGCGCCTGGCCGGCGAAGGCGGGGCTTGCAGCGTTGCATGCACCACGGGCGACGACACACCGCGCAGCCGCTGGTTGACCTGCTGGATATGGGCCCAGGCTCGCTGGTGCTCCTGGTTGGCCTGGAGCCAATGCTCAAGCGCCAGTTGCTGTACCTGGCCGAAGTCATCGCCCTGAGATTCGATCAGCCAGTGCACGGCCTGCTCCGCAACCTGCGCAGAGAACGAGGCGTTCACAGGGCAAAGTAACAGCGCATGGCTGCCTTGCTCAGGTAGCGTTTTACCGTGGCCAGGGAAATGCCCAGCTCACGGGCGATTTCGCCTTGGCCAAGGCCGTCGACCTGGGCCAACAGGAAGGCACGTTTGACCAATGGAGGCAGGCCGTCCAGCAGGCGGTCGAGTTCCAGCAGGGTCTCGAAGATGATCGCCTTCTGCTCCTCACTGGGTGCCACTTCTTCCGGTATTTGGGCCAGGGCCTGCAAGTAAGCGCGCTCCAGCTCCTGGCGGCGGAAGTGGTTGCACAACACACGCTTGGCCACGGTGGCGAGAAATGCGCGAGGTTCGATCAGTTGCGGTGTTTCGCGGGCCTGCAGCAGGCGCAGGTAGGTGTCCTGGGCCAGGTCGGCGGCACTCTGCGGGCAGCCCAGGCGGCGGCGCAACCAGCTGGTGAGCCAGTTGTGATGGGCGTGGTAAAGGCCTTCGACCGTGGAAGAGAGCGCGCTGGGCACCGTGATACTCCGGCGCTCGATCGCGCAACTGGTAGTAAGAATTGTTCGCATTATATGGACGGTCGCGCTACTCGGCAATCGTCACTCGTCTTGGGGCTTTGCTTATGAGAATTGAAATCATTATTATTGCAGCCCCGAAAACGCCCGGACCTTCGCCATGACGCGCAAAACCGCCGGCCTCCCGCTCAGCTATCGCCTGGCCGTGACCTCTCGCAGCCTCGCCGCGCTGCTGGGCGGCTACTTGCTGGCGTCCCTGGCGAGCGTCTGCATTGCCTTGCTGGCACCAATGCCAAAGGTGGATGCCACGCTCACCGGCCTGCTGCTGTCGTTCGTCTTCTACCTGCTGGCGTTCATCTGGTGCTTTGCCTGCCGCAGCGCTTGGCGTGCGTGGTTGGGCGTGCTGGCGCCAAGCCTGTTGCTGGGCATGATCAGCGGCGTTGCCTACTGGATGCAGAACCCATGAAAGAAGGCTTCCGCCAGGCCATGGCCTGGCTGCACACCTGGACAGGCTTGATCTTCGGCTGGCTGTTGTTCGCCATCTTCCTCACCGGCACGCTGTCGTATTTCAAGGAAGAAATCACTCACTGGTCGCAGCCCGAAGTGCGCAGCCACGCCCTGGACCCGGTCAACAGCCTGGGGGTGGCGCAACGTTACCTGCAGGACAATGCCGGGCATTCGGGTACCTGGTTCATCCGTATGCCCAATGCGCGTGAAGCGGCCCTGAGCGTGGGCTACCGCGACCCCAATGGCGGGCCGCGTGGCTTTGTCAGCAAAACCCTCGATACCCAGACCGGCCAGCCGGTGGAGGCACGCGACAGCCGCGGTGGTGAGTTCTTCTACCGCTTCCATTTCCAGCTGCAGATGCCTCATCCGTTTGGCCGTTGGCTGTCGACGTTCTGCGCTTTCATCATGCTGCTGGGGCTGGTCACCGGCATCATCACCCACAAGAAGATCTTCAAGGAGTTCTTCACCTTCCGCCCGGGCAAGGGCCAGCGCTCCTGGCTGGATGGGCACAATGCTATTGGCGTATTGGTGCTGCCGTTTCACCTGATGATCAGCTACAGCAGCCTGGTGCTGTTCATGTACATGGTGATGCCGGCAGGCATCATGGCCAGTTACGGCAATGACACCGACAAATACTTCAATGACCTGTTCGGCCGTAACGATGCGCCCAAGGCTGCCCAGGTGGCTACACCTCTGGTAGCGCTGCCGAGTTTGTACGCCAAGGTGCAGGCACTGCAGCCGGGGGCGCGCATTGGCAACATCCAGGTGCAGAACCCAGGCGACAGCAATGCCCGCGTCACCTTCACGCAATCGGCCGCCGACCACGTGGCTTATCGGCGCAGCGCCAACTGGACTTTCGATGGCGCCAGTGGTGCGCTGCTGAGCCAGGGCAAGCCGGAGAGCGGGGCAATGATGACCGCGTTCAGTTTCGCCGGGTTGCACATGGGTAACTTCGCCGGGCCCTGGCTGCGCTGGTTGTACTTCTTCTTTGGCGTGGCCGGTACTGCGGTGATCGGCACCGGGCTGGTGATGTGGTTGGGCAAGCGCCAGCTCAAGCACGCCAAAAGCGAGCACATGCCAGGCGAGCTACGCCTGGTCGAGGTGCTCAATATTGCCAGCATGAGCGGCCTGTTACTGGCAGTGGCGGGCTTTTTCTGGGCCAACCGGCTGATGCCCATGGGTGTCGAAGGCAGGTCGGACTGGGAGGTCAATGCATTCTTCATCGCCTGGGGGCTGTCGCTGGTGCACGCCGTTTTGCGCAGTGGGCGCAGAGCCTGGGGCGAGCAACTGGCGTTGGGCGCGCTGGCCTTTACCTTGTTGCCGCTGCTCAATGGCCTGACGACCGACCGGGGTTTGAACCATTCACTGCCGGAAGGTGACTGGGCCATGGCCGGCTTCGACCTGACTGCGCTGGGCACTGGCCTGTTCCTGGCCTGGCTGGCCAGCAAGATGCTGCGCAGCCCCAAGCCCGTAGCCAAGCGCGCCGCTCGTGCGGCAAAAAAGCCGAGCACTGAAACGGCGGAGGCGAGCTGATGCTGGGTAACGCACTGATCGCATTTGCAGGCTTCGTCGCCCTCTGCCTGGCCATGGAAAAGCACTTTAGCGACCTGCTTGGGCGCAAGCCGCGCCCAGGGCAGCTGCGCCTGTTGCGTGTCGTGGGTTGGCTGCTGCTGATGCTGTCGTTGGCCCTCAGCGTGCACCTGCGTGGCTGGGCTCATGGCCTGGTGGAGTGGACGGCGGTGACGATGGCCGGGGTGACGCTGTGGGTGTTTGGCCTGCCATACCAGCCGCGCCTGCTGTTGGGCCTGGCCGCCGCCAGTGGGGTGCTGGGCCCGTTGCTTGCCGTGTTTGCCGTGTGACGCTGTGAGCGAGCAGAGCGATAGCATAGAGCCTGACGCCGACAGCGCAGGCGCGCGTGCTCGTTTCGTCCAGGTGTTCCAGGCCCAGCGCGCGCGCATGGAGGCGCTGGTCAGCCGCAGGGTCGGCTGCCGAGCTACCGCTTCGGACCTGGTCCAGGAGCTTTTTCTACGCTTCTGGCGCCGCCCCGAGGTCAAGGTCGAAGCGTTGGACACCTACTTGCTGCGGTGCGCCGGTAACCTGGCCATCGACCACCTGCGCAGCGAGGGTAGCCGCGAACGCGTGGCCGAAGTTGCTCTGCAGGTGGATGAAGCGGCCATGGGCCATGCCCCGGAGCAGGCGGTGGAGATCGACCACGACTTGCAGCGAATCGAAGCCGCCTTGCGTGCCTTGCCCGAGCGCACCCGGCAGATCTTTTTGCTCAACCGCATTCACGGCTGCAAGTACGGCGAGATCGCCAAAGCCATGCAACTGTCCCAGAGTGCTGTGGAAAAGCATATGATGCGCGCCCTTGAAGCGTGCAAGGCAAGTATTGCCGAACCCGCGCCCACCCCACGCCGGCCAGGGAGCGCCCGTCGATGAGCAGCATGCCCCCCATCACCGAGGCGCAATCCCAGGCCGCCCTGCAATGGCTCAGCCGCATCAACGAGCAGCCCGCACAAGCCGAAGGGGCGGCGTTCAAGCGCTGGTTGTTGGCCGACCCAGGGCACCGTGCAGCCTACCGGCAGGCGCAGGCGCTGTGGCAGAAAAGTGCCGCCCCGGCGCAGCGGTTGGCCGACGAAGAACAGCAAGCCCTGCACCGCTACCTCGATGCCATGGCCAGGCCAGCGCCCCGTGGCCGGTGGCGGCGGGTGGCAGCACTGGCGATGGCAGCCTGCATGGTACTGGCCCTAGGTATTGCAGGTGGTTGGCACCCGGGTTACTGGTTGCAGGACCTGCAAGCGGACTACAGCAATAACGGGCAGGTGCGCCAGGTGACCTTGGCTGACCAGTCGCAGATCACGCTTGATGCAGGTAGCGCCATTGCGGTCGATTTCGCCCAGGGCGAGCGCCGTGTGCGGCTGCTGCATGGCGCAGCCTTCTTCCAGGTGACCCATACCGGCGAGCCTTTCATGGTCGAAGCTGCCGGTGGCGAGGTGCGAGTCCTCGGTACCCAGTTCGAGGTGCGCGAGCAGGGTGAGGGGGCGCTGGTCACGGTGCGCAGTGGGCGCGTGGGGGTTAGCCCTGTTCCGGGCGCGTTGGTGCGTGAACTGACTGCCAACCAGCAGGTGGCCTATCGCGCAGGGCGCGCGGGCGACACGTTGGCGGTGGACAGTGATAACCGCCTGGCCTGGCGGGAAGGCTGGCTGAACTACTACCAGGTGCCGCTGGCGCAGGTGCTCGAGGACCTTGGGCGCTATTACCCAGGGCGCATCCTGCTGCTGGATGGCGAACTGGGGCAGCGCAAGGTCAGCGGCAGTTTCCCGGTGGCCGAGCCGTTGCTGGCGCTGGATTCGTTGGGCAATGTGATGGGCTTT
The DNA here is from genome assembly GCF_039634505.1 of Pseudomonas sp. NY8896. Classification (NCBI taxonomy): domain Bacteria; kingdom Pseudomonadati; phylum Pseudomonadota; class Gammaproteobacteria; order Pseudomonadales; family Pseudomonadaceae; genus Pseudomonas; species Pseudomonas sp. NY8896. The sequence continues at coordinate 864,303 of NZ_CP132350.1, forward strand.
TCGCGGCAGACGGTGTTGGGGCGTTTGACCCTGATTCGGTAGTTGTCGGCGAAGCGGTCGGCACAGGAAAATATTTTTCAGATAGCGGGTGAGGTAACAGGACGTGGCATCCGTGTAATGAGTGGAAGTGCGATTCATTCGCAGTAATATCCCTCTCACAGGTCAGCGTCCATGAAGTTCTCCCCGCGTTGCGTCCCTCTCTGGCTAGGCCTTGCTACGCTGCCTGCCATCGCTGTCGCCCCCCTGGCCTGCGCCGCCGAGCAACAGCAGGCCTACGCCTTCGCCCAGCCAGCCCAGCCCTTGGCCCAGGCACTCAACGCTTTCAGTCGTACCACCGGCCAGAGCGTGGTCTACACCCTTGAGCTACCAGGCGTGCAGGCGCCTGCGCTAAATGGCCGGTACAGCGCCGAACAGGCCCTGCAACAGCTGCTGGGTACTTCCGGGCTGGCCTGGCGCCGCGTCGATGCACGCACCTTCACCCTCGAAGCCGCCGACACCTCCGGTGCCCTCAACCTGCAGGCCACAACGGTGACCTCGCAACTGGATGACTACAGCTATCAGCCCCCGGCTAGCGCCTCGATCATGCGCGGGCAGGGCCCTAACCAGGACATCCCCCAGGCGATCAACGTGGTACCGGCGCAGGTCATCCGTGATCAGGCGCCGCGTAACCTCGATGACGCCCTGGCCAATGTCAGCGGCATTACCCAGGGCAATAACTTCGGTGGCACGTCCGACACGGTGATGAAGCGTGGTTTCGGCGACAACCGCGATGGCTCGATCATGCGCGATGGCATGCCCATCGTGCAGGGCCGCAGCCTCAACGCCAGCACCGAGCGGGTCGAAGTGCTCAAGGGCCCGGCTTCGCTGCTGTACGGCATTCAGGACCCGGGTGGGGTGATCAACGTGGTCAGCAAGCGCCCGCAACTGCAGCAGTACAACGCCCTGACCGTGCGTGGCTCGACCTACGGCAGTGGTAAGAACGGCAGTGGCGGCGGGCTCGACAGCACTGGCGCGCTGGGCGACAGCAACTTCGCCTACCGCTTGGTCGTCGACCACGAGGACGAAGACTACTGGCGTAACTACGGCGTGCACCGCGAATCGCTGGTGGCGCCGTCGCTGGCCTGGCTGGGCGAAGATACCCAGGTGGTGGTGGCTTACGAGCACCGCGAGTTTCTCTACCCGTTCGATCGGGGTACCGCGTTCGGCAACAACGGCCACCCACTGAACATCCCCGCCACGCGTCGTCTGGACGAGCCCTTCAACGACATGGAAGGGCGCTCCGACTTGTATCGCCTGGAAGTCGACCATCAGTTGGCCGATGACTGGAAGCTGCACTTCGGCTACAGCTTCAACCGTGAAACCTACGATGCCAGCCAGGTGCGGGTGACGGCCGTCAACGAAGCAAAAGGCACGCTGACACGCAGCATCGACGGCACCCACAACGCCATGAGCCGTGACCAGTTCGCGACCGTCAGCCTGGCAGGCAACGTGGAAGTGGCCGGCATGCAGCACGACTTGCTGTTCGGCATCGACCACGAAGACCGCAAGATTTTCCGGGGTGATCTGATTCGCCAGACGGCCAAGTCCACGTTCAGCTATGTGGACCCAGTCTACGGTCAGGAAGTGGAAGGCAGCACGGTGCGCGCCAGTGACAGCGACCAGACCGACAAGCTGCGCACCGATGCGCTGTTCGTGCAGGACGCCTTGCACCTGGACGAGCACTGGATCCTGGTGGCCGGCGCGCGCTTCCAGCAGTACGACCAGTACGCCGGTCGCGGCCGCCCGTTCCACGTCAATACCGACATCAGTGGCCAGGCCTGGGTGCCTCACGCCGGCATTGTCTACAAGGTCGATGACCAGCTGTCGTTCTATGGCAGCTACAGCGAATCGTTCAAGCCAAACTCCACCATTGCGCCACTGACCGGCAATATCGTGCTCGACTCGTCGGTAGCCCCGGAAGAGGGCAAGTCGTGGGAGCTGGGGGCCAAGCTCGATATGCCGGGCCGCATCACGGGCACCCTGGCGCTGTTCGATATCACCAAACGCAACGTCCTGGTTTCGAACTTCGACGCCAGCACTAGCGAGACGGTCTACAGCAACGCGGGTGAAGTCAATTCACGAGGCGTGGAACTTGACCTGACCGGCCAGCTGACTGATCGCTGGAGCTTGATTGGCAGCTATGCCTACACGGATGCCAAGGTTACCAAGGACCCGGACCTGCAAGGCAACCGCCTGCAGAACGTAGCCAAGCACAGTGGTTCGTTGTCGGCTGTGTACGACTTCGGCAGCCTGTTCGGTGGCGACAAGCTGAGGGTAGGTGCGGGTGCGCGCTACGTGGGCGAGCGGTCGGGTAACTCGACCAACACCTTCGACCTGCCGTCCTACACCGTGGCGGATGCATTCGCCAGCTACGAGACCAAGCTCGATGAACACAACGTGCGCCTGCAGCTCAACGTGAAGAACCTGTTCGACAAGGTTTACTACAGCTCGGCGGTGAACCAGTACTTTGTGGCGATTGGAGATGCGCGGCAGGTGAGTTTGTCGAGTACCTTTGAGTTTTAAGTACAGCCTGTGCCGGCCTCTTCGCGGCTAAAGCCGCTCCTACAGGGATCGCGTTACTCTGTGGGAGCGGCTTTAGCCGCGAATGGCCGAGCGATATTCCCCAGGCGTTGCGCCAAGGGCCTGCCGGAAGCGGTTACTGAAATGGCTGGCACTGGCAAACCCGCACAACAGGGCAATTTCGCCCAGCGGCATTTCCCCCAGTCGCAACAACTCGCAAGCCCGCTGCAGCCGCCTGGCCAGCAAGTACTGGTGCGGCGGTAACCCGAAACTGGCGCGGAACATGCGTGCGAAGTGGTATTCGGACAAGTTGCAGCGCAAGGCCAGTTCACCCAGGGTAATCGGCTGGTCCAGGTGCGCTTCGATGTACTCGACCAACTGCCGGCGCAGGTTCGGCGCCAGCCCACCTTTCAGGCGCAGGCCTTGGCGCAGCCCGACCTGGTTGAGCAGCGCATGGTCGACGATTTCGTGTGCCAGGCTGCTGGCCAGCAGGCGTTCGCCGGGCTCGTCCCAGTCCAGCTGGATCAGTTGGCGAAAGCGTGCCGCCTGCTGTGGATCGTCCAGAAAGGTCGCCTCCTGCAGTTGCAGCTCCCGTGGCTCACGGTCGAGCAGGCGCACGCAGCCCAGGGCGAACTGCGCCTCGCTGACATACAGGTGTGCCAGCCGGATCGCGCCATTGACCACCCAGTTCGATTCCTGCCCGGCCGGCATCACGCACAGCTTGCCGGGTGCGCCCTTGTCGGCCGGGCGTTGGCGGCGGAAGGTGCCGGTGCCGTCGGCGATGTAGCACGACAGGGTGTGATGGGTCGGTGCCTGGTAATCACGAGCATCGTCACGGTTGCTCCACAACGCCGCCGCCAGCCCGTCGCCCAGGTGCGCGCTCAGCTCCAGCCGGGCGTGGGGCGAGGCATGCATGGCGTTGAACACTTGCAACTGGGTGAGTGGCGTCATGGCGGGTTCCTCTTGCCAGTCATCCTACTGCGCCCTGCACAGCGTGACATCTACTGGCGCAAGAAAAGCGCAAGTTTGTGCAAGCCGGTAAAGGCCCATCTAGCGAACACTGGTGACCCCTGTGGGAGCGGGTTTACCCGCGAAGCGCCGGGCACCGATCCTGAAAGGCCCAAGGAACTGCCGCCATGAACCTGTCACTCTACCTGCTCACCGTCCTGATCTGGGGCACTACCTGGATCGCCTTGAAGCTCCAGCTGGGCGTGGTCGCCATCCCGGTCTCGATCGTCTATCGCTTCGCCCTGGCTGGCCTGATTCTGTTCGCCATCCTGCTGCTCACCCGCCGCCTGCAGCCGATGAACCGGCGTGGCCACCAGATCTGTCTGGCACAGGGCTTTTGCCTGTTCTGCGTCAATTTCATGTGCTTTCTCACTGCCAGCCAGTGGATCGCCAGTGGTCTGATCGCCGTGGTGTTCTCCACTGCAACCCTGTGGAACGCACTTAATGCGCGGGTCTTCTTCGGCCAGAAAATCGCCGCCAATGTACTGGGCGGTGGTGCCCTGGGCCTGCTTGGGCTGGGGCTGCTGTTCTGGCCCGAGCTGTCCCATCATGCGGCCAGCCGTGAAACCCTGTACGGCCTTGGCCTGGCGCTGCTCGGCACGCTGTGCTTCTCGGCGGGCAACATGCTGTCGAGCATGCAGCAGAAGGCCGGGCTCAAGCCCATGACCACCAATGCCTGGGGCATGGTCTACGGGGCGGCCATGCTGATGGTTTATTGCCTGGTCAGCGGCATTCCTTTCAACATGGAGTGGAACACCCGCTACATCGGTTCGCTGATGTACCTGGTAATTCCGGGTTCGGTGATCGGTTTCACCGCCTACCTGACCCTGGTCGGCCGCATGGGGCCAGAGCGCGCGGCCTACTGCACGGTGCTGTTTCCGTTGGTGGCGTTGAATGTGTCGGCGGTGGCCGAGGGGTATCAGTGGACGGCACCGGCCTTGTTGGGGCTGGTGGCGGTGATGGCGGGGAATGTGCTGGTGTTTCGCAAGCCTCGGGTCCGGGTGGCTGGGGGTGTTGTGGTGGCCAAATAGGACATGCGTTGCCTGCACCGGCCCTTTCGCGGGTAAGCCCGCTCCCACAGCGTTCTGGACCTGTGGGAGCGGGTTTACCCGCGAAAGGGCCGGTGCAGGCAATAGAGCGCTATCAGCCCTTCCACACCTGCGGGTTCACCAGGTCCCGCGGCCGCTCGCCCAGCAGCGCCGCGCGCAGGTTGTCCATCGCCCGATTGGCCATGGCCAATCGGGTTTCGGCAGTGGCCGAACCAATGTGCGGCAAGGTCAGCGCATTGGGCAGCTTGAACAGCGGCGAATCGCTCAGCGGCTCCTTCTCGTACACATCCAGACCAGCCCCACGAAGGGTACCGTTCTGCAGGGCTTCGATCAGCGCCGCTTCATCCACCACCGGCCCGCGAGCGATGTTGATCAGGAAGGCACTCGGCTTCATCAGTTTCAGCTCGCGGGCGCCAATCAGCTTGCGGGTGGCGTCGGACAACGGCACCACAATGACCACGAAGTCCGCTTCGGCCAGCAACTGCTCCAGGCTGCGCAACTGCGCCCCAAGTTCTTGCTCCAGCGCGGTCTTGCGGCTGTTGCCAGCGTAGATGACCGACATGTTGAAACCGAACCGGCCGCGGCGGGCAATGGCAGCGCCGATGTTGCCCATGCCGACGATACCCAGCGTCTTGCCATGCACATCGCTGCCGAAATGGGCCGGGCCTACGGTGGCCTGCCAGTTGCCGGCCTTGGTCCAGGCATCCAGTTCGGCGGTGCGGCGGGCACAGCCCATGATCAGCGAGAAGCCCAGGTCGGCGGTGCTTTCGGTGAGCACGTCGGGGGTGTTGGTCAGGGCGATGCCGCGTTCGTTGAAGTAGTCCAAGTCGTAGTTGTCATAGCCGACCGAAACACTGGACACCACCTCCAGCTTGGCCGCGCCTTCAAGCTGTGCACGGCCCAGCTTGCGGCCAACGCCGATCAGGCCGTGGGCCTCGGGCAGGGCTTCGTTGAACTGGGCGTTGATGTCGCCGAGCTTGGGGTTGGGCAGAATCACGTTGAAGTCTTGCTGCAGGCGCTCGGCCATGGCCGGGGTGATACGGCTGAAGGCCAGGACAGTCTTTTTCATCGGGCAACTTCTCTGCAAGGCGGGGGTGGACATTGGTTAGCAACCTACCATTGTCCACCCCCGCCATGCAGCAGCTTTTTAGTTGGCGATGAGCACTTGATGGGTTTTCAGGTCCGCCTCATGGGCCGCGAGAATCTCTGGCAGCGAGTTGCGCAGGTACTCGACCCAGGTCTTGATCTTGGCATCCAGGTACTGCCGCGATGGGTAGATGGCGTACAGGTTCAGTTCCTGCAGGCGGTACTCGGGCAACACTCGCACCAGGCTACCGTCACGCAGGCCGTCGATGGCCGAATAGATCGGCAGCACGCCTACGCCCATGCCGCTGCGGATCGCGGTCTTCATGGCATCGGCGGTGTTGACCATGAACGGCGAGCTGGTGATGTTGACCATCTCCTGGCCTTCCGGTCCGTCGAACAGCCACTTTTCCAGCGGGATCACCGGGCTGACCATGCGAAGGCAGGCATGCTTGAGCAGGTCGGCGGGCTTGTGCGCAGTGCCGTGGCGGGCGATGTAGCCGGGCGAGGCGCAGACGATGCTGTAGGTGATGCCAAGGCGCTGTGACACGAACCCCGAATCGGGCAGTTCGGTGGCCAGCACGATGGACACGTCATAACCCTCGTCGAGCAGGTCGGGCACGCGGTTGGCCATGGTCAGGTCGAAGGTGACGTCCGGGTGCGACTCGCGGTAGCGGGCGATGGCATCGACCACGAAGTGCTGGCCCACCCCGGTCATCGAGTGCACCTTCAACTGCCCGGCCGGGCGGGCGTGGGCATCGCTGGCTTCGGCTTCGGCTTCTTCCACATAGGTAAGAATCTGTTCGCAACGCATCAGGTAACGCTTGCCGGCCTCGGTCAGCGCAATGCGGCGGGTGGTACGGTTGAGCAGCCTTGTTTGCAGATGGGCTTCCAGGTTGGAGACCGCCCGCGACACGTTCGCGGTGGTCGTATCCAGTTGCGCGGCAGCAGCGGTAAAGCTGCCAAGCTGGGCTACGCAACTGAAAGCACGCATGTTTTGCAGGGTGTCCATGGGTCACTCTCGATGTAGAGGACAAAATTGTGTCACGAAGTAACGCAAAAAAGCTGAAAAGTTACCTTCGACCAAAGGCGGATTATCGCTGTTTTGGTAACAAAGATTCGCAGGAATCTGCGCTTATCGCCAGTGCTGTCGCCCCCTAGAATTGCCCGGCCCCTTCACCTCTTCCTCGGGAAATCGCAGCTGTGCCGCGTCGCATCATCAGAACGCTCAATGCGTTCAGTGCCTGTGCCCTTGCCCTCACCTTGAGTGGCTGTATCGGAACCTGGGGCATCGCCCCGCAAAGCAAGACGCTGCAAGCCAATACCTTGACCACCGACGCGGCCATACGCGAAGCCGCGACCGACGCCCATTGGCCTGACCAGCAGTGGTGGCACGCCTATGGCGACCCGCAGCTGGACCGCTGGATTGCCCTGGCCGTGGCCGGCAGCCCAAGCCTGGCCATGGCCGCGGCGCGGGTGCGCGAAGCCAAGGCCATGGCTGGCGTGGTCGAGTCGGCGGAAAAGCTCCAGGCCAACGGCCAGGCCACGCTCAAGCGCCACAACTGGCCTGAAGACCAGTTCTACGGCCCTGGCGCGCTGTCGGGCGCCAACACCTGGGACAACAACGCTGCCATTGGCTTCAGCTACGCCCTCGACCTGTGGGGGCGCGAGCGCAACGCCAGTGAGCAGGCCGTGGACCAGGCGCACATGAGCGTGGCCGAAGCCCGCCAGGCGCAACTGGAGCTGCAGAACAACGTGGTGCGCGCCTACATCCAGCTGAGCCTGCACTTTGCCCAGCGCGATATCGTCAAGGCCGAACTGGAGCAGCAGGAGCAGATCCTGGCGCTGGCCAAGCGTCGCCTGGATGCCGGCATCGGCACTCACTTCGAAGTCAGCCAGGCCGAAGCGCCGCTGCCGGAAACCCACCGTCAGCTCGACAGCCTCGACGAAGAAATTGCCCTGACCCGCAACCAGCTGGCGGCGTTGGCTGGCAAAGGCCCGGGGGAGGGCGCACAGTTGCAGCGCCCGACCCTGGCCCTGGCCGCGCCGCTGAAGCTGCCCTCGAACCTGCCTGCCGAACTGGTCGGCCAGCGCCCCGATGTGGTCGCCAGCCGCTGGCAGGTGGCCGCTCAAGCGCGTGGCATCGATGTTGCCCATGCCGGCTTCTTCCCCAACGTCGACCTGGTCGGCAGCCTGGGCTTCATGGCTACCGGTGGTGGCCCGCTGGAGTTCCTGACCGGGCGCAAGTTCAACTACAACGTCGGCCCGGCGATCAGCTTGCCGATCTTCGACGGTGGCCGCCTGCGTTCGGAGCTGGGCGTGGCCTCGGCGGGGTACGACGTAGCGGTGGCGCGCTACAACCAGACCGTGATTGGTGCGCTGAAGAACATTTCCGACCAGTTGATCCGCCGCGAGTCGATGAAAGAGCAGTCGCACTTCGCGGCCGAGTCCGTCGCCGCAGCTCAGAAAACCTACGACATCGCCATGGTCGCCTTCCAGCGCGGCCTTACCGACTACCTGAACGTGCTCAATGCGCAGACATTGCTGTTCCGCCAGCAGCAGGTGCAGCAACAGGTGCAGGCCGCCCGCCTGGTCGCCCATGCCGAGCTGGTCACCGCCCTGGGCGGCGGCCTGCAGGCCGGCCAGGATGTGCCGAAGGAGGAACGCCAGGCTGCGCCGAAAACCCCGGCTACCCTGGCCATTTTCGACAAGAAGCCGGATAACGCCGAATGAGCACTTCCAGTTTGCCCGTGCGCTGGCTGCAAAGCCTGGAATGGCGCCGGGGCTTCTTTGCCTGGGCACGCACCGACGGCGTGACCTGGGTGTACATCTTCAAGGTGCTGGCCGCCGCGTTCATCACGTTGTGGCTGGCCATGCGCCTTGAGCTGCCGCAACCACGCACGGCCATGATCACCGTGTTCATCGTCATGCAGCCGCAAAGCGGGCATGTGTTCGCCAAAAGCTTCTACCGGGTGCTCGGCACCCTGGCCGGCTCGGCGATGATGGTGGCGTTGATCGCCATCTTCCCGCAAAACACCGAGCTGTTCCTGCCCAGCCTGGCGCTGTGGGTGGGCCTGTGCTCGGCCGGTGCCATGCGCTACCGCACCTTCCGCGCCTATGGCTTCGTGCTGGCCGGTTACACCGCTGCGATGATCGGCCTGCCGGTGCTGCAGCACCCTGACCAGGCGTTCATGGCAGCCGTATGGCGGGTGCTGGAGATTGCCCTGGGGATTCTGGTGTCGACCTTCGTCAGTGCCGCAATCCTGCCGCAGTCGGCCAGCGCCGCGATGCGTAACGCCCTGTACCAGCGCTTTGGCGTGTTCGCCGGGGTGGTGGTCGAGGCCCTGCGTGGCGATAGCCAAAAGGACCGTTTCGAGAGCAGCAACGTGCGTTTCGTGGCAGAGGCCGTAGGCCTTGAAAGCTTGCGCAACGTCACCGCCTTCGAAGACCCGCACATGCGCCGCCGCAGTGGTCGGCTGGTGCGGATGAACAGTGAGTTCATGGCCATCACCACGCGCTTCAACGCCCTGCACCGCTTGCTGGAGCGGCTGCGTGCCCGTGGCCCCCTGCAGATCGTCAGTGCCATCGAGCCGGGCCTGAATACCTTGGTGGAGCTGCTGCAGCCCTACGTGGGGCGGGCGTTGACCGACGCCGATGCACTGCGCCTGACCCTGGAGCTGGCCGCCTACAAAGAAGGCTTGCAGGCCCAGGTGCGCGGCTTGCGGGCCGAATACCTGGCGACCGACCCCAGTGAATCCGACTTGCTCGACTTTCACACTGCGTTCGAACTGCTGTATCGCTTCGTCGACGAGATGTTCAGCTACGCCGAAACCCATGCCTCGCTGGCCGCGCACACACACCAGCGCGAGCAGTGGGACGAGCCCTACGTGGCGCAGACCAGCTGGCTGGTGTCGCTGGCCGCCGGTGTGCGTGCCTCGGCGGTGCTGTTGCTGCTGGGTAGCTACTGGCTACTCAGTGACTGGCCCAGCGGCGCCATGATGACCCTGATCGCCACCGTCACCGTGGGCCTTTCGGCGGCGTCGCCGAACCCCAAGCGCATGTCGTTCCAGATGGCCTGCGGCACGGCCATCGGTGCTTTTGTCGGGTTCTTCGAAACGTTCTTCGTGTTCCCCTGGATCGACGGTTTCCCGCTGCTGTGCATGGTGCTGGCACCTGTGTTCGTGTTGGGCGCGTTTCTGTCGTCGCGCCCGGCCTATGCCGGCTACGGCATCGGCTTGCTGGTGTTTTTCGCGATTGGCTCGGTGCCGAACAACCTCACCGTGTATGACCCCTACACCTTCATCAACGACTACATCGGCATGGTGATCGGGATGTTCGTCTGTGCCGCCGCCGGGGCGATCATCCTGCCGCCCAACAGCCGCTGGTTGTGGAGCCGGCTGGAACAGGAGCTGCGTGAGCAGGTGCTGTTCGCCATCAGTGGTCGCCTGCGCGGCATCGGCACGGCGTTCGAAAGCCGCACCCGCGACCTGTTGCACCAGGCCTATGGCCTGGCGGCGGGCAAGCCGCAGGTGCAGAGCCAGTTGATGGGCTGGATGTTCACCGTGCTGGAAATCGGCCACGCCGTGATCGAGTTGCGCAAGGAGCAGGCCCGTGCGCCGGTGCACCCGGCCTACGCAGAGTCGCAGCCGTGGCGCCAGGCGATTCGCGTCATGGGCCGTGCCCTGGCGCGGTTGTTCCTGCAGCCAAGCGCCAGCAACCACGAGCGTGCATTGGTGGCCGTGGACCATGCCATCGCCCGCGTGCAGGCCACCGACGAGCCGTTCGCCCGGCACTTCGACACCTCGGTGCTGCGCCGTGCGCAAAGCTACCTGCACTTCATCCGTTCTTCCCTGCTGGACCCACAGTCGCCACTGGCACCGGCGAAAGGATTGCACCATGCCCCGTGAAATCGCCTTCCATGGCGTGTACATGCCCACCATGACCTTGATGTTCCTGTTCGCCCTGGGCCTGGCCTGGGGCCTGGACCGGTTCATCGCCAGCCATGATGGCTACCGTTTCTTCTGGCACCCGGCGCTGCTGCGCCTGAGCCTGTTCGTCTGCCTGTTCGGCGCCATGGCGCTTACTGTCTACTGGTGAGAAACCTTCGATGAAAAAGTTCTTCAGCCTGATCGCCACCCTGCTGGTGCTGGTCGCTGCCGTGGCCATCGGTCGCCAGTTGTGGTTGCACTACATGACCACCCCATGGACCCGCGACGGCCGCGTGCGTGCCGACATCATCAACGTCGCCGCCGACGTGCCCGGCTACGTGGTGGACGTACCGGTCAAGGACAACCAGCGGGTGAAGAAGGGCGACCTGCTGATCCAGATCGACCCCGAGCACTACCAGTTGGCGGTCGACCAGGCCAAGGCGCTGGTCGCCTCGCGCAAGGCCACCTGGGAAATGCGCAAGGTCAACGCCAAGCGCCGGGCCGACATGGACAACCTGGTGATCTCCAAGGAAAACCGCGACGATGCCAGCAACATTGCCAACGCTGCCCAAGCCGATTACCAGCAAGCCCTTGCTGAACTGGCCGCAGCCGAACTGAACCTCAAGCGCACGCACATCGTGGCCACGGTGGATGGCTATGTGACCAACCTGAACATCCACAAGGGCGACTATGCGCGTACCGGTGAGGCGGTGATGGCGGTGGTCGATGAGAACTCGTTCTGGGTGTACGGCTTCTTCGAAGAGACCAAGCTGCCGCACGTGAAGGTGGGTGACCAGGCCGAGCTGCAGATGATGAGCGGCGAGCGCATCAAGGGGCATGTGGAGAGCATCGCCCGTGGCATCTACGACCGCGACAACCCGCAAAGCCGCGAGCTGATTGCCGATGTGAACCCTACGTTCAACTGGGTGCGGCTGGCGCAGCGGGTGCCGGTGCGTATTCACATCGATGAAGTGCCGGAAGGGTTTTTGCTGGCGGCGGGGACGACGTGTACGGTGGTGGTGAAGCCGAGTTCGCCTTGAGAGATTTGTAGTCAGGAACATCGAGCACCGCCCGCGCGGCGCTCGATCTCAAAGGCGCTGTAAAAATCATGGCGAGCACCTGCATGCCCAAATGAAGCTCAGAGCCAAGCGTCCAATCTTCTGTGATTTCTACCCCGCCGCCCCCACCAACACCGGCACCTTCACCTGGTCAATCACCTTCGCGCTGATGGAAGGGTCGAGCAACCGTCCCAGCCGCGACAGGTGACGGTGGCCCATGATGATCAGCTCGCAATTGAGTTCGTGCGCCTTAGTCACGATCACATCGACCGGCTGCCCAGCCACCATGCAACCCCGGCTGGCAAAGCCGGCTTGCTGCAGTTCGCGCACGGCCTCGGTCACGGCGTGGTCGGCATGCTGCTGTTCCTCGCAGGCGGCGGGGTATTCCTCCAGCTCTTCGGTGGTATAGGGCGCTGGTTGCTCATGCACGGCGAAGGTGGAATCGATGGCCAGCAGCACGTGCAATTCGTGCTCGCCAGGGCGGCAGTAGCGGCGGGCGAGGGCCAGCAGGGCACTGGAAGCCGGGGAGGCGTCGATGGCGATCAGGACGGAGCTGGGCATGTAGGATCCTTGGCAATGGCTGGCGGGTGTATCTGCAGGATCGGCCCTTTCGCGGGCACGCCCGCGAAGAGGCCGATCCTGCCAATGCTCTATTTAAGGCCGAACACGGTCAGTGAATAAATGCCCCACAACGCACGAGCGCATTGCGTCTGGTGCAATCGAGCAACCTGTTACCATCGCCATTCCCACAGCTGTAACGGAAAACGGCCATGCAACTCCCGGACATGAACCTGCTCGTCGCCCTCGATGTCCTGCTCGACGAGGGCAGCGTGGTCGGCGCAGCTCAGCGAATGAACCTGAGCCCGGCGGCCATGAGCCGGACACTGGGGCGCATTCGCGAAGCCATGGGTGACCCGATCCTGGTGCGTGCCGGCCGTGGCCTTGTGCCCACGCCGCGGGCGCTGGCCCTGCGCGAGCAGGTGCATGGGTTGGTAGAGCAAGCCGGGCAGGTGTTCCGTAGCCGTGATGATGTCGACCTGGTGAACCTGGACCGTGCCTTCAACATACGCACCAATGACCTGTTCATCGCCCTGTACGGCGCCCAATTGCTGAGCATGATGCTGGCCCAGGCGCCGCGAACGGTGTTGCGCTTCGTCCCGGAGGGCAGCGGTGACGATGATGCGGTGCTGCGCAACGGGCATATCGATTTGATCATCAGCTCGGCCGTTGAACTTGGCCCGGAAATCAAGGTGCAGAGCCTGTTCAGCACCTACTTCGTGGGCCTGGCGCGTGTGGGGCACCCGATTTTCGACGCCCCGATCACCCCAGAGCGTTTTGCTGCCTACCCGCAGATCAGCGTATCGCGGCGCGGCCGGGCCAATGGGCCGATCGATGTGGCGTTGGCCAACCACAAGGTAGAGCGGCGGGTGGCCCTGATCACCACCAGCTTTCACTCGGCGATGTTCTCACTGCCGGATTCGGACTTGATCCTGCCGATACCCGCCAACATCCTCAACAGTGTGCAGCGGCTGAAGCTGCCATTGCGCTCGTTCGAAATCCCGGTGCCGTTGGAGAAAGTCAATGTGAAGCAGGCGTGGCACCCGCGTTTCGACAACGACCCCGCACACCGTTGGCTGCGCCAGACGTTGAAAGCGTGTGGGCGCATTGACCCGTGATGTCGCCATTGATTGCGTCTGACGCAATATAAAACTGCCAACAAGTCAGTTTTCGTCAGCATTCGACCTTCTTAAACTTGCTCCAGCCCTGAAATTGTTGCTGGAGATGTATTCCCATGAGTTCCCTGACCGCGCCCCCTGCGGCGCTGGCCGCCGCCCCCGCGCCGGCCGCGCCTGCGCAGACGGCGTTTGGCCTGCAGGTGGTAGTGGGGCTGTTCGGTGTGTTGCTGGCCGTGCTGTGCGCAGGCCTAAACGAGTCGGTTACCAAGATTTCCCTCGCCGATATCCGCGGTGCCATGGGCATCGGTGCTGACGAAGGTGCCTGGCTGCTGGCGGTGTACAGCGCCGCCTCGGTCTCGGCCATGGCCTTTGCGCCGTGGCTGGCCACCACCTTCTCGCTGCGGCGCTTCACCATGAGCGCCATCGGCCTGTTCGCCGTGCTCGGCTTGCTGCAACCGTTCGCCCCCAACCTGCACAGCCTGATGCTGCTGCGCGTGCTGCAGGGCTTTGCTTCGGGGGCCTTGCCACCGATGCTGATGAGTGTGGCCCTGCGCTTCCTGCCACCGGGCATCAAGGTCTACGGCCTGGCCTGCTATGCGCTGACCGCCACCTTCGGCCCCAACCTTGGCACGCCGTTGGCGGGGCTGTGGACCGAGTATGTCGGTTGGCAATGGGCGTTCTGGCAGATCATTCTGCCCTCGCTGCTGGCCATCGTCTGTGTCGGCTGGGGCCTGCCGCAGGACCCGCTGCGCCTGGAACGTTTCAAGCAGTTCGACTGGCGTGGCGTGCTGCTCGGCCTGCCCGCCATCAGTTGCATCGTACTGGGCCTGTCGCTGGGCGACCGCTGGGGCTGGTTCGATTCGCCGCTGATCTGCTGGCTGCTGGGCGGTGGCTTGGTGTTGCTGGTGCTGTTCATGTTCAACGAGTGGTCCGAACCGCTGCCGTTCTTCCAGTTGCGCATGTTGCAGCGGCGCAACCTGAGTTTCGCGCTGGTGACACTGGCCGGTGTGCTGATCGTGCTCTCGGGCGTGGGCAGCATTCCTTCGGCCTACCTGGCGCAGATCCAAGGCTACCGCCCGGCACAGACCAGCCCGCTGATGATGCTGGTGGCCATGCCTCAACTGATCGCCCTGCCGCTGACGGCGGCACTGTGCAACATCCGTGCAGTGGACTGCCGCTGGGTGCTGGGTATCGGCCTGGCGATGCTGGCGGTGTCCTGTGTCGGCAGCAGCCTGCTGACCAGCGAATGGATCCGTGGCGACTTCTACCCGTTCTACCTGCTGCAGGTGTTCGGCCAGCCGATGGCCGTGCTGCCGTTGCTGATGCTGTCCACCAATGGCATGACCCCGCAGGAAGGCCCGTTCGCCTCCAGCTGGTTCAACACCGTGAAGGGCTTGGCCGCCGTGATTGCCGGTGGCCTGCTGGACGCCCTTGGCACCCTGCGCCGGCACTTCCATTCCAACCACCTGGTGGACAGCCTGGGCAACGCGCCGCTGGTCGACGACAGCGCTGCAGGCCTGGCCAAGCGCATCCACGACCAGGCGTTGGTCCTGACCTCGGCCGACATGTACCTCGTCATGGCCTGCATTGCCGTGGCCTTGATCTGCCTGATTCCTTTCGTGCCTACCCGGGTCTATCCGCCGCGTGCGGTGGCCTGAACCCTGGATGAATTCGAGAACCGCTGAAATGACCAACAACCGCAAAACCCTGTTCATCGGCTCGGTGCTGGCCGTGGCCGTCCTGGCTGGCATCGTCGGCCCCTGGATGTTGGGCAGTGACCACCGCCAGAGCACCAATGACGCCTATGTGATCGCCGACTACACCGTGGTCGCGCCCAAAGTCGCCGGTTTCATCAAGGACGTGCTGGTGGAAGACAACCAGCAGGTCACCGCAGGCCAGTTGCTGGCGACCATCGATGCCCGTGACTACCAGGCCGCGCTGGATGCCGCGCAGGCGCAGTTGCTGGTAGCCCAGGCGCAAAGCGCCGATGCCCGTGCCACCCTGGAGCGCCAGGCGGCGCTGATTGCCCAGGCCGAGGCTGCTGTCAAAGCGGCCCAGGCCGAAGCGGCGTTCGCCGACCATGAAGTCAACCGCTACAGCCGCCTGGCCGAGCAGGGCGCCGGTACCGTGCAGAACGCCCAACAGGCGCGCAGCGGTGTCGACCAGGCCCGTGCTCGCCTGGCCAATGCCCAGGCGGCGCTGGTGGCGGCGCGCAAGCAAGTGGACATTCTCACCGCTCAGGTGGCCAGCGCCGATGGCCAGCTCAAACGTGCCGAAGCGGGGCTGGAAAAGGCTCAGCTCGACCTGTCCTACACCCGCATCACTGCACCGGTGGACGGTATGGTCGGCGAGCGTGCCCTGCGCGTCGGCGCCTACGTCAACCCAGGCGCCCGCCTGCTGTCGGTGGTGCCGTTGCAACAGGCCTATGTGGTCGGCAATTTCCAGGAAACCCAGCTGACCCACGTGCAACCGGGCCAGCCGGTGAGCATCAGCGTCGATACCTTCTCCGGCGAAAAGCTGCACGGCCATGTAGAAAGTATCGCTCCCGCCACCGGCGTCACCTTCGCTGCCGTGAAACCGGACAACGCCACCGGCAACTTCACCAAGGTGGTGCAGCGCATCCCGGTGAAAATCGTCTTCGATGACGGGCAGCCGCTGCTCAGCCGCCTACGTGTGGGCATGTCGGTGGAAGCGACCATCGACACCCGTGGTGACAAGCTGGACGGCAAAGAGGTAAGTGCACGATGAAATCGGCATTTCGCTTGAGCCCTTTATTGCTGGCCGTACTGATGGCAGGCTGCACCATGGGCCCGGACTTTCGGCGCCCCGACAGCCAGGCACCGCAACAGTGGGCGCCGCTGCAGGGTGAGGCAGCGGCCAGCCAGCCGCAGGCCGAACCGCTGGAGTTGCGCTGGTGGGAATCCTTTCACGATGCCCAGCTCAGTGCCTTGATCCAGCGCGTCGCCGAACGCAACCTCGACCTGCAGATGGCCAGCGCACGGTTGCTGCAAAGCCGTGCCCTGCGCAGCACCGTGGCCGCCGACGAAATGCCGTCGGTGGACGCCAACGCCGGCTACAGCCGCGCGCGTAACAGCGCCGAAGGCCTCAGCGACCCGTCCGGCAAAGCGGGTAAAGCGGCGTACAACCTCTGGCAAGGCGACCTGGTGGCAGGTTGGGAGTTGGACCTTTGGGGCCGCGTACGACGCCAGGTCGAGGCTGCCGATGCCAGCGTCGAAGTGGCTGAGAACGACCGCCGTGGGGTGCTGCTTGCCCTGCTGTCGGAAACCGCCGGCAACTACATCCAGCTGCGCGCGGTGCAGCACACCCTGGATGTGACGCAGGACAACCTCAAGGTTGCCCGGCACAGCCTGAAGCTGTCCGAAGACCGCCAGGCCGAAGGCGTTGCCACGCGCCTGGATGTGGCCCAGGCCAGCGCTCAGGTCGCGTCGATCGAGTCGCGACTGCCCAGCCTGGAAGCCCGCCGTGATGACCTGATCAACGCCCTCAGCCTGCTCGCTGCCGAACCGCCACGCAGTTTGCAGGCCGAATTGCTGCAGGGCGGCGAGCTGCCCGCGCCGCAGCAGAAGTTTGCCATTGGCTTGCCGTCCGAACTGGCCGAGCGCCGCCCGGACATCCGCCAGGCCGAGGCCCGCCTGCATGCCGCCACCGCCAGCATCGGTGTGGCCAAGGCAGATTTCTACCCGAGCATCCGGCTGTCGGGCAGTGTCGGTTTCCAGGCCATGCAGCTGTCTGATTTTGGTGGCTGGGATTCGCGTCGGTTTGCTTTCGGGCCTCAGCTGTCGCTGCCGATCTTCGAGGGTGGCCGGCTCAAGGGCACCCTGGAACTGCGCGAGGCGCAGCAGCAAGAGGCCGCGCTGAACTACCGCAAGGTGGTGCTGGGGGCCTGGCATGAAATTGACGATGTGCTACGCCTGTACAACGCCAGCCAGTTGCGCCGCGACCATTTGGCCGAGGCCGTGCGGCAGAACCGCATCGCCCTGGAAACCGCCCAGCGCCAGTATGTGGAAGGGGCGGTGGACTTTCTCAATGTGCTGACAGTGCAAGGGGCATTGCTGGCCAGCGAGGAGCAGTGGATCGACAGCTCGGCAGCGGTGTCGCAGGCGCTGGTGGGGTTGTACAAGGCCTTGGGGGGTGGCTGGCAGGCGTTTGATGAGCAGCCAGCGAACAAAGCCTAGAAAGCGGGGCCGCTGTGCGGCCCATCGCGACACAAGGCCGCTCCTACAGGAGACCGCGACTGCCTGTAGGAGCGGCCTTGTGTCGCGATGGGCTGCACAGCAGCCCCAGGGCATCCGAAAACTCAGAGCGGCCGCAGCAGCCCAAAGCGCTTGCGTAACGCCCAGTCCAGCAACCGCCGTGGCAGCAACCGGGCCATCAGCGGCAGCGCGGTACTGCCATTGCCCAACCGCACCACCCCCGGTACCGGCGACTTGCCGACTGCCGCCAACACCCCCCGGGCAAACACCGCCGCCGAAGTCGGCCTGTCCTGCGAAGCCCGCGCCCGTGCCTGCACATGCTCGCGCAGCGGCCACCACGGTGAATCCGCCGCCAGCACCTGCTCGGCCTGGCGCTGGGCATGGCTGGCGAACTGCGTGGCAATTGCCCCAGGCTGCACTTCCATTACCTGCACACCGAACGGCGCCAGCTCCAGGCGCAAGGCATCGCTCAGCGCATGCACGGCGGCTTTCGAGGCGCAGTAGGCACCGGCGAATGGCGTGACCAGCACACCGGAGACGCTGCCGATGTTCACCACCAGGCCCCGTGAGCGGCGTAGCAGCGGGAACAGCGCACGGGTAACGCCGACTACGGCGAAGACGTTGGTTTCGAACTGCTGGCGCAGGGCATCCACGCCGCCATCGAGCAACGGGCCCATGGCGCCGTATCCGGCGTTGTTGATCAGGATGTCGAGGCTTTCCAGTTCGTCGGCCAAGCGGGCCAGCGCCTCGCCGTCGTTCACATCCAACTGCCGGGCGGTGTAGCCGGCGGCGCTCAGTTGCTCGACATCTTCAGGCTTGCGGGCAGTGGCCCAGACGTGGTGGCCGGCATCGCGAAAAGCATCGGCCAAGGCGCGGCCGATGCCGCTGGAACAACCTGTGATCAGGACAGTGGGCATGGGAGAGGCCTTCGATTAATTGGCGAATGTACCTTGCAGATGCTCGGCACGAAATTCCAGGGTCTGTGGCCGGTACCCGGAGCGCAGCGGCGGCACCGGCAGGCAATCTTTCCACTCGGCTCCCGGCTGCAACTCACCCGGTCCACGGTAACGCGGTGCGTTGTAGGTATTCTCGGCCAGGTTCACGGTATCGCCCGGCGCATACGCCGCTACCCGCCAACGAAGCTCGGTGAGCGGGGCCTTGTTGCCGTTTTTCATGCGTACCTGCAGGGCGCGGTCGGCAGGGCACTGCTCGGGAGCGTAGCTCAGGCGCAGGTCCAGGCGGGCCAATTGCGAGGCTTCGCGGTTTTCCTGCCAGGCAACGAACAGGGCTACCAGGCCCAGGCCGCAAACGGCGGCCAGCGAAATCGGCAAGGCCTTGGCCGGGTAGCGCAACAGCAGCACCAGCCAGGTGAGGATGAGGAAGGCACCGATGATCATTGGGCTTGAAGACCTTGGTTGCGCGGGGTCTGACCATCGTAGCCTGAAATGGGGGAGGGCTCAAAAGCGCGAGGGCTTCGCCCTCGTGTCGAGAAAGGGCCGCAAAGCGGCCCCAGGGGTTTACTTACTGCGCAATCGTCTTGACCGAAACACCTCGCTCCACCGGCGTCGATGTCCGTCCATACACATCCTCGAAGCGCTCGATGTCATCCTCGCCCAAATAACTGCCGGACTGCACTTCGATGATCTCCAGCGGGATCTTGCCTGGGTTGCGCAGGCGGTGCACCGACGCGATCGGGATGTAGGTCGACTGGTTTTCGGTCAGCAGGAACACGTTCTCGTCGCAGGTGACCTCGGCGGTACCGGACACCACGATCCAATGCTCGGCGCGGTGGTGGTGCATCTGCAGCGACAGGCTGGCACCCGGCTTGACGGTGATGTGCTTGACCTGGAAGCGGCCACCCATGTCCACCGAGTCGTACGAGCCCCACGGGCGATACACTTCCAGGTGGTTCTGGGTTTCAGTGCGACCCTGTTCGTCGAGGGTCTTGACCATCTGCTTGACGCCCTGGACCTTGTCCTTGTGGGCAATCATCATGGCGTCCTTGGTTTCGACCACCACGATGTTTTCCAGGCCGATCACCGACACCAGCTTGCCGTTGCCGTGGATCATGCAATTGCGGCTGTCCTGCACCACCACGTCGCCCTTGGTGACGTTGCCGTTGTCGTCCTTCTCGTGCACTTCCCACAGCGATGACCAGCAGCCCACGTCGCTCCAGCCGGCCGACATCGGCACTACGCAGGCGCGCTGGGTTTTTTCCATCACCGCGTAGTCGATGGAGTTGTCCGGGCAGCAGGCGAAGGTGGCTTCGTCGATGCTCAGCACATCGCCGTCTTCCTCGCTGCGCTCCAGCGCCAGCACGCAGGTGTCGTAGATGTCGCCGTCGTGCTTTTTCAGCTCTTCGAGGAAGCGGCTGGCGCGGAACAGGAACATGCCGCTGTTCCAGAAGTAGCCACCGGCCTGGACGAACTCGGCGGCGCGTTTCTCATCGGGTTTCTCGACAAACTGGGCCACGCGTGCCACGCCTTCGGGCAGCAGGGCATCCTGGCTGGAGCGGATGTAGCCGTAGCCGGTTTCCGGCTTGGTCGCCGGCACGCCGAACAGCACCATCTCGCCACGCTCGGCGGCGATGGTGGCCAGGGCCAGGGCGCGCTGCAGGGCCTTCTGGTCGTCGATCACGTGGTCGGCTGGCAGTACCAGCATCAGCTCGTCGCGGCCTTCGTTGACCAGTTTCATGGCGGCCATGGCCACGGCCGGCGCGGTGTTACGGCCGAACGGCTCCATCAGGATGCCTTGGGTTTCCAGCTTCAGCGCAGCCAGCTGTTCCTGGACGATGAACTTGTGGTCCTTGTTGCAGACCACGATCGGTGTGTCCATGCCTTCGAACGCCAGGCGCTCGATGGTTTGCTGGAACAGGGTGTGTTCGCCGGTCAGGGCCAGGAACTGTTTTGGGAACTGCTTGCGCGACAGAGGCCACAGACGCGAACCGCTACCACCAGAAAGAATTACCGGGATCATCATGTTTCTCCAATAGTCGTTAAAGGCAGGGGGATCAGTTGCTAGCCACGGGGCGAGTTACCCACACCGGCGACAAGGCGTTGCCGGAACCCGTTACATACAGCACGGCGGCTTCGCCGCGCTCCAGGGCGACGGGTTTCACGTCACCCACTTTCTTGTCACCTTGGTACAGCGCCAGGTTGACCTTGACCGGGTTGATTTCGCGTTCGCCCCGGCCGTTTGCGGCCACCGGCTTGACCACTTCGGTCTTGCCGTCGGCGGTTTTCAGGGTCAGCTGCTGGTCGCTCAGGTTCTGCACGCGCACCAGGGCTTTCTGCTTGTTCTTGAACGGTGGTTCTTCGATCAACTGCGGGTTGCCGCTGCTGCTGTTGACCAGGGTGTAGTACTTGTCCGAGGCCAGCTTGACCGGCACGCTCTTGCCGCCGACCTGGGCTGTGTAGTCGCCGCCTGGCAGGAAGCTGAAGTCGCTGCTGGCCTGGGCGCCAACCTGCTTGATCTGGGTGTTGCCGACCGAGGCGGCGGCCGGTGCGCTGGCCGCGTTGTACAGGCGCACGAAGGTCGAGCCTTTCGGCGCGCTCGGGCCATACAGCGCGGCATCCGCGCCGGCGAAGGCCTGCATGGAAGCAAGGGACAGGCCGGCCGCGAGGGTGAGGGCTTTGGCAATGGAAGTCTTGGTAGTCATGTGCGTTTCCTCTCTATCGATCAGTGGCGCGTCTGGTTGGACGACAAGGCCAGGTTTTCTTCGGTTTTACGGGTGTTCTTCAGCTGCGCGATCCACTGCGGATCGAAACTGCTGAGGTCGTTTTTCATGGGCAGATAACGCTCGGGGAATTCCCACACCACCACTTGCGGTGCGGCGTTTTTAAAGGCATCGCTTTGCAGGTACTTGAGCATTGGCAGCAGCGGGCCATGGCCGTCTTCTGCGTAGTTGGCGACGTCGCTGTTCAGGGCCTGCTGCAGGGCACCAAGGAAGTTCCAGTGCGGGTTGGCGCTGTAGCTGGTACCCACCAGCGCAACCGGAATCTGCTTATCGGCGAACAGTGCGTCCCCCGCGTCACCCTCGGCATCGACCGGGCGGGTGGTGCGCTGCTGCAGGTTGTCCGGGGCCGGCAACAGGTTGCTGAACAAAGGGTCCAGTGGCAGGAAGTTGGTCAGGTCGCCTTTGTAGGGCGCGGTGCTGCCAGCTTCGGTGACGAAGGTTTGCGGGTCACCGTTGAGCAGGTTCTGCCGGCTTACCGCCTCGGCCAGCGTCTGGGCGGCGACTTCGGCGCCCATTGGTGTCCAGTGGGTGTCGGTGCGCAGGAATACCTGGCCGCGGGCTTTGGCTTGTTCCATGGCCGCTTGCAGGTCTGGGGCGAACACGTTGGCCTGGCGTACCTGGGCGTGGAACTGGTTGTACAGGTCATCGTGCAGGCTGGCCGGTTGCTCTTTGCCCAGGTATTCCGAATAGAGGCGCGCCTTGGCCGGGATGATCGCCAGCACCAGCTGGCTACCGTGCTGCTGCAAGGTGTCGCGCACGCCACGGATCAGCGCCAGGTTTTCCTGCATCAGTTGTTCGGCACCGGCGGTGGGCTTGAACTCTTCGTCGCTGAACAACCACTGGTCGCGGCCCAGTACCACACCGGGTCGGCCCTCGTTGAACAGCTTGAAGTCCATGGCCGCCCAAAGGTTCGTGCCCAGACGCTTGATCGGGAACTCGTCGTCGTAGTGGGTCTCGGCGGCCTTGGCCAGCTTGCCGTTGAGCAGGGTCATCTGCTCGGTGCGCTGAAAGCTTTGCAGGCCACCGGTGGACCACACGCCCATGCCCACCAGCAAGCCAAGGAACGACAGGGAATAAGTGATGCGTAATGTGCGGTTCATGTCATCGGCCTCAGAACTGGAAGTACAGGAACGGCGAGTAGCTCTGCGCCGAAAGCTTGAGGATCGAGGCGACGAACAGCAGCAGAATCAGGGCGCGGGTCATCACCCGGGTCCAGTCCAGGCCGATCGAGCCATCGCTGTTCACCTGCACCGGGGTTGCCTTGGGCGTCGGTTTGGCATTGCGGTAGAAGTCGCGTAGGCCGAAGAACGCCAGGGTGAGGTAGGCGATGACCAGGGTCGCCACCTGCAGGCCGGTCAGCTGGGCACTGTTGAGTTCCGAAAGCTGCCAGTCGCCGAAGCTGAACATGGCGCCGTACATGCGGCCGGCCACGTGCAGGTTCTCGGCGCGGAAGATCACCCAGCCGACTACCACCAGCAGGAAGGTGAAGGCCCATTTGACCGGGTTGAAGCGCTGCGGGTTGGTGTCGATGCCCAGCGCGCGTTCGATGGCCAGCCACATGCCGTGCCAGGCGCCCCAGATGATGTAAGTGAAGTTGGCACCGTGCCACAGGCCGCCCAGCAGCATGGTCAGGAACAGGTTGCGGTAGGTGTTGAAGGTGCCTTTGCGGTTACCGCCCAGGGTGATGTACAGGTAGTCGCGCAGCCAGGTCGACAGGCTGATGTGCCAGCGCCGCCAGAACTCGGTGATCGATTGGCTGATGTATGGCTGCTTGAAGTTCTCCATGAAGCGGAAGCCCATCATCAGGCCCAGGCCGATGGCCATGTCGCTGTAGCCGCTGAAGTCGAAGTACAGCTGTGCGGTGTACGCCAGCGCGCCCAGCCAGGCATCGCCCGTGGTCGGGTTTTGCAGGGCGAAGCAGTGGTCGGCGACCACGGCCAGGGTGTCGGCGATGAACACTTTCTTGATGAAGCCCTGCATGAAGCGGGTGCAGCCTTCGGAAAACTTGTCCAGGGTGTGGGTGCGGTTGTTGAATTGCTCGACCAGGTCCTTGAAGCGCAGCACGGGGCCTGCGATCAGGTGCGGGAAGATGGCCACGAACGCGGCGAAGTCGATCAGGTTGCGAGTAGCCGGGGTGTCGCCACGGTAGACGTCGATGATGTAACTGATCGACTCGAAGATGTAGAACGAGATACCGATCGGCAGCAGCACGTGGGTGAGGATGAACGGCTCAAGGCCGAACGAGGCCATGATCGCGTTGAGGCTGTCGACGCCGAAGTTGGCGTACTTGAAGTAGCCGAGAATCGCCAGGTCGACACCCACGCCAAGCAGCAGCCAGCGCTGGGCGGGCTTGGTGCGCACACCGGCGGCACCCACTTTGAGGCCGATCCAGTAATTCCACAGGGTGACCCCGGCGAACAGGGCCAGGAAGTCCACCCGCCACCAGGCATAGAAGATGTAGCTGGCGATCAGCAGCAGCAGGTTGCGATAACGTTGCCCGCTCAGGTAGTACAGGCCGAGGAAGATCGGCAAGAACAGGAACAGGAACACGTTGGACGAGAAGACCATCCCGGTTCTCCTAATTTGTTCACAGCATCCAGGGCAAAGCGCCCCCCAAACCCCCCAGCAAAAAGCTGGAGGAAACCGTTGTCACTTCATTCCTGATGGGCCGCAAAGCGGCCCTAACCCAGGCGACATCTATTTCTTGCTCTCTGCGTTCGGGTCGTAGACCCGGGTCAGGTCGCCGCCCAGCCGGAAGCTGTTGAACGGCTGCATGCCGTGCTTGCGCTGCAGGGTGTCGCCGACGCAGTGGTACAGTTCGCACCAGGGTTCGAGCCAGGCATACTTGCTGTCGACCTTGAGGTCCTTCATGTCCTGCTTCTCGCCGGTGCGGGCCTTGAACTGGCTCGGGTCGCGGGCACCGGCCAGTACGCCTTCACCCAGACGCTGCAGGGCGAAGTTGTTCTCTTTGCGCAGGTCCACGCCATTGGCCTGGGCAAAGCTGGCAATCATCGCCAGTGGCGGCAGGGCATAGTTGTGGTAGGCCAGTGCGCGCTGCTTGCGCTTGATTTCGTTGGGCAGAAAGCCCTGGTCATCCACCTGGTTGGCGCCCACCTTGTATTCCTTCACGGCCCAGTCGAACAGGTCGCGACGGTCGGTGGCGACAGCGGTCGCCATGACCGACCAGGCCGCCCAGTAGCTGTGGTTGTTGATCTTCTCCAGCGGCAGGTCGCTCCAGTCGCGCACGGTCTGTTCAGCCAGGCGGGCGAACCATTTTTCGATGACTTCGGCTTCAGCCTGGTGCGCGGCCAGCGGCTGCGAGTGGGAGAACTTCAGGCGCAGCCACGAGCCGCTCATGCTGCCCAGTGCCCATTTGCGCATCGACTTGCCGGTGTGGTTGTAGTCGGTGGACAGCAATGCGTCGGCGCGCGCCCAAGTGCCCAGCCAGGCCAAGGTGCAATCGAGCTGCGCCGGGCGGCCATCGCGCATGTACTGGCCAACCATCTTGCTCACGCCTTTCTCAAGCGTGGTGATGTCTTCGGTCGACTTGCGGAAGGCCTTTTCCGAGGCAACATTGAGCGTTGCCCGCGCCTTGTCAGAGCCTTCGTATTTGCTGCGAAACTGCAACGCGCCGGTGTACGGCTTGGGCGCCGCTTCGCAGCGGAAATTGCCGTCGCCGGTCTTGAGCTTTTCGATCCCCTCGTAGTAACCCTGCGGGGGTACCAGCGCAGCGTGCGCGGCACCGCCAAACAGGGCCAAAGCGAGCAGGGCGGGGCTGGAAATTCGCTTCAATAGGGTCATGGATCGCCTCACTGGCCGGCCTGCGCGGTCTGCGCAGGCACGGCGAAGTTGTTGCGTTTGCAGAGCTTGGCCTCGACCTTCTGGGTGCCGCTTTCCGGCCCCTGTACCTCGAACGCCAGCAGGCCCTGGCTGGCCCAGTCTTCGTCTTCACGCATTTGGAAGACGAAGCGGCCGTCGGTGTCGGAGGTTTCCGGTTTTTCCAGCTTGATGT
Organism: Pseudomonas sp. NY8896; assembly: GCF_039634505.1. Classification (NCBI taxonomy): domain Bacteria; kingdom Pseudomonadati; phylum Pseudomonadota; class Gammaproteobacteria; order Pseudomonadales; family Pseudomonadaceae; genus Pseudomonas; species Pseudomonas sp. NY8896. The sequence goes on from NZ_CP132350.1 coordinate 889,626, forward strand.
CCTCGTGGCGGCCGTTGAGGTACCAGAGGGTGGCTTGCAACACCTTCACCGACGGGTCTTCGAACTTCACGTCCATCTGCAGGTTGCGGTTGATCAAGTCTTTGATCACGCCGCCCTTGCCGTTGACCATCAGCTCGTTCTTGCCGGGCTTGAGGGTGGTGCTGGCGCTCATCAGGGCAGGGCGGTCGTCGCAGCCGTCATCGAGCAGGCCAAGGATTTGCCGCCAGATGGTTTCCTGGTCCAGGCGGTACAGCGGGGAGAACTCCCACACCAGGATCTTCGGCGGGTGCTTCTGGAATTCCTCGCTGCCCAGGTACTGGATCATCGAGCCCTCCAGGCCACCGCCAGGGAAGGCGACGTTGAGCACGTCGGCGCCGATGTATTGCTCGAGGAAGCCCGAGAAGTTGTAGTTCTTGCCACTGTGGCTGGTGCCGACCAGGGTGATCTGCGCGTTGCCGCCGTCACCGAACAGGTCGTCGCCGCCGCTCGAACCTTTCGGCTCGGTGGCGAACTGGTCCATGTACTGCACCGCGTAGCTGGTGCCGCACAGCTGGCCGGCTACGTTATGCAGGGTGCCGGTCTTGCCCATGCGCCCGGACTTCTTGGTCTCGAATTCCTTGCGCGGTATGCCTTCGAAGGCCGGCATCTTGTGCACGGTGTCGGCCACGATTTTTGCCGCGCGCTCGGCGCCATAGGGCGTCCAGTGCTGGTCGCCACGGAAGTAGAAGTCCTTGCCCTGGTCGGCGGCGGCCAGTTGCTCGTTGGTCAGCGGCGACAGGTCGGGCACGTTGTAGCCCATGCTGGCGAAGCGCTTGAGCATGGCCTGGTAGTTGCCCAGGGCCTTTGGGTAGTCGAAGGCGGCTTTCTCGGCCGGGTTGAGCATGTTGCGGTTCACCAGGCCACGGGTCGGCTGGTACACCACCACCAGTTCCACGCCACGCTTCTTGAACGCGTCGTGCACTTGTTGCAGGCGCTTGTAGCCGGCCGGGGTGGTGGTGAACTCGGTGCGCAGGTCTTCGCGGGTACGGAACAGCCAGTCACCCTTGGCCTGCACCAGCGTGGTGAAGTTCTGCTGGTAGCGGGTGGTGTAGCGGCTGGCATCGTGCGCTTCGGGGCACAGCTGGCAGCAGGGCTCGGCGCTGAAGGTCGGGGCCTTGACGTCTTCGGCGCGCACGCCCTGGCTGATCGCCAGAAGGGCGGCGGACAGGCCCAGCAGTTTCATCAGGTGTGGAGTCATGGTCTGGGCTTCCTTAATCGATCATTTCGGTCTGGCGTTCGACCGGGTCGATCAGCACAGCCTTCTGCTGGCGTACCAGCAGGTCGAGGATTTCGTCCTGGCGCTCGCCCAGCACGCCATTGAGGCTGATGCCGCTGGCCTTGCGTGGGGCGAGCATGGACACCTTGTACAGTTCGACCGACAGCGGCGAGTCGATCGACAGCGGGCCGGAGCCGTTGGCCGCCAGCTCGCCACCCACCACGATCAGCGACACCTTGGTGTCGAACGGGTCGAGGGCAATATCGCGGTCGGTGTCGGACAGGTCCTTGATGTGGCCGTACACGCCGACCAGGCCGTTGGCCATGGCGACGTTTTCGTACAGACGGATGTTCACGCTGTTGCGCACGCGGATGCCGTGGCGGCGGTTGTTGATCAGCTTGTTGCCCCAGATCAGGTTGTCGCCACTTTCGTACAGGGTGATGCCGTCGGTGTGGTTGCGGTAAATCTCGTTGTAGGCCACCAGGTTGTTGACGCTGTTACGGTCGATCACTACGCCCGAGAGCTTGTTGTCGTAGCTCTTGTTGTTGATGATCCAGCTGTCGTTGACCTCACGCGAAACGATGATGCCGTGCTTCTTCTTGGTGCCGTACACCGTGTTGCCGGCGATGATCAGGCGGTGCGAGCGGTCGTGCGGGTCGATGCCGTAGACGATGTTGTCGCGGTAGGTGCTGTCCTTGACCACGAAATCCTGGGTTTCGTAGCAATAGAAGCCGTACCACATGTCGCTGAATTCCGAGCCGATGATCCAGCCGGTGGGTTCCGGGCGGCCCATGCGCTTGGCCATGTTCGGCGTGTACTGCGAAATGCTCACGCCATACGACTTGGACTTGGCGTAGCCGAAGCTGGCCATCCTGGTGTTGACGATGTAGGTCTCGGTGCCGCCCCACGACAGCAGGAACGGGCGGAATTCCTTGGGCGAGCGGAAGGTGGCCGGGCCATTGTCCTTTTCCCGCCAGCCGGTCACCTGGGTGTCGGTGACGAACAGCTTGCCGTCGTTGACCAGGAACGAACCGCCCTCCTGGGACAGGCGCAGCTGCTTGACCTTGCCGTCGATCTCGAGGATGCCCTTTTGCCCGACCACGATCGGCAGGCGCGCCAGGTACACACCGGGCTCGACTTCGCTGAGGTACTGTTTGGGCACCTTCTTGCTCAGCTCGACCAGGTCGACATGGCCGTCATCGACGAAGATCGCCTGCGGAATGCCGTGCTGGCGCTGCACCCACTCGGCTGCCTTGTTGTCGCCGCCGACGAACTCCTTGAGGGTGTCCTCCTGGAACATGCGGCGCAGGCTGACCTTGCCTTTGTGGCTACGGTCGATCTTCTTCTGCACCGCCTCGGCGGTGAAACCGGTCAAGTCGGGCAGCTTTGGCGGGTCCATCTGCAGCGGTTCGATCGGTGCGCTGGCCACTGTGTAGGTCTTGGCCTGCTGCAGCTCCTTGGCGATCACCTGGGGTTCTGCGGCAGCGGCCAGGCCGCTGGCCAGCAGCAAGGCGCTGGCCAACAGGCTGTGACGTAAGTGCGGGTGAAGGTTCATAACGGTCAGTCCCCTACCGGCCTCAGAAGCGCCAGATCACATCGACGAAGGCGCGGTGCATGTACGAGTCCGCTTCCTTGCCGTAGGCATCGCCCGGCTTGAATACACCGGCACGCAGGCGCACCAGAGCGGACGGCTCGTCGATGGCCTGGCTCATCGATGCCGGCAGCAGGCCTTGCTTGAAGTACTTGGTCACGACCACGTCCATTTCCTGGCCAAGGTCTTTTTCGCCGTCGACCAGCGGGCGGTTCACGCCGTTGTCGTTGACCACCGCGTTGATGCCGCTGGAGCCGATGTTCTGGTTACCGTCGACCCGCCAGAATTTGTGGTAGATCAGGCTGGCGTCGTAGTCGTCGCGCAGCTGCCAGGAGGCGAACAGGGTGGCTGCCTGCAAGTTGCCCAGCTCGCCACGGAAAGCTTCGCCGAAGCGGTGCACGCGCGAGCGGGTGCCGGTGAAGTTGGAGCGGTTGCTCTCAAGGCCGGTCTGCTCGAAGTTGTTCGAGCCGTCGTCGCCACCACCGCCGCTGCCACGGGCGTAGGCCGCACCGACCTGCCATTGCGGGTCCAGGCGCAGGCGAATGCCAAGGTCGGTGGCCCATGCATTGACGTCGCCGCTCTGCTTGCCGGTGGCAACCTGATCGTTGCCGACGGCCTGGCTGCTGAGGGTGTCGCGGTCACCGGTCAGCCAGGTGACGCTACCCCAGTAGTTGACGGTGTGGTCGTTGCGCCAGTTGTAGGCGTCGCTGTTGGCTTCCAGGCCCAGCCAGGTCAAGTCGCCAGTGCGGGTCTTGTCCAGCGCGTCGACGGTTTCGCCGGGGTTTTTCAGGCTGCCGCTGTCGTGCGTATGGTGTGCCCGCACGCCAACCCAATGGCCAGGCGTCCACTGCGTGGCGACGTTGCCGTAGATGTGGGTGCGGTCCTTGTCTTCCGGGGCCAGTTCGGTGAGGTCGGTGCGGTACTCGCTGAAGCGCTGGGCCACGCCCAGGTCGGCCTTGAGCAGGGTGGTGTCGAAGGTCCAGTTCAATGCTTCGATGTTGGTGTCGCGCCACATGCCATCGTCGCTGCGCAGGCGCTGGCGGCCGAAGCGCAGTTGCTCGCCGGGGTAGGCGGTGAGGCCGCTGTAGCCGACCCAGAACTCGCGCATGGCCAGGTAGCTTTTGTCCGGTTGGCGGCTGTCGTCGCCGGTTTCGGTGCTGGTGCCGTCGTCGTTCTGGCGCAGGGTGTCGGTTTCGATGGTGTCGGTGGCGGCGACGGCCTGGCCCATAGCATAGGCACTCCAGTTACCGCGCTCGCCGTACACCCAAGGGCGCAGGTCCAGGCCCAGGCCGTTGACGTCTCCACCAGGGCGGGTGCCCAGGTCGCGGTCGTCTTCCGACTGGCCGGTGATTTTCACGTCCAGGCCAAAATTCTTTTCAGCGGTCATTTCCGCCAGGGTCGGGCAGGACCACAGCAGGGCGAAGCTCAGGCCGATGCCGGCTTTCACGAAGGGATTGAGCGTCATAGCGAGTCCTCACCGTCTACTTCTTTTTCGTCGTCTTGCAGGGCTTCGAGGGCCAGGGTGCTGTTCGCGCCCTGCGCCATGCTGCCGCGTGCGCGCTTTTCCTGGCCCAACAGTTGCTGGGCCTGGCTGCGCTGGTCAGGCGTGAGTTGCTGGTCGAGTTGCTGCAGCAGTTCGCTCGATTGCGGCGTCGGGTTGGCCTGCGACAGCTGGGCGAACACCCAGGCGTTGCCCGGTTGCGGGCGGATGCCGTGGCCTTCGCTGAACAGCTGGGCCAGGGCATAGTCGGCGCTGTTCTGCCCACCACGGGCGGCGGCCAGCAGGTGATCGACGGCTTTCTGCGGCTCGACATTGCCCAGGTAGCCACGGCGGTACAGCTGGCCCAGGTAGTAATGGGCGCTGATTTCGCCAGCGTCGGCGGCGGCTTGCAGGTGCTGCTCGGCTTTTTTCGCGTCGGCTGGCAGGGTTTTGCCTTCGTAGTACAGGCGGCCCAGCAACAGTTCGGCGCGTGGTTGTTCGGCCTCGCGGCCCTTGTCGATGTAAGCCATTAGCTGGTCGGTATCGCCCAGTTCGGGGAAGTCGTACAGCAGTTGCGCCAGGCTGACCCAGGATGCCGGGTTGGCGGGGGCCACCTGCTCAAGCAGGTCCTTGGCGGTTTTCTCGTCGGTCTGGCCAAGGCTGCGGTCGGCCAGCACCCGGGCAACACTGTCGACCCGAGTGGCCGGCACCGCGCCACGGGCGTAGGCGGACTTCAACTGGGCGAGCAGGGCGGCTTGCTGGTCGGCCTGGCCACGCTTCTGGTACACGGTGGCCAGTTCGACGTAGCAGATGTCGGTGCTGTTCAGGGCGGCCTTGCAGATCTTCTCCACGTCGCCCAGGTGCTGGTCGTAGGTGCCCTGGGTGCGGTACAGCAGCACTTGGGCCAGGCCCGCTTCCGGGTTGCCGGCGGCGCGCCATTGGTCGATCTGCTGCTGCGCATTGACCTTGGGGAAGCTCTGCGGGTAGCTGAGGTAGAGCATTGCCAGCGGAATCAGGGTATTGCTTTCGCCCTGCTTCGCAGCCTGCTTGAGCAGGGTTTCGGCTTCTTCGCGTTCGGCCTGGGTGCTGTCGGGCTTGGCCACCAGCAGGCGGCCAAGGCGCGCCTGGGCACGGGGCGAAGTGGCCGCCGCTGCGCGGTAGGTGGCCTCGGCTTCCTTGATTTGCGATGGGTCGCGGGTGGCCACCTTGATGTCTGCCAGGCCTACTTGTGCTTCGCTGTAGCCCAGGTCGGCCAGGGCCTTGTAGTTGCGCTCGGCCAAAGCCGTGTCGCCGCGCTTCATGGCTTCGTTGGCCAGGCGCTGGTCAGGCAGGCCGGCACAGCCGGCCAGGGTAATGGCCAGGGCGAGTGTGCACCATGCGAATGGGCGAGCGCTGCGCGCTCGATCGCGACGCAAGGCCGCTCCTACAGGTTGAGTGCCAGGCGACAGATGGGAGAACGACTCGGACCCTGTAGGAGCGGCCTTGTGTCGCGATCGAGGGCAAAGCCCTCGCAACGGCGGCATGCTAGTCATCGCAAGTTCCTCTTACAGCCCACGGGCCACTGCTTTGTCGATCAGCCAGTTCATAGACGGGCCACGGTCGCTGTTGACCGAAGCCGGGCGGCCGGCCAGTTCGGCGGGCATTCCAGTGTCAGGCTTGATCTGCACGCGGATGTCGGAGGACAGGTCTTCGCTGTTGAGGCTGGTGCTGCTGACGATCTGGCCGGTGCGCACTTCGTCTTCGCCGGCGACCTGGAAGTTGACCCGGGTACCCGGCTTGACCTCGTCGAACTGGCGGTAGCTGAAGCGGGCCTCGACCATCGGCGTGGTGGTGCGCGGGATCAGCTGGAAGATCGCCTGGCCTTTAGCTGCGTACTGGCCATCGTCCACCAACTGGCGGGCGACCACGCAATCGCAGGGGCTGGTGAGGGTGCCGGACAGCTGCTTGCCGAACAGCTCCTCGATCTTCGCCGGCTCCAGCTGTGCGTCTTCAAGGTTGCCCTTGAGCATGTCCAGCATGCTGGTGGTGAAGCTGGCCAGTGGCGCGCCCTTGGCGATCTGCCCGCCACTTTCGACCAGGCTGCTCACAGTACCGTCGCGCGGCATGGTGACGGTGGTGGTCGGTACCGCGACCACACCCGCTTCGGCATGGCTGACGAAGTACATGCCGTACAGCGACTTGGCGACGAAGCCAAAAGCTGCAACGCCGACCACGAACACGCCGAGGGTGACGGTAACGGCCTTGAGCCGGCCGAAGGCGCTCAGGCCAGAACCACCGTCCTTCTGCTTGCGCGCCTTGGTGAAGTTGTCGCGCTGCAGGGTACTGAGCACGTCGCCGATGCTGATCAGCTCACCGGACAGGTGGCTGGTGATGATGTGCCGCAGCGTGGCGATGTCGCGTGGTTCAAGGTTCTGGAACTGCGCGCCGGTACGGCCATTGTCCGGGTTGTACGAGCGCACCTGGAACTCGATGTCGATCGACAGGCCCAGGTTGTCGACCACGAACTGCAGGCGCCCGCGCAGTACATCGCCTACCGTCAGCTGCTGCTTGGTGTGGAAGCTCAGGCCTCCTGCGGAAAGGTCGTCGACCTTGACTTCGTGGGTCTGGCGCTGGGCGTCCAGGAAGCGCAGCTTGGCGGGAATGCGTACCCGGGCGTGTTGGCGCTGGGCTTCGGACTCATGCACGACATTGACGTTCACGGCGGTATTCATGGTGGTTTGTTCCTGTTAGATCCGATCCGGGTTGGGCTCACACGACCATGAACAGCACAGCAACGAAGATGCTGGCAGCCGAGAAGGTCATGGTCCGCGAGGACCAGGTGTTGAACCATTGTTGAAAGCTGGCGAGGTCACGCTTGAGGGCAGTGGGCTGACGCGTCCACGACTGTTTGTCGAGGCGGAAGAACACGTAGATCTTCATCAGTGCGCCGATGATCTGGTTGTAATAGAGAATCAGCGGGTAGGCCGGGCCTACGTTGTGGCCGGAGCACAGCAGCATGATGGTGAGGATCAGGCGGGTAATGCCGATCCACAGCAGGTACACCAGCAGGAAGGCCAGGCCGAACTTGAGGCTGGCGATCACCGCCACGGTCAGGCCCAGCAGGCTGGTCCACATCGACACGCGCTGGTCGAACAGCACGATGCTGGTGAACAACCCCAGGCGGCCCAGGCCCAGGCCCAGTGCGCGGGAGTTCTGCCGCAGGTTGTTGCCGTACCAGCGGTACATCAGCTTGCGGCTGGCTTTGAAGAAGCTTTTTTCCGGCGGGTGCTCGACCGTGTTGATGGCCGCGTCCGGCACGTAGAACGTGTCGTAGCCCAGGCGCATCAGGCTGAACCAGCTGGACTTGTCGTCACCGGTGAGGAACTTGAAGCGGCCCAGGCGCCAGTGCATCAGTGAGTCGCTTTCAACATCGGCGATGAATTCGGGGTTGGTCACCACGCTGGCGCGGAACATCGACATGCGCCCGGTCATGGTCAGCACGCGCTTGCTCAGTGCCATCGAGCACATGTTGATGTGGCGCTGGGCGAAGCGCAGCTTGTGCCACTCGCTCATGATGTAGCCGCCGCGCACCTCGCAGAATTCGTTGGTGGTCAGGCCACCGACGTTGGGGAACAGCTTGAACCACGGTACGGTCTTGCGTACCACGCCATCGGCCAGCACGGTGTCCCCGTCGATCACCGCCACCACGGCGTTCTCGTCCGGCAGCATGCGTGAGATGGCGCGGAAGCCGTAGGCCAGGCCATCGCGCTTGCCGGTGCCGGCGATGCGCACGATGTCCAGCTTCACATGGGCTGGTGGGTTGTATTTGGCCCACAGGCTTTTCACCAGCAGCTCATCGGACATTTCCACCAGTGAGCAGACCACGGTGGTGGGGAAGCCGCAGTTGATCGCCTCGCGGATCACCGAGCTGTACACCTGGGCGGTGGTCAGCGCTTCGATGCGGAAGCTGGTCACCATCAGGTAAACGTGCGACGGGTCGGCAGCAGTGCCCATTTTCTGCACCTTGCGGCGCAGGTACGGGTACACGCCGTAGAGGAAGATCATGCCGCGGATGAAATGGGTGGCGCCCATGGAATAGCGCCAGATGCCGACTGCGCCGACCAGGAAGATGAAGTGCTTCGATTGCGAGTCGAAGATATCGGCTGGCAGGGCCAGGGCGATCAGCATGAGCAGGCTCATGTAGAGCAGCCACCCGGCGCACTGCAACAGCACGGTCTGGAGCCTTTGCATGTTCAGCATCCGTCGAGAATTCGGGGGAGGGTGGGCAGCGCAAGTGGGGAGGGCTTGCGCTGCCCGGTCAGGCACTTACCAGCAGATGCCTTCGGTACGGCTGGTGGTGCAGGTTGGTTTGCTCATGAAACCGACCAAGTCGATTACTTGCTTGCCAGCTGGCGCTTGCTGGGCCAGCGCGCGGAACTGCTCGTCACGGTTGCCGAGGACGATGATGTCGGCGTTGTCGATCACCTGCTGGAAGTTGGCATTGAGCAGCGACGACACATGCGGGATCTTCGATTCGATGTAGTCCTTGTTGGCGCCGTGGACGCGGGCGTACTGGACGTTCTCGTCGTAGATGTCCAACTGGTAGCCCTTGCCGATCAGGCGCTCGGCCAGCTCGACCAGTGGGCTTTCGCGCAGGTCGTCGGTGCCGGCTTTGAAGCTCAGGCCCAGCAGGGCGACCTTGCGCTTGTCGTGGGCTTCGATCAGCTCGAAAGCGTTCTGCACCTGCGATTCGTTGCTGCGCATCAGCGAGTCGAGCAGCGGTGCGCGCACATCGAGACTGGCAGCACGGTAGGTGAGGGCACGCACGTCCTTGGGCAGGCACGAGCCGCCGAAGGCGAAACCTGGGCGCATGTAGTACTGGGACAGGTTCAGCACCGTGTCCTGGCAGACCACGTCCATCACTTCACGGCCATCAACGCCTACCGCCTTGGCAATGTTGCCGATTTCGTTGGCGAAGGTGACCTTGGTGGCGTGCCACACGTTGCAGGTGTACTTGATCATCTCGGCCACCTCGATCGGCTTGCGGATGACCGGGGCGTCAAGCTCTTCGTACAGGGCCTGGAGGATGTCGCCGCTGGCGCTGTCCAGTTCGCCGATAACCGTCATCGGTGGCTGGTCGTAGTCCTTGATGGCGGTGCTTTCACGCAGGAATTCCGGGTTGACCGCGACACCGAAGTCGACGCCGGCCTTTTTGCCCGAGCAGTCTTCGAGGATCGGGATGACCACATTCTTGACGGTGCCCGGCAGCACGGTGCTGCGCACCACGATGGTGTGACGGCGGGTGGTGTCACGCAGCACGTAGCCGATTTCACGGCACACCGATTCGATGTACTCAAGGCCCAGGTCGCCGTTTTTCTTGCTGGGCGTACCCACGCAGATCATCGACACATCGCTGGCACGGATGGCTTCGGCGAAGTCGGTGGTGCCACGCAGGCGGCCATTGGCGATGCCCTGTTGCAGCAGTGCTTCCAGGCCAGGTTCGACGATGGGCGACTTGCCCTGGTTGATCAGGTCGATCTTGGTGCTGGACACGTCCACACCGATCACTTCATGGCCACGCGCCGTCAGGCAGCCTGCACAGACTGCACCCACATAACCCAAACCAAAGATGCTGATACGCATCGCTATCACCTCATGTGTTTATCACGCCGGCGCCTCCGCAGAGTGCCGGGCTGGGTTGATTAACAACAGTTTTCGGGCGCACGGATCCATGGCGAATGCACACTTCGCCGAGCGCAGGCAAAATAAATCCGGAGCGCAAAAAGTTATGCGCTCAAAGTTGGCAGTAAAAAGCCATCAATTAAAAAACGTGCCCTGAAATGCAGCCGTCTTTATTGCAATGCGCTACTTGGCGCGTTGCTGTGCTTGTTTTTTCAAGTGGATAAATCCTTTGAAATCAACCACTAGGACGATTTTTAAGGGGCGCGTATCTCCAGCATGGACACGGTCTTGGGGTGTTCCCGTAGTACCTGTCGAAGTTGTAAGGGCACGGTAGTGGATACCTGCCGTTGTCATCTGTAAGTCATCTCTCACAGCCCACAGGCAGGAAAATCGTTACGGCACTATGAGCGATTGCTCCTAGCAGAAGTTCCTGAGCCGGTTTCGCTCGGATGAAAGATTTCTAAATATTTATTCAGTTGTAGGCAGTTTCAATTTGATAGCACGCGGGTGTTTCACCCCCGTGTATCAAGGGTGTAACTGTTACGAGATGTTTTTATGCCAGTATCGGAAAATATTTTTCAAAATTCGTCAAAAAAGGTATGAACGGTCTTATGGCGTTTGGCGATAAAGGTAGGCATGTCGATTTGTTGGCGCCTGATTTATGGCGTGATGGCGATTTGCATCGTGCCCTGTTGCAGGGCGGAGGGGATGGGGCTTGGCTGATGGCCCCTTCGCGGACACGCCCGCGAAGAGGGCTTTGCAGGCTTAATCGGCAGGGTGATCGCGCAGGAACACCAGATGGTCCGGCTTGGACTGCTCGGCACTGTAGTAATAGCCCTGCACATCGAACTGCTTGAGCTGCTCTGGGTCGCTGATGCGCTGCTGGATGACGAAGCGGCTCATCATGCCGCGGGCTTTCTTGGCGTAGAAGCTGATGATCTTGTACTGGCCGTTCTTCAGGTCCTTGAAATCGACATTGATCACCCGGGCCTTCAGCGCGCTGCGTTTCACCGCGCTGAAGTACTCATTGCTGGCCAGGTTCAGCAGCACGTCATCACCCTGTTCGGCCAGGGCCTCGTTCAGCCATTCGCTGATGCGTGTGCCCCAGAAGGCGTACAGGTCCTTGCCGCGTGCGTTGGCCAGCTTGGTGCCCATTTCCAGGCGGTAGGGCTGCATCAGGTCCAGCGGGCGCAGCAGGCCGTACAGGCCAGAAAGCATGCGCAGGTGGTCTTGTGCGTAACTGAAGTCGTCTTCAGCCAGGCTTTCGGCGTCGAGGCCGGTGTACACGTCACCCTTGAACGCCAGCAGCGCCTGTTTGGCATTGGCGGGGGTGAAGTCTGGGGTCCAGCTGCCGAAACGAGCGGCATTCAGGCCCGCGAGCTTGTCGGACAGGTGCATCAGTTCGCTGATCTGCGCTGGCGACAGTTCGCGCAGCTGCTGGATCAGCGCCTGGGAGTCATCCAGGTACTGGGGCAGGGTGAAACGCTCGGTTACTGGCGGGGTGTCGTAGTCGAGGGTCTTGGCGGGGGAAATCACCGTCAGCATCGGGTCGGCTCCTGGCATCGTTGGTCGAGGATTCTACGGGCTGGGCGGTGCAAGTCCAAACTATGGCGACGATAGTCACAGACCATGGCCGATGCAGGCGCTATAGTTCGCGTTTTGCCGTTGCGGAGCCTTCGACCGTGCGCACTGCCTTTGCCTTGCTGGCCGCTCTGCTGAGCCTGGCCGTGCAAGCCGCCCCTTCACCCCAGGTCAGCCTGGACCGCAGCCTGTGGCCCGAGCAACTGAACAGCCCGGCGCTGTTCGACGTGGCCTCGCGGGCGGAAATCCTTTCGTTCGCCCAGGTGCTGCACGAAAGCGAGTTGCTGGATGACTCGGCGCTGGCGGCGAGGCTGGGGCTGCGGCAGATCAACCTGCAGAAGGTGCGCCAGGTGCGGGCACGTATGTGGCAGCGGTTGTGGGCAGGTTATCAACAGGCGCAGCGCAGTTGCGAGCAGGACGCGTCGTTCTGCTACCCGGTTACGTCGATGGCGGAGTTGCGCACGCAGGCAGCCACGTTCGCTGCTGATGTCGGCACGTTCTATACCGGCTGGGTCGAGCCAAGCCATCAGTTTCATGTGCGCTATCTGGACGAGCAGCTGCGCAAGGCGGCGTTGTTGCCGCAGACCAGTAGCGAAATCGAGCGGTTGTCTTCGCGCGAGCGCAATGGCGACGAATTGAACGACCGTATGTTCCTGCTGACCTTCGTCGGCGGGCCCGGGCCTGAGAGTGGCAGTACCGATTTACTCACCGATTACTTGCGCCGGCAGAAGCTCGAAGGCACGTTCTTCGTGCTCGGCAACCGTCTGCAGCAACGCCGGGATGGCGGGGCTGCGAACGCCTTGCGCCGGCTCTATGGCGGCCAGTGCGTGGGCATCCAGGGTTGGGAGTACCGCTCCCATGCGCAGTGGACCGACTGGCAGGATTCGCTGCGGCGCAGCCAGGCGCGGGTGCAGGCCGACTTGCCGGAACAGTATGTGCCGCTGTTCCGCCCGCCTTATGGCCAGCGCCGGGCCGACGGCGAGGCGTTCATGGCCAGCCAACAGCTGCGGGTATCGTTATGGGATATCGATGCCCAGGATGACGGCGCACTGAGCGCAGAGGCGTCGGCGCAGCGTGTACTGACCCTGATGCTGCTGTGGCGCAAGGGCGTGATCCAGTTCCATGACAGCCTGCCCAAGGCGCAGCCGGCGGTGGAATGGGTGCTGCGCAATACCGCCCAGAGCGGGATTGGCTGGGAGAGTTGCCGAGAATATGGATATAGCGAATAGAGGGTATGACTTCTGAGCGTAGACCCCTCTGGCCCTGCCGCCAAGAGGGCTTCGTCAATCAGAAAAATAAAGTTCAAAAACACGTAAAAATGCTTTTTTTGGTCATGGTTTTTGCGGTATGAAGAAACCAGACAGCCGATTCCTGCAGCACAGGTGGCGTCATCCAGGCCCACCTTGCCAGGTTCGCTTCCCGCCCGTAACAACGCGGATACGGGAACAGCGGCAGTCACTTTGCGGCGCAACAGACCGCGCCGTATGGCTTCGACATAAGGTGACCGAGTATGGATGACCAAGGACGCAACCCTTCCTCCAGCAAGCCAATCCTCTATGTGCTCGATACCAACGTCCTGATTCACGACCCCAACGCGTTACTGAACTTCGAGGAGCACCATGTCGCCATTCCGATGACGGTGCTGGAGGAACTCGACAAGCTCAAGACCGGTAAACAGACCATCGCCGCCGAATGCCGGCAGGCCATCCGCCTGATCGACCAGACCCTTGGTGACGCTTCGCCTAGCGATGTCGAGCAGGGCGTGCCGATCCAGCGCAACAAAAGCGGGCCCAAGGGCTTCCTGTCGATCCTGATGAGCCCGCGCAACGAGCCCAGCAAGTTGCTGCCGGAAAACCTCAACGACAACATCATCATCAACACCTTGCTCGACGTACGCAGCCGGCGCACCGACTTGGACGTGGTGCTGGTCACCAAAGACATCAACATGCGCCTGAAGGCGCGCGCCTGTGGCATTGCGGCCGAGGACTACAGCACCGACCAGTTGGTCGATGACGTGTCCTTGCTGTCCAAGGGTTACCACTCGGTCACCGGCTCGTTCTGGGACCGCGTCAGCAAGGTCGATACCCGCCAGGAGCGTGGCCGTACCTGGCATCGGGTGCAGATGATCGACAACTTGCCAGCCGTGCATATCAACGAGTTCATCATCGATGAGCAGGGCTTCGTCGGCTGGATCAAGGGCATCCGCAACGACGAACTGCTGCTGCTCGACTTGCACCAGGAACCGCTGCTGCACCAGGAAGCCTGGGGCCTGAAACCACGCGACATCCACCAAAGCCTGGCGCTGTTCGCCTTGCTCGACCCGGATATCCACCTGGTCAACCTGACCGGCGCCGCAGGCTCCGGCAAGACCATCCTGGCCCTGGCTGCGGCCATCGAGCAGACCATGGTCAGCAAGCGCTACCGGCGCATCATCGCCACCCGCAGCGTGCAGGGGCTGGACCAGGAGATCGGCTTCCTGCCGGGTACCGAAGCGGAGAAAATGGAGCCGTGGCTGGGCGCTATCACCGACAACCTCGAAGCCTTGCACATGGATGACGAAAGTACCCATGGCAGCGTCGAGTACATCCTCGAACGCGTGCCGTTGCAGTTCAAGTCGCTGAACTACATCCGTGGCCGCAGCTTCCAGCAAAGCCTGATCCTGATCGACGAGTGCCAGAACCTGACGCCGCACCAGATGAAAACCATCATTACCCGTGCCGGCTCCGGTTCCAAGGTGGTCTGCCTGGGCAACCTGGCGCAGATCGACACCCCCTACCTGTCCGCGACCAGCTCGGGCCTGACCTACCTGACCGAGCGTTTCAAGGACTTCCCCCACGGCGTGCACATCACCCTGCAGGGCGTGCCACGCTCGGTGCTGGCCGAGTACGCCGAGTCGCATCTGTAACCCTTGCCGCCGGGCGGTTCGCCGCCCGGCCTCTTCGCGGTCAAACCCTCTGCTCAAACCTGACCCACGGGTTTACACTGGCTGTTCCCTTCACAGGAGCAGAGCAGTGCTGACACATCTTGATTCCCAGGGGCGGGCCAACATGGTCGACGTCACTGAAAAGGCCGTGACCGAGCGCGAGGCCACCGCCGAGGCGCGGGTGCGCATGTTGCCGCAGACGTTGCAGATGATCGTCGACGGTGAACACCCCAAAGGCGACGTGTTCGCCGTGGCGCGCATTGCCGGGATCCAGGCGGCGAAGAAGACCAGCGACCTGATCCCGCTGTGCCACCCATTGATGCTGACCAGCGTCAAGGTCGAACTCAGTGCCGAGGGCCAGGACACTGTGCGTATCGTCGCCCGTTGCAAGCTGGCGGGGCAGACCGGTGTGGAGATGGAAGCGTTGACCGCAGCCAGTGTGGCGGCGCTGACGATCTATGACATGTGCAAGGCGGTGGACAAGGGCATGGTCATCGAGCAAGTGCGCCTGCTGGAAAAGCTCGGCGGCAAGAGCGGTCACTACAAGGTGCAGGCGTGATGAAGGTCAAGGTGAGTTATTTTGCCCGTTACCGCGAGCTGCTGGGCGTGGATGCCGAGCATGTAGAGGGCGCGTTCAAGGTGCTGGACGATGTCCGCCAGGTCCTGGTGGCCAAGGGCGGGCAATATGCGGTGCTGGCCGAGCAGAACCTGATGTCCGCGCGTAACGAAGAACTGTGCAAACTCGACGAGCCGCTGGCAGAGGGTGATGAAGTGGCGTTTTTCCCGCCGGTGACCGGAGGCTGAACATGGCAGTGCGAGTGCAGCAAGGCGCGTTCGACCCGGGGGCCGAGGTCAATGCCATGCATGCGGCCAACGTCGGCGTGGGCGCGGTGGTCGGTTTTGTCGGCTATGTGCGGGATTTCAACGATGGCCGTGAAGTGGCGGGGATGTTCCTTGAACACTATCCCGGCATGACCGAGAAGGCCTTGGCCAAGATCGTGGTCGAGGCCGAGCAGCGCTGGCCACTGCTGAAGGTGGAAGTGCTGCACCGCATCGGTGCGCTGGAGCCGGGTGAGCCGATCGTGTTCGTCGGTGTGGCCAGTGCCCATCGGCAGGCAGCGTTCGACGCCTGCAACTTCATCATGGACTACCTGAAGACCCGGGCGCCGTTCTGGAAGAAGGAGAATACCGAGGAAGGGCCGCGGTGGGTGGAAGGGAAGCAGAGTGACCAGGATGCGGCGGGGCGCTGGTAGTCAAGGTTGCACCGATTCCCTGTAGGAGCGGCCTTGTGTCGCGAAAGGGCCGCAAAGCGGCCCCGGCAATAGCTGCATTAAAGATGAAATCTTTGGGGCCGCTGCGCGGCCCTTTCGCGACACAAGGCCGCTCCTACAGGGACGGCGTTAGCATTTCGGGTAATCAGTGGTGCTTGCGCGGCACCGGCTTCAACAGCTCATCCGGCGGCATTTCACACTTGATCTTGCGCCCCAGCAGTTCTTCGATCGCCGGCAACTGGTAGGAATCATCCTCACCGGCAAAGCTGATCGACACACCACTGCTCCCCGCACGGCCAGTTCGGCCAATGCGGTGCACGTAGTCGTCCGGGTCTTCCGGCAGGGTGAAGTTGATCACATGGCTGATACCATCGATGTGAATACCACGCCCCGCCACGTCGGTCGCCACCAGCACGGTGATGCGCCCTTCACGGAAGCTCTCCAGGGTACGGATGCGCTTGTGTTGCGGCACGTCGCCCGACAGCTGGGCGGCATTGATGCCGTCACGCACCAGCTTTTCTTCGATACGCCGCACTTCGTCCTTGCGGTTGGCGAACACCATTACCCGTTCCCACTTGTTCTGGGTCACCAGGTTGTACAGCAGCTTGTACTTGTCGCTGCCGGCCACGGCATACACATGCTGCTCGACCGTTTCGCTGGCGACGTTTTCCGGTTCGATCTCGACGATGGCCGGGTTGGTGGTCCACTGCTTGGCCAGGTTCATCACGTCGTCGGTGAAGGTGGCGGAGAACAGCAGGGTCTGGCGCTCGCTCTTCGGCGGCGTCTGGCGAATGATCTGGCGAACCTGGGGGATGAAGCCCATGTCGAGCATGCGGTCGGCTTCGTCCAGCACCATCACCTCGACCATGTCCAGGTGCACCTCGCCGCGCTGATTGAAGTCCAGCAGGCGGCCCGGGGTGGCCACCAGGATATCGCAGTGGCGCGCTTCCAGGGCCTTGAGCTGCTTGTCGAAGTCCATGCCACCGACGAAGCTCATCACGTTCAGGCCGGTGTACTTGGTCAGGGCCGCGGCGTCCTTGGCGATCTGCACCACCAGCTCGCGGGTAGGGGCGATGATCAGCGCGCGCGGTTCGCCCATGTAGCGTTCCTTGGGCGGGGGCGTTTGCTGCAACTGGGAAATGATCGAGATCAGGAATGCGGCGGTCTTGCCGGTACCGGTCTGGGCCCGGCCGATGGCGTCCTGGCCACGCAGGGTGTAACCCAGTACCTGCGCCTGAATCGGCGTGCAGTATGGGAAGCCCAGGTCGTGGATGGCGTGCATCAGCTCGTTGGACAGCTTGAAGTCGTGGAAACGGGTTTTGCCTTCCTGCGGCTCGACCACGAAGTCTTCGGGCTTCCATAGGCTGGCCTGCGGTTTGGGCTTGCGCTCGCGACGCGGTTTGTCCTTGGCCGGCTTCTCGGCTGCTGGCGCTGGCGTAACGGCGGCAGGCCGCTCAGCCTTGGGGGTGGGGTTGGCGCGCGGGGCGGCCGGTTTGGCTGCGGGCCGGGGCTCGCTGGCGGGCGTGGGCGCCGGTGGCGTCACGCTGGCAGCAGGAGCGACGGCCTGTGGCGCGGCGTCTCCCTTGCCGAATATTTTCTTGAGTGCCTTGAGCACGATCGTCTCATCAACTGGTTAAGGAATGTACGCCGGGCAGTGTAATGCAAGATTCGGGCGCGGCGTAGTGGAATAGCCCTACAACTACAGGCGGTCGCGGCTTATTGCAGTTGCTTGGCCAGCCATTCGTGAATGTCGTTCAGCTCTTCGACTACCACTTCGTGCTCCATCGGGTACTCGTGCCAGCGGGCGGCGACGCCCCAGGTGTTCAGGTACTCGAAGGCGGTGCGGCCCATGGACGGGATCACTACCGGGTCGTGCACCCCATGCAGGCACAGGGCCGGGGTGCGTTGCTGGCAGGCACTCAACTGGTGCTGGTCGTTGAAGGTGGGGGCGTAGGTGGACAGGGCGATCACCCCGCCCAGTGCTTCTTGCCACTTTATATAGGCAGTGTGCAGCACCACCGCACCACCCTGGGAGAAACCGGCCAGGAAGATCCGCGACAGGTTGATGCCTTTGGCCTGCTCGGCCTTGATCAGGGCAACCACTTGCTCGGCCGACTCCTCCAGCTGAGCTTCGTCGATGGCGCGGGCTGGGGTCATGGCCTTGATGTCGTACCAGCTGGGCATGGCGTAGCCGCCGTTGATGGTCACGGGGCGGGTTGGCGCCTGGGGCATGATGAAGCGGGTGCTGAGCAGGCGCTCCTGCATGAATTCGGCCACAGGTAGGAAGTCGTAACGATCGGCCCCCAGACCGTGCAACCAGATCACACAGGCGTCAGCGGTTTTCTGTGGTTCGAGAATCAGCGGGTTGGTCATGACTGCTCCGAAAATGTGCGTGTCTTGTTATGGCGTGCGTGAAAAGAAGGCACGGGAAATGATTGTCGGAAAAAGAATGTCGCAACGATACAACTTTCCCTACTTGACGAGCGCTTAAACGCTACAGCCAAAGAATCTGGTACGCCCTTTGCAATTCAACCTGTGATGCAAAGGGCAAGCCGTGACGGTAACACCCTTTGCACGCGAAGGCTGTCACAGAACAGTCCATTGCGCCAATTGACCCAATAACAAGCCAATACGGGTCGGATACGCCTCAAAAGGGTGCGGTGCAATTCCGGCTCGATACAACAAGAGCGATTTGGAGGTTGTGAATGAAGATGTTGAAAACCACCCTGGCAGTCCTGACCGCTGCCGCCGCGCTGGGCGCCGTGAGCAATGCCCAGGCCGGCGCCACCCTCGATGCGGTAAAGAAAAAGGGCTTCGTCCAGTGTGGCGTGAGCGACGGTCTTCCAGGCTTCTCGGTACCTGATGCACAGGGCAAGATCGTCGGTATCGACGCCGATGTCTGCCGTGCCGTGGCCGCCGCCGTGTTTGGCGATGCCACCAAGGTCAAGTTCAGCCAGCTCAACGCCAAGGAACGCTTCACCGCCCTGCAATCGGGCGAAGTCGACGTGCTGTCGCGCAACACCACCTGGACCAGCTCGCGCGATGCGGGCATGGGCCTGGTGTTCGCCGGTGTCACCTACTATGACGGCGTCGGCTTCCTGGTCAACAAGAAGCTGGGTGTTTCCAGCGCCAAGGAGCTCGATGGCGCGACCATCTGCATCCAGGCCGGTACCACCACCGAGCTGAACGTATCGGACTTCTTCCGCGCCAATAACCTGAAGTACACCCCGATCACCTTCGACACGTCCGACGAAAGCGCCAAGTCGCTGGAGTCCGGCCGTTGCGACGTGCTGACTTCGGACAAGTCGCAGCTGTTCGCCCAGCGCTCCAAGCTGGCCGCGCCGACCGACTACGTGGTGCTGCCGGAAACCATCTCCAAGGAGCCACTGGGCCCGGTAGTGCGCAAGGGCGACGAGGAGTGGTTCAGCATCGTCAAATGGACCCTGTTCGCCATGCTCAACGCCGAAGAGGCGGGCATCACCTCGAAGAACGTCGAAGCTGAGGCCAAGGCCACCAAGAACCCGGACGTCGCCCGCCTGCTGGGTGGGGATGGCGAGTACGGCAAGGACCTCAAACTGCCCAAAGACTGGGTAGTGCAGATCGTCAAGCAAGTCGGCAACTACGGCGAAGTCTTCGAGAAGAACCTGGGCCAGAGCACCGACCTGAAGATCGACCGTGGCATGAACGCCCTGTGGAACAACGGCGGCATCCAGTACGCGCCACCTGTGCGCTGATGGTTGCACCCTGCGGCGGCATCCCGCCGCCGCAGGCTGTTCGAATCCCTACTGTCCGGGGCACTTCATGCAAAATCAAATCGGCGCACCCAAGGGCTTGTCCCTTAACGATCCGCGTGTGCGCGCGTGGCTGTTCCAGATTCTCACGATCGTCTTCGTGGTCGGTCTGGGCTGGTACCTGTTCCACAACACGCAAACCAACCTGCAGCACCGAGGCATCACGTCGGGCTTCGACTTTCTGGACCGCAGTGCCGGCTTCGGCATCGCCCAGCACCTGATCCCCTACGTGGAATCCGACAGCTATGCGCGGGTGTTCGTCATCGGCCTGCTCAATACCCTGCTGGTGACCTTCATCGGTGTCATCCTGGCGACGATCCTGGGCTTCATCATCGGTGTGGCGCGGCTGTCGCCAAACTGGATGATCAACAAGCTGGCGACCGTGTATGTGGAAACCTTCCGCAATATCCCGCCGCTGTTGCAGATCCTGTTCTGGTATTTCGCCGTGTTCCTGACCCTGCCAGGCCCACGGGGCAGCATCAACATCGACGATATGTTCTTCATCAGCAACCGTGGCCTGAACATGCCGGGCGCCTCCATGGCCGATGGTTTCTGGCCGTTTGCAGTGGCC
The DNA here is from genome assembly GCF_039634505.1 of Pseudomonas sp. NY8896. NCBI lineage: Bacteria > Pseudomonadati > Pseudomonadota > Gammaproteobacteria > Pseudomonadales > Pseudomonadaceae > Pseudomonas > Pseudomonas sp. NY8896. The sequence goes on from NZ_CP132350.1 coordinate 909,750, forward strand.
GTGGTGGTGGCAATCGCGGCCATTGCCGTGATGGTGCGCATGGCCAACAAACGCTTTGACGAGACTGGCGTGCCGTTCCACAAGTTCTGGGCAGGGCTGGCGCTGTTGATCGCCATCCCGGGCTTGAGCGTGCTGTTGTTCGGCAGCCCGGTGACCTGGGAAGTACCGCAGCTGAAGGGCTTCAACTTCGTCGGTGGCTGGGTATTGATCCCCGAACTGCTGGCGCTGACCTTGGCGCTGACTATTTATACGGCAGCTTTCATCGCTGAAATCGTGCGTTCCGGCATCCGTTCGGTCAGCCATGGCCAGACCGAAGCCGCCCGTTCGCTCGGCCTGCGCGAGGGCCCGACCCTGCGCAAGGTGATCATCCCCCAGGCACTGCGGGTGATCATTCCGCCGCTGACCAGCCAGTACCTGAACCTTGCGAAGAACTCGTCGCTGGCGGCCGGTATCGGCTACCCGGAAATGGTCTCACTGTTCGCCGGTACCGTGCTCAACCAGACCGGCCAGGCCATCGAGGTGATCGCCATCACCATGAGTGTCTATCTCGCCATCAGCATCAGCATTTCGCTGCTGATGAACTGGTACAACAAGCGCATTGCGCTGATCGAGCGGTGAGGATACGCCCGTGAATGCCCATGTTTTCAAACCCGATATGCCGCCACCGGTGAAAACCGTCGGCGTGCTCGCATGGATGCGTGCCAATCTGTTCTCCAGCTGGCTCAACACGTTGTTGACCCTGTTTGCCCTGTACCTGGTGTGGCTGATCGTGCCGCCGTTGCTGCAGTGGGCGTTGATCGACGCCAACTGGGTCGGCACCACCCGCGCCGACTGCACCAAGGAGGGCGCCTGCTGGGTGTTCGTGCAGCAGCGCTTCGGCCAGTTCATGTACGGCTACTACCCGGCGGAGCTGCGCTGGCGCGTGGACCTGACCGTGTGGCTTGCCGTGCTCGGTGCCGCCCCGCTGTTCATCAAGCGCTTCCCGCGCAAGGCCTTCTATGGCCTGGGCTTCCTGGTGCTGTACCCGGTTTTGGCCTACACCCTGCTGCACGGGGGCTACCTGGGCCTGGATAGCGTGCCGACCAGCCAATGGGGCGGGCTGATGCTGACCCTGGTGATCGCCACCGTGGGTATCGTCGGTGCCTTGCCGCTGGGCATCCTGCTGGCCCTGGGCCGGCGTTCGCGGATGCCAGCCGTGAAGGTGGTGTGCGTGACCTTCATCGAGTTCTGGCGCGGCGTACCGCTGATCACCGTGCTGTTCATGTCCTCGGTGATGCTGCCGTTGTTCCTGCCTGAAGGCATGAGCTTCGACAAGCTGCTGCGGGCGATGATCGGCGTGATCCTGTTCCAGTCGGCGTACATCGCCGAGGTGGTGCGCGGTGGCCTGCAGGCCATCCCCAAGGGCCAGTACGAAGCCGCTGCGGCCATGGGCCTGGGCTACTGGCGCTCGATGGGCCTGGTGATCCTGCCGCAGGCACTCAAGCTGGTGATCCCCGGCATCGTCAACACCTTCATCGCCCTGTTCAAGGACACCAGCCTGGTGATCATCATCGGCCTGTTCGACCTGCTGAACAGCGTCAAGCAAGCCGCCGCTGACCCGGCCTGGCTGGGCATGGCCACCGAGGGCTATGTGTTCGCCGCCCTGGTGTTCTGGGTTTTCTGTTTCGGTATGTCCCGCTACTCCATGCATCTGGAGCGCAAGCTGGACACTGGCCACAAGCGTTAGGAGTTTCGAAATGAGTGAAGCGATCAAGCAGCCTGCTGGCCCCGAAGGCATCATCCAGATGCAGGGTGTGAACAAGTGGTACGGCCAGTTCCATGTGCTCAAGGACATCAACCTGAATGTGCGCCAGGGCGAGCGCATCGTGCTGTGCGGGCCGTCCGGCTCGGGCAAGTCCACCACCATCCGCTGCCTCAACCGCCTGGAAGAGCATCAGCAGGGGCGTATCGTGGTCGACGGGGTGGAGCTGACCAACGACCTCAAGCAGATCGAGGCTATCCGCCGTGAAGTGGGCATGGTGTTCCAGCACTTCAACCTGTTCCCGCACCTGAGCATTCTGGAAAACTGCACCCTGGCGCCGATGTGGGTGCGCAAGATGCCACGGCGCAAGGCCGAGGAAATTGCCATGCATTACCTGGAGCGGGTGCGTATTCCGGAGCAGGCGCACAAGTACCCAGGGCAGTTGTCGGGTGGCCAGCAGCAGCGTGTGGCGATTGCCCGTGCGCTGTGCATGAAACCCAAGATCATGCTGTTCGATGAACCGACCTCGGCGCTGGACCCGGAAATGGTCAAGGAAGTGCTCGATACCATGGTGGGCCTGGCCGAAGATGGCATGACCATGCTTTGCGTAACCCACGAAATGGGCTTTGCCCGGACTGTGGCGAACCGGGTGATCTTCATGGACAAGGGGGAGATTGTGGAGCAAGCCGCGCCGGATGACTTCTTCGACCGGCCGCGCAGTGATCGGACCAAGTTGTTCCTCAGCCAGATCCTGCACTGATGCAGTTGGGGCCGCAAAGCGGCCCCATTTTTATTTCTCTTCCGGGTTGGCAGCCGGCGCCGGCGGCGGCCGCAGCCCCACCTCGGCAACCAGCTTCAATTGCTGCCCATTGCGCATCACCTCGATGGTGATCTTCTCATTGGGCTTGATCCGCGCCACCTGGTTCATCGACTTGCGCCCGTCACCGGCCGGCTCGCCGTTGATGCTCAGGATCACGTCACCCAGCTGCAGCCCGGCCTTGGCCGCCGGCCCTTCGCGGAAGATACCCGCCACCACGATGCCTGGGCGGTCCTTCATGCCGAACGACTCGGCCAGCTCCTGGCTCAGCGGCTGCACTTCGATACCCAGCCAGCCACGAATCACCTGGCCATGCTCGACGATCGACTTCATCACCTCCAGTGCCAGTTTTACCGGGATGGCAAAACCGATGCCTTGCGAGCCGCCGGACTTGGAAAAGATTGCCGTGTTGATGCCGACCAGGTTGCCATTGGCATCCACCAGCGCGCCACCCGAATTGCCGGGGTTGATCGCCGCGTCGGTCTGGATGAAGTCTTCGTAGTTGTTCAGGCCCAGCTGGTTGCGGCCGGTGGCGCTGATGATGCCCATGGTCACGGTCTGGCCGACGCCAAACGGGTTGCCGATGGCCAGCGACACGTCGCCGATATGGATGTTGTCGGAACGGCCGATGGTGATTGCCGGCAGATTCTTCAGGTCGATCTTGAGCACCGCCAGGTCGGTTTCCGGGTCGCTGCCGATCACGCGGGCCAAGGTTTCGCGGCCATCCTTCAGCGCAACGACGATCTGGTCGGCGCCGCTGGTGACGTGGTTGTTGGTCAGCAGGTAGCCCTCGGGGCTCATGATCACCGCCGAGCCCAGGCTTGATTCCCAGCGGCGCTGCTTGGGCAGGTTGTCGCCGAAAAAGCGGCGGAACTGCGGGTCTTCGAAGAGCGGGTGAGCGCTTTTGTTCACCACCTTGGTGGTGTACAGGTTGACCACAGCCGGGGCGGCCAATGTCACGGCGTCGGCGTACGACACCGGGCCTTGCATGATCCGCGTGGTCTGCGGTGCTTGCTGCAGGTTGACGTCCTGGCTGGGCAGGCCGACCCATTCCGGGAAACGCTGGATGATCAGCATGGCGATCAGTACGCCGGTAAGCAGGGGCCAGCCAAAGTAACGCAAAGCCTTGAACATGAACGAATCCTGGAAAGAGCGGGGGCCAGCGGCCGCGCAGTGGGGCATGAGCGCGCGCGATGATACACCGGTTCCCCCAGTGCCGGCGACGGCCCATAATGGCCGGCATTATACGGGCGTTCGCTAGGCGTTGTGCCTGGGAAAAGCGCAGTTTTCGAGGAGATTTTCATGGCCGTCGCTCTAAACACCCTGGTCGAAGAAGCCGAGCGTTACCTGGGTAGCGCGAAGATCCAGGATTATTGCCCCAATGGCCTGCAGGTCGAAGGCCGGCCACAGGTCAGCCGCATCGTCAGTGGCGTTACCGCCAGCCAGGCGTTACTGGACGCAGCGGTCGAGGCCGGGGCCGACCTGGTGCTGGTGCACCATGGTTACTTCTGGAAAGGTGAAAACCCATGCATCACCGGTATTCGCCAGCGTCGCCTGAAAACCTTGCTGAACAACGATATCAGCCTGCTGGCGTTTCACCTGCCGCTGGACGTGCACCCGGAGGTAGGTAACAACGTGCAACTGGCGCGGCAACTGGACATCACCGTCGAAGGGCCGCTGGACCCGGAGAACCCCAAAGTGGTCGGGTTGGTCGGTTCGCTGGCCGAGCCCGTGACCGCGCGTGATTTTGCAAGGCGGGTGCAGGACGTGCTGGGGCGTGAGCCGTTGCTGGTCGAAGGCGACGAGATGATCCGTCGGGTCGGCTGGTGCACCGGTGGCGGGCAGGGTTACATCGACACGGCGATTGCGGCCGGGGTGGACCTGTACCTCACAGGCGAGGCGTCGGAGCAGACTTACCACAGTGCCCGCGAGAATGGGGTCAGCTTCATTGCGGCCGGGCACCATGCCACCGAGCGCTATGGCGTGCAGGCGCTGGGCGATTACCTGGCGCGGCGGTTTGCCGTGGAGCACCTGTTCATCGATTGCCCGAACCCCATCTGAAATCAGTGCTGCCCTCTGCGCGGGCTCGCCTGCTCCCAAAGGGCCGCAACGCGGCCCCAATATCAGCCAAACCCCCAGTCATATCGTTAGACCTTTTCGATCTAGCCCGCCGCCTAAATAGAAGCAGCCGCTGTGATAAAGTGGCTCGCTCGAACACGGCCCGCAGGCCGTCCATAAGATCGTTTTTCGTGAGTAGCCATGGTCGACAAACTGACGCACTTGAAACAGCTGGAGGCGGAAAGCATCCATATCATCCGCGAGGTGGCCGCCGAGTTCGACAACCCGGTGATGCTGTACTCGATCGGCAAGGATTCCGCCGTGATGCTGCACCTGGCGCGCAAGGCCTTCTTCCCGGGCAAGCTGCCGTTCCCGGTGATGCACGTCGACACCCAGTGGAAATTCCAGGAGATGTACAGCTTCCGCGACAAGATGGTCGAGGAAATGGGCCTGGAACTGATCACCCACGTCAACCCCGAGGGTGTGGCGCAGGGCATCAACCCGTTCACCCATGGCAGCTCCAAGCACACCGACATCATGAAGACCCAGGGCCTGAAGCAGGCGTTGGACAAGCATGGTTTCGACGCCGCTTTCGGTGGCGCGCGCCGCGACGAAGAGAAGTCGCGGGCCAAGGAACGCGTGTATTCGTTCCGTGACAGCAAGCACCGTTGGGACCCGAAAAACCAGCGCCCAGAGCTGTGGAACGTGTACAACGGCAAGGTCAACAAGGGCGAGTCGATCCGCGTCTTCCCGCTGTCGAACTGGACCGAGCTGGACATCTGGCAGTACATCTACCTCGAAGGCATCCCGATCGTGCCGCTGTACTTCGCCGCCGAGCGTGAAGTCATCGAGAAGAACGGCACCCTGATCATGATCGACGACGAGCGCATTCTCGAGCACCTCTCCGAGGAAGAGAAAGCCCGCATCGTCAAGAAGAAGGTGCGTTTCCGTACCCTTGGCTGCTACCCGCTGACGGGCGCTGTCGAGTCGGAAGCCGAAACGCTCACCGACATCATTCAGGAAATGCTCCTGACGCGCACTTCCGAGCGCCAGGGCCGAGTCATCGACCACGATGGCGCCGGTTCCATGGAAGACAAAAAACGTCAGGGCTACTTCTAATTTTCAGGGTTACTCCATGTCGCACCAATCCGATTTGATCAGCGAAGACATCCTCGCTTATCTGGCTCAGCACGAGCGCAAAGAACTGCTGCGTTTCCTCACCTGCGGCAACGTGGATGACGGCAAGAGCACCCTGATCGGGCGCCTGCTGCACGATTCGAAGATGATCTACGAGGACCACCTCGAGGCCATCACCCGTGATTCGAAAAAAGTCGGTACCACCGGCGAAGAAGTCGACCTGGCACTGCTGGTAGACGGCCTGCAGGCCGAGCGTGAGCAGGGCATCACCATCGATGTTGCCTACCGCTACTTCTCCACCGCCAAGCGCAAGTTCATCATTGCCGACACCCCGGGCCACGAGCAGTACACCCGCAACATGGCCACCGGTGCATCCACCTGCGACCTGGCGATCATCCTGGTCGATGCCCGCTACGGCGTGCAGACCCAGACCCGCCGCCACAGCTACATCGCCTCGTTGCTGGGCATCAAGCACATCGTGGTCGCGGTCAACAAGATGGACCTCAAGGGCTTCGACCAAGACGTCTTCGAGTCGATCAAGGCCGACTACCTGCAGTTCGCCGAAGCCATCAACCTGACCCCGAGCAGCCTGCACTTCGTGCCGATGTCGGCGCTCAAGGGTGACAACGTGGTCAACCACAGCGAGCGTTCGCCGTGGTATGCCGGTCCGACGCTGATGGAAATCCTCGAAACCGTCGAAGTGTCGGCCGACCGCAACTTCACCGACCTGCGTTTCCCGGTGCAGTACGTGAACCGCCCGAACCTGAACTTCCGTGGCTTCGCCGGCACCATCGCCAGCGGCGTGGTGCACAAGGGCGACGAAATCGTCGTGCTGCCGTCGGGCAAGAGCAGCCGCGTCAAGTCCATTGTCACCTACGAAGGTGAGCTGGAAAACGCCGGCCCAGGCCAGGCAGTGACCCTGACCATGGAAGACGAGATCGACATCTCCCGTGGCGACCTGCTGGTACATGCCGACAACGTACCGCCGGTGACCGACCAGTTCGACGCCATGCTGGTGTGGATGGCCGAAGAGCCGATGCTCCCGGGCAAGAAGTACGACATCAAGCGCGCCACCAGCTATGTGCCGGGCTCGATTGCCAGCATCACCCACAAGGTCGATGTGAACACCCTGGAGCAGGGCGCTGCCAGCGCACTGCAGCTGAACGAGATCGGCCGCGTGAAGGTTGCACTGGACGCCTCGATCGCCCTGGACGGCTACGACAGCAACCGCACCACCGGTGCGTTCATTGTCATCGACCGCCTGACCAACGGCACCGTTGGCGCCGGCATGATCATCGCTCCGCCCGTTCTGCCACACGGCAGCACCGGCCAGCATGGCAAGCAGGCCCACGTGTCGACCGAAGAGCGCGCCCTGCGCTTCGGCCAGCAGCCAGCCACCGTGCTGTTCAGCGGCCTGTCCGGCGCTGGCAAGAGCACCCTGGCCTATGCCGTGGAGCGCAAGCTGTTCGACATGGGCCGTGCGGTGTACGTGCTCGACGGCCAGAACCTGCGCCACGACCTGAACAAGGGCCTGCCGCAAGACCGCGCCGGTCGCACCGAAAACTGGCGCCGCGCCGCCCATGTGGCGCGCCAGTTCAACGAGGCCGGCCTGCTGACCCTGGCTGCGTTCGTGGCCCCGGATGCCGAAGGCCGCGAACAGGCCAAGGCGCTGATCGGCAAGGACCGCCTGGTGACTGTTTACGTCCAGGCTTCGCCGCTGGCTTGCCGCGAGCGTGACCCGCAAGGCCTGTACGCCGCCGGCGGCGACAACATCCCGGGCGAAAGCTTCCCGTTCGATGTGCCGCTGGATGCTGACCTTGTGATCGACACCCAGTCCACCAGCGTGGACGAAGGTGTGAAGCTGGTGCTGGACGTGCTGCGTCAGCGTGGCGCGATCTAAGCGCTAGGCTGCAAGGAAAACCCCGCTTCGGCGGGGTTTTTTGTGTGCAATACCGGCTTGTGAGGCGATCATCACCCAATGCTGCGCCCGCTGTCAGTCCCTGAACACTGAAAGGCCCTTCGACGCTCTCCATGCCACGATGCGAGTCATTACCTGCCCAGTGCAGTCTTCCGGTTTATCCCCGGTGTAATAGATCAGGTCAGAACCATCGGGGTGCGCAACCAGCTCGATAAAATGCTCCAGCAGTCTTTCCTGCCATTCCCGGGAGCCTGTCGCCTGAATTAGCGCGTCTACTATCGAGCGGAACTCACTGTATGAATAGTCTGCCAGGTCCTGCTTCAGGCTTATCACCAGGGCGCCTCCGATGAAAGCGTGTACTGCATCGCGCTCATGATTCGCAGGTTTTCAGCGTCGTACATCAGCCCACCCCACTCGGGCGGGTTCAGGTGGCATAGCTGATAGGAGCGCAGCCCCTTTGCCGTCTCATGGAATGGCGCGCGAGGGGGCCAGCCTTTCTTGAGGCGGTTGAGCTGGGCGGGGATGAATTGCTGGCTGTAGATTGGGTCCTCTGCGATCGCCAGCCAGAAGGACTGGGAAAAATGGTCGAAGCTGTGGAATGTTCGACCTGCGAGTTTCTGGATGATGAACTCTGGAAGATGGCTGGCCATGGAGTCGTCCCTGGAATAAGAGGCATGGAAAGTGTGCCCGGAGACGAGTTTTATGTATGTCAGAGACGGACTGCGTGTCAGTAGGAACGTTCCTGCTGATTGGGAAGATCTGTCTTAGATGTGTTTTTCCGACACAGGTATTACCCTTTTCTCCTTCACCGCCTTGTAGGAAAAACTCGAATAGATCTCCTTCACCCCCGGCAGCCGTTGCAGCACTTCCCGGGTGAATTCGCCAAACGACTCCAGGTCCCGCGCCAGAATTTCCAGCAAAAAGTCATAGCGCCCTGAGATGTTGTGGCAGGCGACGATCTCGGGAATTTCCATCAGTCGCTGCTCGAACGCCAGCGCCATGTCCTTGGTGTGCGAGTCCATCATGATGCTGACGAACGCCGTCACGCCAAACCCCAGCGACTTGGGCGAGAGGATGGCCTGGTAGCCGGTGATGTAGCCGTTGTCTTCCAGCAGCTTGACCCGTCGCCAGCAGGGCGAGGTGGTCAGCGCCACCTGGTCGGCGAGCTCGGCGATGGTGAGGCGGGCGTTGTCCTGCAACGCAGCCAGCAGGGCGCGGTCGGTGCGATCGAGGCTTGAAGGCATATTTTGCCCTCCTGGTCCGTTGATTATTGTTTTCGTTCCAGCAAGCACGCGTATGCGTGGGCCAATTTGGAAAAAATCGGGCAGCCCGGTGGCATAAGCTTATAACAAACCACAAGAGGCTGTTGCCATGCGCGACTCCCATAACAACACCGGTTTTTCCACACGGGCCATTCACCATGGCTACGACCCGCTTTCCCACGGTGGTGCCCTGGTGCCACCGGTGTACCAGACCGCTACCTATGCCTTTCCCACCGTTGAGTACGGCGCAGCCTGCTTCGCCGGGGAGGAGGCGGGCCACTTTTACAGCCGCATCTCCAACCCCACCCTGGCCTTGCTCGAGCAACGCATGGCTTCGTTGGAGGGCGGTGAGGCGGGGCTGGCGCTGGCGTCGGGGATGGGCGCGATCACTTCGACCATCTGGACCTTGCTGCGGCCTGGCGATGAACTGATTGTCGGGCGTACTTTGTATGGCTGCACGTTCGCTTTCCTGCATCACGGCATTGGCGAGTTCGGGGTAAAGATCCACCATGTCGACCTCAATGATGCCAAGGCCCTGAAAGCGGCGATCAACAGCAAAACACGGATGATCTACTTCGAAACGCCGGCCAACCCCAACATGCAACTGGTGGATATAGCGGCGGTCGTCGAGGCAGTACGAGGGCGTGATGTACTTGTGGTGGTCGACAACACCTATTGCACGCCGTACCTGCAGCGGCCGCTGGAGCTTGGGGCGGACCTGGTGGTGCATTCGGCGACCAAGTACCTCAGTGGCCATGGTGATATCACGGCGGGCCTGGTGGTGGGGCGTAAGGCGCTGGTCGACCGCATTCGCCTGGAGGGGCTGAAGGACATGACCGGGGCGGTGCTGTCGCCGCATGACGCGTCGCTGCTGATGCGCGGTATCAAGACCTTGGCCCTGCGCATGGACCGCCATTGCGCCAACGCCTTGCAGGTGGCGCAGTTCCTCGCGCGGCAGCCGCAGGTGGAACTTATTCACTACCCAGGTTTGCCGTCGTTCGCCCAATACGAACTGGCGCAGCGGCAGATGCGCTTGCCGGGTGGGATGATTGCCTTCGAGCTCAAGGGGGGGATCGACGCCGGGCGGCGCTTCATGAATGCGCTGCAGCTGTTTGCACGGGCGGTGAGCTTGGGTGATGCCGAATCGCTGGCGCAGCATCCGGCGAGCATGACGCATTCCAGTTACACGCCGCAGGAGCGGGCGCATCACGGCATATCGGAAGGATTGGTGCGGTTGTCGGTGGGGCTGGAGGATGTGGAAGACCTGCTGGCGGATGTCGAGCAGGCATTGCAGGCTTGCAAATAGGCAGCCTGTACCAGCCCACAAAAAAGGCCTCTTGCGAGGCCTTTTTCATGTTCAGCCGATCAGCGCTTGAGCCCGTAGCTCTCGTCGAGCATGCCCGGCGAGTTCGGCGCTTTTGGCGCATAGTCGCGTGGCACTTCGGCGGTGTCCTTCGGCGGGGTCAGGCGGTCACGCGGGCCTTGCGGCGCTTCGGAATGCAGCGCAGCCAGCAGGCGCTGGCGGGTGACGTCGTCGAGGGCCAGGCTGTTGGCGCCTTCGGCCAGGTGATCCTGTACGTCCTGGTAGCTCTGGGTCAGTTTCTTGACCAGCATGGCGGTGCTGTTGAAGTGGGTGACCACTTCGTTCTGGTAGCTGTCGAAACGCTTCTGGATATCATCCAGTTGGCGCTGGGTGTTGCTCGGCGCCGCATTGGGCAGCAGGCGGGCAACGATGAAACCGACCGCCACACCGATGACCAGGGCCAGGGTTGGCAACAACCAAACAAGGAGCGAGAGTTCCACGAGTCCTTCCTCTATAAACGGCTTTGCTTTACGTTAACGGCTCAGACCTGCGCTGTATACCGCGAGCGATCGCAAATCAGAACAGAATTCCTCACCTAGACGAATCGACCCTTCCCGAGGTCACGGAGTAGTGCCTTGCTTGTCCGCGAAACCCCCTTGTTCATCGATGGCCCCAGCGGCCAGCTGGAAGCCTTGTACCTGGACGTGGCCGACGCCCGTGGCGCGGTGCTGATCTGCCACCCCAACCCGGTCCAGGGCGGCACCATGCTCAACAAGGTGGTCTCGACCCTGCAGCGCACCGCACGTGATGCCGGCTATGTGACCCTGCGTTTCAACTACCGTGGTGTTGGCCAGAGCGCCGGTAGCCATGACATGGGCGCTGGCGAAGTGGCCGATGCCGAGGCCGCTGCCGCCTGGCTGCGTGCCAAACACCCCGAGCTGCCACTTGTGCTGATGGGCTTCTCGTTCGGTGGTTTCGTGGCCACCAGCCTGGCTGGGCGCCTGGAAGCTGCAGGCACGCAGTTGCAGCATCTGTTCATGATCGCCCCCGCCGTCATGCGCCTGACCACCGAGTTCCCGGTGCCGCAGCGTTGCCCGATCACCGTGGTGCAACCGGACGCCGACGAAGTCGTCGCGCCGCAGCTGGTTTACGAGTGGTCCGACAGCTTGTCGCGCCCCCATGAGCTGCTGAAAGTGGCAGAATGCGGACACTTCTTCCATGGCAAGCTGACCGATCTGAAGGATCTGCTGCTGCCGCGCCTTTCGAACTGAGCCAAGCCTGAATAAGCGAACACCCATGACCACGCGCATTCTTACCGGTATCACCACCACCGGCACACCGCACCTGGGCAACTACGCCGGCGCCATCCGCCCGGCGATCCGTGCCAGCCAGCAGCCCGGTGTCGACTCGTTCTACTTCCTGGCCGACTACCACGCCCTGATCAAGTGCGACGACCCGCAGCGCATTCAACGTTCGCGTCTGGAAATCGCCGCCACTTGGTTGGCCGGTGGCCTGGACCCAGACAAGGTGACCTTCTACCGCCAGTCCGATATCCCGGAAATCCCCGAGCTGACCTGGCTGCTGACCTGCGTTGCCGCCAAGGGCCTGCTGAACCGTGCCCATGCCTACAAGGCCTCGGTGGACAAGAACGTCGAGAGCGGCGAAGACCCGGACGCCGGCGTGAGCATGGGCCTGTTCAGCTACCCGGTGCTGATGGCTGCCGACATCCTGATGTTCAACGCCAACAAGGTGCCGGTTGGCCGTGACCAGATCCAGCACGTGGAAATGGCCCGCGACATCGGCCAACGCTTCAACCACCTGTTCGGTCAGGGCCAGGACTTCTTCGCCCTGCCAGAAGCGGTGATCGAAGAAAGCGTGGCCACGCTGCCCGGCCTGGATGGGCGCAAGATGTCCAAGAGCTATGACAACACCATCCCGTTGTTCACCAGCGCCAAGGACATGAAGGACGCCATTTCGCGCATCGTCACCGACTCGCGCGCGCCAGGCGAAGCGAAAGACCCGGACAACTCGCACCTGTTCACCCTGTACCAGGCTTTCTCGACGCCGGAGCAATGCGCCGGCTTCCGTGAAGAGCTGCTGCAGGGTCTGGGCTGGGGCGATGCCAAGCAGCGCCTGTTCCAGTTGCTGGATGGCCAACTGGCCGAAAAACGCGAGTACTACCACCAGTTGATCGCCCGCCCGGCGGACCTGGAAGACATCCTGCTGGCCGGCGCCGCCAAGGCCCGCAAGATTGCCACGCCGTTCCTCGAGCAACTGCGCGAAGCCGTTGGCCTGCGTTCGTTCCGTACTGGCGTGCAGGCCACTGCCGAAGTGAAGAAAAAAGCCGCCAAGAGTGCGCGCTTTGTCAGCTTCCGTGACGAAGATGGCAGCTTCCGCTTCCGCCTGCTGGCCGCTGACGGCGAGCAACTGCTGCTGTCGCGCAGCTTTGCCGACGGCAAGAGCGCCGGCGCCGTGAGCAAGCAGCTGCAACAGGGTGGCGAGGCCGATGTACGGGTTGAAGGCCTGAGCTTCGGCCTGTGGCTGAATGGCGAGCAGGTTGCCGACGGGCCGCAGTTTGACAGCACCGAAGCCCGTGATGTGGCCATTCAAAGCCTGCGTGATGCCCTGGCACCACAGCACGACTGAGGCATATTGACGCAAGTCTGATTGCCATTAAGCGGGCCTGTCGCTACAGTGACGGCCCGTTTTTTGTTGCCTCGCTAACGAATCATGACTCCCTTAGAACGCTATCAAGCAGATCTGAAACGTCCCGACTTCTTCCATGACGCGGCGCAGGAAACTGCGGTGCGTCACCTGCAGCGCCTGTACGACGACCTGGTGCAGGCGCAGAACAATAAGCCAGGCATGTTCGGCAAGTTGTTCGGCAAGAAGGAGCAGACCCCGGTCAAGGGCCTGTACTTCTGGGGTGGGGTAGGGCGAGGCAAGACCTACCTGGTCGATACATTCTATGAAGCGCTGCCGTTCAAGCAGAAGATGCGCACGCACTTCCACCGCTTCATGAAGCGCGTGCACGAGGAAATGAAAACCCTCAAGGGCGAGAAGAACCCGCTGACCATCATCGCCAAGCGCTTCAGCGAAGAAGCCAAGGTCATCTGCTTCGACGAATTCTTCGTGTCGGACATTACCGATGCCATGATCCTCGGCACCCTGATGGAAGAACTGTTCAAGAACGGCGTATCGCTGGTGGCCACCTCCAACATCGTGCCGGACGGCTTGTACAAAGACGGCCTGCAACGTGCGCGCTTCCTGCCGGCCATCGCCATGATCAAGCAGTACACCGACGTGGTGAACGTGGATAGCGGCGTCGACTACCGCCTGCGTCATCTGGAACAGGCCGAACTGTTCCACTTCCCGCTCAATGATGCGGCGCATCAGAGCATGCGTGCCAGCTTCAAGGCGCTGACCCCTGAGTGCACCCAGGCGGTCGAGAACGACGTGCTGATGATCGAGAACCGCCCGATCAATGCCCTGCGTACGTGCGACGACGTCGCCTGGTTCGACTTCCGCGCCCTGTGCGACGGGCCGCGCAGCCAGAACGACTACATCGAACTGGGCAAGATCTTCCACGCCGTGTTGCTCAGCAACGTGGAGCAGATGGGCGTTACCACCGACGACATCGCCCGTCGCTTCATCAACATGGTGGACGAGTTCTACGACCGCAACGTCAAGTTGATCATCTCGGCCGAGGTGGAACTAAAGGACCTGTATACCGGTGGGCGCCTGAGCTTCGAGTTCCAGCGTACCCTGAGCCGGTTGCTGGAGATGCAGTCGCACGAATTCCTGTCGCGCGCGCACAAGCCATAAATTTGGGGGCCGCAAAGCGGCCCCATTGGCCTCAAGCCTCTTGCATGAACTGCTGCCGATACTGGTTTGGTGACAGCTCGGTGTGCTGGCGAAACAGCCGCGCGAAGAAACTGGCATCGTCATAACCGACCTCGTAGCTGATGGTCTTGATGCTCTTGCGCGTGCTCGACAACAACCCCTTGGCTGTCTCGATGCGTAGCCGTTGCAGGTAGTGCAGCGGCTTGTCACCCGTTGCGCCCTGGAACCGGCGCATGAAGTTGCGGATGCTCATGCCGTGGTTGCGGGCCACATCTTCGAAGCGGAACTTGTCGGCGAAGTGCTCTTCCAGCCAGTGCTGAATCTGCAGGATGATCAGGTCCTGGTGCAGTTTTTGCCCGCCAAAGCCCATGCGCCCCGGGGTGTAGTTGCGTTGCACTTCGTAAAGAATGTCGCGTGACACCGCACGGGCCACATTGGCACCGCAGAAGCGCTCGATCAGGTAGATGTACAGGTCGCAGGCTGAAGTTGCACCGCCGGCGCAATAGATATTGTCGGCATCGGTCAGGTGCTTGTCCTGGTTCAGGCGGATCTTCGGGAAGCGTTCGGCAAAGCTGCTGAAGAAGCGCCAGTAGGTGGTGGCCTCCTTGCCGTCGAGCAGGCCCGACTCGGCCAGCCAGAACACGCCACTGGCCTCGGCGCACAGCACCGCGCCACGCGCGTGCTGCTCACGCAGCCACGGCAGCACCTGCGGGTAACGTTGCAGGAGGTTGTCGAAGTCATCCCAGTAGGCCGGGAGAATGATCACATCGGCGTCGTCCAGGCCGCCATCGACCGGTAGCTGCACATTGCTGAAGCTGTCCACAGGTTGGCCGTCGGGGCTCACCAGGCGGATTTCGAACATGGGCTGCAAACCCAGGCCCAGCTGCTTGCTGTAGCGCAGGCTGGCGAGGTGGAAGAAGTCCTTGGCCTGCATCAAGGTCGAAGCAAACACCTTGTCAATGGCCAGGATGCTGACGCGCCGCAGCGACGCGGAGGGTTGGGTAAACATCATTGTCATTGTTCTTATAGGGTAGAGTGGTCAATCACCGGCTGGATCGTCTTATTTTTTGGCGATTGTGTCTACCCCATGTAACAGCGGGGCTGCTTTGCAGCTCAAGGTGCCGGGTTAGGCTGCTCCTGGTGGATGGCTTCAATCGCCGCCAGCAACTCATCGCTCAGGTTCAGCTCAAGGCTCGCCAGGTTGCTGTCCAGCTGTTGCAGGCTGGTGGCACCGATGATGTTGCTGGTCACGAACGGCTGTCGGGTGACGAACGCCAGGGCCATCTGCGCCGGGTCCAGGCCGTGCTCGCGGGCCAGTTGCACATAGCGGCTGCAGGCTGCCACGGTCTGCGGGTTGGAATAACGGGCAAAGCGGCTGAACAGGGTCAGGCGTGCGTTGCCCGGCCGTGCGCCGTTCTCGTACTTGCCCGAGAGCA
This sequence comes from Pseudomonas sp. NY8896, assembly GCF_039634505.1. NCBI lineage: Bacteria > Pseudomonadati > Pseudomonadota > Gammaproteobacteria > Pseudomonadales > Pseudomonadaceae > Pseudomonas > Pseudomonas sp. NY8896. The sequence goes on from NZ_CP132350.1 coordinate 925,265, forward strand.
TGCCGAAGGCCAGCGGCGAATAGGCCAGCAGGCCGCACTGCTCGCGGATGGCCACTTCCGCCAGGCCTACCTCGAAGCTGCGGTTGAGCAGGTTATACGGGTTCTGGATCGACACCGCCCGCGGCCAGCCACGGCTTTCGGCCAACTGCAGGAACTTCATGGTGCCCCACGGCGTTTCGTTGGACAGGCCAATGTGGCGGATCTTGCCCGCGTGCACCTGCTCGTCGAGTACTTCGAGGGTTTCTTCCAGCGGGGTGAAATGGTCCTGTGGCAGGTGCTGGTAGCCCAGCTTGCCGAAGAAGTTGGTGCTGCGCTCCGGCCAGTGCAACTGATACAGGTCGATACGGTCGGTTTGCAGGCGCTTGAGGCTTTCGTCCAGCGCCGCGACGATGTGCTGGCGGTTGTGCTTGAGCTGGCCGTCGCGGATGTGGCTGATCCCGTTGCCGGGGCCTGCGACCTTGCTGGCCAGGACCCAGTCATCGCGATCGCCGTTGGCCCGGAACCAGTTGCCGATGATGCGTTCGGTGGCAGCGTAGGTTTCCGGGCGGGGTGGCACCGGGTACATTTCGGCGGTGTCGATGAAGTTGACCCCGGCTTTCTTGGCCCGGGCAATCTGTTCGAAGGCCTCGGCTTCAACGTTCTGCTCGCCCCAGGTCATGGTGCCCAGGCACAGGGCGCTGACGTTGAGGTCGGTACGGCCGAGCTGACGGTATTCCATCGGTTAGACACTCCTTGGCAATAGAAGCCTATCAAAGCAGGTTGAAATTTTTCTCGCAATCTGGATAATTCAGCCCCTCTCCGCGTGGCGGAAGTGATGCACCATCACGCAGGAAGAACCCCGTCGAACATTGGCGTGCCCGACCCGAGCCCCCAAAAGCGTCTGTGTTCGGCTGCGCGCTTGCCCTTGGCAAGCTGTGCACTATCCAGTAAGATTCGCCGTCTATTTTTCGCTGGGCGGCCTCTGAGGCTTTAGAGAATGAAAACTTTTACTGCTAAACCGGAAACAGTAAAGCGCGAGTGGTTCGTAGTCGACGCCGCTGGCCAGACCCTGGGTCGTCTGGCTACCGAAATCGCTACCCGTCTGCGTGGCAAACACAAACCAGAATACACCCCTCACGTTGACACCGGCGACTACATCGTCGTTATCAACGCCGAGCAGGTTCGTGTGACTGGTGCCAAGTCTTCCGACAAAATGTACTACTCCCACTCCGGCTTCCCGGGCGGTATCAAGGAAATCAACTTCGAGAAGTTGATCGCCAAGGCCCCTGAGCGTGTTATCGAAACCGCGGTCAAAGGCATGCTGCCTAAGAACCCGCTGGGTCGCGACATGTACCGCAAGCTGAAAGTGTACGCGGGTGCTGCTCACCCACACACTGCTCAGCAGCCTCAAGAACTGAAGATCTAACGGGATAGTTCATTATGTCGGCGACTCAAAATTACGGCACTGGCCGTCGCAAGACCGCAACCGCTCGCGTATTCCTGCGTCCGGGTACTGGTAACATTTCCATCAACAACCGTTCTCTGGACGTGTTCTTCGGTCGCGAAACCGCTCGCATGGTTGTTCGCCAGCCACTCGAGCTGACCGAAACCGTTGAGAAGTTCGACATCTACGTCACCGTTTCCGGTGGTGGTGTCAGCGGTCAAGCCGGTGCGATCCGTCACGGTATCACCCGCGCTCTGATGGAATACGACGAAACCCTGCGTGGCGCTCTGCGTCGTGCTGGCTACGTCACCCGCGACGCTCGTGAAGTTGAGCGTAAGAAAGTGGGTCTGCGTAAAGCGCGTAAGCGTCCTCAGTACTCCAAGCGTTAATACCGCTTCGGCAGTCGAAAAAAGCCCGGTTCCTTGGAACCGGGCTTTTTTTTTGGCTTGAACTAACCTGTCAGCATGTCAGTGGCCGCTTGTCGCATAGACACAGATCAAGCAAAGCGCGGGTTGTCACCCTTGCCGGGGTAATCACCTTGTCAGTGTGTGGATTTGTTTCTTACCATGGCGGCCAATTTTTAGTGCCATTGACACAACCTAAGTACAAGCCTGGTTCAACAGGCCAAGCAAGCTGATGGGAGAGGACTGAATGAGCAATGACGGCGTCAACGCAGGCCGGCGCCGCTTCCTCGTAGCCGCGACATCCGTGGTCGGGGCAGCGGGAGCAGTGGGGGCTGCGGTACCGTTCGTGGGGTCATGGTTTCCCAGTGCCAAGGCGAAAGCCGCGGGTGCACCGGTGAAGGTCAATATTGCCAAGGTCGAGGCCGGGCAGCAGATGGTGGCCGAGTGGCGTGGCCAGCCCGTATTCATCGTGCGCCGAACGGAGGAGATTCTCGGTAACCTGAAAAAAATCACCGGCGATCTGTCTGATCCAGAGTCCAAGGCCTCGGTCCAGCCGGCTTACGTCGACCCCGAGGTTCGCTCGATCAAGCCGGAAATCCTCATTCTCGTGGGCCTCTGCACGCACCTGGGTTGCTCGCCCACCTTCCGCCCGGAAGTCGCGCCCGCCGACCTTGGCCCGAAATGGGTAGGTGGCTACTTCTGCCCATGCCACGGCTCCCACTATGACCTGGCTGGCCGTGTCTACAAGTCGCAGCCGGCGCCTCTCAACCTGCCCGTGCCACCGCACTCTTACGAGTCGGACGAGATCATCGTCATTGGCGTCGACCAGGAGAACGCATGATGAGCAAGTTCATGGACTGGATTGATGCTCGCTTCCCCGCCACCAAGATGTGGGAAGACCACCTGAGCAAGTATTACGCGCCCAAGAACTTCAACTTCCTGTATTTCTTCGGCTCCTTGGCATTGCTGGTATTGGTGAATCAGATCGTTACCGGCGTGTGGCTGACCATGAGCTTCACGCCCTCGGCGGAAGAGGCGTTCGCCTCGGTCGAGTACATCATGCGTGATGTGGAGTACGGCTGGATTCTGCGCTACCTGCACTCTACCGGTGCGTCTGCGTTCTTCATCGTGGTCTACCTGCACATGTTCCGCGGCCTGCTCTACGGCTCCTACCAGAAGCCACGCGAACTGGTCTGGTTGTTCGGCATGCTGATCTACCTGGCGCTGATGGCTGAAGCGTTCATGGGCTACCTGTTGCCGTGGGGGCAGATGTCTTACTGGGGCGCCCAGGTGATCATTTCGCTGTTCGGTGCCATCCCGGTGATCGGTGACGACCTCACCCAGTGGATCCGTGGTGACTACCTGATCTCGGGCATCACCCTGAACCGCTTCTTCGCCCTGCACGTGGTTGCCCTGCCAATCGTGATTCTCGGCCTGGTGGTGCTGCATATCCTTGCGCTGCACGAAGTGGGTTCGAACAACCCTGATGGCGTGGACATCAAGAAGAAAAAGGACGAAAACGGCATTCCGCTGGACGGCATTCCGTTCCACCCGTACTACACCGTCAAAGACATTGTCGGGGTGGTGGTGTTCCTGTTCGTGTTCTGCGCCGTGGTGTTCTTCTTCCCGGAAATGGGCGGTTACTTCCTGGAAAAACCGAACTTCGAGCAGGCCAACGCGTTCAAGACCCCTGAGCACATCGCTCCGGTGTGGTACTTCACACCCTTCTACGCGATCCTGCGTGCGGTGCCCGACAAGCTGATGGGTGTCATTGCCATGGGTGCGGCCATCGCCGTGCTGTTCGTACTGCCCTGGCTCGACCGTAGCCCGGTGCGTTCCATGCGTTACAAGGGCTGGATCAGCAAGGTCTTCCTGCTGGTGTTCTGCGTGGCCTTCGTCATCCTCGGCGTGCTGGGCGTACTGGCGCCGACACCTGGGCGTACCTTGTTGTCGCAGGTATGCACGGTGCTGTACTTCGCCTACTTCCTGCTGATGCCGTTCTACACAAGGCTCGAGAAGACCAAACCGGTTCCGGAAAGGGTGACTGGCTGATGAAAAAGTTGATTGCAGTATTTTTGCTGGCAGTGATGCCTGCCTTTTCCTTCGCTGCCGAACACGGCCTGGAGCTGGACAAGGCCGATATCGACCTGACCGACAAGGCCGCCATGCAGGACGGTGCGCGTACCTTCGCCAACTATTGCATGGGTTGCCACAGTGCCAAGTTCCAGCGTTACGAGCGAGTGGCCGATGACCTGGGCATTCCGCACGAGCTGATGCTCGAGAAGCTGGTGTTCACCGGTGCCAAGATCGGTGACCACATGCAGATCGGCATGAAGCCCAGCGACGCCAAGACTTGGTTCGGCGCTGCGCCACCCGACCTGACCCTGGTGGCTCGGGTGCGCGGTACCGACTGGCTGTACACCTATCTGCGCAGCTTCTACGAGGACCCGTCGCGGCCTTACGGGGTGAACAACAAGGTGTTCCCGAACGTCGGCATGCCGAACGTGTTGGTTGGCCTGCAGGGTAACCAGGTGATCGGCTGCAAGCAGGTGCAGACCGTGACCGATGGCAAGAAGCAATTCGACCCGTTGACCGGCAGCCCGATAACCCATGAAGCCTGTGACCAGCTGACCATTACGCCGAAATCCGGTACCCTGACCACTGAGCAGTTCGACGAGAAGGTCAAGAACCTGGTGACCTTCCTGGCCTATTCGGCCAACCCGGTCAAACTGGAAAGCCAGCGCATCGGTACCTACGTGTTGCTGTACCTGGCTTTCTTCTTCGTATTCGCCTACTTGCTCAAGCGTGAATACTGGAAGGACGTGCACTGATCACGCAGTAGTTTCTGGTTGTTGAACGCGCCCGTGGCGCCCTGGCAATACTGCCAGGGTGCCCCGGGCGCGTTTTCATTTACAGTGTCACAAGCATCCCGTGCGAGGAGCCGCTACATGGGCGCAACCAACAGGTTAGCCTGCTATTCCGATCCCGCTGATCACTATTCTCATCGGGTTCGCCTGGTGCTGGCCGAGAAGGGTGTGAGCGTGCAGGTCATCGATGTCGACCCTGCTCGCCTGCCGCCCAAGCTGGTCGAGGTCAACCCTTACGGCAGCGTGCCGACTTTGGTCGACCGAGACCTGGCGTTGTATGAGTCGACCGTGGTGATGGAATACCTCGAAGAGCGTTACCCGCACCCGCCGCTGATGCCGGTCTACCCGGTTGCGCGCGGCAACAGCCGTTTGCTGATTCACCGCATCCAGCGCGACTGGTGTGCCCTGGCCGATACCGTCCTCGACCCGCGCAGCAAAGAGGCTGTCCGAGCCGATGCGCGTAAGGCCTTGCGTGAAAGCCTGACCGGGGTCTCGCCGTTGTTCAGCGAGTTCGCCTGCTTCATGAGTGATGAGCAAAGCCTGGTCGATTGCTGTCTATTGCCCATACTCTGGCGTCTGCCGGTGTTGGGTATCGAGTTGCCGCGGCAAGCCAAGCCGCTGCTTGATTACATGGAGCGCCAGTTCGCCCGCGAGTCTTTCCAGGCGAGCCTGTCCTCCGTAGAACGTGAAATGCGCAAGCTTTAAGGAGCCGTTGATGAACTCCAGTCGCCCCTATCTGGTTCGAGCACTGTACGAGTGGATCGTCGACAACGATTGCACGCCCCATATGCTGGTCAATGCCGAATTCCCGAAAGTTCAGGTGCCGGATGGTTTCGCCAGTGATGGCCAGATCGTCTTGAATATCTCGCCAAGTGCCGTGCGGAGCCTGAAGATGGACAACGAAGCGGTCAGTTTCGATGGCCGCTTCGGTGGCGTGCCTCATTCGTTGTACGTGCCGGTTGGCGCCATCCTGGGCATTTATGCTCGCGAAAATGGCCAGGGTATGGTCTTCGAGCTGGAGTCCCCGTTGATGGATGGCGACGACCTTGAAGACGATGATGTACAGCCGGATGACGATGGCCCGCCAGAGGGCGGTGGCCAGCCGCCGCGTCCGACTGGTCGGCCAAGCCTGAAAGTGGTCAAGTAACAAAAAAGGCGATCCAACCGGATCGCCTTTTTCTTTACCGCCAATCTGGGTTACAGGTCGCTGATGGTGCGTACCTGGTCCTTGTTGATGCGGGTGCGCTTGCCGTCGAGCTGTTGGAACTCGTAGAAGCCGGCGTCGCGGTCGAACTTTGGTGCATCGACAGCCTGAATTTCACGGCCATCGTTGAGGGTGATCAGGCTTGGGGTGGAGCAGCCGGCCAGGGTGGCGAAGGTGCCGATCAGCAGGGCGGGCAGCAGAAGCTTTTTCATGCGGTGTTTCCTGGGTTTCTTGAGGGTGTTGTCTGCGCCGGCCTCTTCGCGGCTAAAGCCGCTCCTACAGGGTGTAGCGTACCCCTGTAGGAGCGGCTTTAGCCGCGAAGAGGCCGGAGAGTCAGTCGATGTACTCGAACAGCTTGACGATCTTTTGCACGCCCGACACGCCTTGCACCACGGCAGTGGCCGAGTTGGCCTCTTGCTGGGTGACCAGGCCAAGCAGGTAGACGATGCCGTTTTCGGTGATCACCTTGATGCGCGAGCTTGGCACCGCATTGTCGGTCAGCATCTGGGTCTTGATCTTGGTGGTCAGCCAGGCGTCGTTGTTGCGCGCCAGGATGGAGGAGGGCTGCATCACCTGCAGCTCGTTGTGCACTTTCTTGACCCGTTGTACCTGGCTGGCGGTTTGCTCGGCCAGGCTCTTGAGGTCGGCGCGTGGGGTCTGGCCGGCCAGCAGGACAATGCCGTTGTAGCTGCTGACAACGATGTGCGAGCCCTTGTCCAGGTCTGGGTTGGCCTTGGAGATGTTCACGGCGGCCTTGGTCTCGATCAGCGAGTCGTCGATCTTGCTGCCAATGGTGCGCGTACCGCGATCGTCCTCGATCGGCGAATTGCGGGTAGAGGTGAGTACCGAGCTGCAACCGGTGACGCTCAGGCACAGGGTCAGGGCCATCAGGCCGAGGCGCATAGGGGTCATTCTTCACTCCCGAACAGTTGGCTGTCGATCAGATCGCACAGGCAGTGGATCGCCAGCAGGTGGACTTCCTGGATGCGCGCGGTAACCGTCGAAGGAACGCGGATTTCCACGTCCTCGGGCAGCAGCAGCGAAGCCATGCCGCCGCCGTCGCGACCAGTCAATGCTACGACAATCATTTCGCGGTCATGTGCGGCCTGGATCGCTTGAATGACGTTGGCCGAGTTGCCGCTGGTGGAGATCGCCAGCAGAACGTCGCCGGGCTGGCCCAGGGCGCGGATCTGCTTGGAAAAGACTTCGTTGTAGCTGTAGTCGTTGGCGATAGAGGTCAGGGTCGAGCTGTCGGTGGTCAGCGCGATGGCCGGCAGGCTCGGGCGCTCGCGCTCGAAGCGGTTGAGCAGCTCTGAAGAAAAGTGCTGGGCATCGCCGGCCGAGCCGCCGTTGCCACAGGCGAGCATCTTGCCCTCGTTGAGCAGCGCATTGACCATGACCAGGCTAGCCTGCTCGATGTGCGGTGCCAGGATGTCCATTGCCTGTTGCTTGGTATCGATGCTGGCCTGAAACAGCCGGCGAATTCGGGATTGCATGTCCATCTGGTGACCTTAAGTGGGGCGGTGGCCTTTGCTACGCGCAACAACGACCAGCCCGCGAAACATAGAGCAAAAAAAACGAAGTGGGTTCAGCATTCGAAGGCGTTTTTCAGCCATTGAAGCGGTCTGCCTGCATGGTGGCTGCCCTGCAGGGCGACTACGTCGAAGCGGCAGGGGTGGTTGCCCCAGTGGGGCTCCTTCTGCAGGAACAGGCTGGCGGCAAGCACCAGCCGTTTCTGCTTGCGCCCATCGATACTGTCGAGGGCGCCTCCGAAGCCCGCGTGCAACCGGTAGCGGACTTCGACGAATACTACTGTATCGGCGTCGAGCATGACCAGATCAAGCTCACCGCCTTTGCATCGCCAGTTGCGTGCCAGCAGTTGCAGGCCTTGCCCCTGAAGGTACTCAAGGGCTTGGGTCTCTGCTGCTTGCCCGGCACGGGTAGGCGATGCTGCAGGCATCAGCGCGGGGTGTCAGGCAGGCGCTTGACCTGGCCGCCGGCAAACTCGGCCCATGGCAGCTGGCGCTCGACGCGTTGGTTGGCGTTGATGCTCAGGCTGCCCGAAAGGCCCAGGACGCGGTTGTCCGGCAGTGCTTTCAGCTGGCCCAGGCGTGGCGCCAGGCTGTAGGCATCGACGCCCATGGCATACAGACGGCCCAGGCTGCCAGCGGCCTGTGGCCACTGCTGTACGACCTGTTGGCGCAGGCTGTTGCTGGTGTCGAGCAGCCACGGCGTTTCGCAGAAGCGGATGCCGTTCATGTCGTTGTACTGGTTGACGTCACCGCTGGCGCTGTACAGGTTCGAGGTGGCGTAGACCGGTACGTCACCGGCGTACTGGAAGTTCAGGGTCGGCTTGATCTGCTGGGCCTGCTGTGGGGTCGAGGCGAGGAAAATGAAGTCGATGTCCTGGCGGCGCGACGGTTGTGCGGCAATGCTGCCGCCTACCGTGCTTTGCAGGCTCTTGGCGCGGCCTTCGCTCTGGCGCAGTTGGAACAGGTCGGCAATCTGCTGGGCCAGGGCGACCGGCTGGGCGATGCGCTCGGCGGCGAGCAGGGTGCCACCATTGCCTTCCCAGTCCTGACGGAAGGCGGCCAGTACGCGGTCGCCCCATTCACCGCTCGGCACCAGGGCCACGGCGCGGACCATGCCATCGGCGCGGGCGCGGCGGGCTACTTCGCGGGCTTCGTCTTCGGCAGCCAGGCCGAACTGGAACAGTTGCGGCGGGGCTTTCTGGCCGGCGTCGGCGTAGTTCAGGGCCAGGGTAGTGATCGGCAATTGCGGTTTGGCGGCCAGTTGCTTCACCAGCGGCTTTTCCAGCGGGCCGATGACCAGTTGCACGCCGGCGGCCTGGGCCTGGCGATAGAAGTCATCGAGCGAGCCGATGCGCGAGCTGTCGAACACCTGCACGGCAGGTGCCGGTTGGCCGGCTTGCTGGGCCTGGAAGTGAGCGGCCATGAAGCCGTCACGCAGGGCGCGGGCAACACCGGCCAGCGGGCCCTCCTGAGGCAGCAGCAGGGCGACCTTGGTCAGCGGTTGGCTGGCCAGTTCCTTGAGCTTGGTCAGCGCCAGCGGCAGTTGCTGGGCGGCAGGGTGGTCCGGGTGTTGTTTGACCCAGGTCTCGATGGCCGCTTGTTGCTGTTCCAGGGTGCCTGCACTTTTCACGGCGAAGGCCAGGCTGGTCCAGCCGGCCAGGGTCTGATCGTTGGCTGGCTGTTGCAGTTGCTCTGCCGGCAGTGAGGCAACCAGGGCCCAGATGGCGTCATTGTTGGCGCTGGCGGCCTGGCCGCTGAGCAGCGGGGCCAGCAGCACGCGCTGTTGTGCGGCCGCCAAGGCCTGGCCGTCGGCTTCGAGGGCGGCGGCATGCACGTTGTAGGTGCGCGCTTGCTGTTCCTTTGGCAGCTCAGCTACGCGCTGCAGGCTGGGGTGGGCCAGGGCAGCCAGGGCCGCTTTGGGCTGGTTGCGGCTCATGGCCAGCTCGGCGGCGAGGGTGCTGGCGAACACTTGCTGGGCCGGCTTGAGCGTGTCCAGCGGAACCTGCTCGAGAATGCGTGCGGCGCGTGGGAAATCCTTCTGCTTGTAGGCCAGGTCGGCCGCGCTCAGGCGCAGCAGGGCCGCGTCTTCAGCAGACTTGCTGGAAGCGGCTTTTTCGAGCAGTTGCTCGATGCTGGCGTCCGGGGTGCGTGGCAGTTCGCCCAGGCTGGATGAGGGCGAGCTGGCGCAGGCTGCCAGCAGGGCGGCGAGGCAGAGGGCTGTGAGCAGCCGCAGGCAAGCGATCATGTAAAGGTCCTGTTACTCGATCAAGTTGGCCGGCAATTGTACCCAAGCACTGGCCGGGGCGCGATGTTGCTGTGTCGATCCTTCACTATAGGCGGCTTGTTACTGATCGCCGGCGAAGATCTTTGCGCCCTGTTGCAGGCGCTCGGGCTACAATGGCGCCTTTGATCCAAATGACAGGTGTACGCAGTGACTGATGTGGCAGGGGCTTCGAAATCCACGGTGGGGACGCTGTATGTGGTGGCAACCCCCATCGGCAATCTCGACGACATGAGCGCCCGGGCGCTGAAGGTGCTGGCGGATGTGGCCCTGATCGCCGCCGAAGACACCCGTCATTCGATCCGCCTGCTGCAACACTTTGGCATCGATACGCCGTTGGCGGCCTGCCATGAGCACAACGAGCGCGACGAGGGCGGGCGCTTTCTCACCAAGCTGCTCGCGGGTGAGCATGTGGCGCTGGTTTCCGATGCCGGCACGCCGCTGATTTCCGATCCGGGTTACCACCTGGTGCGCCAGGCGCGGGCCGCGGGCGTGAACGTGGTGCCGGTGCCGGGCGCCTGTGCTTTGATCGCCGCGCTGTCGGCAGCCGGCTTGCCGTCGGACCGCTTCATCTTCGAAGGCTTCCTGCCGGCCAAGCAGGCCGGGCGTCGGGCACGCCTGGAGCAAGTAAAGGAAGAGCCACGTACGCTGATTTTCTATGAGGCCCCGCACCGGATCCTGGAGTGCCTTGAGGACATGGAAGCGGTATTTGGTGGCGACCGCCCGGCGTTGCTGGCGCGCGAATTGACTAAAACCTTCGAGACCCTGAAGGGTTTGCCGCTGGCGGAGCTACGTGCATTCGTTGCTGGTGATAGCAACCAGCAGCGCGGTGAATGCGTGGTGCTGGTCGGCGGCTGGAGTGCGCCGGAGGGCGAGCAGGCCATCAGCGCCGAGGCGCAGCGTGTGCTCGACCTGCTGTTGGCCGAGTTGCCGCTGAAGCGGGCGGCGGCACTTGCCGCGGAAATTACCGGTGTGCGCAAGAACCTGTTGTATCAACTTGCCCTTGAAAAGCAGAAAGCCGAATAGTGGCACTTTGATATAAATACCGGTATTGCTTGTTCTTGTGCGCGCGTGCCGGTAACCTTGGCGGCGGAGAGTCGATCAGACAGTCGCTGCCTGTTTTTGTTCCGCAACTTTGTTGTGTGGACAGCAGGGGGAGGAAAGTCCGGGCTCCATAGGGCAGAGTGCCAGGTAACGCCTGGGAGGCGCGAGCCTACGGAAAGTGCCACAGAAAATAACCGCCTAAGCACTTCGGTGCCGGTAAGGGTGAAAAGGTGCGGTAAGAGCGCACCGCACGTCTGGCAACAGTGCGTGGCTAGGTAAACCCCACTCGGAGCAAGACCAAATAGGGTTCCATCAGGCGTGGCCCGCGTCGGAACCGGGTAGGTTGCTAGAGGCGTCCAGTGATGGCCGTCGTAGAGGAATGACTGTCCTCGACAAAACCCGGCTTACAGATCGACTCTCCACCTTTCCTTCCCTGCGTGATTCGGTAGCAGATCCTCTCTGGTAATACCGAAAAAATCTTACTCTTGATAAATCACTTTAACTTTGAACTCCATTCGCTTGAGTGGGTTTGATTTTTCACGTGTTTTTTTCTCTTCGGCAGTCCTTCCACATTCCCTTATCGCGCTAAATCTCGGTCCTGTAAGGCTTTTCCTTATGAACGCGCCTTGACGGTGCTGCGGACGGATTCCTATAGTGTGCGCAAGTGGCAGAAAGTGGGATGAAGTGGGTTTTCTGGCACAAAAAAGCTAACATTGTGGGGAATCGCAGCCGTGTTCCGCGGAGCCAACGCCGTCAGCCTCGATGCCAAGGGCCGTCTCGCCATGCCGAGCCGGTACCGTGACGAGCTCGATTCGCGTTGCAATGGTCAGCTGATCGTGACCATCGACGCCGTAGACCCCTGCTTGTGTGTTTATCCCCTCGATGAGTGGGAACAGATAGAAGCCAAGTTGCGTGCCTTGCCATCGTTGCGTGAGGAAAACCGCCGCCTGCAGCGCTTGCTGATTGGTAATGCGGTTGACCTGGAGCTCGATGGCAGTGGTCGTTTCCTGGTGCCGCCCCGCCTGCGTGAGTACGCCAAGCTCGACAAGAAGGCGATGCTGGTGGGGCAACTGAACAAATTCCAGCTGTGGGATGAAGATGCCTGGAACGCGGTTTCGGCAGCCGACCTTGCAGCTATTCAACAACCGGGCGCCATGCCCGACGAATTGCGTGACCTGATCCTGTGACCATAGATAGCGGCTTCAACCACATTACCGTCCTGCTCGACGAAGCTGTCGAGGCATTGGCCCTGCGCGCCGACGGTTGCTATCTGGACGGCACCTTTGGCCGTGGCGGACACAGCCGGCTGATACTCAGCAAGCTCGGGCCGCAAGGGCGGCTGCTGGGCTTCGACAAAGATCCACAGGCGATTGCCACGGGGCAAGCGCTGGCGGCCGAAGACGGCCGCTTTGTCATTGTGCAGCGCAGCTTTGCCGAGCTGGGCGCTGAGGTGGCCGAGCGCGGCCTGCACGGGAAGGTCAGTGGTGTGCTGCTGGACCTGGGCGTGTCTTCGCCGCAGCTGGATGACCCCGAGCGTGGCTTCAGCTTCCTCAATGATGGCCCGCTGGACATGCGTATGAACCCGGGCCAGGGCATCAGTGCCGCGGAGTTCATCGCCACTGCGCCAGTAGAAGAAATCGCCCGCGTCTTCAAGGAGTACGGCGAGGAGCGTTTCGCTGGGCGTATGGCGCGGGCCGTGGTCGAACGCCGCGAAAAGCAGCCGTTCACCCGTACCGCCGACCTGGCAGAAGTGCTCAAGGTGGCCAACCCGGCTTGGGAAAAAGGTAAAAACCCGGCTACCCGTGCCTTCCAGGGGCTTCGCATTCACGTCAACAACGAGCTGGGCGACCTTGAGGCTGGCCTTGAAGCCGCACTCGATGCGCTCGAAGTCGGGGGCCGTCTGGCGGTCATCAGTTTCCACTCGTTGGAAGACCGTATCGTCAAGCTGTTCATGCGCAAGCTGGTGAAAGGCGAGGCCGACAACCTGCCGCGCAACCTGCCGGTGCAGCACAAGGTCTTCGAGCCAAAAATCAAACTCATCGGCAAGGCCCAGTTCGCCTCCGAAGCCGAGCTCAAGGCCAACCCGCGGTCGCGTAGCGCCGTGATGCGTGTGGCGGAGAAACTGCGGTGAGCAGGCTGTTCGCCAAGCCTTTGCCAGGCGGAAGCTTCCTGATGCTTCTGCTGTTCGTTGGCGTGCTGGTTTCGGCCATTGCCGTGTCCTACAGCGCGCACTGGAACCGCCAGCTGCTCAATACCCTGTACGGTGAATTGAGCGAGCGCGACAAGGCTCAGGCCGAATGGGGCCGGCTGATTCTGGAGCAGAGCACCTGGACCGCCGCCAGCCGTATCGAGAACCTGGCTTCCGAACAGCTGAAAATGCGCGTGCCGTCGGCTGACGAAGTACGGATGGTGGCGCCATGATGAAGCTCGAAGGCGCACTCTACCCGTGGCGCTTCCGCGTGGTGATCGGCTTGCTGGCAATCATGGTCGGTGCGATCTGCTGGCGCATCATCGACCTGCAGGTAGTTGACCGTGACTTCCTCAAGGGCCAGGGCGATGCGCGCAGCCTGCGTCACATTCCCATCCCGGCGCACCGTGGGTTGATTACCGACCGCAACGGTGAGCCATTGGCCGTGAGTACCCCGGTTACCACCCTGTGGGCCAACCCCAAGGAAATGCAGGCCTCCAAGGAGCGCTGGCCGCAACTGGCTGCCGCGCTGGGGCAAAACCCGCAACAGCTGATCGAACGCCTGACTCAGCAGGCCAACAAAGAGTTCATCTACCTGGTGCGTGGCCTGACCCCGGAGCAGGGCCAGCACGTGCTCGACTTGAAAGTGCCGGGTGTGTACGGCCTGGAAGAATTCCGCCGCTTCTACCCGGCCGGTGATGTCACCGCGCACATGGTCGGCTTTACCGACCTCGACGACCACGGTCGTGAAGGGGTGGAGCTGGCCTATGACGAGTGGCTGGCCGGTGTCCCAGGCAAGCGCCAGGTGATCAAGGACCGGCGCGGCAGGCTGATCAAGGACATCCAGGTAACCAAGAACGCCAAGGCCGGGAAGACCTTGGCGTTGTCGATAGACCTGCGCCTGCAGTACCTGGCTACCCGCGAGCTGCGCAATGCCATTGCCGAGCAGGACGCCAAGGCCGGCAGCCTGGTGATCATGGACGTGAAGACCGGTGAGGTCCTGGCCATGGTCAACCAGCCGACCTACAACCCCAACAACCGCCGCAGCATGTTCCCGGCGGCCATGCGTAACCGGGCGATCATCGATGTGTTCGAGCCGGGTTCCACGGTCAAGCCGATTTCCATGAGCGCGGCGCTGCAGAGCGGCCGCTGGAAGCCGACCGACAAGGTCGAGGTGTACCCGGGTAGCCTGCAGATCGGCCGCTACACCATCAAGGACGTGTCGCGCAGCGAGGGCCCGATCCTCGACCTGACCGGCATCCTGATCAACTCCAGTAACGTCGGCATGAGCAAGATCGCCTTCGACATCGGGGGCGAGGCCATCTACCGGGTCATGTCCCAGGTCGGTCTGGGTCAGTACACCGGCCTTGGCTTCCCGGGCGAGCGTGTCGGTAACCTGCCCAACCACCGCGAGTGGCGCAAGGCCGAGACCGCGACGCTGTCCTATGGCTATGGCTTGTCGGTGACTGCCTTGCAACTGGTGCATGCCTACGCAGCGCTGGCCAACGACGGCAAGATGGTGCCGCTGTCGATCATCAAGGTCGACAAGGCCCCGGAAGCGGTGCAGGCCATTCCGAAGGAAACCGCCGAAACCGTTCAAGGCATGCTGCAGCAGGTGATTGAAGCGCCGCGTGGTGTGTTCCGTGCCCAGGTGCCGTTCTATCACGTGGCCGGCAAGTCCGGCACCGCGCGTAAAGCCACCGTGGGCTCCAAGGGTTACACCGAAAACGCCTACCGCTCGCTGTTCGCCGGCTTCGGGCCGATGAGCGACCCGCGCTACGCCATCGTCGTGGTCATCGACGAGCCGGGCAAGGGTGGTTACTTCGGTGGTCTGGTCTCGGCGCCGGTGTTCAGCAAGGTCATGTCCGGCACCCTGCGCCTGATGAACGTGCCGCCAGACAACCTGCCGCCACCAGCACCCGCGGCACCTGCCGTGCAATCGCAAGTCAATGCAACAGCCGCCAAGGGAGGGCGTGGATGATGACAATGCCATTAAGCAAACTTTTCGCCCACGCCAGCCGTGACCCGCTGATTCGTGAACTGACCCTGGACAGCCGCAACGTGCGCCCGGGTGACCTGTTCCTGGCCGTGCCGGGTGCCAAGGTCGATGGCCGCGAGCATATCGCCGATGCCTTGACCCGTGGTGCCGCCGCCGTGGCCTATGAAGAGCAGGGCGCCACCGTGCTGCCGCTGACCGAAGTGCCATTGATTCCGGTCAAGGGCCTGATCGCACAGCTGTCGGATGTCGCCGGGCGTTTTTATGGCGAACCCAGCCGCCAGCTGAACCTGGTCGGTGTGACCGGGACCAACGGCAAGACCAGCGTTACCCAATTGGTGGCCCAGGCGCTCGACCTGCTCGGCCAGCGCTGCGGCTTGATCGGCACCCTGGGTACCGGCTTCTACGGGGAGCTGCAGAGCGGCCGTCTGACCACGCCCGACCCGATTGCCGTGCAGTCGACCCTTTACGATTTGAAAAAGCAGGGCGCCAAGGCTGTGGCCATGGAGGTTTCCTCTCACGCCCTGGAGCAAGGCCGAGTCGCCGCATTGGAGTTCGACATCGCGGTGATGACCAACCTGTCCCGCGACCACCTCGACTACCACGGCAGCATGGAGGCCTATGAGGCCGCCAAGGCCAAGCTGTTCGCCTGGCCCAGCCTGCGTTGCCAGGTGGTCAACCTGGATGACGCCTTTGGCCGTCGCCTGGCCGCTGACTTTGCCCGCCGTCCGAGCGTCGACCATATCGACACCCGGCTGCTGAGCTACAGCCTGGAAAACCCAGATGCCTCGCTGTTCTGTCGCGAGGCCGCGTTCAGTGACGATGGCGTGCGCGCGACGATCGTTACCGCACAAGGTGAGCGTATCCTGCGCAGTCAGCTGCTGGGGCGCTTCAACCTGAGCAACATGCTCGCCGCTGTCGCGACACTGCTGGCACTGGATTATGCACTGGACGAAATCCTCAAGGTCACCCCGCAACTGCACGGTCCGGTAGGCCGTATGCAGCGCCTGGGTGGCGGCGACAAACCGCTGGTGGTGGTCGATTACGCCCACACCCCGGACGCCCTTGAAAAAGTGCTCGAAGCGCTGCGCCCACACGCCCACGGTAAGTTGCTGTGCCTGTTCGGCTGCGGCGGCGACCGTGATCGCGGCAAGCGCCCGCTGATGGCCGAAGTGGCCGAGCGCCTGGCCGATCGCGTACTGGTCACCGATGACAACCCACGTACCGAAGACCCACAGCGCATCTTCGACGACATCCGTCCCGGTTTCGCCCGGCCTGTCTCGGTCGAGTTCGTTGCCGGTCGTGGCGAGGCCATCGCGCAGTTGATTGCCTCCGCTGCTGCCAACGACGTGATCGTGCTGGCTGGCAAGGGGCACGAGGATTACCAGGAGATCAATGGCGAGCGCCATGACTTCTCCGATTTGACCGAAGCCGAAAAGGCACTTGCAGCCTGGGAGGCGCCACATGCTTAAGCCACTATCACTCAGCCAGCTGACCACAGCACTGAGTGGTCGACAAATCGGTGCCGACGCCACGTTTACCGGTGTCAGCATCGACAGCCGCAGTGTCGGCGCCGGGCAACTGTTCGTCGCCCTGGCCGGTCCGCGTTTCGATGGTCACGACTACCTGGCCGATGTAAAAGCCAAAGGCGCGGTCGCAGCCTTGGTAGAGCGTGAAGTCGCCGATGTAGACCTGCCACAGCTGTTGGTGGCCGATTGCCGCCTGGCCCTTGGCCAACTCGGTGCATTGAACCGCGCCGCATTCGACAAACCGGTGGTGGCCATTACCGGCTCCAGCGGCAAGACCACGGTCAAGGAAATGCTCGCCAGCATCCTGCGTACCCGTGGCCTGGTGCACGCTACCCGTGGCAACTTGAACAACGACCTCGGTGCGCCGCTGACACTGCTGGAGATCGCCCCGGAGCACAGCGCCGCAGTGATCGAGCTGGGCGCCTCGCGCATCGGTGAGATCCGCTACACCGTGGGCCTGACCCAGCCGCAGGTGGTCATCATCAACAACGCCGGTACCGCCCACGTTGGCGAGTTCGGCGGCCCGGAGAAGATTGTCGAAGCCAAGGGCGAGATTCTCGAAGGCCTGGGCGAGGGCGGCATTGCCATCCTCAACCTGGACGACAAGGCCTTCGCCATCTGGAGTGCGCGTGCCGGCTCGCACAAGGTCGTCAGTTTCGCGCGCAGCAACCCGAAGGCCGATTTCCACGCCACGGACATCGGTCGCGATGCACGTGGCTGTCCGTCGTTCAAGCTGCATGGCGCGGGTGAAACAGTAGACGTGCAACTCAATGTGCTGGGCGAGCACAACGTCAGCAATGCCCTGGCCGCTGCCGCCGCTGCGCATGCCGTTGGTCTGAGCCTGAACGGTATTGCTGCCGGCCTGGCTGCAGTGCAGCCGGTCAAGGGCCGTACCGTGGCACAGATTGCGCCGAACGGGGTACGGGTGATCGACGACAGTTACAACGCAAATCCCTCCTCCATGTGCGCGGCCATTGATATACTCGCCGGCTTTTCCGGACGCACCGTCCTGGTGCTTGGGGATATCGGCGAATTGGGGCAATGGGCGGAAGAAGGCCATCGTCAGGTGGGTGACTACGCGCGTGGCAAGGTCGATGCCCTGTACGCAGTGGGTTCCAACATGACACACGCGGTCAAGGCGTTCGGCGCCAATGGCCGCCATTTCGCTACTCAAGCTGAGCTGATCGACGCAGTTAGCGCCGAACACGCCAGCGACACCACTATTTTGATCAAGGGCTCGCGCAGCGCTGCGATGGAAAACGTCGTGGCGGCATTGTGCGGTGCCAGCGGGGAGAAACATTAATGCTGCTGCTGTTGGCCGAGTATCTGCAACAGTTCCACAAAGGCTTCGCGGTCTTCCAGTACCTGTCCCTGCGCGGGATTCTTGGTGTACTGACCGCGTTGTCCCTGGCGCTGTGGCTGGGGCCGTGGATGATCCGTACCCTGCAAATTCGCCAGATCGGCCAGGCCGTGCGTAACGACGGCCCGCAATCGCACCTGTCCAAGTCCGGCACCCCGACCATGGGTGGCGCGCTGATCCTGTCGGCCATCGCCGTCAGCACCCTGCTGTGGGCGGACCTGAGCAACCGTTACGTCTGGGTTGTGCTGATCGTCACCCTGGCGTTCGGTGCCATCGGCTGGGTCGATGACTACCGCAAGGTGATCGAAAAGAACTCGCGTGGCCTGCCGAGCCGCTGGAAGTATTTCTGGCAGTCGGTGTTCGGCCTGGCGGCGGCAGTGTTCCTGTACAAGACCGCGCCAACCAGCGTGGAGACCACCCTGATCCTGCCGTTCATCAAGGATGTCACCATTCCGCTGGGCGTCGGCTTCGTGGTGCTGACTTACTTCGTCATCGTCGGCTCGAGCAACGCGGTCAACCTCACCGATGGCCTCGACGGCCTGGCAATCATGCCGACAGTGATGGTCGGCGGTGCGCTGGGCATCTTCTGCTACCTGTCAGGTAACGTGAAGTTCGCCGAATACCTGCTGATCCCCTATGTGCCGGGCTCGGGCGAGCTGATTGTGTTTTGCGGCGCGCTGATCGGTGCCGGCCTGGGCTTCCTGTGGTTCAACACCTACCCGGCACAAGTGTTCATGGGCGACGTCGGCGCGCTTGCGCTGGGCGCTGCGCTGGGCACCATCGCCGTGATCGTGCGCCAGGAAATCGTGCTGTTCATCATGGGGGGCATCTTCGTTGTCGAAACCCTGTCGGTGGTGATCCAGGTCGCCTCCTTCAAGCTGACCGGCAAGCGCGTGTTCCGCATGGCGCCGATCCACCACCACTTTGAACTCAAGGGCTGGCCAGAGCCACGGGTGATCGTCCGCTTCTGGATCATCACCGTGATCCTGGTGCTGATCGGCCTTGCAACCCTGAAACTGAGGTAGATGAGCGTGTCTTTGATCGCTTCCGACCAATTCCGCATCGTTGTCGGCCTCGGCAAGAGCGGCATGTCCCTGGTTCGCTTCCTGGCGAACCGGGGCATTGCCTTTGCGGTCGCCGACACCCGCGAGCAACCGCCGGAACTGGACACCCTGCGCCGTGATTACCCGCAGGTGGAAGTGCGCTGTGGTGAGTTGGACGTGGACTTCCTGTGCCGCGCCAACGAGCTGTACGTGAGCCCTGGCCTGGCCTTGGCCACGCCGGCCCTGCAGCAGGCGGCCGCGCGCGGCGTGAAGCTGTCCGGCGATATCGAGTTGTTCGCCCGCCATGCCACCGCGCCGATCATTGCCATCAGCGGTTCCAACGCCAAGAGCACCGTCACTACCCTGGTCGGCGAAATGGCCGCCAAGGCCGGCAAGCGCGTGGCCGTGGGCGGCAACCTCGGTACTCCGGCGCTGGACCTGCTGGCCGATGATGTCGAGCTGTACGTGCTGGAGCTGTCCAGCTTCCAGCTGGAAACCACTGACCAGCTCAACGCTGAAGTGGCTACGGTGCTGAACATCAGCGAAGACCACATGGATCGCTACAGCGGCCTGCCTGCCTACCACTTGGCCAAGCACCGGATCTTCCGGGGCGCCAAGCAGGTGGTGGTCAACCGTCAGGACGCCCTGAGCCGGCCGCTGCCGGTGGAAGGCCGCCCATGCTGGACCTTCGGCCTCAACCAGCCGGACTTCAAGGCCTTTGGCCTGCGTGAAGTGGATGGCGAAAAATACCTGGCGTTCGAGTTCCAGGCGCTGATGCCGGCGCGCGAGCTGAAGGTTCGCGGCGCTCACAACCAGAGCAACGCCCTGGCGGCCCTGGCCTTGGGGCATGCCGCCGGCCTGCCGTTCGAGCCCATGCTCGAAGCCCTGCGTGAGTTCGGTGGCCTGGCCCACCGTTGCCAGTGGGTACGCGAGCGTAACGGGGTGAACTGGTACGACGATTCCAAGGCCACCAACGTGGGTGCTGCCCTGGCCGCCATCGAAGGCCTGGGGGCCGATATCGAAGGCAAGCTGGTGCTGATTGCCGGTGGCGATGGCAAGGGCGCTGAATTCACCGCACTGCGCGAGCCGGTCAAGCGTTTCTGCCGCGCCGTGGTGTTGCTGGGGCGTGATGCCGAGCGTCTGGCCGACGCCTTGGGCGATGACGTGCCGCTGGTACGGGTCAAGAGCCTCGACGACGCCGTGCAGCAGTGTGCCCAGCTGGCCCAGGCCGGTGATGCCGTGCTGCTGTCGCCGGCGTGCGCCAGCCTCGACATGTTCAAGAACTTCGAAGAACGCGGGCGCCTGTTCGCCCAGGCAGCGGGAGGCCTTGCATGATCTTCGGCATCCTCAAGCCTTACCCGTCGCCGCTGATCAGCGGCCGTGGCATCGACCTGGACTTCCCGATGCTTGCCGGTTGCCTGGCCTTGCTGGGCCTTGGCCTGGTGATGATCACCTCGGCGTCCTCGGAAGTGGCTGCGGTGCAGTCGGGCAACCCGCTTTACCACATGTTCCGCCACCTGGTTTACGTATCCCTTGGCCTGGTTGCCTGTGGTGCGACCATGCTGGTGCCGATCGCCACCTGGCAGCGCATGGGCTTCATGATGCTGCTGGGCGCCTTCGGCCTGCTGGTGCTGGTGCTGGTGCCAGGCATCGGTCGTGAAGTGAACGGCTCCATGCGCTGGATCGGTTTCAGCTTCTTCAACGTGCAGCCTTCGGAAATTGCCAAGGTGTTCGTGGTCATCTACCTGGCCGGCTACCTGGTGCGCCGTCAGACCGAGGTGCGCGAAACCTGGATGGGCTTCTTCAAACCGTTCATCGTGCTGCTGCCCATGGCTGCACTGCTGCTGATGGAGCCGGACTTCGGTGCCACCGTGGTGATGATGGGCGCGGCGGCGGCGATGCTGTTCCTTGGCGGGGTGGGGCTGTTCCGCTTCAGCCTGATGGTGGTGCTGGCGGTGCTGGCGGTGTTCGTGCTGGTACAGGCGCAGCCGTACCGGATGGCGCGCCTTATCACATTCACCGACCCGTGGTCCGACCAGTTCGGCTCGGGTTACCAGCTGACCCAGGCGCTGATTGCCTTCGGCCGTGGCGAGTGGCTGGGTGTTGGCCTGGGCAACAGTGTGCAGAAGCAGTTCTACCTGCCTGAAGCGCACACCGACTTCGTGTTCTCGGTATTGGCCGAAGAGTTGGGCGTGGTCGGCTCGCTGGTGACCATCGCCTTGTTCGTGTTCGTCACCGTGCGTGCCCTGTACATCGGCCTGTGGGCCGAGAAGGCCAAGCAGTTCTTTGCCGCCTATATGGCGTTCGGCCTGGCCTTCCTGTGGATCGGCCAGTTCCTGATCAACATTGGCGTGAACGTCGGCCTGCTGCCGACCAAGGGCCTGACCTTGCCATTCCTCAGTTACGGGGGCAGCTCGCTGGTGATCTGCTGTGCCTGCGTGGGCCTGTTGCTGCGCATCGAGTGGGAAAGCCGCACGCACCTGGGCAGCGAGGAACACGAATTCAGTGAAAGCGATTTTGCCGAGGAGACCAGTCATGGCCGCTGACGGCAAGAATGTATTGATCATGGCAGGCGGCACCGGGGGCCATGTGTTCCCGGCCCTGGCCTGCGCCCGAGAGTTCCAGGCACGCGGTTACAGCGTGCACTGGCTGGGCACCCCGCGCGGCATCGAGAACGAGCTGGTGCCACAGGCAGGCTTGCCATTGCACCTGATCCAGGTCAGCGGCTTGCGCGGCAAGGGCAAGCTGTCGTTGCTCAAGGCGCCGTTCACCCTGATCAAGGCCGTGCTGCAGGCGCGGCGGATCATTCGTCAGCTCAAGCCGGTATGCGTACTGGGCTTTGGCGGTTACGTGACCGGCCCTGGTGGCGTTGCTGCGCGGCTGTGCGGCGTGCCGCTGGTGATTCACGAGCAGAATGCCCGGGCCGGTACCGCCAATCGCCTGCTGGTGCCACTTTCGGCGCGGGTCTGCGAAGCTTTCCCGAACACCTTCGAGGCTAGCGACAAACGTCGCACCACCGGCAACCCGGTGCGCCCGGAGCTGTTCATGGACGCGCAACGCGCGCCCCTGGCCGAGCGCCGTGCACGCCTGTTGGTGCTCGGTGGCAGCCTGGGTGCGGAACCATTGAACAAATTGTTGCCTAAGGCCCTGTCCGAGGTGCCCGCTGGGCTGCGGCCAGAGGTGTTCCACCAGGCCGGCAAGCAACACGCGCCGATCACTGCCGAGCGTTATCACGAGGCGGGCGTCGCAGCTCAGGTAGAGCCCTTCATCAAAGACATGGCCCAAGCCTATGGCTGGGCCGACATGGTGGTGTGCCGGGCCGGTGCCCTGACCGTCAGCGAGCTGGCGGCAGCAGGCCTGCCTTCGATGCTGGTGCCTTTGCCCCACGCAATCGACGACCACCAGACCCACAACGCCCAATATCTGGCCCGCGAAGGCGCTGCCTTCCTGATGCCACAAGCGACAACTGGCGCAGCGCAGCTCGCTGAACGCCTGAACGAGGTGCTGATGCAACCCGAGAAACTCAACGTCATGGCAGGCACCGCACGGCGCCTGGCCAAACCTGCCGCAACCAGCACCGTGGTCGATATCTGCCTGGAGGTGGCCCATGGTTGAGAGCCAGAAAGCCATGCCCCAGCCGAAGATGGGCCGTATTCGCCGTATTCACTTCGTCGGTATCGGCGGCGTGGGCATGTGCGGTATTGCCGAAGTGCTGCTGAACCTGGGCTATGAAGTGTCCGGTTCCGACCTTAAAGCTTCGCCGGTCACCGAGCGCCTGGAATCGTTCGGCGCCGAGATTTTCGTTGGCCACCGTGCCGAGAACGCCGCCACCGCCGACGTGCTGGTGGTGTCCAGCGCCATCAACCCGGCCAACCCGGAAGTGGCCACCGCCCTCGAGCGGCGCATCCCAGTGGTACCGCGTGCCGAGATGCTGGCTGAGCTGATGCGCTATCGCCACGGCGTTGCCGTTGCCGGTACCCATGGCAAGACCACCACCACCAGCCTGCTGGCGTCGGTGTTCGCCGCCGGTGGCCTGGACCCGACCTTCGTCATCGGTGGCCGCCTGACCGCCGCCGGTACCAATGCCCAGCTGGGCACCAGCCGCTACCTGATCGCCGAAGCAGACGAAAGCGATGCCAGCTTCCTGCACCTGCAGCCGATGGTGGCCGTGGTCACCAACATCGACGCCGACCACATGGCGACCTACGAAGGTGACTTCAACAAGCTGAAGAAAACCTTCGTCGAGTTTCTGCACAACCTGCCGTTCTACGGCCTGGCCGTGATGTGCCTGGACGACCCGGTGGTGCGCGAAATCCTGCCGCAGGTGAAGCGTCCGACCGTGACCTACGGCTTCAGCGAAGAGGCCGACATCCGCGCCATCAACGTGCGCCAGCAGGGCATGCAGACCCACTTCACCGTGCTGCGCCGTGACTGCGAGCCATTGGAGGTGTCGGTGAACATGCCCGGCAACCACAACGTGCTCAACGCCTTGGCCACCATCGCCATTGCCACTGACGAAGGCATCACTGACGAAGCCATCATCCAAGGCCTTTCTGGCTTCCAGGGTGTCGGCCGTCGCTTCCAGGTGTACGGCGAGCTGCCGGTCGAAGGCGGCAGCGTGATGCTGGTCGACGACTATGGTCATCACCCGACCGAAGTGGCCGCGGTGATCAAGGCCGTGCGCGGTGGCTGGCCAAGCCGTCGCCTGGTGATCGTTTACCAGCCGCACCGCTACAGCCGCACCCGCGACCTGTATGACGATTTCGTCCAGGTACTGGGCGATGCCAACGTGCTGCTGCTGATGGAAGTGTACCCGGCCGGCGAAGAGCCGATCCCCGGTGCCGACAGCCGTCAGCTGTGCCACAGCATCCGTCAGCGCGGCAAGCTGGACCCGATCTATATCGAGCGTGGCGCCGAGCTGGCGCCGCTGGTCAAGCCACTGCTGCGCGCTGGTGACATCCTGATCTGCCAGGGTGCCGGCGATGTTGGCGGCCTGGCCCCGCAGTTGATGAAAAGCCCGCTGTTCGCAGGCGCCAAGCAGGAGAAGTCGAAATGACCAGCGCCTACGACAAGCTGCACTCCACCTTGGACGTCAAGGCATTCGGCCGCGTTGCCGTGCTGTACGGTGGCAAGAGCGCCGAGCGTGAGGTGTCGTTGAAGTCTGGCGCTGCGGTGATCGATGCGCTGACAACTGCCGGTGTCGACGTGGTTGCCATCGACGTCGGTGACGACCTGCTCGCGCGCCTGCAAAGCGAGGAAATCGACCGCGCCTTCATCATCCTCCACGGCCGTGGCGGTGAAGACGGCAGCATGCAAGGCCTGCTGGAGTGCCTTGGCATCCCCTACACCGGCAGCGGCATCCTTGCTTCGGCGCTGGCCATGGACAAGCTGCGCACCAAGCAGGTGTGGCAGAGCCTGGGCATTCCGACCCCGCGTCACGCGGTATTGGCGAGCGAAAGCGATTGTTTGCAGGCCAGTACGGAACTGGGCTTCCCGCTTATCGTCAAACCCGCCCATGAAGGCTCTAGCATCGGCATGGCCAAGGTGAACAGCGCCCAGGAACTGGTCGCCGCCTGGCAGGACGCCGCCAAATACGATTCCCAGGTACTGGTGGAACAGTGGATCCACGGCCCGGAGTTCACCATCGCGGTACTGCGCGGCCAGGTGCTGCCGCCGATCGCCCTGGGTACGCCGCACGTGTTCTACGACTACGACGCCAAGTACATCGCCAACGATACCCAGTACCGCATCCCGTGCGGCCTGGATAGCGCCAAGGAACAGGAACTGATCGACCTGACCGCACGTGCCTGCGATGCCATCGGCATCGAAGGCTGGGGGCGGCTGGACGTGATGCAGGACGAGCAGGGCCGGTTCTGGCTGCTCGAAGTCAACACCGCACCAGGCATGACAGATCATAGCCTGGTGCCCATGGCGGCCCGCGCGGCCGGCTTGGACTTCCAGCAACTGGTGCTGGCAATCCTGGCCGAAAGCGTGGCGACGCGAGGTTAACAACCATGCAAGGCGCGATGATACGTCAGCAGCAACCCGTTACCGGCCGTAGCAAGCCGGTGCCGCGTGGTGCCAGCCGGCTGGTGGCCGACGAGCCCGTATCGGCGCGCCTGCCACGGCCAAGCCTGGGCGGCCTCAAGCGCCTGCTGTGGCCGGTGCTGCTGGTGGCGGCCGGTTTTGGTGCCTACGAGGGCGCCATTCGGCTGATGCCGTACGCCGACCGGCCCATCACCAAGATCGACGTGCAGGGTGACCTCAGCTACATCAGCCAGCAGTCGGTGCAGCAGCGTATCGCGCCCTACGTGGCGGCAAGCTTCTTCAGTGTCGACCTGCCGGCGATGCGTGCCGAGCTTGAGCAGATGCCCTGGATCGCCCATGCCGAAGTGCGCCGGGTGTGGCCCGACGAGGTGGTGATCCGCCTGGAAGAGCAACTGCCGGTAGCCCGCTGGGGTGATGAAGCTTTGCTCAACAACCAGGGCCAGGCCTTTACCCCGCGCGAGCTGGCCAACTACGAACACCTGCCGCAGCTGGCCGGGCCGCAGCGTGCGCAGCAACAAGTCATGCAGCAGTATCAGGTATTGAGCCAGATGCTGCGCCCCCTGGGCTTTTCCATCGCTCGCCTGGAGCTGCGCGAGCGAGGCAGCTGGTTCCTGACCACCGGTGCGAGCAGTGCCGGGCCGGGCATCGAGCTGCTGCTGGGGCGCGACCATCTGGTGGAGAAGATGCGCCGTTTCATTGCCATTTACGACAAGACACTCAAAGACCAGATCACCACTATCGCCCGCATTGATCTGCGTTATTCCAACGGACTTGCCGTTGGTTGGCGGGAACCGATTGCACCGACGACGGCCCAACCCGCCGTTGCGAAGAATTAGAGAGAGGCAGGACCATGGCAAACGCGCATAGCGGCAAAATGATCGTCGGGCTGGACATTGGCACCTCCAAGGTGGTGGCGCTGGTGGGCGAAGTGGGCGAAGACGGCACCCTGGAAATCGTCGGGATCGGCACTCATCCGTCCCGTGGCCTGAAGAAGGGCGTGGTGGTGAACATCGAGTCCACCGTGCAGTCGATCCAGCGCGCCGTGGAAGAGGCACAGCTGATGGCCGGCTGCCGCATTCACTCGGCGTTCGTCGGCGTGGCTGGCAATCACATCCGCAGCCTGAACTCCCACGGTATCGTCGCCATCCGCGACCGCGAGGTCAGCGTGGCCGACCTGGAGCGCGTACTCGACGCCGCTCAGGCCGTGGCGATTCCGGCCGACCAGCGCGTGCTGCACACCCTGCCGCAGGATTACGTGATCGACAACCAGGAAGGCGTGCGCGAGCCGCTGGGCATGTCGGGCGTACGCCTGGAAGCCAAGGTTCACGTGGTCACCTGCGCGGTCAACGCGGCGCAGAACATCGAGAAGTGCGTACGCCGCTGTGGTCTGGAAATCGACGACATCATCCTCGAGCAGCTGGCTTCGGCCTATTCGGTACTGACCGATGATGAAAAAGAGCTGGGAGTGTGCCTGGTGGACATCGGTGGCGGCACCACCGACATCGCCATCTTCACCGAGGGTGCCATCCGCCACACCGCGGTCATCCCGATTGCCGGCGACCAGGTGACCAACGACATCGCCATGGCCCTGCGTACCCCTACCCAGTACGCCGAAGAAATCAAGATCCGCTACGCCTGCGCCCTGGCCAAACTGGCCGGCGCCGGCGAGACCATCAAGGTGCCGAGTGTGGGCGACCGCCCACCGCGTGAGCTGTCGCGCCAGGCCCTGGCCGAGGTGGTGGAGCCACGTTACGACGAGCTCTTCACCCTGATCCAGGCCGAACTGCGCCGCAGCGGCTACGAGGACCTGGTGCCGGCCGGCATCGTGCTCACCGGCGGCACCGCGAAGATGGAAGGCGCCGTGGAACTGGCCGAGGAAATCTTCCATATGCCGGTACGCCTGGGCGTACCGCACAGCGTTCGGGGGCTGAGCGACGTGGTGCGCAACCCGATCTATTCCACCGGCGTGGGCTTGCTCACCTATGGCCTGCTGAAGCAGTCCGAGGACCTGGTCCTGACCGGTAACAGCAACAGCAGCAACAACAGCTATGGCGATGAACCGAAGGCCCCAGTGCTTGAGCGCTTCAAGAAATGGGTCCAGGGCAACTTCTAAGTTTCAAAGCAGTAGTGGTAGGCGCAACAACTAGAGAACTGTAAGGAGAGGGAAAATGTTCGAGCTCGTAGACAACGTCCCGCAAAGCCCGGTCATCAAGGTGATCGGCGTTGGTGGTGGTGGCGGCAACGCCGTCAATCACATGGTCAAGAGCAGCATCGAAGGCGTGGAATTCATCTGCGCCAACACCGATGCCCAGGCGCTGAAAAACATTGGCGCGCGCACCATTCTGCAATTGGGCACTGGCGTGACCAAGGGCCTGGGTGCTGGTGCCAATCCGGAAGTCGGCCGTCAGGCCGCGCTGGAAGACCGTGAGCGCATCGCTGAAGTGCTGCAAGGCACCAACATGGTGTTCATCACCACTGGCATGGGCGGCGGTACCGGTACCGGTGCAGCGCCGATCATTGCCGAAGTGGCCAAGGAAATGGGCATTCTCACCGTAGCCGTGGTGACCCGTCCGTTCCCGTTCGAGGGTCGCAAACGTATGCAGATCGCCGATGAAGGCATCCGCATGCTGGCTGAAAGCGTCGACTCGTTGATCACCATCCCCAACGAGAAGCTGCTGACCATCCTGGGCAAGGATGCCAGCCTGCTGTCCGCCTTCGCCAAGGCTGACGATGTACTGGCCGGTGCCGTGCGCGGTATTTCCGACATCATCAAGCGCCCTGGCATGATCAACGTCGACTTTGCCGACGTGCGTACCGTAATGGGTGAGATGGGCATGGCCATGATGGGTACTGGCTGCGCCAGCGGCCCGAACCGTGCGCGTGAAGCCACCGAAGCCGCGATCCGCAACCCGCTGCTGGAAGACGTCAACCTGCAGGGCGCGCGCGGCATCCTGGTGAACATCACCGCAGGCCCGGACCTGTCGCTGGGTGAGTACTCCGACGTGGGTAGCATCATCGAAGCCTTCGCCTCTGACCACGCGATGGTCAAGGTCGGCACCGTGATCGACCCGGACATGCGCGACGAACTGCACGTGACGGTCGTGGCCACTGGCCTGGGCGCGCGCATCGAGAAGCCTGTGAAGGTAGTCGACAACACCCTGCAGACCGCCCAGCAGGCGTACGAAGCGTCCAACCCTGCGCCGGCCCGCCAGGAGCAGCCAGCGGTCAACTACCGTGACCTGGAGCGCCCGACCGTAATGCGCAACCAGGCCCATGCAGGTGCTGCCGCAGCCGCTAAACTGAACCCTCAGGATGACCTGGACTACCTCGATATCCCGGCTTTCCTGCGTCGTCAGGCTGATTAATGGAATTTATCAGGGGTATAAAGGTGATTGGTATTCATCAAAGGTTGGGTCTGTTATCATCCCCAGCCTTTGTTGATACCTGTTCGCAATTTGCGCTGAAGCGGCCAATGCCATGATTAAACAACGCACCCTGAAGAATACCATCCGTGCCACAGGTGTCGGTCTGCACTCCGGGGAGAAGGTTTACCTGACCCTCAAGCCTGCACCTGTTGACACCGGCATCGTCTTCCGCCGCGCCGACCTCGACCCTGTGGTCGAGATCCCTGCGCGTGCGGCCAACGTCGGCGAGACAACCATGTCGACGACGCTGGTCAACGGTGACGTCAAGGTCGATACGGTCGAGCACCTGCTCTCCGCCATGGCGGGCCTGGGCATCGATAACGCCTACGTCGAGCTCTCCGCCTCGGAAGTGCCGATCATGGATGGCAGCGCCGGACCCTTTGTATTTCTGATTCAGTCTGCCGGCCTGGAAGAACAGGACGCAGCCAAGAAGTTCATCCGCATCCTGCGTGAGGTAACTGTGGAAGAGGGCGACAAGCGCGCCACATTCCTGCCTTTCGAAGGGTTCAAGGTGAGCTTCGAGATCGACTTCGATCACCCGGTGCTTCGCAACCGGACCCAAAGCGCCAGCGTCGACTTTTCCAGCACCTCGTTCGTGAAGGAAGTCAGCCGCGCGCGTACCTTCGGCTTCATGCGTGATATCGAGTACCTGCGCAAGCACAACCTTGCGTTGGGTGGCAGTGTCGAGAACGCCATCGTGGTCGATGAGGACGGCGTGCTCAACGAAGACGGCCTTCGTTACGAAGACGAATTCGTCAAGCACAAGATCCTCGACGCCATTGGCGACCTGTACCTGCTGGGCAACAGCTTGATTGGCGAGTTCAAGGGCTACAAGTCCGGCCACGCGCTGAACAACCAGTTGCTGCGCAAGCTGATTGCTGAAACCGATGCCTGGGAAGTGGTCACTTTCGAAGATGCCAGTACGGCACCGATCTCGTACATGCGCCCTGTTGCGGCCGTGTAAGTTCGAACACTCTCTCTAGTGTTGTAATCAAGGCCACCTTCGGGTGGCCTTTTTTATGGGTGCGCCAGGCATGGCGCGTTGCGCGTAGCGCAACCCGCTTGGTTGTGGTGGCCAAAGCGGGTGACTTGGAGGTGAAAGTCCTCTACACACCCGGCAAGGGGAAGTGTTAGCCAGAGGCAAGGGTGTCGTGGGCGACCGCGAATCTGAAGGAAGCCCGAGGCAAACTGCTGGCCTGACGAACAGGAAGCGGATAGAGGCGGCACAGCGGGGTGAGGCGGCCCAAATCGTCAAAGCCCAGTACTTGCACGGGACGCTGTGACGTAAATCCGACAGGCATAAGCAGGAAGGTCACGCGAATTACCCTGGGAGATCTGCACGTTTGCCACTGTGCTACCGAGCGTCGAGAGGCGACGGGACGAGCGTGCAGAAGTCAGCCGAGGCCGTAGTAAGTGGCGGTTAACCGCGCCACCAAGGGCCGAACAGGTTATGCCGCCAGTAGGCGTCACTGTCTCGTTGGTAGCCGTAATGCAGAAATTTCCTACAACGGAATCTGTCACTCCGAATCCCGGCCAGAAGCCGAGGGTGATGCCTGACAGTGCAAAGGTGCCGGCGGCGTCAGCGACGTGGACGAACGCGGAGCCGGACACGCTGATGGAGCGGGTGCTTGCACCGGCCAACCTCAGGCGTGCGTATCAACGCGTGGTTAGCAACAAGGGGGCTCCGGGTGCCGATGGCATGACGGTCGCTGACTTGGCGGGCTACGTGAAACAGTATTGGCCAACCCTCAAGGCCAGGTTGCTGGCCGGTGAATACCATCCCCAAGCAGTGCGAGCGGTTGAAATTCCCAAGCCGCAGGGCGGCACACGGCAACTGGGAATCCCCACCGTCGTGGATCGCCTGATCCAGCAAGCATTACAGCAACAACTCACGCTACTCTTCGATCCGCTGTTTTCGGACTACAGCTACGGTTTTCGTCCGGGCAAAAGCGCTCACCAAGCCGTTGAACTGGCCCGCTCCCATGTGGCGGCGGGGCATCGCTGGTGCGTGGAGCTTGATCTGGAAAAGTTCTTTGATCGGGTCAACCACGACATCCTGATGGCCTGCTTGCAGCGTCGCGTCGAAGACAAGCGAGTGCTTAGGCTCATCCGCCGCTACCTTGAAGCTGGGGCCATGTCGGGCGGTATCGTCAGCCAACGGCAAGAGGGGACACCGCAAGGCGGCCCACTCTCGCCGTTGCTGTCGAATATCCTTCTGGATGAGCTCGACCGCGAATTGGAACGGCGGGGTCATCGCTTCGTGCGCTACGCCGATGATGCGAACATTTATGTGCGCAGTCCTCGGGCGGGCGAGCGGGTGTTGGCCAGTATCGAGCGCTTCCTGTGCCATCGTTTGAAACTGACGGTGAACCGGAAGAAGAGCCAAGTAGCAGGGGCTTGGAAGTGTGACTACTTGGGTTACGGGATGAGCAGGCACCAGCAACCAAGGCTGCGTGTGGCAACGATGAGCCTGGGGCGCTTACGCGACCGACTCAGAATATTGCTACGCAGTGTAAGGGCCCGCAAAGTGGCGACTGTCATTGAGCGAATCAACCCTGTCCTGCGAGGCTGGGCTGGCTACTTCAAGCTCAGCCAGAGCAAACGCCCACTTGAGAAATTGGATGGTTGGGTCAGGCATAAACTTCGCTGCGTCATCTGGCGTCAATGGAAACGGCCCTCAACGAGGGCGCGCAACCTGATGCGCCTGGGCCTGAGCGAAGAACGTGCCTGTAAATCGGCCTTTAATGGCCGAGGCCCGTGGTGGAACTCGGGAGCATCTCATGTGAATCAGGCGCTACCGAAGAGGCTATGGGATAGGTTCGGACTGGTCTCGATACTGGATACGATAAACCGGCTTAGCCGTATAACCTGAACCGCCGTGTACGGAACCGTACGCACGGTGGTGTGAGAGGACGGCGGCTGTGAAGCCGCCTCCTACTCGATCTTGTGCTGAGCGTGGGCTGCCAGCCGTTCCAGCGCTGCGCGCAGCTTGGGGTCGGTGATGCCCTCGGCGGTATCGCGCAGGCTTTCGGCTGCGCTGTTCGACAGCTCTGCGGCGTGCCCACCACGCTTGGCCGGCACCAGCGGCGGCTGCACCTTGTACAGGATGCGCCTGAGGTTGCCGAAGGCTTCCATGGCCTGCAATGCCGCCAGCAAATGCTTCTGCTGGTAGCGCAGGCGGGTTGCCCAATGGCCGTCGGTCACCACCAGCAACAAGGTGCCATCACGCCACGACGCCACGTGACAGTGCTCGCGGGCCGCCGGTTGCAGTTGGCTTTCCAGCAGGCGCTGCAGGTGCTCCAGGCGCTCGGCCTGGTTCAGCAGCAGGCGCAGTGGGCGCACCTGGCGCAGCAGGGCGGAGGGCGGCTGGGCGGGGGAGGGTTTGTAGGCCATGGGGTACGCATGAGATGGCAAGAGCGGCAGTTTAACACCTCTATAGCCTGTGGCGGCCGTTCGCGGGCAATGCAAGATACGAGTCATTCTCGATACGTTTCATGAACACGGGCCTTGAACTCAGGGAAAATGCCCCTATCTAAAACAAGCCCCCGCCAAAACGCTGTAATAGCATCGTGGAAATCCACCACTTTCCTCACCATCGTTTCCGGGTAGAATGCTCGTTCGCATGCGGCCTTAGGGCTGCACGGGCGACTCATGGGGCCGCCCTCCATCCCTACGTGTGGAAGATCCTGCCGATATGTTTGCGCCTTTGTTAAAAAAACTTTTTGGAAGCAAGAACGAGCGTGAAGTCAAACGCATGCTCAAGACGGTGAGTATCGTCAATGCCTTCGAAGAGAAGATGGTGGCCCTCTCCGACGAGCAGCTGCGGGGCAAGACCGCAGAGTTCAAGGAGCGCCTGGCCAAAGGCGAGACACTGGACCAATTGCTGCCCGAAGCCTTCGCCGTGGCCCGTGAGGCCGGCAAGCGCGTAATGGGCATGCGCCACTTCGACGTGCAGCTGATCGGTGGTATGACCCTGCACGAGGGTATGATCGCAGAAATGCGCACCGGTGAAGGCAAGACCTTGGTCGGTACCCTGGCCGTGTACCTCAACGCATTGTCCGGCAAGGGCGTGCACGTGGTCACCGTCAACGACTACCTGGCCCGCCGTGACGCCAACTGGATGCGCCCGCTGTACGAGTTCCTCGGCCTGTCGGTCGGTATCGTCTCGGCCTTCCAGCCGCCGGAAGAAAAGCGCGCCGCTTATGCGTCCGACATCACCTACGGCACCAACAACGAATTCGGTTTCGACTACCTGCGCGACAACATGGCGTTCAGCCAGGAGGAGAAGTTCCAGCGTGAACTGAACTTCGCCGTGATCGACGAAGTCGACTCGATCCTCATCGACGAAGCGCGTACCCCGCTGATCATTTCCGGCCAGGCTGAAGACAGCTCCAAGCTGTACATCGAAATCAACCGCCTGATCCCGCGCCTGACCCAGCACATCGAAGAGGTCGAAGGCCAGGTCACCCAGGAAGGCCACTTCACCATCGACGAGAAGAGCCGTCAGGTCGAGCTGAACGAGGCCGGTCACCAGTTCATCGAAGAGATGCTGACCCAAGCGGGCCTGCTGGCCGAAGGCGAGAGCCTGTACTCCGCCCATAACTTGGGCCTGTTGACCCACGTTTACGCTGGCCTGCGCGCGCACAAACTGTTCCACCGCAACGTCGAGTACATCGTCCAGGACGGCCAGGTCCTGCTGATCGACGAGCACACCGGCCGTACCATGCCGGGCCGTCGTCTGTCCGAGGGCCTGCACCAGGCCATCGAGGCGAAAGAAAACCTGAACATCCAGGCCGAGAGCCAGACCCTGGCTTCGACCACCTTCCAGAACTACTTCCGCCTGTACACCAAGCTGTCCGGCATGACCGGTACCGCCGACACCGAAGCGTTCGAGTTCCAGTCGATCTACGCCCTCAACGTGATGGTCATTCCGCCGAACAAGCCGCTGGCGCGCAAGGACTTCAACGACCTGGTGTACCTGACCGCCGACGAGAAATACGCCGCGATCATTGCCGACATCAAGGAAAGCATGACCAAGGGGCGGCCGATCCTGGTGGGTACCGCGACCATCGAAACTTCCGAGCACATGTCGAACCTGCTCAAGAAGGAAGGCATCGACCACAAGGTACTGAACGCCAAGTACCACGAAAAGGAAGCCGAGATCATCGCGCAAGCGGGTGCTCCGGGTGCCCTGACCATCGCCACCAACATGGCTGGCCGTGGTACCGACATCCTGTTGGGCGGTAACTGGGAAGCCGAAGTGGCCGCCCTGGAAAACCCGAGCGCCGAACAGATCGCCCAGATCAAGGCCGACTGGCAGAAGCGTCACCAGCAGGTGATCGAGGCCGGTGGCCTGCACGTAATCGCCTCCGAACGTCACGAATCGCGTCGAATCGACAACCAGCTGCGTGGCCGTTCCGGCCGTCAGGGCGACCCAGGCTCCAGCCGCTTCTACCTGTCGCTGGAAGACAGCCTGATGCGCATCTTCGCCTCTGACCGGGTGAAGAACTTCATGAAGGCACTGGGCATGCAGTCGGGCGAGGCCATCGAGCACCGCATGGTCACCAACGCCATCGAGAAGGCCCAGCGCAAGGTCGAAGGCCGCAACTTCGACATCCGTAAGCAACTGCTCGAATACGACGACGTGGCCAACGAGCAGCGCAAGGTGATCTACCACATGCGCAACAGCCTGTTGGCCGCCGAGAACATCGGCGACACCATCGTCGAATTCCGCCAGGAAGTTCTGGACGCTACCATCAGCCAGCACATTCCGCCGCAGTCGCTGCCCGAGCAGTGGGACGTGGCCGGCCTGGAAGCTTCGCTGGCCAGCGATTTCGCCATGAAGCTGCCGATTCAGCAGTGGCTCGACGAGGATGATCACCTCTACGAAGAGACCCTGCGCGAGAAGCTGCTTAACGAAATCACTACCGCCTACACCGAGAAGGAAGACCAGGCCGGTATCGAAGCCCTGCGTACCTTCGAGAAACAGATCCTGCTGCGCGTGCTGGACGACCTGTGGAAAGACCACCTGTCGACCATGGACCACCTGCGTCACGGTATTCACCTGCGCGGCTATGCGCAGAAGAACCCGAAGCAGGAGTACAAGCGCGAGTCGTTCAGCCTGTTCCAGGAGCTGCTGGAGTCGATCAAGCGCGACACCATCCGCGTGCTGTCGCACGTACAGGTTCGCCGCGAAGACCCTATCGAAGAAGAAGCCCGCCTGCGTCGCGAGGCCGAAGAACTGGCCAGCCGCATGCAGTTCCAGCACGCCGCCGCACCGGGCCTGGAAAGCGAGCAACTGAGCGAGGAGGGTGCCGAAGTGGCGGTAGCCGCGGCGCCAGTACGTAACGACCAGAAGCTGGGCCGCAACGAACCGTGCTGGTGTGGTTCGGGCAAGAAGTTCAAGCATTGCCACGGGCAGATCGAGTGATCTGATCCACTCGCAGTAACGTGACAAATCCGGGGCCGCCGTGCGGCCCATTCGCGGCACAAGGCCGCTCCCACAAGGACCGCGCCGCATTCTAGGCTGCGATGCCCTTGTGGGAGCGGCCTTGTGCCGCGAATGGGGCGCGAAGCGGCCCCGCTCTTCCATCATCATTTCACCGTTTTTCTAGGAGCGCTCTAATGGCTGTTGGTCTTGGTCCTTTGCCCACCCTGCACCCGGTTCCGGGTTTTGAACTCGGCATCGCTTCTGCCGGCATCAAGCGCCCAGGGCGCAAGGATGTGGTGGTCATGCGCTGTGCCGAAGGCTCCAGCGTGGCTGGCGTGTTCACCCTCAACGCCTTCTGCGCGGCGCCGGTGATCCTGTCCAAGCAGCGCGTTCAGGGCACCGTGCGCTACCTGCTGACCAACACCGGTAACGCCAATGCCGGTACCGGCGCGCCAGGCCTGGCCGCAGCCGAACGTACCTGCGCCAAGCTGGCCGAGCTGGCGGGTGTGCCAGCTGAATCGGTATTGCCGTTTTCCACCGGCGTGATCGGCGAACCACTGCCGGTAGAGAAGATCGAGGGAGCACTGCAGGCCGCCCTCGACAACCTGTCGGAAAACCACTGGGCTGAAGCCGCCACCGGCATCATGACCACCGACACCCTGCCCAAGGGCGCCAGCCGCCAGTTCCAGCACGAAGGCGTGACCGTTACCGTGACTGGCATCAGCAAGGGTGCAGGCATGATCCGCCCGAACATGGCCACCATGCTCGGCTACATCGCCACCGACGCCAAGGTTGCCCCTGCGGTGCTCAAGGACCTGATGCTGGACGGCGCCAACAAGTCGTTCAACCGCATCACTATCGATGGCGACACCTCGACCAACGACTGCTGCATGCTGATCGCCACCGGCAAGGCCAACCTGCCGGAAGTGACCGAAGCCAGCGGCGCGCTGTTCGAAGCGCTGAAAAAAGCGGTGTTCGAAGTGTGCATGGAAGTGGCCCAGGCCATTGTCCGTGACGGCGAAGGCGCCACCAAGTTCGTGACCGTGCAAGTCAACGGTGGTGGCAACCACCAGGAGTGCCTGGACGTCGGCTACGCCGTGGCCCATTCGCCGCTGATCAAGACTGCGCTGTTCGCCTCCGACCCGAACTGGGGCCGTATCCTTGCCGCCGTTGGCCGTGCCGGCGTACCGGAGCTGGACGTGAGCTTGATCGACGTGTACCTGGACAGTGTGTGCATCGCCAGCAAAGGCGGCCGCAGCCCAAGCTACACCGAAGCGCAGGGTTCGGCAGTGATGGCCCAGGAGGAGATCACCATCCGTATCGAGCTGGGCCGTGGCCAGTGCAGCGAAACCATCTGGACGACCGACCTGTCCCACGAGTACGTGAAGATCAACGCCGAGTACCGTACCTGATCGAAAATGGGGCCGCGTTGCGGCCCAATCGCGACACAAGGCCGCTCCCACAAGGTCCTGTGAGAGCGGCCTTGTGTCGCGATTGGGCTGCAAAGCAGCCCCAAGACATCCAAACCAATGGAGCCGAACCATGAGCTATCACCTGATCATCGGCGACAAGCTGTATTCCTCCTGGTCGCTGCGTGGCGCCCTGGCCCTCGAGCTGGCTGGCGTGCCCTACGAAGAAACCCTGATCAAGCTCAACCAGCCTGATACCCGTCAGCGCATCCTCGCTTTTTCCTCCACCGGCAAGGTGCCGCTGCTCAAGAGTGAGCAGGGTGTGATCGCCGATTCCCTGGCCATTGCCGAATACCTCAACGAACAGCACCCCGAAGCCCAACTGTGGCCTGCCGACGTAGCCGCCCGTGCCCAGGCCCGTTCGGCTTGCGCACAGATGCACAGCGGTTTCTTCGCCTTGCGCAGCGCCATGCCGTTCGACCTGTCGCGTGACCAGGCCCTGGACGATATACCGCTTGAGGTGCAGGTCGACATCGATCGCATCGTCGCGCTGTGGTCCGAATGCCGTGTGGTGGCCAAGGACAGCGGCCCGTTCCTGTTCGGCAAGCCGAGCCTGGCCGACGCCTTCTTCGCCCCGGTGGCCGTGCGCCTGCGCACCTACCGCGTAGAGGTGCCGGCAGAGGCGGCAGCCTACATCGAAACCATTTATCAGTGGCCAGCCTTCCAGGCATGGCAGCAGGCCGGCCTGGCGGAGCGTGAAGGGTGAAACGGATACATGTTGTAGCTGCGGTCATTCGTGGTACTGACGGCCGCATTCTGATTGCACGCAGGGCCGATACCCAGCACCAGGGCGGCCTGTGGGAGTTTCCCGGCGGCAAAGTGGAGGAGGGGGAAGGCGTGGAAGCGGCATTGGCCCGTGAGCTGCGCGAGGAGCTGGGCATCGAGGTGACCCGCTCGCGTGCGCTGATCAAGGTCAGCCATGACTACCCGGACAAACAGGTGCTGCTGGACGTGCGCGAGGTCGAAGCGTTCACGGGCGAACCTCATGGCGCGGAAGGGCAGCCGCTGGAATGGGTTGCGCCGCGCGATTTGCCGCAGTACGAATTCCCTGAGGCCAACAAGCCGATCGTTGCAGCCGCACGCCTGCCGGACCAGTACCTGATTACCCCGGATGGCCTGGAAGTGCCGCAGATGCTCAAAGGCATCCAGAGGGCGGTGGCCAACGGTACGCGCTTGATTCAGTTGCGGGCGCCGGACATGTACGACCCCAAGTACCGCGATGTAGCGGTGGATGCCGTCGGGCTGTGCGCAGGCAAGGCTCAGTTGATGCTCAAGGGGCCGCTGGAATGGCTGGGCGATTTCCCGTCGGCGGGTTGGCACCTGACGGCTGCGCAGTTGCGCAAGTACGCCGCCAAAGGCAGGCCGTTCCCCAAGGAACGCTGGCTGGCGGCGTCCTGCCACAGCGTCGAGGAACTGGCGCTGGCTGAGCAGATGGGCGTGGACTTTGTCACCTTGTCGCCGGTGCAGGCGACCCAGACTCACCCAGAGGCGGTGCCGCTGGGGTGGGATGAGGCGCAGCGATTGATTGCCGGGTTCAGCAAGCCGGTTTACCTGTTGGGCGGGGTAGGGCCGGGCGAGCGCGAGCAGGCCTGGAATGCCGGGGCACAGGGTGTGGCAGGGATCCGCGCGTTCTGGCCTGAAATCTGAGTCAATTGGGCCCCAGTGGGAGCGGGTTCATCGAGGCGTCGAACCGCCGCGAACACCGGCGCAGCCGGTGCCATACACCGCGTTGGATGCTTCGCGGGTAAATCCGCTCCCACAGGGAATCGCGTAAATTTCAGCCTTTCGGTTTCTCAGCAGGCTGCCACAACACCTCAGCCACGCCCTGGCGTCTGCCAATGATCCGCGCTGCCACGAACAGCAGATCGGAAAGCCGATTGATGTACGCCAACCCAACGCCTTGCAGCGGCTCTATGGCATTCAACTGCTGACACCGCCGCTCTGCACTGCGCGCCAGGCTGCGGCACACATGGGCTTGTGCCACCAGCGCCGAACCACTGGGCAAGATGAAGTTCTTCAACGGCCCCAGCTCTTCGTTCCATACATCGATGGCCGCCTCCAGGCGCTCCACCTCTGCCAGGGTCAACGCCTGGTAACTGGGCATCGCCAGCTCACCACCCAGGTCGAACAAGCGGTGCTGACATGGCACCAGCACAGCACTCAGCTCGTCCAGCCCTTGCTCGTCCAGCCCCGCCAGCAGCAGGCCCAACTGGCTGTTCAGGCTGTCCACCTCGCCAATTGCCTCGATCCGCGGGTGGTCCTTGGGTACCCGGCGTCCGTCGCCCAGGCCGGTTTCGCCCTTGTCGCCGGTGCGAGTGTAGATCTTCGACAGGCGGTAGCCCATGTCACTTCTCCGTGTTGGCCGGCGTCGCCGGCTGGCCGAGGGGCAGGCGCAGGGTAAAGCAAGTGCCCTGGCCGGGCGTGGACTGCACTTCCATCTGCCCCTTATGGTTGTTGGTGATGATGAAGTACGAGACCGACAGGCCAAGCCCGGTGCCCTGGCCGATTTCCTTGGTGGTGAAGAACGGCTCGAAGGTGCGCTTGCGCACCGCCTCGGGCATGCCGACGCCGTTGTCCTCGACCTGGATCTCCGCCCATGGCGGGTTCAGCCGGGTACGCAGGGTGATGCGCCCGGGCTCACTCGGCTGCGGGCGCTGGTGGATGGCCTGGGCGGCGTTCTTCAGCAAGTTGAGCAGCACTTGTTCCAGCTCGTTGGCCGTGCAGGGTACTGGCCCCAGGTTGGGGTCGAACTGGCGCACGATGGCCTGGCCCTTGAAGTCGAAACCGATGGCCAGGTCGAAGTCATTCCCAGCAATTTCCAGTGCCTGGTCGATCAGTGCCGGCAGCTCGCACGGCACCAGCTGGCGGTTGCTGCGGCGGCTGAAGCTGAGCATGTGGGTTACGATTTTCGCCGCCCGGGCGCCGGCTTGCGCGATGCCGTCGAGCAGTTGCGGCACCTCGCGGCTGTCCAGGTAGCGGTTGACCGTGGCCAGGTCGATGCCCAGCTCTTGGGCCTGTTCCTGGTTGCGCGGCAGGTCGGTCGACAGGCGTCGGCGTATGTTTTGCACGTTGTGCAGGATGGCGCCCAGCGGGTTGTTGATTTCGTGGGCCATGCCGGCAGCCAGGCCACCGACCGAAAGCATTTTCTCCGATTGCACCATCATTTCTTCCAGTGACAGGCGCTGGGTGATGTCGTCGATACGGATGACCACACCGCGCCCGCCGCCGCCGGTCAGCGGGTAGAAGGTCAGGGCGTAATGGCGCAGGTCGTCGTCTTTGGGCCAGGTAACCCGCTCGATCTTCGCCACCCGGTGTTTTTCCACGGTTTCCTTCAGCTGTGGCAGGAACGGCTTGAGCGGTTCAAAGGCAATGAACACTGGCTGGTTCAGTGCTTCGTCCAGCGGCGTGCCGGAAAGCACCGTGGCTTCGTGGTTCCACTGGGTCACGTAAAGTTGTTCGTCGAGGGCGATCAGTGCCGAGGGCATCGAGTCGATGATGCTGTTGAGGTAGTTCTGGAAGCCGGTGAGCTTTTTCTCGATCTTGCTGCGCACCTGCACTTCCAGTTCCAGCTTGCGGTTGGTGTGGCGGGTCTCCTCGGCCAGGCCCTGAGCCTGGTCATAGGCATCCTGGAATTCGTCGCGGGCGCGCTTGAGCTGATGCTCGCGGGCCTCGATGCGCGACAGCATGGTATTGAAAGCCTCGGCCAGGCTGCCGATTTCATCGTCGTTGCCGCGCCGGGCGCGCAAGGCGTAGCTCTCTTCGCGGGTGACCTGGCGGCTGAGTTCTTCCAGCTGGTTGATCGGCTGGGTGATCAGGCGTTTGATCTGCCGGGCGATGACGATCCACAGCAGGATACTGAACACCAGAATGCCCAGGCTGGCGCTGAGGGTGCCGGTGTAGAAGGCCGTGGGCAGTTCGCTGCTGGCCACCAGCAGCAGGTGCGCCGGTGGGTTGGCATCGCGCGGAATGCGAATCAGCTGAGTGCTTCGAAATTCCATCAGGCGCCAGCCGTCGATGTTGCGAAAACGCTTGGGCAGGGCCAGCGGCTCGCCATGCTGCAGTTGTGCAAGCAGGCGACCATCACCCCCGTAGACAGCGGCAGCGCGCAGCGGTGTGTAGCTGTCCAGCTCCTTGAGCAGGGCGCTGGCGGTGTCGGGGGTATCGCCGGCGCGGGCCGCAAGCTGCGGGTTGGCTACCAGCCGGCCTATGGTCTGCAGAGCCTGCGGTGCCATGCTTTCCTGGGTGATCCAGTAGGCGGCGCTGATGAAGGTAAGGTTGGCCACCAGCAGGATGGTTACCAGCAATACCAGCAGGGCCGCCAGCAGCTTCTGCCCGACCGGCAGGTTTTCCAGGCGTTGGCGCAAGGTCATGGGCTAGGCAATGTCCGTATCCGGTTGGAGGGCCGCGTCAGTCGCAGGGCAAGCCACGCGTGCGCAGGTTTTCGACCAGGCGCTGCAGCAGGTGTTCCAGCTGCGGCAGCTGCAGGCCATGCCGGCCTGCGGCCCGGCAGGCATGGCCGAGCAGGTAGTGCAGCTCGGTGCGCCGGCCCGCGCGCACGTCCTGGTACATCGAAGAGTAGTTGGCTGCGGTGGCGAGGATAACCCGCTGCACTTCTTCGTCCAGCTCATCGGCTGCTTTCGGCTGACCACAGCGGCGTAGCAACTGGGCCAGCTCGACGCACAGAGCCTGCACTTCAGCCAAGTGCCCCAGCAGCCCGCCGTTCTGGCAGTCGTGCAGCACAGTCAGCGGGTTGATGGCGCAATTGAGCGCCAGCTTGCGCCACAAGCGGGTGAGAATGTCCACCGTCCACTCAGCGGGAATGCCTGCTTCGTGCAGGTCATCGAACCAGGCAGGGATCGTGGGGTTGCGTGGGTCGCCCAGCCAGTTGAAGCCATGGCCGGCAAAACGCACCTGCCAGTCCCCTTCGCGAAAGGCCCCCTCGGTGCTGGAGACGAAGATGCAGCGCGCGCGTGGCACCAGGTCGGCGACCTCATCCTGGCTGCCAAGGCCATTTTGCAACAGCAGTACCTCGGCGCCCTCGGCAAGCCGCGGTGCTACACCGGCGATCGCCAGCGCCGCATCATAGGCCTTGCAGGCTACCAGCAGGCGGTGGATCGGGCCTTGCGCCTGCGCGGTTTCGGCAGGGATGGCGTAGTGCTGGGGTTGTTCCTGTTCGACCAGGGTCAGGCCGCCGGCCTGCTGATAAGCCTGCAGCCGTTGCCCGTCGCGCAGGGTCAGGCGCACTGCCTTGCCCGCCCGTGCCAGGCGGCAGGCCCACAGGCTGCCCAGGCTGCCGGCGCCGAGAATATGCCAGGTGCTGCTCATATGCGTTTCGCAACCCGTTATAATGAGCCCGCATTTTAACCGTCAAACCCAGCGCGCTCCATCTTCAGCCTGAGCGCGCTTTTATTTTGGGAGAACAACCATGCCTTCGTTCGACGTGGTATCGGAACTGGACAAGCACGAAGTGCAGAACGCCGTTGATAACGCCATCAAGGAGCTTGATCGCCGTTACGACCTGAAGGGCAAGGGCTCCTTCGAGTTCAAGGACAAAGATCAGACCGTGATGCTGACCGCCGAGGAAGAGTTCCAGCTCGAAGCGATGCTGGAAATCCTGCGCCTGGCACTGGTCAAACGCAAGATCGACGTGAAATGCCTGGAAACCAAGGATCCGTACCCTTCCGGCAAGGAAAAGAAACAGGAAGCCAAGTTCCGCGAGGGCATCGACAAGGACCTGGCGAAAAAGATCGTTGCCACCATCAAGGACGGCAAGCTGAAAGTACAGGCCGCCATTCAGGGCGAGCAGGTGCGCGTAACTGGCAAGAAGCGCGACGACCTGCAGGAAGCCATTGCCCTGCTGCGCACCAAGGAATTCGACATGCCTCTGCAGTTCAACAACTTCCGCGACTGATGCAGGCGCCGCCCGGAACCCCGATGGCGTAATGATGTCCATGGGGGCCGGGGCTGCGTAAACGCGCGCGGCCTGTTTTACCGTGTACTTGCCGCTCGGCATCAGGAGATGAGTATGGATTTGAACGCTGAAGTCGATCAGCTGGTCCGCCAATCGCAAACCTGGATCCCTTTGATCATGGAATACGGCAGCCGTGTGCTGCTGGCACTGCTCACCCTCGCGGTCGGCTGGTGGATCATCAACAAAGTCAGCGCCCGCCTCGGCAAGCTGGTTGGCCTGCGCAACGCCGACCTGGCGCTGCAGGGTTTTATCAGTACCCTGGCGAACATCGTGCTGAAGGTGCTGCTGATGGTCAGCGTGGCCTCGATGATCGGCATCGAGACCACCTCGTTCGTTGCCGCCATCGGTGCCGCAGGCCTGGCCATCGGCTTGGCCTTGCAAGGTAGCCTGGCGAACTTCGCCGGCGGTGTGTTGATTTTGATGTTCCGCCCGTTCCGTATCGGTGATTGGATCGAGGCGCAGGGTGTTTCCGGCACCGTCGACAGCATCCAGATCTTCCACACCGTGCTGCGCACCGGTGACAACAAGACCGTCATCATGCCCAACGGTAGCCTGTCCAACGGCATCATCACCAACACCAACCGCCAGCCGACGCGCAAGGTGGTGTTCGATGTAGGTGTGGACTACGAGGCCGACCTGCAGAAGGCCCGCAATGTGCTGCTGGCGCTGGCAGAGGACCCGCGTGTGCTGCCTGACCCTGCACCGCAGGCGGTAGTGGCGACGTTGGGCGACAGCTCGATTACCGTGTCGCTGCGGTTGTGGACCAAGACGTCCGA
Source organism: Pseudomonas sp. NY8896 (assembly GCF_039634505.1). Taxonomy (NCBI): domain Bacteria; kingdom Pseudomonadati; phylum Pseudomonadota; class Gammaproteobacteria; order Pseudomonadales; family Pseudomonadaceae; genus Pseudomonas; species Pseudomonas sp. NY8896. The sequence continues at coordinate 968,255 of NZ_CP132350.1, forward strand.
TTACTGGGACGTGATGTTCATGCTCAACGAGCATGCGCGTGACCGGTTAAAGGCCGAAGGGATCGACATTCCGTTCCCGCAGCGGGTGATTCGTGTGGTGCAGGAGACTGCAGCGCAGTAATTGCGCATGAGACCGGGGCCGCAATGCGGCCCTTTTTTACACTTGTTCACAGCAATATCACCCCATTTCTGGCATATAGCCTGACCCTTCCTGTCACACCCGATACGCCATCATGAAACCACTGCTGTACATCACCCCCCTACGTGCCTTGCTGTTCGGCCTGACCCTGGCTCTGTTCGAGCTGCTGACCTACCTGGCCAGCGACGCGGTCATGCCGGCCATGCCGGTGGTGGTCGGCGACCTGAACGCCAGCCCCGAATACATTCCCCATGCTCTCAACCTGTACCTGCTGGGGGGCGTGGTACTGCAATGGCTGATCGGCCCGCTGGCCGACCGATATGGCCGGCGCCCGTTGCTGCTGGTCGGTTGCGCGTTCTTCGGTTTGTCCTGCCTGGCCACCTTCTGGGTCCATGATATTGGCCTGTTCAACCTGCTGCGCCTGTTGCAGGGCATAGGCCTGGGCTTTGTGGTCACGGTCAGCTACCCGGCGCTGAACGAGGCCTTCAGCGAGGCTGATGCCGTGCGCATGATGGCCTTGCTGGCCAACATTGCCCTGCTGTCGCCGCTGCTCGGGCCGCTGGTGGGCACCTTGTTGCTGCAGTGGCTGGACTGGCGCTGGCTGTTCGTGGCGTTCGCCATTGGCGCGGTGTTGGTCTGGCTGCTGCTGTATCGCCTGATGCCGGAAACCCTGGGTGTGGAACGCCGAGATGGCTCGCGCCTGGCATTCACACCAATCCACCTGCTGCCACTGCTGGCGGGTTACGGCCAGTTGCTGGCCAACCGCCGCTTCGTTGCCGGCAGCGCTGCCCTTGGGCTGGTCGGCTTGCCGCTGATTGGCTGGATTGGCCTGTCGCCGGTGCTGCTGATTCACGATGAGGGTTTAAGCACCCTGGAATACGCTTTGTGGCAGTTGCCGGTATTTGGCGGGCTGATTCTCGGCAACCTGATCATCAACCGTATCGCCGACCGCTACCCGTTGCCGGCTTTGGTGCGTGGCGCGCTGTGGCCGTACCTGGCCGGCCTGAGCCTGATGGTGCTGGTGACCTGGTACTGGCCGAGCGTGACCAGTGTGGTGGCGGGCATGTCGCTGTACGCACTGGGGTTGGGCGTGGCCAACGCGGTGCTGTACCGCATGACGTTGTTCTCCAGCGAGCAAAGCAAGGGCCTGGTTTCGGCCATGCTGGGGATGATCACCATTGCCTTGTTGGGGCTGGGCGGGGCGTTGCTGGCGATGATTGGCGCCGGTGCCAGCTTGCTGCACTTTGCCCTGGCGGCGGGTGTGGCGGGGGCGTTGGCGTTGTGGCCGTTGTGGTTTGTCGTAGGCGGGCGCCATGGGGAAGGGGCTGTAGCTCAGTAACTTCATTGCCTGTACTGGCCTGCGCGAGTTCACCCGCGAATAGGCCAGTACAGGGGCCATCGATCTATCAGGGCCGCTCGGCCGCCGAGTTTTCCTCTGCCACCGGGGTGCCTCGCCCAGCCTCCTGGCGCCACTGCAGGGCGATCAGAATCAATGTAGGCACGCCCAGCAAGGCAGTAATCAGGAAGAAGTCGTGGTAACCGAACTTCTCCACCATCACCCCCGAATAGCCGCCGATCAGGCGTGGCAACAGCAGCATGATCGAGCTGAGCAGCGCATATTGGGTCGCCGAGAACTTGAGGTTGGTCAGGCTCGACAGGTAGGCGACAAAGGCCGAAGTGGCCATGCCAGAGCTGAAGTTGTCCAGCGAGATGGTCACCACCAGCATTTCCAGGTTCGGGCCCATGTCTGCCAGCATCAGGAACAGGATGTTGGTGCCGGCCGAGGCTACGCCGCCGATGAACAGGATCGGCATGATCCCGAAGCGCACGATCAACAGGCCGCCGACCCCGGCGCCGACCAGGGTCATGATCAGGCCGAAGATCTTGCTGACGCTGGCGATCTGGTCCTTGGTGAAGCCCATGTCGATGTAGAACACGTTGGCCATTACGCCCATCACCGTGTCCGACATGCGATAGGTGGCAATCAGGCCAAGCAGCAGCAGGGCTTGCCAGCGGTAGCGGGCGATGAAGTCGTTGACCGGGGTCAGCACTGGGGCCAGGCCGCGACGGCCGAGGCTCGACAGGCACGCCCAGGTCAGCAGCACGTAAAGGATCAGGCGCAGGAAAGCGCGGTCTTCCAGTAACAGATCGAGCGGCGTGGCGTCACCGGAAATCACGCTGGACCAGCCGGTGTTGAACATCTGGGTGAAGCTGGCCGGTACCGACACCAGGAGGATGATCAACACGAACACTGAGGCCATCTGGTGCACCAGCCCATAGCGTGCTGCCGACAGCTGAGTGCGCATGGGCACTGGCGGTTCGCGCATGACCAGGGTGGTGAACAGGGCGGGCAGCATCATGACCCCGAACATCACGTAGGTGCCGGCCCATGCCTTGTGCAGATAGCTGAAACCGGTGGAGCCGAACCATTCGGCAAAGAACAGCGCGCCGGCCGTGGCCAGCAGGGCAGCTACCCGGTACCCGGCCATGTAGCTGGCAGCGAGCGCAGCCTGACGCTGGTCGTCAGCGATCTCCAAGCGGTAGGCGTCCACAGCGATGTCCTGGGTCGCCGAGGCAAAGGCCACCAGCACGGCCATGGCAATCAGCCATGACAGATGTTGTTGCGGGTCGCACAGGCTCATGCCGACCAAGCCGATCACCACCAGCGCCTGCGATAACAGCAGCCACGAGCGGCGGCGACCCAGGCCACCGAGCAGCGGCAGGCGCCATTGGTCGAGCAGCGGCGACCACACCCACTTGAAGGCGTAGGCCAGGCCGATCAGGCTGGCATAACCAATGGTTTCACGGGCCACGCCGGCTTCGCGCAACCACACCGACAGGGTCGAGAACACCAGCATGTAGGGCAGGCCGGCGGCGAAACCGAGTAGCAAAAGTACCAAGGTTGACGGGCTGGCATAGGCAGCAAGCGCAGCGCGCCAGGTTTTACGGGGCATGGGCCAACATCTGCCTCAAGTTTGCGAAAACAAAGCGCGCACTCTAACCGCTGTGCTCCATTGGGCGCCAGCCATGGCGCGTCATATCCACACGATTGTTGGTTACATTCACACCTTCCGCGCGTAGTCGCGCCCGTTGTTCATCCCCCGATGGGGTGCCCAGTGCCAGGCTCAACCGGCCCCCTGCACCGAGCACCCGGTGCCAGGGCAGGCGTGTGTCCTCGGGCAACTGCCCAAGGGTACGCCCGACCCAGCGCGCTGCTCGGCCAAGCCCCGCCAGTTCGGCCAGTTGGCCATAGCTCACCACTTTGCCGGCCGGCACCTGCCCAAGTACTGAATATAGCGCCGTTCGTCGGCCCTCGGCGGAATCAAGCGCGTGCGCATATCCATCAGACATCACGCCCCCCTTGGGCTGTAGATGAAACCGGACCGGTGGTCCGGCAAATGAGAGTTGAACTCAACGGCATGTGCTCGGTCTGTCCTTGCTCTGGCCGGCGGTATCTGGATAATGCCCGGCTTTTTTCGTCGAATCGAACCCGTAGTCCGCTTATGAATACTAGATCGTTGTTGTGCCTGCTAGCTGCCTCCTTGTGCGCCTCCCCGGTGTTCGCCGACACCGTGTGGATGAAAAACGGTGACCGGCTCAGTGGCAAGATCAAAGTTTTCGACGGCGGCAAGCTGCTGCTGGAAACCCCCTATGGCGGGTCGATCGCCCTGGACTGGAAAGAAGTCCAAACCCTGGAAAGCGACCAGGAGATGCTGGTCAAGCAGGACGCCTACAGCGGTGAGAAGGCCAAGTCGCTGAAGGCCGCCGAGCCAGGCAAGGTGACTCTGGCCAATGGCGAGGCGCCGAAAACGGTGGAACTGGCCAGCATCGAGCAGATCATGAAGCCCAAGCCCCTGGTCGAGGACTTCGTATGGAAAGGCAACGTCGACGTAGCGCTGGACTACAAGCGCGCCGAGAACGACACCGACGATTACGACGTAGGCTTCAAGACCACCGCCCGCCATGGCCGCTGGCGGCACAATGCCGAAGGCGAATACAACCGCGAGACCAAGGACGACGTCACCACCACCGACAACTGGAGCGCCGAGTACGCCCTGGACCGCTTCATGACCGAGAAGTGGTTCTGGCAGGGGCGTGCGGAATACAAGCGCGACCGTATCGAAGACCTGGCCCGTCAGCGTACCGTCGGCACCGGCCCGGGTTACCAGTTCTGGGATGACGAACTGGGCGCGTTCTCGCTGGGCTCGCTGATCAACCGCACCGACTTCGAGTACCAGGACGGCTCCAAGGACAACTTCTATTCCGCGGCGGTGAAGTGGGACTACACCCGCTACCTGATCGGCAAGAACGTGCAATTGTTCACCAACGGCGAGTTCGCCAAACCGTTGGGTGGCGTGGCCGACTACTCGCTGGATGCCGAGATTGGCCTGCGCTACAAGGTCACCGAGTGGGCCTCGCTGAACCTCAAGGCGGAGAAGGACATCATCACCGGCACGCGTGAGAGTGACCTGGACAAGACGCGCTATACCGCGGGCTTCGGCGTTACCTGGTAATTTTTTGGGGCCGCTTTGCGGCCCATCGCGACACAGGGCCGCTCCTACAGGGGATGGTGTACGGCCTGCAGGCGGTCGGAAGGACCCCATTGGCACTGGACCTGATAATGCTTATCTTGTCCTCCATCCAGTCCGCCAGGAGCCGCCCTCAAGTGAGTACCAACGCCATCCGCCCCGCCCGGGAACTGCTGCTCAAGGAATACCGTGGCGTGCTCTCGACTCATTCCAAGTCGATGCCCGGCTACCCCTTCGGTTCCGTCGTGCCGTACTGCATGGACGCCCAGGGCAACCCGCTGATCCTCATCAGCCGCATTGCCCAGCACACCCACAACCTGCAGAAAGACCCGAAATGCTCGCTGCTGGTGGGGGAGCGCGAGGCGGAGGATGTGCAGGCCGTGGGGCGCCTGACCGTGATGGCCGAGGCACACAAGCTGGTCGACGAAGCCGCTATCGAGGCGGCTGCCGAGCGCTACTACCGCTATTTCCCGGAAGCGGCCAACTACCACAAGGCCCACGACTTCGATTTCTGGGTGTTGCAGCCAGTGCGCCACCGCTACATCGGCGGCTTCGGCGCCATCCACTGGCTTGACCAGGTAACCCTGGGCAATCCGTTCGCCGGCAAGGCCGAGGCAAGCATGGTCGAGCACATGAACAGCGATCATGCCAACGCCATCGCCCATTACGTCGAACTGACCGACCTGCCGCAGCATGCGCCGGCGCAGATGGTTGGCGTAGACAGCGAAGGCATGCACCTGCGCATCGGTCAGGCCGTGTATTGGCTGCCATTCCCGAATACTTGCAACACGCCGACACAAGTCCGCGAAGCCTTGGTTTTACTGGCGCGCGCCGACCAGTGGCCGGTTCAGGCGCAAGTCGAGGGTTGAAATCTGGAGCGCAGGCATCCATGTGAGGTCTTATTGGAAGGTTATCTTCCGTCGAGGAACCCTTGATGCGTGCTTTTCTACTGCTGTTTCTGATTTTTCCTGTGCTGGAGCTGTTCGTCTTCGTGAAGGTCAGCGCGGCAATCGGTTTCTTCCCGGCGTTGCTGCTGATCATCGCCGGCTCCGCCCTGGGTGTGCTGGTGATGCGGGTGGCCGGCCTGGCCACCGCACTGCGCGCCCGTGAAAGCCTGCAACGTGGCGAATTGCCCGCCGAGGACATGTTCCAGGGCATGATGCTGGCCGTGGGTGGTGGCCTGCTGCTGCTGCCGGGCTTCATCAGCGATGTGCTGGGCGTGCTGTGCCTGCTGCCGTTCACCCGCCGCCTGGCGGCGCGCAAGATGCGTGAGCGTGCCGAGGCCCAGGCCATGCGTCAGCGTGCGTTCCAGGATGACCCGTTCCAGGCGCAGCCACGAGAGGGTGGCCATCGCCCGAACGTGATCGAAGGCGAGTACGAGCGCCGCGACAAGTAAAACGCCCGGGGCCGCGCAAGCGGCCCCGGTTTTTTTGGGTGCGCCAGGCATGGCGCGTTGCGCGTAGCGCAACCCGCTTGGTTGTGGTGGCCAAAGCGGGTGACTTGGAGGTGAAAGTCCTCTACACACCCGGCAAGGGGAAGTGTTAGCCAGAGGCAAGGGTGTCGTGGGCGACCGCGAATCTGAAGGAAGCCCGAGGCAAACTGCTGGCCTGACGAACAGGAAGCGGATAGAGGCGGCACAGCGGGGTGAGGCGGCCCAAATCGTCAAAGCCCAGTACTTGCACGGGACGCTGTGACGTAAATCCGACAGGCATAAGCAGGAAGGTCACGCGAATTACCCTGGGAGATCTGCACGTTTGCCACTGTGCTACCGAGCGTCGAGAGGCGACGGGACGAGCGTGCAGAAGTCAGCCGAGGCCGTAGTAAGTGGCGGTTAACCGCGCCACCAAGGGCCGAACAGGTTATGCCGCCAGTAGGCGTCACTGTCTCGTTGGTAGCCGTAATGCAGAAATTTCCTACAACGGAATCTGTCACTCCGAATCCCGGCCAGAAGCCGAGGGTGATGCCTGACAGTGCAAAGGTGCCGGCGGCGTCAGCGACGTGGACGAACGCGGAGCCGGACACGCTGATGGAGCGGGTGCTTGCACCGGCCAACCTCAGGCGTGCGTATCAACGCGTGGTTAGCAACAAGGGGGCTCCGGGTGCCGATGGCATGACGGTCGCTGACTTGGCGGGCTACGTGAAACAGTATTGGCCAACCCTCAAGGCCAGGTTGCTGGCCGGTGAATACCATCCCCAAGCAGTGCGAGCGGTTGAAATTCCCAAGCCGCAGGGCGGCACACGGCAACTGGGAATCCCCACCGTCGTGGATCGCCTGATCCAGCAAGCATTACAGCAACAACTCACGCTACTCTTCGATCCGCTGTTTTCGGACTACAGCTACGGTTTTCGTCCGGGCAAAAGCGCTCACCAAGCCGTTGAACTGGCCCGCTCCCATGTGGCGGCGGGGCATCGCTGGTGCGTGGAGCTTGATCTGGAAAAGTTCTTTGATCGGGTCAACCACGACATCCTGATGGCCTGCTTGCAGCGTCGCGTCGAAGACAAGCGAGTGCTTAGGCTCATCCGCCGCTACCTTGAAGCTGGGGCCATGTCGGGCGGTATCGTCAGCCAACGGCAAGAGGGGACACCGCAAGGCGGCCCACTCTCGCCGTTGCTGTCGAATATCCTTCTGGATGAGCTCGACCGCGAATTGGAACGGCGGGGTCATCGCTTCGTGCGCTACGCCGATGATGCGAACATTTATGTGCGCAGTCCTCGGGCGGGCGAGCGGGTGTTGGCCAGTATCGAGCGCTTCCTGTGCCATCGTTTGAAACTGACGGTGAACCGGAAGAAGAGCCAAGTAGCAGGGGCTTGGAAGTGTGACTACTTGGGTTACGGGATGAGCAGGCACCAGCAACCAAGGCTGCGTGTGGCAACGATGAGCCTGGGGCGCTTACGCGACCGACTCAGAATATTGCTACGCAGTGTAAGGGCCCGCAAAGTGGCGACTGTCATTGAGCGAATCAACCCTGTCCTGCGAGGCTGGGCTGGCTACTTCAAGCTCAGCCAGAGCAAACGCCCACTTGAGAAATTGGATGGTTGGGTCAGGCATAAACTTCGCTGCGTCATCTGGCGTCAATGGAAACGGCCCTCAACGAGGGCGCGCAACCTGATGCGCCTGGGCCTGAGCGAAGAACGTGCCTGTAAATCGGCCTTTAATGGCCGAGGCCCGTGGTGGAACTCGGGAGCATCTCATGTGAATCAGGCGCTACCGAAGAGGCTATGGGATAGGTTCGGACTGGTCTCGATACTGGATACGATAAACCGGCTTAGCCGTATAACCTGAACCGCCGTGTACGGAACCGTACGCACGGTGGTGTGAGAGGACGGCGGCTGTGAAGCCGCCTCCTACTCGATGCGAACGACTATTTCTTTGTGATTAATCGCACAGTAATGGCCATCCGACCAATGGTGTAGGGGCAAAGGGGGTGGGGCAGGGAACCAGGGAGGGATTTTCCCGTCGAAGATCACTGCAGGCCACTCGCCTGTATCATCTTCCAGGAGTGTCCTTCATGTCGTTGCGTTCCCTCGCCCTGTTGTCGCTGTGCGTCGTTCTGACTGCCTGCAGCAAGATCAATCAGGAAAACTATTCCAAGATCAAGGCCGGTATGAACAAGGCCGAGGTCGAGCAGTTGCTCGGCACGCCGACCGAGTGTTCGGGCGCGCTGGGCATGAGCAGCTGCACCTGGGGGGACGAGAAGAGCTTCATCAGCGTGCAGTACGCGGCTGACAAGGTACTGATGTACTCCGGGCAGGGCCTCAAATGAGGCGCCTGTACCTGCTGATGGGGGTATGCCTGGCGTTGCTGCTGGGTGGTTGCGCAGGCTCCGTGCACGACCCGCTGGCGCCGAAAACCGCTGGCAATGTCGACCTCAAGCGCTACCAGGGCAAATGGTTCGAACTGGCGCGCCTGCCCATGCGCTACCAGACCGGCTGCGAGCAGTCCGAGGCACACTACAACCTCAAGCCGGACGGCACCTTTGGCGTGCTCAACCGCTGCCGTACCATGGGTGATGAATGGCTGCGCGCCGAAGGGCATGCCAGCATCCAGGAGCCGGGGCATACCGACAAGCTGTGGGTAGAGTTCGATAACTGGTTCACCAAGCTGGTGCCTGGCGTGGCGCGGGGCGAGTACTGGATTCTGTACGTGGATGATCGCTACCGCACAGCGGTGGTCGGCAGCCCGGACCGCAAGCACCTGTGGATTCTGTCGCGCACGCCGACGTTGCCGGCCTGGGAGCGCGAGAACCTGCTGTCCAAGGCGCGGCAGCAGGGGTATGACACCAGTCGGTTGATCTGGCGAGCGTCCGATCAGCAAATCGTGAAAATGCACTGATGTTTGGGGCTGCTTTGCAGCCCCATTACGCTCAACCCAAGAGCTGGCGCAGCACGCCGGCAAATGCCTGCGCGCTTTCCGCTTCCTGCGCATGCCGACCCTGGCGCACCACCCACTGTCCGTTCACCATCACGTCGCGTACCTGGCGATCCCCACCGGCGAACAGCCAGCGGTTGAGAATGGCGTCGCCATCCGCCATGGCGATGTAAGGGTCCTGCCCATCGAGCACCAGCCAGTCGGCGCGCTTGCCCACGGCCAGCTCCCCGACCGCCTGCCCCAGCGCCTGCGCGCCGCCTGCCAGTGCAGCGTCGTACAGCGTGCGCCCGACCATCGGCTGGTCGCCACGATACAGGCGATTGCGTCGCTGGTCCCGTAGCCGCTGGCCATACTCCAGCCAGCGCAGTTCTTCCACCACGCTCAGCGACACATGGCTGTCCGAACCAATGCCCATGCGCCCGCCCTGGGCCAGGAAGTCCACCGCCGGGAATATCCCGTCGCCCAGGTTGGCTTCGGTAGTCAGGCACAGCCCAGCCACCGCGCCACTGCGGGCCATGGCGGTGACCTCGTCCGGCTCGGCGTGGGTGGCGTGCACCAGGCACCAGCGCGGGTTCACGTCCACATGTTCGTACAGCCACTGCAATGGACGCAGGCCACTCCAGGCCAGGCAATCGTCCACCTCCTTCTGCTGCTCGGCGATGTGGATATGCACCGGGCATTGTGGGGCGCTGGCTGCCAGCACATCGGCGATTTGCCCAGGCGTTACCGCCCGCAGTGAATGGAAGCACAAGCCCAGTTGCTGCGCCGGTTGCGCGGCCAGCAGCGGGGCCAGTTGTGCCTGCAGCTTCAGGTACTGTTCGGTGGAGTTGATGAAGCGCCGCTGCCCGTCGTTCGGTGCTTGGCCGCCGAAGCCTGCGTGGCTGTACAGTACCGGCAGCAAGGTCAGGCCTATGCCGCTGTCGGCTGCGGCCGCGCTGATGCGGCAGGACAGTTCGGCCGGGTCCGCGTAGGGCTTGCCGGCCTGGTCATGGTGCACGTAGTGGAATTCCGCCACCGAGGTGTAGCCGGCCTTGAGCATTTCGATGTACAGCTGGCGGGCGATGATCTGCAACTGGTCCGGCGTGATCTGCCCGACCAGGCGGTACATCAGGTCGCGCCAGGTCCAGAAGCTGTCGTTGGGGTTGCCGGCCACTTCCGCCAGGCCCGCCATGGCGCGCTGGAAGGCATGCGAGTGAAGATTGGGCATGCCGGGCAGCAGCGGGCCGGCCAGGCGCTCGGCGCCTTCGGCCGAAGCGCCGGGCTCGATGCGGGCCACATGGCCATCGCTGGCGACCTCGATACGGACATGGCTGGCCCAGCCCGTGGGGAGCAGGGCGCGTTCGGCGAAGTAGGCGGACATCTGTGCAAATCCTGTTATTGTTAACTTGTATATACATATACAGCCGTTTGCCTGCCGGGTAAACTGCGGCAAGCTACCGCTCACTCCATATGCACAAGGATCCAACGCCGTGCCGACACCTCCTGTCTCCGCGCTGGTTGCCCAGATGGGCGAGGGCCCGGCGCCGTTGTACGCCCGGGTCAAACAGATGATCATCCAGCAGATCGACAACGGCAGCTGGCCACCCCATCACCGGGTCCCCTCGGAGAGTGAACTGGTCAGCGAGCTGGGCTTCAGCCGCATGACCATCAACCGTGCCCTGCGTGAACTCACCGCCGAAGGGCTGCTGGTGCGCATGCAAGGGGTCGGCACCTTCGTGGCCGAGCCCAAGGGCCGTTCGGCGCTGTTCGAAGTCAACAACATTGCCGACGAAATTGCCGCGCGCGGCCACCAGCATAGCTGCCAGGTGATCACCCTCAACGAGGAAGCCGCCGGCTCCGAGCGGGCCTTGGCCCTGGACATGCGCGAAGGCCAGCGCGTGTTCCACTCGCTGATCGTGCATTTCGAGAACGGCGTGCCGGTGCAGATCGAGGACCGCTACGTCAACGCGGCCATTGCCCCCGACTACCTCAAGCAGGACTTCACCCGGCAGACGCCTTACGCCTACCTGTCCCAGGTGGCGCCGCTGACCGAAGGTGAGCACGTGGTCGAGGCCATTCTGGCCGAGCCGGAAGAGTGCCGCCTGCTGCAGATCGAGCGGGGCGAGCCGTGCCTGCTGATTCGCCGCCGTACCTGGTCCGGCCGCCAGCCGGTGACCGCTGCACGGCTGATCCACCCCGGTTCCCGTCATCGCCTGGAAGGACGTTTCAGTAAATGAGCCAGCTGCAGTTGTTGCGTGCGCAGGATTACCCGCGCATGCCGTGGAAGAACGGTGGCGGTTTCACCGAAGAAATTACCCGCGACAGTGGCGAGGGCCTGGATGGCTTTGGCTGGCGCCTGTCGATTGCCGATATCGAAGAGTCGGGTGGTTTTTCCACCTTCGCCGGTTATCAGCGAATCATCACCGTGCTGCAGGGCGACGGCATGCGCTTGATGGTCGACGGCCAGGCCAGCCGGCCGTTGCTGCCGTTCGATGCCTTTGCCTTCAGCGGTGAAAGCCAGGTCAGTTGCAAGCTGCTGGGGGGGGCGATCCGCGATTTCAACCTGATCTATGCGCCGCAGCGGTATCGGGCGCGGTTGCAGTGGTTCGATGGCACCAGCCGGTTGTACAGCTCGGCGTCGACGGTGCTGTTGTTTGCGGCCGGTAGCCAGGTCGAGGTTGGCGTTGCCGGGCGTGAGACGCAGCGGTTGGGGTTGTATGACTGCCTGCGGCTGGAGGGCAACGACGAGTTGCTTGGGCTGGAGGTTCAGGGGCGGTTTTGCTTGATCGAGCTCATTTTGCGCTGATGGGCTTGGCAATGCATTTTCATTGCCTGTGAGATCGAGCGCCGCCCGCGCGGCGCATCGCGAGCTGCGCTCGCTCCTACGTTTGTTTCGGGCCAATCATGCCTGTGGGATTTGCGCGCGAACGCCTGGGCGCACGGCTCGATATCGCGTCGTACAAACCAGGCGGTCGCGCGCGCCTGTCACAGGCGATACTGGCCCGAAACAAACGTAGGAGCGAGCGCAGCTCGCGAAGCGCCGCGCGGGCGGCGCTCGATCTATGCACCACCACAAAACCCAAGCCAGGAACGCACAGGTCCAATTATTTTGGTTGTCCATGCTTGTACATACAAGTAAAGGTGTGTTTGTATATTCACCACGACATACCCGCCCGCGGACGACCGCAGAGGACCTTTCCCGTGACCGACAACAACAAATACCGTGACGTTGAAATCCGTGCCCCACGTGGCAACAAGCTGACCGCCAAAAGCTGGCTGACCGAAGCGCCACTGCGCATGCTGATGAACAACCTCGACCCGCAGGTCGCGGAAAACCCGAAAGAACTGGTGGTGTACGGCGGTATCGGCCGCGCCGCCCGTAACTGGGAATGCTACGACAAGATCGTCGAAACCCTGACCCGCCTGGAAGACGACGAAACCCTGCTGGTGCAGTCGGGCAAGCCGGTCGGCGTGTTCAAGACCCACAGCAACGCCCCGCGCGTGTTGATCGCCAACTCCAACCTGGTGCCACACTGGGCCAACTGGGAACATTTCAACGAACTGGACGCCAAGGGCCTGGCCATGTACGGCCAGATGACCGCCGGCAGCTGGATCTACATCGGCAGCCAAGGCATCGTTCAGGGCACCTATGAAACCTTCGTCGAAGCCGGTCGCCAGCACTACGGTGGCAGCCTGAAAGGCAAGTGGGTGCTCACCGCAGGCCTCGGCGGCATGGGTGGCGCGCAGCCACTGGCCGCTACCCTGGCCGGTGCCTGCTCGCTGAACATCGAGTGCCAGCAGAGCCGCATCGACTTCCGTCTGGAAACCCGCTACGTAGACGAGCAGGCCACTGACCTTGACGACGCCCTGGCGCGCATCGCCAAGTACACCGCCGAAGGCAAGGCCATTTCCATCGCCCTGCACGGCAACGCCGCCGAAATCCTGCCAGAGCTGGTCAAGCGTGGCGTGCGCCCGGACATGGTCACCGACCAGACCAGCGCCCACGACCCGCTGAACGGCTACCTGCCTGCCGGCTGGACCTGGGAACAGTACCGCGACCGTGCGCAGACCGAACCGGCTGCAGTGGTCAAGGCCGCCAAGCAGTCGATGGCCGTGCACGTACAGGCCATGCTGGACTTCCAGAAACAGGGCATCCCGACCTTCGACTACGGCAACAACATCCGTCAGATGGCCAAGGAAGAAGGCGTGGCCAATGCCTTCGACTTCCCAGGCTTCGTCCCTGCCTACATCCGCCCGCTGTTCTGCCGTGGTATCGGCCCGTTCCGCTGGGCGGCGCTGTCTGGCGAGGCAGAGGACATCTACAAGACCGACGCCAAGGTCAAGGAACTGATCCCCGACGACGCCCACCTGCACCGCTGGCTGGACATGGCCCGCGAGCGCATCAGCTTCCAGGGCCTGCCGGCGCGTATCTGCTGGGTTGGCCTGGGCCTTCGCGCCAAGCTGGGCCTGGCCTTCAACGAAATGGTCCGCAGCGGCGAGCTGTCGGCACCGGTGGTGATCGGCCGTGACCACCTGGACTCGGGTTCGGTATCCAGCCCCAACCGCGAAACCGAAGCCATGCGTGATGGTTCGGACGCCGTTTCCGATTGGCCACTGCTCAACGCCCTGCTGAACACCGCAGGCGGCGCCACCTGGGTGTCGCTGCACCACGGCGGTGGTGTGGGCATGGGCTTCTCGCAGCACTCGGGCATGGTCATCGTCTGTGACGGTACCGATGAAGCTGCCGAGCGTATCGCCCGCGTACTGACCAACGATCCAGGGACTGGCGTCATGCGCCACGCCGATGCCGGTTATGACATCGCCATCGACTGCGCCAAGGAGCAGGGCCTGGACCTGCCGATGATCACTGGCTGATCGCCACGCTTTGGATCGCACCCCGCAAGGGGTGATACTGAACAACAAGAAGGAGCGCGCAGGCACCCAACGACGGGCCTGCGGCTCCACGCGATTGGAGTAGCAAAGTGACCGAACTCACCCTCAAGCCTGGCACCCTGACCTTGGCCCAGTTGCGCGCGATCCACGCCGCGCCCGTGCGCCTGCAACTGGATGCCAGCGCCGCGCCGGCCATCGACGCCAGCGTTGCCTGCGTCGAGCAAATCATTGCCGAAGACCGCACCGCCTACGGCATCAACACCGGTTTCGGCCTGTTGGCCTCGACCCGCATTGCCAGCCACGACCTGGAAAACCTGCAGCGCTCGCTGGTGCTGTCCCACGCCGCCGGTATCGGCGCGCCGCTGGATGACGACCTGGTGCGGTTGATCATGGTGCTGAAAATCAACAGCCTCAGCCGTGGTTTTTCAGGCATTCGTCGCAAAGTCATCGACGCCCTGATTGCCCTGGTAAACGCCGAAGTCTATCCGCACATCCCGCTGAAAGGCTCCGTGGGTGCTTCCGGCGACTTGGCACCGCTGGCGCACATGTCGCTGGTGCTGCTGGGTGAAGGCAAAGCCCGCTACAAGGGCCAATGGCTGTCGGCTACCGAAGCCCTGGCGGTTGCCGGCCTCGAACCGCTGACCCTGGCTGCCAAAGAAGGCCTGGCCCTGCTCAACGGCACCCAGGCGTCCACCGCCTATGCCCTGCGTGGCCTGTTCCAGGCCGAAGACCTGTATGCCGCCGCCATCGCCTGCGGCGGCCTAAGCGTCGAAGCCGTATTGGGCTCGCGTTCGCCGTTCGATGCGCGTATCCACGAAGCGCGTGGCCAGCGCGGCCAGATCGACACCGCCGCCTGCTTCCGCGACCTGCTGGGCGATTCCAGCGAAGTGTCGCTGTCGCACAAGAACTGTGACAAGGTTCAGGACCCGTACTCGCTGCGCTGCCAGCCGCAGGTCATGGGCGCGTGCCTGACCCAGCTGCGCCAGGCCGCCGAGGTACTGGGCGTCGAAGCCAACGCTGTGTCGGACAACCCGCTGGTGTTCGCTGCCGAGGGTGACGTGATTTCCGGTGGTAACTTCCACGCAGAGCCCGTGGCCATGGCTGCCGACAACCTGGCCCTGGCCATTGCCGAAATCGGCTCGCTCAGCGAGCGCCGCATCTCGCTGATGATGGACAAGCACATGTCCCAGCTGCCGCCGTTCCTGGTGGAAAACGGTGGGGTGAACTCCGGCTTCATGATCGCCCAGGTGACCGCTGCCGCCCTGGCCAGCGAGAACAAGGCCCTGTCGCACCCGCACAGCGTCGACAGCCTGCCAACCTCGGCCAACCAGGAAGACCATGTGTCGATGGCCCCGGCTGCCGGCAAGCGCCTGTGGGAAATGGCCGAAAACACCCGTGGCGTACTGGCCATCGAATGGCTGGGCGCCTGCCAGGGTCTGGACCTGCGCAAGGGCCTGAAGACTTCGGCCAAGCTGGAGAAGGCACGCCAGGCGCTGCGCAGCGAAGTGGCGCACTACGACCGTGACCGTTTCTTCGCGCCAGACATCGAAAAGGCTGTGGAACTGTTGGCCAAGGGCAGCCTGACCGGTTTGTTGCCGGCGGGTGTGCTGCCAAGCCTGTAATGCCCCTGGGGCCGCATTGCGGCCCTTTGCGGGCGCGCCCGCTCTCATAGGTACGGCACAAAGCTGCGGTATTCCTGTGGGAGCGGGCGTGCCCGCGAATGGGCTACGCAGCAGCCCCTTCTGATCTCACGACCACAAAAACAATTTAAGGACGTGACATGCAACAAGCTCAAGGTCTCAAACGCGGGCTAAGTGCCCGCCACATCCGTTTCATGGCCCTCGGTTCCGCCATCGGCACCGGGCTGTTCTACGGTTCCGCCTCGGCCATCCAGATGGCCGGCCCGGCCGTGCTGCTGGCCTACCTGATCGGCGGCGCCGCTGTGTTCATGGTCATGCGCGCCCTCGGCGAAATGGCCGTGCACAACCCGGTGGCCGGTTCCTTCGGTCACTACGCCAGCACCTACCTCGGCCCCATGGCCGGCTTCATCCTCGGCTGGACCTACGCCTTCGAGATGGTCATCGTCGCCATCGCCGACGTCACCGCCTTCGGGATCTACATGGGCTTCTGGTTTCCGGAGGTCGCCCGCTGGATCTGGGTGCTGGGTATCGTGTTCATCATCGGCGGCCTCAACCTGTGCAACGTCAAGGTATTTGGCGAGATGGAGTTCTGGCTGTCGCTGCTCAAGGTCGGCGCCATCGTCGCGATGATCCTGGCCGGGCTCGGCATCATGGCCTTCGGTTTCAGCCAGGTGGGCACCGGGCATGCCGTGGGCATGAGCAACCTGTTCGACCACGGCGGCTTCATGCCTAACGGCATCGGCGGGCTGATTGCGTCGTTTGCCGTGGTGATGTTCGCTTTCGGCGGTATCGAGATCATCGGCGTCACCGCCGGTGAGGCCAAGGACCCGCAACGCGTCATCCCCAAAGCGATCAACGCGGTGCCCCTGCGCATCCTGCTGTTCTACGTGCTCACCCTGTTCGTGCTGATGTGCCTGTACCCCTGGCCGCAAATCGGCAGCCAGGGCAGCCCGTTCGTGCAGATCTTCAGCAACCTGGGGATTGGCTCGGCCGCCGCCGTGCTGAATGTCGTGGTGATTTCCGCCGCCATCTCGGCCATCAACAGCGACATCTTCGGCGCCGGCCGCATGATGTACGGCCTGGCCCATCAAGGCCATGCGCCACGCAGCTTCGGCAAGCTGTCGAAACATGGCGTGCCGTGGATGACCGTGGTGGTGATGGGCGCTGCATTGCTGATCGGCGTGCTGCTCAACTACCTGATCCCGGAAAACGTGTTCCTGCTGATTGCCTCGATCGCCACCTTCGCCACGGTGTGGGTGTGGCTGATGATCCTGCTTACCCAGGTGGCCATGCGCCGCAGCATGAGCCGTGAGGAAGTGGCCCAGCTCAAGTTCCCGGTACCGTTCTGGCCCTATGGCCCGGCCATGGCCATTGCGTTCATGGTGTTCATCTTTGGCGTGCTTGGCTACTTCCCGGACACCCAGGCGGCATTGATCGTCGGCGTGATCTGGGTGGTGTTCCTGGTGGCGTCCTACCTGCTGTGGTGCAAGCCGCGCGCAGGGCAGGGCCAGCCGGCAGTGGAACCGGCCGAGCTGCACCGCTAGTAAAGGAGATTGTGCATGAGAACCCTCTGGCAGCATTGCCATGTGGCAACCATGGCCGAAGGCCGATACTCGGCCATCGAAGACGCGGCCATCGTCACCAGCGCCGGGCTGATCGAATGGATCGGCCCACGCGCCGAGCTGGCACCGGTCGAGGCTGACCGCACGGTGGACCTGGGCGGCGCATGGGTCACCCCGGGGCTGATCGACTGCCACACCCACGCGGTGTTCGGTGGCAACCGCAGCGGTGAGTTCGAGCAGCGCCTGCAAGGCGTGAGCTATGCCGAAATCGCAGCGCAAGGCGGTGGTATCGCCAGCACCGTGCGGGCCACCCGCGCGGCCAGCGAAGACGAGCTGTTCGCCAGTGCTCGCCAGCGGGTCCAGGCGCTGATGCGCGATGGCGTGACCACGATCGAGATCAAGTCCGGCTACGGCCTGGACCTGGCCAACGAGCGCAAGATGCTGCGTGTGGCCCGGCGCTTGGCCGACGAGCTGCCGTTGGCGGTGCGTGCCACCTGCCTGGCGGCGCATGCCTTGCCGCCGGAGTACGCGGGCCGGGCCGACGATTACATCGCGCACATCTGTGACGAGATGCTGCCAGCCCTGGCCGCCGAAGGCCTGGTGGATGCGGTGGATGCCTTCTGCGAACACCTGGCGTTCTCCCCAGCCCAGGTCGAGCGGTTGTTCATCAAGGCGCGCGCGCTGGGCCTGCCGGTCAAACTGCACGCCGAACAGCTGTCGTCGTTGCATGGCTCCAGCCTGGCAGCACGCTACCAGGCACTGTCGGCCGACCACCTGGAGTTCATGACCGAGGAAGACGCCATTGCCATGGCAAAAGCCGGCACGGTCGCCGTGCTGCTGCCGGGCGCCTTCTACTTCCTGCGCGAAACCCAGTTGCCGCCCATGGACGCCTTGCGCCGCCACGGAGTGAAGATTGCCCTGGCCAGCGACCTCAACCCCGGCACTTCGCCAGGGCTGTCACTGCGCTTGATGCTGAACATGGGCTGTACCTGTTTCCGCATGACCCCGGAAGAAGCCTTGGCCGGCGTCACCGTGCATGCCGCCACTGCTTTGGGCCTGGGCGACAGCCACGGCTCGCTGGAGGTGGGCAAGGTGGCCGACTTCGTCGCCTGGCAAATCGAACGTCCCGCCGACCTGGCCTACTGGCTGGGTGGCGACCTGCCCAAGCGCGTGGTGCGCAAGGGCCACGAAATCTCCAACTGAGCGAGGCATGATGGACAAGGCACTGAGTTTTCACCAAGGCCGCCTGCCGCTGCTGATCAGCATGCCGCACGCCGGCCTGCGCCTGAGCGACGCCGTGCGCGACGGCCTGGTCGACCAGGCGCGCAGCTTGCCGGACACCGACTGGCACATCCCGCGGCTGTATGACTTTGCCCGTGACCTGGGTGCCAGCGTGGTGGCCGCGGAGTATTCGCGTTTCGTCATCGACCTGAATCGCCCGGATGACGACAAACCGCTGTACGCCGGCGCGACCACGGGCCTGTACCCGGCCACGTTGTTCGAAGGCGAGCCGCTGTTCAAGGATGGGCTGGTGCCGTCCGGCGAAGAACGTAAACGTTACCTGGAGCAAATCTGGCGCCCTTATCACGACACCCTTCGTCACGAGCTGGACCGGCTGCGCGAGCAGTTTGGCTATGCGCTGCTGTGGGATGCCCATTCGATCCGTTCGCATATCCCGCACCTGTTCGACGGCAAGTTGCCGGACTTCAACCTGGGCACTTTCAACGGTGCCAGTTGCGACCCGGCACTGGCTGAGCGGCTGCAGGCCGTGTGCGCCGAGGCGCAAGGTTACAGCCATGTGCTTAATGGCCGGTTCAAGGGCGGGCACATCACCCGGCATTATGGCGACCCGGCCAACCATATCCATGCGGTGCAGTTGGAGCTGGCGCAAAGCACGTACATGGAGGAAACCGAGCCGTTTGCCTACCGGGAAGACTTGGCGCAACCGACGCAAGTGGTATTGAAGCAGCTTTTGCAAGCGCTGCTGGCTTGGGGGGAAGCGCGTTACCCGCGTTGAGTGGAAGAGGCGGTGCTCAAAGCGCAATTCAGGTTTATGATGGCCCACGGCCGAATAATCCTCACACGGAGTGCGCAATGCAGACCCTCTACCCGCAGATCAAACCCTACGCCCGGCACGATCTGGCCGTGGAAGCGCCGCATGTGCTGTATGTCGACGAGAGCGGCTCGCCAGAAGGTCTGCCGGTGGTGTTCATCCACGGTGGGCCGGGCGCCGGTTGCGACGCCCAGAGCCGTTGCTACTTCGACCCAACGCTGTACCGCATCATCACCTTCGACCAGCGCGGCTGTGGCCGCTCCACGCCCCATGCGAGCCTGGAGAACAACACCACCTGGCACCTGGTCGAGGACCTGGAGCGCATTCGTGAGCACCTGGGTATCGACAAGTGGGTGCTCTTCGGCGGCTCGTGGGGCTCGACCCTGGCCCTGGCGTACGCCCAGGCCCACCCCGAGCGTGTGCATGGCCTGATCCTGCGCGGCATCTTCCTGTGCCGGCCACAGGAGATCGAATGGTTCTACCAGGAAGGCGCCAGCCGCATGTTCCCGGACTACTGGCAGGACTACATCGCACCGATTCCGCCGGAAGAGCGTGGCGATCTGGTCAAGGCTTTCCACAAGCGCCTGACCGGCAACGACCAGATTGCCCAGATGCATGCGGCCAAGGCCTGGTCCACCTGGGAAGGCCGTACCGCCACCCTGCGTCCGAACCCGCTGGTCGTCGACCGGTTCTCCGAACCGCAGCGTGCGCTGTCGATCGCCCGTATCGAATGCCACTACTTCATGAACAATGCCTTCCTCGAGCCGGATCAGCTGATCCGCGACTTGCCGAAAATCGCCCATCTGCCGGCGGTGATCGTGCACGGCCGCTACGACGTGATCTGCCCGCTGGACAACGCCTGGGCCCTGCACCAGGCCTGGCCGAACAGCGAGTTGAAAGTGATCCGTGACGCCGGTCACGCGGCTTCGGAGCCTGGCATCACCGATGCCCTGGTACGTGCCGCCGACCAGATGGCCCGGCGCCTGCTCGACCTGCCCCTGGAAGAAGCATGAGGGGCCTGCTGCAGCGCGTGCGCGGTGCACGCGTCGAAGTAGCGGGGGAGGTGGTCGGCGCCATCGACCAGGGTCTGCTGGTACTGGTGGCGGTCGAGCCTGAAGATTCCCGTGAACAGGCCGATAAGCTGTTGCACAAGCTGCTGAACTACCGTGTGTTCAGCGACGAGCAAGGCAAGATGAACCTGTCGCTCAAGGATGTCGGGGGTGGCTTGTTGCTGGTGTCGCAGTTCACCTTGGCGGCCGACACCCGCAATGGCATGCGCCCAAGCTTCTCGACGGCAGCGCCACCGGCCCTCGGCGCCGAATTGTTCGACTATCTTTTGCAGCAGGCAAACGCTCAGCACGCCGACGTGGCCAGCGGCCGCTTCGGTGCGGATATGCAGGTGCACCTGGTCAATGATGGCCCCGTAACATTTATGTTACAAATGTGAGGTCAAAAAACCCTTTGTTTATAGGAAAACAAGGGGTTTTGTACGATAAATAGTTGTTCCAGCCTGATGCGTTGTCACGCGACCTGCTGGATAATCGCGCGCTGCATGGACCTGCGTTCGCAGGTTCGTTTCACTCTGACTCGAGCATTGTCTGGATCCGTTTGGGGAATCATTACGCCCTCACGGGGTCCGAACAGTGCTCGCCAACCCGGCATTTGTCGCTGGCCGTTGGTTTCATGATCTGTTTTCGGCGAGGGTTGCTCGTGATTGTTAGTCCCCAAAAAGCATCAAGAATCCCCGGCGTGCGTCTACGCAAGGCCCTGATGGCCAGTGTGGCACTGGTCGGCCTGATGAGCGCGGGCCAGCTGTGGGCATTCAATCTTGACGATGTTGCAGCCAAGGCAAAGGATCTGGCCGGCCAGAAGTACGACGCACCAAAAAGCAACCTGCCTGCGGTGTTCCGCGACATGAAGTTCGCGGACTACCAGAAAATCCATTTCCTGCAGGAAAAGGCCGAGTGGGCCAAGGACAAGACCCCGTTCAAACTGTCGTTCTATCACCAGGGCATGCACTTCGACACCCCGGTGAAAATCAACGAAGTCACCGCCTCCAAGGTCGAGGAAATCAAGTACGACCCGAGCCGCTTCGAGTTCGGTGACGTGCCGCACGACCCGGAAACCACCAAGAACCTTGGTTACGCCGGCTTCCGCGTGCTGTACCCGATCAACAAGGCCGACAAGCAGGACGAGATCATGACCCTGCTTGGCGCCAGCTATTTCCGCGTGGTCGGCAAGGGCCATGTGTACGGCCTGTCGGCCCGTGGCCTGGCCATCGACACTGCACTGCCATCGGGCGAAGAGTTCCCGCGCTTCACCGAGTTCTGGGTCGAGAAACCCAAGCCGGCCGACAAGCACCTGGTGATCTACGCCTTGCTGGACTCGCCGCGCTCCACCGGTGCCTACAAGCTGACCCTGCGCCCAGGCAACGATACCGTGGTCGACGTGCAGTCCCGCGTGTTCCTGCGTGACCAGGTCAGCCGCCTGGGCATTGCCCCGCTGACCAGCATGTACCTGTTCGGCCCCAACCAGCCGTCCAAAGTGCTCAACTACCGCCCGGCCCTGCACGACTCCGAAGGCCTGTCGATTCACGCCGGCAATGGCGAGTGGCTGTGGCGCCCGCTGAACAACCCGAAACACCTCGCCGTGAGCAACTTCAGCGTCGAGAACCCGCGTGGTTTCGGCTTGATGCAGCGTCAGCGTGCCTTCAGCGACTTCGAAGACCTCGACGACAACTACCAGAAGCGCCCAAGCGCCTGGATCGAGCCAAAGGGTGACTGGGGCAAGGGCACCGTCGACCTGGTCGAAATCCCGACTGCCGACGAAACCAACGACAACATCGTAGCTTTCTGGAGCCCGGAGAAGCTGCCAGAGCCAGGCAAGCCGATCGAGTACGCCTACCGCCTGCACTGGACCATCGACGAGGCGAAATTCCAGGCGCCTGATCTGGGCTCGGTCAAGCAGACCCTGCGCTCCACCGGTGACGTCAAGCAGTCCAACCTGATCCGCCAGCCAGACGGCAGCGTGGCCTTCCTGGTCGATTTCACAGGCCCCGCCTTGGCCGCCTTGCCGGAAGATACCGCCGTGCGCAGCCAGATCAGCGTTGACGACAACGCCGAGGTGGTCGAAAACAATCTGCGCTATAACCCTGAGACCAAGGGCTGGCGCCTGACCCTGCGTCTGAAGGTCAAGGAAGCCAACAAGTCGACCGAAATGCGTGCCGCGCTGGTGCGTGATGTGCCGGTCGAGCCCGCCAAGCCTGCCCAGGACGCCAAGCAGGACAAGGCCGCAGCCAAACATGCCAAGGCCGAGAAAGCCGTGAAGGCCGAGCAACCTGCCAAGGCCGAACAACCTGCCGCCGATGCGGCGCCCACCAACGGGGCCCCGGCCACCACCGAGAAGGTGCTGACCGAGACCTGGAGCTATCAGTTGCCTGCCGATGAGTAACTCAAACGCAAGGCCAGTATCGCTTGGCGAGTACCTGGCTCACCTGCCACTGAGTGACGAGCAACGGGCGGAACTCGCCAGTTGCTCGTCGTTCAGTGAGCTGCACCAACGTCTGGCGGCCGACCCGGCCGCCGGCCCTGCCGAGGCCGTACAGGCCTCGGTCGGTCCACGTTTGACCGTGGGCAGTGCTGCCGAGCTGGAAGATGCCGAAATGCTCGGTGTCGATGGCAGCGGCCGCCTGTGCCTGAAGATCGCCCCGCCGATCAAACGCACCAAGGTCGTGCCCGAGCCGTGGCGCACCAACGTGCTGATCCGCATGTGGCGGCGCATGACCGGCCGTCCCAACGCGCCGCAGCCACCCAAGCGCGAGCTGCCGCCGGCACGCTGGCGCACGGTCGGGTCGATCCGCCGTTACATCCTGCTGGCCCTGATGATCGGCCAGACCATCGTCGCCGGTTGGTACATGAAGGGCATCCTGCCGTACCAGGGCTGGTCGTTCGTCGACCTCGACGAAATCCTCAGTCAGTCGCTGTGGGACACCGTCGTGCAGGTGTGGCCGTATGCCTTGCAAACCTCCATCCTGATCCTCTTCGGCATCCTGTTCTGCTGGGTATCGGCGGGCTTCTGGACCGCACTGATGGGCTTCCTCGAGCTGCTCACCGGGCGCGACAAATACAAGATTTCGGGCAGTAGCGCCGGCAACGAGCCGATTGCACCCGAGGCGCGTACCGCGTTGGTGATGCCGATCTGCAACGAAGACGTGCCGCGCGTGTTCGCCGGCCTGCGCGCAACGTTCGAGTCGGTGGCCGCCAGCGGCAACCTCGACCGCTTCGACTTCTTCGTGCTCAGCGACACCAACGACACCGACATTGCCGTGGCGGAGCAACAGGCCTGGCTGGACGTGTGCCGCGAAACCAAAGGCTTTGGCCGCATCTTCTACCGCCGCCGTCGGCGCCGGGTGAAGCGCAAGAGCGGCAACCTCGACGACTTCTGCCGTCGCTGGGGTGGCGAGTACAAGTACATGGTCGTGCTCGACGCCGACAGCGTCATGAGCGGCGAGTGCCTGAGCAGCCTGGTGCGCCTGATGGAGGCCAACCCGGACGCCGGCATCATCCAGACCGGGCCAAAAGCCTCGGGCATGGACACCCTGTATGCACGCATGCAGCAGTTCGCCACCCGCGTGTACGGCCCGCTGTTCACCGCTGGCCTGCACTTCTGGCAGCTGGGCGAGTCGCACTACTGGGGCCACAACGCGATCATCCGCATGAAGCCGTTCATCGAGCACTGCGCCCTGGCGCCGTTGCCGGGTAAGGGCGCGTTCGCCGGTGCCATCCTTTCCCACGACTTCGTCGAAGCCGCGCTGATGCGCCGCGCCGGCTGGGGCGTGTGGATCGCCTACGACCTGCCGGGCAGCTACGAAGAACTGCCGCCGAACCTGCTCGACGAGCTCAAGCGCGACCGCCGCTGGTGCCACGGCAACCTGATGAACTTCCGCCTGTTCCTGGTCAAGGGCATGCACCCGGTACACCGTGCGGTGTTCCTCACCGGGGTCATGTCGTACCTGTCGGCACCGTTGTGGTTCCTGTTCCTGGTGCTGTCGACTGCGCTGCTGGCGACCAACACGCTGATGGAGCCGCAGTATTTCATCGAGCCGTACCAGCTTTACCCGCTGTGGCCGCAGTGGCACCCGGAAAAGGCCGTGGCGCTGTTCTCCACCACCATCGTGCTGCTGTTCCTGCCCAAGCTGCTCAGTGTCATCCTGATCTGGGCCAAGGGCGCCGTCGAGTTCGGCGGGCGGATCAAGGTTACCTTGTCGATGCTGATGGAGATGCTGTTCTCCATGCTGCTGGCACCGGTACGCATGATCTTCCACACCCGCTTCGTGCTGGCCGCGTTCCTCGGCTGGGCCGCGACCTGGAACTCGCCGCAGCGTGACGACGACTCCACGCCGTGGAGCGAAGCGGTGCGTCGCCACGGCCCACAAACACTGCTGGGTATTGCCTGGGCCGCGCTGGTGGCGTGGTTGAACCCAAGCTTCCTGTGGTGGCTGGCGCCTATCGTCGGTTCGCTGGTGCTGTCGATCCCGGTGTCGGTAATTTCCAGCCGCACCCGCCTGGGCCTGGCGGCCAAGGATGAGAAGCTGTTCCTCATCCCCGAGGAATACGCCACCCCGCAAGAGCTGCTGGCTACCGACCAGTACACCCACGAAAACCGCTGGCATGCCCTGCATGATGGCTTCGTGCGGGCAGTGGTCGACCCGCGGCAGAACGCCCTGGCCTGCGCCATGGCCACTGCCCGTCACGGCCAGGCGGCGCCGATCGAAGCACTGCGTGCCGAGCGCGTGGCCAAGGCGATGGAGGTCGGGCCGAAAGGGCTGGACCTCAATACCCGTCTGGCTCTGCTCAGTGACCCCGTGGCGCTGACTCGCCTGCATGAGCAAGTGTGGGCCGAGCACAATGCGGCGTGGATCGATGTGTGGCGTGCTTCCATCAAAAACGACCCGCACTCGCCGCTGTTGCCGTTGCATCCGGAGAGTGAAGGCCAACCAGTACTCGCCGGCGCCTGATAGATCTTGGGGCCGCTTTGCGGCCCATTCGCGACACAAGGCCGCTCCTACAGGGATATACATTCCTCTGTAGGAGCGGAAGCCCTCGCCAGCAATGTCCCTGCATAACCGATTTTGGCCAACAAAGTCCCCCCCAGCTCTAGGTCCCCGGGCCGCCATGCGTTAGCATCCCTCTCCGATACGACTCATCGGCCTGCACGGCCGTGCCAACAATAAGATTCGCTACTTTTCTTGCTAGGGGACTTGGTGATGATCAAGAAATACCTTTCGCGACTGTTGGTCGGTGTTACCGCCCTGGTCGCCGTGACAGCGGCCCAGGCGGGCGCCATCGATGACGCGGTCAAGCGCGGCACCTTGCGGGTGGGCATGGACCCGACCTACATGCCGTTCCAGATGACCAACAAGCGTGGCGAGATCATCGGCTTCGAAGTCGATATCCTCAAAGCCATGGCCAAGTCGATGGGCGTCAAGTTCGAGGCAGTGTCCACCGCCTATGACGGCATCATCCCGGCCCTGCTGACCGACAAGTTCGACATGATCGGCAGCGGCATGACCCTGACCCAGGAGCGCAACCTGCGCCTGAACTTCAGCGAACCCTTCATCGTGGTTGGTCAGACCCTGCTGATCCGCAAAGAGCTGGCTGGCGAGATCAAGTCGTACAAGGACCTGAACAACGAGAAGTACCGCCTGACGTCCAAGCTGGGCACCACCGGCGAAATGGTTTCCAAGAAGTTGATCGGCAAAGCCAAGTACCACGGCTACGACAACGAGCAGGAAGCGGTGATGGACGTGGTCAACGGCAAGGCCGATGCCTTCGTCTATGACGCCCCATACAACGTGGTTGCCGTGGAAAAAGCCGGCGCCGGCAAGCTGCTGTTCCTCGAAGAGCCCTTCACCTACGAGCCGCTGGCCTTCGGCCTGAAGAAAGGCGACTACGACAGCATCAACTTCATCAACAACTTCCTGCACCAGATCAAGCATGACGGGACCTACGATCGTATCCACGACAAGTGGTTCAAGAACAAGGACTGGCTGAAGGAAATGGAATAAGGCCCAGGCCAAAAGCCCGGCTTTATGACCCCGACGCGCAGGCAAACCCTGCGCGTTCGCATTTACGGAAGTACCCCACGTGATCAAACACAAGAAAGCCCAGTGGCCCTGGCACGGGCTGACCGCCCTGGTCCTGGTGGGCCTGGCGCTCAGCCTGTACATGGCCACTTCGATGATTTCCTACGAGTGGCGCTGGAACCGCGTACCGCAGTACTTTGCCTACAAGGCCGAGGAAACACAGCGCGCTGCCAATTACGGCACCGTGCAGGAAATCGTCATCTCCGGCGATAACGCTCGCGTCACGCTGAAGGACGAGAGCGGTGCCGAGCAAGTGCTCGATGTGGCCAAGGACAGCCTGCAGCTGAGCCGTGGCGACGATGTCGCCGAAGGCGACCCGATTGGTGTAACCCGGCATTGGGCAGCGGGCCCGCTGGCCTGGGGCCTTTGGACCACCTTGTGGATCTCGGTGGTGTCCGGGGCACTGGGCCTGGTGATCGGCCTGTTCGCTGGCTTGTGCCGGTTGTCCAACAACCCCACCCTGCGCGACCTGTCGACCGTTTATGTCGAACTGGTGCGCGGCACGCCGCTGCTGGTGCAGATCTTCATCTTCTACTTCTTCATCGGCACTGTGCTCAACCTGTCCCGGGAATTTGCCGGGGTGGCGGCGCTGGCGCTGTTCACTGGCGCCTACGTGGCCGAAATTGTCCGTGCCGGCGTGCAGTCGATCGCCAAGGGCCAGAATGAAGCAGCTCGTTCCCTGGGCCTGAACGCTGGCCAGTCGATGCGCCACGTCATCTTGCCGCAGGCGTTCAAACGTGTGCTGCCACCGCTGGCCGGCCAGTTCATCAGCCTGGTCAAGGACACTTCGCTGGTGTCGGTAATCGCCATCACCGAGCTGACCAAGAGTGGCCGTGAGGCTATCACCACCTCGTTCTCTACCTTCGAAATCTGGTTCTGCGTGGCAGGCCTGTACCTGCTGATCAACCTGCCGCTGTCGCACATTGCCAGTCGGCTCGAGCGGAGGCTTGCGCAAAGTGATTGAAGTCCGTGACCTGCTGAAAGTCTTCGACACCCGTGGCCAGGTGGTACGGGCTGTGGATAACGTCACCACCCAGGTCGCCAAGGGCGAAGTGGTGGTAGTGCTCGGCCCGTCGGGGTCGGGCAAGTCGACCTTCCTGCGTTGCCTCAACGGCCTGGAGCATTTCGACCAGGGCCATGTGGCCATCGACGGTCTGCAGCTGGCCGACCCCAAGACCGACATCAACGCCTACCGCCGCGAAGTCGGCATGGTGTTCCAGCACTTCAACCTGTTCCCGCACATGACCGTGCTGGAAAACCTGTGCCTGGCGCAGAAGGTGGTGCGCAAGCGCAACAAGGCTGACCGCGAAGCCAAGGCCCGGGCGCTGCTGGAAAAGGTCGGCATTGCGCAAAAGGCCAACGAGTTCCCGTCTCGGCTTTCTGGCGGGCAGCAGCAGCGCGTAGCGATTGCCCGAGCGCTGGCGATGGACCCGAAAGTGATGCTGTTCGACGAACCAACCTCGGCGCTCGACCCGGAAATGGTCGGCGAGGTACTGGACGTGATGAAGACCTTGGCCCAGGAAGGCATGACCATGGTCTGCGTCACCCACGAAATGGGCTTTGCCCGCGAAGTGGCCGACCGTGTGCTGTTCTTCGATCATGGCAAGCTGCTGGAGGATTCGGCCCCGGCCGCGTTCTTCGCCGCCCCGAAAGACCCGCGTGCGCAGGCCTTCCTGCGCCAGGTGCTGTAACCGCATGGGGGGCGCTTTGCGCCCCCCAGCAATTTCAGATGTTGAACCGCCCCACCATCCCCCGCAACTGCTGCCCCAGCTGCTCCAGCTCCCCGCTCGAAGCCGCCGTCTGTTCACTGGCCGCACTGGTCTGATCCGACACATCCCGCACGTTGATCACACTGCGGTTGATCTGCTCGGCCACCACGCTCTGTTCTTCACTGGCCGTGGCGATTTGCTGGTTCATGCCCTGAATGCTCGACACCGTATCGGTTATCTGGCCCAACGCCTGCCCGGCCTTGCGGCTCAGCTCCACGCTTTGCTCGGTCAGGCTCTTGCTGCTGTCCAGCAGGCGGGTCACTTCGTCGGTACCGTTGTGCAGGCTGTCGATCAACTGGCCAATCTCCTCGGTCGCCGTCGAGGTGCGCTGGGCCAGGCCGCGCACTTCATCGGCCACCACGGCAAAGCCACGCCCGGCTTCTCCCGCCCGTGCAGCTTCGATCGCCGCGTTCAGGGCCAGCAGGTTGGTCTGTTCGGAAACCGACTTGATCACGTCGAGGATGCTGCCAATGCGCTGGCTCTCGCCCGCCAGGTGTTGCATGGCCGCCAGGCAATGGTCCATCTGCCCGGCCAGTTGTTCGATACGGCCGATGGCCTCTGCCACCACTCGGTCGCCCAGTTGTGCCTGCTGGTCGGCGTTGCTCGCGGCCAGCGAGGCCTGCTCGGCGTTCTGTGCCACTTCCTGCACGGTGGCGCTCATCTGGTTCATGGCGGTGGCCACTTGGTCGGTCTCTTCGCGCTGTTGGTTGATGCGCAGCTTGGTGTCCTCGCTACTGGCCGCCAACTGAGTGGCGGCCTGTGACAGTTGGCCGACACCCTGGTCGATGCCACCGATCAGTTCGCGCAGGCTCAAGGTCATCTGGCGCATGCTGGTTTGCAGCTGGCCCATTTCGTCGCGGCGGTGCACTGCGTCAACCTGGCTCAGGTCACCCTTGGCGATACGCGCGGCCACGGCGAGTGTCTGGCGCAACGGTTGGGTGATCTGCACGGTGATCAGCCAGGCGGCCAATACCCCTACCACCAGTGCCATCAGCGCCACGCTGGTCAGCAGCGAGCGGGCGGCCAGGGCCTCACTGTCGCGTTGTTCGACCTTGCGTTTGCCCAGTTCGAGGCTCGTCGCCCGCAGCTCGGTGCCCATGATGTCCAGGTTGTTCTGCAACTGCTCGACACGTACGGCGGCGTGGCGGTACTGCTCAAGGCTGGCGCGGTACTTGGCCAGCTCGACACCAGGCTGCTCGCTGACTGCGCGTGGCAAGCCCAGCGGCGCAAGGCCTGCAAGCAGTTGCCCGAGGCTACTGTTGGCGGCATCCAGGGCGTTGTCGCCGACTTTGGCGAAATCCTCGACCGGATCGAAGGTATAGGCCGGCACCAGGCTTTGCTGGTTGGCCCCGTCGACATGCCGGGTGAGGGTGTCCATCAGCCCCAGTACACCGTTTTGCTGGCTGTCTGCAGGCATCTTCAGTAAAGCCTGGGTTTGCAGTTCGTCGATCGCCTCGTTGAGTTTCTGCTCCTGTATCTGCATGGCCTTACGCAAGCCAGTACGCTTGGCGACGTATTGCTGCAGTTCGCTGAAGTCGCTGCGCATGCGCTGCAACAGTGCCAGGTCTTTAGCCAGCAACTGCCGTGATTCATCGATGCTGCTGCGATGCTGCAACGTGGTCAGGAGGTTTTCGAGCTGGTCGTAGATGCCGGTCATGCGCGTCTTGCTGGTGTCGTCGCTGAGCACGCGGTAGGTGATGCGTTCTGCGCGCAGGTCTTTGCCCAGGTCGTTGATCAGGTTTATTTCGCCGAGCTGCTGCGAGCGCACGATCGCGCCATCCAGGGCGCGCCAGCCACTGAGTGTGGTGGCCAGGGTGAGTAGCAGGACCACGGCGAAGCCGAGGGCCAGCTTGGCAGCGACACTGATGTTGCCGAGCTTGCGGTTGAGGTAGCCGAGCATGGGGAATCTCCGAGCGATTGGGAAAATGCATGCAGGCGTATTGCCGGCATCACATCCCTGCCAATCGGCAGCGGAGTTGTAGGACTTGACCTGATAATCAGGTAGGAAATTTCACTGCTGCATGTAGGATGGTTCGCCTGTACAGGCGAACCACCTCTCAGCTCAGAGCTTGAACCGCCCCACCAACCCCTGCAGGTGGGTCCCCAGCCGCGCCAGCTCAACGCTGGAGCTGGCCGTCTCTTCGCTGGCCGCCGAGGTCTGGTCAGAAATATCCCGCACATTCATCACGCTGCGGTTGATCTCCTCGGCCACGGCTGTCTGTTCCTCTGCCGCCGTGGCAATCTGCTGGTTCATCGCCTGAATCGACGACACGGTACGGGTGATGGTTTCCAGCGAGCTGCCGGCGCGGCGGGTCAGCTCGACGCTGCTGTCGGTCAGTTGGCGGCTGTTGTCCATCACGCTGGCCACCCGTTGGGTGCCGCTTTGCAGGCCGGCAATCAGCTCTTCGATCTCTTCAGTCGACTGCTGGGTGCGTTGGGCCAGGCTGCGCACTTCGTCGGCCACCACGGCAAAGCCACGCCCGGCCTCACCGGCGCGGGCGGCTTCGATCGCCGCGTTGAGGGCCAGCAGGTTGGTTTGCTGGGCCACCGACTTGATCACGTCGAGCACGCTGCCGATTTTGTCGCTTTCGGCCTTGAGCTGGTTCATCGCTTCGCTGGAGTTGATCACTTCGCCCGCCAGGCGCTCGATCTGCGCCACCGCTTCGCCCACCACCCGGTCGCCTTCACGGGCCTGCTGGTCGGCCATCAAGGCGGCTTCCGAGGCCTGTTCGGCATTGCGCGCTACTTCGTGCACGGTGGCCGTCATCTGGTTCATGGCAGTCGCCACTTGGTCGGTTTCGACCTTCTGGTTGTTGACCCCGGCGCTGGTCTGCTCGGTGACGGCCGACAGTTGCTCGGCAGCGCTGGCGATCTGCGTGACGCCGTCGCCAATGCCGCCGATCAGTTCCCGCAAGCCTTGGGTCATGCGCTGCATGCTGGCCTGCAACTGGCCCAGTTCGTCGCGACGTTGCACTTGCAGGTTCTGGGTCAGGTCGCCACTGGCCACGCGCTCGGCGGCGCGCAAGGTTTGGCGCAGGGGGATGATGATCTGCCGGGTAATGGCCCAGGCGGCCAGCAGGCCGAGGGCTAGGGCCAGCACCGTGGCCACGGCGAGCAGGGTCTTGGCCTGGGCTGCGCCTGCGTCACGTACCTCGGTCTGCGATGTGGTCATCGCCTGGCTGGTCTGCAGCAGCAGCGTACCTTGCTCGGCCATGTGCTGCAGGGCCTGCTCGCTGGCGGCCTGGGCATTGCCGAACTGGGTGACCGCATCGCGGTAGCCGCCCATGGCAGTGGCAGCATCGTCGAGGCCGGCGGCATGTTCGGCCGACACTTTGGCCGGCAATGCGCGCAGCTCGGCCAGGGCCTGGTCGATGGCCTTCAGCGCCGTTTGCTGGAACTCGGCATTGCCGCTGTAGGTGTAGCCACGCACCTGGAAGCGGGCTTGCTGGAGCAGGGCGCTCACCTCCACAGCGTGCTGGTACTGGTTGATATCGCCACCTTGCAGCAGGCCCCGCTGCACGCGGCCGATCAGCTCTGCGGCCTTGTCGGCGCTGTCGCCAAGCACACTACGGCTGGCCTCGCGGCGCTGGCCGGCCTGCTTCAGCTCGTTGAATGCCTGCTGGTAGATGCGCACAGCCTCACGCTGCTGCTCCAGGCGCTGGCGGTCGGCGGGGTGTTCGATCTGCCCGAGCATCAGCTGCACCTGGCGGTCGAGGTTGGCCAGGGCTTTTTCCAGCTCGGCCACCGACGCATCATCACTGCGGCGCTCGTAATGCTGGCGGGCAATGCGCAGTTCCTGGGTGTACTGCTGGATGACCGAGATGTTACCCAGCTTGTCGCCACGGTCGATGATGCTGTCCATGCCGTGCCAGCCGGCCAGGGTAATGGCCAAGGTCAACAGCAGCACCAGGCCGAAGCCCAGCCCCAATTTGCGATTGACGCTCACATTGCCCAGCGATTGGGCTAACCATTGATACATGTACGACTCCCCGGCGGCTTGGCAGCACAAATAGTTGTTGTGTTGCCAAGGCCATCGGCCCCGGGGAGGGAAACTTGATGGGTGAAAAAGGGGCGTTTACGTCAGAAAATACGCGAAAGCAGCGCGGTGACGGCGGTCTCTACCCGTAGGATGCGATCACCCAGTTGCACCGGTGCCAGCCCAGCCTTGCCCAGCAGCTCGATTTCGTAGGGGATCCAGCCGCCCTCGGGGCCAATGGCCAGGGTTACGGCTTGCTCCACGGCACGCGGGCAGGCGGGGTAGGGGCCGGGGTGGCCGACCAGGCCCAGGGTGCCAGTGGCGATGGCGGGTAGCCGATCTTCGACGAAAGGCTTGAAACGTTTCTCGATGATCACCTCGGGCAGCACCGTGTCCCGCGCCTGTTCCAGGCCGAGGATCAGGTTTTCGCGAATGCTCTCGGGCTGCAGGAAAGGCGTTTGCCAGAAGCTTTTCTCGACCTTGTAGCTGTTTACCAGGATCAGCCGTGATACGCCGAGGGTGGCCACGGTCTGGAACAGCCGCCGCAGCATTTTGGGCCGCGGCACCGCCAATATGAGGGTTAATGGCAGCTTGGCCGGTGGTGGCTGGTCGAAGGCTACTTCAAGTTCGGCTTCGTGCTTTTCCAGGCGCAGCACCGTGGCTTTGCCCATCAGGCCGTTGATGCGGCCCACGCGCAGGTTGTCACCCACCGCCACGCGATGGATTTCCTGCATGTGGATGAAGCGTCGGTCGGCGAGAACGACGCGGTCGGCCGAGACGAAGTCGGCCTCTTCAAGAAGCAACAGGTTCACGGTTGGGTCGCAGGTGGCTGGTCGTTGTGGTCGTTGGCTTCTTCGTCGTGGGCACTACGCTTGCGGATCAGGCTGCCGCACAGCACACCGACCTCGAACAGCAGCCACATGGGCACGGCCAGCAAAGTCTGGGAGAAGATGTCCGGCGGGGTGAGGACCATGCCGACCACGAAACAGCCGATGATCACGTAGGGGCGGATCTTCTTCAGGTACTTCACGTCGACCACGCCGATCCACACCAGCAGCACCACCGCCACCGGGATTTCGAAGGCAACGCCAAAGGCGAAGAACAGCGTCATCACGAAGTCGAGGTAGTTGGCGATGTCGGTCATCATTGCCACGCCTGCCGGGGTGGCGGCGGCAAAGAACTTGAACATCAGCGGGAACACCAGGAAATAGGCAAAGGCCATACCGGCGTAGAACAACAGAATGCTCGACACCAGCAGTGGAATGGCAATGCGTTTTTCATGGCGGTACAGCCCTGGCGCGATAAAGCCCCAGATCTGCTGGAGAATGAACGGGATGGCCAGGAACAGCGACACGATCATGGTCAGCTTGAACGGCGTGAGGAACGGCGAGGCCACGTCGGTGGCGATCATCGTCGCGTTGGCCGGCAAATGGTCGCGCAGAGGCGCCGAGACCAGGGTGTAGATCTGCTGGGCGAAGGAGAACAGCCCGGCAAAGATCAGGAAAATGACGGCAACGCAGCGCAGCAGGCGGGTGCGCAGTTCGGTCAGGTGCGAAACCAGCGGCATAGGCTGGTCGTGTTCCGGATTCTCGCTCATGGGGCTCGCGGCGGTTGAGGCGGTTCAGAAGGTGCGACCGGGGCGGCAGGTGCTTCGACCGGCCTGGCTTCGAGCCCGGCAGGCGGCTGCACGCTGGCCGTGGTTACCGGCGGCTGCGCGGGTGGCGTCAGCGGGTTGAGGATGCGCTTGGCTTCCTCTTCCATCTGCAGGATGTGCTCGTTGTGCAGCTGCCGGCGGATGTCGTCAGCGCCGATCTCGCGCTCCACTTCCATCTTGATGCTGTTGAAGCTGCGCTTGAGCCGGCCGATCCACAGCCCTGCCGTGCGTGCGGCACCCGGCAAGCGCTCGGGGCCGAGCACCAGCAGGGCGACCAGGCCTACGAGCAGCAGCTCGCTGAAACTGATGCCGAACATGGGTCAGTCTTTCCGCTGCGGCTCTTGGACCGGTTGGGCCTGGCCATCGATGGTGTGGCCTTGCTGCGGCTGCGCGGTGTTTTGCACCGGTGGCACGGGCTGGGCAGGCGGCGGCGTTTGCTCGGCTGGCTTGGTCTCTTCTTCGTTCATGGCCTTGCGGAAGCCCTTGATCGATTCGCCCAGGTCGCTGCCGAAGTTTTTCAGCTTCTTGGTGCCGAACACCAGGACCACGACGACCAACAGGACGATCCAGTGTTTCCAGTCAAAAATACCCATGGTGCTCTCCTAGAATGCTTTGTGCTCAAGCCGAGGGCTGACGCGCGGCCTTTTCATCGTGCCCGGAAAGCCCGAAACGGCGCTCCAGCTCATCGAGTACGGCTTGTGGATGCTGGCCCAGTGCGCTGAGCATCACCAGGCTATGAAACCACAGGTCGGCGGTTTCGTAGATGACATCGCTGTAATCCTTGCTGTGCTCGGCATCCTTGGCAGCAATGATCGTTTCGACCGACTCTTCGCCGAGCTTTTCGAGAATCTTGTTCAGGCCCTTGTGGTACAGGCTGGCCACATAGGAGCTGTCAGGCGCCGCGTGCTTGCGTTCTTCAAGCACTTCGGCCAGGCGGTTGAGGGTGTCGCTCATGTCAGTGTCCTGCGCTGTAGATGGCATCCGGGTCCTTCAGGACCGGGTCGACGATTTTCCACTGGCCGTCTTCATACACGCGGTAGAAGCAGCTTTCACGGCCGGTATGGCAGGCGATATGGCCCAGTTGCTCGACCATCAGGATGATCACGTCGGCGTCGCAGTCCAGGCGCAGCTCATGCAGCTTTTGCACGTGCCCGGATTCCTCGCCTTTGCGCCACAGCTTGCCGCGCGAACGCGACCAGTAGATGGCGCGTTGCTCGGTGGCGGTCAGGGCCAGCGATTCACGGTTCATCCAGGCCATCATCAGCACGCGTCCGGTCTTGTGGTCCTGGGCGATCGCCGGTACCAGGCCATCGCTGTTCCACTTGATCTCGTCCAGCCAGTCTTTCATCGTCGACTCCAAAGCGGGCCCGCTCCTGTACCGGGCCCTTTGCGCTAGTGTGCCAGCCACGGGCGCGGCTGGCTATTGGCGCACGATCAGGTAAAGGCCGGCGGCCAGCATCAGCCAGGCCGGCCAGGCAGCAGGGGCGGCCAGGCTCGCGGCCTCGGCGGCGCCTGCGGCCAATACCGCACCACCGCCGAGCAGGCCGGCACCCAGCAGGCGCAGTGCCCAGCGGTCACCCTGGCGGCGACGCTCCGGCAGTTGCGGGTCGTTCAGGTGCGGCTGCGACAGGCGTTCGAGCAGGTCGCGGGCCATGTTGGCCAGGTGCGGCAACTGCTCGACCTGCCCATGAATGTTGCCGAACACGGCCTTTGGGCTGTAGCGATCGCGCATCCAGCGTTCAAGGAACGGTTTGGCGGTGCTCCACAGGTCCAGGTCAGGGTACAGCTGGCGGCCCAGCCCTTCGATGTTGAGCAGGGTCTTCTGCAGCAGTACCAGCTGCGGTTGTACTTCCATGTTGAAGCGCCGCGCGGTCTGGAACAGGCGCATCAGCACCTGGCCGAAGGAAATATCCTTTAACGGTTTTTCGAAGATCGGCTCGCACACGGTGCGGATCGCCGCTTCGAACTCGTTGACCTTGGTGTGCGCCGGCACCCAGCCCGAATCGATGTGCAACTGGGCGACGCGGCGGTAATCACGCTTGAAGAAGGCAATCAGGTTGCGCGCCAGGTAGTCCTGGTCCTCGGCGGTCAGGCTGCCGACGATGCCGCAGTCGATGGCGATGTACTGCGGGCTCCACGGTTTGACCGTGCTGACGAAGATGTTGCCGGGGTGCATGTCGGCGTGGAAGAAGCTGTCGCGGAACACCTGGGTGAAGAACACCTCCACGCCACGCTCGGCCAGCAGCTTCATGTCGGTGCGCTGGTCGGCCAGGGTGACCATGTCGGTTACCGGTACGCCGTAGATGCGCTCCATTACCAGCACCTTGGGGCGGCACAGGTCCCAGTACACCTGGGGCACGTACATCAGCTCGGAGCCTTCGAAGTTGCGTCGCAGCTGGCTGGCGTTGGCCGCCTCGCGCAGCAGGTCGAGTTCGTCGTAGATGGTCTTTTCGTAGTCGCCGACGATTTCCACCGGGTGCAGGCGACGGGCATCGGCCGAGGCTCGCTCGGCGGCCTTGGCGATCAGGAACAGCCAGGCCAAGTCCTGGGCGATGACCGGCTTCAGGCCCGGGCGTACCACCTTGACCACCACCTCTTCACCGGTTTTCAGGCGGGCGGCATGTACCTGGGCCACCGAGGCCGAGGCCAGTGGCTCGACGTCAAAGCGGCTGAACACCTCGCCGACTTTTGCACCGAGCTGTTCCTCGATCAACGCCACGGCTTTTTGCGGGTCGAACGGTGGCACACGGTCCTGCAGCAGCATCAACTCGTCGGCGATGTCGGTGGGCAGCAGGTCGCGGCGGGTGGACAGCAGTTGGCCGAACTTGATGAAGATCGGCCCCAGGTCCTGCAGCGCCAGGCGCAGGCGCGCGCCACGGCTGAGTTCGGTGGGCTTGCGGGGCAGCCAGCGCCACGGCATCAGCAGGCGCAGGCTGGCCAGCCACCAAGGCAGCAGTGGCTGTTCGAACAACAGGTCATCGAGACGGTAGCGGATCACCACACGCTGGATGCGAAAAAGACGGCGGACGGCGAGCAGCTTCATGCGTTATCGCTGGTATCAAGGGATCGGGAGAGGCGCTTGAGGCGCGCCTCGAGGCGTTCTGTATCGAGCTTCAGGGCATCGAGTTCGCTGAAGGCGGCTTCGGCTTCGCGCTTGCCGACCAGGGTGCGGGACTCTTCGGCCAGGTACTCGGACAGGTTCTGGCTGAAACGTGCCAGGCCTTGGCGGGTCCAGCGTGCACGCAGGCGGATATGGCCGGCCAGCATGGCCGTGGCGACGGGGCCGAGCCAGCGTTGCAGCTCGTGCTCCCAGTCCAGCTCCAGGTCCTGCAGCACGCCGAACAGGTCGAGCAGTACGGCACTGTCGCCATGCAGCTCGACCTGCGGGCTGTGCAGCACAGCGGTCTTGTCCCTGGCCAGGGCCAGCTGCGCCAGGCTGCCAGCCGGGGCACGCAGGCTGCAGTCGACTTCGCCCTCCCAGTGGGCGGCGAGCATCAGGCCGTCTTCATCGGGCAGGATGAACACCTGCAGGGCCGGTTGGCGGCAGTCGATCTCGATGACCTTGCCTTCCAGCGCGGCCAGGCGCGGCAGGGCCGTGCTGTCCATGCGCAGGACGCGGTTCAGGCCATGTTCGACGCTGGCGAGCAGCCCGGCCAGCAGCATCAGGGCTTGATCCCCCGGTGTACGGCAACGATACCGCTGGTCATGTTGTGGTAGGTGACGCGGTCGAAGCCGGCCTCGACCATCATGCTCTTGAGGGTTTCCTGGTCCGGGTGCATGCGGATCGACTCGGCGAGGTAACGGTAGCTCTCGGCGTCATTGGTGATCAGCTTGCCGGCCAGCGGCATGAAGGCGAACGAGTAAGCGTCGTAGGCCCTGGACATCAGCTTGTTGGTCGGCTTGGAGAACTCCAGGATCAACAGGCGGCCACCGGGCTTGAGCACGCGCAACATCGAACGGATGGCTTCGTCTTTGTGGGTGACGTTGCGCAGGCCGAAGGCGATGGTCACGCAGTCGAAGTGGTTGTCCGGGAACGGCAGCTTTTCGGCGTCGGCCTGGACGAACTCGATGTTGCCGGCCACACCACGGTCAAGCAGGCGGTCACGGCCAACCTTGAGCATCGAATCGTTGATGTCGGCCAGTACCACTTGCCCGGTCGGGCCTACCAGGCGCGAGAACTTGGCCGCCAGGTCACCGGTGCCGCCGGCAATGTCCAGTACGCGGTTGCCGCTGCGCACACCCGACAGCTCGATGGTAAAGCGCTTCCACAGCCGGTGCATGCCGCCGGACAGCACGTCGTTCATCAGGTCGTACTTGGCGGCTACCGAGTGGAACACTTCGGCGACTTTCTTCGCCTTCTGGCTTTCAGGCACGTCCTGGTAGCCAAAATGAGTGGTGGGTTCGGCGTGGTCGCCTTTGCGCTGGTCGTTCATATCGCTTCACCGAAAAAAATTACCGCCATTCTAGGGCGAACGGGCGGATTTGTCTTGGCGGGGTGTGCCAGTGGGCAGGGGCGGGCATAATGCCAATTATGTCTACATCTTCAGGAATGCCCGCATGACCCAGATCAGCGTCGAACGCAAACACTCCCTCGGCCGCGATGCCGCCCGCGCCAAGGCCGAAGCGCTGGTCGACAAGCTCAGCCGCGAATATGACCTCAAGGCCACCTGGAACGGTGACCGGGTCGATGTGGCCCGCAGCGGCGCCAATGGCAGTGTGCACATCTTTGATGACAGCATCCGCGTGGAACTGAAGCTGGGCATGATGCTGTCGATGATGAGCGCCACCATCAAGGGTGAAATCGAGCGGGCGCTGGACAAGGCGCTGGCCTGACGCCTGCGGCCTTCAGCTATCGGGGAACGGGATGATGTCCTCGACCTGCTCGAGGCGCAGATCACCCCGGTAGATTTCGTATCGCTCTGCCGGGGCCTGTGCGCGTTGCAAACGCTCCTCGCGGCTCATGGTGTTCGGGAACTTCAAATGGCCTTTGGCAAAGCGCCGTGGGTTGGCATTTGCGCTGGTGTAGTGGAAATGCGCTTCCCAGAGCTTCTGCCTGGGTTCCAGGCGATAAACGTCATAGACATCCAGAAAGTCATTGGCCTTGAGCCTTTTGCGGGCCCTGGTGAGCTTGACCTCGATTTCGTTTGCCTCCAGGAGGAAATGCAGGGCCTTGCTGTCCGGGTGCTGAGTGCCCAGGTAGGCGGTGGTCAAGAGGCGCTTTTTTTCTGCCCGCACTTCGGTAACTGCCAGGTCCAGCCTGGTGGCCAGTGCATGCCCTTGGTCCGGGCCGGCGCGCAACGCGTCGGCGATGTCTGCCATGTCCTGAATGTAGAAATCAAGCTGGTCCGCCAGGCTGTTTGGCCCGTCCAGGTGGCGGGAGGCGTGGGCGATCCTGGTATCTTTCTGAGCCAGCAGGTCGGCGCCGGTGCGGCGCAAGCGCGTGTAGTCGGGTGCTGACGCAGCTTGCGGCACCGCTTCCCAGTGATCACCTTGTTGCTGATAGCGCGCAACCGTTTTTTCGGTCAACGGGTCGACCTGCACGGCTTCGTCGCCGTCCTTGGTTTCTTCGACCACCACTGATTTGCCCCGGCTGGTGCGGATAACCTTGCGTTTCAC
Organism: Pseudomonas sp. NY8896; assembly: GCF_039634505.1. Taxonomy (NCBI): domain Bacteria; kingdom Pseudomonadati; phylum Pseudomonadota; class Gammaproteobacteria; order Pseudomonadales; family Pseudomonadaceae; genus Pseudomonas; species Pseudomonas sp. NY8896. Next base: position 1,007,578 of record NZ_CP132350.1, read on the forward strand.
AGATCGCACTTTGTGGGTCAGCGGCTGTTCGAGCGCTGTTTCCTGCAGATCGGCCGCGGCAGAAGTGGCGGCCAAGTCACGCTCAGTCAGGGTTATCAGTGCATTCAGCTCTGCGATGTATTCGTTGAGTTTGCTGCTGTTCACCGCCGGAATGTTGCGTGAAAGCAAATACTCGGCATTGCCCAGTGACAGTTTGTATTCGCCTAACGCGCTTTCCAGTGGCTCTTTCTGTTCTTCTGGGGCCAGCTGGGCTGCAGCCAGGCTGTCGTGGCTAAGCAGCGCTTCGTGCAGTGGCTTGTTACGCAGGGTTTTATGCGAGAGCAGGACACTTTCGAAGTCCTCCGCAGTTAGCTGATCTCTGCTCACGACCAACTGATACAGGTCGCTCAGGATCTGAGCTCGGACCATCAGTGTGGAATATCGCCGGTTGTTGATGATGACATCGAGCTTCTTGCGTTTGCCAGAGAACTGGATCTGCCCATCTGTCAGTGCCTCGCTGAGGTTGTGGTCAAGGCGTTGGCTGACGTTGAAGAGGCGTCTATGGGTGGCCAGTGCTGCTTCGACCTTCTTGCTGTAGTCCAGGTACAGCTGTGCCTGCTCCTGGCCGAAGGGTAACTGCAAGAGCCGACGTGACTGGTCTTTAAGTGCGGCATAGTCATTCATATCGAGCAGTCGGTGGAACTGATGCAAGTCGGCGGTAAGCAACTGTTCCCACCATTGCCCACGGGCGAAGGAGGCCACTGCGTTGGGGTCGAATCTGGCGTATTTGGGGTCACTCATGCTGGCGAAGAGCTGCGCTTGATTACTTATCAGCTCGGCCTGTTTTTCGTAGGTGAGGGCGAGCACATCAAAGTTCGCACGTGACTCGTTGCGCAGCGTGCGCAGTGCCCGCCGCCTTGCTTGCAGCTCCTCCGGCAGGTCGTCGAGGGCTGTGTCGGGGTAGGCATCGAGGGATCGCTGAAATGCCAGGTATGCCTCGTCATATGGCTTTACCCGTTGCAGATAGCCGTCGAGGAATATTTCTGTGTTGGTGAGCTTTTTGTCATTCGCCGCTCGGTCTTCCTGCATTTTCTTCAGCGCTTGTTTTTTTTCGTCGATCAGTGCCTTGGCTGTTCTCGGCATACCGCCCGACAGGTGCAAGTCGAGCATCCATTCACCGTTCCAGCGCGTCAGCCAAGGGCCGCGGCTGCGTTCGCGGCCGACAATGTAGTAGCCGTCAGGGGTTGCACCCCATGACTGCGACCATTCGCTGTGACTGACCTGCGGTCCGATGATGCGTACGCCGCTCCAACTTTCTTCGACCTCGTAGGCGACATCCTGCAATTTCACGTAGTAGCGGTCGTCAACCTTGTACAGGCCCCGCAGACGGCCGCTGGCCAGCGCAGTCTGCTCGTTAAGGCTGATCTTGGCGCGTAAGGTGGCGAGCGCCGCACGGGCTTCGCGGGGCAGGTTGCCGAGCCGTTGGTCGTGGCCCCATTGGCTGATGTGGATTGGTGCGGGCCGGGACTGCTCGGCAGGAGCTTGCCAGGTTTCCTGTTCGGACGGCTGCTGTGCAATTGCGCTGCGAGCACGGCGCGGTTCGGGCTGAAGCGGCAGTTCAGCTTCGTGCTCGGCAGTACCGGGCCCGTGGGCCAGCAGCATGGCCAGGTTCAGCAGGATGTCGGCACCGGCGAGCAACTTTTCTTCGTCGCTACCCTGGGTCAAGGCTGTCAGGTCATCCTTGATGGCGAGCAGGGCTTCCACCAGCCAAGCCAGCAGACCTGCCGGCCCACGCAGCAGTGGCGTGACCGTGTTGAACGCCAGCCATGCGAGCCGCACGACCAAAGCCCAGCGTTGCTGGGCATTGGAGAGGCTCTGCCGTGAGGCCAGTAGCAGGAGAACGCTCGCCCTGGCCTGGTACATCGAACTGTCCACATCGCCTGACCATGGCGTGAAAGCCAATGTGGCAGGTGCTCGCAAGCGCTCGAGGGCATCAGCGGCCAGCCCAGGGCCAGGTCCCAACAGGTGGGCCAGTTCAGCGAGACCAGCATGCAAGTGTGGGTGGGTGAAACCATCATTGGCATAAATGGGGCGGGCATCGTCATCCAGCCAGTCAAGGACTTCTTGCTGCAGGGTGTGTTCGGTCCGAATGCTCGTCATCAATTGGCTGCGGCTGTCGAACTGCCTGATGGCCTGCCTGGCAAACAAGGGCCGGTAGAGTATCCAGGCCCCAGTTGCGGGTACTTCGATGACGAACATGCCATGCACCAGGTTGGTCTTTGGGCCACCCGGCACGCTGCACAATGACAGTGGCCCCATCTTCAGCGATGTACTGGCATGGGCTTCACGGCGGCAAAAATCCGCAACGGCCTGCCAGGTGCGCTCGTTCAACTGCCCCGTGATCTTGGCCTGTAGCGCGCTAAGCAGTAGCGCAACACGCCATTCTTCAGCAAAGCGCTGGCGACGTTCGTCGTTGTCAGAACCCGTCTGCAACTGGTCGTGGACATACTTCGGGTACTGGCCTCCGACATCCACGGCAGTGATCAGTGCATCGACATAATCAAGGTCCATCCAACTGCCGGGCGGCTGTTGCCCGGCCAGTTGAACCGCCGAAGCCACCTGGTCGCTACCCAATGGCAAACGTGAGATGGCCAGCTCGGTCAGGCTGATGGTTTTCAGGTACTCAAGCTTCGCGGGCCCCACGGAGGACACCTGCACGACTTGTGAAATCGTGATCCGCACCTGGTCAGGGTCGCAAAGCGGCTGGTTCGGGTGGTCATGACGCATTTGCTCGCGCAGGCGGCGAGCCGTGTAGTGCTGCAAGTCTTCGATCCCGTCCAGGGAGGTTTCACCGCGTGCCAGCATGTGCCCTGCCGTTAGCTCCAGCAGTGCCATGTGGTATTGGAAGCGGTCAGTTGCCGTGGCCTTTTCAAGCCAGTCAGGCAGCGTGATCGAGGGTGCCGACCGTTCGATACGAAAGCTCGCCGGGAATATCGATGAGGGGTCGCTCAGCTTGCTGAATACGCGCTCCAGATCAACAACCTGCTCGATAGTGCCAAGCTGCACCCGGTCAATCTTTTGCAGCAGGCCGTTGAGCAATTGCCGGGCCTGATAGGCGAACGGGTCTTCGGTCAATGCCACGCAGGCCCAGGTCATCGTATCGAACGCATGGTGCTCGGAAAGCTCGTCGCGCAGGGCGGCGGCGAACGCGCTGAGCCCGTTGAAACCGCGCACGGTACCGGAGGGGCTGCACCACAGAACCAGATCGCGTGCATCTTTTTTGCCCGTGATGAGCAGGTCCGGCAACACCTCATGGGCCACGTTGCCTGGGTTGCCGAGCGAAACCTGCAAAGCCTGTACGTCTACCGTTGTATGGGATCGAGCGAGCAGGGTGTACAGCAAGGCCTTCTGATCACTGTCCAGGCCTTGGTGCTCAAGCGTGGCGAGCAGTGCGGCCTTGAGTACCTGTTGCATCCACTGAAGGCGGGTTACGTCCGAGTCACCGTCGCGGCCGTTCCAGTAACTGATCTGTGCCTGCTGAAATGTCTCGCAAAGGGTTGCCAGCACATCGTCGTAGTCAGTGTTCAGGTCGGCCATGCGAATATCGATGGCCGGCGCGACATGCTGGGGGCGAAAGACGGTTGGTGGGTTCAGGCTGAGCTGATCCGTGGGCTCGAGCGCCATGGGCTGGCCGCTGAGAAAATGTTCGAGCAGTGTATCCACCAAGTTGCTTGGCTGTGCAGGTAGCTCTTCATCCAGGCTATGCAGGATGCTGAAGCCCGCTATGGAGCGCAGCTCTGGGTGGTTTTCGCGGGTCCATGGGTAGCGTGCCACGAGTGCGTCGTAACCTGCGCTGGCTACGACTTCGCGCAGGCTGGGGCGGTTGGCGAACTGCTGCGCTACCTGTTGCTTGAATGATAGGTATGCCAGGGGCAGTGATTGGGGCATGGTTTGTGGCTCCGGTCAAAGGGAGCCGAATGCTGAAACGCCAACCTGAAGCAGTGGCGGTAGATAAGTCAGCGTGGCGATCTTAGGGTGAAGATTCTAATTACAGCCTCTACCTTATGCTCAAGCCCAGCCTCCATGGGCGGTTCCTCCTCCACTCATGAGCATGAGGTACAGAGCATGGCCAAAGTGACTGTGAAGAAAAAGGACGACGCCCTGGGTACGCTGGGCGAAGTGCGCGGCTACGCGCGCAAGATCTGGCTGGCTGGCATCGGCGCTTATGCGCGCGTGGGCCAGGAAGGCTCCGATTATTTCCAGGAGCTGGTCAAGGCCGGCGAAGGCGTCGAGAAGCGTGGCAAGAAACGTATCGACAAAGAGCTCGATGCTGCCAACAACCAGATCGATGAAGCCGCTGAAGAAGTCAGCCGCGTACGCGGCAAGGTAGAGATTCAACTCGACAAGATCGAAAAAGCTTTCGACGCACGGGTAGGGCGCGCCTTGAATCGCCTCGGCATTCCGTCTAAACATGACGTTGAGGCGTTGTCGATCAAGCTTGAACAGCTGCACGAACTGCTTGAACGCGTCGCGCACAAACCATAAGGAGAGCAGGATGGCTGGCAAGAAGAACACCGAAAAAGAAGGCAGCTCCTGGGTCGGCGGGATCGAGAAATACTCCCGCAAGATCTGGCTGGCGGGGCTGGGTATCTATTCGAAGATCGACCAGGACGGCCCGAAGCTGTTCGACACGCTGGTGAAAGATGGCGAGAAGGCCGAGAAGCAGGCGAAGAAGACGGCTGAAGAAGTAGCCGAATCCGCCAAATCATCGACCACTTCGCGTGTGTCTGGTGTGAAGGACCGTGCGCTGGGCAAGTGGAGCGAGCTCGAAGAGGCTTTCGACAAGCGTCTGAACAGCGCCATCTCACGCCTGGGCGTGCCGAGCCGCAACGAGATCAAGGCCCTGCATCAGCAGGTGGATAGCCTGACCAAGCAGATCGAGAAACTGACCGGTGCTTCGGTTACGCCGATATCGTCGCGCACTGCCGCGGCCAAACCGGCTGCGAGCAAGGCAGCAACCAAGCCATTGGCCAAGGCCGCAGCGGCCAAGCCTGCGGCGGCAAAACCTGCAGCTAAAATTGCGGCGGCCAAACCTGCGGCCAAGCCAGCAGCCAAACCCGTGGCAGCCAAGCCTGCGGCGAAACCGGCAGCAGCCAAACCAGCGGCAGCGAAGAAACCCGCAGTGAAGAAGGCACCGGCCAAACCGGCAGCCGCGAAGCCTGCAGCTCCAGCGGCCAGCGCCGCACCGGCCGCGACCGCAGCACCGGCACCTGCCGCCGCCCCGGCAAGCAGCACGCCGTCGGCTCCGACTGGCACCGGTACCCTGATCTGATACCGCGTCGCCTTCTTCGCGGGCTTGCCCGCTCCCACAGGTACAGTGCCGATCAGCAGGTCAGCGCAGGCCCTGTGGGGGCGGGCATGCCCGCGAAGGCCTCTGCGCCGAAACAGCAGGTTTATCCTTCCAGATAGCGCACCGCCAATTGCTCTGCCGCCGCCCGTGCCTGCGCCTGCAGATGCGGCGCCACCAGCATCATCACCTGGTACACCACGATCCCCACATCCGCCTCGCGCCCCAGCACCCGCTGGTAATCCAGCGAAAACATCAGCGTCAATGTGATCTGCTCCACCAGTTGCCCCAGCGCCTGGGTCTCACTCTCTACCAGCCCCTGGCCCTTGAGGCTGGCCAACAGCGCCGCGAGTGTGCGTTTGAGCGCATTGATCAGGCCGCGCATGCCACGGGCCAGCTTGGGCAGGCGCCCGGTCAGGTTGGACAGGTCCTGGAACAGGAAGCGGTACTGTGACATGCGCTCGACGATCAAGTGCAGGAACAGCCAATAGTCCTCGGCATCCAGGCGCACATCCAGGGGAGGGTCGAGCAAGGGCATCAGCGCTTCCTCGAAACGCTCGAAAAGGCCCAATACCAAGGGTTCCTTGCCATGGAAGTGGTAATACAGGTTGCCTGGGCTGATGCCCATTTCGTTGGCAATTTCCAGGGTGGAGACGTTGGGTTCGCCCTGCTGGTTGAACAGCTGCAGGGCGCATTCCAGGATACGGTCGCGGGTTTTCATCCAGTCAGCATGCTCATCGGGTCAGCACATAGGTGCCTGGCGCGGGGCCTAGCGGTGGGTAAGTGGTATTGCCCAGCTCGCTGCGCGGCGCCTTGAGCGGGCCGGAGCGTGCAGTGATCCATTCCAGCCACAACGGCCACCAGCTGCCTTCGCTGCGTTTGGCGTCGTGGAACCAGGCGCGGGGGTCGCTGCTCAGCCTGGGGTTGGCCAGGTAGTACGCCTTGGGGTTGCCGGGCGGGTTGATGATGCTCTGGATATGCCCGCTGTTGGCCAGCACGAAGCGCCGCTCGCCACCCAGCAGCAAGGCCGAGCGGTACACCGCGTCCCATGGGGTGATGTGGTCGTTGCTGCCGGCCACGGTAAAGCTGTCCAGGTTGACCTGCTGCAGGTCGATGGGCGTGCCGCACACTTCCAGCCCGGCCGGGTAGGTCAAGGGGTTGAGCTTGAAGAACTCCAGCAGGTCGCCATGCAGCGCGGCGGGCAGGCGCGTGCTGTCGGCGTTCCAGTACAGGATATCGAAAGCCGGCGGTGTCTTGCCGAGCAGGTAGTTGTTGACCCAGTAGTTCCAGATCAAGTCGTTGGGCCGCATCCAGGCAAAGATCCGTGCCACCTCGCCACCGTCCAGCACGCCGCGCTGATAGGAGCGGCGTTTGGCGGCTTCGATGGTCTGCTCATCGGCGAACAGGCTGGCTGGGCTTTCGAACTTGCTGTCCAGCAAGCTGACCAGGTAGGTGGCGCTGCGCACGCGACGCAACTGTTTCTTGGCTTGCAGGTGGCCCTGCAGCGCAGCCATGGTCAGGCCACCGGCACAGGCGCCCATCAGGTTGGGGTCACGGTTGCCGCTGATGCTGCGGCAGGCATTCAGTGCTTCTTCCAGGGCCTGCACGTAACTGGAAAGGCCCCATTCGCGGTGGCGTGGGTCGGGGTTGCGCCAGCTGACCATGAACACCTGCAAGCCGTTCTTGAGCATGTACTGGACGAAGCTGTTGGTCGAGCTGAGGTCGAAGATGTAGAACTTGTTGATCTGTGGAGGCACCACCAACAGAGGGCGGGCGTGCTGCGTCTCGCTCAGCGGCTTGTACTGGATCAGCTCCAAAAGCTCATTGCGAAAAACCACGGCGCCAGGCGTCGCGGCGAGATTGCCGCCCACCTCGAACGCACGCTCGTCCACCTGGCGCGGCAGGCCATCGTTGTGGCGCAAGTCTTCGAGCAGGTGGGCTACGCCACGCACCAGGCTCTGACCGCCGGTGTTGAGCAGCTCCTTGATTGCCAGCGGGTTGAGCAGTGAGTTGCTGGGGGCCAGCGCATCGTTGATCAGGTTGAACAGGAAATGGGCGCGTGCTCGATCATCGTCGTTCAAGTGGCTTTCATCGATCCACTGGCGCGTCTGTTTCTGCCAGGCCAGATAGGCCTGCAGGCCACGGCGGTAGAACGGGTTCTGGCTCCAGGTCGGGTCACTGAAGCGCGCGTCACGTGGGTTTGCCTGGTAGGGCGTGTCCCCCAGCATCACCCGCCCCAGTTGCCCGCCAAGCGCCAGTAGATGGTGCGCGGTATGCAGCGGGTGGCGCAGGCCGTGGCGGCCGACGTTGCGCAACGTGGACAGCAGGTCGCGGCCGCGCAGGCCGAGGATGGCGTTCTGCACGTTCATGCGGGTGGCGGGGAGCGTTGTCGATCCTTTGCCCGGTTTGTCTTTCATGGCAACACTCCCTCGTTCTGGCCATGGCGCCGCCTCGCGGGCAAGCCCGCGCCTACACGCCCGAAGCCGGGCGAGGGTGCATGACTGCGCGCTGACGTTCTTGCTGCAGAAACTTCATGATGATGGGGGCGACGGCCTCGGCCCGGGTGATCAGGAACAAATGGCCGTCGTCGATAATGTGTAGCTGGGCATTGGGAATCCGCCAGGCCAGCAGGCGCATGTTGATCAGCGGGATCAGCGGGTCGTCGTCGCCGGCCAATACCAGGGTGGGCTGCTGGATCTTGTGCAGCCAGTGGATGCTGGTCCAGCCAAGCCCGGCGAACAGCTGCCAGTAGTAACCCAGCTTGCCGCCAGAGCGCACCTTGGCGGCATGGTGCATGGCCAGGTCCGGGTCGCGCCGGAAGCCGCCGCCATAGATCATCGGCGCAATGCGTATGACATGCGACGGCTGCACGTAGCGGCGGGGGCTGGCCATCATCCACAGCACCTTGGGCTTGCCTGGCACCATGACCGCGCCAGCAGCGGTGGCGGCCAGCACCAGCTTCTTGCAGCGCTCGGGGTAGTCGTGCGCGAACTGCTGGGCCAGGGCGCCGCCCCAGGACACGCCGATGACGTTGACCTGGCCGTAGTCGAGGTAGTCGAGCATCCGTGCCGTCAGCTTGGCCAGCCCAGGGAAGCGATACGGGTGGCGTGGGGTGGACGAGCCACCGACACCGGGCACGTCGAAAGCGATGACTTCCAGGTCCGGGTCCAATGCTTCGATGAACGGAAACACCAGCTCCAGGTTGGCGCCGATGCCGTTGAAGATCAGCAACGGCGTCAGGTGCGGCTTGCCCGGGCGGACGGCGGTGCGGATGGACTGGTCGTCCAGCTCGACGGTCCTGAAAATGTAGGGTTGCGGCATGCGCGTGACTCTTGGGTGAAGTAAACACCGTGGCGCCCCCGTAGGTGGCCACGGCGCTGCTACTCAACGTTCGTGAACGTACGTGCCTGGGGAGGCCTCGCCGGCAGCGTAGGCACGGTTGCCCAGGCGGGTGGGCGCCTTTTTCAGCGCGCCGGCACGCTCGCCCAGCCAACTTTGCCAGTGCAACCACCAGGAGTCGGCATGCTTGGTGGCGTTTTCCTGCCAGGCCACTGGGTCGCCTGGGCGGTCGGCACCGGTCATGAAGCGTGCCTTGGGGTTGCCCGGCGGGTTGAGGATGCTCTGGATATGCCCGCTGTTGGACAGCACGAACTCGATCTTGCCGCCAAACAGGTGTGCCGAGCGGTAGCACGACTGCCAGGGGGTGATGTGGTCGTTGGTGCCGGCAAGGCTGTAGATGTCGCATTTGACCTGCTTCAGGTCGATTGCGGTGCCGCACACTTCCAGGGCTTCGGGGCGCGTCAGCGGGTTGCTCTTGAACATTTCGATCAGGTCGCCGTGGAAGGCGGCCGGCAGGCGCGTGGTGTCGTTGTTCCAGAACAGGATGTCGAACACCGGCGGTTCATTGCCGAGCAGGTAGTTGTTGACCCAGTAGTTCCAGATCAAGTCATTGGGGCGCATCCAGGCGAACACCTTGGCCATTTCGCTGCCTTCCAGCACGCCTGCCTGGTAGGGGTGGCGCTTGGCGGCCTCCAGGGTCTGCTCGTCGACGAACAATGCAACCTGGTTGTCCATGGTGGTGTCGAGCACGCTGACCAGCAGGGTCAGGGCGTTGACCTTGTTTTCGCCAATGGCGGCATAGTGACCCACCAGTGCGGTGCAGGTGATGCCGCCAGAGCAGGCACCGAGCATGTTCAGGTCCTTGCTGCCGGTAATCGCCAGCACCGCGTCGACTGCTTCTTTGAGCGCATCGATGTAGGTGGACAGGCCCCACTCGCGCTGGGCCTTGGTCGGGTTGCGCCAGCTGATGATGAAGGTCTGCTGCTGCGAGCGCAGGCAGAAGCGTGCCAGGCTTTTTTCCGGGCTCAGGTCGAACACGTAGAACTTGTTGATCTGCGGCGGTACCACCAGCAGCGGGCGAGCGTGTACCTGCTCGGTGATGGGGCTGTACTGGATCAGTTCCAGCACATCGTTGCGGTACACCACCGCGCCTTCGCTGGTACCCAGGTTCTTGCCCACTTCGAAGGCATCCATGTTCACCTGGCTGGGCATGCCGCCATTGTTGACCATGTCCTTGGCCAGGTTTGACAGGCCATCGAGCAGGCTCTTGCCGCCTGTTTCGAAGAAACGTTTGACCGCGGCCGGGTTGGACAGGGTATTGGTCGGCGCCATGGCCTCGGTCATCAGGTTGATGACGAACTGGCCGCGGCTGATGTCCTGGGGTGACAGGTCGCTGCTGCCGATCCAGTCCTGTAGTTCATTGCGCCAGGCCAGGTAGGTTTGCAGGTAGCGGCGGTACAGTGGGTTGTTGCTCCAGGCCGGGTCGTTGAAGCGACGGTCGTCGCCTTCCGGGGCCAGGTTGGACTTGCCCAGCAACACGTTCTTCAGTTCCAGGCCAAAGTGGGCCACATGCTTGGCGCTGTGCAGCGGTTGGCGCACGGCCTGGCGCAGCACAGTGCGTGCCGAGCTCAACAGGTCCTTGCGGCGAATGCCGATGACCGGGTTCAGCCCCAGGGTGTTTTCCGAGGCCTGCCGCTGCAGCTCATCGTTGTTCTTGTTACTCATCTACGACGCTCCGTTGTCCTGAGACGAGTACCGGTTGCCGTGGCGGGTGCACAGCGCTGAGCCCGGTACTGCTACTCGGGTGACCAGTGATAAGGAACAGCGGTGCTGCGGGGGTTCTGACGACCTGCAAAGTGATGCAGGGAACTTGCCACACCCATTGGTTACCCGACTTTCATGTAATGCGCAAGACAGCCCCTCACTGGGCTGTCTGCAAGCCATTCAAACAGATGAATTTAGAAAATGCGCTCTAAACCCCGCAGGCCTTGCGCTAGAGCATCAGTTTGACCACCGACTCGGCCGGGTCGCGGGATTTGCCGGCCTTGTGCAGCTCGTCGAGGTATTCCGCCCACAGCTGTTCCTGGCGCAGGCACAGCTGCTCGAGGTATTCCCAGGTGAACAGACCGCTGTCGTGGCCGTCGTCGAAGGTCAGTTTCAGTGCATATTGGCCGGCGGGTTCGAGGCCGACGAGGCCGACGTTGATCTTGCCGAACTGCAGAATGGGGTTGCCGTGGCCCTGGACTTCGGCGGAGGGGGAGTGCACGCGCAGGAATTCGGCGGGCAGTTGGTAGACCTCGCCGGGGGCGTAGGTGAGGCTGAGGGTTTTCGAGGCTTTGTGCAGGTTGATGGCAGTGGGCAGGCGGGCCATGGGCAGAATCTCTCGGGAGCTGATAAAGCACAGCTTCAGGAGATTTGGGGGAATGTGCAAGGGGGCCGCAAAGCGGCCCCCTGCGGTATTACAGGATGTAACGCGACAGGTCTTCGTTCTGCGCCAGCTCACCCAGGTGGCTGTTCACGTACGCCGCGTCGATCTGGATCGGCGCTTCGTCGTGGGTGCTGGCCAGGTCGCCCGCGCTGAACGACACCTCTTCGAGCAAACGCTCGAGCAGGGTGTGCAGGCGACGGGCACCGATGTTCTCGGTCTTCTCGTTGACCTGGTAGGCAATCTCGGCCAGGCGCTTGATGCCGTCAGCCTGGAACGCGATGTTCAGGCCTTCGGTCTTGAGCAATGCCTGGTACTGCTCGGTCAGCGACGCGTGCGGTTCTTGCAGGATGCGCTCGAAGTCTTCTGGGGTCAGCGCCTTCAGCTCCACACGAATTGGCAGGCGGCCTTGCAGTTCAGGCACCAGGTCGCTCGGTTTGCTCAGGTGGAACGCGCCCGAGGCAATGAACAGGATGTGGTCGGTCTTGACCATGCCCAGCTTGGTGTTGACGGTGCAGCCTTCGATCAGCGGCAGCAGGTCGCGCTGTACGCCTTCACGGGACACGTCGGCACCGCCAACGTTGCCACGCTTGGCCACTTTGTCGATTTCGTCGATGAACACGATACCGTGCTGCTCGACTGCTTCCAGGGCCTTGGCCTTGAGTTCTTCCTCATTGACCAGGCGGCTCGCTTCTTCATCGCGAACCATCTTAAGCGCTTCTTTCACCTTCAGCTTGCGCGCTTTGCGCTTGCCCTTGCCCATGTTGGCGAACAGGCTCTGCAACTGGTTGGTCATTTCTTCCATGCCGGGCGGTGCAGCAATTTCCACGCCTACGGCATCGGCCACTTCGATCTCGATTTCCTTGTCGTCCAACTGGCCTTCGCGCAGGCGCTTGCGGAACAGTTGGCGCGTGTTGGAGTCGCTGCTGGTCTGTGCGGCTTCCTCGCTGAAGCTGGTGACGCGCGCTTGTGGCAGCAGGGCATCGAGAATGCGGTCTTCGGCGGCATCTTCGGCGCGGTGGCGCACGCGGATGATTTCTTGCTCGCGCAGCATTTTCAGCGCGGCATCAGCCAGGTCACGGATGATCGACTCGACGTCGCGGCCCACATAGCCCACCTCGGTGAACTTGGTGGCTTCGACCTTGAGGAACGGCGCGTTGGCCAACTTGGCCAGGCGGCGGGCGATTTCGGTCTTGCCGACGCCGGTAGGGCCGATCATCAGGATGTTCTTCGGGGTGACTTCGGCACGCAGCTCGGCAGGGAGCTGCATGCGCCGCCAGCGGTTGCGCAGGGCAATGGCCACGGCGCGCTTGGCGTCGTCCTGGCCGATGATGTGGCGGTTGAGTTCGTGGACGATCTCGCGGGGGGTCATGGACATGATCAATAGGGTCCTTGGGCAGATGAGTCAGCGTGGAAAAACCCCTTCACCGGGAAGGGGCGCCAGAACAGCTGAATCAGTCGGCCAGGTCCTGCTCCTCGATGGTCAGGTTATGGTTGGTGAACACGCAGATGTCGCCGGCGATGTTCAGGGCGGTTTCAGCGATTTCGCGTGCCGAGAGGTCAGTCTTGTTCAGCAGGGCGCGGGCGGCGGCCTGTGCATAGGCGCCGCCGGAACCCATGGCGATCAGGCCATCTTCGGGCTCGACCACGTCACCGTTGCCGGTGATGATCAGGGAGGCGTCCTTGTTAGCCACGGCCAGCATGGCTTCCAGGCGGCTCAGGGAGCGGTCTGTACGCCATTCCTTGGCCAGCTCGACGGCGGCGCGGACCAGGTGGCCCTGGTGTTTTTCCAGCTGGCCTTCAAAGCGTTCGAACAGGGTGAAGGCGTCGGCGGTAGCACCGGCGAAGCCCGCAATGACCTGGCCGTGGTACAGGCGGCGCACCTTTTTGGCGTTGCCTTTCATCACGGTATTGCCGAGGGATACCTGGCCGTCGCCGCCCATGACGACTTTGCCGTTACGGCGGACAGAAACGATGGTGGTCAAGGGGAGAGTCTCCACGCAGCGGGGCGAAAGTGCCTGATGCAGACTCATATGGGGGTGGGGGGAAGGATTTCAACCGTGGGGGATGAATGGTTGGTCCGGTCTTCGAACCGGGCACGGTCGATGTAGGAGCGGCCTTGTGTCGCGAAAGGGCCGCAAAGCGGCCCCAGCGATTCATGCGTGATGCAGAGACCCTGGGGCCGCTGCGCGGCCCGTTCGCGACACAAGGCCGCTCCTACACAAAGCAAGTTCGCGCTTTGTCAGGCCTCGTGGCAGACGTGCCCATCGACCAAGGTATAGCGCACCGCACCCGGCAGGCAGTGGCCGATGAACGGGCAGTTCTCGCCGCGCGAGAACCACTGCTCGCCGGCAACGGTGGAGGCTTGCGGGTCGAACAGCACCAGGTCGGCCGCCCCACCCACTTTCAGCTCGCCGGCTGGCAGGCGCAAGGCGGCAGCCGGGCCGCTGCTCAGGCGGGCGAGCAAGGTTGGCAGGTCGAGCAGGCCATCCTGCACCAAGGTCATGGCCAGCGGCAGCAGCAACTCGACGCTGCTGATACCCGGCTCGGTGGCGCCGAACGGGGCCAGCTTGGCGTCGCGCTCATGCGGCTGGTGGTGGCTGGAAATCGCCTGAATCACCCCCGACTTCACTGCCTCGCGCAGGCCGTCACGGTCGGCTGCGGTGCGCAGCGGCGGCTGCACGTGGTACAGGCTGGAGAATTCGCGCAGCGACTCGTCGGTGAGGATCAGCTGGTACAGCGCCACATCGGCGGTCACCGGCAGGCCCAGGGCTTGGGCTTGGGCGATCAGCCGCGCGCCACGGGCGCTGGTGATCTGGCTGAAGTGCGCACGCACACCACTCTGCTCCACCAGCAACAGGTTGCGCGCCAGGGCCACGGTTTCGGCGCTTTCCGGGATGCCCGGCAGGCCAAGGAAGCTGGCCATGGCACCTTCGTGGGCCAGGCCGCCCTGTGCCAGGTCGCGGTCCTGGGAGTGGAACACCACCGTCAGATCGAAGGTGGCCGCGTACTCCAGGGCACGAGCCAGGGTACGGTTGTTGGGGATTTCCTTCAGGCCGTTGCCGAATGCCACGCAGCCGGTGTCACGCAGGGCCACCAGCTCGGCCAGTTGCTCGCCCTCCAGGCCTTTGGTCAGGGCGCCGATCGGGTAGACCTTGCTGTTGGCCGCTTCGCGGGCACGGTCGAGGATCAGCTCGGCCACCGCCGAGGTGTCCAGCACCGGCTTGGTCTGCGGCGGGCAGCACAGGCTGGTAACGCCGCCGGCCACGGCCGCGCGGGTTTCACTGGCGATGTTGCCTTTGCGGCTGTAACCCGGCTCGCGCAGGGAAACGCCAAGGTCGACCAGGCCGGGCGCGGCGACCAGGCCATCGGCCTGGATCGTGCGGCTGGCGCTGAAACCGGCCGGGGCGGCGCCGATGGCGGCAATGCGGCCGCCCTCCAGGTGCAGGTCGGTGACTTGGTCCAGGCCGCTGTTGGGGTCGATGACCCGGGCGCCGAGAATACTGATGGTCACTGGGCGTTCTCCTGGTCGAATTGACGTTGCGCGTTCTGCCCGCTCATGGCCATGGACAACACGGCCATGCGCACGGCGATGCCGTAGGTGACCTGGTTGAGGATCACCGAGTGCTTGCCGTCGGCCACTGCAGACTCGATTTCGACACCTCGGTTGATCGGGCCTGGGTGCATGACGATGGCGTCGGGCTTGGCCCCGGCCAGGCGTGCGGTGGTCAGGCCGAACAGGCGGTAGAACTCGCCTTCGCTGGGTAGCAGGCCACCGGCCATGCGCTCACGCTGCAGACGCAGCATGATCACCACGTCGACGTCTTTCAGGCCTTCGGCGAGGTCGGTGTAGACCTTTACGCCGTACTGCTCGATACCGATCGGGATCAGGGTTTTCGGGCCGATCACGCGAATGTCCGGGCAACCCAGCGCTTTGAGCGCGAGCATGTCGGAGCGGGCCACGCGCGAATGCAGGATGTCACCGACGATGGCCACCGACAGGTTTTCGAAGCTGCCCTTGTGGCGGCGGATGGTGAGCATGTCGAGCATGCCCTGGGTCGGGTGCGCGTGGCGGCCGTCACCGCCGTTGATCACGGCAACGTCCGGGCACACATGTTCGGCGATGAAGTGCGCGGCGCCCGAGTCGGAGTGGCGCACGACGAACATATCGGCCGCCATGGCTTCAAGGTTGCGCAGGGTGTCGAACAGCGTTTCGCCCTTGCTGGTCGAGGAGGTCGACACGTTCAGGCTGATCACGTCGGCCGACAGGCGCTGGGCCGCCAGTTCGAAGGTGGTACGGGTACGGGTCGAGTTCTCGAAGAACACGTTGCATACGGTCTTGCCGCGCAGCAGCGGGACTTTTTTCACGGCCCGGGCACCGACTTCCAGGAAGGAGTCGGCGGTGTCGAGAATCTCGGTGAGCAGTTCGCGGGGCAAACCGTCGAGCGAGAGGAAGTGGCGCAGCTGGCCCTGATCATTGAGCTGCAGCGGGCGCTTGGCGTCGATTGGCGTCATCGCGGGGGACTCTTAAAGGGCGGAAGCGGAGGCGAGGTCCTGGCGCTCGAGGGCGAGCGGTGCGGGTCCGGTCAATTTTACCCGTTCATGGGCCGCCAGCGACAGGGTGGCGCCAAGCACGTTCGGACGGATTGGCAGTTCGCCGGCATCCAGGTCCAGCAGGCAGACCAGGGTAACGCTGGCCGGGCGGCCATAATCGAACAGCTCGTTGAGCGCAGCGCGAATGGTGCGGCCGCTCATCAGTACGTCATCCACCAGCACCAGGTGTTGGCCTTCGACTTCGAACGGCAGCTCGGACGGACGCACTTGCGGGTGCAGGCCGTTCTGGCTGAAGTCATCGCGGTAGAACGAAACGTCCAGGGTGCCCATGGGGCTGGTGTCGCCCATGGCTTCCTGCAGGGCCTGGGCAACCCAGACACCGCCGGTGCGGATACCGATATAGCGCGGCTCGCTGATGTGACGGCGGGCCAGGTGGGCGCGAAGGTCGACAGCCATCTGCCGGATCAGCTCGGCGGGATTGGGTAGGCTCATTGCGGGCTCCTCGGAAGGGTGCGCCGGGTGGGCCCGGCGGCAAAGATGATCAGGTGTTGGCCTCCAGCCAGCCTTGCAGCAACAAGGCAGCGGCGATGGCATCGACCGGGTTGTCGCGGTAGCTGCCGCGCTGGCCGCCACGGGCCATGCGTTCGCCTTTGGCCTCGAAGGTGGTCAGGCGCTCGTCGTGGGTGTGCACGGGCAGGTTGAAGCGGCCGTTCAGGCGGCGGGCGAACTTTTCGGCGCGGGCGCTCATTTCGCTGGGCGTACCGTCCATGTTCAGTGGCAGGCCGACGACAATGGCGTCCGGCTTCCATTCGGCGATCAGCTTTTCCACCTGGGCCCAGTCCGGCACGCCGTTCTGTGCCTTCAGGGTGCACAGTTCGCGGGCCTGGCCGGTTATCACCTGGCCGACGGCCACACCGATCTGTTTGCTGCCGTAGTCGAAGCCCAGCAGTAGGCGTAGCTCGGCCATCAGGCGTGGCCCGCCTGGCTGGTCAGCAGGTGCAGGTTGATCCCCAGGCTGGCGGCTGCAGCTTCCAGGCGCAGGTCGTTGGCCATGCCGAAGATGATTTCCGGGTCGAACGGGCAGTTCAGCCAGGCGTTGTCGGCCAGCTCGGCCTCCAGTTGGCCCGCTTCCCAGCCGGCATAACCCAGGGTGATCAGGCTCTGTTTCGGGCCTACCCCTGCGGCAATCGCAAGCAACACATCCTGCGATGTGGTCAGCGACAGGCCTTCCAGGGCCACTGTGGCCTGGAAGCTGCACTCGCTGCTGTGCAGCACGAAGCCGCGGTCGGTCTGCACCGGGCCGCCCTGGTAGATCGGCACCTGCGAGGTGCTGGCCGGCGGCATTTCGTCCGGGCGCAGCTGCTCGAGGATGTCGGCCAGGCTCAGTTCCTGCGGCCGGTTGACCACCAGGCCCATGGCGCCATGCTCATTGTGCTCGACGATGTAGGTGAGGGTCTGGGCGAAGTTCGGATCGGCCATGTGCGGCATGGCGATCAGAAACTGATGCTTGAGGTAGCTGGGGGCTAGGGTTTTCATGGGGGATAGTGTGGCGCCAGGTGGCGAGGCTGACAAGGTGCGGATTTGTGTCGTTTGGTTGGTGTCTGTCTTGAGGTTTTTGGTGTCTTTGAGATCGAGCGCCGCCCGCGCGGCGCTCGATCTCCGCGCCACCGCATCTCGCAAGCCCTACGCCCAAGGCCAATACTCAATTACTGGACAAACGGTCCCCACGGGCAAACCGCCATGTCCGAATAATCTCCAACCGGTCAAACTCAGCCAAATCCCCAGTAAACGGTGCAAACGGCGCCGCCAGCCTTACGATGCGCTGTGCCGCCTGGTCCAGCACCGGTTGCCCGGACGACTCCAGCACCAGCACCTCGTACAGCGAGCCATCACGGTTGATCGACACCATCATGCGCAAGTTGCCGTAAATCTGCTGCCGGCGCGCTTCGTCGGGGTAGTTCAGGTTGCCCACCCGCTCGACCTTCTTGCGCCACTCTTCCTTGTACCAGGCGCCCTTGTCGCGCATGGTCGAGGCGGCGTTCAGGCGGTGAATGCGCGGGCGTTTGGCGTACATCTGCTGTTCGTTGGAAAGCTCCGCCTCCAGGCTGGCGATCTGGCTGGACAGCTGCGAGCTGTCGAAGTCTGGCGCAGGCGCGGCCGGTTTGGGCTGCGCCTTGCTTTCCTTGGGCTTGGGTTCGACCTTTTGCGGCTTGGGCGCGGTCGTCACTACCGCCGACTTCTGCGGGGTAGGCGGGGGTACCACTTCGGGCCTGGCGGCGGGTGGTGGGGTAATCTTGTTGATCTTGCTGTCCTGGAACGGGGCCAGTTCGGTGGTCGTGGGGACCGCCTTCTTGTCCAGGGTGCCGCTGCCCTGCTGGTTGTCCTGGGCCTGGAAATCGGCCTTCTCGGGCGCTTTCTCGCTTTTGAAGGTGGCCAGGGTGATGTCCATGGTGTGGCGAATTTCGGCAGGCTTGACCACGGTGAAGCCGACGCCAAGAATCAGCGCCAGGTGCACCAGGGCAGCCAGAAACAGGGTGAAGCCGAGCCGGTCCACCGGGCGAACACGGGGAGGCAGCAGGTCGGCAGGGATGTCAGCGGGCAGCGTCATCAGGTATCCAGCAACCGCAGGGCGGGGCAGTAGCTCAGTCGAATAGGACCGGCATCATACCCCACTCTAGGGTCTAGCTTCGCGTTGGCTGTCAGCGCGCCTTGAGCTTGCGATCAATGGCATCCATCAACTTGCCACCGATATCGGTGTTGTAGGCGGCATCGATCTCGCGAATACAGGTGGGGCTGGTGACGTTGATTTCGGTGAGGAAGTCGCCGATCACGTCCAGGCCCACGAACAGCAGGCCCTTCTCGCGCAGGGTCGGCCCGACCTGGGCGGCGATCCAGCGGTCGCGCTCGGTCAGCGGGCGGGCCTCGCCACGGCCGCCAGCGGCCAGGTTGCCACGGGTCTCGCCACTGGCAGGGATACGCGCCAGGCAATAGTCCACCGGCTCGCCATCGATCATCAGGATGCGCTTGTCGCCGTCCTTGATCGCCGGCAGGTAGGCCTGGGCCATGATCTGCTGGGTACCCAGCGCTGTCAGGGTTTCCAGGATCACCGACAGGTTGGGGTCGCCAGCGCGGTGACGGAAGATCGACGTACCGCCCATGCCATCCAGTGGTTTGAGGATCACGTCAGCATGCTTGGCGGCGAATTCGCGAATGATGTCCGGGCGGCGGCTGACCAGGGTCGGCGTGGTGCATTGCGGGAACAGCGTGGCGAACATCTTCTCGTTGCAGTCGCGCAGGCTCTGCGGGCGGTTGACCACCAGCACGCCATCATTCTCGGCCTGTTCCAGCAGGTAGGTGCTGTAGACGAACTCCATGTCGAACGGCGGGTCTTTGCGCATCAGGATCACGTCCAGCTCGGCCAGCGGGCTGTCCTGCTCCTCGCCCAGCTCGAACCAATGTGCCGGGTCGGCGAACACCTTCAGCGGGCGCATGCGTGCACGGGCCTTGCTTTCGCCCTGGTACAGGTCTTGCTGTTCCATGTAGAACAGGCTCCAGCCGCGTGCCTGGGCGGCCAGCAGCATGGCCAGCGAACTGTCCTTCTTGTAGGAGATGGACGCGATGGGGTCCATGACAATGCCGAGGCGAACGCTCATGGGGTGGTTCCTCTTGGCGGCGCTTGGCCGCGATGGCTCGAAAGAAAAGTGGCTCAGGGTGGCGCCGCGAGCGCCGCCGGTCAAGGGGCGGCGCAGATGGAATGGCCTTCCGGAGTGTGCTAAAAGTGCAGCTAATTTCCATTGGTAGGCGTCTATGGAACAACCCCTGAAGGTGATGGTGATCGACGATTCCCGCACGATCCGCCGCACCGCACAGATGTTGCTCGGTGAAGCGGGCTGCGAGGTGATCACCGCCAGCGATGGCTTCGATGCCCTGGCCAAGATCGTCGACCACCAGCCCAGCATCATTTTCGTCGATGTGCTGATGCCGCGCCTGGACGGTTACCAGACCTGCGCGGTCATCAAGCACAACAGTGTCTTCAAGGACACCCCGGTGATCCTGCTGTCGTCGCGCGACGGCCTGTTCGACAAGGCTCGTGGCCGGGTGGTCGGTTCCGATCAGTTCCTGACCAAGCCGTTCAGCAAGGAAGAATTGCTCGACGCGATCCGCGCCCACGTGCCCGGGTTTGCCGTACCTCAACAACACGCACCCTGACCGCGCCCCGCCATGGCACGGTCCTACTTTCCTGATGGGGAAACAGCATGGCCCGAGTTCTGATTGTCGACGACTCGCCGACAGAGATGTACAGATTGACCGAATGGCTGGAGAAGCACGGCTACCAGGTGCTCAAGGCCAGCAACGGTGCCGATGGCGTGGCCCTGGCCCGGCAAGACAAGCCCGACGCTGTGCTGATGGACATCGTCATGCCTGGCATGAACGGTTTCCAGGCCACTCGCCAGCTCAGCAAGGACCCAGAGACCAGCGCCATCCCGGTAATCGTGGTGACCACCAAGGACCAGGAAACCGACCGCATCTGGGCCACGCGCCAGGGTGCACGTGACTTCCTGACCAAGCCGGTGGAAGAGGACGCGCTGATCGCCAAGCTCAAAGAAGTGCTGGGGGCTTGACCACCCGCCCGCAGGGCGCGTCGTTGACCGCCTTCGAGTTGTTGCTGGACATCGACCGGCGCTGCCGCCTGCTGGTGGCCGACCAGCCACCGCAGGACAACCGCCTGCAGCAGTGGAGCGGCATCGGTTTTCGCATTGCCGGGCAGTGGTTCGTCGCGCCCATGGGCGAAGTGGCCGAAGTGTTGCGCGAACCGCGCAGTAGCCGTGTTCCCGGCGTGCAGCCGTGGGTGTGCGGGGTGGCCAACCTGCGTGGCCGGCTGTTGCCGGTGATGGACCTGAGCAGCTTCTTCGGCCTGGGCCACGCCGCCCCAGGCAAGCAGCGGCGGGTGCTGGTGCTGGACCACGATGACCTGTTCGTCGGCCTGCTGGTGGACGAGGTACTGGGCCTGCAGCACTTTGCCCTCGACAGCTTGCAGCTGTCGCCGCCGCAACCACTGATCCGGGCCGCTGCACGCTTTGTGCAGGGGCACTTCCCGCGTGAACGCAACTGGGCGATCTTCAGCCCCTTCGCCCTGGCCCAGGCGCCGGGCTTTCTCGATGTGGCGTTATAGGACCTGCGAACGTGAACAAGCCTGCCACCCCCGTCACTGCCACCACCGTGACCCCACGTACCCGCAGCATCGCGCAGATCACCGTGCTGTTCCTGATCCTGATCCTGTCGATCATCCTGCTGTTCGCCAACTTCGCCTACCTCAATACCCAGTCCAACTACGACAAGCAGTACATCGGCCATGCCGGTGAGCTGCGTGTGCTGTCGCAACGCATTGCCAAGAACGCCACCGAAGCGGCCACCGGCAAGGCGTTGGCGTTCAAGCTGCTGTCGGATGCGCGCAACGATTTCGAGCGTCGCTGGGGCTACCTGCGTCAGGGTGACAAGTCCACCGGCCTGCCGCCTGCGCCACCCTCGGTGCGTGACGAGATGGAGTCGGTACGCCGTGACTGGGAAAACCTGCGTAAGAACACCGACATCATCCTGGCCAGCGAGCAGACCGTGCTGTCGTTGCACCAGGTGGCGGCGACCCTGGCCGAGACCGTGCCGCAGTTGCAGGTGGAATACGAAAAAGTGGTCGAGATCCTGCTGCAGAGCGGTGCCCCGGCCAATCAGGTGGCGGTGGCCCAGCGCCAGCTGTTGCTGGCCGAGCGTATTCTCGGCTCGGTCAACACGGTGTTGGCCGGTGACGACAGCGCAGCCCAGGCGGCCGATGCCTTTGGCCGCGACGCCGGGCGCTTTGGTCAGGTGCTGGAGGGTATGCTCAATGGCAATGCGACCATCCAGGTAACCCGCGTCGAGGACGCCGACGCCCGCGCACGGCTGGCCGAAATTGCCGAACTGTTCCAGTTCGTTGCAGGTTCGGTCGATGAAATTCTCGAAACTTCGCCCGAACTGTTCCGTGTGCGTGAAGCCGCAGGCAACATTTTCAGCCTTTCGCAAACCTTGCTCGACGAAGCCTCGCACTTGGCCAACGGTTTCGAGAACCTGGCCGGTGGGCGCACCCTCGACACCGTTGGCGGTTACGCCCTGGGCCTGCTGGCGCTGGCCTCGATCATCCTCATCGGCCTGGTCATGGTGCGTACCACCAACCGCCAGTTGCGCGAGACCGCAGAAAAGAACGAACGCAACCAGCAGGCGATCATGCGCCTGCTCGACGAAATCGAAGAGCTGGCCGACGGCGACCTGACCGTGACCGTGTCGGTGACCGAAGACTTCACCGGCGCCATTGCCGACTCGATCAACTATTCCGTGGACCAGCTGCGCGACCTGGTCGCCACCATCAACCACAGCGCCATGCAGGTTGCCGCCGCTGTGCAGGACACGCAGAACACCGCTCGCCAACTGGCCAAGGCCTCCGAGCACCAGGCCGCACAAATCAGCGAAGCGTCCGAGGCGGTTGGCGACATGGTCGAGTCGATCGATCGGGTGTCGGCGCATGCCTATGAATCGGCCAAGGTGGCCGAGCGCTCGGTGGCTATTGCCAACAAGGGCAACGAGGTGGTGCATAACACCATCAACGGCATGGACAACATTCGCGAGCAGATCCAGGACACCGCCAAGCGGATCAAGCGCCTGGGCGAGTCTTCCCAGGAAATCGGCGACATCGTCAGCCTGATCGACGACATTGCCGACCAAACCAACATTCTCGCACTCAACGCTGCGATCCAGGCCTCGCTGGCCGGTGAGGCCGGCCGCGGGTTTGCCGTGGTCGCCGACGAGGTACAGCGCCTGGCCGAACGCTCGTCGTCGGCCACCCGCCAGATCGAGGCACTGGTGCGCACCATTCAGGCCGACACCAACGAAGCGGTGATCTCCATGGAGCAGACCACCGCCGAAGTGGTGCGCGGCGCCCGCCTGGCCCAGGATGCCGGGGTGGCGCTGGCCGAGATCGAAGGGGTATCGCAGAACCTTGCCGACCTCATCCACAGCATTTCCGACGCTGCCCAGTTGCAGACTTCTTCGGCAGGGCAGATCTCCCATACCATGGCGGTGATCCAGCAGATTACCGCGCAAACCTCCGCAGGCTCGGGTGCCACCGCCGACAGTATTCGCCACCTGGCCCGCATGGCCAGCGAGATGCGCCGTTCGGTGTCCGGTTTCACCCTGCCGCCACCGGCAGAACCCAAGTGAAGCGCCGCGCAGAGGAGTGCCCATGGCTGTCGCTGCTGTAAGCCCCGAGCGCCACGAAACGGTGGCGCTGGCCTGGACCAAGGCCGCCATTCTCGATTGCCTGGGCCAGGCACGGCAGGCGCTGGAGCGCTTCGCCGGCGAACCGGGCGACTTGTCGATGCTGGCCTTCGTGGTCGACAACTTGCACCAGGTGCATGGCTGCCTGCGCATGCTCGAGCTGCGTGGCGCCACGCGCCTGGCAGAGGAACTGGAGCTGTTCGCCAAGGCGTTGGCCGATGGCCAGGTCAGCCCACGGGGCGATTGCCTGGGTGCGCTGTTCCGTGGTCTGGAGCAGTTGCCGTCGTACCTTGAACGCTTGCGCGGCGCCCGCCACGATCTGCCGTTGGTGATGCTGCCACTGCTCAACCAGCTGCGCGCCTGCCGTGGCATCGAGCCGCTAGCCCAGGCAAGCCTGATAAGTGGTGCTGCGCAACGCTTTGCCGGGTCCGACGACCTGGCCAACCTCGACCTGTCGTTGGGCAACTGGCGCGATCAATTGCAGGCCGGGCCGGGCCGCGATGCCCTGCGCTCGGTGGTGACCGCGCTCTGCGACGACCTCATGCGCATCAAGGAGCGCCTGGACCAGTTCGTGCGCAGCGATCGTCAGCACAGCGAGCAGCTCGATGCCCTGCTGGCGCCGCTGCGCCACGTGGCCGATACCCTGGCTGTACTGGGCTTCCAACAACCACGGCGGGTGATCATCGACCAGGTGCTGGCGCTGCAGGCCTTGGCCCAGGGCGAGCGGTCGGTGGACGATGCGGTGCTTATGGATGTGGCGGGGGCCTTGCTGTACGTGGAGGCTTCGCTGAACGGCATGGTCGGCCCACTGGAGGAAAACGGCCAGGGTAGCCTGCCGGGCTCGGACCTGGCCGAGATACGCCAGCTGGTGTTGAGCGAGTCGCTGAATGTATTGCAGCAGGCCAAGGACCTGATCGGCGACTACCTGGAGTCCGACTGGCCTCGGCAGCGCCTGCAACCTTTGCCAGGGCTATTGCAGCAGGTTCGCGGGGCTTTGGCCATGTTGATGTTGCCCGCCGTGGCCGAGCTGTTTGCCGGCTGCGCAAGTTATGTGCAGCGTTGGTTGCAGCACCTGGACGAAGAGCCGCCCGCCGATGAGCTGACGCACCTGGCCGAGGCGCTGAGTGCTGCCGAGTGTTACCTGCAATGGCGGGTGGCCGACCCGTTGGCGGATGGCCAGCCCTTCATCGACAGGGCGCGTGCCAGTCTGGCGGCGCTGGGCGTGCACTGTGCGCAGGCTGACGCCCGAGCGGGCCTGGGAGCCGATGGCGATGGCATCGACGACGAACTGCGCGAAGTGTTTCTCGAGGAAGCTGGCGAGTTGCTCCCGGAAATCGAGCGTCACTGGCTGCGCTGGCGTGCGGACAACCAGCAGCGTGGGGCGCTGGGGGAAGTACGTCGTGCGTTGCATACCCTCAAAGGCAGCGGTCGCATGGTGCATGCCGAGGCGGTGGCTGAACTGGCTTGGGGCGCCGAGCACCTGCTGAACCGGGTACTGGAAGGCCGCAGCGTGCTCAGCCCGGAGGGCGTGGTGGCCCTGCAGCAGGTGTTTGTCCATCTGCCCGATTTGCTGGCCGACTTTGCCGCCGGCCAGCTGCCGCAACTGACCGAAATCGAGCAACTGGCTGGGCACCTGCACGCCCTGGCTGAAAACGACGCACCAGCCACGGCCAATATCGATGGCCTGGATCCGCAGTTACTGGATATTTTCCGCAGTGAAGCGCAGGGCCACTTGGCCAGCCTCGATGCCTTCCTGCAGGGCGCCGATGGTCACGATACGCCGGTCAGCGATGGCCTGCAGCGTGCCCTGCACACGCTCAAAGGCAGTGCCGCCATGGCCGGGGTGATGCCGGTCGCCGAACTCGCCACCGCCTTCGACCGCTTGGCCCGTGAGTACAAGGGGCATCAACTGCCGCTGCAAATGGCCGAGATGGAATGGTTGGAAGCCGCGCGCTCGCTGTTTCATCTGGGCCTGGCGCAACTTGACAGTACGCCGCTGGCTGCCATACCCGGCGCTGCGGAGCTGATCGAGCAGGTTGGCCAGGCAGTGGACGGCCGCCTGGCCAGCTTGCATGACGACCCGCAGCACGCGCGGCGCAGCAAGCGCGACCCGCAGTTGGTCGCCAGTTTCCTGGCCCAGGCCATGGACATTCTGCTCAATGCCGAGTCGGTGCTGTCGCGCTGGCAGCAGCAGCCAGGTCAGCGTGACGCACTGGACACCCTGCTTGATGAAATGACCACCCTGGGCCATGCCGCTCACCTGGCTGACCTGTGGCAGATGGATGATGTGTGCGAGGCCTTGCTCGACCTGTACGGTGCAGTAGAAGAGGGCAGCCTGCCCGCCGATGCACGCTTCTTCGCCCAGGCGCAGCACGCCCATGAAGCCCTGCTGGACATGCTCGACGAAGTGGCGGCTGGACAGGATCTGGCGCCGCGCCCAGAACTGGTTGGCAGCCTGCGCAACCTGTTGGACCAGGCCCTGCCCCCGGATGCAACCGGCCTTGTGGGCATTGATACGGTCACACCGCTGCACCCGGACATGGACCTGACCGATACCTTGGGGCTGGGGCACCCGTCGTTGCTGCCGGGGGCCGCCGAGCCGCTGGTCGAGAAGCCGGAAAACCCCGGCGAAGAACTGCTGGAAGTGTTCCTCGAAGAAAGCTCGGACATCGTCGAAAGCGCCGCAGCAGCCCTGGCGCGCTGGCAGGCCGACCCGCGCAACAGCGTCGAGGTGGACAACCTGATGCGCGACCTGCACACCCTCAAGGGCGTGGCGCGCATGGTCGAAATCGCCCCGATCGGCGACCTGGCCCACGAACTGGAGTTTCTCTACGAACTGTTGGCCGCCGGCCGTTTGCCACCGAGCGCGCCACTGTTCGCCCTGCTACAGAACTGCCACGACCGTCTGGCGCACATGCTCGATGCCGTGCGCCTGGGGCAGCCGCTGCATGCTGCCACGGCGCTGATCGACTACATTCGCAATTTCAGCAGCGCGGCACTGACCGACAGTGCCGCGGGCCAGGGGGCGCTGGAGGCTGCAACCGCCGAAGTGCCGGCAGCGGCGCCAGAGCGGGCGCCGGGCGACATGGTCAAGGTCGATGCCGAGCTGCTCGACGACCTGGGTAACCTGGCCGGCGAGCACTCGATCATTCGTGGGCGCATCGAGCAGCAGGTCAACGATGCGCAGTTCACCCTCAACGAGATGGAAACCACCCTCGAGCGCATGCGCGACCAGTTGCTGCGCCTGGACGTCGAGACCCAAGGGCGAATTTCCAGCCGTCAGCAGTTCGAAGGCGATGCCTATGACGATTTCGACCCGCTGGAAATGGACCGCCATTCGCAGCTGCAGCAACTGTCGAGGGCCCTGTTCGAGTCTGCCTCGGACCTGCTCGACCTGAAGGAAACCCTGGCCCAGCGCGCTCAGGAGGCGTATAGCCTGCTGCAGCAGCAGGCGCGGGTGAACAGCCAGTTGCAGGAAGGCCTGACCGCCACCCTGATGGTGCCGTTCGAACGCCTGGTGCCGCGCTTGCAGCGCGTGGTGCGGCAGGTGGCCAGCGAGCTGGGCAAACAGGTGGAGCTGGTGGTCGGCAATGCCGAGGGTGAGCTGGACCGCAGCGTGCTCGAACGCATGGTGGCGCCGCTGGAGCATATGCTGCGCAACGCCGTCGACCATGGCCTGGAAAGCCGCGAAATGCGCCTGGCTGCCGGCAAGCCGGAGCAGGGCACCATTCACCTGAATTTGTTGCACGAAGGTGCCGATATCGTCATCGAAATGACCGATGACGGTGCCGGCGTGCCACTGGAGGCGGTGCGGCGCAAGGCCATCAAACGCGGCCTGCTGGACCCGCAGGCCCAGTTGAGCGATCACGAGATCCTGCAGTTCATCCTGCGCCCGGGCTTTTCCACCGCCGAAAAGATCACCCAAATTTCCGGTCGCGGGCTGGGCATGGATGTGGTGCATGAGGAGGTCAAGCAACTAGGGGGCTCGATGAGCATCGAGTCGGCCCAGGGCAAAGGCGCGCGCTTCTTGATCCGCCTGCCGTTCACGGTGTCCATCAACCGCGCGTTGATGGTGCACCTGGGCGAAGAGCAGTACGCAATTGGGCTCAATACCATCGAAGGTATCGTTCGTGTGCCGCCGGCCGAGCTGGCGGCGTGCTACCAGTTGGACGCGCCACGTTATGTCTACGCCGGCCACGAATACGAGCTGCGCTACCTGGGCGAGTTGCTGCAAGGTGTGCCACGCCCGACGCTGCTGGGGCAGAGCGTGCCATTGCCGGTGCTGCTGGTGCATGCCAAGGAGCAATCGTTCGCCATCCAGGCCGACGGCCTGTCGCCCAGCCGCGAGATCGTGGTGAAGAGCCTGGGGCCGCAGTTTGCCGCGGTTGCCGGGTTGTCGGGGGCAACGTTGCTGGGCGATGGTCGGGTGGTGTTGATTCTTGACCTGCTGGGCCAGCTGCGCGGCCAGCAGCGACGGCTGGCTCGCCTGCCCGCTGGTGGCAGCCAACGCCAACTGCTTGGCCCGGCACCACGCCGCCCCTTGCTGGTGATGGTGGTGGACGATTCGGTAACCGTGCGCAAGGTCACCAGCCGCCTGCTGGAGCGCCACGGCATGAGCGTGCTCACAGCCAAAGACGGTGTTGACGCCATGGCCTTGCTGGAAGAGCACCGGCCCGACGTGTTGCTACTGGACATCGAGATGCCACGTATGGATGGTTTCGAGGTGGCTACACGTATCCGCCGTGACGCCCGCCTGAAGGACCTGCCTATCATCATGATCACTTCGCGTACCGGGCAGAAGCACCGCGACCGCGCCATGGCCATCGGCGTCAACGAGTACCTGGGCAAGCCGTACCAGGAGTCGCTGTTGTTGCAGAGCATCGCCCATTGGAGCCAGACCCATGCTTGAACTGATTGCCGGCCAACGCAGCAGCCTGACCGGGCTGTTGCTGCCGTTGGGTGACCGCACCCTGGTGCTGCCCAACGTGGCGGTGGCCGAGTTGAGCGGGCAGCGCAACCTGGTGTGTCAGCACGGTGATCCCGCTTGGCACCTGGGCTGGATCGACTGGCGCCAGCAACGCTTGCCGCTGATTGGTTTCGAGGCGGCGTGCGGTGGCGAGACGCCGTGCGGTGAGCGGGCACGCGTAGTGGTGCTCAATGCCTTGGGCGATACCGGGCTGCGTTACCTGGCGCTGTTGCTGCAGGACATCCCGCGTTCATGCAAGCTCGACAGCCAGCTCAACTATGTGGACGTGGCACTGGGGCGCCTGGAGTTGGCGGCGGTGCAGGTGGGCGAGCAGGTGGCAAGGGTGCCGGACCTGGTTGCATTGGAAAGGCTGGTGCGTGACGCGGATCTGCAACCTGATCTTGGGTAGGATGTAAGGCCGAAAAAGACTGCTTCAGGAACCCAGCCCACCTCGGGAGGTCTGTGTTTGCATGTATTACGGTGAACGCTTCAACGCCTGGACTCACCTGGTCGGTGCTGTCCTCGCCTGTATCGGTGCCATCTGGCTGATCGTGGTCGCGGGCCTGCAAGGCGACCCGTGGAAGATCGTCAGTTTCTCCATCTACGGCAGCACGCTGCTGTTGCTGTACAGCATTTCCACCCTGTACCACAGCACCCGCGGGCGGGCGAAGGTGATCATGCGCAAGCTCGATCACCTGTCGATCTACCTGTTGATCGCCGGCAGCTACACGCCGTTTTGCCTGGTCAGCCTGCGCGGCCCGTGGGGCTGGAGCCTGTTCGGTGTGGTCTGGGGGCTGGCGGTGATCGGCATGTTGCAGGAGATCAAGCCGCGCTCCGAGGCGCGGATCCTGTCGATCATTATTTATGCCGTGATGGGCTGGATCGTGCTGGTTGCAGTCAAGCCATTGCTCAATACGCTGGGCACCGCAGGTTTTACCTGGCTGGCGGCCGGCGGGGTGTTCTACACCGTCGGCATCATCTTCTTCGCCTTCGATAGCCGTTTCCGCCACTGGCACGGCATCTGGCACCTCTTCGTAATTGCCGGCAGCCTCATGCACTTCGTGGCGGTGTCGTTCTATGTGCGTTAGTTAAAAGTCGCCCCACAGCTGCTGTGCCACCGACAGCGCCACCACCGGCGCGGTTTCGGTGCGCAGCACGCGTGGGCCAAGGCGTGCTGCGTGGAAACCGGCGGCTTTGGCCTGTTCGACTTCGGCTTCGCTAAGGCCGCCTTCGGGGCCGATCAGGAAGGCCAGGCCTGCAGGCTTGGCATGGCTGGTGAGCGGTTCGGCCACCGGGTGCAGGACCAGCTTCAGGTCAGCCTGAGTGCTGCTCAGCCACTCGGTTAGGGGCACGGGTGGGTGGATGACCGGCAAGGTTGAGCGCCCGCATTGTTCGCAGGCACTGATCGCCACTTGGCGCCAGTGGGCCAGACGTTTGTCGGCACGTTCGTCCTTCAGGCGCACTTCGCAGCGTTCGCTGACGATCGGGGTGATTTCGTTGGCGCCCAGTTCGGTGGCCTTCTGGATCGCCCAGTCCATGCGTTCGCCGCGCGACAGGCCTTGGCCGAGGTGCACGTGCAGCGGTGAGTCGGCCTGGCCGGTGAGGGCTTGGTCGAGGCTGACACGCACGGTTTTCTTGCCCACTTCAAGCAGTTGGCCGAGGTATTCCTGGCCGCTGCCGTCGAACAGCTGCACGGCGTCGCCGGGGGCCATGCGCAGCACGCGGCCGATGTAGTGGGCCTGGGCCTCGGGCAGGTCGTGTTCGCCAAGGCTCAGGGGGGCGTCGATGAAGAAGCGGGACAGTCTCATGGGGTGCTCGTTTTAAAGGTTTACTCGCCCGTTGTAGGAGCGGCCTTGTGTCGCGAAAGGGCTGCGCAGCGGCCCCAGGGTTTCAGCGGCGATGCATGAATTGCTTGGGGCCGCTGCGCGGCCCTTTCGCGACACAAGGCCGCTCCTACAGGGGGTCGGCGCGGGCTTTCGGGCTTAGCCCGGGTCGCGGAAATCGGGGTGGAAGTTGGCCGGCACGGCAACGCTGACGCTATCGCGGGTGGCTATGTCGATGCCTTCACTGGCCACCTCGGCAAGGAAGTCGATCTGCTCCGGGGTGATCACATACGGCGGCAGGAAGTACACCACACTGCCCAGCGGCCGCAGCAGGGCGCCGCGGGTCAGGGCGTGTTCGAATACCTTCAGGCCACGCCGCTCTTGCCAGGGGTAGGCAACCTTGCCAGTCTTGTCTTTCACCATCTCGATGGCCAGGGCCATGCCGGTCTGACGAATTTCGGCAACGTGAGCATGGTCGGCCAGGTGCGCAGTGGCTGTGGCCATACGCGTGGCAAGAGCCTTGTTGGCCTCGATCACGTTGTCCTGCTCGAAGATGTCCAGGGTCGCCAGCGCCGCTGCGCACGCCAGCGGGTTGCCGGTGTAGCTGTGCGAATGCAGGAACGCACGCAAGGTCGGGTAGTCATCGTAGAAGGCCTGGTACACCTTGTCGGTGGTCAGGCAGGCGGCCAGCGGCAGGTAACCGCCGGTCAGGGCCTTGGACAGGCACAGGAAGTCTGGGCGGATGCCGGCCTGCTCGCAGGCGAACATCGTGCCGGTACGGCCGAAGCCCACGGCGATCTCGTCGTGGATCAGGTGCACGTCGTAGCGGTCGCAGGCCTCGCGCAGCAGCTTGAGGTAAACCGGGTGGTACATGCGCATGCCGCCTGCACCTTGGATCAGCGGCTCGACGATCACGGCGCTGATCGAGGCGTGGTGCTCGGCCAGGGTCTGTTCCATGGCCTGGAACATGTTGCGCGAGTGCTCTTCCCAGCTCATGCCCTCGGGGCGCAGGTAGCAATCGGGGCTGGGCACCTTGAGGGTGTCGAGCAGCAGCGCCTTGTAGGTTTCGGTAAACAGCGGCACATCGCCTACCGACATGGCGGCAATGGTTTCGCCGTGATAGCTGTTGGTCAGGGTGACGAAGCGCTTCTTGTCCGGTTTGCCGACATTCTGCCAGTAGTGGAAGCTCATCTTCAGCGCCACTTCGATGCACGACGAGCCATTGTCGGCGTAAAACACCCGGTCGAGGCCGGCCGGGGTCATGGCCACCAGGCGCTCGGACAACTCGATGACCGGCTGGTGGCTGAAACCGGCCAGGATCACGTGTTCCAGCTGATCCACCTGGTCCTTGATGCGCTGGTTGATGCGCGGGTTGGCGTGGCCGAACACATTGACCCACCAACTGCTCACCGCGTCCAGGTAGCGCTTGCCTTCGAAGTCCTCCAGCCACACACCTTCGCCGCGTTTGATCGGGATCAGCGGCAGCTGCTCGTGGTCTTTCATCTGGGTGCAGGGGTGCCACAGGACCTTGAGGTCGCGTTGCATCCACTGATCATTGAGGCCCATCGGCACTTCTCCTGGCTTTACGGCGTGGTTCGACCGCGTAAGCCTAAGCAATGCCGCAGGGCAGGACAACCGCTGCCGTTCAATGGCGGTGGGTGCCGGTCCATTCGAGGCGACGGATGTGCACGGTGCCAGCCTGCGAGGTGGAAATGGTCAGGCGCCGGAATGGCCCTTCGATCAGCTGGTAGTAGGGGTGTGTGGCGATGGGGCCGGGGCGCAGGTCGCGCAAGCCGTTGCCTTCCAAGGTAAGCCAGTAGAAGTTGAGCAGCGTCGGTGCAGCCAGGTCATGGCCTTGGTTCTCGGCATCGAACAACATGTGCAGGTCGTCGCAGAGAAAATCGCTGACCACATAGTATTCCAGCCGCAAGCATTCGACTTCCTGGGCGAAGGTGATTTCCACGTCGCTGTGTTCACCAATCACCAGTTCGGTGCCGTCTTCACCCTTGAACGCTTCATGAAAGCCGGTCCAGGAGGTGCTGTTGGAGCGGATACTCAGCCCGGATGCCATATGAAGCGTCTGCTTGTGCCACAGATACTGCCGTTCGACGTGTTGGAAGTGCTCCTCGAAGATCATGCGTATGCCCTCCTGGCGGGGCTGCTGGCCAACTTCGCCAGCTTTACCTGCCATCGTGTGACATGGCTACTGGCAAAAATGTCAGTTGCCAAAAGGACTTGATGTCACTGCGCTGGCAGGGTGGTCGGACCTGACGTATTCTTAACGCATCTTCCTGGGGCATCCCTGCCTCTCCCCGTTTCTGTAACCTCTGACTCGGAGTTCGCCAACATGGCTGCTGCTTGGGTGCGCCTGTGCGCGTTGGTATTGATTGGTGTGTCCAGCGGCGCCGCGCTGGCAAAGGACAAGACGCCCACGGCAATTGTCGTAGGTGGCGGCCTGGCAGGCCTGACGGCCGCCTACGAGTTGCAGAACAAAGGCTGGCAGGTGACGCTGCTGGAGGCCAAGGCGGGCATGGGCGGGCGTTCTGGCCTGGCAACCAGCGAGTGGATCGGCAATGCCAAGGCGCAGCCGGTGCTGAACCAGTACCTGGACCGTTTCAAGCTTGAAACACTGCCAGCGCCGGAGTTCGTGCGTACCCCCGGTTACCTGATCGACGGCGAGTACTTCAGTGCCACCGACCTGGCCACCAAGCAGCCGGCTACCGCCGAGGCGCTCAAGCGTTACGAGAAAACCCTCGACGACCTGGCCCGTTCGATCGACGACCCGCTGAACCCGCAAGCAAACAGCACGTTGTTCGCCCTCGACCAGATCAACGTCTCCACCTGGCTGGACAAACTGCAACTGCCGACCACCGCCCGCCAGCTGGTCAACCAGCAGATCCGTACGCGCTACGATGAACCGTCGCGCCTGTCGTTGCTGTACTTCGCCCAGCAGAACCGCGTGTACCGCGGCGTCAGCGACCGCGACCTGCGCGCCGCGCGGCTGCCCGGTGGCAGCCCGGTGCTGGCCCAGGCCTTCGTCAAGCAATTGAAAACCATCAAGACCAGCTCGCCGGTCACCGCCATTGTCCAGGACAAGGACGGCGTCACGGTAAAAGTCGGCAGCGTCGGCTACCAGGCGGATTACCTGGTAATGGCCGTGCCGCTGCGCGCCCTGGCCAAAATCCAGATGACCCCAGGCCTGGACAGCCAGCACCTGGCCGCGCTCAAGGGTACCAACTATGGCTGGCGCGACCAGCTGATGCTCAAGTTCAAGAAGCCGGTATGGGAAAGCCGCGCGCGCATGTCGGGCGAAATCTTCAGTAACGCCGGCCTTGGCATGCTGTGGATCGAGCCGGCGCTCAAGGGCGGCGCCAACGTGGTCATCAACCTGTCCGGCGACAACGCCCGCCTGCTGCAGGCGTTTGGCGACAAGCAGATGGTCGACCAGGTGCTGATACGCCTGCATGCCTTCTACCCGCAGGCCCGTGGTGCCTTCACCGGTTATGAGGTCAAGCGCTACAGCACCGACGCCGGTACCGGCGGCGCCTATCTGGCCTATGGCCCAGGGCAGATCAGCAAGTACTGGCGCCTGTGGGAGCGCCCTGTGCAGCGCATCACTTTTGCTGGCGAGCACACCGACGCCCTGTATCCAGGCACCCTGGAAGGCGCCCTGCGCAGCGGCCAGCGTGCGGCCAGCCAGGCCCAGGATCTGCTGGCCGGCAAGTCGTTTGACCCTGCCAAGGCGGCACCGGTCGCAGCGGCGGCGGCGGGTTCGGCGGCCGCCAAGGCGAGCAAGGGTGGGTTCTTCTCGAACATGTTTGGTGGTTCGTCTGACAAGGCTGACAAGCCTGACGCGGCGCCTGCCAAAGCTGAGTCGAAGCCTGTCGATGAGGCCAAGCAGGACAAACCTGGCTTCTTCAAGCGTCTGTTTGGTGGGGCGGACACGCCCGAGGTGAAGGCAGAACCGATTGCCAAGGCTGAAGCAGTGGCGCCAGCCCCAGCGCCTGCTCCCCAAACCGCGCCCGCCCCGGTCGCGCCTGCACCTGCAGTGAAGGAAGCGGCTGCCAAGCCTGCGGCCACCAAGGCGGCACCGGCCAAGCATGCGCCGACGCACAAACCTGTTGAGGCCAAGAAAGCGACAGCCAAGTCCGAGCCTGCGAAGAAGGCTGTGGCCAATACCCAGGCCAAGGCTGGCTGATCGATCGCCAGTACCGACCGCTTGGCAGCACGAGGCCGGTACTGGCAACCTCTATTTCCCCGGCTATCGTTAATGTTTCCTTAATGGGAAGCTTACAGAATACATATCGGATTTCTCGATAATCCGAAGCAATTTTTTCCGCTTTTATTCGATACGTTACGCGTTAGTCTGTGCACAGCTTTCACGGAGAAACACGCCAACATGCAACTGCGCAATTCACCCTCTCGCTACGGCGTGGTCAGTATCGTCCTGCATTGGGGCGTGGCGCTGGCAGTCTTCGGCCTGTTCGGCCTGGGCCTGTGGATGGTCGGTCTCGACTACTACAGCCCCTGGCGCAAAGCCGGGCCGGACCTGCACAAGAGTATCGGCCTGGTTTTGCTGGCAGTGATGTTGCTGCGGGTGATCTGGCGTTTCATCAGCCCCCCACCTCCGGCGCCCGCCAACCATGGCGCGGTCACACGCCTGGCGGCCAAGCTGGGCCATTTGGCCCTGTACCTTGGGCTGTTTGCGGTGATGGCGGCCGGTTACCTGATTTCCACCGCCGACGGCGTCGGCATTCCGGTGTTCGGCCTGTTCGAAGTGCCGGCACTGGTCAGCGACCTGCCCGACCAGGCAGATGTGGCGGGGGTGATTCATCTGTGGCTGGCATGGGGCCTGGTGATTTTTGCCGTGCTGCATGCCCTGGCAGCGCTCAAGCACCATTTCATCGACCGTGACGCGACCCTGACCCGTATGCTGGGCCGCAAAGCTTGACTCTCAACCTCAATTGCATAGGAAGGAACAGGATGTTGAAAAAGACTTTTGCCGCTCTGGCGCTCGGTACCGCTCTGCTCTCCGCTGGCCAGGCCATGGCTGCCGAGTACAAGATCGACAAGGAAGGCCAGCACGCGTTCGTTGACTGGAAAATCAGCCACCTGGGCTACAGCTTCATCCACGGTACCTTCAAGGACTTCGACGGCAACTTCACCTGGGACAGCGCCAAGCCTGAAGCCAGCAAGATCAGCGTCGACCTGAAGACCGCCAGCCTGTGGTCGAACCACGCCGAGCGTGACAAGCACATCGCCAGCGCCGACTTCCTCGATGTGAAGAAGTATCCTGAAGCCAAGTTCGTCTCTACTGCCGTCAAGTCGACTGGCGAAAAGACTGCTGACGTTACGGGCGACCTGACCATGCACGGCGTAACCAAGCCGGTCACCTTCAAGGCAACCTTCAACGGTGAAGGCAAGGACCCATGGGGCGGTGAGCGCGCTGGTTTCAACGCCACCACCACCCTGAACCTGAATGACTTCGGCATCAAAGGCCCAGGCGCTACTTCGCAGACGCTGGACCTGGATATCAGTGTCGAAGGTGTGAAGCAGAAGTAAGCATTGCCTTGGCAATGAAAAACGCCGCCCATTGGGCGGCGTTTTCGTTTCCCGTGGAGTGCCCTGAAATCGGGCTACTCCGGGTTCAGCCTTTTCGGGTCAACAAGGCCGGGCGCTCACCGCGTGGTCGGGTCGGCACGTCATCCAACTGCTCAGGCGTTGGGTAACGGTCGAGCTTGGATTCCTTGCGGATGATCACCGGTTGTTTTTCTGGCTGGCGTGGGTTACGCACGGCAGGCTCCTGCCGGGCTGCGTCATCACGGGCTGGGCGACCACGGCCACCGCCGTCACGACGGGCACCGCCACCGTTGTTGGCGCGGGCAGGGCGCTTTTCGCCGCCACCACCGCTGCCGCCACTACGCTGCTGGCCGCCACTGCGAGCTTGGCCCTGGCCCCCAGCGTTGCTGCGTTGACCGCTATTCTGGCCCTGGCCTGCACCGCCACCCGGGCGGCGATTGCGGCCTTGGTTCTTGCCTTGGTACGGGCTGACGTAGTCGGCACGGTTACCGAAGTTGTCGACATCGTCGTCCAGGAATTCTTCCGGGTCGCGGTCGGCCGGTACTTTCGGCACGCTGTTGCTGCTGGCCTGCTGCTGTTGGCGTGGCTTCTTGTCACGCGGCTTGCGCGGCTGCTGTTGCTTGTCGCCGCTGTTTTCCTTGTCGGCCGGCTTTTCTGCAGCTTGCTGCTTGGCCTTGCCTTTGTCCTTGCCCTTGTCCTTGCGGCCGCCGTTGGCGTCTTTACCGCCTTCGCCGCGGCCCTGCTGGTTGCGGCCACCGCGGCCGCTGTTCTGCGGGCGCTCGCGCACTTCAGGCTTTTCGGCTTCTACCTGGCTGGCGTCGAAGCCCATCAGGTCGCCATCCTGGATGCGTTGCTTGGTCACCCGCTCGATGCTCTTGAGCAGCTTCTCTTCATCTGGCGCGACCATGGAAATGGCTTCGCCCGAGCGACCGGCACGGCCGGTACGGCCGATGCGGTGAACGTAATCTTCCTCGACATTCGGTAGCTCGAAGTTGACCACGTGCGGCAGTTGGTCGATGTCCAGGCCACGGGCGGCGATGTCGGTGGCGACCAGCACGCGCACACTGTTGGCCTTGAAATCGGCCAGGGCTTTGGTGCGGGCGTTCTGGCTTTTGTTGCCGTGGATTGCAGCGGCGGTCAGGCCGTGCTTTTCCAGATACTCGGCCAAGCGGTTGGCGCCGTGCTTGGTCCGGGTGAACACCAGTACCTGTTCCCAGGCGCCCTGGGTGATCAGGTGTGCCAGCAGTGCACGCTTGTGGCTGGCGGGCAGGCGATAGACGCGCTGCTCGATACGCTCGACGGTGGTGTTCGGCGGCGTGACCTCGATACGCTCCGGGTTGTGCAGAAGCTTGTCGGCGAGGTCGGTGATGTCCTTGGAGAAGGTGGCCGAGAACAGCAGGTTCTGGCGCTTGGCCGGCAGGCGGGCGAGGACCTTCTTGACGTCGTGAATGAAGCCCATGTCGAGCATGCGGTCGGCTTCGTCGAGCACCAGGATTTCCACGTGGGCCAGGTCGACCTTGCCTTGGCCGGCCAGGTCGAGCAGGCGGCCTGGGCAGGCGACCAGCACGTCAACGCCTTTGGCAATGGCCTGGATCTGCGGGTTCATGCCAACGCCGCCGAAGATGCAGGCGCTGACCAGTGGCAGGTCACGGGCATAGACCTTGAAGCTGTCATGCACCTGGGCTGCCAGTTCGCGGGTCGGGGTCAGGACCAGCACGCGGGGCTGGCGCGGGCCGTGACGCTGCGACTTGTCGGGGTGGCCGGCCGGGAACAGGCGCTCGAGGATCGGCAGGGCGAAGCCGCCGGTTTTACCCGTACCTGTCTGTGCGGCAACCATCAGGTCGCGGCCTTGCAACACGGCGGGAATGGCCCGCTGTTGCACGGGGGTCGGCTGGGTGTAGCCCGCAGCCTCGATAGCGCGGACAAGAGCCTCGGAGAGACCGAGGGAAGCAAAGGACATGGGCGATCCTGTTCTCGTGTGGGCTGGGCCCGTTGGGATGTTCTGCCTGGCGCGACGGGCATCGGTGGGATGCGATCGCGTCCGGTCCAGCTGGGCTTTCACTGCACATCCGGGAAACGGGGGCTGGACGCGAGGGGCGTCTGTGCCGATCGGGATGCCTGTTGCGAGGCCGAGCGTCCGGGCGTGAGCCGGGCGGGAAGGCCCGAGTATAACAGAGCTATCGCGCTGTGCTGCTTTCCTGCTGCTCAACGGCGTTGAGAATGTTTCCAATGTCGCCTGTGTAGCGGTTGCTGATCGCTGCATAGGCCGGTTCTTGCTTGAACCGCTGCAGTTCTTCGGCAAAGGCCAGGGCCAGTGCTTCCCGCCCGGGCTTGCGCACCAACCCCAGATACTGGGTCTGGCGGCTGATCACCAACGGTAATTCCTCGACTTGCTGTTGCAGGCCCAGCTGATGGAGCAGGTAATGCCCAACCCTACGGTCGGTGATCGCCAGGTCGATGCGGCCCAGCATCAATTTGCCGAAATTGGCCTCGAGAGTAGGCGCGGGTTCGCGTGCGAAATAGGGGGCGTCGTTGAACGCTGCACCATAGGCGTAGCCGGGCGATGTGCCGACGGTGAGGCCGGCGAGGTCCTCCAGGTGGGCTACGCCATGGCGACGTGCACGCGCCTGGAACAGGACGAATTCGACGTCCGACATAGGCTCGGGGGCGTACACCAGGTAGGGCTGACGCGATTCGGTCTGGAAGATGTCGAGGATGCCATCGGCCAAGCCTTGTTCGACCATGGCCAGGCAGCGTTTCCACGGCAGGAACTGCCACTCCACTTCTACGCCGAGGCGCTTGAAGACCTGGCTGGTGACTTCGTAGTCGATACCGCGCGGTTGGCCGTTGTGCTGATACACATAGGGTGCCCAGTCGTCGGTCACCAGGCGCAGGCGCTCGCCCAGAGCCAACGGGCTCAGGCAGGCGAGCAGCAGGATCCAGAACAGGCGGGCGATGTGTGGCATGGCCGGAGATTACGCGGTCGGCCGGCCCAAGGCCAGTGCCCCTCGAATGTCTCAGCCTTGCGATGTTTGCAGCAGATGCGCCTCGACATCCTTGCGCCGCTCACCCAGCGACAACCGCAACCCTGGGTGGCGCAGGCATTGTCGCAGTCGCTCGGGTTCCATGTGGCCATGGCGGGCATTGAGGTTTTCCAGGGCCTTGTCCCACCAGGCCGGCGCGCAGGCACGGTCGAATTCGTTGGGGTAGGGGTAGCAGCCATACAGTAATTCGCGGGCGAATTGGCGCTCTTGGCTGGGCAGCGTCAGGCTCAGTGCCTTGTAACCCAGGCGGTGCAGGGTGGGTGGCCGCGGCAACTGGTCGTTGACCAAACTAACGTCGGCCAACGCTGCCGGGCTCAGTGGGTCGTGGCCGTGCTTGCGCAGCCAGGCCTGAATCTTGGCGCGGAACTGCGCCTTGCGGCTCCAGTAGTGATGGATGACGTCGGTGCACTCGGCCAGTTCCAGCTTGCGATAAGCCGCCACTGCCAAGCAGAACTCCTCGAGGGTGTAGGCTTCGCGCGCCAAGGGGTAGAACTCGTCCATCATGGCGATGGAGCGGTCCAGGGTGTTGCTGTCTTCGGCAGTAAGGCCGATCAACCCGGAGTTGATCAGTGGCATCTGGCAATCGGCCAGGCCCCGTGAGCCGAGAATGGTCAGCAGGTTTTTGTACAGCAGGCACTTCTGGTCGGCGCCATAGCGCGGGCCGATGGCGTTGCACAGTAGGCGGCCGGGCGCCACGCGCGCGAACAGTTGCAGTGGCGAAGTGCGGAAGAACGTGTCGGTGTCGATCAACACTGCCAGCGGGTGTTGCTGCAGTACCTGGCGCAGCAGTACATGCTTGCTGCGAAAGTGATAACCGTGCGGGGCGTTCCATGCCTGGCGGGTGGCCTCGTCCAGCAGGTGCACGGTGACGGGCAGGCTGGCGTAGGGCTGCGGATTGTCGGTGTAAACCTGGATGCCTATGGCGTCGCTGGCTGCGCTGCCCAGTTGGGCGAGGGCGCTGATGATGCTGAAGCAGGCTTCCTGATGATAGGTGGCTGGGCCGAAAGCCAGGTAGACAAGCTGTGGGCGCGAAGGCTGGGGGTGCTGCATGGCAGGCAAGACCTGTTTAACCCGAAAATGAATAAGGCTTTAGTCTATGACCAAAGCCTTAATCATTTCTTAAGCAGACTTTGCCAAAAGATTTCAGCGTGGCAGCTTCAGGTTGTTCCAGATCGCCAGGCTCGGTTCGGCTTGGTTCAGGGTATAGAAGTGCAGGCCCGGTGCGCCGCCTTGCAGCAGCTGTTCGCACATGCGGGTAATCACTTCTTCGCCGAAGGCCTGGATGCTGGCGGTGTCGTCGGCATAGGCTTCCAGCTGCTTGCGGATCCAACGTGGGATCTCGGCGCCGCAGGCATCGGAGAAGCGGGCCAGCTTGCTGTAGTTGGTAATCGGCATGATGCCCGGTACTACCGGGATGTCCACGCCCAGCTTCTGCGCGCGCTCGACGAAGTAGAAGTAGCTGTCGGCGTTGAAGAAGTACTGGGTGATGGCGCTGTCGGCGCCGGCCTTGACCTTGTGCACGAAGTTGGCCAAGTCGGTTTCGAAGTTGCGCGCCTGTGGGTGCATTTCTGGGTAGGCGGCCACTTCCAGGTGGAAGTGATCGGCGGTTTCCTGGCGGATGAACTCGACCAGGTCACTGGCGTAGCGCAATTCGCCACTGGCCATGCCCATACCCGACGGCAGGTCGCCACGCAGGGCGACAATGCGCTTGATGCCGGCAGCCTTGTATTCGGCCAGCAGGGCGCGCAGGTCGTCCTTGGAGTCACCCACGCATGACAGGTGCGGCGCGGCAGGCACCTTCACTTCGTTTTCCAGCTGTAGCACGGTGTTCAGCGTGCGGTCGCGGGTCGAGCCACCGGCACCGTAGGTGCAGGAAAAGAAGTCCGGGTTGTAAGTGGCCAGCTGGCGGGCGACGCCCATCAGCTTTTCGTGACCGGCATCGGTCTTGGTCGGAAAGAACTCGAAACTGTAGCGGCGTTCTTGTGACATCACTCGTTCCTCAAGCAGCCAGCTGCTAGCGGCAAGCTGCAAGTAAAAGCCAGATCGGTGATGGCCGATCTGGCTTGGGCATCGTTCATGAACCTTGAAGCTCGATGCTTCAAGCTTGCCGCTTAGTAGCGGTAGGCGTGTGGCTTGAACGGGCCTTCGACGGTCACGCCGATGTAGTCGGCTTGCTGCTTGGTCAGTTTGGTGACCACGCCGCCGAAGCCGCGGACCATTTCCAGGGCCACTTCTTCGTCGAGCTTCTTCGGCAGCACTTCAACGGTCAGGCGCTCGGCTTTCTTCTCGGCCGACAGGTCGGCGTACTTCTGCTCGAACAGGAAGATCTGTGCCAGTACCTGGTTGGCGAACGAACCGTCCATGATGCGGCTTGGGTGGCCAGTGGCGTTGCCCAGGTTGACCAGGCGGCCTTCGGCCAGCAGGATCAGGTAGTCGTCGTTCTGCGGGTCGAAGCTGCCAGCGCCGGTGCGGTGGATCTTGTGCACCTGCGGCTTGACCTCTTCCCAAGCCCAGTTCTTGCGCATGAAGGCGGTGTCGATCTCGTTGTCGAAGTGGCCGATGTTGCAGACCACGGCACGCTTCTTCAGGGCCTTGAGCATGTTGGCGTCGCAGACGTTGACGTTACCGGTGGTGGTCACGATCAGGTCGATCTTGCCCAGCAGGGCCTTGTCGATGCTGGCTTCGGTGCCGTCGTTGATACCGTCGATGAACGGCGAGACCAGCTCGAAGCCGTCCATGCAGGCCTGCATGGCGCAGATTGGGTCAACTTCGGTGACCTTGACGATCATGCCTTCCTGACGCAGGGACTGGGCCGAACCCTTGCCCACGTCACCGTAGCCGATCACCAGGGCTTGCTTGCCCGACAGCAGGTGGTCGGTACCACGCTTGATGGCGTCGTTCAGGCTGTGACGGCAGCCGTATTTGTTGTCGTTCTTGCTTTTGGTGACCGAGTCGTTGACGTTGATCGCCGGGACTTTCAGCTCGCCCTTGGCCAGCATGTCCAGCAGGCGGTGCACGCCGGTGGTGGTTTCTTCGGTCACGCCGTGAACACGGTCCAGCACCTGTGGGTACTTCTTGTGCAGCAGTTCGGTCAGGTCGCCGCCGTCGTCGAGGATCATGTTGGCGTCCCATGGCTGGCCATCTTTCAGGATGGTTTGCTCCAGGCACCACTCGTACTCTTCTTCGGTTTCACCTTTCCAGGCGAATACCGGGATGCCGGCGGCTGCGATCGATGCGGCGGCCTGGTCTTGAGTCGAGAAGATGTTGCAGGACGACCAGCGCACTTCGGCACCCAGGGCAACCAGGGTTTCGATCAGTACGGCGGTCTGGATGGTCATGTGGATGCAGCCCAGGATCTTCGCACCCTTGAGCGGTTGCTCGGTCAGGTACTTGCGACGCAGGCCCATCAGGGCTGGCATTTCCGATTCGGCAATGATGGTTTCGCGACGGCCCCAGGCGGCCAGGGAGATGTCAGCGACTTTGTAATCGGTAAAACCAGCAGGCATGTTTGCAGCGCTCATGAGAGCCTCCATTCGTAGTGTGCGAATGGGCGCCGTTGTGCGTTAAGCGCCCGCGAGAGCGAGCAACGCCCCATCCGAGCCTGACAGGCCTAGCCTGCTGCAGCGCCCCTCGGACAGGTGGCGGGCATGGCCCCGCTGTGGGCAGCCATGTAAAGCGGCGCAGATTATAGCCGCGAGCGGCACCTTCACCCAAGGTTTTCTGTCGATTAATCGCGACGATAGTCGATGTTCAATGGAGCGATGGCGGCCGCTCTGCCATCATTGCTACACGTTAGCCAAGCAGGTCAGGAGTACAGATGAACTTTCACACCCGCAAATGGGTTAAACCCGAAGACCTCAACCCCAATGGCACCCTGTTCGGTGGCAGCCTGTTGCGCTGGATCGACGAAGAGGCGGCGATCTACGCCATCGTCCAGCTGGGCAACCAGCGCGTGGTGACCAAGTACATGTCGGAAATCAACTTCGTCAGTGCGTCGCGCCAGGGCGACATCATCGAGCTGGGCATTACCGCCACCGAGTTCGGCCGCACCTCGATCACCCTCAAGTGCGAAGTGCGCAACAAGATCACCCGCAAGAGTATCCTGACCGTCGACAAGATGGTGTTCGTAAACCTGGGTGAAGACGGCTTGCCGGCAGCCCATGGGCGCACCGAGATCAAGTACGTGCAGGACCAGTTCCCGGATTCGGCAGTAGAGTGATTTTCTGGGGCCGCAAAGCGGCCCCAAAAACCTCACGGCTGGGCGCTGACCTTGCGCACCACCCGCCCGATGCTCAAACCCTGCACCAGAATCGAAGACAACACCACGATGTAGGTGATCGACAGCAGCAGGTCACGCTCCTCGCCCAACGGCAGCGACAGTGCCAGGGCCACCGACACCCCGCCGCGCAGGCCGCCCCAAGTCAGCACCCGTACCGTGCCCTTGGGCACAGGGCGCCAGCGGCGCAGCAGCACGATCGCCGGGGCCACGGTCAGCAACCGCGACAGCAGCACCGCCAGCGCCAGCACGCCGCCGGCCGCCAGGTGCATCCAGTTGAACGGCAGCAGCAACAGCTCCAGGCCGATCAAGGCGAACAGCAAGGCATTGAGCATGTCATCGATCAGCTCCCAGAAACCGTCCATGTAGCGGCGCGTCATGTCATTCATCGCCAGGTTTCGCCCCAGGTTACCGATGATCAGGCCGGCCACCACCATGGCGATCGGTGCCGACACGTGCAGCTCGTAGCACATCGCCGAGCCACCGATAACCAGTGCCAGGGTCAGCATGACCTCCACCTGGTACTGCTCGATGCTCTTGATCATGCGGTACGTGGCATAGCCGATCAGGCCGCCGAATACCACGCCGCCAATGGCCTCGCGGGCGAACAGGATCGCCGTGTCGGTCAGGCTTGGCGTTTCACCCAGCTGGATGATGCCCAGCAACACGGTGAACACCACGACCGCCGTGCCGTCGTTGAACAGCGATTCGCCAACGATGGTGGTTTTCAGCGGTTTGGACGCATTGGCGGTACGCAGCGCGCCCAGTACGGCAATCGGGTCGGTGGGCGAGATCAGCGCACCGAACAGCAGGCAGTAGATCAGCGGTACCTGCCAGCCGAACAGGGCGAATACCCAGTGCGACAGGTAGCCAATGACTACGGTAGCGATCAGCACGCCCAAGGTGGCCAGCAGGCCAATGGGCCAGCGGTAGCTGCGCAGGTCGCTGAGGTTGACGTGCAATGCACCGGCAAACAGCAGGAAGGCCAACATCCAGTGCATCAGCAGGTCGTTGAAATCGATTTGGTTCATCAAGCCTTCGACACGTTCTTCCAGGCCAGGGAAGCCGATCAGGCTAAGGCCCTGCAGCATCAGGGAGAACAGCAGTGCCGTGACCATCACGCCGATGGCGGGTGGCAGGCCGATGAAGCGGTAATTGACGTAGGTAAGGAGGGTGGTGAGGCAGATAAACGCGGCAACTAATTCAAGCATCCCGAATCCTGTAACAGTGGCTTCCAAGTCGTAACCCGAATGGCTCGGGCAGCTCTTTGATGACCTGGCGCGGGGTTCGGGACACAGGGTTTGACCGGAATCTCTGTAATCGTTCCCATGCAGTGGCCCTCTGGAATGCCATATATTCAACCCTTGAACACCGCACAAGGATAAGAAGGCGTGTTGGCAACATCCCTGGTGCTGGTCGCCGCCCTGCTGCATGCGACCTGGAATACCCTGATCAAATTCAGCGGTGAGCGCTTGCTGGTCATCGCCAGCATGGACACGGTGGCGCTTGCGTTCGCGTTGCTGGCCGTGCCTTTCGTCGATGTGCCACCTGCCGAAATCTGGCCCTGGCTGATCGCCTCCGCGTTGGCCGAGCAGCTGTACCGCTATTTGCTGATCCAGGCCTACCGCGTGGGTGACCTGGGGCTGGTCTATCCTCTGATGCGCGGGCTGTCGCCGCTGGTGGTGCTGGGGCTGACCCTGGCCTTTGCCGGGGAATCGCTGAGCCAGCAGCAGATCATCGGTATCCTGCTGATCCCCTGCGGCATGGCGTGCCTGTTGTGGCAGGGCGGCGGCGGTGACCGGCTGCCCTGGTCGATGCTGCCGGTAGTCGCCTTGATTGGCCTGTGCATCGGCTGCTACACCTGGTTCGACGGCCAAGCCGTGCGCCTATGGGGCAAACCGTGGGATTACCTGGTGTGGCTGACCCTGCTCAGCGCCTGGCAGTTCCCGTTGCTGGCCAGCGTGGCGCGGCGAGCACCGTTCGTCCTGTTTTGGCGAACGCAATGGCGTTTGGGTTTGGCGGTTGGGTTTTGCGTATTGTTCAGTTATGCCCTGGTGTTGTGGGCCATGCACCTGGGGTCGGTGGCCGAGGCGGCAGCGTTACGGGAACTGAGCGTGATTCTGGTGGTGCTG
This sequence comes from Pseudomonas sp. NY8896, assembly GCF_039634505.1. Taxonomy (NCBI): domain Bacteria; kingdom Pseudomonadati; phylum Pseudomonadota; class Gammaproteobacteria; order Pseudomonadales; family Pseudomonadaceae; genus Pseudomonas; species Pseudomonas sp. NY8896. The sequence continues at coordinate 1,052,345 of NZ_CP132350.1, forward strand.
CTGGGTATGCGCTACCTCAAAGAACCTTTTGGCGGGCCGAGACTCCTAGCTTGCGGGCTGGTCCTGGCAGGCACGCTGGTGATGAAGCTCTAACCCATTTTCGAACAAGGAGTCTTGAGCATGACCGTTGCCCTGTGGTGCATCCTGATCGCGCTGCTGTTGAACCCGCTTTGTGCCTTGATCGCCAAGGTGAGCAGTGGCCGGTTCGGACTAAAGGACAATCACGATCCGCGTGCCTTCCTCGATACCTTGTCGGGCCTGCCACGGCGCGCCCATGCTGCGCAGCAGAACGGCTATGAGGCGTTTCCGGCATTTGCAGCGGCGGTGCTGGTGGCGGATATCGTCGGCAATGCCGAGCAGGTGACCCAGGATGTGTTGGGGGTGATGTATATCACCAGCCGCCTGCTATACATCATCTGCTACCTGGCCGACTGGGCGGCCTTGCGCTCGCTGGTGTGGTTTGCCGGATTGGCAATTATCGTATCGTTCTTCGTGGTTTCCATCTGAAGCCGCGTTGCCTGCTTCGCGGGCAACGCCCGCGAAGAAACCAACGCCGATCAAAGTACTTTAGGTACTTCTGGCAGTGGTTGGCCCTTGGGCCACAACATCCAGATCTGCCCTTGCTGCTTCATGTTCCCGGCCAACTCGCCGGCTTCCGGCCCGGTGCCCCAGAACAGGTCTGCACGCACTTCACCCGTAATCGCCCCGCCGGTGTCCTGTGCGCCTACCGGTCGTACCACGGGTGAACCGTCCGGGCGTGTGGTAGACAGCCATAACAGGCTCCCCAGCGGAATCACCTTGCGATCGATGGCCACGCTGTAGCCGGCGGTGAGCGGCACGTTCAGCGAACCGCGCGGGCCTTCATTGCTGTCCGGCCGGGTGCTGAAGAACACGTAGCTGGGGTTGCTGGCCAGCAGTTCCGGTACGCGCTGCGGGTTGGCCTGGGCCCAGGCATGAATGGCACCCATGCTTACTTCCTCTTTCTTCAGCTGGCCCTGTTCCACCAGCCAGCGGCCGATCGGCCGGTAAGGGTGGCCGTTCTGGTCGGCGTAGCCCAGGCGCAGTTGGCGGCCGTCTTCCAGTTGAACCCGGCCGGAGCCCTGGATCTGCAGGAACTGCAGGTCCATTGGATCAGTCAGCCAGGCCAGCACAGGCGCCTTGACGCCATTGCGGTTGATCACTTCGGCTGTGTCGTACGGTTTGAGCACCCGGCCATCGAGCCGACCGCGCAGGCGTTTACCCTTGAGCTCGGGGTACACGCTGGCCAGGTCCACCACGATCATGTCATCCGGGATGCCGTAGACCGCCACATGGTTGCTCGCCGATTGCCTCAGGCTGCCGGGGTAGACCGGCTCGTAGTAACCGGTAATCAGACCGTTGGCATTGTTCTCGGCGGAGCGCAGGCCGTAAACCTGCAAGTTCTGCTCAAGGAAGGTACGCACCTGGGCGGCGCTGGCTGTGGCGTTGCCGGCGGCTTCGCAGGTGGCGGCCCACACCGCGTCACGCTTGAGCTTTTCGCAGCCGCTGCGCCAGGCGTAGAAACCGGCCAGCAAGTCTTCATCGCTGACCGCGGGCAGGTCTTTCCAGTTGGCCGGGGCGTAGGTGGCGATGGCGTGGGGCTCGGGCTTGGCGTTTTCGCCGCCGTTGCAACCGGCCAGCAAAGCCAGCACTGGCAGTGTCCAGGCCAGATGGCGCAGGGCAGATTTCATGTGTGCATTCCTGTCATGGGCGAACATGAAGATTCGCCCCTGTTTTTTATGTGGCTATTGGTCTTTGGCCCTTGGGCAGCGATACTGGCCGCCCATTTGCGTAGGCCGAAGTGAGTGTGATGTTGAAGCGATTGACCGTTGTTGTTCTGGCCGCACTGGCCCTGGGCGGTGCCCTGAGTGGGTGCGATAGGGTCGACCCCAACTCGCCGCTGGGCAAGCGCAAGGTAATTTTCAAGGACATGCTCAAGACCAGCGAAGACCTGGGCGGCATGTTGCGTGGCCGGTTGCCGTTCGACGGGGTGAAATTTGCCGACGGTGCGTTGAAGCTGGACGGCCTTGCGCACCAGCCCTGGCAGCACTTTCCACAGGTACGCGATGGGGGTGACAGCGCCGCCCGTGCCGAAGTATGGGTGCGTCAGGCGCGCTTTCATGACCTGGCCCGTCAGCTGGAGGGTGTTACCGGCGAACTGGTCGAGGTAACCCGCAGCCAGCCGCTGGATGCTGCGCAGTTGAAAGTGCCGATGGACAAGGTCGAAGCGGCTTGCAAGGCGTGCCATACCGAGTTTCGTAATCATTGATGGCCTGCGCTGCCCTCTGTGGAACTGTCTTGAATTCCTGTAGGGCGGCCGCGCTTATCCGTCGGATGCCTCAGCGGTCGAGGTCGTCGACCGCTTCCTGCAGCTCTTTACGCGATTCGGCCAGCTTGTCCTTGCGCTTGTTGATCTTCTCCGCGTCGCCTTTCTTCTCGGCTTTCTTCAGGTCCTTTTCCCGCTGCGCCACTTCGTGACGTGCATCGAGCACCTTCTGCTCACGCTCTTTGCGCAGGCTGGCATCCGTGCAGTTGTCTACGCCGCGCAGCGCTTCTTCCAGCCCCGCGACTTGGTCGCTGTTACCGTGGTCACGGGCAATTTTCAGCTGGTTCTCGATGGCGCTGCGTTTGGCGGCGCAACCGGTCAGGCCAGGGTCCGGCTGGGCCGCTTGCACGGCGCCTGCAGCCAAACCCAGCGATGCGAGCAGGAAAAGAGTTGAAATGCGTTTCATGAAAAGCCTCCTGAACGGGGCGGGGCAGCAAAAGTTGCTGGAAATCCTGCCTTGGTTTTGCCCATTTAGAAACCCTTGGTGAGGTTTTCCGGTTGAATCCCGGGTTTTCCTGCAGGCTTTTTGGTAAAAAATCATTGCTCGATGCGCTCAGGGGGGGGCGAAAACCCTTCAATGCCGGATTCCGCCAACCGTGTGGCAATGGCTTGCACCTCCGCGGCCGCGAAGAAACCCACAAGCTGACGCGAGCGTTTTACGCCGATGTCGGGCACTGTTTGCCATTGACCCGCGCTGCGCGAAGCCATTTCTTGCCAGCCGCCTGTCAGTTGCAAATGCTTGCCAATGGGCGCGCCAAGGCCGCGCAGCCACTGATCGAAGGGGCGTGAGCGGGCTTGGTCGAAACTGCCCAGCAGTTGGGCCGCTGTAAGGCTGCTGATGCCGGGCACCTGCTGCAGGCGTTCGGCATCGAGCTGCAGCCAATCGGTCATCGAAGTTACCAGGCCCGCATCGACCAGCCGACGCCATGTGCCGGGCCCGGTACGTGGGAGGGCCAAGCCCTGTTTGCCGCTGAGCCAGGTGAGCCGGGCGATGAATTGTTCCTCGCAGCCTTCGCTGGGCTGCCAGCAACTGAGGGCATGATGCCGACCGGGTGCAGGCGCGCCCAGTGGTTGGCGTTCGACCGCGCGGTGCACGACGTGCTCAAGGCGAGGGATGGTCAGCCCGGCGAGGCTGATAGCGACCTGGTCACCGGGGCGAATATCCAGGGCTTGCCAACGCGCCAGCGAGCCGAGGCTGACCTGGGTGATGCGCCGGTCATCGAGGGTTACCGGCTGCACATGCGCAATGGGCGTGATCCTGCCAGTGCGGCCAACCCGAAAGCGCACGTCGCGTACTTCGGCCAACGCTTGTACATAGGGGTATTTCCAGGCGGCGATCCAGTACGGCGCCTTGGCCTGCCAGCGCTCGGCAGGCGGCCGGCTGCCCAGGCGCAGGATCACGCCGTCGCTGGCAAAGGGCAGGGGTGAACGGTACCAGTGCTCACGCCAGCGCGCTGCATCCTCCAGCGTGTCGACGGCGATACTGTAATGCTGGCTATCCGGGAAGCCCAGTTGTGCCAGCTGCGCGAGGCGATCGGCCTGTCGCTCGGGGCCATGCGGCCAGCCCCACACGAACAGGCCGATCGTGTTCCCTTGCTCGCGAGTCAGTTGTTTGCGTGCGAGCAGCCCGGCCACGGTACCGCGAGCGTTGGCACTGCCTGCCTTGGCCTGTACGTGTTCGTTCAGGCGCAGGTACAGCTCACCCTGCAAGTGCAGGTCAATCGCCTGAGGCAACTGCCGGGTGACTGCACCGAGCTGGGGAATGTGCCTGCTCCAGTCATGCCCCTGCAGCCCGTCCCCCCGGCTGATCAGCTGTACCAATTGGCCTTGTCGATAAATGAGGGAAGCTGCGACACCGTCGAACTTGGGCTGTACCCATACCCCGGTTTTCCCGGCCATCCAGCGTGCCACGGCCTGGCGGTCCGCCAGCTTGTCGACACCGGTATGCGGCACGGGGTGAGGGAGTGGACCGCGAGCGCTGGTCAAGGGTGACGGGCTGGGCGCGAGGCCAAAGCACTGCTGCAGGTGCACCAGGCGCTGGCGGCTCTGGTCGTAAAGCTCATCAGCCACCAGCGCGATACCCTGGCGATGGTAGTGCTCGTCCCAGCCGGTAAGGGTGGCCTGTAGTTGCGCGGCTTCAGCCTCGGCCTTTTGCGGGGTCCAGTCGGGGCATGAGGCGGCCCAGGCCAGTGGGGTATTTAGCGCAAACAGCATGGCGAACAACAGCAGGTACGGCATGGCCAGCATCCTTGCATGGCAGGTAGGAACCCCCAGACTAGGCAGGTTCTCTGGCGCTTGCTGAAGCACCATTGTCAGCCGATATGTCACAAAAAAGCCCCTGCCGATTGCTCGGCAGGGGCTTTCGCCTGGTGCTGTAGGAAACTTACAGGCCGGCAGCGTCACGCAGCGACTGGGCGCGGTCGGTGCGCTCCCAGGTGAAGGTGGTGAAGGTGTCGTCGCCGACAGTCTTCTGCTGCGGGGTACGGCCGAAGTGACCGTAGGCAGCGGTTTCCTGATACATCGGGTGCAGCAGGTCGAGCATGGTGGTGATGGCGTATGGACGCAGGTCGAAGCACTCGCGCACCAGCTGGATGATCTTGTCGTCGGAAACCTTGCCGGTGCCGAAGGTGTTGATCGAGATGGAGGTCGGCTGGGCCACGCCAATGGCGTACGACACCTGGATCTCGCAGCGCTCGGCCAGGCCGGCGGCAACGATGTTCTTGGCCACGTAGCGGCCGGCGTAGGCGGCGGAGCGGTCGACCTTGGACGGGTCCTTGCCGGAGAACGCGCCACCCCCGTGGCGGGCCATGCCGCCGTAGGAGTCGACGATGATCTTGCGGCCGGTCAGGCCGCAGTCACCCACCGGGCCACCGATGATGAAGTTGCCGGTCGGGTTGATGTGGTACTGGGTGCCTTTGTGCAGCAGTTCGGCCGGCAGGGTGTGCTTGACGATCAGCTCCATCACGGCTTCTTGCAGGTCTTTCTGCGACACTTCCGGGTTATGCTGGGTCGACAGCACCACGGCGTCGATGCCGACTACCTTGCCATTTTCGTAGCGGCAGGTGACCTGCGACTTGGCATCCGGACGCAGCCATGGCAGCAGGCCGGACTTGCGCGCTTCGGCCTGGCGCTCGACCAGACGGTGCGAGAAGCAGATCGGCGCCGGCATCAGCACTTCGGTTTCGTTGCTGGCGTAGCCGAACATCAGGCCCTGGTCACCGGCGCCCTGGTCTTCTGGCTTGGAGCGGTCCACGCCCTGGGCGATGTCTACCGACTGCTTGCCGATGATGTTCATCACGGCGCAGGTGGCACCGTCGAAACCGACGTCGGAGCTGTTGTAGCCGATGTCGATGATGACTTTGCGCACCAGGTCTTCCAGGTCGACCCAGGCCGAAGTGGTGACTTCGCCGGCGATGATGGCGACACCGGTCTTGACCAGCGTTTCGCAGGCTACGCGGGCGTACTTGTCCTGGGCGATGATGGCATCGAGGACAGCGTCCGAAATCTGGTCGGCGATCTTGTCCGGATGCCCTTCGGACACGGACTCGGAGGTGAAAAGGGAGTATTCGCTCATCTCGAAGGTTCCTGAAATTTACCGATGGTGTATGTCGTCAGCCGTCCGCTGGAAATGGCGGACCTGGATCTGGAAACCGTTACGCAAGCCCACGTACAGGCTGTCCCCATGGGCCAGCCCGGCAGCGTTGGCCCAGCGCGCCAGGTCGTCCTGCTCAAAGCCAAGCCACAGGTCGCCGCAGGCTTCGCGCGCCCACCCCTGGTCATGGCTGCACAGTTCGGTTACCAGCAGGCTGCCGCCTGCCTTCACCCGTTTGGCCAGCTGGCGCAAGGCCAGGGCCGGGTCGCTGAAATGGTGCAGCACCATGTTCAGCACAACGCAGTCGGCGGCCACATCCGTTGCACCCAGTGCATCGGCCAACTGCAGGTTCACGTTTTCGAGCCCTTCGCGCTGGCACACCTGGCGCGCCAGTTCGAGCATGGTCGGGCTGTTGTCCAGGGCGGTGACCTGGGCGAAGCGCCGTGCCAGGTCAGGCAGGAAGCCACCGTCACCGGGGCCGACCTCAAGCGCGCTGGCAGCCGGGTCGAAATGCAGCTTGTCGAGCAGCGCCAGCAGGCTTTCGCGGTACTGCGGCAGGCCGGCGATCAGGTCTTGCTGGGCGCGGAACTTCTCTTCCACGCGCAGGAAGAAGTCCTGGCTGGTGGCCGCGCGGCGTTGCTGCACTTGGGCGATGCGTGCCTGCACATCGGGCGGCAGGGCCAGGTCGTCGACTTCTTCGAGCAGCGCCACATGCAGCCGACCGCCCAGGCGCAGGCCGTCAGGCAGGGCGCGGCGGTAGAAGATGGCGTTGCCTTCGCGCCGGGTTGCCACCAGCTCGGCCTGGGCCAGCACCTTCAGATGGTGACTCATGCCCGACTGGCCGATGTCGAAAATCTGCGCCAGTTCCAGCACGCCGAACGAATCGTTGGCCAGGGCGCGCAATACGTTCAGGCGCAACGCATCGCCACTGGCTTTGCACAGGGCGGCCAATGCTTCGCGTTGCTCGGGTGTCGATTGCGCGCGCAGGTTCATGGGGCGGCAGTCTAGACAGGCATCGATGCCCTAGCAAGGCCAATATCAAAAAGTTTTGATATTGAGTGATAAGCGGGGCGGCTAACCCGGTTTTGCCCCGAATTGAATGCCAATCACAGGAAAATCCCCCGACTGCGACCATACGTCATTGCCCCAAGCCCCCCCAGTGGGCGAAAATGGCCGCCTTTTTTCGTGACACCACCTATTCAAGCCCCCCAGGAGATCAGCGATGCCCAGCCGTCGTGAACGTGCCAACGCCATTCGTGCCCTCAGCATGGATGCCGTGCAAAAGGCCAACAGCGGCCACCCAGGTGCCCCCATGGGCATGGCGGATATCGCCGAAGTGCTTTGGCGCGACTATCTGAAGCACAACCCGAGCAACCCGAGCTTCGCCGACCGTGACCGCTTCGTGCTGTCCAACGGCCACGGCTCGATGCTGATCTACTCGCTGCTGCACCTGACCGGCTACGACGTCACCATCGATGACATCAAAGGCTTCCGCCAGCTGCACAGCCGCACCCCGGGCCACCCGGAATACGGCTACACCCCAGGCGTCGAGACCACCACTGGCCCGCTCGGCCAAGGTATCGCCAATGCCGTGGGCTTCGCCCTGGCCGAAAAAGTGCTGGCTGCCCAGTTCAACCGTGACGGCCACAACATCGTCGACCACAACACCTACGTGTTCCTCGGCGACGGCTGCATGATGGAAGGTATCTCCCACGAAGTCGCCTCGCTGGCCGGCACCCTGGGCCTGAACAAGCTGATCGCCTTCTACGACGACAACGGCATTTCCATCGACGGCGAAGTGCACGGCTGGTTCACCGACAACACCCCGGCGCGCTTCGAGGCGTACAACTGGCAGGTGATCCGCAACGTCGACGGCCACGATGCCGAAGAAATCAAGATGGCCATCGAAACGGCGCGCAAAAGCGACCGTCCGACCCTGATCTGCTGCAAGACCATCATCGGTTTCGGTTCGCCGAACAAGCAGGGCAAGGAAGACTGCCACGGTGCCCCGCTGGGCAACGACGAAATCGCCCTGGCCCGCAAGGAACTGAACTGGAACCACGGCCCGTTCGAAATCCCAGCCGACATTTATGCCGAGTGGGATGCCAAGGCCGCCGGTGCCAAGGCCGAAGCCGACTGGAACCAGCGCTTCGACGCCTACGCCAAGGCCTACCCGGAGCTGGCTGCCGAGTTCAAGCGCCGTGACAGCGGCGAGCTGCCGGCCGACTTCAGCGAGAAGGCCCAGGCCTACATCAACGAAGTGGCTGCCAAAGGCGAAACCATCGCCAGCCGCAAAGCCAGCCAGAACGCCCTGAACGCTTTCGGCCCGCTGCTGCCCGAGTTCCTCGGCGGCTCGGCTGACCTGGCCGGCTCCAACCTGACCCTGTGGAAAGGTTGCAAGGGTGTCGAAGCCAATGACGCCAGCGGCAACTACGTGTTCTACGGCGTGCGCGAGTTCGGCATGACCGCCATCATGAACGGCGTTGCCCTGCACGGTGGCCTGGTGCCTTACGGCGCGACCTTCCTGATGTTCATGGAATACGCCCGCAACGCCGTGCGCATGTCGGCGCTGATGAAGCAGCGCGTGATCCACGTGTACACCCACGACTCCATCGGCCTGGGCGAAGACGGCCCGACTCACCAGCCGATCGAGCAGCTGACCAGCCTGCGCAGCACGCCGAACCTGGACACCTGGCGCCCAGCCGACGCGGTGGAGTCCGCCGTGTCCTGGAAAAACGCCCTGGAGCGCAAGGACGGCCCTTCGGCGCTGATCTTCTCGCGTCAGAACCTGCAGCACCAGGACCGCAACGCCCAGCAGATCGCCGACATCAGCCGTGGTGGCTACGTGCTCAAGGACTGCGCTGGCGAGCCTGAGCTGATCCTGATCGCTACCGGTTCGGAAGTGGGCCTGGCTGTTCAGGCCTTCGACAAGCTGACCGAGCAAGGCCGCAAGGCGCGCGTGGTCTCCATGCCGTGCACCAGCGTGTTCGATGCCCAGGACGCTGCCTACAAGCAGTCCGTGCTGCCGCTGGAAGTCGGTGCGCGCATCGCCATCGAAGCCGCCCACGCCGACTTCTGGTACAAGTACGTCGGCCTGGAAGGTCGTATCATTGGCATGACCACCTACGGTGAGTCGGCGCCAGCTTCGGCACTGTTCGAAGAGTTTGGTTTCACCCTGGAGAACATCCTGGGTACTGCCGAAGAGCTGCTGGAAGACTGATGTAACAATGGAGGGCAGTGACGCCCTCCAGGTCGTGCAAGGGGAGGGCTTCGCCCTCCATCGCGACGCAAGGCCGCTCCTACAGGTACCGCGCAACCCCGATGTTGCCGCGGTACCTGTAGGAGCGGCCTTGTGTCGCGATGGGCCGCAACGCGGCCCCAAAAGCCATCATGCGTTAGCGAGCCAACGAATGCCCCACCTGCGTCCCTACAAAGTTGCACTCAACGGTTATGGCCGCATCGGCCGCTGTGTCCTGCGCGCGCTGTTCGAGCGGGGGGCAAAGGCCGGTTTCGAGATCGTCGCGCTGAACGACCTGGCCGACCAGGCCAGCTTGGAATACCTGACCCGCTTCGACTCCACCCACGGGCGTTTCCCCGGCGAGGTGAAGGTCGACGGCGACTGTCTGCATATCAATGGCGACTGCGTGAAGGTGATGCGCAGTGCCACCCCCGAAGGCATCGACTGGGCCGCGCTGGGCATCGACCTGGTGCTGGAGTGCTCCGGTGCCTACAACACCCGTGCCGATGGCCAGCGCTTCCTCGATGCCGGTGCGCCCCGGGTGCTGTTCTCGCAGCCGATGGCCAGCGAGGCCGACGTTGACGCCACGGTGGTCTATGGCATCAACCAGGCCTGCCTGACCGGCAGCGAGCGCCTGGTGTCCAACGCCTCGTGCACCACCAACTGCGGCGTGCCACTGCTGCGGGTGCTGGACCAGGCGTTCGGCATCGAATATGTGCAGATCACCACCATCCACTCGGCCATGAACGACCAGCCGGTGATCGACGCCTACCACCACGAAGACCTGCGCCGCACGCGCTCGGCCTTCCAGTCGGTGATCCCGGTGTCCACTGGTCTGGCGCGTGGCATCGAACGCCTGCTCCCGGAACTTGCCGGGCGAATCCAGGCCAAAGCGGTACGGGTACCGACCGTCAACGTCTCGTGCCTGGACATCACCCTGCAGACCGCCCGCGACACCAGCGCGGCCGAGGTCAACCGGGTGCTGCGCGAGGCCGCGCTGGAAGGCCCGCTGAAAGGCCTGCTGGCCTACACCGAGCTGCCGCACGCCAGCTGTGATTTCAACCATGACCCGCATTCGGCGATCGTCGATGCCAGCCAGACTCGTGTTTCCGGCCCGCGCCTGGTGAACCTGCTGGCCTGGTTCGACAACGAATGGGGTTTTGCCAACCGTATGCTCGACGTTGCAGAACACTTTCTGCACGTCGTCCACCCAACCCGCAACAAACAGCCCTGAAGGACTGCATTCATGACCGTGTTGAAGATGACCGACCTCGACCTGCAAGGTAAGCGCGTACTGATCCGCGAAGACCTCAACGTGCCTGTGAAGGACGGTGTGGTAGCCAGCGACGCGCGTATCCTGGCAGCGCTGCCGACCATCAAGCTGGCCCTGGAGAAGGGCGCGGCGGTAATGGTCTGCTCGCACCTGGGCCGCCCGACTGAAGGCGAATTCTCTGCCGAGAACAGCCTCAAGCCGGTTGCCGACTACCTGAGCAAGGCCCTGGGCCGTGATGTGCCGCTGGTTGCCGACTACCTGGACGGTGTCTCGGTACAGGCCGGTGAGCTGGTGCTGTTCGAGAACGTGCGCTTCAACAAGGGCGAGAAAAAGAACGCCGACGAGCTGGCGCAGAAATACGCCGCCCTGTGCGATGTGTTCGTCATGGACGCTTTCGGCACCGCGCACCGCGCCGAAGGTTCGACCCATGGCGTAGCCAAGTTCGCCAAAGTCGCTGCTGCCGGCCCGCTGCTGGCGGCCGAGCTGGATGCCCTGGGCAAGGCCCTGAAGGCCCCGGCCAAACCGATGGCGGCCATCGTTGCCGGCTCCAAGGTTTCCACCAAGCTGGACGTGCTGAACAGCCTGAGCAACGTCTGCGACCAGCTGATCGTCGGCGGCGGTATTGCCAACACCTTCCTGGCCGCTGCTGGGCACCCGGTGGGCAAGTCGCTGTACGAGCCGGACCTGGTCGATACTGCAAAAGCCATCGCTGCCAAGGTCAGCGTACCGCTGCCAGTCGACGTGGTGGTCGCCAAGGAATTCGCTGAAACCGCCGAAGCCACCGTCAAGGCCATCGCCGACGTTGCCGCCGACGACATGATCCTGGACATCGGCCCGCAAACCGCAGCCAACTTCGCCGAACTGCTGAAGTCGTCGAAGACCATCCTGTGGAACGGCCCGGTCGGCGTGTTCGAGTTCGACCAGTTCGGCAACGGCACCAAGGTGCTGGCCAAAGCCATTGCCGACAGCGCCGCGTTTTCCATCGCCGGTGGCGGTGACACCCTGGCAGCCATCGACAAATATGGCGTCAGCAAGGAAATCTCCTACATTTCTACCGGGGGTGGTGCCTTCCTCGAATTCGTCGAAGGCAAGGTTCTGCCAGCGGTGGCAATCCTGGAAGAGCGGGCCAAGGCCTGATGACGTCGGCGCTTGGCAAAGGGAGTGGCCTGATGGTCAAGCAGTTGCCTGTGATGATGCTGGCTGGCCTGCTGAGCGCCTGCTCGGGTAGCCCGGCCTCCGATGGCGACCCGGCGCACCCGCCCAAGGGCGGGTGCTACCAGTCCGAGTGGCAGGCCGAAACCGTGCCGGTCATCAGCAAGCGCGTGGGCCCGGAAGGCCTGGAAAAGTACGACGAAGACCACCAGCGCAAGGCGCCAGGCTGCCCTTGAACCCGGCGTTTCGTCGGCTCAGGCAACCAAGCGGCCGCTGTGTGGTCAGCTAGAGGATATGCAATGAAAGCGCTTTTGGCCGTGACGGCCCTGGCGACACTGGCAGGATGCTCACTGCTGCAGCCGGCGCAACCCGCCCCGGCAGACAACTGGACCCGTTGGGTCTGCGACACCCAGGCCGAAGTGCTGTGGCGCTTCGCCGATGCACAACGCGACCAGGTCGACGTGCGCCTTGGCGGCGGTGACCAGGTCTACCGGCTCAAGTCCGAGCCGGGTGCTTCGGGTGCGCTGTACAGCGATGGCATGCTGGCCTTCCACACCAAGGGCGAAGAAGGCCTGGTGTACTGGGTGGCAACCAACGATCTGATTGGGCGGGGCTGCAAGGCACCGTGACTGGCCGGGCCGCGAGGGTGGCCCACACTACTTGAACAGCAACCGCCCCTGCGGCAGGCTTGCACGAAACAAACGACGCTTGTCGGGAGAGAGATACACAATGGCACTCATTAGCATGCGCCAGATGCTGGACCACGCCGCCGAGTTCGGTTACGGCGTACCAGCTTTCAACGTCAACAACCTCGAGCAGATGCGCGCCATCATGGAAGCGGCCGACAAGACCGATTCCCCCGTGATCGTCCAGGCTTCGGCCGGTGCCCGCAAATACGCCGGCGCCCCGTTCCTGCGCCACCTGATCCTGGCTGCCATCGAAGAGTTCCCGCATATCCCGGTGTGCATGCACCAGGACCACGGCACCAGCCCTGACGTCTGCCAACGTTCGATCCAGCTGGGCTTCAGCTCGGTGATGATGGACGGCTCGCTGGGTGAAGACGGCAAGACCCCGACCGACTACGAGTACAACGTCCGCGTTACCCAGCAGACCGTTGCCATGGCGCACGCCTGCGGCGTTTCGGTAGAAGGCGAGCTGGGCTGCCTGGGTTCGCTGGAAACCGGCATGGCCGGTGAAGAAGACGGTATCGGCGCCGAAGGCGTGCTGGACCACAGCCAGATGCTAACCGACCCGGAAGAGGCCGCCGACTTCGTCAAGAAGACCCAGGTCGACGCCCTGGCGATTGCCATCGGTACCAGTCACGGTGCCTACAAGTTCACCAAGCCACCTACCGGTGACGTGCTGGCCATCGACCGCATCAAGGAAATTCACAAGCGCATCCCCAACACCCACCTGGTGATGCACGGTTCGTCCTCGGTACCGCAAGAGTGGCTGGCGATCATCAACCAGTACGGCGGCGACATCAAGGAAACCTACGGTGTACCGGTCGAAGAGATCGTCGAAGGCATCAAGTACGGCGTGCGCAAGGTCAACATCGATACCGACCTGCGTCTGGCCTCTACCGGTGCCATGCGCCGCCTGATGGCGACCAACCCGAGCGAGTTTGACCCGCGCAAGTTCTTCGGTGAAACCGTCAAGGCCATGCGTGACGTGTGCATCGCCCGTTACGAAGCCTTCGGCACCGCTGGCAATGCCTCGAAGATCAAGCCGATCTCCCTGGAAGGCATGTATCAGCGTTACCTGAAAGGTGAGCTGGCCGCCAAGGTCAACTGATCGACAGGCAGCCCTGAAAAACCCGCAGCGATGCGGGTTTTTTTATGGGCAAAGAAAGCCTGCGCATAATTTCGGCAGACCGACCGTTAGTCGGCTACCGTACAGTTGAGCCACTGATAGCGTTCTGATTGCATTGCGCGTTACAGCCTCGGGTCTAGAGTATTGATGGATCCAACCGTATTTTGAAGTCGGTCACATAACAGAGAAGCAGCATGGATGGCGCTCACCCTCAACCACAGCCACTGGATGGCAGCTCGGTTCTTCTGGTAGTAGACGACTACCCCGAGAACCTGATCAGCATGCGGGCCTTGCTGGCCCGGCAGGATTGGCAAGTGTTGACGGCAAGCTCGGGGATGGAAGCCTTGAGTGCGTTGCTTGAACACGAAGTCGACCTGGTGCTGCTGGATGTACAGATGCCGGAAATGGACGGTTTTGAGGTTGCCCGGCTGATGCGCGGCAGCCAACGCACCCGGCTGACCCCGATCATTTTCCTCACCGCCAACGAACAGTCCGAAGCGGCCGTGCTCAAAGGCTACGCCAGCGGCGCCGTGGACTACATGTTCAAACCGTTCGACCCGCAGATTCTCAAACCCAAGGTTCAGGCGCTGCTCGACCAGCAGCGCAACCGTCGCATGCTGCAGCGGCTGAGCCGTGAGCTGGAAGCGGCCAGGGCCTTCAACGCGTCGATCCTGGAAAATGCCGCCGAAGGCATCCTGGTGGTAGATGCCGAAGGCACCATCAGTTTTGCCAACCCGGCCATCTCGCGCTTGCTGTCGTCCCCGGTGCAGCAGCTGCAGGGCGCCCACCTGCTCGACCTGATGCAACTGGCCAGTGCCAGCCTGTGGCGCGAATCGGACTTCTACCAGGCCTATCTGGGGCGCCAGATTTTCCGTGTACACGATGCCCAACTACGCACACAGGGGGGCGAACTGGTGCCGGTGGCGCTGTCCTGCGCACCGTTGCCCGTCGACCAGCAGGCCATGGTGGTGACCGTGCTGGACATGTCGGTGGTGCGCAACCTGCACCAGCAACTGGAGTACCAAGCCATTACCGACCCGCTCACCGGACTGCTCAACCGTCGCGGTTTCTATCAGGCCGCCGAAGGTGCGCTGTTGCGCAACGAGCGCTCGGACAAGGCGCAGGCGCTGATGTACATGGACCTGGACGGCTTCAAGCGTATCAACGACTCGCTTGGCCATGATGCGGGCGACCGGGTGTTGCGCTGGGTGGCCGAGCAGCTCAAGGACTGCCTGGGCAGTGAGGCTTTGCTGGCGCGCATGGGCGGGGATGAGTTCACCGCACTGTTCGACAGCTTGCCTTACCCGGAGCAGGCCGGGCGTTATGCCGAACGGCTGCTCGAGCGTGTTTCCATCAGCCATGAGGTAGACGGGCTCGACGTATGCCTTGGGGTGAGCATCGGCATCGCCACCTACCCGGACTGCGGCGCCAATGTAGAAGGCCTGCTACGCGCAGCCGATGCCGCGATGTACGCGGCCAAGCGGGCCGGCCGCCAGCAATATCGCTTCTACGATCAGGAACTCAATGGCAGGGCGCGCTCGCGGTTGATGCTTGAGGACGGTGTGCGCACGGCCATCGAGCAGCAAGACTTCACCTTGGTGTACCAGCCGCAGGTCTCCTTCAACGATGGCCGTCTGCGAGGGTTCGAAGCCTTGCTGCGCTGGCAGCACCCCAGTGTTGGCGATGTGCCGCCGGGGCTGTTCATCCCGTTGCTGGAGGAGGCGCGGTTGATCAACCGCCTGGCCAGCTGGATCTACCGCCAGGGCGCGGCCCAGCGGCAGGCCTGGTACGAACGCTTTCCGGCAGACCTTGTGCTTGGCATCAGCCTGAGCCGCGCGCAGTTCGTGATGCCAGGCCTGGTCGAAGAGCTGCAGCGGGTCATCCAGCTTTACCAGCTTGTCCCGGCGCAGCTGGAGGTGGAGGTGGCGGAAACCTCGCTGATGTACAACATCGATGCGGCCGTCAAACAGATACACCGCTTGCGCGAGCTTGGCGTGCGGGTGGCCCTGGATGACTTTGGTGCGGGCGACTGTTCGCTGCGCATGCTGCGTGACTTGCCGATCGACACCTTGAAACTCGACCGTCACCTGGTAGCGCGCTTGCCCGACTCGGCAGTGGATGCCGCCCTGGTGCGCAGCGTTATCGGGCTGTGTGCCGACTACAGCATCACGGTGATCGCCGAGGGTGTGGAAACCCCGGCACAGGTGGCCTGGCTCAAAGCCAATGGTTGTGAATACGTTCAGGGTTTCCTGGTGGCTTATCCGATGACTGCCGCGGACGCCAGCGGCTTCCCGGCGATTTTCTCCTGGCCAGGGCCATGATTGGCTAGAATCGGCATTCGTTACGCCGACTACAGCGCCATGACCGTATTACGTTACTTGCAAGCCTACCCGCCGCACCTGCAGCAGCAGGTGCGGCAGATGATCGACAGTGACCGCCTGGGTGAGTACCTGCAGCGCCGCTATCCCGACCGCCATGACGTGCAAAGCGACAAGGCGCTGTACGGCTATGCCCAGGATCTGCGCCAGCAGTACCTGCGCAGCGCGCCGGGCCTGGACAAGGTGCTGTTCGACAGCCGCCTCGACCTGACCCACCGTGCCCTGGGCCTGAACACGGCAGTGTCCCGGGTGCAGGGCGGCAAGCTCAAGGCGAAGAAGGAAATCCGCATTGCTTCCTTGTTCAAGGAGGCCGCGCCACAGTTCTTGCGCATGATCGTGGTGCACGAGCTGGCGCACCTGCGCGAGCGCGATCACAACAAGGCGTTCTACCAGCTCTGCCAGCACATGGAGCCGGACTATCACCAACTGGAATTCGACCTGCGCGTCTACCTGACCTACCGGGAGCTGCCGGGCAACCTCTAAGGAACATGCAGCATGGAAGTGAGCAAGACCAAGAGCAGCTTCTACCGGCGCCTATACGTGGCCTGGCTGATCGACAGCCAGACCGCGACCAGCGTGCCCGCCCTGATGGAGGCCACCGGCATGCCCCGGCGCACAGCCCAGGACACCATCGCCGCCCTGGCCGACCTGGACATCGTCTGCGAGTTCGAGCAGCTGGAAGGCGCACGCAACCACGCCGGGCATTACCGCATCCATGAGTGGGGGGCGATCGACAAGCAGTGGATCATCCGACACCTGCGGCAGATCCGCGAAGTGCTGGGTTACCCCTGATCAAGCGGGTGGCCGCAGTGCCCTGTGGGCGCGGCCTTGTGTCGCGAAAGGGCCGCTCCCACACGGTTGGCTCAACCCTTGCGCATCCCGATATGCGGAATGTCGTCTTCCAGGTATTCCTCGCCCACCACCGCAAACCCATGGCGTGCATAAAACCCCTGCAAATGAGCCTGCGCTGACAGGTATACCGGTACTCCCGGCCAGCAATGTTCAGCCGCTTCCAGGCCTTTGAGCAGCAACGGGTGCCCCAGCTTTTGCCCACGTGCCTCGGGTGCGGTCACCACGCGCCCGATCACCACGTCCCCGCCCTGTGACTGCGGGTCGAGCAGCCGCAGGTAGGCCACCAGCTTGTCTTCCTGCCAGGCCATCAGGTGCAAGGTATCGCCGCTCAGGTCCTGGCCATCGACTTCCTGGTACGCGCAACGCTGCTCGACCACGAACACTTCGGTGCGCAATTGCAAAATGGCATAGAGCTGGTCCTTGCCGAGGTCGGTGTGGTGCTTGCAGAGCCAGTCGATGGACATTGGCGAACTCCTTGAATGGGCTGTCGATCATCGCACGTCATCTGTGCTTCGGCCAAAATAGAGGCTAAATGACACTATTGGCCGCTGCCCTCGGCAACGGCTTTGTGTAATCTCATCGGCAGTGTGCGCCCCCCATTGCGAAAGGACGTGAGCATGCGGCCACTGCTTTGTGTTCTGGGATTACTGGCAATGATGCTGGCAACACCCGCCCCGGGTCACGACAGGCTACGCCTGGTGGCCGACAACTGGCCACCGTTCACCGATGCCAACATGGCGGGTGGCGGCCTGGCGACCAGCATCGTCACCACGGCATTGGCCCGTGCCGGCTACGCCAGCGGCTATGAAGAAGTGCCGTGGGCGCGGGCGTTGCTGGGGGTTGGTGAAGGGCGCTACGACGTGCTGATCAATGCCTGGTACAACGACTCACGCGCCAACATCGGGCAATTTTCCAAAGCCTATCTGAGTAACCGCATTCGCCTGCTGCAGCGCAAGGGCGAAGCGTTCCACTACAAGCACCAGTCTGACTTGTACCCCTACAGCATCGCCGTGGTGCGTGATTACGCCTACTCACCAGAATTCGACGGCGATACTCGCCTGCACAAGGTGCCGGTGCGCAACTTCTCTTCCGCGGTGCGCATGCTGGCGGCAGGGCGGGTGAACCTGGCGGTGGAGGACGAGTACGTGGCGCGTTACAACCTGCAGCGCGAGCCGCAGGACGTGCGTGATGGGGTGATGCTGGTGGAGCCGCCGTTGGGGGAAAACACCCTGCACATCCTGGTCAGCCTGAAGCACCCGGAGCATCAGCGAATCGTCGAGCGTTTCGAGCAGGCGATTGCGGCGATGAAGGCCGATGGCAGCTATGCCCGGCTGCTGCGCCAACATGGCTTTTGACTTCTGAGGCCCGCACCGGCTTATCGAGCAAAATCAGGCCGGCGCACCTTCCTTGATCAGGTGCGCCGCCAAGGTCCTCAATGGCCCCAACTGCCGGCAGATCAATGCCAACTGCGTCTGCACCAGCCGCTGATGCTCATCCAGTTCTTCCGGCATTTGCTCCAGGGCATTGGCCAGTGCTTCTTCGGCATCACTGTGAATCGCGATCGGCAGCCGCGCCGCCAAACCGTTGGCGATCTCGTCCAGGCTGCTGGCCAGGCTTTGCCCGGCACCTTCGATCAACTGCTCCTGCACCTGCGCCGGCAACGCCGTGTCGCGGTGCGCGCCCAGCCCCGAGAGGTAGCTGAGCAAGGTGTGCGACAGCACCAGGAAGCGGAAGCCAACGTCGGCCTCCTTACGGAAATGTCCCGGCTCCATCAGCATGTTGGCCAAGGTGGTGGACAGTGCCGCGTCGGCGTTGTGAGCATTGCGCCGGGCCAGGCGGTAAGCCAGGTCGTCACGCTTGCCATGGGCATACTGCTGCATGATCTGGCGCAGGTACACGCTGGCGCAGGCCAGGGTATTGGCCAGCGCCTTGTTCAGCCGTCGCCCTTGCCAGTCAGGCAAGAACAGGAACACCGCAAGGATGGCGATCAGGCTGCCCACCAGGGTATCGAACAGGCGTGGCAGGAACAGGCCGTAGCCATCGCCGATCTGGTTGAAGCAGAACAGCACCATCAGGGTGATCGCGGCCGTGGCCAAGGTGTAGCGGGTGGTGCGGTTGACGAAGAACACCACCCCGGCGACCACGGCGAACAGCGACTGGATGACCGGGTTGGGGAACAGGTCGAACAAGGCCCAGCCCACCGTCAGGCCGACAGCGGTGCCGAAGATGCGCTGCACCAGCTTGCGCCGGGTTGCACCGTAGTTGGGCTGGCACACGAACAGCGTGGTGAGGATGATCCAGTAGCCCTGGGTCGGGTGAATCAGGTGCACCATGCCGTAGCCGATCGACAGCGCCAGCGGCAGGCGCAAGGCGTGGCGGAACAGCAACGAGGTCGGTGTGAGCTGGGTGCGCAGGCGCGTCCACACATCCTTCAGCGAGCGTGGCGAGCGGTCGAGCAGGCTGCTGTCGCTGGCGTCGGCCAGGCTGTCAGGGTTGCTGGCGGCACTGAGCTGGCGGTCCAGCGTTGCCAGGTTGGCGGCCAGCGCCCGCAGCGAGCGCAACAGGCCACGCCAGGCCGGGTTGCTCTGGATACGCAGGTGCTCAAGTGAAGCGTTGAGGTCCTCGAGGGCTTCGGGATAACCGCTTGCCAGCACGAATGGCTGGCGCAGGCGGATCGAGCGGGCCAGCTCCTGGCAGGATGAACCCTGCTTACGCAGCAGGCGCTGGCAGCGGAACATCACGTCACTGTGGAAAAACGCCTCGGTCAGTGCGTTGTAGGGGTAGTGCGAGGCACTGACCCGTTCGTGAATGTCCTGGGCCAGGAAGTACAGCTTGAGGTAACGGCTGACCTTCGAGTTCGGTTGGCTGTTGCCCACCCGGTGCAGGATGATTTCCTTGGCTGCGTTCAGCGCGGCCACCACCTTGCCATTCTGTTGGGCCAGCTCCAGGCGCCGGGCCTCGACGTCGAGGGTGCGGATCGGTTCGAACAGGCTGGCCTTCAGCTTGAGGTAGCTGCCCAGTTCGTAGAACAGCTTGGCCAGGCTCTGCTGCACCGGCTGGTTGGAAAACAGCGCCTGCCAAAGTACTGAAAGCAGCCCGTACCAGGCCGCACCCGCCACCAGCAGCAGCGGCTCGTGCCAGAAGTCCGTCACTTGGCCGCCGCGCTGGTCCACACCGATCATGGTGTAAACCGCCGTGATCAGTGTCGCCGAGGCAATCGCACCATAGCGCTCGCCCAAGGCGCCAAGCATGGTCAGACCAAACGCCGCCAGGGCCAGGGCGATGGCAAAGACCCAGGGGTAGGGGAACAGTAGTTCGACCGCCAGCGCAGCGATGGCGAAACACACCAGGGTAACGGCCAAGGCGCTAAGGCGGCCTTGCCAGCTGTCGTCGGTTTCGGCCAGGGCGCTGGCGATGATGCCGAGGAACAGCGGAATCAGCAGGGCCATCTCGTTCTGGTACCAGCACAGGGCCAGGCTGCCGGTGAGGGCGATGGTGACCCGGATGCTGTAGCTGAACTTGTCTTGGCCCCACAGGCGACGCAGTGACTGACGGAACGAGCTCGATGACATGATGGCCTGCTAGGCAGTGAGCGAAGAATGCAATGCAGCACGGGCCAGCAAGAAGCGTTCCGTGCTGCTGAATGGATTCTACTCTACACGAACTGCGCTGCGGCGTTGGCCGATGCCCAGGCCCACTGGAAGTTGAAACCGCCCAGGTGGCCGGTGACGTCCAGCACTTCGCCGATGAAGTACAGCCCAGGGCTTTTCAGCGACTCCATGGTCTTGGACGACACTTCGCGGGTATCGACGCCGCCCAAGGTCACTTCGGCGGTGCGATAGCCTTCGGTGCCGGCCGGCACCACTTGCCAGTTCGCCAGCTTTTCGGCGATTTGCGCCAGCTCTGCTGGGGTGTACTGCTTCATCGGCTTGGACTCGAACCACTGCTCGGCCAGCAGGTTGGCCAGCTTGCGGGTGAACACTTCGCCCAGCACGGTCTTCAGTTCGGCGTTGGCGCGTTCGGCCTGCATTTGCTGCAGCCAGGTCAGCGCATCGCGGTCGGGCAGCAGGTTGATCTCGACCGTGTCGCCGGCTTCCCAGAACGACGAGATCTGCAGGATTGCCGGGCCGCTCAGGCCGCGGTGGGTGAACAGCAGGTTCTCGCGGAAGCTGGTGCCGTTGCAGCTGGCGGTGCAATCCAGTGAGGTGCCGGACAACTCGGTGCACAGTGCCTTGAGTTGGGGCTCGGTGATGGTGAACGGCACCAGCCCGGCGCGGGTCGGCAGCAGCGTGTGGCCGAACTGGCGCGCCACTTGGTAGCCGAAGCCGGTGGCGCCCAGGGTGGGAATCGACAGGCCGCCCGTGGCGATCACCAGCGACTGGCAGGCGAACTGGCCGCCGTTGGTCTGCAGCAGGTAGCCGTTTTCGGTCTTCTCGATCTGTTCGATGCTGGTGTGCATGCGGATCTCGGCGCCGGCCTCGTCGCATTCGGCCAGCAGCATGTCGAGGATGTCGCTGGCCTTGTTGTCGCAGAACAGCTGGCCAAGTTTCTTCTCGTGGTACGCCACGCCGTGTTTGCACACCAGCTCGATGAAGTCCCACTGGGTGTAGCGGGCCAGGGCCGACTTACAGAAGTGCGCATTCTGCGACAGGAAGTTGGCTGGCTCGGTGTACATGTTGGTGAAGTTGCAGCGCCCGCCGCCGGACATGAGGATCTTCTTGCCTGGCTTGTTGGCGTGGTCGAGCAGCAGTACCCGGCGGCCACGGCGGGCGCTGAGCTGGGCGCACATCAGGCCGGCGGCGCCGGCGCCGAGGATGATCACGTCGGTGGAGTGCACGGTATAAACCTATCTGGATTCGTAATGGCTACGCCGAACCTGTGGGAGCGGGTTTACCCGCGAATAGGGCGGTGCACGCACCATCGAATTCGCGGGTAAACCCGCTCCCACAGGGACCTTGCCTGGCTTTAGATAATGCGGACTTTCAGGGCGCGACCCTTGATCTTGCCGCTGTTCAGCCGCTGCATGGCCTGTTTGGCCAACGCCCGCTCCACGGCCACGAACGCCTGGAAGTCGAAGATGGCGATCTTGCCCACCTGCTTGCCTGGGATCCCGGCATCACCGGTCAGCGCACCGAGAATGTCGCCAGGGCGCAGCTTGTCCTTGCGGCCAGCGGCAATGCACAGCGTGGTCATCACCGGCAGCAGTGGTTCGCCGCCCTTGTTCTTCAGGCTGTCCAGCGAGTCCCAGCGCAGCGGGCTTTTCTGCAGGTCTTCGATGGCTTGGGCACGGTGGCCTTCGGCCGGTGCCACCAGGCTGACCGCGATCCCTTTCTCGCCAGCACGGCCAGTACGACCCACACGGTGCACGTGGATTTCCGCATCACGTGCCAGTTCCACGTTGATGACCATGTCCAGGCCATCGATGTCCAGGCCACGCGCGGCCACGTCGGTCGCCACCAGCACCGAGCTGCTGCGGTTGGCGAACATGGTCAGCACCTGGTCGCGGTCACGTTGCTCCAGGTCGCCGTGCAGGGCCTGGGCGACGATGCCCTTGGCGGTCAGGTGGGCAACCACATCCTCGCACTGCTGCTTGGTGAAGCAGAACGCCACGCAGGACTGCGGGCGGTAGTGGCCGAGCACGCGGGTGACGGCCTCCAGGCGGTGCTGCGGGTCGATCTCGATGAAGCGCTGCTCGATCTGGTTGTCGGTGTGCAGGCTCTCGACCTTGACTTGCTGCGGGTTGCGCATGAAGTCGGCGGCCAGCTGCTTGATGCCAGCCGGGTAAGTGGCCGAGAACAGCAGGGTCTGGCGGCGCGCCGGGGTCTTGCCGATGATGCTGGCGATGGCATCGAAGAAGCCCATGTCGAGCATGCGGTCGGCTTCGTCGAGTACCAGGGTGTTGAGGCCATCGAGCACCAGGGTGCCTTTGTCCAGGTGTTGCTGGATGCGCCCTGGGGTGCCGACGATGATGTGCGCACCGTGCTCCAGCGAAGCGATTTGCGGGCCCAGCGAAACGCCGCCGCACAGGGTGAGGATCTTGATGTTGTCCTCAGCGCGGGCCAGGCGGCGCAGTTCCTTGGCCACCTGGTCGGCAAGCTCGCGGGTAGGGCACAGCACCAGTGCCTGGCAGCCGAAGTAGCGCGGGTTGATCGGGTTGAGCAGGCCGATGCCGAAGGCGGCGGTCTTGCCACTGCCGGTCTTGGCCTGGGCGATCAGGTCCTGGCCTTTGAGGATGACTGGCAGGCTCTGGGCCTGGATCGGCGTCATCGAGGCATAGCCGAGGGCGTCCAGGTTCGCCAGCATGGCGGTGGACAACGGCAGAGTGGCAAAGGCGGTGGATTCGGTGGTCACGAGGCGGGCCTGCGTTGCGAAGCGAAAAATGCCGCACAGTCTACCAGCCTCGTGGCCATTCGCCCTATGATTCCATGTGTTGTTCCGGACGACGGGCACGCCTTCCGTCCGTCGGCGCCAGTTGCAGGAAGATCGCCGCCGCCAGCATGGCCATGATGCCGATGGTGACGAAGGTCAGCTGGAAGGCGCCCAGGGTGCTTTCCACGCCCTCGGCACTGCCCGCTGCGGTAAAGCCGCCGAGCAGTGCGCCGGCGCAGGCCACGCCCAGGCTCAACGCCAGTTGCGCGACCACCGACAGCAGGCTGTTGCCGCTGCTGGCGCTGGCGTCGTCCAGGTCGATCAGGGTTACTGTGTTCATGGCCGTGAACTGCATCGAGTTGACAGCGCCGAGCAGGCCCAGCTGGATCAACAGCACGGCGTAGGGCGTTTGCTCGTCGACCAGGCCGAGGCTGGCCAGCAGCAGGCCCAGCAGCAACGTGTTGCCGGTGAGGATGATGCGGTAGCCGAACCGCTCGATCAGCGGCCTGGCGATGGACTTGGCAAGCATGGCCGCCGCCGCCAGCGGGATCATGCTCATGCCAGCCTGCGCCGGAGAGTAGCCCAGCGCCACCTGCAGCAGTAATGGCACCAGGAAGGGCAGGGCGCCGCTGCCCAGGCGGGCGAACAGGTTGCCGAGGATGCCGATGGCGAAGGTACGCACGCGGAACAGGCTGGGCGAGAACAGTGGCTCCGGGTCGCGCCCGGCGCGCAGCCAGTAGGCGGCAAGGCAGGCCATACCGGCGAACAGCAGCAACATGACCCGCAAGTGCGGCAGGTGCAACTCGCCCAGGCCTTCCATGGCGATGGTGATCAGCACCATCGCCGCGCCGAACAGCAGGAAGCCGGGGCCGTCGAACGAGGTTCGCTCCGCCCCGCGCAGGTCCGGGATGAACTTCCATACTGCAATGCAGCCGATCAGGCCAACCGGCAGGTTGAGCAGGAAGATCCAGTGCCAGCTGAGGATTTCCACCAGCCAGCCACCGACCGTGGGGCCCAGCAATGGCCCCAGCAGGCCGGGGATGGTGATGAAGCTCATGATCCGCACCAGTTCGCTGCGCGGGTAAGCACGCAGCACCACCAGCCGCCCAACCGGCAGCATCAGCGCACCGCCCAGGCCCTGCACGACGCGGGCGAAGATCAGGAAACCGAGGCTGTTGGCGGCGGCGCACAGCAGCGAGCCGAAGCTGAACAGCAGGATGGCGCTGAAGAAGATGCGTTTGGTGCCAAAGCGGTCGGCGATCCAGCCCGAAGCAGGGATCAGCAGGGCCACGGTGAGCATGTAGGCGATGATCACGCCCTGCATGCGCAGCGGGTCTTCGGCCAGCGAGCGGGCCATGGCCGGCAGCGCGGTGTTGAGGATAGTGCCGTCCAGGGACTGCATGAAGAAGGCGATGGCTACCACCCAGGGGATCCAGCGGGCGGTGACGGGGTCCAGCGGGGTGCGTTCGGGCATGACTTCCTCGTTTGTCAGTGCCGGCCTCTTCGCGGATGAATCCGCTCCCACAGGAATATCACCACATTTGAGGGCAGTGGAGATCCTGTGGGAGCGGCTTTAGCCGCGAAAGGGCCGGCAAGTCCAGTCACAGTGTCAGGGTCAGGCCTTTGACCAGTGCCCCGGGCAAATGACTCGACCCGGTACTGCGCTGTCCATAGGTACTGGTCGACAAGATCATCTCGCGCTCCCGGGTCAGGTCCTCCAGTTGGCTACCCAGCAAGCTGTACAGGCTATCATCGAAGCGCATGGTACTTACCGGCCCCTGGATCTGCCCGTTTTCCACCCAGAACGTGGCGAAGCGGGTCAGCCCGGTCATGCGTGCTGCCGGCAGGTCAGAGTAGTTCAGGTACCACAGGTTGCTGATGTACAGCCCGGTGCCCAGCCGCTCAAGCACCTGCTCGCTGGCCAGATTACCCGGCGCCAGGCTCAGCGCACACGGCGATTCGTAACTGTCGGCACCATTGGCCAGCAACGCGAACTCGGCTGCACTGCGCGCACTGATCAAGCGTTGCAGCGCCTCACCGTGCTGGATCAATGGCACATCCAGACGCGGCGCACCTTCGTCGGAAAACGCCGGGCTTAGCGACCCGCTGACCTGCTCGGTGAAACTCACCAGCGGGCTCAGCCGTGCATCGCCGTTGTACAAGCGCTGCAGGGCGCTGTTGCCAGTGGCCAGGGCCTGCGCGGAAAAACCGCCCCAGCAGAGCATGCCGGCGATCTCGTCCATGGCTGCCGGAGCCAGGTAGGCGCGGTAGCTTCCCGGTTTGAGGGTGATCGCCGGGCGACCGAGGAAGCCCAGTTGTTCACGTGCCTGGCGCAGGCGTGCGATGAAGTCGTCTGCGCTCCACAGCTGGCCGGCATAGTTGGCCTTCACCGCCTGGCCGTTTTCGTGGAAAAGGCTCCAGTCGAAGTTGAAACTGTTGGCCTGGTGCCAGCCAAAGGCCCCGAACGAACTGGCAAAGCCTCGGCAGATAGGGCCTGCGGCGTAGATGCCGACCAGGTCCAGGTCACCTGCCTCGCTGTCGAGCAAGGCCAGCACTTCGTCCAGCTCGGGCAGTGGTTGTTCTTGCAGGCTGTGGCTGTGCCAGGCGCTTTCGTCCAGGCGCAGGTAGGGGTCGAGGGCCAACAGCGGCAGGGTCTGGCGCAATTGCGCCAGAGCATCGGCCAGGCGCTGGCGGTCCACCTGCACCTCGCCACTCAAGGTCACTTGCTGTTCCGCCTGGCGGCCATCGTGCACCAGCCGCAGTTGAGCGCTGGCCTGGCTCACTTCACCGGCCTGGCGCACCTTGGCGTGGTTGAAACGCACGAATTGCGACTGTTCGGCGCTGTAGCCGAGGGTGAACTGTTCGCCTGCTTGCAGGGCGGCGCGCACATCCCCGACCAGGGTTTCGAAAGCATGTTGCATCAGGCGTCTCCTCCGAATACGTCGATCTGGCGGAACACGCAGGCCGGCGAGGCATGGCCGACCCGCACCACCTGGTTGGGTTCGCCCTTGCCGCAGTTGGGCGTGCCCAGTACCTGGAAGGTGCTGCGGTCGCCGACGGCCGACAGGTTGAGCCAGAACTGCGCGGAGATGCCACGGTAGTTGGGGTTCTTGACGATGCCCTTCAGCTCGCCATTTTCGATCAGTTGGCCCCATTCGCAGCCGAACTGGAACTTGTTGCGCGCATCGTCGATGGACCAGGAACGGTTGGTACGCATCAGGATGCCGTGCTCGATGTCCTGGATCAGCTGATGCAGGCTTTGGTCGCCCGGTTCGATGTTG
The DNA here is from genome assembly GCF_039634505.1 of Pseudomonas sp. NY8896. Lineage (NCBI taxonomy): Bacteria > Pseudomonadati > Pseudomonadota > Gammaproteobacteria > Pseudomonadales > Pseudomonadaceae > Pseudomonas > Pseudomonas sp. NY8896. The sequence continues at coordinate 1,078,636 of NZ_CP132350.1, forward strand.
AGGTTGGCCATGCGGTCGATCGGGGCACGGTTCCAGCCACAGGCGCGGCTGTTGGCCACGCCGTCCAGGCCAGAGCGGAACTGCGACAGCGCGCCGCCCAGTGGGCGCAGCAGCAGGCCGTCGCGGATCAGGAACTGCTTGCTGGCCGGGGTGCCGTCATCATCAAAGCTGTAGCTGGCCAGCTCTTCGCCGATGGTCGGGTCGAAGGTCACGTTCAACAGGCTGGAACCGTACTGCAGGTGGCCGAAGTCGCTGGCTTTGACGAAGCTGGTGCCGGCGTAGTTGCGCTCGTCGCCGAGGATGCGGTCCATCTCCAGCGGGTGGCCGATGGACTCGTGGATCTGCAGCATCATCTGGTCCGGCATCAGCAGCAGGTCGCGCGGGCCGCTGGGGGTGTTGGGGGCCATCAGCAGTTGCAGTGCCTCGTCGGCGACCTGCCGGGCGGCGCCGACCAGCCCGCAACGCTCGATGATCTCGAAACCGCCCTGTTGGCCGAAGTTGTCGCGGCCCAGGCTGCGGCTTTGGCTATCCTGGCCGTCGCTGGCGGTCACACCCAGGCCTGGGAACAGGAAACGCTGGGCATGGCGTAGCTCGGCGCCGGCCGAGTTCAGGTAGGTTTGCTCGACCAGGCTCAGGCCCAGGCTGGCCTGCCAGTCCACTAGGCGGCTGTCCTTGGGCACGCTGGCCGATTCGGCAGCCAGCAGGCCAAGGCAGTCGGCGAGGCTAGGCACGGGCTGGTCGAAATGGGGTGAGAGATGGTCGTGACGAGCACTGGTCACTGGCTGCTCGCGCAGGTCCAGCAGGCTGTGCGGAGCGATCTGCCGGGCAAGTGCCTCGGCTTGTTCCAGTGCGCGTTGCAGGCCGGCCTGGGACATGTCGGCGGTGGCCGCATAGGCCTCCACGCCGTTGACCCGCACGGTGAGCATGGCGCCTTCGTCCTGGCTGAAGAACGGTGGTTCGGCAACGTTGCGCCGAACCGACAGCGCCTGGTGCGACTGTTTCACATGGCGCAGGGAAAACAACTCGGCCGTACTGCGCAGCGCGGCAAAGCGCTGGCGCAGCAGGGCGCTGGAATCGAACATGCAAAAGCCTCCGTGTACACGGTGGCTCCCCCTAGAACCACCCGTCTTGCATGGCGAGGCAGGTATCGTCGCGCGCCTCTAGCAATGCCAGCTCATTATGGCAGCCCGGTACTTCCCAGGTCAGGAAATAACGTGCGGCCTGGAGCTTGCCGAGGTAGAAGTCGCGGTCGGCAGCGTTGCCCTTTAGCAAACCAAGCTCGGCGTGAATCGCCTGCTCCAGCCAGCGCCAGCCGATAACGCAGTGGCCGAAGGCCTTGAGGTACAGGGCCGAGTTGGCCAAGGCACCAGCGACTTTGCCTTGTGCCAGGTCGCCGAGCAGGGCCAGCGTTACGCTTTGCAGGCGGTTGACTAGTTGCTCCAGCGGCTGGCGCAGAGGGTCGAGGTTGGGGTGGTGGCTGGCGCGCTCGCCGGTGTTGGCGATCAGGCGGATGAGTTGTTTGAGCCCGGCGCCATTGTTTTGCGCCAGCTTGCGGCCAAGCAAGTCGAGCGACTGAATGCCCTCGGTGCCTTCGTGAATCGGGTTCAGGCGGTTGTCGCGGTAATACTGTTCCACCGGATATTCGCGGGTGTAGCCGTGGCCGCCGAGAATCTGGATCGCCAGTTCGTTGGCCTTGAGGCAGAACGTCGACGGCCACGACTTGACGATCGGAGTCAGCAGGTCGAGCAGTTCCTGGGTCTGCTGGCGGGTGCTTTCTTCGCTGGCGGTGTGAGTATCGTCGAATAGACGGGCGGCATACAGGCCCAGGTCAAAGGCACCTTCCACGTAAGCCTTCTGGGCCAGCAGCATGCGCTTTACATCGCTATGTTCGATGATCGGCACCGCTTGGCTGTGTGGGTCTTTGTTGTCCGGTAGCCGGCCCTGCGGACGCTGTCGGGCGTATTCCAACGAGTAAAGGTAGCCGGCGTAACCTAGCATCACTGCACCCATGCCGACGCCGATACGCGCCTCGTTCATCATCTGGAACATGCAGGCCAGGCCCTGGTGCGGCTGGCCCACCAGGTAGCCGACGCACTCGCCGTTGTCGCCGAAGTTCAGCGCGGTGGAGGTGGTGCCACGCCAGCCCATCTTGTGGAACAAGCCGGCCAGCAGCACGCCGTTACGCGGGCCACGGCTGCCGTCCGGGTTGACGTTGAACTTGGGCACGATGAACAGCGAGATGCCTTTCACCCCGGGCGGGGCGTCCGGCAGCTTGGCCAGCACCATGTGCACGATGTTTTCCGACAGTTCGTGGTCGCCACCGGAGATGAAGATCTTGTTGCCTTTGAGCCGGTAGCTGCCGTCGGCTGCAGGTTCGGCGCGGGTGCGGATGTCGGCCAGAGACGAGCCGGCGTGGGGCTCGGTCAGCGCCATGGTACCGAAGTAGCGGCCCTCGATCATCGGTTGCAGGAACAGGCGCTTCTGTTCCTCTGTGCCGAAACTCTCGATCAGGTTGGCTGCGCCCATGGTCAGGAATGGGTAGGCCGTGGTGCCGGCGTTGGCGGCCTGGAAGTGGGCGAAGCAGGCCTGCGACACCAGGCTGGGCAGCTGCATGCCACCCACCTCGAAGTCCCGGTTGGTGTTGAGAAAGCCGGCTTCGAGGAAGGCGTCGACGGCAGGCTTCACCTCGGTGATCAGCTCCGCGCGACCATCCACGTAGCGCGGCTCGTTCTCGTCGGCCTTGCGGTTGTGCGGGGCGAAGTACTTTTCGGCGATGGTGCGGGCGGTGGTCAGTGCCGCGTCGAAGGTTTCACGGCTGTGCTCGGCGAAACGCGGGCGCTGGGTGAGGGCTTCGGCGTCGAGTACTTCGTAGAGCTCGAAGGCCAGGTTACGAGGGCTGAGCAGGGTCTCGGGCATGGGTGCGGTCCTGAGGCGGGATGCTGCGAGTGTAGGGAACCGGGTGGTGTGGGGGGAGGTTAATAGGTTTGGGTGATATGGGTTTAGAACGGTTGGGGCATACAGGTGCTTGCCTTGATGCTTTCTGCGCCTGTGAGACCGAGCGCCGCCCGCGCGGCGCATCGCGACGCAAGGCCGCTCCTACATTTGTTTCGGGCCAGTCTCTCCTGTGCCTATGGCGCGCGTACCCTGGAGGCATGGCTGGAGATCGATAAGAGCGACTGCGCCCCCTTCAATACCGCATGGAACAAACAAGGCGGACAGCGGTGGCCTAACAGGATGAACTGGCCCGAAACAAATGTAGGAGCGGCCTTGCGTCGCGATGCGCCGCGCGGGCGGCGCTCGGTCTCACAGGCGCAGAAAATGCTGTGGCGAGCACCTGTCAGCCCAACCCTATCTCAAGACAACCGCCCATAAAAAAGGGAGAGCCTAAGCCCTCCCTTTTCTTCAACAACCCTCAGCCTCAGCCAATGGTCATCAGGCTGGCGTTACCACCCGCCGCCGCAGTATTCACACTCACCGCCCGCTCAATCACCAACCGCTCCAGCGCAATCTGGTGATCCCCGCTGGACAGCCCGTGCACACCGACGATCGCCCCGGCGCGCTTGGCCACCTGCTGGCACACGCTGCGCAGCTGGTCCGAGTCGCCATGGTGGATCACGGCGTCGAACGCCACGTCATCCTTGTTCCAGTCCGCCACCAGCTTGACCTTGGCCTGCAGCTCACGCGGCAGGCGGGCACGCAGGGCCTTGCCCGGTTCGCTGTCAGCCCACACCGCCGAGCTGCCAACGGCCAGTACCGCAGCCAGTTGCGCCAGCAGGTCGGCTTCGTTGTCCGCCAGGCACAGCACGTGCTCGCGCGGCAGGATGGTGTAGCTGTTGCGCTCGCCGGTCGGGCCTGGCAGCAGGCGGGCGATACCGCTTTGCGACTGGCTGGCGAACTGGTCGCACAGCGCAGCCAGGTCAGCCAGCTGGTTGCTCTCGGCCCAGGCCTTCAGACCATGCAGCGGCTTGATCAGCTGTTCGTGCAGGGTGCGGTCTGGCTTGCCTTCGCCGTCCTGCTGCTGGAAGTGGCGGCCAATCGCGTCGGCCGGGCGGGTCGACAGCAGGCGGTACAGGTACAGCGGGCCGCCTGCTTTCGGGCCGGTGCCGGATAGGCCTTCACCGCCGAACGGCTGCACGCCCACCACCGCACCGACAATATTGCGGTTTACGTACATGTTGCCGGCATTGGCGGTTTCCACCACCTTGGCGATGGTCTCGTCGATGCGGGTGTGCACGCCGAGGGTCAGGCCATAGCCAGAGTTGTTGATCTGCTCGATCAGCTGGTCCAGGTTGCGGCGGTTGTAGCGCACCACGTGCAGTACCGGGCCGAAGATTTCACGCTTGAGCTCGTCGAAGCTGTCCAGCTCGATCAGGGTTGGCATGACGAAGGTGCCGCGCTTGATCTCGGCAGCATCGGCAATGGCAACCTGATAGACCGAGCGGCCTTTTTCACGCATGCCCTGGATGTGCTTCTCGATGCCGGCCTTGGCTTCGGCGTCGATCACCGGGCCAATGTCCACGGCCAGGCGGTCCGGGCAGCCCAGGCGGCTTTCGGCCATGGCGCCCTTGAGCATTTCGATCACGCGGTCGGCGGAGTCTTCCTGCAGGCACAGTACGCGCAGGGCCGAGCAACGCTGGCCAGCGCTGTCGAAGGCCGAGGAAACCACGTCGATCACCACCTGCTCGGTCAGTGCCGAGGAGTCGACGATCATCGCGTTCTGGCCACCGGTTTCGGCGATCAGCGGGATCGGGCGGCCCTGGTTGTCCAGGCGACCGGCGACGTTGCGCTGCAGCAGGCGGGCGACTTCGGTGGAGCCGGTGAACATCACGCCTTTGACGCGCTCGTCACCGACCAGGCCAGCACCGACGGTTTCACCGCGGCCTGGCAGCAACTGCAGCACGCCCTCGGGGATGCCGGCTTCCAGCAGCAGGCGCACGGCCTGGGCGGCGATCAGCGGGGTTTGCTCGGCGGGCTTGGCCAGTACCGGGTTGCCGGCAGCCAGGGCTGCGGCCACCTGGCCGGTGAAGATCGCCAGCGGGAAGTTCCATGGGCTGATGCACACCACCGGGCCCAGCGGGCGGTGGGCGTCGTTGCTGAAGTCGTTGCGTGCCTGCACCGCGTAGTAGCGCAGGAAGTCCACGGCTTCACGCACCTCTGCGATGGCGTTGGCGAAGGTTTTGCCGGCTTCGCGGATGAGCAGGCCCATCAGCGGTTGGATCTCGGCCTCCATCAGGTCGGCGGTGCGCTCCAGAATGGCGGCACGTTCGGCGGGTGGGGTGGCCTGCCAGATCGGTGCGGCGTTCAGTGCACACTGGATGGCGTTGTCGACATCGGCGACGGTGGCCTCCTGCACATGGCCCACCACATCGCGAAGGTCGGCCGGGTTCAGCACCGGCACGGCAGCGCTATCGCTGGCGGCGCAGGCCAGCAGCGGGGCGGCTTTCCAGTCGTTGTGAGCGGTGGCCAGCATGGCGCAGGACAGCGACGCCAGGCGGTGTTCGTTGGCCATGTCGATGCCGGCCGAGTTGGCCCGCTCGTTGCCATACAAGTCGCGCGGCAGCGGGATGCGTGGGTGCGGCAGGCCGATGCTGCCTTCCTGGGTGCCCATGCGCTCGATGCTGGCGACCGGGTCGGCGACCAGTTCCTGGATGGAGATGGAGTGGTCGGCGATGCGGTTGACGAACGAGGTGTTGGCGCCGTTTTCCAGCAGGCGGCGTACCAGGTAGGCCAGCAGTGTTTCGTGGGTGCCGACCGGCGCATAGACGCGGCACGGGCGGTTCAGCTTGCCATCGGCAATCTTGCCGACCACTTGCTCATACAGCGGCTCACCCATGCCGTGCAGGCACTGGAACTCGTACTGCCCCGGGTAATAGTTCTGCCCGGCGATGTGGTAGATGGCCGACAGGGTGTGGGCGTTGTGGGTGGCGAACTGTGGGTAGATGGCTTCTGGTACGGCCAGCAGCTTGCGGGCGCAGGCAACGTAGGACACGTCGGTGTACACCTTGCGGGTGTACACCGGGTAGCCTTCCAGGCCTTCGACCTGGGCACGCTTGATCTCGCTGTCCCAGTAGGCGCCTTTAACCAGGCGGATCATCAGGCGGTGGCGGCTGCGCTTGGCCAGGTCGATGACGTAGTCGATCACGTACGGGCAGCGCTTCTGGTAGGCCTGGATGACGAAACCGATGCCGTTCCAGCCCGCCAGCGAAGGTTCGAAGCACAGGCGCTCGAGCAGGTCGAGCGACAGCTCCAGGCGGTCGGCCTCTTCGGCGTCGATGTTCAGGCCGATGTCGTACTGCTTGGCCAGCAGGGTCAGCGACAGCAGGCGCGGGTACAGCTCTTCCATCACGCGCTCGTACTGGGCACGGCTGTAGCGTGGGTGCAGTGCCGACAGCTTGATCGAGATACCTGGGCCTTCATAGATGCCGCGGCCATGGGAGGCCTTGCCAATCGAGTGGATGGCCTGCTCGTAGGACGCCAGGTACTTCTGCGCGTCGTGTTCGGTCAGCGCGGCTTCGCCGAGCATGTCGTAGGAATAGCGGAAACCCTTGGCCTCGAAGCGGCTGGCGTTGGCCAGGGCTTCGGCGATGGTTTCACCGGTGACGAACTGCTCGCCCATCAGGCGCATGGCCATGTCGACGCCCTTGCGGATCATCGGCTCGCCGCTCTTGCCGATGATGCGGGTGAGCGAGGAGGTGAGGCCGGATTCGTTATGGGTGCTGACCAGCTTGCCGGTCAGCAGCAGGCCCCAGGTAGCGGCGTTGACGAACAGCGACGGGCTGTTGCCCAGGTGCGGCTGCCAGTTGCCGGTGCTGATCTTGTCGCGGATCAGCGCGTCGCGGGTGCCCTTGTCAGGGATGCGCAGCAGCGCTTCGGCCAGGCACATCAGTGCCACGCCTTCCTGGGACGACAGCGAGAACTCCTGCAACAGGCCCTGGACGATGCCGGCACGGCCGCCAGCGCTCTTCTGGTTGCGCAGTTTTTCGGCGATGCCGGCTGCCAGCTTGTTGGTGGCTTCGGCCAATGGCGCGCTCAGGCGTGCCTGCTCCAGCAGCATCGGCACCACTTCCTGCTCGGGGCGGCGGTAGGCGGCAGTGATCGCCGAGCGCAGTACCGACTGCGGCAGGATGCTCTCGGCGAATTCGAGGAAGCACTGGTGGCTGTGGTCGGCCTGGACTTCACCGGCATCATCGGCCAGGTTGCTGACATGACCGTTGAGTTCGGTCAGGGTGGCACCACCCTCGAGCTTCTCCAGATAGTTGAAGATCGCTTGCTTGATCAACCAGTGCGGCGTGCGGTCAATGGACTGCGCAGCTGCTTTGAGTCGCTCACGGGTCGGGTCGTCGAGTTTGACCCCAAGGGTGGTCGTCGCCATTTCTTATCCTCGTTATTGCCACGGCTGTGGCCTAAGCTGGCGCCAAGAGTAGCTGTAGGACAATTCGGGTGCAACCAGGTGCAACCCGAATTTTTTCTGAAGAAGGTGCAACTCGTCCGACAGGCATTTCCACACCTTGAAAAGGGGTGCTTTCGGTGCGTTTTATTCTGAAAAACCGCCTTTTTGCTCCAAAAAGGAGCAAAAAGGCTGCTGTTACGAAAAATGCTCGGCAAGGTGCAACTTGCAAATGAAAAATGGTTGCACCTGCTTTGCGTTGTTGCATAGGATTCGCCGCCTGGGTGCAACCGCCATGGCTGCGGTTGTGCATGAGATAAAAACAAACGCCAGGGCACACGCATGGGCAATCCACTAACGATCACTTTCGTGGTCTACATCGCGGCAATGGTGCTGATCGGCTTCGCCGCCTATCGCGCCACCAACAACCTTTCCGATTACATTCTGGGCGGTCGCAGCCTGGGTAGCGTGGTTACCGCGCTGTCTGCCGGCGCATCCGACATGAGCGGCTGGCTGCTGATGGGCCTGCCGGGCGCCATCTACTTCTCGGGCCTGTCCGAGGCCTGGATCGCCATCGGCCTGACCGTTGGTGCCTACCTGAACTGGCTGTTCGTGGCCGGCCGTCTGCGTGTGCAGACCGAACACAACGGTGACGCACTGACCCTGCCGGACTACTTCTCCAGCCGTTTCGAAGACCAAAGCGGCCTGCTGCGGATCATTTCGGCGATCGTCATCCTGGTGTTCTTCACCATCTACTGCGCTTCCGGCATCGTTGCCGGTGCCCGTCTGTTCGAAAGCACCTTCGGCATGTCGTACGAGACAGCCCTGTGGGCCGGCGCCGCGGCGACCATCGCCTACACCTTCGTGGGTGGCTTCCTGGCGGTAAGTTGGACCGACACCGTGCAGGCTTCGCTGATGATCTTCGCGCTGATCCTGACCCCGGTGATCGTGCTGATCTCCACGGGTGGCTTCGACACCACCTTCGCTGCCATCGAGGCGGTCAACCCGGCCAACTTCGACATGTTCAAGGGCGCTACCTTCATTGGCATCATCTCGCTGATGGGTTGGGGCCTGGGCTATTTCGGTCAGCCGCACATCCTGGCGCGTTTCATGGCCGCCGATTCGGTGAAATCGATTGCCAAAGCCCGTCGCATCTCCATGACCTGGATGATTCTGTGCCTGGCCGGTACCTGTGCCGTGGGCTTCTTCGGTATCGCCTACTTCTCGGCCAACCCTGATCTGGCGGGCCCGGTGACCGAAAACCACGAGCGCGTGTTCATCGAGCTGGCGAAGATCCTGTTCAGCCCATGGATCGCCGGTGTATTGCTGTCGGCCATTCTGGCGGCGGTGATGAGCACCCTGAGCTGCCAACTGCTGGTGTGCTCCAGTGCCCTGACCGAAGACTTCTACAAGTCGTTCCTGCGCAAGAACGCTTCGCAGCTCGAGCTGGTGTGGGTCGGTCGTCTGATGGTGCTGGCCGTAGCCCTGATCGCCATTGCCATGGCTGCCAACCCGGAAAACCGCGTGCTGGGCCTGGTGGCCTACGCCTGGGCCGGCTTCGGCGCTGCATTCGGCCCGGTGGTGCTGATTTCGGTACTGTGGAAAGGCATGACCCGCAACGGCGCACTGGCCGGTATCGTGGTGGGCGCAGTGACCGTGATCGTGTGGAAGCAGATCGATACCTGGGGCCTGTACGAAATCATCCCAGGCTTCCTGCTGGCGAGCATCGCCATCGTGCTGGTGAGCAAGATGGGCAGCCCTTCGAAGGCGATGGTGCAGCGCTTCGAGACTGCCGATGCGGCGTACCACGCTGACAAGTAACAGCCGTTGAATTGGCGGCGCCTGCTCAGCGGGCGCCGCCAATCAGCAGCCAGGCCTGACTCCGCCTGCAAGGCAAGGTAAACTTGCACTCCCCGCAGGAGTTGCCATGAACTATCGTCACGCCTTCCACGCCGGCAACCACGCCGACGTCCTCAAACACATCGTGCTGACCCGCCTCATCGCCCTGATGTCGCGCAAGGAGCAGCCGTTCGCCTACATCGATACCCACGCAGGCCTTGGCCTGTACGACCTGCAAGGCGACCAGGCAACTCGCACCGGCGAGTACCTGGAAGGCGTCGCTCGTCTGTGGAACCGCGATGACCTGCCGGCCATGGCCGACGACTACCTGCGCGTCATCAAGCGCCTGAACGCCGACGGCGAGCTGCGCTACTACCCAGGTTCGCCCGAACTGGCCCGCCGCCTGATGCGCCAGCAGGACCGTGCCCTGCTCAACGAGAAGCACCCCGAAGACGGCCCGCTGCTCAAAGAGAACATGAAGAAAGACCCGCGCGTGGTCGTGCATCTGGGCGAAGGCTGGCATGTGCCGCGTGCCTTGCTGCCTGTGCAGGAAAAGCGCGCGATCATGCTGATCGACCCGCCGTTCGAACAGGCCGATGAGCTCAAGCGTTGCACCAATGCCATGAAAGAGGCGATTGGCCGCATGCGTCAGACGGTTGTGGCCATCTGGTACCCGATCAAGGACCAGCGCTCGCTGACCCGCTATTACCAGGACCTGACCAGCACCGGCGCGCCGAAATTGCTGCGGGTCGAGCTATACGTGCACCACCAGGACAGCCCGCAGGGCCTTAATGGTTCGGGCCTGGCCATCGCCAACCCGCCGTGGGGCCTGGAAGAAGAGCTCAAGGAGTTGTTGCCTTGGCTGGCCAAAGAGCTGGCGCAGACGGACGGTAGCTACCGCATGGATTGGCTGATCGCCGAATAATACAGGTTGCCGCGTTGCGCACATGTTTGCGTTATAATTCCGCCCTTTAGCCGCCACCCGCCCAAGAGGCAGCTGGCGCATTTTTACCGAATGAAGAGGCTAATCCCTTGGCATTGACGATTCTTGGCCTGTCCGGCGCCCTTAGCCATGACCCTTCCGCGGCCCTGTACATTGACGGCAAGCTGATTGCCGCCGCCGAAGAAGAGCGCTTCGTGCGTGACAAGCATGCGAAGAACCGCATGCCCTACGAGTCGGCGAAGTTCTGCCTGGAACAGGCAGGCATCAAGCCGTCCGATGTCGACGTGGTAGCCATCCCGTTCGCCCCGATCAGCCTGTTCGGCAAGGCGCGCTGGCACTATGCCAAGCGCTACTGGTACGCCCCGGATCGCGCCCTCGACGCCATCCTGATGGGCAACCGTCGCTACAAGCGCTACCGCAAGAAGATCGTCTGGTGCCTGGAGCAACTGGGCTTCGACCCGAAAAAGGTCAAGATCGAGCCGGTCGAGCACCACCTGGCCCACGCTTCCAGTGCGTACCACTGCTCGGGCTTCAAGGAAAAAACCGCGATTCTCGGCATTGACGGTAAAGGCGAGTACGCCACCACCTTCTTTGGCTACGGCGAAAACGGCAAGATCCACAAGATCAAGGAATTCTTCGACCCGGACTCGTTGGGCGGCCTGTACGGCGCGATCACCGAGTTCCTCGGCTTCGAGATGCTCGATGGCGAGTTCAAGGTCATGGGCATGGCGCCTTACGGCGACGCCAGCAAGTACGATTTCTCGCGCCTGGCCAGCTTCGAAAACGGCGAGCTGGTGATCAACACCGAGTACGCCAACGTCATCGGCCTGCGCCGCTATAAAGAGAAGGGCAAGGGTTTCTACTTCTCGCCGAAACTGATCGAATGGCTGGGCCCCAAGCGCGAAGGCGACATCGCCGACGAGCCGTACATCCACTACGCGGCCAGCATGCAGGCGCTGTTCGAGAAGCTGGCGCTGCAGATGATCGACCACTACCTGGGCGACACCCTGCGTGAAACCGGCAAGCTGGCCTTCGCCGGCGGCTGCGCGCTGAACGTCAAGCTCAACCAGAAGATCATCGCCCGCCCGGACGTGAAGGAACTGTTCGTCCAGCCGGCCTCCGGCGACGCCGGCACTGCCGTTGGCGCCGCAGCCTACGTTTCCCACGCCCGTGGCGTACCGGTCGAGAAGATGGAACACGTCTACCTCGGCCCTTCGTACTCCAACGAGGACGTGATTGCCGCCTGCGCCCGTCATCCGAACCAGCCGAAGTGGCGCAAGCTTGAGAACATGCCCCAGCAGATCGCCAAGATCATGGTGGATGGCAATCCGGTGGCCTGGTTCCAAGGCCGCATGGAGTTCGGTCCGCGTGCCCTGGGTGGCCGTTCGATCATTGGCTGCCCGAGCGTCGAAGGCGTGGCCGACCGCATCAACCACCAGATCAAGTTCCGTGAACGCTGGAGACCTTTCTGCCCGTCGATGCTCGACACCGTTGCCCCGCAGATGATCAAGGTCGACCACCCGGCGCCATTCATGACCTTCACCTTCGAAGTGGCTGAGGAGTGGAAGACGCGCGTACCGGAAGTGGTGCACGAGGACGGCACTTCGCGTGCCCAGGTGCTCAAGCGCGAGTACAACCCGCGCTACTACGACATGATGAAGGCGCTGGAAGACCTGACCGGCAACGGCGTGTCGCTGAACACCTCGCTGAACCGCCGTGGCGAACCGATGATCTGCTCACCGACCGATGCCCTGAACATGTTCTTCGGCTCGGACCTGCAGTACCTGATCATGGAAGACATCCTGGTCGTGAAGGACGGCGCCGCCGCCTATGACCAGCCGCTCTGAACCGCGCATCCTGCAGTTCTGCCATGGTTATGACGGGCCTTTCCTCGACTGCGCCCGTCAGTACGCCAGCCTGTTCCAGGGGCGTGGCTACCAGGTCACCACGGTGTTCCTCACCGGGGCAGCCGACCCGCAGGTAGCGGCCGGCTGTGCGTCGGACGAGGTGTTGTTCCTGGAGTTCAGCTCCAAGGCCGTGCGCGGTTTGAAGCTCGGGGCGATCCGCGCGTTGCGGCGGATCGCGGCCGAGCGCAACTTCGCCTTCTGCATCGCCCACCGCTTCAAGCCCATCTACGTCGCCCTGCTGGGTACCGGCCTGCCGGTGATTGGCGTGCACCATGCCTTTGGTGACTATGAGCGCAAGGGCCGCCGGCTGTTCGCCAACCTGTTCAGCAAGCGCCTGAGCCTGCTGGGTGTGTCGGACGCGGTGCGTGACGACATGCGTCGGTGCCTGCCACAGTGGCCGGCCGAACGCATCCAGACCCTGTACAACCGCATCGACATCGACGCCCTGCAAATGGCCCTGGTGCCGCATGCCGAGGCGCGCCAGGCCCTGGGCCTGGATGCGCAGGCGTGGATCGTCGGCAACGTCGGGCGCTTGCACCCGGACAAGGACCAGGCCACTTTGTTGCGTGGCTTTGCCCAAGCGCTGCCGGGGCTGCCGGCGGGTGCTCGCTTGGCTATCCTCGGCAAGGGCCGCCTGGCGGACGAACTCAAGGCCTTGGCTGCCGAGCTCGGTATTGCCGGGCAGGTGGACTTCCTGGGTCAGGTGCCGGATGCGCGGCGTTACTTCCAGGCCTTCGATGTGTTCGCCCTGAGCTCCGACCATGAGCCGTTCGGCATGGTCCTGCTCGAAGCCATGGTCGCCGGCGTGCCGGTGCTGGCCACGGCCTGTGGCGGTGCCCGCGAAGTCGTCGAGGGTGTTGGCGTGCTGTTCCCGTTGGGCGATGCTGCCCAGCTGGCTCAAGGCCTGAAGCACATGGCCACGCTGGACGCCGAGCAGCGCCAGGCTTGTGCCGAGCACATGCTGCAGCGCCTGCGTGAGCGTTTCTCCGACCAGGCAGTGCGCGAGGCCTTCTGGCAGCTGCCGCAGGTGCGTGCGCTGGTGGGGCAGGCCTGATGCTCAATCGTATCCAGGCCTTCCGCGAACGCGGTTGGCAAACTGTCGACGCCAAGGCCTATGCCGAGGCATGGGCGCGCTTTGGTGGCAGTGTCGCCACCCATCCGCTGGTGGTCGAGCAACTGGCTGATCTGGCGCAGATCCCGGTGCGATACCTGGGTTGGTATCAGGCCGGTGAGCTCAAGGCCGCCATTCCCACCTGGGGGCACCACCTGGCGCTGGCCAAGGACGTGCTCAAGCGTGCCGGCAAGAAAGCCCTGTTCGACCTTGGCAATGCCGAAATCATCCTGCCGGCGGCGGTCGATGCCGCGGCGCCGTTGCGTCATACCGTGCGTTACCTGTCCGAGCTGAACCAAGGGCGCTTCAGCGGCCTGAAGGCGCAGAAGGAGCAGTTGGCGATGGCCCGGGCGCCCGAAGATCTGTCGAAGAAGTTCCGCTACAACCAGCGCCGCGAACTGCGCCTGCTGGAAGAGGCGGGCGGCGTGGTACGCCCGATCAGTGACTTCGCTGCCCAGGACATCGCCAGCATGTACTGCGACCTGTTCCTGCGCCGCTGGGGCTTTCCAGCCACAGGCGCCGAGCGCATGGCCGATGTGCTGGAGCGCCTGCGCGAGCTGCTGATCGGCTCGGTGCTGCTGCTGGACGGCAAGCCGATTGCCATCCAGTTGGTGTACCGCGTCGAAGCGCCAGAGTGGATCAGCGTCGAATACATCAATGGCGGCGTCGACCCTGAAACCAAGGCCTTCAGCCCCGGCAGTGTGCTGAGCTTCCTCAATACCCAGGCCGCTTGGGAAGATGCCCGCGCGCGCAACAAGCCACTGCGGTTCTCGTTCGGCCGTGCCGACCGCGAGTACAAGGACCGTTGGTGCAACCCCGTGCCGGTGTATCAGGCGTGAGCCGCAAGCAGCAGTTGCTCAAGCGCCACCGGCGCAACAAGCGCCTGGGCCTGCTGGTGGGCCTAGTCGCGCTTGTCGCCCTCGGTGTTATCAGCTGGTGGTGGCTGCCACTGCTGCTGTTGCCGCTGCTCTGGGCTGCCCATGAAGCCTGGTTTGCCGACCACCTGTTCTATGCGCCAGGTGAGGACTATGCCTACGACTTTGGCGACCAGGCGCAACCGGTACCAGCCAGCCTGCAGGACGGTCTGCTCAAGGCCGAGTGCGCGCTGCAGGGCGACGAAACCCTGGTGCTTGAGCTGCACGTAAAAAGCAGCTGGCTGGGGCGGTTTCTCGACCCTCGGGTCGAGCTGACCGCTGCCGATCAGTCCGATCGGCAAACGTTCGAGCGTGGTGTCGATGGCGTGCGGTTCCTCAACCTGACTGGCCTGGCTGCGCCGCTGCAAGCCGGCACGTTGCGCCTGCGCGGTCGGCATTGCCGGCTGCTGGGCCAGGCTCGGCTGTGGATAACCCCGGCGGTCGAGCTGCAGCGGCGTCGGGTGATGGTAATCGCGCCACATGCCGACGACGCCGAGCTGGCCGCGTATGGCCTGTACAGTCAGGCCGACGAAACCTGGGTGGTGACCCTGACCGCCGGTGAGATCGAGGCCGAGCATTATCAACAGATGGGCCTGGCAAAAGCTGAGGCCGCGCGTCTGAAGGGCCGCCTGCGTGCCTGGGACAGCATCGCCGTGCCGCGTTGGGCCGGTGTGCCGGAGTCGCGTTGCGTGCAACTGGGTTACTTCTGCCTGCAACTGCCTGCCATGCAGGCCGCGCCCGATCAGCCGGCCGTCTCTCGTGACGCCGAACTCGCCGATATTCGCCTGTTCCGCCAGTTCAACCCGTTCCCATTGCCAGGCGACCGCGATGGCGCGCCAACCTGGCACAACCTGCTGGCCGACCTGCGTGCCTTGCTGGAACTGGCAAGGCCAGAGGTGTTGGTGATGCCGCACCCGCAACTCGACCCGCATCCCGACCACATCTGCGCTCAGGCGGCAGTGCTGGAAGCCCTGCAAGGCCTGGCCTGGCAGCCACAAACCCTGCTGTGCTATGCCAACCACCTGCATGACAACGACCGCTGGCCTATGGGCGACAGCGGCGATGGCGTGGCCCTGCCTCCGCAGTTGAGCGCTGCGCAGGCCTGGGCACCTTGCAGCCTGGTCCTGGACCGGGCTACCCAGCACGACAAGGCCATGGCCCTGGGCATGATGCACGACCTGCAGCCGCCCGCGCCGTTCAAGCGCCGCCTGCGCCGCTGGTTGCAACGCTGGCTGGCCGCGCGTCGGCCGTCGCCTTATGGAGAGAACGAGTTCTTCCGCAAGGCCGTGCGCCGACACGAACTGTTCTGGCGGCGCGAGCTGTAAGCACGCCCCATGGTTGACCGCGATGGCGCAGAGCGCCCAAGGAAAGCAATGAAAGTCCTATTTCTGGTACAGAAGGAACAGCGGGCGATTCTCGACCGCCTGTACGACGGCGTCGCGGCCAACTGCGAATGCGACCTGCGCTGGCTGACCAGCGAAGACCAACGCAACCTGCGTCGCTATTTCAAGCGTGAAGTGCAGGTCGAACGCTATGACCGCATCGTGTTCTTCCTGCGCTTCAAGCAGGAGATCCGCCAGGTGGCCTTCATCCGTACCGTGCCGAACCTGGTCATCCTCGAGCACGACGCCTACCAGAACTACATCCCGTGCAAGTACACCGGCAAGTTCAGCGCCCATTACCGGCAACTGCCATGGGCCCGGGTGATCAGCTCTGGCTACATGGTCAGCGAACGCCTGCGCCAGGAGGGTTTTGACGCGGTGTTCGTGCCCAAGGGCTACGACGAGCAGTTGCTGACGGACCAGGGGCGTGAGCGCGATATCGAACTGGCCTTCGTCGGCAGTGTCAACAGCGTGGCCTACAGCGGTCGCAAGGCGTTGCTGGACGAGTTGGGGCAGGTCGAGAACCTGCTGGTAACCCGCACCAAGTCGGGTGAGGACTACTGCAACACGCTCAACCGTATCCGTTTTTTCGTCAGTGCCGACGTCGGTATGGGCGAATACATGATCAAGAACTTCGAAGCCATGGCCTGTGGCTGTGTGTTGCTGGCGTACGACCAGGGCGAGGAAGAAAACCGCGCATTGGGCCTGCAGGACATGCACAACGTGGTGTTCTATGACAACATCCCGACCCTTCAGGAAAAGCTCCGCCGCTTGCGCGCGGACCCTGATCTGGCCCGGCAGATTGCAGAAAACGGCCGCCATTTGGCGGTTTCCCGTTTCAGTTTCGGCGCAGTTGGACGTAGCATCGTCGACCAAATGCGCCCGGCGCTCAGGCCCCACCCGCCATTGTCTGCATGGCAGCGGCTGCGCCTGAAGCTGGGCATCTAAATAAGAGCTTTCACGCCCAGGAGCGGGTTGTTGAAAGCCGACAGTCGCAATGCGGAGGGAGTCCGGTGCGCTTTTCAAATGAGAGTGACGTCACGCTCGTCGTGACCAGTTGTGGGCGGTTCGATCTGCTCAAAGACACCCTTGAGAGTTTCGATCGCTACAACACCGCGCCCATTCGCGAGGTATTCATCACCGAAGATTCCGGTGACGATGCCGTGCATGCCGCTGTGCCGGAGCACTGGAAGCCGTACTGCAAGGTGTTCGTCAATCGCCCCAAGCTTGGCCAATTGCCGTCTATCGACCTGGCTTACAGCCACGTCAAGACGCCGTACATCTTTCACTGCGAAGACGACTGGCATTTCTACCGCCAAGGCTTCGTCGAAGACTCGCGGGCCATTCTGGAGGTCAGCCCCAACCTGTTGCAGGTGTGGCTGCGCAGCCATGCCCACGACCTGGCTATCCACAGCCCGTACATCCACCTGGGTGATCGCCAGGTGATCGCCGGCGTGCCGTGTTATCCGCTGCTTTCCGAAAAAGCCGAATGGCAGGCATTCTCGCTCAATCCTGGCCTGCGTCGCTTGAGCGATTACCAGCGCTGCGCGCCATTTGCCGCCTATGCTGGAGAGAAGGCGCTTTCCCGACGCTACGCTGAGTTAAATCTGACAGCGGTCACCTTGGAGGGTGATGCAGTCTTGCACACAGGATTCGGTAATCACGTGACCTTGCCCATTGAAGTGGAGCGTAAGGCCAAGCGTCGTCAACGTGATCGGATAAAGCTGGCATTGACGCTGGTGACGGGTGCCTTGATCGGCATGGGTATCACCATTTTTGTTCAATGAAGTCGCTGTCCCACCTGACATGAGCGGGAGAGGGCCCATGAACATCGTCAATATGATGTGGGCGGGTGGAACGCCGTACATGTCCATCCACAAGGTGCATCGGCAGGTGTTGTCGAACGCGGGTGCCGATGCCCGGATCAGTAACTGGCTGCTGCTGGGCAGCGGGCTCTGCTGTGGGCTCGGTTCTACCCGGGAGTGGCACATGCCGTCACGTGCGCTCAAAGGGCGGCACTTGTGGCGCTTGCTTCGCCCGTGGCTGCGCATGCGCTTGCGCAAGGCGCTGGCCGAAGCCAGGGCAGAAATCGTGCTGCTCGACGGTATTGGCGTCGCGCGGCTGGTGCTGCCGTTGCTGCAGAACATTCCCGAGGTGCGCGCCAAGGTGCTGTTCCATGGCAAGACGCGTCTGCACGCCAGCGATATTCGCCTGTTGCGCAGGCTCCCGGCCGAGCGCCTGAGTATCGCAGCGGTGTCGCAGACCTTGGCCGAGTCGCTGGAACGCGATCTGGGCAGGCCGGTGCAGACGCTACGCATGGCGCTCGACCCACTGGCGTTCGTCGAGCCGTTGCTGAGCCGGGACCAGGCCAGGCAGGCGCTGCGATTGCCTCAGGCCGGCGGGGTGATGTTGGGTGCGGTAGGGCGTTTGGTAGAGAGCAAGGGCTTTGAAATGCTGATCGAGGCATTCGCCAAAGCATGTGCTCGGCAACCGTGCCTGCAACTGGCGATCATTGGCGAGGGGCCGCAGCACGCCGCGCTCCAGGCACGTATCGACGCGCTGGGCCTGGCTGGGCGGGTTCATCTATGTGGCCACCGCGAAGACCTGCAGCAGTTGTATCGGGCCTTCGACTGGCTATTGGTGCCTTCGCGTTCCGAAGGGCTGGGGCTGGTAGTGCAAGAGGCCGTGATGGCCGATGTGCCGGTGGTGTGCAGCGACCTGCAAGTGTTCCGCGAGCAGTTACGCGACACCGGGGGCTACCTGCCCATTGCCGACGAGAGCGCCTGGGCCGAGGCGATCGAGCGTTGTTCGGCGTTGAGCGCTTCGGCGGTTGCCGCGCAGCAGCGCCAGGCGTTGGCGCCGGAGCAGGCCTGGCAGGCGTTCTGCAACGGCTCGCAGAGCCTGTTGCGCAGCTGACGCTCAGCGCGCCAGCAGGGCTGCCTCGAAGGCGGCGAGGGGGAACCGGTCGCCCAGGTTCTCCCGCTCGATATAGCGCACCATATGCTGCACATTGCGCCGAATCATGCGTGCCGACAGCGGCGGGCGCAGGAAACGCATATCGGCCACGTCGATCAGGCCCAGGCGCTGGTCGGGGGTGACCACCACGTTGCCCAGGTGCAGCGAGCGAAAGTACACACCGCTGCGGTGCAGCTGGCGAATCAGTTCGATCAGGCGTGGCAGGTAAACGTCCCAGCTGAAGCCTTCATCGCGCGACATCTGCAGCAGCGTGCGCCCGGGCAGCGGGCGATACAGCACGGCGGTGCGGCCAGGCAGGTCGAGCTTGTGCTGGCTGATCACCTCGAGGGTGGGGATGCCCAGTTGCGCCAGCTGCGCGGCGTTATCGACAAAGCGCTGGGAGTAAGGGCGCAAAAGCGCAGATGAAATCAGCCGCTTCCTACGAAAAACCTTAAGGAAATTTCCATTCGCGAGCAGGTAGACTTTGGCACCATGGCTGTCTGCCTCAAGCACCTGTGCGCCTTGTGTCAGCTGATCGAAGTCGACCTGGGTGAGCCGGGAGCATTGCATGAATAGAGCCTTGTCGTCTGGCGAGCAAAATGACCGGCAATAATGCCGAAAATAATGCTGTAGCACCATGGATGGTGTCTTTGATTCATCGGGGGAAAGGATGTTGTATCAAAAAAGCTGGGCACGGGCCTGGTTAGGTTTGGGTCTGGTCTGGTTCCTGGCGGCGATTGCCCTGGCACCGAGCAACAAGGTTTATCAGCAGGGGCTGGTGTTGTTCCTGTGGCTGCCGACGCTGGTCTTGGCCTGGTCGGCGCGTGACGTGCTGGTGCAGGCCTGGAAGCGCCAGCCGGCGCTGTGGGGGAGCGTGCTGCTGCTGTTGGCCTGGAGCGGGCTGAGCCTGGTGTGGTCATCTGCGGAAGATGACGGGCGCGAGATCAAACGGCTGCTCTACATCCTGGTGTTCCTGTTGGCTTTCCCGTTGCTCGCCCAGCTTGGCCTGGGCCGTATTCGCCAGCTGTTGCTGCTTGGCAGCGCGCTACTGGCCATTGCGGCACTGGTCTCGATCATCAAGTTCTATGGGTTGCAGCGCATGCCTTTGCTGATGAGGCTGGCGGGTATCGGTGAGATATCCCACCCCATCCTGGGCGCCTATGTCATTGGCTCGGCCGTGCTCTTCCTGCTCTACGAGCCACCTCGGCAACGAGGCTTGCAGCTGTTGTGGCTGGCGGCACTGGCTTGCCTGGGGGCCTTCGCCATGCTCAGCCAGAGCCGTGGGGCGCTTCTGGCGCTGGTGATCACCGTGGTGATGGCGCCGCTGTGGTTCCGCGACCGCCACAGCCGAGTGTTTTCCATCCTCGCAGTCATTGCCACGGGCCTTGCTTTCTACTTGGTGTACGATCTGATCGCCAAGCGTGGCTCGTCGTACCGGCCGGAAATCTTCCATGCTGTGGTGGACATGATTGCCGCGCATCCCTGGACTGGCCTGGGCCTGGGCTCGGCCTACGAGGTGAGTGCGGTTGGCAAGCATTTTGACCATACCCACAACATGTTCACCCACATCGCGGTCGAGATGGGGCTGCCCGGTATGCTGCTGTGGACCATGGTATGGCTGTTCACGCTGGGTGAAATCGTGCGCGCGCGCGGCACCCTGTTCGGCAAGGTCCTGCTGGGGTTCTGGGTGTATTCGACCCTGGCCATGCAGTTCGATGCTGCCAGCCTCACTGGTACGCCGCGTGCCGAATGGTTCATCAGCTGGCTGCCGGTGGGCCTTGCCATGATGCTGCCATGGGGGCGTGCCGAAAATGACGCCTGTGGTAAAATTTCCGGTTCAACCTGAACAGCGAGCTCGATAATGGCCGAAACCCCGCGACCGGCGGAGCACACCTCCAGCCTGAAGATCTACTTCCGGCTGCTGAGCTATGTGAAACCCTATGTCGGCATTTTCCTGCTGAGCATTGTCGGTTTCGTGATCTTTGCCTCGACCCAGCCGATGCTGGCCGGCATTCTCAAGTATTTCGTCGATGGCCTGAGCAACCCCGAAGCGGTGTTGTTCCCCAACGTGCCCTACCTGCGTGACCTGCAATTGCTGCAGGCGGTGCCGCTGCTGATCATCCTGATCGCCGCCTGGCAGGGCCTGGGCTCGTTCCTCGGCAACTACTTCCTGGCCAAGGTGTCCCTGTGCCTGGTGCACGACCTGCGTGTGGAGTTGTTCAACAAGCTGCTGGTGCTGCCTAACCGCTACTTCGACAACCACAACTCCGGTCACCTGATTTCGCGCATCACCTTCAACGTGACCATGGTCACCGGCGCGGCCACCGATGCCATCAAGGTGGTGATCCGCGAAGGCCTGACCGTGGTGTTCCTGTTTGCCTACCTGCTGTGGATGAACTGGCACCTGACCCTGGTGATGGTCGCCATCCTGCCGGTGATCGCGGTCATGGTCAGCATCGCCAGCAAGAAATTCCGCAAGCAGAGCAAGAAGATCCAGGTGGCAATGGGCGACGTTACCCACGTGGCGTCGGAAACCATCCAGGGCTACCGCGTGGTCCGCAGCTTCGGCGGCGAGGCCTACGAGGAGCAGCGTTTCGGCAAAGCCAGCCAGAGCAACACCGACAAGCAACTGCGCATGACCAAGACCGGCTCGCTGTACACGCCGATGCTGCAACTGGTGATCTACAGCGCCATGGCCGCGCTGATGTTCCTGGTGCTGTTCCTGCGGGGCGAGTCCACCGCCGGTGACCTGGTAGCCTATATCACTGCTGCTGGCCTGCTGCCCAAGCCGATTCGCCAGCTGTCGGAAGTCAGCTCGACCATCCAGAAGGGCCTGGCAGGTGCCGAGAGCATCTTCGAGCAGTTGGACGAAGAGCCTGAGCTGGACACCGGTACTGTCGAGAAGGAGCGTGTGGAAGGGCGCCTGGAAGTGCGCAACCTGAGCTTCACCTACCCGGGTACCGAGCGTGAAGTGCTGAGCGACATCAGTTTTGTCGCCGAACCTGGGCAGATGATCGCCCTGGTCGGCCGTTCCGGCAGTGGCAAGTCGACCTTGGCGGCGCTTATCCCACGCTTCTATCACCACGACCAGGGGCAGATTCTGCTCGATGGCGTGGAAATCGAAAACTATCGCCTGCGCAACCTGCGTCGCCATGTTTCGCAGGTAACCCAGCACGTCACCCTGTTCAACGACACCGTGGCCAACAACATCGCCTACGGTGACTTGGCCGGTGCCCCACGCGCAGACATCGAAGCCGCCGCAGCCGATGCCTACGCCAAGGAGTTCGTCGACCGGCTGCCGAAGGGCTTCGATACCGAAGTGGGAGAGAACGGTGTACTGCTGTCCGGTGGCCAGCGCCAGCGCCTGGCAATTGCACGGGCGCTGCTGAAAAACGCGCCGCTGCTGATCCTCGACGAGGCTACTTCTGCGTTGGATACCGAGTCCGAGCGGCATATCCAGGCTGCCCTGGATCACGTGATGCAAGGCCGTACCACGCTGGTGATCGCTCACCGCCTGTCGACGATCGAGAAGGCCGACCAGATCCTGGTCATGGACCAGGGCCGCCTGGTCGAGCGTGGCACGCATGCCGAGCTGCTTGCGGCCAATGGCCATTATGCCCGCTTGCATGCCATGGGCCTGGATGAGCCGGCCAAGGCCGATATCACCTGAACCCTCCTTGATCGGGGCCGTCATGGCCCCGATTGTCACGGGAATTTTCTGGGTACGATCTGGCCATAAAGCCGTCGACTACCCTGTGCTAATATCCTGCCCCTGTTCATTATTTCCATATGGGTTGCCCATGAAGTTGTCCATGCCGCGTTTCGATCAAGCCCCGGTACTGGTGGTCGGCGATGTCATGCTCGACCGCTACTGGCATGGCGGTACTTCGCGTATTTCGCCTGAAGCGCCAGTCCCGGTGGTCAAGGTCGATCAAATCGAGGATCGCCCCGGCGGCGCGGCCAACGTTGCCTTGAACATTGCCGCGCTGGGCGCGCCGGCTTCGCTGATCGGCGTCACCGGCCAGGACGAAGCTGCCGACAGCCTGGCCAACAGCCTGCAGGCTGCCGGTGTGCGTTCGGTGTTCCAGCGCATCGCGCACCAGCCGACCATCGTCAAGCTGCGGGTCATGAGCCGTCACCAGCAACTGCTGCGTATCGATTTCGAAGAGCCGTTCGCCACCGACCCATTGTCGCTGGCCACCGAGGTCGACAGCCTGCTCGAGGGCGTCAAGGTGCTGGTTCTGTCCGACTACGGCAAGGGCGCGCTGAAGAATCACCAAAGCCTGATCCAGGCGGCGCGGGCCAAAGGCATTCCGGTGCTGGCCGACCCCAAGGGCAAGGACTTTTCCATTTACCGTGGTGCCAGCCTAATCACCCCGAACCTCAGCGAGTTCGAGACCATCGTTGGCCGTTGCACCGATGAGGCCGACCTGGTTGCCAAGGGTTTGCAACTGCTGCAGGACCTGGACCTCGGCGCCTTGCTGGTAACCCGTGGCGAGCACGGCATGACCCTGCTGCGCGTGGGCCAGCCGGCGCTGCACCTGCCGGCGCGGGCACGTGAAGTGTTCGACGTGACCGGTGCCGGTGATACCGTCATCTCCACCCTCGCCGCAGCCATTGCCGCTGGCGAGGACCTGCCCCATGCTGTGGCCCTGGCCAACCTGGCGGCAGGCATCGTGGTCGGCAAGCTGGGTACGGCGGCCATCAGCGCCCCTGAACTGCGCCGCGCCATCCAGCGTGAGGAAGGCTCCGAGCGCGGTGTGCTGGGCCTGGAGCAACTGCTGCTGGCCATCGATGACGCGCGGGCACACAAAGAGAAGATCGTCTTCACCAACGGCTGCTTCGACATCCTGCATGCCGGGCATGTCACCTACCTGGAACAGGCACGGGCCCAAGGCGATCGCCTGATCGTCGCGGTCAACGACGATGCTTCGGTCAGCCGCCTGAAAGGGCCGGGCCGGCCAATCAACAGTGTCGACCGGCGCATGGCCGTACTGGCCGGCTTGGGCGCGGTGGATTGGGTGATCAGCTTCCCGGAAGGCACCCCGGAAAACCTGCTGAGCCAGGTCAAGCCGGATGTGCTGGTCAAGGGTGGCGACTACGGCATCGACCAGGTGGTGGGTGCCGATATCGTCAAGGCCTATGGCGGCACCGTGAAGGTGCTGGGGCTGGTCGAGAACAGCTCGACCACGGCGATTGTCGAGAAAATTCGCAAGAACTGATACAGCTGGGGCTGCAGAGCAGCCCCGCTATCACTTGTTCAGGCTAGTACGAGCCCGCTCCAGCAGTGCCCGCGCCTTGTCGCCAAAGCGCTGCAGGTGCGATGCCTTCACCGGCTTGTTTTCCACCAGCCCCTGCTGCTTCACCCAGTCCTTCCAGCGTACCCGCTCATCCGCCACCACCCAGCCTTCCTGCCGGGCAAAACTCTCGGCCAGGTACAGCCCGCGTGTGCTCGCCGGCACCAGCTCATCCTTTTTAAGCGTATACAGCTCCGCCAGCGGCTGGCCGTCCTTTAACGGCATCAGATACAGGTCTGGCCGTTTGCGGTTGAGTCGCGCCACCAGCTGGCCGCCCTCCAGCCGTTCATCGACGTGGAACAGGCTGAGTTTCTTGGCCTCACGGGGTACCTGCAGGCGCATATCGTAGATCAGTTGCAGCGAGGCGGTGGGCAAGTGCACATAGGCCCGTGGGCGCTCCAGCAGCATCAGCTGGCCGCAGTGTACCGGGCGTGCTGCGCCGGACTGCGGGGCCAGCACGAAGTGCGGCGTTTCACGGTAGTGCAGGGCGGCAGCGTAAGGGACGGGCAGCCAGGTATCGTTGAAACGCCCGCCAAGCCAGCCCTCTGGGGTTTCCAGCAGGCACTCCTCGGCCACTTCCTGCACAGCCGTGTGCAGCGGCAGGTTCAACTCCTGCGCCGGTACATAACCGGAAATCAGTTTCAGCACCACGTCGCCACGGTCTTGCCGGCGCTGGCGCACCAGCACCCAGTAATCGCGGTTTTGCCAATGCAGGGTAAGGCGCACCGACACGCCCAGGTTTGCCAGTTCGACCACAAAACGCTGCACGTCGGGTA
The DNA here is from genome assembly GCF_039634505.1 of Pseudomonas sp. NY8896. Taxonomy (NCBI): domain Bacteria; kingdom Pseudomonadati; phylum Pseudomonadota; class Gammaproteobacteria; order Pseudomonadales; family Pseudomonadaceae; genus Pseudomonas; species Pseudomonas sp. NY8896. Next base: position 1,103,147 of record NZ_CP132350.1, read on the forward strand.
ACTGGATCGCCTTGCGCCGCTGCTGGGTCTGGGCAAAGTTCAGCGGCATGCCGATGCTTTGGTAGATCAGGCCTTCAGCCGTGGCCTCGACATGCAGTGGCAGTGTCTTGAAGTTGCTCGGGTTCTTGCGGATCAGCGTTCGCGCCACGAGGCTACTCCTTGCGTCGGGTCAGTCTCCTGGCCCTTGGGCCAGGGGTAACTCAATGCTGGCCCAGGATACGGGCGACGGTGGCCACGTTATGGGCCAGGTGCAACGGGTTGATGGTGCCGACGATAGCACTGCTGACGCCGGGGTGGGCGAACAGCAGCTCGAAGCTGGCCTGCACCGGGTCAACGCCCGGGGCCAGGCAGATATGCCCGCTGGCCAGGGCCTTTTTTACCAGGATGGCCTTGCCGTGTTCGGCAGCGTAGTCCAGCACCGGGCGTTCTGCCTGCTCGTTGAGGTTGTAGGTGACCATGGCGCAGTCGCCTTGCTCCAGCGCCTTCAGGCCGCCGGCGACGGTCTTGCCCGACAGGCCGAAGCCAAGGATCTTGCCCTCCTGCTTGAGCGCTGCCAGGGTCTGGTAGACCTCCTGCTGTTCGAGGATGGCCAGGTCGTTACCGTCGGAATGTACCAGTACCAGTTCGATGCGGTCGGTTTCCAGGCGTCGCAGGCTGCGCTCCACCGAGCGGCGGGTGTGGGCGGCACTGAAATCGAAATGCGATTGGCCTTGATCGAATTCTTCGCCGACCTTGCTGACGATCACCCATTCATCGCGCTGGCCGCGCAGCAGCGGGCCGAGGCGTTCTTCACTGCGGCCATAAGCCGGGGCGGTGTCGATCAGATTGATGCCAAGCTCGCGGGCCTGGGCCAGCAGCAAGCGGGCTTCGTCATCGCCGGGGATGGTGAAGCCGGTGGGGTATTTCACACCTTGGTCGCGGCCCAGTTTTACCGTGCCCAGGCCCAGCGGTGAAACCTTGAAGCCGGTGCTGCCCAGCGGGCGATGGAAGTCGTGCAGGGTTGGCAAGGTCATGGCAGCAGTTGCTCCCAAGCCGGTACGCCCAGCGGTGGGCGTGGCAGGTCGGCCAGGTCGGCTTGTGCTTGTGGACGGATGCCGTCGCGCTCCAGGTGGCTGATGACCCGGTCGCTGAAGTCAGGTGCCAGCGCCAGCTTGGTCGGCCAGCCCACCAGCAGGCGCTGCTGGTCGGCAAGGAAGGCATTGTCCGGGCGTACCAGGCCCGATTGCGCAGGTTCGGCGCGGTCGACGCGCAGGGCGGCCCAGCGCACCAAGCTTTGGTCGACCCATGGCAGCAGGTTGGCGATTTCCTTTTGCGCTGCGGCGATTTGTGCGGCTGGCTCGCGCGCCACGCCATCGGCTTCGGCCAGGTCGCCGCCCAGGTACCAGACCCACTGGCCATCGGCTGCCGGATGGGTGGTCACCGTAACGCGCGGCTTGGGCCCGCCACCCAGGCAGTGAGCGTAAAGGGGTTTCAGGTTGGCGCCTTTGGCCATGACCATGTGCAGCGGCCGTGTTTGCATGGCCGGTTGGTTCAGGCCCAGGGCGTGCAGCAGTTCCTCGGTGCCGGCGCCGGCGCTGAGCACGACGCGTTGGGCACGGATGTCGCGACCGTCAACGCGCAGGCCGACCAGCTCGTCGTTTTCGCGCAGCGGCTCAATGCGCTCCCCAGCCAGCAGGCTGTCGCCCGCCAGTTCGGCCAGGTTGGCCAGCAGGCTGGGCACGTCGATGACCAGTTCGGCCAGGCGGTAAACCTTGCCCTTGAAGGCGCGGTCTTGCAGGGCCGGCGGCAGTTGCTCACCTTTTACTTGGTCGACTCGCCCACGTACGGCCTTGCTGGCGAAGAAGCTGGTGAGGTTGCCGGCCAGGGTGCCTGGCGACCACAGGTAGTGCGCATCGGACAGCAGGCGAGTGCCGCTCAGGTCCAGTTCGCCGCTGCCGCTCAAGGCTTCGCGCCAGCGGCGCGGCATGTCGGCAATGGCTTCCGAGGCGCCGGTCAGGGCACCGTGGAGGGCGTACTTGGTGCCGCCGTGGATGATGCCCTGCGACTTGATGGTCTGCTCGCCGCCAAGGCTGGCGCGCTCCACCAGCACTGTCGAGTAGCCCTGGCGGCGCAGGCGGGCATTGAGCCAGAGGCCTGCGACCCCGGCGCCGACGATCAGCACGTCAGTGGAAATGGCAGATGGCATGGCGGTACCTCGAAGACTGGGACAGCTGGCAAGTATACAGGCTATACCTGAGAGGGCCCTATCGTCGGCAAGCCAGCCTCAGTGCCCAGCCGCTTTCGAAAACAGCTGTATCACCACCACGCCCCCCACAATCATGGCCATGCCCAGCATCGCCGGCACATCGAGCTTCTGCCCGTAGATCACCAATGCCGCCACACTGATCAGCACAATCCCCAGCCCCGACCAGATGGCATAGGCAATCCCTACAGGAATGCTGCGCACCACCAAGGTCAGCATCCAGAAGGCAACGCCATACCCCACCACCATCAGCAGCAGTGGCAACGGCGTGCTCAGGCCCTTCACCGCTTTCATCGAAGCGGTGGCGATGACTTCTGCGCAGATGGCAATGGCGAGGTAGGTGTAGGCATTCATGGCGGGATCCTCCGGTAACTGGTTGGGCATTCTAGACCTTGGCCAGATGCGGTAAAGTCATTACCTATCTGATATGGGGATAGGATGATGGCTGAGCAATGGAGTCTGGAGCAGTTGCGTATTTTTTTGCGCGTCGCCGAATTGCGCTCGTTTTCTGCCGTGGCCCGCGAACAACGCAAGGCCCAATCGGCCATCAGCAATGCCATCGCCCTGCTGGAAGCAGACTTGGGTGTCACGTTGTTCGAGCGCAGCAGCGGCCGGCAACCAAAACTGACCGAAAGTGGCAGCGCGTTGCTGGAAGACGCCCGCGAACTGCTACGCCAGTGCGAACACCTGGATGGTCGCGCCCTGGCCCTGATGCGTGGGCAGGAGGCCTTGCTGCGGGTTGCTCAGGATGAGGCCATGCCTTATCAACCGGTGATCGACAGCCTCGACGAACTGGCCAGCCGCTTCCCGTACCTGGAGGTACAACTGGCCAGCGGCGCCCAGGGCGATGTAGCGCGCAAGCTGGTTGAGCGCCGAGCCGATCTTGGGCTGTTCTTCCACCATGAAAGCATCCCGTCTTCGCTGGAGCGTCGCGTCCTGGGCAGCGTCGAAATGGTCACGGTGTGCGCAGTCGGCCACCCGCTCGCGGGGCAAGGCCGGGCAACCCGCCAGCAACTGGCGCGCCACCGGCAATTACTCATCACCCCACAGCAAAGTGGTTACCCTGGCGGCGAGGCAATCAGCCCGCAGGTATGGCGTGCCGACAGCTTCTACGCCATGGCTGAACTGCTGATGCGCGGCCTGGGCTGGGCCTGGCTGCCGCGGCACGTGGTGCAGTACCCGACCTACCAGGCGCACATGGTCGAACTGGACAGTGAGTGGCGCCCGCCGGCGCTGGTGGCGGAGCTGGCCTGGCGCCGCGATGAGCCACTGGGGCCCGCTGCGCAGTGGCTGGCCGAGCGCTTTGCAGTACACCTGCGTGCGATCGGGTAAACTTCGCCGCCATGAACAGAACACTCTATACCTTGCTGTTTCACCTGGGCCTGCCGCTGGTTGCGCTGCGCCTGTACCTGCGCGCACGCAAGGCGCCGGCCTATGGCCAGCGTATCGGTGAGCGCTTTGCCTTCAAGCTGCCGACCATGCGCCAGGGCGGCATCTGGGTGCATGCGGTGTCGGTGGGTGAGAGCATTGCTGCCGCGCCCATGGTGCGTGCCCTGCTCAAGGCCTACCCCGAACTGCCCATCACCCTTACCTGCATGACTCCCACCGGTTCCGAGCGTATTCGCGCCATGTTCGCCGACGAACCGCGCGTGCAGCACTGCTACCTGCCCTACGACCTGCCATGGGCGGCGGGGCGTTTTCTCGATCATGTGCGGCCGAAGCTGGGCATCATCATGGAAACCGAGCTGTGGCCCAACCACATCCACCAGTGCGCCAAACGCGGGATTCCGGTAGCGCTGGCCAATGCGCGGTTATCCGAGCGCTCGGCCCGTGGTTATGGGCGCTTTGCCAAGCTGACCCGGCCGATGCTGGCCGAAATGAGCCTGATTGCCGTGCAGACCGAAACCGAGGCGCAGCGTTTCCGTGACCTGGGTGCGCGCACTGAGTGCGTGCAGGTCACCGGTTCGATCAAGTTCGACCTGAAGATTGATGAGCAACTGCTACCACGTGCAAAGGCACTGCGTGAGCAGTGGGGTGCCGAGCAGCGCCCAGTGTGGATTGCTGCCAGCACCCATGAAGGCGAGGATGCGCTGATTTTGCAGGCGCACCGGCAGTTGTTGCAGGTGCATGGCGATGCCTTGCTGATCCTGGTGCCGCGCCATCCCGAGCGATTCAATGCGGTACACGCGTTGTGCAGCGAGCAATTCGCCACCGTGCGCCGTTCTGCTGGCACGCTGGTCGATGGGCAAACCCGGGTATTGCTGGGCGACACCATGGGCGAACTGCTGTTCCTGTATGCCTTGGCCGACATTGCCTTCGTCGGTGGCAGCCTGGTAGCGACCGGCGGGCACAACCCGTTGGAGCCTGCGGCGCTTGCCTTGCCGGTGCTCATGGGGCCGCATGTGTTCAACTTCCTCGAAATCAGCGCGATGCTGCGCGAGGCGGGGGCGTTGCAGCAGGTGGATGATACCGATGGACTGGCCGGTGCTGTGCGGCGTCTGGTCGAGCTGCCGCAGGATGCCCAACGCATGGGTGAGGCGGGCAGGGCGGTGATGCAGGCCAATCAGGGGGCGCTGCAGCGCTTGCTCGATGGGCTGAGTGCGCTTATCCGCTGATTATTGCATCGCCTTCTTCGCGGGCTTGCCCGCTCCCACAGGATTTGAATTGTGGGAGCGGGCGAGCCCGCGAAAAAGCCAACATCTATCTCAAGGGCGGCGCTCGAAGTTCTTCGCCGCGGCAGCCGCCAGGTCCGGTGGCAGGAAGTCCTTGTCCGGGTTGTAGTCCGCTTTCAGGTAACGCTTGAGGTCCTGCAGGTCTTGCGGGCTCAGGGTGCCGGCTGCCTGCTTCAGGCTCAGGTTGTCGAGAATGTAGTCATAGCGGCTGTTGTTGTAGTCGCGCACCGAGGTGTACAGCTGGCGCTGGGCATCGAGCACGTCGACGATGTTGCGTGTACCGACCTGGTAACCGATTTCGGTGGCTTCCAGCGCACTCTGGTTGGAGATGATCGACTGCTTGCGCGCCTGTACCTGCTCTACATCGGTGTTCACCGCGCGGTGCAGGTTGCGGGTGTTTTCCACCACCTGGCGGCGCAGGCTTTCGCGTTGCTGCTCGCTCTGGCTCAGGCGCTGGTAGGCCTCGCGCACCTGCGAGCTGGTCAGGCCGCCGCTGTAGATCGGGATGTTCAGTTGCAGGCCGATGCTGGTCTGCTCGACATCGCCGCCGTAGCGCGTGACGGGGGCTGGTGCGGGGTTGGTGAAACCGAAGTTGTCGTTGTCACCTTTCTGGTACTTGGCCACTGCGTCAAGGGTCGGCGCATGGCCGGCCTTGCGCTGGCGCAGGGTTTCTTCGGCGGCGGAAACCGCGTAGTTGGTCGCCAACAGGTTGAGGTTCTGGCGACCAGCGGTTTCTACCCAGGCCTTGGCGTCGTTAGGTGTAGGCACCTGCACCGGCAGGGTGTGCACCACCCCCTGGATCGAGGTGTATTCGCGGTTGGTCAGGGTCACCAGGGCCTCGAAGGCGTCTTGCACCTGGCGTTCGGCGATGATCCGGTTGGCCCGGGCGGTGTCGTAGCTGGCTTGGGACTGCAGCACGTCGGTCTTGTCGGAAAGGCCGACGTCGAAGCGTTCGTTGGACTGGTCCAGCTGGCGTTTGAAGGCCGCTTCCTCGGCCTTGGTCGCGGCCAGGTTGTCCTGTGCGCGAAGTACGGCGAAGTAGTTCTGCGCGGTTTGCAGGATCAGGTTCTGCTCGGTCGCCGACAGCTCCAGCGCTGCCTGTTCGTTGACCGCTTCGGCCGCTTGCAGCTGGAACCAGCGGTCAGCGCGGAAGATCGGCTGAGCCAGGGTGGCGCTCCAGGTGTTGCCGCTGCGGTTGCTGGTGGTCGATGGTTCGTCCAGCTTGGTGCGCGTGTTCAGCATTTCTGCGCCGGCCGACAGGTTTGGCAGCAACCCGGCACGGGCTTGGGGCACCACCTCTTTGCGGGCGCCGTAATCGGCGCGTGCCGCCGCCAGGTCGGCGTTGTTGTCGACCGCTTCCTGATAGACGCTGACCAGGTCGGTCTTTACTGATTGGGGCACGTCCGCTGCCCAGACCACTCCGTTGGACGCACAAGACACGGCTATCGCCAGTGAGAGTTTGCGCAGCATAGAGGCAATCCTTGTACGAAATTTAATTACTGAACTGTTGAGTATCGCGCGACGGGCCAGTGTAGTGCCATGCGCACCCGGCAACAATCGCTTGGTGTGCCTTTCATCATCCGCGCATTTACCCGCTTGGCTTTGCCGACCACTCCAGTCTAGACTGCGCAGGTTCTTGTCGGGGTGCCTTGAAGCAAAGGCTGAGATCGCAGAGGTGCGGATCCCGTTGAACCTGATCAGGTTAGCGCCTGCGTAGGGAACAAGATTGCTCGCCTTCCCGGGGAGCCTCTTGTGCCAGGTCCGGGATTGTCACAGCTGCATGCAGCTTCAGGCACCCCCATACCCGGCACTGCACTCCAAAGAGGGTGCGTCCGCGCGTTTCAGGTTCACCCCGACATTCCACTGCTAGGAAGCCGTCTGGAGAGCCTGTGATGACCAAACAAGAAAAAGCGATCAACCTCAGCGAATCGGCACAAGTCGATCAGCAGTCCGTGCAACCGTTCCCGCGTTCGCGCAAGGTCTATGTCGAAGGCTCGCGCCCGGACATCCGTGTACCCATGCGTGAAATCAGCCTGGATGACACCCCTACCGATTTTGGTGGCGAGACCAATGCCCCGGTGCTGGTGTACGACACCTCCGGCCCATACACCGACCCCAACGTGATCATCGACGTGCGCAAAGGCCTGGCCGACGTGCGTTCAGCGTGGATCGACGCCCGTGGTGACACCGAGCGCCTGGACGGCCTGAGCTCCGACTTCGGCCAGCAGCGCCTGAACGACGCCGAGCTGGCCAAGCTGCGTTTCGCCCATGTGCGCAACCCGCGTCGTGCCAAGGCGGGTGCCAACGTCTCGCAGATGCACTATGCCCGCCGGGGCATCATCACCGCCGAGATGGAATACGTGGCCATCCGCGAAAACATGAAGCTGCAGGAGGCCCGCGCAGCTGGCCTGCTCAAAGAGCAGCATGCTGGCCACAGCTTCGGTGCCAACATCCCGAAAGAAATCACCCCCGAATTCGTCCGCCAGGAAATCGCCCGTGGCCGCGCGATCATTCCGGCCAACATCAACCACCCGGAAGTTGAGCCGATGATCATCGGCCGCAATTTCCTGGTGAAGATCAACGGCAACATCGGCAACAGCGCCTTGGGGTCCTCGATCGAGGAAGAAGTGGCCAAGCTGACCTGGGGCATCCGCTGGGGCTCGGACACGGTCATGGACCTGTCCACCGGCAAGCACATTCACGAAACCCGCGAGTGGATCATCCGCAACTCGCCGGTGCCGATCGGCACCGTGCCGATCTATCAGGCCCTGGAAAAGGTCAACGGCGTGGCCGAGGACCTGATCTGGGAGCTGTTCCGCGACACACTGATCGAGCAGGCCGAGCAGGGGGTGGACTACTTCACTATCCACGCCGGTGTGCTGCTGCGTTATGTGCCGCTGACCGCCAAGCGTGTCACCGGTATCGTCAGCCGTGGGGGCTCGATCATGGCCAAGTGGTGCCTGGCGCATCACAAGGAAAACTTCCTGTACACCCACTTCGACGAAATCTGCGAAATCATGAAGGCCTACGACGTCAGCTTCTCGCTGGGCGACGGCCTGCGCCCTGGCTCGATTGCCGACGCCAACGACGCCGCGCAGTTCGGTGAGCTGGAAACCCTCGGCGAACTGACCAAGATTGCCTGGAAGCACGACGTGCAATGCATGATCGAAGGCCCTGGCCACGTGCCGATGCAGTTGATCAAAGAGAACATGGACAAGCAGCTGGAGTGCTGCGACGAAGCGCCGTTCTACACCCTCGGCCCACTGACCACCGACATTGCTCCGGGCTACGACCACATCACTTCGGGTATTGGTGCGGCGATGATCGGCTGGTTCGGTTGCGCCATGCTGTGCTACGTCACGCCCAAGGAACATTTGGGCCTGCCGAACAAAGACGACGTCAAGACCGGCATCATCACCTACAAGATCGCCGCGCATGCCGCCGACCTTGCCAAGGGCCACCCAGGTGCGCAGATTCGCGACAACGCCCTGTCGAAGGCGCGTTTCGAGTTCCGTTGGGAAGACCAGTTCAACCTTGGCCTTGACCCGGACACGGCCCGTGCCTTCCACGACGAGACGCTGCCGAAGGAATCGGCCAAGGTCGCGCACTTCTGCTCGATGTGCGGGCCGAAGTTCTGCTCGATGAAGATCACCCAGGAAGTGCGTGAGTACGCCGCCAAGATCGAGGCCGTGGATGTGACGGTCGAAGAAGGCATGCGTGAGCAGGCCGAGCGGTTCCGCCAGGAAGGCAGCCAGCTGTACCACAAAGTGTAAGAACGCTGGGGCCGCTTAGCGGCCCTTTCGCGACACAAGGCCGCTCCCACAGGGACCGCACAAGGCTCAAGGCCTGCGCGGCCACTGTGGGAGCGGCCTTGCGTCGCGATTCGAGGACGAAGTCCTTGCCAAGAACACCAACAACATTGCCGGCGAGCGCCAACCATGACATCACCCAGCCAATTCTCCCCCGACCACCCGGTCCCCACCCACCAGCGTATCTTCGGTGCCCGCGACCTGTTTTCGCTGTGGTTCTCCCTAGGCATCGGCCTGATGGTGCTGCAAGTCGGTGCCATGCTGGCGCCAGGCCTGGGCCTTGCCGGCGCGGTGCTGGCCATCGCCCTGGGCACCGGTGTCGGTGTGCTGTTGCTGGGCGCCGCCGGGGTGATCGGCAGCGACACCGGCCTGTCCGCCATGGGCACGTTGAAACTCAGCCTGGGCAGCCATGGCGCGCGTTTGCCGGCGTTGCTCAACCTGCTGCAACTGGTGGGCTGGGGCGCGTTCGAAATCATCGTCATGCGCGATGCTGCCAGCCTGTTGGGCGCGCGAGCCTTCGGTGAGGAGAGTGCCTGGAACAGCCCGATGCTGTGGACCCTGTGTTTCGGTGCGCTAGCCACCTTGCTGGCCGTCAGCGGGCCACTGGCCTTCGTGCGCAAGGTGCTGCGCGCCTGGGGGATCTGGTTGCTGCTGGGCGCTTGCGTCTGGCTCACCTGGAACCTGTTCGCCAAGGCCGACCTGGCTGATCTGTGGAGCCGCGCGGGTGACGGTTCGATGTCCCTGGCGGTGGGCTTTGATATCGTCATCGCCATGCCGCTGTCCTGGTTGCCACTGATTGCCGACTACTCGCGTTTCGCCCGCAACGGCAAGCATGTGTTCGGTGGCACGGTCGTGGGCTATTTCATCGGCAACACCTGGCTGATGAGCCTGGGCGTGGCCTACACCCTGGCTTTCGCCGCCAGTGGCGAAGTCAATGCGCTGCTGCTGGCGCTGGCGGGGGCCGGCATGGGTATCCCGTTGCTGCTGATTCTGCTGGATGAGTCGGAAAAAGCCTTCGCCGACATCCACTCGGCGGCAGTTTCAACCGGTGTGCTGCTGCCGCTGAAGGTCGAGCACCTGGCACTTGCGATCGGCGTGCTGTGCACCTTGATCGCCCTGCTGGCCCCCTTGGCCCAGTATGAGAACTTCCTGTTGCTGATCGGTTCGGTATTCGCGCCGCTGTTCGGTGTGGTGCTGATGGACCATTACGTGATCCGTCGTCGTCGCCTGCCTGCGCAAATCGATGGCTTGCACTGGCAAGCGCTGGTGGCCTGGTTTGCGGGTGTGGCGGCCTATCACCTGATTGCCGCTAATGCACCGGAACTGGGCGCTACCCTGCCAGCATTGCTGCTGGCAGGTGTGCTGCATGGGCTGCTAAGCCTCAGCCGCGGCCGGGAAACAGCTCAGGCTTGAGCACGCCATTGAGGCGTGGGTAGGGGATCTTCAATTCCACGTGGCCCATGGAGTAGGGCGCGATGGCATAGACCTCGTACTTGACCACTACCGCGCCGTACGTCAGGGCGATGTGCGGCGACTTCTTGAACGGCCAGGTTTTGACGAACTCGGCGTCCTTGTCCATGCCCACGCTCATCAACCAGGCGCGGTGTGACTCCTCGACGGTTTTCCAGAAGGTGTCCTCCTGGCCCGGCACCAACATGTCCTGCAGGGTCAGTACCTTGTCCAGCTTGCGCGAGTAGTTGATGAAGCCACGCCCCGGCATGCCGTGGGCGCCACCGCTGTCCAGGTAGCTGGACAACTCGATGATCACCAGCCCGTCATGCTGCTCGCGTACCTTGGCCTGCAAGTAGCTGCTGTTACGTTTGTCGGCATTGGCCAGGTATTGCTGTTCGTAGGCCTGCAGGGTGCTTGGCGCGGTGCCATGCTGATTGTCTTCGGTCAATTGCAGCAGGCGTTTTTCAACGATGCCATCGAGCTTGGGCAGGGCCGGGAAGTGGACCATGTCGATATTCACCAGCGGGCAGTCACGCTCGCTGCAGCCGGGTTTGACATGCTCCCAGGCGTCGCGCTTGACCTCGAGCGGAGCCCGGTAGTTGGGCGTGAACAGGCTCTGGCAGGCGCCTAGAGCGAGTGCCAGCACGGCCACGGAAGTCAGTTTGACAAGTGTCATGATGATCCTTGCAGAACAGGGAAAAGTCGGCCTTTGACCGTCTGCGCGGCCTTCAGTTCGCCACTAAGCTAACAGAGTGAAGACCTGCTGTCCCGAGTGCGCCAGCGGTTGCCAGAAAGGGATGAAACCGGCAGGCGTGCAGAGTAGGATGGCGCGAAGCAGTATTCGAGGTAATGAGGATTTCCATGTCAGACGCGTTGAACTCAGTGCCCAAGGGCTTCGAAATCATCGAGCGGGCCAATTGCTTCCAGGGCTTTTACAAGCTCGACAAGCTACGCCTGCGCCATGAGTTGTTTGCCGGGGGCATGGGCCGCGAGATCAGCCGTGAACTGTTCGTGCGCCATGATGCCGTGTGCGTGCTGCCGTACGACCCGTTGCGCGATGAAGTGGTGCTGATCGAACAGTTCCGTGTGGGTGCACTGGACAAGGTCGATAACCCCTGGCTGATCGAAATGGTTGCCGGGCTGATCGACAAGGACGAGCAACCCGAGGAAGTCGCTCACCGCGAAGCTGAGGAAGAAGCTGGCCTGACATTCAGCGCCCTGTGGCCTATGACGCGTTACTTCCCGTCGCCTGGCGGTAGTGACGAATATGTTCACCTGTTCCTTGGCCGTTGCAGCAGCCAGGGCGCGGGCGGCCTGCATGGCCTGGAAGAAGAGGGTGAAGACATCCGTGTGCGTGTGTGGTCGTTCGAGGATGCCTTGCAGGCGGTGCGCGACGGGCGCATCTGCAACGCAGCGACCATCATTGGCCTGCAATGGCTGGCGCTGAACCGTGACGAAGTACGAGGTATGTGGAAGTGAACCTGCTGCGTGAGCGCTATCGAGTCGACCTGGTCGGGCTGCAGGCAGCCTGCGAGGCCAACTACGCCCGGCTGATGCGTCTGTTGCCTGACATGCGCACCACTCAAAGCTCGCGCCGTATCGGTATGACCCAGGGCGACCAGATGCTTGGCGTGCTGGTACTCGACGTGGTCCTGGCCTGCCCGTATACCACCACCCTGCATGTGCGCCAGGAACACAGCCTGCCGTGGTTGCCCGTGCCGCACCTGGAGGTGCAGGTGTACCACGATGCACGCATGGCCGAAGTGGTCAGCGCCGAACACACCCGGCGCCTGCGCAGTATTTACCCCTACCCGAACGCGGCCATGCATCAGCCGGACGAAAAGGCCCAGCTCAACCTGTTCCTCGGTGAATGGCTCAGCCACTGCCTGGCCTGTGGCCATGAACTGGCAAGTGTTCGCTGAATTGTGACGTGGGTCGGTTGCGGGTGTTTGCTCGTGACCTTCGCGCAGCCATAATTCGTGCTGAAATCGTTCGAGGAGATGGCCGTTGTCGCCGCCAGACCAATCCCGCCCCGTGCATGTGGTGCAACTGACTGATGCCCACCTGTTCGCCGACCCGGCCGGCAGCATGCTGGGCCTGAAAACCCGTGACAGCCTGCGCCATGTGGTGGCCCAGGTGCGGCGCGAGCAGCCGCTTGTCGATTTGTTGCTGTGTACGGGCGACCTGTCCCAGGACGCCAGCGTTGCATCCTATGAAGCGTTTCGTGAACTGACCGCAACGTTTGCCGCGCCCACCCGCTGGTTGCCGGGCAACCATGACGAGGCCCAGGTGATGGCGCACGTGGCGCCAGAGCTGGTACAAGCGGTCACCGATATGGGTACGTGGCGCGTCATCATGCTCAACACCGCCGTGCACGGCGCTACCCACGGGTTTCTCGAAGATGGCCAGTTGGCCGTGTTGAAAGAAGCCTTGAAAGATGCGGGCGAGCGGCATTGCCTGGTGTGTTTCCACCATCAGCCGGTGGACATTGGCTGCGCCTGGATCGCGCCGATCGGCTTGCGCAATGCCCAGGCGCTGTTCGACATTGTCGAGGGTTATCCACAGGTGCGGGCCTTGCTGTGGGGGCATGTGCATCAGGAGTGGGATGAAGTACGCGGGGGGCGGCGTTTGCTGGCTACTCCGTCGACCTGTATCCAGTTCGCCGCACGCAGCGAAGACTTCAAAGTGAGCGAAGAACAGCCGGGCTACCGCTGGTTGCGTCTGCATGCCGACGGGCGGCTGGAAACCGGGGTGGAGCGGGCGCTGGACTTCGCTGTGAAACTCGACTTCGATAGCCCAGGGTATTGAAGAAATTGTTGCGAAACCCGTGACACTGCGTCAAAACCCGGCGAACGCGCTACACTGCGCGTCCCTGCGCCCGCACCATCAGGCGCGAAGCCACAGATTCCGGGGGCAGCATGTCGGGTTCCATCCTCTATATCCATGGCTTCAACAGCTCGCCGCTTTCGACCAAGGCGCGCCAGCTCGAAGCCGTGATGCAGCAACTGGGCTTGTCGGCCCAGCTACGTGTGCCCGCCTTGCACCACCACCCACGCCAGGCCATCGCCCAGCTCGAAGCGGCCATCGCCGAACTTGGTGCGCCACTGTTGGTGGGCAGTTCGCTCGGCGGCTACTATGCCACCCATCTGGCCGAGCGCCATGGCCTCAAGGCGTTGCTGGTCAACCCGGCGGTAACCCCGCACAAGCATTTCGACGGTTACCTGGGCACCCAGCGCAATCACTACAGCGGTGAAACCTGGGAGCTGACCCACGACCACGTGCAGGCACTGGCCGAGCTGGAAGTGCCGGCCCCGGTAGATGCCAGCCGCTATCAAGTGTGGCTGCAGACCGCCGATGAAACCCTGGACTATCGCCACGCCGAGCGCTATTACCGTGCTTGTGCCCTGCGCATTCAGGCCGGTGGCGACCACAGCTTCCAAGGCTTCGCCGAGCGCCTGCCGGCACTGTTGGCGTTCGCCGGCATTGCCCGTGGGCAGTATGCTGCGCTCGATTTTTCTGTATTTTGACTTTTTGCACTCACCAGACTGACGACGAGACCCTATGGCCAATCCCAGCGCTAGCGCCTATAACGCAGACGCCATCGAAGTCCTCTCGGGCCTTGACCCGGTCCGCAAGCGGCCGGGCATGTACACCGATACCAGCCGCCCCAACCACCTGGCCCAGGAAGTCATCGACAACAGTGTCGACGAAGCCCTGGCCGGCCACGCGCGTTCGGTGCAGGTCATCCTGCATGCCGACCACTCGCTGGAAGTCAGCGACGACGGCCGTGGCATGCCGGTGGACATCCACCCGGAAGAGGGCGTGTCCGGGGTCGAGCTGATCCTCACCAAGCTGCACGCTGGCGGCAAGTTCTCCAACAAGAACTACCAGTTTTCTGGCGGCCTGCATGGTGTGGGCATTTCGGTGGTCAACGCCCTGTCGACCCAGGTGCGCGTGCGTGTCAAACGTGACGGCAACGAATACCAGATGACGTTCGCCGACGGCTTCAAGGCCAGCGAGCTGGAAGTGGTCGGCTCGGTCGGCAAGCGCAACACCGGCACCAGCGTGTACTTCAGCCCCGACCCCAAGTACTTCGACTCGGCCAAGTTTTCCATCAGCCGCCTCAAGCACGTGCTCAAGGCCAAGGCAGTACTGTGCCCGGGCCTGCTGGTCACCTTCGAGGACAAGGCCAGCGGCGAGAAAGTCGAGTGGCATTATGAAGATGGCCTGCGTTCTTACCTGGTCGATTCGGTCAGCGAATTCCTGCGTCTGCCCGACGAGCCGTTCTGCGGCAGCCTGGCTGGCAACAAGGAAGCCGTGGACTGGGCGTTGCTGTGGTTGCCAGAAGGTGGCGACAGCATCCAGGAAAGCTACGTCAACCTGATCCCCACCGCTCAGGGCGGCACCCATGTCAACGGCTTGCGTCAGGGCCTGCTGGATGCCATGCGTGAGTTCTGCGAGTTCCGCAATTTGCTGCCGCGTGGCGTGAAGCTTGCGCCAGAGGACATCTGGGAGCGCATTTCTTTCGTGCTCTCGATGAAAATGCAGGAGCCGCAGTTCTCTGGGCAGACCAAAGAGCGCCTGTCATCGCGCGAGGCGGCCGCGTTCGTTTCCGGCGTGGTCAAGGACGCCTTCAGCCTTTGGCTCAACGCCCACCCCGAGCTGGGCATGCAACTGGCAGAGCTGGCCATCAGCAACGCCGGGCGCCGCCTTAAGGCCAGTAAAAAGGTCGAACGCAAGCGCATCACCCAGGGCCCGGCACTGCCTGGCAAGCTGGCCGATTGCGCCGGCCAGGACCCGATGCGTGCCGAACTGTTCCTGGTCGAGGGTGACTCGGCAGGTGGCTCGGCCAAGCAGGCGCGGGACAAGGAGTTCCAGGCCATCCTGCCGCTGCGCGGCAAGATCCTCAACACCTGGGAAGTGGACGGTGGCGAAGTCCTGGCCAGCCAGGAAGTGCATAACATTGCCGTGGCCATCGGCGTAGATCCGGGTGCCACCGACCTTGCGCAGCTGCGCTACGGCAAGATCTGCATCCTCGCCGACGCCGACTCCGACGGGCTGCACATCGCCACGCTGCTGTGCGCGCTGTTCGTCCAGCACTTCCGTGCGCTGGTCGAGGCCGGGCATGTGTACGTGGCCATGCCGCCGCTGTACCGCATCGACCTTGGCAAGGAAATCTACTACGCCCTCGACGAAGCCGAGCGTGACGGCATTCTCGACCGCCTGGTGGCCGAGAAGAAGCGCGGCAAGCCGCAGGTCACCCGCTTCAAGGGCCTGGGCGAGATGAACCCGCCACAGCTGCGCGAAACCACCATGGACCCGAACACCCGGCGCCTGGTGCAGTTGACCCTGGATGACGTGGAGGCCACCTGCGAGCTGATGGACAAGCTGTTGGCCAAGAAGCGCGCCGGTGACCGCAAGAGTTGGCTGGAAACCAAAGGCAACCTGGCCGAGGTCATGGTTTGATTCGGCAAGTACTTGCCGTTTGCCTTGCGCTGGTTGCCCTGCCTTGCCTGGCGGGCAACTGGCCAGAGCTGAAGCTCAGTGGCGAGCACCCGATCGATGGCATGCGCGGTGGCAACCTGTCTGGCCTGGCGCAATGTCGGGGCGGGCTGTGGGGTGTTTCCGATCGCGACGACGACCGCATTTACCGCTTCGACCAGCAGAACACCACCTGGCGCGCACAACCGCTTACCTTCACCCCGCCAACGCCGCCGGAAAGCGGCCTGCCGTGGGGGCTGAAGTCGCGCAACTGGGCAGCGTCGTACATTCGCGGTGGCGAGCTGGATTTCGAAGGCATCACCTGTGACCAGGCGGGTAACCTGTACCTGGTCAGTGAAGCCCATGCCGCGGTGCTGCAATTGCCGCTGCAAGGCGAGCCGGACTGGTTGAAGATCGACCCGGCCATGGTGCGTCAGGCCCGGGCCAGTGGCATGTTGCTGAACTTCAATGCCCTGTTCGAAGGCTTGGCGATCAACCCGGCGGGGGACCGTCTGTGGCTGGCCGCCGAGCGTGAACGCCGCGGCCTGGTGGCTATCGAGCGCCAGCAATCGGTATGGACCTGCGGGCGTAGTTGCGTGCTGCTGAGCGAGGCCGGGGTCGAGATGCAGCCGGCGCAAATGCCCGATGCCCGGGCCTTGTCGCGCGATTTCGCCGACCTGGCCTGGTACGAGGGCAAGCTGTTTACCCTCGAACGTAACGCCTACCGGGTGTGCCGGCGGGATGCCGACAGTGGCAAGGTCGAGCGTTGCTGGTCGTTCGCTGCCGATGCGCTGGTGGAATCACGCCGCTATTCGCAGCCGTTTGGCCTTGCCGAAGCACTGGTGATCGATGCCAAGGGCGCCTGGATCGGCCTGGACAACAACAACGGCGCCCGCGCCGATGGCGAAACCCGCCCGATCGTCTGGCGTTTTGATGCGCCGCAAGGCGGCTGGAGCGCCAAGCCATGAGCCAGGCGCCGGGCAAGCGCGCGGGCAGGGTGCTGATGGTCGTCGCTTGGGCGGCGGCGCTGTTCCTTGCCACGCGCTTTTTCGGCCAATGGGAAGACAGTCAGCGCAACCCCAATAGCCAGGTGCAGTCCGAGCATGGCGAAGGTTTTATCGAAGTGCGCCTGTTGGGCAACGGCCAAGGGCACTTCGTGCTCGACGGTGCGATCAACGGCCAGGTGGTGCACTTCATGCTCGACACCGGTGCCACCGACGTGGCGATCCCTGAAGCGCTGGCCCGCGAGTTGAACCTCGAACGCGGCAGCCCGGTGCTGCTCAGCACTGCCAACGGCCGTACCGAGGGTTACCGCACGCGTCTGGCCAGCCTGCAATTGGGCGATATCCGCCTGCAGGACGTACGCGCCATCGTGGTACCGGGCCTGGACGGGCCCACCGTATTGCTGGGCATGAGTGCCCTGCAGCAACTTGAATTTACCCAGCGCGGCGGCACCATGCTGTTGCGCCAGAACCTGAAATGACGAGGCCCGCATGAGCGACTCACTGGAACTCAGCCTGGACGGTGTCGAACGCCGCTCGCTGGCTGACTTCACCGAACAGGCCTACCTCAACTACTCCATGTACGTGATCATGGACCGCGCCTTGCCGCACATCGGCGACGGCCTGAAGCCGGTGCAGCGACGCATCGTCTACGCCATGAGCGAGTTGGGGCTCGATGCCGATTCCAAGCACAAGAAGTCGGCGCGTACCGTCGGTGACGTGCTCGGCAAGTTCCATCCCCACGGCGACTTGGCCTGCTACGAGGCCATGGTGCTGATGGCGCAGCCGTTCAGCTACCGCTATACCCTGGTCGATGGCCAGGGCAACTGGGGTGCGCCGGACGATCCGAAGTCATTCGCCGCCATGCGTTACACCGAAGCGCGGTTGTCGCGCTACGCCGAAGTGCTGCTTAGCGAAGTCGGCCAGGGCACCGTGGACTGGGTGCCGAACTTCGACGGCACCTTGCAGGAGCCGGCCGTGTTACCGGCGCGCCTGCCCAATATCCTGCTCAATGGCACCACCGGTATCGCCGTGGGCATGGCCACCGACGTGCCGCCGCACAACCTGCGTGAAGTAGCCAGCGCGTGCGTGCGCCTGCTCGACGAGCCCAAGGCCACCATCGAGCAGCTGTGCGAGCATATCCAGGGGCCGGATTACCCGACCGAGGCCGAAATCGTCACGCCACGGGCCGAAATCCTCAAAATGTACGAAAGTGGCCGTGGCTCGATCCGCATGCGCGCCGTGTACCGCGTCGAGGATGGCGACGTCGTTGTCACCGCGCTGCCGCACCAGGTCTCCGGGGCCAAGGTGCTGGAGCAGATCGCCGCACAGATGCAGGCCAAGAAGCTGCCGATGGTCGCCGACCTGCGCGACGAGTCGGACCACGAAAACCCGTGCCGTATCGTCATCATCCCTCGGTCCAATCGCGTGGATGCCGACGAGCTGATGCAGCACCTGTTTGCCACCACCGACCTGGAGAGCACCTACCGGGTCAACGTGAATATCATCGGCCTCGACGGCCGGCCGCAGTTGAAAAACCTGCGAACCATCCTGGTGGAGTGGCTGGAGTTCCGTACCAATACCGTTCGTCGCCGCTTGCAGCACCGTCTGGATAAGGTCGAGAAGCGCTTGCACCTGTTGGACGGTTTGCTCACCGCGTTCCTCAACCTGGATGAAGTGATCCACATCATCCGTACCGAGGAGCACCCCAAGCAGGCGTTGATCGCCCGCTTCGAACTCACCGAAATCCAGGCCGACTACATCCTCGAGACCCGCCTGCGGCAGTTGGCGCGCCTGGAAGAAATGAAGATCCGCGGCGAACAGGACGAGTTGCTGAAGGAGCAAGCCAAGCTGCAGGCCCTGCTGGGCAGCGAGGCCAAACTGCGCAAGTTGGTGCGCAGCGAGCTGATCAAGGATGCCGAAACCTATGGCGACGATCGCCGTTCGCCAATTGTCGAGCGCGCCGAAGCCAAGGCCCTGTCGGAAAACGAGCTGATGCCGACCGAGCCGGTCACCGTGGTGCTCTCCGAGAAGGGCTGGGTGCGCTGCGCCAAGGGCCATGACATCGACGCCACCGGCCTTTCCTACAAGGCTGGCGACGGCTTCAAGGCCGCTGCGGCCGGGCGCTCCAACCAGTTTGCCGTGCTGATCGATTCCACCGGGCGCAGCTACTCGCTGCCCGCCCACAGCCTGCCATCGGCGCGTGGCCAGGGCGAGCCGCTGACAGGCCGCCTGACACCGCCACCGGGGGCCACTTTCGAATGCGTACTGCTGCCTGATGACGATGCGCTGTACGTGGTGGCTTCGGATGCCGGCTACGGCTTCGTGGTCAAAGGTGAAGACCTGCAGGCCAAGAACAAGGCCGGCAAAGGTTTGCTCAGCCTGCCCAACGGCGCCAAGGTCATGACCCCACGCCCGGTGGCGGACCGCGAGCAGGACTGGCTGGCGGCGGTGACCACCGAAGGTCGCCTGTTGGTGTTCAAGGTCAGCGACCTGCCACAGCTGGGTAAAGGCAAGGGCAACAAGATCATTGGCGTGCCCGGCGACCGGGTGGCCAGCCGTGAAGAATTTGTCACCGATCTGGCCGTGATTCCTGAAGGTGCAACCCTTGTATTGCAGGCCGGCAAGCGTACCCTGTCTTTGAAAGGGGACGATCTGGAGCATTACAAGGGCGAGCGTGGGCGGCGCGGCAGCAAGCTGCCACGCGGGTTCCAGCGCGTCGATGGGTTGCAGGTGGAAGTGCCGGCGTAACGGCCAGAAATGTCTGGAACGGCAATTTCAGCGCCGTTCCGGGCAGAAATGCTGGAGTCGGACGGTTATTTCGCGGATGATATGGCCCTTGCGGTGCCGACGTAGTCGTGTGCCCGTTTGAATCTACATGTATCACTGCGGTGTGCCTTGTGGCGGCCGCCTGGATGGGATGATGAAATTTCTGCGCCTTCCATTTGCGCTGTTGATGACTGGCCTGCTGGGCCTTGGCGGGTGCACCATGCATCAGCCGGTTGCCCTGTACCAGCTCGACAGTGGTGATCCTGGCCAGCCTTCGCAGAGTGCGGGCATGGCCGTGGTGCTCGGCCCGGTATCGGTGGCCGATTACCTGCAGCGTGAAACCTTTCTGCAGCGTCAAGCCGATGGCAGCCTGAGTGCGGCGACCGACGGCCGTTGGGCTGGCAGCCTTTCGTCGGATATCGACCAACTGCTGGTGCGCCAACTGGCCTGGCGTCTGGACAGCCAACGCGTTGTGCTGGCACCGGCGACCACGGGCTTCAGCCCGGACGTGCAGGTGTTGTTGTCGATCACTCGCCTGGACTCGGGCAAGGATCAGCCGGCCATACTGGATGCCCAGTGGCGTCTGCTCGACCGCCGTGGCCATGTGCGTGACAACCGTATCGTTCACCTCGAACAGCCGCACGAGGGCAGCGAATCGTCGCAGGTTCAGGCTCAGGGCCAACTGCTGCAGAAGCTGGCCGAACAGCTGAGCACAGCGCTGAAGCCGCTGGCCAACCAGCCGGCGATTGCCGAAGAGTCGCCTAAAAAGCCCGCTGCGCCGGTACAGGTGAAGAAGGCACCGGAGAAATCCAAGATCCCGATGGCCTCCCCGATTCGTACCGATATGGAAGTTTATCGGTTCTGATCGAACTGCCAGGTACGAAAAAGCCCGCGATCATGCGGGCTTTTTTTTGCCTCTACAGAGAGGCCGCTTCCATAGCTGTCAGGCCCTGCGCTCGTGCATCCGCGCCAGCTGCCGTTCCAGCATCGACGGGTAGGGCTCCATCAGGCGCTCTACGCAGCAGGCGCCTTCTGGGCTGGCAATCGGACGAATGCGGGCGCGCTGACGAATCAGCGCGTCATCGCTGATCTGCCGCTCCACCAACAACAGGTTGCGGCTGTGCTGCGACAGTGCCAAAGCATCCTGAACCTTCTCGGCCATCAGCAGATCAACCAGTTCCAGCCCATGCAGGTCGTTGCCCAGCACCAGGCCCAGTTGCAGCTGCAAGGTGATGCCGCTGTCGGCCACTTCGATCTGCAGAGCATGGCCCAGGGCGCGCAACAGCTCGCCGCAACAAATGGCGTTGGTCAGATAGTCTTCGCCACACTCGCGGCTGTGGAACAGCACCAGGGTGCTGCCATCGTCGAGCGTGTGGGTTTCGCCGTCGTAGAGTGAGGCCGCGTGCTCCAGGCAGTCGCGGTAGCGCTCGGTCAGCTCGGTCAGGCGTGTGCGTGGCAGGCGGCGCAGTTGCTCCTGCGAGCCCAGCTGCACGGCCAGTACGGCGCTGTACTGCGGCTCATCGGACTCGACCAGCGCGGCGGCTTTGGGCGCAGGGTCGTCGTCCAGCAGGCCGGCGAAGGCTTCGTCGTCATGCTCGTCTTCCACGGCGACAACCTTGGCGCGCGGCGCGGCCTTGGCGGGGGGGGCAGCTTCGTGCAGGTCGTCAAACGACTCGTCGTCGTCTTCCTCGAGCTCTGGTTCTGGCGGCGGCGGTGGAGCCAGGCGTGCATGCAGCTGGCGGGCGATGTCGCCAATCTCGTCCTGGCGGTCGGTGGCCGGGGTATAGGGCTGTGGGTCGCGCAGCCATACCCGCAGTTGCAGCAGCGGCAGGGTGATGTAGCGGCCTTGACGCAAGCTCAGGGCCAAGGCCAGGGCCAGCAGAATCGCGGCCAGAATGCCCATGCTCTGCAGGCTGATCAACATCGGCTGCTGGAACTGGCTCATGTCCAGGCTGATGCGCAACTGCCCGGCTGTCACGTCCTGGAAGGTGATCTTGGTCTGGTACAGGCCTTCGGCTTCGCCCAACAGGCTGTTGCGCGGGCGCTGGCCAGCTTCGGCGAGGATACGGTTGTCCACGCTGTAGATCGCCGCATGGGCCACCAGCGGGTTTTTCACCAGGTTGCCGAGCAGCACATTGAGGCTGAGGATGTCGTTCGACACCAGCAGCTCGGTTGCCGACGTGGCAGTCTGGGTGGTCAGGCTCTGCCCCAGGGCATCGGCCTGCTCATGCATGGCCTGCTTGAACTGCAGGCCCATCACGCAGGCGTAGATCACCAGCGCCAGCGCCACCAGGAAGATGTTGGTGCAGGCGATGCGCAGTGCCAGCGGCACGCGACGTTGACTCAGGGCACGATAGATCATCAGGAAGAAGTTATCTGGTTTGACTGGCGTTGGCCGGTTCACTGAGCTCGGCTCTTAATGGCATGAAAGTGGGGGGAGTATAGCGAGCCGGGTTTTGTCGGCAAAGTATCGTTGGCGCCCGATGGTCATGGAAAATCGGTAGAATGCGCATTTTTCATCGAAGTCGGAGCCAGGTTGTGCGCGAAATCGTCCTGATCAACATCACCGGTGAGGACCGTCCCGGTCTCACTGCGGCTATCACCGGCGTCCTGCTGCAGGGCGGTGTGAGTATCCTCGACATCGGCCTGGCGGTCATGCACGGCACCTTGTCGTTTGGCATCCTGGTCGATATCCCGGACAACGAAGTGGCGACTGCCCTGCTGCAAAGCGTGCAGGCCAAGGCCCACGAGCTGAACCTGCAGGCCCGCTACACCCCTATTTCCGAGGCGGATTACCAGCACTGGGCCGATGGCCATGGCGAAGCGCGCCACATCGTTACGCTGCTCAGCCGCAAGATCACCCCCGAGCAGTTGCAGCGGGTGAGTGCGGTGATCAGCCAGTACGGCCTGACCATCGAGCGCATCGAGCGCCTGTCGGCCCGTGTGGCGCTGGATGCCGAAACCGACAAGGGCAAGGCAGCCGTCGAGATTTCCGTGCGCGGCGTACCGAGCGATGCCCAGGCCCTGCGTGCCGATTTCTTTGCCTTGGCTGAAGCGCTGAGCATCGACATCGCCTTCCAGAAAGACGACCTGTTCCGCCGCAACCGCCGCCTGGCGGTGTTCGACATGGATTCCACGCTGATTGAGGCTGAAGTCATCGACGAGCTGGCCAAGGCGGCCGGTGTGGGCGAGCAGGTCGCGGCGATCACCGAGCGTGCCATGCGCGGGGAGCTGGATTTCCGCGCCAGTTTCAAGGAGCGCATGGCGCTGCTCAAGGGCCTGGATGTGGGGGTGCTGGACGAAATCGGTGCCTCGCTGCGCCTGACCGAGGGTGCCGAAAACCTGTTCGCCGAGCTCAAGCGCCTGGGTTACAAGACTGCGATCCTGTCCGGTGGCTTTACCTACTTCGCCCGCCAGGTGCAGGCGCGCCTGGGTATCGACTATGTGTTCGCCAACGAGCTGGAAGTGGTCGATGGCAAGGTGACCGGGGTGGCGGTAGAGCCGATCGTCGACGCCCAGCGCAAAGCCGAGCTGTTGCAAAAGCTGGCCAACGAAGAAGGCTTGCAGCTGGAGCAGACCATTGCCGTGGGGGATGGTGCCAACGACCTGCCGATGCTGTCGCTGGCTGGGCTGGGTGTCGCGTTCCGTGCCAAGCCGCTGGTGCGCCAATCGGCCAAGCAGGCTATTTCTACCCTGGGGTTGGATGGCGTGCTGTACCTGCTGGGCCTACGCGACCGCGACGCGCGCGGCTAGTTTGTCGTTGTATCTTCAGTGCCTGTGAGATCGAGCGCCGCGCGGGTGGCGCTCGATCTCACAGGCGCTAAATAAACCGCGCCAGCCACTTCAAAGCAAAAACCGCAGTCAAGCCTGTACAGGCTCTGCCAGCAGTTGCCCCATGCGCACTGCAGAACCAGCACCCAGGCTTTCAGCCCACCTCACCTGCTCCGGCCCGAACAGCACGATGGCGGTCGAGCCCAGCTTGAAGCGGCCCAGCTCGGCGCCCTTTTCCAGATGGATCGGCGCGCGGCTGGCTTCGTCGTAACGGAAGGTTTTCAGCTCACGCTTTGGCGGCGTGACCAGCCCGGCCCATACGGTTTCGATCGAGGCAACGATCATCGCGCCAACCAGCACCACAGCCATTGGCCCACGTTCGGTATCGAACAGGCAGACCACACGCTCGTTGCGAGCGAACAGCTCGGGAACGTTCTCTGCGGTGGTCTGGTTGACCGAGAACAGGCGGCCCGGCACATAGACCATTTCACGCAGGGTGCCGGCCAGCGGCATGTGCACGCGGTGGTAGTCCTTGGGCGACAGGTAAATGGTGGCGAACTCGCCGCCCATGAACGGCGCGGCCATGGCCGGGTCACCGCCCAGCAGCTCTTGCGCGCTGAAACCGTGGCCTTTGGCCTGGAAGATGCGGCCGTGCTCGATCGGGCCGAGCTGGCTGACAGCACCGTCGGCCGGGCACAGGATGGCGCCCGGGGTTTCGTCCAGCGGGCGGGCGCCTGGCTTCAGGGCGCGGGTGAAGAACGCGTTGAAATGCTCGTACGC
Organism: Pseudomonas sp. NY8896; assembly: GCF_039634505.1. Taxonomy (NCBI): domain Bacteria; kingdom Pseudomonadati; phylum Pseudomonadota; class Gammaproteobacteria; order Pseudomonadales; family Pseudomonadaceae; genus Pseudomonas; species Pseudomonas sp. NY8896. The sequence goes on from NZ_CP132350.1 coordinate 1,127,124, forward strand.
GCTCAGGTCTTCGACCAGCGCTTCGCTCATGTTGACCTGATAGCGCTTGGCGAACCAGGCAGTGAAGGCATTTTTGAACCAGCGTGCGCGGCACTCGGCGACGCAGCCGGCCAGTCGCGACAGCAGGTGGTGCGGCAGCAGGTACTGGCTGATGATGAACAAACGGGATTTCATGCAGGTTCCTTAAACTTCTACAGGCGTGTCCGGGTGGTTGCCCCATTCGCTCCACGAGCCGGCGTAAGCCTTGACGCGTGGGTAGCCGAGGGCCTTGGCCACCAGATAAGTGAAGCCGGAGCGGCGGTGGGTCTGGCAATGGGTGATCACTTCCTTGTCCGGTGTGATGCCCAGCTCCAGCAGGACGTCGGCGATGTCCTGGCGAATGCGCAGGTGGTCGTTGAGGTCCATGCCGGCGGTCCACTCGAAGTTGATCGCACCGGGGATGTGGCCGCCCTTGGCTGCCAGCACTTTCTCGCCACTGAATTCCTGCGGGCCGCGCGCGTCCCAGATGACCAGGTCATCGGCGCCCAGGCGGCTTTGCAGGTACTCGCGCGTGGCCGTGGGGGCGCTGTCGATACGCAGGCGTACCGGGGTGTTGCCGCTGGCGGGCACTTCAGTGGACAGCGTATCTGCCGGCCAGGCCTGGATACCGCCATTGAGGTAGTGGTAGCCCTTGTGCCCGATCACATCGAGCAGCCAGATGAAACGCCCCGCCCAGCCGCCGCCTTCATCGTCGTACACCACATACACGGCGTCGTCGCGATGGCCGAGTTCGCTGAACAGTTTTTCCAGTTCGCCCAGGGCCGGCAGCAGGCCGGGCGCGGGTGGCTGGCCAAGCTGGGTGCGCTTGCCTTCGACAAAGCGTGCGCCGGGGATATGCCCGCTGACATAGCGGTTGGCGCTGCTCAGGTCGACCAGGATCAGCTGCGGCGAATCCAGGCGTGGCAGCAGGTCTGCAGCTTCGATCACCAGGGGCAGGCCGGAAAAGTCAGTCATCCACGGTCTCCAGTGTGGAAAGAGGGGCGATTGTAGCGCAAGGCTCAGCCCTTGCGGTTGGCAAACACCGACAGGGCGCGCTCGATGCATTGCGCGGTCTTGCCGACAGCTTGCACGCTGATATCGGCCAAGGGCCGACAGCCCTGGTCGGCCACCAGCAGCATCAGCACCTGGTCGTTCACCGCCAATGAACGCAGCAGTACATGCTCGCTGCGGAACAAGGCACGCAGCGGGGCGGGCAGCAGGGCCGAAAACTGGCTGTGGTTTTCCGGGGTTATGCGCAGTTGCCCAGCCTGGCTCATCAGCTTTTGCAGCAGCTTGTTCTGCGACACCTGCAGGGCCAAAGCCCCGGCTTCCTTGGGCAGGCCGGCAATCTGCTGTACGCGCAGGTAGTCACTGGCCTTGTCCAGGCTCAACAGCATGATGCGTTGCATGCCGCAGGCCAGCAGGGCCTCGCGGGCCTGGGTGGCCAGGTGCACGGTGTTGGTGAACGGGCTGGGTTGGGCCAGCAGGTCCTGGCACAGTGTGCGCCAGCGTGCCAGGTCGTCGCTGCTGGGCGGTGGCGGGGCCAGCATGTCCGGGTGCGGGCGGCGTTGGTGCCACGGCCAGATCAACGCTTCTGCCGGATGGAACAAGGCATGTCGGGCGTGGCGGCGGGCGCTGGCAGCGGCCTGCTGGTGCACCTGCTGCTGCACGTCTTCCAGCGAGGTCTGCAGGTACAACGCAGTCAGCAGTTGCCAGCGCAGCAAGTGTGGGTTGTCCCAGCCGACCTGTGCTGCCAGGGCCAGGTTGTTGGCCAGCAACACGGTATTGGCCGGCTGGTTGAACCAGCGCCGCAGGCCGGGCTCGGCGTCCAGGCGGTGCTGCTGGCTGAGCAGGTCTTCGTCGCGGGCGATGTTCAGCACCTGGGCCAGTTGATCGCGTTCTTCCAGCAGCAGGCGGTAACCCTGGGTGACCCATTGTGGCAGGCGCCAGTACTCGGCCATGGTCTGGCACAGCGCCATGATGCGCACGCCAAACAGTTCTTCCTCCACCCCTGCTGCGTCCTCCCCCTTGTGGATTACCCGCAACTCCCAGGTATCGAGCAACTTGGGGTAGGCCAGCGCCAGCGGCCACAGTGGCGAAAGGAACAGCAGGCTGCCCCAGTGAATTTCTTGCCAGAGCCGTGCCAGGCGGCTGGCGAACAGACCGCTGGCCTGCTGTGCGGCGTGCTGGCTGATCATCTGGAACTGGCACAGTACCGGCGGGATTTCTTCCACAGGCAACGCTGGCAGGCGTCTGAGCAGCTGTTCGCTGCGCTCCAGGCCCAGACGGTTGAGTGCGACTTCCAGGCTTTCGGCGGGCTCGGCCAGGCTGGCATTGGTGGGGTGATTGGCTTCGCGCATCACCGACAGCACCAGTGCCGGGCTGTCCTGCATCAGTTCGGCGATATCGCGCAGCGAGCGGCGGCTATCGTTTATGGCGGCCATGACCCGGTCGTAGCTGTGCTTCGGCACGGGGATGCGAACACTCTCGAGCAGCTTTACCCAGGCCTCTAACGTACGCGGGGCCTGAGCGGGCACCTTGGTTTCAATTGGCATTTTGACATCAGTCCGAACTGGCTTTTCGCATTGAGTGGCTATAGTCTGGCGCAGTTCTGCCGATAAGTAGAAGAAGAGTTTTAAAGCTCCCGTCTCTTCCCCTGACCACGACAGCAAGTGCTTTGAACCTATGGCTAAAATTATCGGCATCATCGTCGTATTCGCGAGCGTGCTCGGCGGCTACGTGCTCTCCCACGGCAAAATCGCAGCGCTGATCCAGCCGTTCGAAGTACTGATCATTGGCGGTGCGGCCTTTGGTGCGTTCCTGCAGGCCAACCCTGGCCACATGACCATGCACGTCATCAAGAAGTCGATGAAAATGTTCGGCTCGCGCTTCAGTCATGCCTTCTATCTGGAGGTGTTGGGCCTGGTGTACGAGATCCTCAACAAGAGCCGTCGCGAAGGCATGATGGCCATCGAGGCCGACATCGAGGACGCCGCCGCCAGCCCGATTTTCGCCAAGTACCCGACGGTACTGGCCGATGAACGCATGACTGCGTTCGTCTGCGACTACCTGCGCATCATGTCTACCGGCAACATGGCCCCGCACGAGCTCGAGGGCCTGTTCGACATGGAACTGCTGAGCATGAAAGAAGAGCTGGAGCACCCGTCGCACGCGGTGACCGGCATCGCCGACGGCATGCCGGGCTTCGGCATCGTCGCGGCGGTACTGGGTATCGTGGTGACCATGGCCTCGCTGGGCGAAGGTGACCAGGCGGCCATCGGCATGCACGTGGGTGCGGCGCTGGTCGGTACCTTCTTCGGTATTCTGGCGGCCTACGGCTTCTTCGGCCCGTTGGCCAAGTGCCTGGAGCACGACGCCAAGGAAGAGCTGAACCTGTACGAATCGATCAAGGCTTCGCTGGTGGCCTCTGCCTCGGGCATGCCGCCTTCGTTGGCGGTCGAGTTCGGGCGCAAGGTGCTGTACCCCAAGCACCGCCCAAGCTTCGCCGAACTGGAACAAGCGGTTCGCGGTCGCTGAGTCATGGAAAACAACCAGCCCATTATCGTCAAGCGCGTCAAGCGCTTTGGCGGCGGCCACCACGGCGGCGCCTGGAAAATCGCCTTCGCCGACTTCGCCACGGCGATGATGGCGTTCTTCCTGGTGCTGTGGCTGATGTCCACGGCCACGCCAGAACAGAAGATCGCTATTGCCGGCTACTTCAAAGACCCGATCGGCTTTTCGGAAAGCGGCACGCCCTACGTCATCGACCTGGGCGGCTCGCCTGAGCTGGCACCGGAAAAGACCATCAACCCGGAAGTGAAGGCCGAACCGACGCAAGAGTCCACCACCCAACTGAGCAAGGACCAGGTCGAGACCATGGCCGAGCAGGTGGAGCGTGAGCGCCTGGAACTGCTGCTGCAAGAACTGCAGAACAAGGTGGAAGAGAACCCGCAGTTGCAGAAGTTCAAGGACCAGATTCTGTTCGAGATCACCCAGGACGGCCTGCGTATCCAGATCATGGACGCCGAGAACCGGCCAATGTTCGACATTGGCAGTGCGCGCCTGCAGCCGTACTTCGAAGACATCCTGCTGGCCATGGCCGACACCATCAAGGCGGTGCCGAACAAGATCAGCATCAGCGGCCACACCGATGCCAAGCCGTATGCCGGCACCGGCGAGTTCGGTAACTGGGAGCTGTCGGCCAACCGCGCCAACGCCGCACGTCGTGCGCTGGTGGCCGGTGGTTACCCGGACGGCCAGGTGGCGCGGGTGGTGGGCTACGCCTCGTCGTCGCTGTTCGACCGCAAGGACCCGTTCAACCCGGTCAACCGCCGCATCGACATCATCGTGCTGACCAAGAAGGCCCAGCGCAACATCGAGGGTGAGCAGGGAGCGCCGGAGGCACCGGCCGCCCCGCCTGCCGCACCGCCAGCCAATGACGCTGCGCCAGGGGCTTCGGCACCGGCCGCGCCAGCTGCATCGGGGACGGGTGGCGAGGCCGAACAGGCACCGATGCAGCCGCGCGAACTGCGCCAGAAACTGAACATCTTCGAGGATGGTACGTTGAAGATGGATGAGGCCAAGGACCAGTAAGCCCGGCATTTCGCGGGCACAACTGTCTTGCTCAACATCCAGGGGGTTCGCGATCACCGGCGTAGCCGGTGTTTGCGGCTGCATCTCCGTCAGAACCCCCGCCTGATCTTGGCCTTGAGATCAGCATGAAAGAAGGCTGCATTATCCCTGTCAGTGCAAGAGCCGCGCCCCGGCGGCAGTGTCATGGCTCGCTCGAACATGCGTTCGTCATGATAAGCCCGCACGAACAGGTCGATATGCGTACGTTCGCGCATGGCCGGCCATTTGCTCAGGCAAACCGGCAGTGCGCCTGAACCTTTGCGGAAGAAACTCACTCGCCGGCAGGTAATCGCTGCCGCCCCCAGCAGCCAGGCGGTCCACCAGGCGTCGTTGGTATCGGTCGGCAATACTCCGATCCAGTGGGTGGCATCGTTCATCTGCTGGCAGAAACTGCCATACAGGTCGTCATGGGTTTGCCCGTCGCAGTCCAACTGCACCACTTGGGTGGGGATGCCTTCGAGCAGCAGGCGCTCGTTGAGAATAAAGGCGTCGAGCCGCACTTCGTGGCGGTAGCTGATAAGAACCGGCATGGCGGTTACCCTCCCTGATAGAAGCCATGACCATCAGGGAAAGCGGACGTGTGGGCAATAGATGACGGCGAAACCAGAGCCGTCCTACACGGCTCGGTAATAAATCCTACAGATTGCTCTGGCCCGCCGCCCAGTCAGTAGCTGTCTTCTGTGAGGCTGGCGATGATCGAGCGGTAGCTGTTCATGCGCTGCGGCTTGATACGCCCCTCGTCCAGGGCCTTGAGCAACGCACAGCCCGGTTCTCGGTCATGCTTGCAGTCGCGGAAACGGCATGTACCGAACAGGTCACGGAACTCGATGAAGCCATCTTCCACGTCGTCGCGGCTGACGTGGCCAAGGCCGAACTCACGAATACCCGGCGAGTCGATCAGGTCGCCGCCGTTCGGGAAGTGGTACAGCCGCGCCGTGGTGGTGGTGTGAGTGCCTTGGCCCGACCATTCCGACAGGTCGCCGACGCGAGTGCCAGCGTCTGGCAGCAGGCTGTTGACCAGCGATGACTTGCCCACCCCCGACTGGCCGACGAACACGCTGATGTGACCGTCGAGTTGCTGTTGCAGGCGCTGCATGCCGTCACCCTGGTGTGCCGATACTTCCAGCAGCGGGTAGCCCAGTTCGCGGTAGACCTCCAGCAGTGCATGCAGGCCGGGGCCGTTCTCGTCGTTGATCAGGTCGGCTTTGTTCAGCAGCAGCAGCGGGCGCAGGCCGGCGTGCTCGGCAGCTACCAGGTAGCGGTCGATCAGGTTCGGGTGTGGCTCCGGGGCCGGGGCAAAGACAATCACGATCAGGTCGACGTTGGCCGCCACCGGTTTCAGCTGGCCGTGGTTGTTCGGCCGGCAAAGCTCGGTGCTGCGAGGCATCTGCGCCACGATCACACCAATGCCCTGGTTGCCCGCCCGCCACACGACGCGGTCGCCGGTAACCAGCGCCGGCAGGTTGGCGCGCAGGTGGCAGCGGAATACCTGGCCTGCGCCTTCGCCATCCTGGGCTTCTACTTCTACCTGCACGCCGAAGTGCGCGATCACCAGGCCCAGTTGCTCCGGCCCCAGGTCGCCTCCCTCCAGTTCCTGCAGCGCATGCTGCTCGCGTTTGGCTGCACGAGCGGCGCGCTCGCCCTGGATTTTTTCGATCCGCCAGTTCTGGCGGCGATTGAGCTGGCGTTTGGCCATGAAGGTACCGTGAGAAAGGCCCGGGGTGGGGCATTGAAAACGGCAGGCAGTTTAGCACGCCAGGCGCTGGACTATTCCGCTAACCTTTGAGCGGTGAATGGGCGTGCCTGGGCCACTAGGCTACTATGACGGGCTATACGAGGAGCCCCTGCATGCAAAACCCACAGAACCTGATCTGGATCGACCTGGAAATGACCGGCCTGGATCCAGACAGCGACGTCATCATCGAAATGGCAACCATCGTCACCGACAGCGAGCTGAACACCCTGGCCGAAGGGCCGGTGATCGCCATCCACCACAGTGACGACGTGCTGGCGCGTATGGATGAGTGGAACACCCGCACCCATGGCGCTTCGGGCCTGACCCAGCGCGTGCGCGAGAGCAAGGTCAGCATGGCTGAAGCCGAGGCGCAGACCATCGCCTTCCTTGAACAGTGGGTACCCAAAGGCAAGTCGCCGATCTGCGGCAACAGCATCTGCCAGGACCGCCGTTTCCTCTACCGTCACATGCGCAACCTGGAAAACTACTTCCACTATCGCAACCTGGATGTTTCCACTCTGAAGGAGCTGGCCGCGCGCTGGGCGCCGAATGTGCGTGACAGCTTCAAGAAGGGCAATACCCACCTGGCGCTGGACGATATTCGCGAGTCGATCGCCGAACTGCGTCACTACCGCGAGCACTTCATCAAGCTGTGATCCGAAACGGCGCAGATATTGTGTCTGCGCCCCCTTTTGGTGCCTTGGGCAACTGGTTAGACTGCGCGCCTTTCCTGCACGGACCCGCACCATGTTGTTGATGCTCTATCTCGTTGCCATCACCGCCGAAGCCATGACTGGCGCGCTGTCTGCCGGGCGTCGCGGCATGGACTGGTTCGGCGTGGTGCTGATTGCCTGCGTCACCGCCCTGGGGGGCGGCTCGGTGCGTGATGTGCTGCTCGGGCACTACCCGCTGACCTGGGTGAAGCACCCCGAGTACCTGGTGTTGACCAGCTTTGCGGCGCTGCTGACTATTTTCATTGCGCCGATGATGCGCCGCCTGCGCTCGCTGTTTCTGGTGCTCGATGCCCTGGGGCTGGTGGCGTTTACCCTGATTGGCTGCATGACGGCGCTGGAAATGGGGCAGGGCATGCTGGTGGCGTCCATCAGCGGGGTGATCACCGGGGTGTTTGGCGGCATCCTGCGGGATATCTTCTGCAACGACATCCCGCTGGTGTTCCGTCGCGAACTGTATGCCAGCGTGTCGTTCGCGGCGGCGTGGTTCTATCTGGGCTGCGTGTATTTCAAGGTGCCGGCGGAGCAGGCGATGCTGCTGACCTTGTTTGGCGGTTTCCTGCTGCGCCTGTTGGCGATTCGCTTCCACTGGGAAATGCCCAAGTTCCACTACAACGACCAGCAGTGAATTCTGGGCCGCGCCGCGGCCCCAGCTACTGAATGTCGTGTCGGGCCAGCGCCCATTCAACGTGCTCGCGTACCAGCTCAGATGCATCTTCACGCCGCGCCTTCAGTGCCTCTATCACTGGAATCGTGGACGGCGCATTGCCCAACCCCACCGCCAGGTTGCGCAAGAACCGTTCATACCCCGCCCGCCGCAACGGCCCACCTTCGGTCTTGCGCAGGAAGGTGCGTTCATCCCACAGGAACATTTCCGCCAACTCGGCATTCTCCAGCCCGTGCCGTGGCTGGAAATCCTGCTCCTGGCTGTGCTTGGCGAAGCGGTTCCAGGGGCAGACGATCTGGCAGTCGTCGCAACCGAACACCCGGTTGCCCATCTTCGCGCGCAGCTCGACAGGGATCGCGCCCCTCAGCTCGATGGTCAGGTACGAGATGCAGCGCCGTGCATCCAGCACATAGGGCCCGACAAACGCCTGGGTCGGGCAGATGTCCAGGCAGGCCTGGCACCGCCCGCAGTGCTCGCTGGTGGTGGCTTCGTCCACCGGCAACGGCAGGTCGACAAACAGTTCGGCAAGGAAGAAATAGCTACCGGCCTTGCGGTTGAGCAACAGCGTGTTCTTGCCGATCCAGCCCAGCCCGGCCTGTTCGGCCAAGGCCTTTTCCAGCACCGGGGCGCTGTCGACGAAGGCGCGGTACCCGAACGGGCCGATGGCTTCCTGAATACGATCGGCAAGGAACTGCACGCGCTTGCGCACCAGTTTGTGGTAGTCCCGGCCCAGCGCATAGCGCGAAATGTAGGCCTTTTCTGGTTGTGCCAGGCGCTGCGCCATTTGTGTGTCGCCAGGCAGGTAGTCCATGCGCAGCGAGACCACGCGTACCGTGCCGGGGATCAGCTGGTCGGGGTGTGACCTTTTGCTGCCGTGGGCGCCCAGGTATTCCATTTCGCCCTGGTAGCCGGCGTCGAGCCAGCGCTGCAGGTGGTGTTCGTGTTCGCCAAGGTCAACCCCGGCGATGCCAACATGGGCAAAACCGAGTTCCTGGCCCCAAATCTTGATCGATTGGGCCAGTTGGGCGAGGTCAGGTGTAGAGGCGGACATGGATGGGCAAGGCAATACGGGCTCAGGTGCGTATAATTCTGCCAGACATTGGAGCCTTTGACCCCATGCCGCAGACCAAACACCCCAGCAATGCCCCTCAATTGCTCAGCAGCGTGACCGTGGCGCACCTGCCGGCACGCCACGCGCTTGCCCATAAAGGTGACTTTGGCCATGTGCTGGTGGTCGGTGGCGACCTCGGCACGGGTGGCGCCGTATTGCTCAGTGCCGAAGCCGCCCTGCGTTGCGGGGCCGGGCTGGTCAGCGTGGCAACCCGGCCGGAGCATGTAGCGGCCAGCCTGGCGCGCCTGCCCGAAGTCATGTGCCTTGGCGCCAGTTCGGCCAACCAGCTGATGGGCGTGCTGGAGCGCGCCTCGGTGCTGGTGGTCGGTCCGGGCCTCGGGCAGGCGGCGTGGGGCCGCAGCCTGTTGTCGGCGGTGGCCAACGCCGAGCGGCCGCAGGTGTGGGATGCCGATGCCCTGAATTTGCTGGCGCGCACCCCGCTGGCCTTGCCCAGTGGCAGTATCCTCACCCCTCACCCGGGGGAGGCGGCGCGGCTGCTGGGCATTTCCACCGAGGCCGTGCAGGCCGACCGCCCAGGGGCTGCGCGCAAGTTGGCGCGCCGTTACAACAGCGTCTGCGTACTCAAAGGTGCCGGCACCCTGGTGGCCGCACCGGCCGGGCAACTGGCGCTATGCGAGCGCGGCCACCCGGCGATGGCTGGCGCCGGGCTGGGCGACGTGCTGACCGGCGTGCTGGCGGCACTGTTGGCCCAAGGCCTGGACGCCTGGAGCGCGGGTTGCTTGGGAACATGGCTGCACGCCTGTGCGGGCGAGCGTCTGGGGGTAAAAGGTAGAGGCCTGGCGGCCAGTGATCTGGCGCCGGTCATTCGTGAGTTGTTGGAGGAGCATTCTGCGTGTCTGGCTTAAATCTGTTTCTGGCCGATGAAGCGGCCACGGTCGACTTCGGTGCAAAAATGGCCGAGGTGACCGGTGGTCGCGGCGTGATCTTTCTTGAAGGCGACCTGGGGGCGGGCAAGACTACGCTTTCCCGGGGGCTGATCCGTGGCCTGGGCCATACTGGTGCAGTGAAAAGCCCGACCTTTACCGTGGTCGAACCCTACGAAATCGGCGAGGTCCGAGCCTTTCACTTCGACCTGTATCGCCTGGTCGACCCGGAGGAGCTTGAGTTCATGGGTATTCGTGATTATTTCGAGGGCGACCCGCTGTGCCTGTTCGAGTGGCCACAAAAGGGTGCGGGCGTTTTGCCAAAGCCTGACCTGACCATTACCATAAGCCCCCAAGCGGGCGGACGCTCGCTGATCCTTTCGCCGCAGGGGGCTCGCGGCGAGGCCTGGTGCGTGGCACTGGCCGAACACTATAAACAGTAAGTGGGGTAGGTATGCGCATACGCGCACTGGTCGCCATCGTTGGGCTGCTGCTGACAACGGTGACCGTTGACGCTCTGGCCGTCACACAAGTCAAGAGCATGCGCCTGTGGCGCGCGCCAGACAACACGCGGCTGGTCTTCGACCTGTCTGGCCCCGTGCAGCACAGCGTCTTCACCTTGAGCGCACCGGATCGTCTGGTTATCGACATCAATGGTGCGACCCTGGCCGCGCCATTGAACGTGGCCACCTCCAATACGCCGATCAGCAGCGTGCGTTCGGCACAACGTACCCCGACCGACCTGCGCGTGGTGGTCGACCTGAAAAAGTCGGTTACCCCAAAAAGCTTCACCTTGGCGCCCAATGCCCAGTACGGCAATCGCCTGGTGGTCGACCTGTACGACCAGGAAGCCGACGCCATTGCAGCCAGCGCGCCACCTCCTACCCCGACCCCGGTACAAACACCTGCGACCACGCCTGCGGTGCCGGTAAGCCCGGCCCAGCCTGCCATCAAGCTGCCACCGGTGCCGAGCGGCAAGCGTGAAATCGTTGTGGCCATCGATGCCGGTCACGGTGGCGAAGACCCCGGTGCATCCGGTTCGCGTGGCCAGCATGAAAAAGACATCGTGCTGCAGATCGCCAAGGAACTGCAGCGCCAGATCAACAGCGAACGCGGCTTCCGGGCGGAGCTGACCCGCACTGGCGACTACTTCATTCCACTGCGTAAACGCACGGAAATCGCCCGCAAGAAGGGCGCCGACCTGTTCATTTCGATCCACGCCGACGCCGCGCCGTCGCGTGCGGCCTTTGGCGCCTCGGTATTTGCCCTGTCCGACCGCGGCGCCACTTCCGAGACTGCGCGCTGGCTGGCCGACACGGAAAACCGCTCCGACCTGATCGGTGGTGCGGGTAACGTCAGCCTCGACGACAAGGACCGTATGCTCGCGGGGGTGCTGCTCGACCTCTCCATGACCGCCACGCTCAGCTCCAGCCTCAATGTGGGGCAGAAAGTGCTGGGCAACATGGGGCGTGTCACCTCGCTGCACAAACAGCGCGTGGAACAGGCCGGCTTCATGGTGCTGAAGTCGCCGGATATTCCGTCGATCCTGGTTGAAACCGGGTTCATTTCGAACAACAACGAAGCCGCCAAGCTGGCCACTGCGAGCCACCAGCAAGCCCTGGCCCGCTCGATCCACACCGGTGTACGCCAGTACTTCCAGCAGAACCCGCCGCCAGGCACTTATATCGCCTGGCTGCGCGACACCGGCAAGATTGCGGCTGGGCCGCGTGAGCACACCGTCCGGCCTGGCGAAACCCTGGCGATGCTGGCTGTACGCTACCAGGTCAGCGTGGCCAGCCTGCGCAGCACCAACAGCCTCAAGACCGATGAGCTGAAGGTCGGCCAACGCCTTGATGTACCCGCCACGACCCTGGCGGCGCAATAATGAGCGGCGGTTCGCGCATTCAGCTGCTTAGCCCGCGGCTGGCCAACCAGATTGCCGCCGGCGAGGTTGTCGAGCGGCCGGCTTCTGTCGCCAAGGAATTGCTGGAAAACAGCCTGGACTCCGGTGCCCGGCGCATCGATGTGGAAGTGGAGCAGGGCGGCGTCAAGCTGCTGAAGGTACGGGACGATGGCAGCGGTATTTCTGCCGATGACCTGCCGCTGGCCCTGGCGCGTCACGCCACCAGCAAGATTCGTGAGCTTGAGGACCTGGAAGGCGTCATGAGCCTGGGCTTCCGTGGCGAGGCGCTGGCCTCGATCAGCTCGGTGGCGCGTTTGACCATGACCTCCCGTACTGCCAGTGCCAGCGAGGCCTGGCAGGTGGAAACCGAAGGCCGCGACATGACCCCACGGGTGCAGCCAGCGGCGCACCCGGTCGGGACCTCGGTGGAAGTGCGCGACCTGTTCTTCAATACCCCGGCCCGGCGCAAGTTCCTCAAGGCCGAAAAAACCGAATTCGACCACCTGCAGGAAGTGATCCGCCGGCTGGCGCTGGCGCGTTTCGATGTCGGCTTCCACCTGCGCCACAACGGCAAGAGCATCCTCAGCCTGCACGAGGCTCACGACGAAACCGCCCGTGCACGGCGGGTGGGTGCCATCTGCGGCCCTGGCTTCATGGAGCAGGCGCTGCCGATCGACGTCGAGCGCAACGGCCTGCGCCTGTGGGGCTGGGTTGGCCTGCCGACGTTCTCGCGCAGCCAGGCCGACTTGCAGTACTTCTTCGTCAACGGCCGCGCGGTGCGCGACAAGCTGGTCGCCCACGCCGTGCGCCAGGCCTACCGCGATGTGTTGTTCAATGGTCGTCACCCCACGTTCGTGCTGTTCCTGGAGCTGGAGCCCAACGGCGTCGATGTGAACGTGCACCCGACCAAGCATGAAGTGCGCTTCCGCGAAGGGCGCTCGGTGCACGATTTCCTGTATGGCACTTTGCACCGAGCCCTGGCTGATGTTCGCCCGGAAGACCAACTGGCCGCGCCTGCCGCCGTGCCCGAGCTGGCTCGCCCCACTGGCCAGCAGGCTGGTGAGTTCGGCCCCCAGGGTGAAATGCGCCTGGCCTCGCCGGTGCTCGAACAGCCGCGAGCCCCGCAACAGTCATTTTCCAATGGCGGCAGTGGCGCCGGTTACCAGTACCAGTACACCCCGCGTCCTTCGCAGCCGCTGCCGGCCGCCGAGGCGCAGGCGGTGTATCGCGAGTTCTACAAGCCGTTGGACAACGGTGCCGCAGCTGCGACGGCCTTGCCCGAAAGCCAAGGTGACATTCCCCCGCTTGGCTACGCGCTGGCGCAGCTCAAGGGTATCTACATCCTGGCCGAGAATGCCGTCGGCCTGGTGCTGGTGGACATGCACGCCGCCCATGAGCGGATCATGTACGAGCGGCTCAAGGTGGCCATGGCCAGCGAGGGCCTCAGTGGCCAGCCGCTGCTGGTGCCGGAAACCCTGGCCCTGAGCCAGCGTGAGGCCGACTGTGCCGAAGAGCATGCTCAGTGGTTCCAGCGCCTGGGCTTCGAATTGCAACGCCTGGGCCCCGAGACCTTGGCGGTTCGCCAGATCCCGGCCTTGCTCAAGCAGGCCGAGGCCAACCGCCTGGTGCAGGACGTGCTGGCCGACTTGATGGAATACGGCACCAGCGACCGTATTCAGGCGCACCTCAACGAACTGCTCGGTACCATGGCCTGCCATGGCGCCGTGCGCGCCAACCGGCGCCTGGCAATTCCCGAGATGAACGCCCTGCTGCGCGACATGGAAAACACCGAGCGCAGCGGCCAGTGCAACCATGGCCGTCCCACCTGGACCCAGATGGGCCTGGACGACCTGGACAAACTCTTCCTGCGCGGTCGATGAAATGAGCAGCAAGCCCCCTGCAATATTCCTGATGGGCCCGACGGCGGCCGGCAAGACCGACCTGGCCATCGAGCTGACCAAAGTGCTGCCCTGTGAACTGATCAGCGTCGATTCGGCACTGGTCTACCGGGGCATGGACATCGGCTCGGCCAAACCCTCGAAAGAAATCCTCGCCGCCCACCCGCACCGGCTGATCGACATTCGTGACCCGGCCGAGAGCTATTCGGCCGCACAGTTCCGTGCCGATGCCTTGGAGGCCATGGCCGAGATCACTGCGCGCGGCAAGATCCCGTTGCTGGTCGGCGGCACCATGCTCTATTACAAGGCGTTGATCGATGGCCTGGCCGACATGCCGGCGGCCGATGCCGCAGTGCGCGCCGAGCTGGAAGCCCAGGCCGAAGCCTTGGGGCTGGCCGAGTTGCACCGTCAACTGGCCGAGGTCGACCCGGTGTCGGCGGCGCGCATCCACCCCAACGACCCGCAGCGGCTGATCCGGGCGCTGGAGGTATACCGGGTGAGCGGCGAGAGCATGACGGCCCATCGTCAACGTCAATTCGCGGAAAGTCGCGGCGCAGACGCAGGCGCTGGCGGACATTTGCCCTATACTGTCGCCAGTTTGGCGATTGCTCCTACAGATCGTCACATTTTGCATCAGCGAATTGCGTTACGATTTTCGCAGATGCTGGAACAGGGCTTCGTTGAGGAGGTCCGATCGCTGCGAGCCAGAAGTGACTTGCACGCCGGGCTGCCGTCTATACGGGCAGTGGGTTATCGGCAAGTCTGGGATTACCTGGACGGCAAGCTGACTGAGAATGAGATGCGTGAACGCGGTATCATTGCTACTCGGCAGCTGGCCAAACGGCAGTTCACCTGGTTGCGTGGCTGGCCTGAAGTGCACTGGCTTGACAGCCTGGCCTGCGACAATCTGTCCCGCACCTTGAAATACCTTGGGGCCATCTCCATATTGAGCTGAGTCCCTGCTGATTGCCGTCTATTCTTGCGAAGGGGCGGCCTAATTTATCGATTTTATTGATTTTCTATTATTTATCCTTACAGGAGTGCGGCATATGTCAAAAGGGCATTCGCTACAAGACCCTTACTTGAACACCTTGAGAAAAGAAAAGGTCCCGGTATCCATCTACCTGGTCAACGGTATCAAGCTGCAGGGTTCGATCGAATCGTTCGACCAGTTCGTGGTTCTGCTGAAGAACACCGTCAGCCAGATGGTCTACAAGCACGCCATTTCGACCGTGGTTCCGGCCCGTCCGGTCCGCCTGCCAAGCCCGACCGATGGCGAGCACGGCGACAGCGAGCCAGGCAACGCCTGATAGGAGCCTGCATTGTTCTTTGAGCGCCACGGTGGTGGTGAGCGAGCGTTGCTCGTTCACTTGGAAGGTCAGAACCCTGAGGCGCGCGAAGACCCGCAGGAGTTTCAGGAGTTGGCATTGTCGGCCGGTGCCGACATCGTCTCGCTGGTCACGGTGACAAGGCATCAGCCTTCCGCCAAATACCTGATTGGCAGTGGCAAGGTCGAGGAATTGCACGACCTGGTCCATGCCGAGCAGGTAGACCTGGTGATTTTCAATCACACCCTCACGCCCAGTCAGGAGCGCAACCTTGAACGTGTGTTCGAGTGTCGTGTGCTCGACCGTACCGGGCTGATCCTCGATATCTTCGCCCAACGGGCGCGTACCCATGAAGGCAAGCTGCAGGTCGAACTGGCCCAGCTGGAGCACATGAGCACGCGGCTGGTGCGCGGCTGGACTCACCTTGAGCGACAGAAAGGTGGTATCGGCCTGCGCGGCCCGGGTGAAACGCAGCTCGAAACCGACCGCCGACTGTTGCGGGTGCGCATACGCCAGATCAAGTCACGCCTGGAGAAAGTGCGCAGCCAGCGCGAGCAGGCGCGGCGTGGGCGCAAGCGTGCGGATATTCCGTCCGTGTCGCTGGTGGGTTACACCAACGCCGGCAAGTCCACACTGTTCAACGCCCTGACCGAGTCCGAGGTGTACGCTGCGGACCAGCTGTTCGCCACCCTCGACCCGACCCTGCGCCGGCTCGAGCTCAATGACCTGGGGCCAATCGTGCTGGCCGACACCGTGGGCTTCATTCGCCATCTGCCGCACAAGCTGGTCGAGGCATTTCGGGCTACGCTCGAAGAGTCGAGCAACTCCGACCTGTTGCTGCATGTGATCGACGCCCATGAGCCAGAGCGCATGGAGCAGATCGAGCAGGTGCTGGCCGTGTTGGGCGAGATTGGCGCTGAAGGCTTGCCGATCCTCGAGGTGTATAACAAACTCGACCTGCTCGAAGATGTCGAGCCACAGATCCAGCGCAACGCCGATGGCAAGCCGGAACGGGTCTGGGTATCGGCACGCGATGGTCGTGGCCTGGAGCTGGTTGGCCAGGCGGTTGCCGAGTTGCTGGGGGATGATCTGTTTGTCGGTACCCTGTGCCTGGAGCAGCGTTTTGCCCGCTTGCGCGCGCAATTCTTTGCCCTGGGTGCCGTGCAGAGTGAAGAGCATGATGAAGAAGGGCGCAGCCTGCTGAGCGTGCGACTGCCCATGGTCGAACTGAATCGCCTGGTCAGCCGCGAAGGCATGGAGCCGCAAGTGTTTGTCGAGCAACACACTTTGCAATAAATGCTCGTCGAGGTCGCCGGGCAGCAGTGACAGGCATTCTGTAGCATTGGACGGCGCGCCGTGGGCGCGTCTTTGCTTTATCAGATGGAGAGCGCTATGGCTTGGAACGAGCCGGGTGGCAACTCGAACAATCAGGATCCCTGGGGCGGCCGCCGTGGTGGCGGTGGCGGTGGTGGTGACAAAAAAGGTCCGCCGGATCTGGACGAGGCCTTCCGCAAACTGCAGGACAGCCTCAACGGCATGTTCGGCGGTAGCAAAAAACGTGGCGGCGGTGACCGCAATGTCGGCAAGGGCGGTGGCCTGGGCCTGCTGGGCATTGGCCTGGCGGTACTGGCGGCCATCTGGCTGTACAGCGCCGTGTACGTGGTCGACGAGCAGGAGCAGGCCGTGGTGCTGCGCTTCGGCAAGTACTACGAGACGGTCGGTCCCGGCCTGAACATCTACTTCCCGCCGATCGATCGCAAGTACATGGAAAACGTCACGCGCGAGCGTGCCTATACCAAGCAGGGCCAGATGCTGACCGAAGACGAGAACATCGTCGAGGTGCCGCTGACCGTCCAGTACAAGATCAGCAACCTTCAGGACTTCGTGCTCAACGTCGACCAGCCTGAGGTGAGCCTGCAGCACGCGACCGACAGTGCCTTGCGCCACGTGGTGGGTTCCACCTCGATGGACCAGGTGCTGACCGAAGGCCGTGAACAGATGGCCGTGGATATCCGCGAACGTCTGCAGCGCTTCCTCGACAACTACCGTACCGGTATCACCGTTACCCAGGTCAACGTACAGAGCGCGGCAGCCCCGCGTGAAGTGCAGGAAGCCTTCGATGACGTGATCCGTGCCCGCGAAGACGAGCAGCGTGCCCGCAACCAGGCCGAATCCTACGCCAATGGCGTGGTGCCGGAAGCCCGTGGTCAGGCCCAGCGCATCATCGAGGACGCCAACGGTTACCGCGACGAAGTCATCGCCCGCGCCAAGGGTGAGGCCGACCGATTCACCAAGCTGGTTGCCGAGTACCACAAGGCACCTGACGTGACCCGTCAGCGTCTGTACCTGGAGACCATGCAAGAGGTCTACAGCAATTCGAGCAAGGTCATGGTGGCGACCAAGGACGGGCAGAACAACCTGCTCTACCTGCCACTGGACAAGATGGTCGAAGGCAGCCGCAACCCGTCCACGCCAAGCAGCACTGTGTCGCCATCGGTCAACGATGCGGCCGCCCGTGCGGCGCAGGACATGCAACAGCAACAGCAGCCGCTGCGTACTAGGGAGAGCCGCTGATGAGCAATAGATCGCTGATCGCCCTGATCGCCGCCGTGGTCCTGGCCATCGTGGCCTGGAACAGCTTCTACATCGTGTCCCAGACCGAACGTGCGGTACTGCTGCGTTTTGGTAAGGTGGTCCAGGCGGACGTTCAGCCTGGCCTGCACGTGAAGATTCCGTACGTGAACCAGGTGCGCAAGTTCGACGCCCGCCTCATGACCCTCGACGCCCCGACCCAGCGGTTCCTGACCCTGGAGAAGAAAGCCGTGATGGTCGACGCCTACGCCAAGTGGCGCGTCAAGGATGCCGAGCGCTTCTACACTGCCACGTCCGGTATGAAGCAGATCGCCGACGAGCGTCTGTCGCGTCGTCTGGAAAGCGGCCTGCGTGACCAGTTCGGTAAACGTACCTTGCACGAGGTGGTTTCCGGTGAACGTGACGCACTGATGGCTGACATCACTGCATCGCTGAACCGCATGGCCAACAAGGAGCTGGGTATCGAGGTGGTCGACGTGCGCGTCAAGGCCATCGACCTGCCGAAGGAAGTCAACCGCAGCGTGTTCGATCGCATGAGCACCGAGCGTGAGCGTGAAGCCCGCGAGCACCGTGCCAAAGGTAACGAGCTGGCTGAAGGTATCCGTGCCGATGCCGACCGTCAGCGCCGTGTGCTGCTGGCCGAGGCCTATCGCGAAGCAGAAGAAACCCGCGGTGATGGTGACGCCCAGGCGGCCGCCATCTATGCCAAGGCCTACAGCCAGGACGCTGATTTCTATGCGTTCCACCGTAGCCTGCAGGCATACCGCGAAAGCTTCTCGAGCAAGAGCGACGTGCTGGTCCTGGACCCGAAGAACGAGTTCTTCCGTTACCTGGACAAGAGCAAGCCGTGATGCTCAGGCCCTGATTTTCATGCAGCGGCGCCCCGCCTGGCAGCTAAAACACCAGGCGGGGTGCATCCTGAATGAAAAGGGGTGTATGATGAGGCAGCCGGGAAATTTCCCGGCTTTTTTGCGTCTGCAAGGTTGATTGGCACCGCGCCAGTTGACGGTTTGGTCAGGTCGCAAGGCAATTCGAGGGTGTCGGGTACGGTGGCTGCGCTGGGATCAGTGCTGCCCGCTGCTGTGCGCGATACCGGCTTTACTGACGGCTCGCCTGCTGGCAAGCCGCCCGGACCAGAGGGGAAATGGCGTAATGGCAACGGTAGACCGCTGGCTGCTGCCAGATGGCATCGAGGAAGTACTGCCACCTGAGGCTGCGCGCATCGAGATCGCGCGTCGCCAGGTGTTGGACCTGTTCCAGAGTTGGGGCTACGAACTGGTCGTCACCCCGCATATCGAGTACCTGGAGTCGCTGCTCACCGGCGCCGGCCAGGACCTGGATCAGCGCACCTTCAAGGTAGTGGACCCGCAGTCCGGCCGCCTGATGGGCTTCCGCGCCGACTTCACTCCGCAGGTGGCGCGTATCGACGCCCATACCCTGCGCCGTGAAGGCCCGAGCCGCCTGTGCTATGCCGGCAGCGTGCTGCACGCTCAGCCGCGTGCACTGTCCACCTCGCGCAGCCCGATACAGTTGGGCGCTGAACTGTATGGCGATGCCAGCCCGACCAGCGACGTCGAAGTCATCAGCCTGATGCTTGCCACGCTGCAACTGACCGATGTGCCGGACGTGCACATGGACCTGGGCCACGTCGGTATCTACCGCGGCCTGGCCCGTGCTGCCGGCCTGTCCGGCGCGGTCGAGCAGCAGCTGTTCGACGCCCTGCAGCGCAAGGCCGTCGATGAAGTGCAGGCGCTGACCGCTGACCTGCCGAAGGATCTGGGCAACATGCTGCGCGCACTGGTCGAGCTGTGCGGTGGCCGTGAAGTGCTGGCCGACGCCCGCGTGCGCCTGGGCCGTGCCCCGGCCAGCGTGCTGGCGGCGCTGGACGACCTGCTGGCGATCGCTGATCGCCTGGCGTCGCGCTACCCCGACCTGCCGCTGTACTTCGACCTCGGCGAACTGCGCGGTTACAACTATCACACTGGCGTGGTGTTCGCCGTGTTCGTGCCGGGCGAGGGTCAATCGATCGCCCAGGGCGGGCGCTACGACGACATCGGCGCCGACTTTGGCCGGGCACGCCCGGCCACCGGTTTCTCCACGGATTTGAAGACCCTGGTCACACTGGGGCGAGCGGAGGTCGTATTGCCTACGGGCGGCATCTGGATGCCGGACAGTGGCGACGCGGCCCTCTGGCAGCAAGTCTGCCAGTTGCGCAACGAGGGCCAGCGTGTGGTCCAGGCTTTGCCTGGCCAGCCGTTGAGTGCTGCTCTCGAGGCGGATTGTGATCGGCAATTGATTCAGCAAGACGGGCGCTGGCAGGTTCTGCTGCTGGCCCAGTGAGTTTCTGCGTCGGCAACAGGCCGGCAACCAAGTTTGCGTGAATGAGGACCAATGTAATGGGTAAGAATGTCGTCGTCCTGGGCACCCAGTGGGGTGATGAGGGCAAAGGCAAGATCGTCGATCTGCTGACCGAACATGCTGCCGCCGTAGTGCGCTACCAAGGTGGCCACAACGCGGGCCACACCCTGGTGATCAACGGTGAGAAGACCGTTCTGCACCTGATTCCGTCCGGCATCCTGCGTGAAGGCGTACAGTGCCTGATCGGCAACGGCGTGGTCGTTGCCCCGGACGCACTGATGCGTGAAATCACCAAGCTGGAAGAGAAGGGCGTACCGGTGCGCGAGCGCCTGCGCATCTCCCCGGCTGCGCCGCTGATCCTGTCGTACCACGTGGCCCTGGACCAGGCCCGTGAAAAAGCCCGTGGCGAAGCCAAGATCGGCACCACCGGCCGTGGCATCGGCCCAGCCTACGAAGACAAGGTCGCGCGCCGCGGCCTGCGCGTGGGTGACCTGTTCCACCGCGAGCGTTTCGCTGCCAAGCTGGGTGAACTGCTGGACTACCACAACTTCCAGCTGGTGAACTACTACAAAGAGCCGGCCATCGACTTCCAGCAAACCCTGGATGAGTGCATGGCCTACGCCGAACAGCTCAAGCCGATGATGCTCGATGTCACCGCCGAGCTGCACAACCTGCGTCGCGCCGGCAAGGACATCATGTTCGAAGGCGCCCAGGGCTCGCTGCTGGACATCGACCACGGTACCTACCCGTACGTCACCAGCTCCAACACCACTGCTGGCGGTATCTCCACCGGTTCCGGCGTTGGTCCTATGTACCTGGACTACATCCTGGGTATCACCAAGGCCTACACCACTCGCGTAGGTTCCGGTCCGTTCCCGACCGAGCTGTTCGACGAGACCGGCGCTACCCTGGCCAAGCGTGGCCACGAGTTCGGTTCCACCACTGGCCGTGCCCGTCGTTGCGGCTGGTTCGATGCCGTGATCCTGCGTCGCGCCATCGACGTCAACAGCATCTCGGGCATCTGCCTGACCAAGCTGGACGTACTGGACGGCCTGGAAACCATCAACATCTGCGTGGGCTACAAGAACGAGAACGGTGCTGTCATCGACGCGCCTTCCGACGCCGACAGCTACATTGGCCTGGAGCCGGTGTACGAAGAGATGCCAGGCTGGAGCGAGTCGACCCTGGGCGTGAAAACCCTGGAAGAGCTGCCGCAAGCTGCGCGTGACTACATCAAGCGCATTGAAGAGCTGGTCGGCGCACCGATCGACATCATTTCGACCGGCCCGGACCGCAACGAGACCATCGTGCTGCGTCACCCGTTCGCCTGATCTGCCCTCCAGGCTGATCTGACGCCGTGGCCCTGAAAGGGGCTGCGGCGTTTTCATTTGTGGGGCAGGTAACCGCCTTGCTGAACCTTGGCGTTTATCCCTGCTGCCTCCGGCACAACCCTTGCTGTAAGAAGTTTCTGTAGATGCCATCAAAATAGTGGCGCCAGAAAACACGAGGGTTACACCGTGTCTGCCATCCTCTCACTGTTACGAAGCCGCCTCTTGCGGCCTGTGTTTGTTGCCCTTGGTATCGCTCTTTTGGTGCAGGTGCTGGTGGCCGTTGCGCTTACCCGAAGCACAGTCACTGCTCTGGAGGCCGACCTTGGCGAGCGCCTGGGCAATGACAGCCGCCAGCTCGCCAGCGACCTGGAGCAAGCTGGGCAAGATGTGCGCACGGGGCTCGACGGCCTGTCCAGCAGCACCCGTCAGCGCCTGAGTGCAGGGTTGTCGGAACGCCTGCAAAGCGAACAGCAGCAACTGCGCAACACCCTGGAAAAGAACCTCAAGGACTCCGCCAACGACATGGCCGAGCTACTGGCTTCGGTTGCGCCTAGGGCGATCTGGGACAACGATGTGCCGGTACTCTCCGACTTCGCCCGGCGCGCCCAGCGCAACCCTAACGTGCTGTTCGTGGTGTACGACGACGCCCAGGGCCAGCACCTGACCCGCTACCTCAACCGGCAAAACCCGATCAATCAGGCGCTGATGGAAAAGGGCCAAGGCGAGCGTGCGCTGGACAAGGTGATCGATGCCGCCCGGCGCGACCCGGCGGTGTACTTTGTCGAAGCCTCGATCAACCCCAATGGCGCAGAAATCGGCAAGGTGGTGATGGGGGTTTCCACGGCCGGTATCGATCAGGAGCTCAAAGCCCTGGATCAACGCTTTGCGGCACTGATCGCCAGTGGTGAACAGCTGGTTGGTGACAGCCTGGTCGGCGCTGCTGCCGACAGTGGCAAGACCCTGCGCGAACGCCTGGAGAAAGCCCAAGGCAGCGCGGCCGCAATGCAGGCCAATACCGCGCAGACCGTGCGCGAAGCCGCCGCCGAGCTGCGCTGGCGCATCGGTCTGGGCCTGGTGCTGGTTGGCCTGGGCGTACTGTTGGTGGTGGCTTTAGTGCTGGGTCGTCGAGTGTTGAGCAAGCTGCGTTTGTTAATTGGCGCCTTGGACGATCTGGCGGCCGGTGAAGGTGACCTGACCAAGCGCGTGCCGCTCGACAGCCGCGATGAAATTGGCGACATGGCCTCGGCGGTGAACCGCTTTGTCGACAAGCTGCAACCGATCGTGCGCGAGGCGGGTGAAGTGGCGCAGCGCACCGGCGTGGAAATTGGTGCAATGGCCCAGCGCAATGCGGGTGCCGATGCCGCTGCTGCGCTGCAGCGCGATGAAGTGGCGGCTAGCCTGCGTGACCTGTCGAGCATGGCCGATGAGGCTCAGGCCGAAAGCCATGCGATGCAGGCGGCCTTGCAGCAGGTGGTGGATATCCGCCAGGCCACTGACGAGAACAGTCGCACCTCGACCCAGCTCGCCGGCTTGATCGAGAACCTGGCCGGGCAAGTGAATACCGGCTCCCAGGTGATCGAGCGGCTGGCCAAGCAGAGTGAGCAGATCGAAGTGGTGCTGACAGTGATCCATGGCATCGCCGAGCAGACCAATCTGTTGGCCTTGAATGCTGCCATCGAGGCGGCCCGAGCTGGTGAAACCGGGCGCGGTTTTGCCGTGGTAGCCGACGAAGTGCGGGCGCTGGCGAGCAAGACGCAAAGCTCCACCGGGGATATCCAGGCGCATATTGCCGCGTTGCAGAAGGGCGCCAAGGAAGCAGTGGCGACTATCAGCCAGGCCGGGCTCAAGGCCAGCGAAGGGTTGCTGGTGCTGCGTGACAACGAACGCCGGCAACAGTCGGTGCAGGCGGCGGTCGAGCAGGTGCATGCGGCCATTGGCCTTGCTACCCGCGCTGCTGAGCAGCAGGCGAATGGCGCGCAGGCGGTGCGTGGCCGGGTGGAAACCATCCATGCCCAGGCTGAGCGCTCGGCTGAGGTGGTGATGCAGACCACGGCCAGCAGCAAGGTGCTGGATGACTTGGCGGCGCAATTGCGGGCAAGCCTGGGACAATTCAGGGCATAAGGTGAGCGTTGTGGGAGCGGCACACAGGGCCGTTACTCCGTGGGCGGCATTGCTATGATGGCGGCGACACGTGACAAAAGGAGTTGTTCATGTCCGCCCAACTGGTCGCCGCTCCGGCGGAGCTGGATTTTCTTCATAGCGATGGCATAAACGTCACTGCGCCAATGACTGCCATCAAGGCCTATTACGCCATGACCTCGGACGTGCCGGGCTGGTTGGCTGCAGCCTTCCGCCTGCGCGACTTCATCTCGCGCCGGTTCAACGTCGCTGCTATCCACGGCTTCTCGTCACTTAACCCCGAGCGGGCTCCGGTAGTGGGTGGGCTTCTGGATTTCTTCACCGTCGAGGCGATCAGCGACCAGCAACTGGTCCTGACTTCACGTGACACGCACTTGGCGGTCATGGTGAGCATGGACCTGGATGAAGCAGAGCAAGGTCGGCAGCGCCTTAGCGTCACCACCTCGGTGCAGTGCTTCAATCGTTTCGGTCGCTACTACATGCTGCCTGTCGGCATGGCTCACGGGCCAATCGTGCGGCGCATGCTGCGCAATATCGCGTGATGGCTGGGGTGCCCTCATCGCTGCCTTGCAGGCGATGAGGGCTACGCGACTCATGCCTTGTTCAGGTACATCCGCGTGGTCAGCAGATAAACCGGCAACCCCGACACCACGATCAGCAATGCCGCATAAGGCGCCGCTGCGGCGAATTCGACGTTGGCGGTGTGTGCCCATACCTCGGTCGCCAGGGTGGTCATCCCGGTCGGGCTCAGTAGCAGGGTAGCGGTCAGCTCTTTCATGGCATCCAGGAACACCAGCGCAAACGCTGCCGCCATGGCTGGGAAGATGATTGGCAAGGTCACCCGGCAGAACGCCGCGAAGCTGTTGGCACCCAGCGTGCGCGCGGCTTCCTCCAGCGTCGGCGAGGCCTTGTTCAGCGCGGTGCGCACTGGCGACTGGGCCAATGGCAAGAAGAGCAGCGCATAAGCCAGCAGCAGCAATGCCGTGGTCTGGTACAGCGCCGGCACGTAGTGCAGGGCGAAGAACACCAAGGTCAGGGCAATCACTAGGCCGGGGAGGGCGTGCAACAGGTACGGCAGGCGCTCGGCCCAGATCGCCAGGCGACCTTTGTAACGTACCACCAGGAAGCTGATCGGCAGGGCCAGCAACACACAGAAACCTGCACCGCCAAGTGACACCGACAGCGAAGTGAACAGCGCCTTGGAAATGGCTGCCACCGGGAACGCTGCCGATGAACCGACGCTAAGCCAGTAGCCGAGCATGGCCAGCGGAATACCGCTGCCCAGCACTGCCAGGCCAATGCAGAACAGCTGCGCCAGCACCGCCCAGCCCCGCAGCCGCACGGGTTGCGCGCGCCGCGCTACGCCTTGGCCGATGCGCACATGGCGGGCTTTGCCGCGTACGCGCAGTTCCAACCAAAGCATCACCAGGCACATCGCCAGCAGCACAGCAGACAGCATGGCCGCGTTGGCATTGCTGAACTCCAGTTCGAACTGCTGGTAGATGGCCGTGGTGAACGTCTGCAGGCCTAGGATCGACAGCGCGCCAAACTCCACCAGCATATGCAGGGCAATCAGTAGCGCACCACCGAGCATCGACGGCCACAGCAGCGGCAGGGTGACCTTGCTGAACACGCCCCAGCGGCTGCAGCCCAGGGTGCGCGCCGATTCCTCAAGCGAGGTGTCGAGGTTGCGCAGGGTCGCGGCAACGGGCAGGAACACCAGCGGGTACTTGGACAGGGCCATGACCATGATCGCCCCACCAAGGCCTTCGAAGTCCGAGCTCAGCGACACCCAGGTGAAGCTGCTGACGAACGATGGCACGGCGAACGGCAGGCACAACACCACGCCCCACAGCCGACGGCCGGCCAGGTTGCTGCGCTCCAGCAACCAGGCCAGCGCCAGGCCGACCACCATGCAGGTCAGCGTCACCCCGACCATCAGCATCAGGGTGTTGCGCATCAGCCCCCAGACAAAGGGGCGCCACAGCAGGTGCAAGGCTTCGCGCCAGCCTGCTTCCCAGGCTTTGATGGCGACGTAAGCCAGTGGCAGCAAGCTCATCGCCACCAGGAACAGCACAGGCAGCACCACCCAGATGGACGGGCGCTTGCGGCGCGGAACGAAGCGTACCGGCGCCGGTTCGGACAGGGCGGCAGTCATCAGAGCAGACCGACCTCGCGCTCGAGCTCGATGGCTTCTTCGGCATTACCCAGGTCGGCTGGCGAGATGTTCGGCGGGCGCAGCTCGTTGAACGGCTTCAGGCCACGGTCCGAAACCATGCCCTTGTGCAGCGGGTACTCGGCGGTAGTCTGGGTAATCACGCGTTGGCCCTCTTCGCTGGCCATCCAGTTGAGCAGAGCCTGGGCTTCTTTCGGGTGCTTGCTGGCCTTGACCACGGCCGCGCCAGAGATGGTGACCAGGTTGCCGGCATCGCCGTCGGCCAGGTAGTAGAGCTTGGTGTCCAGCTTGCCGCGCTCGCGTTCAAGCGCGTACCAGTAGTAATTGTTCACCAGGACCGCCGCCACTTCGCCTTTTTCCACGGCTTTGAGGGCGACCATGTTGTTGGTGTAGGTCTTGCCGAAAGCTTTCAGGCCGGTCAGCCATTCTTCGGTGGCTTCGCGGCCATGCATCTTCAGAATGGCCACGGCCTGCTCCTGGAACGCACCACTGGTGGGCACGTAGCCGACGCGGCCTTCCCACTCAGGGTTGGCGAAGTCCATCACCGTGGTTGGCAGGTCTTTTTCGTCGACCTTCTTCGGGTTGTACACCACGATGCGCGTACGGGCCGTGATACCCATCCAGGTGCCGTTGGCGCCAACGTACTCCTTGGGCATCATGTTCGCGGTGGCGTCGTCGATCTTCGCCAGCAGGCCCAGTTCGCCCAGGTTGTTCAGGGGTGGGGACTCTTCGGTGTAGATGATGTCGGCCGGCGAACGGTCGCCTTCCTCGATGATCTGGCTGGCCAGCTGGTTGCTGCTGCCCTTGCGGATGTCGATATGAATACCGGTCTTGGCCTCGTAGGCCTTGGCGATGGCTTCGCCGATTTCCTTGTGCTGACCGTTGTACATGGTCAGGCTGACCGGTGCGTCTGCCATGGCGGCCGGAGCGCCGATGACCAGGCTCAGCACGGCGGCGGCCAAGGTGCGCATCAGCGGTTGCGGGCGGATCGTCATGCGGGTACTTCCTCGCTTACGGCTACATATTTGGAAACAATGGTAAACGAAATCGTTTCTCAAGTGGCCGGGTGACGAGAAATTCATGGTCAGACGATGGTGTAACCGTCGAAATGGGTTTGCACCAATGGCCGAAAGGGGAGGGATGCACAAAACGCAGGCAAGAAAAAACCCACTAGCAAGCTAGTGGGTTTTTGTATGGTGCCCAGGAGAAGACTCGAACTTCCACGACCTTGCGGTCACTGATACCTGAAACCAGCGCGTCTACCAATTCCGCCACCTGGGCAAAGCTTTACATCATCTGCAGAAGGCGACTATCGTTCGCTTTCACACAGTAGTAACAGATCCTTGGTCATCTGTTACTTGAAAATATTTGGTGCCCAGGAGAAGACTCGAACTTCCACGACCTTGCGGTCACTGATACCTGAAACCAGCGCGTCTACCAATTCCGCCACCTGGGCACACATTCGAGATTACAAGATGCTTTACAGCGCCGTTCATCTCTACTACAACTTCGGGGTTGTCCGTCGTTGTGGTGCGCACTATACGGACGCTCCCCAAGGCTGTAAAGCCCCCAATCAAAAAAAAATTCAAAAAATTCAACTTGTTGATTCCACAGGCCTATTACGGCTGTCTATGCACTGCAGCGGGGGCTGTCCAAGGCAGACATTTCCGGTTTCAATACGCCTATGCCAGAATTCCTATCTATATACCCCAAGGTGAACCCCTTCTGATGGCCGATTGGCAATCCCTCGATCCCGAGGCCGCTCGCGAAGCGGAAAAATACGACAACCCCATTCCCAGCCGTGAGCTGATCCTGCAGCGCCTCGCCGACCGTGGCGAACCCGCTGCCCGCGAGGAGCTGGCGAAAGAGTTTGGTCTGTATGAGGAAGACCAGATCGAAGCCCTGCGCCGCCGCCTGCGTGCCATGGAGCGCGATGGCCAGCTTATCTATACCCGGCGCGGCACTTATGCCCCGGTGGACAAGCTGGACCTGATCTGCGGCCGTATCTCCGGCCACCGCGACGGTTTTGGTTTCCTCATCCCCGATGATGGCAGTGATGACCTGTTCCTTGGCCCGTCGCAGATGCGTCTGGCCTTCGATGGCGACCGCGCGTTGGCGCGGGTTTCCGGCACAGACCGCCGTGGGCGCCGTGAAGGGGTGATCGTCGAGGTCATTTCCCGCGCCCATGAGAGCGTGGTCGGTCGCTATTTCGAAGAAGGCGGCATTGGCTACGTGACGCCGGACAACCCGAAGATCCAGCAGGAAGTGCTGGTGACCGCCGGGCGTAACGGCGGTGCCAAGATCGGTCAGTTCGTCGAAATCAAGATCACCCACTGGCCAACCCCGCGCTTCCAGCCGCAAGGCGATGTGGTCGAGGTCATCGGCAACTACATGGCCCCAGGCATGGAAATCGACGTAGCCCTGCGCAGCTACGACATCCCGCACGTCTGGCCTGCTGATGTGGTCAAGGAAGCACGCAAGTTCCGCTCCGAAGTCGAGGAGAAGGATAAAGAGAAGCGCGTCGACCTGCGCCATCTGCCGTTCGTCACCATTGATGGTGAAGACGCCCGCGACTTCGACGATGCCGTTTATTGCGAGCCCCTGGGCAAGCTGCGCCTGTTCTCCGGTGGCTGGCGTCTGTACGTGGCCATTGCCGACGTTTCCAGCTACGTGCGCCTGGGCTCGGCCCTGGATGTCGAAGCCCAGCAGCGCGGCAACTCGGTGTACTTCCCCGAGCGTGTGGTGCCGATGCTCCCCGAAGAGCTGTCCAACGGCCTGTGCTCGCTGAACCCGCATGTCGACCGGTTGGCCATGGTTTGTGAAATGACCATGAACAAAGCCGGCCAGATGGTCGACTATCAGTTCTACGAAGGCGTGATCCACTCTCACGCCCGCCTGACCTACAACAAGGTCAGCAGCATGCTCGAGCACGCCCGTACCCGTGAGGGTAAAGCGCTGCGCGAAGAGTACAAGGAAGTCGTGCCGGACCTGAAGAACCTGTACAACCTGTACAAGGTGCTGGTGGATGCGCGTCACACGCGTGGTGCCATCGACTTCGAAACCCAGGAAACCCGCATCATCTTCGGTGACCAGCGCAAGATCGCGGAAATTCGCCCGACCGTACGCAATGATGCCCACAAGCTGATCGAGGAATGCATGCTGGCGGCCAACGTGGCCACCGCCGAGTTCCTGCAGAAGCATGGCGTGCCAGCCCTGTACCGCGTGCACGACGGCCCGCCGCCGGAGCGCCTGGAAAAGCTGCGCGCCTTCCTGGGTGAGCTGGGCCTGAGCCTGCACAAGGGCAAGGACCCGTCGCCGAAGGACTACCAGGCTCTGCTGGCGAGCATCGCCGGGCGCCCGGACTTCCACCTGATTCAGACCGTCATGCTGCGCTCGCTGAGCCAGGCGGTGTACAGCACCGAGAACAACGGCCACTTTGGCTTGAACTACGAGGCGTACACCCACTTTACCTCGCCGATCCGCCGTTACCCGGACCTGCTGGTGCACCGCGCCATCCGCAGCATCATCCGTTCCAAGGTAGATACCCCGCACGTCAAGCGTGCCGGTGCCATGAGCATCCCCAAGGCGCGTATCTACCCGTACGACGAAAACACCCTGGAGCAACTCGGCGAACAGTGCTCGATGACCGAGCGCCGGGCCGACGAGGCCACCCGTGACGTGGTCAACTGGCTCAAGTGCGAGTTCATGAAGGACCGTGTGGGCGAGACGTTCCCGGGTGTGATCACTGCGGTGACCGGTTTTGGCCTGTTCGTCGAGCTGACCGATATCTATGTGGAAGGCCTGGTGCACGTCAGTGCGCTGCCGGGCGACTATTACCACTTCGACCCGGTGCATCACCGCCTGTCCGGCGAGCGCACAGGGCGCAGCTTCCGCCTGGGCGACACCATCGAAGTCAAGGTCATGCGCGTCGATCTGGACGAGCGCAAGATCGACTTCGAAGTGTCGGACAAGACCCTCGCCGCACCGATCGGCCGCAAGCAGCGCGGCGCCGCACAGGCTACCGAAAAGGCCGAGCAGCCGCCGGTTGCCGAAGCGAAAGCCACGCCCAAGCCGCGCAGCCGCAAAAGCGAAGCGTCCGAAGCGTATTTCCCCAAGGATGCCGTGCAGCGCAATGCTGAAGTGCGTAAAAGCCGCGAGATGAAAAAAGCCCTGATGACCGACGCGCGCAGCAGTGCTGGCAGCAAGTCGGAAAAAGGTGGCAAGCCGTCCGGCAAACCGACCAAGCACCGTAAAGGCCCGCCGAAGTCCGGCGCGCCACGCAAGAGCAAGAGCAAGTCATGAGTCAGCTGGAAAAGATCTACGGCGTGCACGCCGTGCAGGCATTGCTGCAGCACCATCCAAAGCGGGTCAAGCAGATCTGGCTGTCGGAAGGGCGCAGCGAGCCACGCCTCGAAACCTTGCTGGCGCTGGCCGCGGAGAACCGCGTGCCGGTCGGCCAGGCCGAGCGCCGTGAGTTGGATGCCTGGGTAGAGGGCGTGCATCAGGGCGTGGTCGCCGAGGTGAGCCCGAGCCAGGTATGGGGCGAGTTGATGCTCGAGGAGTTGCTCGAGCGCACTGAAACGCCGCCGCTGATCCTGGTGCTGGACGGTGTCACCGATCCGCACAACCTTGGCGCTTGCCTGCGCACGGCCGATGCGGCGGGTGCCACGGCAGTGATCGTGCCCAAGGACAAATCTGCAACGCTGACGCCGGTTGTGCGCAAGGTGGCATGCGGTGCGGCGGAAGTGATCCCGCTGGTGGCCGTGACCAACCTGGCGCGTACCCTGGAAAAGCTGCAGCAGCGTGGCTTGTGGGTAGTGGGTACCGCTGGCGAGGCCGAGCAGGAGATCTACCAGCAGGACCTGACCGGCCCCCTGGTGGTGATCATGGGCGCAGAAGGCAAGGGCATGCGCCGTCTCACCCGCGAGCATTGCGATTTTCTGGTGAAATTGCCGATGGCTGGCAGCGTCAGCAGCCTGAACGTGTCGGTTGCGACCGGGGTTTGCCTGTTCGAAGCGGTGCGTCAGCGTCAAGCCAAGCGCTGATCTTCAGCCAGTTCCACCGTCTTCGCGAGCGCGCCCGCTCCCACAGGTTCACTGTTGCCTTTGGCAATGCGGATTGCTTGTGGGGGCGGGCACATTCTGAATATGTTTCAGGCTGTTCAAATATTCACCAATTGCCTTGCTTGTGCGCCCCGCCTTCTCTACAATTGCGCCCCTTGCCGAGCTGGCAGGCGCTTATGTGCCTCCCCTCCGTGCAAGACATACAGTGTCATTCACTCCTTGTCTGACCAGATTCGCTGGCAGACTACTAACCCGTAAGGAGCATTCATGCGTCATTACGAAATCATCTTCCTGGTTCACCCGGACCAGAGCGAGCAAGTCGGCGGCATGGTTGAGCGTTACACCAAGCTGATCGAAGAAGACGGTGGCAAGATCCACCGCCTGGAAGACTGGGGCCGTCGTCAACTGGCCTACGCAATCAACAATGTTCACAAGGCTCACTACGTGATGCTGAACGTTGAGTGCACCGGCAAGGCCCTGGCCGAGCTGGAAGACAACTTCCGCTACAACGATGCCGTTATCCGTAACCTGGTCATCCGTCGCGACGAAGCCGTTACCGGCCAGTCCGAGATGCTGAAGGCTGAAGAAAACCGCAGCGAGCGCCGTGAGCGTCGTGAGCGTCCTGAGCATGCTGACTCCGCCGAAGGCGACGACAGCAATGACAGCGACTCCAGCGATAACGCTGACGAGTAATCCACGGACCTTTAGAGGAGCCTATTAAAT
The DNA here is from genome assembly GCF_039634505.1 of Pseudomonas sp. NY8896. Classification (NCBI taxonomy): domain Bacteria; kingdom Pseudomonadati; phylum Pseudomonadota; class Gammaproteobacteria; order Pseudomonadales; family Pseudomonadaceae; genus Pseudomonas; species Pseudomonas sp. NY8896. Next base: position 1,158,413 of record NZ_CP132350.1, read on the forward strand.
GGCACGTTTCTTCCGTCGTCGTAAATTCTGCCGCTTCACTGCTGAAGACGTGAAAGAGATCGACTTCAAAGATCTCAACACCCTGAAAGCTTACGTATCCGAAACCGGCAAGATCGTTCCAAGCCGTATCACCGGTACCAAAGCTCGTTATCAGCGTCAGCTGGCTACCGCTATCAAGCGCGCCCGCTTCCTGGCCCTGCTGCCCTACACCGACAGCCACGGCCGCTGAGACCGGGTCGTCGACAAGCAGTAAGGGATTAGCATGCGAGCGTTAGCAAGTTTCATCATGCGCGGTCGTGTGCAGGCCACCCTGGTGGTGGTCATCAGCGCGGTACTGCCGCTGCTGTTCTGGTTGAGTGCCGCTGCCTGCAGCCTTGTGCTGCTGCGGCGTGGGTTCAAGGATGCTACAACGGTCATCGCCGGCGGCCTGCTGGCCGGGCTGGCCGTATGGGTCATGGGCGATCCCATCACCTTTTTGGTGATTGCGGGTGCTGTGGCCTTGGCCGCCCTGTTGCGTGCCGAGCATCCCTGGAGCCGTGTGTTGCTGGTCAGTGCCGTGTTCGCCGTGGCTTTCAGCCTCGTGCTCGATCTGGCGCTGGCGCAAACCTTCGATGTGCTGGCCAAGGCGTTTGCCGAAGCCATGCCGAAAATCGAGGGGCAGCCGGTGCTCTCCGGTGAGCTGATCCGCCCTGTGCTGGTCGCTTCCACAGCAGTGACGGTGCAGTTGTTCAGTGTGCTGGCCTTGGTGCTGGCGCGCTACTGGCAGGCAGCGTTGTACAACCCTGGAGGCTTCGGTCGCGAGTTTCGCGCGCTGAAGTTGCCGAAACAGACCATGGCGGTCTTGGTGGCAGTGATGGTGGTGGCCCCGTTCATCGGGCCGCAGTTCATCATCCTGGCATCGGCCTCAAGCCTGGTTCTGGTGCTGGCCGGCATCGCTTTGATGCATGGGCTGGTGGCACAGGGCCGACTGGCTGGTTTCTGGCTGGTGGGCATGTACGTGACGCTGCCGCTGATCATGCAGCTGATTTACCCCTTGCTGATGGTTTTGGCCATTGTCGACAGCCTGATTGATTTTCGCGGTCGCAAGTCCCCCAAGGGGAATGACTCCGCGAACGGTGAAGGTTAAAAGTTAAGAGGTTTTACCAAATGGAACTGATCCTGCTGGAAAAAGTCGCTAACCTGGGCAACCTGGGCGACAAAGTAAAAGTTAAGGCTGGTTACGGCCGTAACTTCCTGCTGCCATTCGGCAAGGCCACCGTTGCCAACGCCGCCAACCTGGCTGCGTTCGAAGAACGTCGCGCCGAGCTGGAAAAAGCAGCTGCTGACAAGAAATCGTCGGCTGAAAGCCGTGCTGCCCAACTGGCCGAGCTGGAAGTGACCATCACTGCCACCGCTGGCGACGAAGGCAAGCTGTTCGGTTCGATCGGCACCCACGACATCGCTGACGCCCTGACCGCCTCCGGCGTAGAAGTGGCCAAAGCTGAAGTTCGTCTGCCGAACGGCACCATCCGTCAGGTTGGCGAATACGACGTAGCCGTGCACCTGCACAGCGACGTTGAAGCCACCGTACGTGTGGTCGTCGTAGCTGCCTAAGCTGCGCTAACTGGCTGGCTCCTTGCGAGTCAGGCGGTTAACATCGGGCACGGTCCTGTTTTTTACAGGCCGTGCCCTTTGTCTTTTTCATCCTCTAGAATTCTTTCGTGGCCATGAACGAGATCACCACCTCCGAACAGCTAGACCTGCAAACCGCAGCCCTGAAGGTACCGCCGCATTCCATCGAGGCCGAACAGGCCGTGCTCGGTGGCCTGATGCTGGACAACGATGCCTGGGAGCGGGTGCTGGACCAGGTGTCGGATGGTGACTTCTACCGGCATGACCACCGGCTGATCTTCCGCGCCGTGCACAAGTTGGTCGATGCCAACCAGCCATTCGACGTGGTGACCCTGCACGAGCAGTTGGACAAGGAAGGCCTGTCCTCGCAGGTAGGAGGCCTGGCGTACCTGGCCGAGCTGGCCAAGAACACCCCGTCGGTGGCCAACATCAAGGCCTACGCCGCGATCATTCGCGAACGGGCTACGCTGCGCCAGTTGATCAGTATCAGTACCGACATCGCCGACAACGCGTTCAACCCCCAGGGGCGCAACGCTGCAGAGATTCTCGACGATGCCGAGCGGCAAATCTTCCAGATTGCCGAGGCTCGGCCAAAAACCGGTGGCCCGGTAGGCGTCAACGAGCTGTTGACCATGGCCATCGACCGTATCGATACGCTGTTCAACTCCGACAGTGATATCACCGGTATCTCTACCGGGTACACCGACCTGGACGAAAAAACCAGCGGCCTGCAGGCTGCCGACTTGATCATCGTCGCCGGCCGTCCGTCGATGGGTAAAACCACCTTTGCCATGAACCTGGTTGAGAACGCCGTCCTACGCAGCGAAAAGGCGGTGCTGGTGTTCTCCCTCGAAATGCCAGGTGAATCGCTGATCATGCGTATGCTTTCCTCCCTTGGCCGTATCGATCAGACCAAGGTTCGTTCCGGCCAGCTGGACGACGACGACTGGCCACGCCTGACCTCGGCAGTCAACCTGCTCAACGACCGCAAGCTGTTCATCGACGATACCGCCGGCATCAGCCCGTCTGAAATGCGTGCGCGTACGCGGCGCTTGGCGCGTGAGCACGGTGAAATCGGCATGATCATGGTCGACTACCTGCAGCTGATGCAGATCCCGGGCTCTTCCGGTGATAACCGCACCAACGAGATTTCCGAAATTTCCCGCTCGCTCAAGGCCCTGGCCAAGGAATTCAACTGCCCGGTCATCGCCCTGTCGCAGCTGAACCGCTCCCTGGAACAGCGCCCGAACAAACGCCCGGTGAACTCCGACTTGCGTGAATCCGGTGCAATCGAGCAGGACGCCGACGTGATCATGTTCGTGTACCGCGACGAGGTGTACCACCCCGAGACCGAGCACAAGGGTGTGGCGGAAATCATCATCGGTAAACAGCGTAACGGCCCTATTGGCTTTGTGCGCCTGGCGTTTATCGGCAAGTACACCCGCTTCGAGAACCTCGCACCGGGCATGTACAACTTCGACGACGACGAATGAGAAGAGTCGGTAGAGGCTCGCCTCGTTAGAGCGACTCAATGTTCAGGCAGTCCTGATCCGCTTGGATATCTCAGCCTGAATGTCGTCAGTGGCGTCTTGCTGCTTTCTACCTTTACCCGCTCGGGTCTTTGTCGATGTCATTCCATGGTGCGGCAGCACCCTTTGTTTCTCTACAATGTATTCGTTGCCTTGACGGCGCTCCACGACTGCAACTGTGGTCGCGTAGCCAGAAACTTGAAACTTTGTAAGGGCGCTTAGGTCGCTGATATATGAGCTGCCGGTAAGCGGGTGGGGGAAAGCTGTGTCACATGCAAGTACATGAATTTGCCTGTTGTGCAGCTGGATATTGCGGCTTGTCAGTGCCTTGAAAGTGCGTGTTGCATCGTAAGTATTGGTGCCGTCAGCACCTATCACGCCTGGAGCGCCATGGGCGCTGATATACAGGGTGGGTAATTTTCCGTCCGGTCGTTCTTGCCCAGTAAAAACAACAATTCCGTCGAACTCCGCCACGATAGGTCCGCGATAGGTCTTGTTGACGAATAGCTTACGAATGAACTCGAAAGCGTGCCCCGTCGGATCACGGCGGTTGATCGGGTCGCAAAGAGCAAATGAGTAGGTATTCAACCCTCCTTTTGCGAATGGGCTGTCGCTGTCTGGACTGTTGAAACGCATGAGATGAGGGTTGTAAGCGCGGTAGCCATTTCCCAGCAGGTAATGGCCGGTGACCAGATCCTCAAGCTCGCCTTTGAAGGCAGGTATTTGTCCGTGGTCGACCCTAGCGCCGTATGCACTGAAGGTCAGCTGGGTGCGGCCGTTTTGGTCAAGTGTGCAAGAGGGTGAATTGGACATTTCACTGCCGATCAAGCGGCTGTGATTTTCCTGGTGCGTGGTAAGGGTGCCTGGCCCTGCATTGAAGATACGGGTGAATCCACGGCCATCCAGCAATAGGGTTGGGCGATGAGACGCGTAGAATATTTTCATCACTTGCTTCCTGGGTTGGGTGTTTCCTAAATGCTAGGTGGGCCAGGAAGTTGATGAAACTGGCAACATTGCCAGATCATTCGAGGGAGATCAGCCGGCCATTGCAGTCGGATTAGGTCAAAATTTGTGCTATATCCCGCACCTGCTAGTTCCTATTACATCAGAGCCGGTTATCTGTTAGTACACCCGCTTCAATAACTTGGCGCCGGGTATGTATAACTTCGATGATGAATAAAGCCTGTTTTCGTGTAGCAGCGCGTAATTCACTGGGTTAGCAGGGACACCTCTGGGAGCGGCTTCAGTCGCGAAGAATCCAGCGCGGAGGATGGCACCGCCTGCGCCGGTGATCGCCGACACCCCGCGCCCCCAACTGTCGTCCCAGCTCACCAATCCCCACGAATCCAGTCGGATTTGGTCAAAATTTGTGCTATATTCCGCGCCCGCGATTTCCCTGCACACCAGAACCGGTCACTGACATGCAAGCAGCCAAACCACTCTACGACTATCCCAAGTACTGGGCCGAATGCTTCGGGCCAGCACCTTTCCTGCCGATGAGCAGGGAGGAGATGGATCTGCTCGGCTGGGATTCCTGCGACATCATCATCGTGACCGGTGATGCCTACGTCGACCACCCATCGTTCGGCATGGCCATCATCGGCCGTCTGCTGGAGGCCCAGGGCTTCCGCGTGGGCATCATCGCCCAGCCGAACTGGCAGTCGAAAGACGACTTCATGAAGCTCGGCGAGCCGAACCTGTTCTTCGGCGTGGCCGCCGGCAACATGGACTCGATGATCAACCGTTACACCGCAGACAAGAAGATCCGTTCCGACGACGCCTACACCCCAGGTGGCCTGGCCGGCAGCCGTCCGGACCGCGCCAGCCTGGTGTACAGCCAGCGCTGCAAGGAAGCCTACAAGCATGTGCCGATCGTGCTCGGCGGCATCGAGGCTTCGCTGCGCCGCATTGCCCACTACGACTACTGGCAGGACAAGGTTCGCCATTCGATCCTGATCGACGCCAGCGCCGATATCCTGCTGTTCGGCAACGCCGAGCGCGCGGTGGTCGAAGTGGCCCAGCGCCTGTCCAACGGCGAGAAGATCGAGACCATCACCGACGTGCGTGGCACCGCCTTCGTGCGCCGTGATACACCACAAGGCTGGTACGAAATCGACTCCACCCGTATCGACCGCCCGGGCCGCGTCGACAAGATCATCAACCCGTACGTGAACACCCAGGACACCCAGGCCTGCGCCATCGAGCAGGCCAAGGGCGACCAGGAAGACCCGAACGAAGCCAAGGTGGTGCAGATTCTCGACAGCCCGAGCGTGACCCGGGAAAAGTCGGTGATCCGCCTGCCGTCGTTCGAAAAGGTGCGTAACGACCCGGTACTCTACGCCCACGCCAACCGCGTGCTGCACCTGGAGACCAACCCAGGCAACGCCCGCGCACTGGTGCAGAAGCATGGCGAAGTGGATGTGTGGTTCAACCCGCCACCCATCCCCATGAGCACCGAAGAAATGGACTACGTGTTCGGCATGCCTTACGCCCGTGTGCCGCACCCGGCCTATGGCAAGGAGCGCATCCCGGCCTACGAAATGATCCGTTTCTCGGTGAACATCATGCGTGGCTGCTTTGGTGGCTGCACCTTCTGCTCGATCACCGAGCACGAAGGCCGCATCATCCAGAACCGCTCGCACGAATCGATCCTGAACGAGATCGAAGAGATGCGCGACAAGGTGCCGGGCTTCACCGGCGTGGTCTCCGACCTTGGCGGCCCGACTGCCAACATGTACCGCATCGCCTGCAAGAGCCACGACATCGAGAAGCACTGCCGCAAGCCGTCGTGCGTGTTCCCGGGCATCTGCGAAAACCTCAACACCGACCACAGCTCGCTGATCGAGCTGTACCGCAAGGCCCGTGCCTTGCCGGGTGTGAAGAAGATCCTGATCGCCTCCGGCCTGCGCTACGACCTGGCGGTGGAATCACCGGAGTACGTCAAGGAGCTGGTGACCCACCACGTTGGTGGTTACCTGAAGATTGCCCCGGAGCACACCGAGCGTGGCCCGTTGGACAAGATGATGAAGCCGGGTATCGGCACCTACGACCGCTTCAAGCGCATGTTCGAGAAGTTCTCGAAGGAAGCGGGCAAGGAGCAGTACCTGATCCCGTACTTCATCGCCGCCCACCCAGGCACCACCGACGAAGACATGATGAACCTGGCCCTGTGGCTGAAGGGCAACGGCTTCCGCGCCGACCAGGTGCAGGCGTTCTACCCGTCACCGATGGCGTCGGCCACGGCCATGTACCACTCGGGCAAGAACCCGCTGCGCAAGGTGACCTACAAGAGCGAAGGGGTGGAGATCGTCAAGAGCGACGAGCAACGCCGCCTGCACAAGGCGTTCTTGCGCTACCACGACCCGAAAGGCTGGCCAATGCTGCGTGAAGCGCTGGAGCGCATGGGCCGCGCCGACCTGATCGGGCCGGGTAAGCACCAACTGATCCCGCTGCACCAGCCGCAGAGCGATACCTACCAGAGCGCGCGCCGCAAGAACTCGACGCCGGCGGGTAGCTACAAGGTGGGCAAGGACCAGAAGATCCTGACCCAGCACACCGGTCTGCCGCCGCGTGCCAGCGATGGCAGCAAGCCTTGGGACAAGCGTGAGAAGGCCAAGGCCGAAGCGTTTGCCCGAAACGAGAAGGCGGCCAAGGAGCGCAAGGAAGCGGCCAAGGGTGGCAAGGGCAACAAGAAGCCACGTCAGCCTGTTATCCCGCGCTGATCGATCCATGTTGGGACCGCAAAGCGGTCCCAACATCTCGAGGTCAATCAGGCTTCTTGTCGACCCACTTCGGCGCCACCGGCGCTACGAAGCTGTCCATGTCATTTAGCAGCTCATCTGGCTGCTGCGCCAGCAGCAACATCGCCCGGTGCTGCGGCCGCACAAAGCCTTCTTCGACGATATGGTCGAGGAAGCCGCCCAGCTTGTCGTAGAAGCCATTCACATCGAGCAGCCCCAGCGGCTTGGCGTGATAGCCCAGCTGCCCCCAGGTCCACACTTCGAACAACTCCTCCAGCGTACCGAGCCCGCCCGGCAAGGCAATGAAGGCATCGCTCAGCTCGGCCATGCGGGCCTTGCGCGCGTGCATGCCATCAACCACTTCCAGGCGAGTCAGGCCCTTGTGGCCGACTTCAGCGTCCAGCAGGCTCTGCGGGATGATTCCCACCACTTCGCCACCTGCTGCCATGGCAGCGTCAGCCACCACACCCATCAGGCCAACGGCGCCGCCGCCATACACCAGCGTCAGCCCACGACGCGCAATGGCCTGGCCAAGCGCGACGGCCGCTTCACGGTAGGCGGGGTTGGCGCCGATGCTGGCGCCGCAGAACACACAAACGGAACGTACGGGCATTGCTCATCTCCTGTCACTCAGGTGCACAGGGTACGGTGCATGTCCGTCGCTTCCAAGGCCGCTTTCACTCCGGCCGGGAGAATTCGCAGATGGCGCCGGTGGCTCCATGGGCGTAGGCAGCGAGCAGGCTATTCAGGAAGTTGGAGATGGGCATTTGGTATTGCTCCTAAATGAGAGGTTGTCCCATCGTCCAATAAAAGGGCATGATGTGCCCTTAGATTGGTTGTATACAATCCATTGAACAATTCTACTGGCTGGCCACTTGACACCCCCTTGACCCATATCAGCAAGGGGCTGAACGGGTTCAGGCAGTCTCGCAATTGATAAAACCCTGCCAAGGAGATTCATGATGTTTGCGAAAGCTGTAGCGGTATCCCTGCTGACCCTCGCCAGCGCCTCTGTCTTCGCCGCCGAGTGCTCGGTAACTGTCGAATCGACGGACCAAATGTCCTATACCACCAAGGAATTCACCGTCGACAAGAGCTGCAAGGAATTCACCGTCAAACTGACCCACTCCGGCAACCTGCCGAAGAACGTCATGGGCCACAACCTGGTGATCAGCAAGACTGCCGACATGCAGGGCATTGCTACCGAAGGCATGAGCCAGGGCATTGAAAAGGGCTACCTGAAGGAAGATAACGCCAACATCATCGCCCACACCGCGATGATCGGTGCGCCAGAAAAAGAAACCGAAGTGAAGTTCGACACTTCCAAGCTGGAAGCCGGTGGTGACTACAGCTTCTTCTGCACCTTCCCGGGCCACATCTCGATGATGAAAGGCAAGGTCATCGTCAAGTAACGATAGTGCTGCAGGGCTTTCGGGCCTATTCGCGGGCACGCCCGCTCCCACAGGTACACCACAAGGTTCAGCTTGCGTGGTGTATCTGTGGGAGCGGGCGTGCCCGCGAAGCTTTCATGGGGCGAACGGCAGTTCGCGCTTGTGCTGGGTCTTGCGGTAGGTGGCGACGATGATGTCGAACGCTGCCTGGTCAACCGGCTGCCCATGCAGGAAGGCATCGATCTGCTGGTAGGTCACGCCATGCGACGCTTCGTCCGGCTTGCCCGGCTCCAGGTCTTCCAGGTCCGCCGTCGGCACTTTCTCCACCAGTGACTCCGGTGCGCCGAAGCTGCGTGCAATCGCTCGCACCTGGTTCTTCACCAGCCCGCTCAGCGGCGCCAGGTCGCAGGCACCATCACCAAACTTGGTGAAGAAGCCCATCACCGCCTCGGCAGCGTGGTCGGTACCGATCACCAGGCCTGCGCGGGCGCCAGCGATGGTGTATTGGGCGACCATGCGCGTACGCGCCTTGACGTTGCCGACCACGAAGTCCACCAACGTCGGCGAGCCGTTCTTCAACTCCACCACTTCAGCCGCCAAAGCCCGTACCGCCGGGGCAATGTCCACGGTGTGCACTTCATCGGCCTTGATCACGTCCAGGCAGGCCTGGGCGTCATGCTCGTCATGCTGCACCTGGTACGGCAGGCGCACGGCTATGAAGGTGTAGGCCTTGTCGCCGGTCTCGGCGCGCAACTCGTTGATGGCGCGCTGGGCGAGCAGGGCGGCAGTCAGCGAGTCGACGCCACCGCTGATGCCCAGCACCAGGGTCTTGAGCCGGGCGTTGGCCAGGCAGCCCTTGATGAACGTCACGCGCCGGGCAACTTCGGCCTCAAGCGCTGCAGCGTCGGCGAACGGCGGCTGTACCTTCAGCGCCTGGGCAATCTCTTGCTGAACCGCTTGCATGGGTTACTCCTTGCTGGGGACTTTGAATACGTGGCGCATGTAGGCGACGAAGTTCTCGTCGCGGCACTGGGTCTTGGCGGCTTCGTCCGAGATCTTGGCCACCGGCGCGCCGTTGCAGTCGGTCATTTTAAGCACGATGCTCATTGGCGCCACACCCGGGATGTCGCAGGTCAGGTTGGTGCCGATGCCAAAACTGACGTTGATGCGACCGCGCAGGGCACGGAAGATCTCCAGCGAGCGGGTCAGGTTGAGGCCATCGGAAAACACCAGGGTCTTGGTCATCGGGTCGATACCCAGTTTCTGGTAATGGGCGATGGCCTTTTCTGCCCAGGCCACCGGCTCGCCCGAGTCGTGGCGCAGGCCGTCGAACAGCTTGGCGAAGTACAGATCGAAGTCGCCGAGGAAGGCATCCATGGTGATGCAGTCGGTCAGTGCGATGCCGAGCAGGCCGCGGTACTCGCGCACCCAGCAGTCCAGCGCGGCAATCTGGCTGTCGATCAGCCGTGGGCCGAGCTGCTGGTGGGCCATGATCCATTCATGGGCCATGGTGCCTAGCGGCTTGATATCCAGTTTCCATGCCAGGTCGACATTGCTGGTGCCGACGAAGCGGGCCGGAAAATCATCGCGCAACACGCGAACCACTTCTTCCTGCACGCGGCTGGAGAAGCGTCTACGGGTACCGAAGTCGGCTACCTGCAGTTCGGCCAGTTCTTCGTCGCTGGCATGCGCGCGCAGCCAGTCGAACTTGCGGTACAGCTGGTCGCGCGCCTCGGCCAGGCGCATGTGCGGGTGCAGCTGGCGGTTGCGCACTTCGCTGATGATGGCCAGCAGCGGCACTTCGAACAGGATTACATGCAGCCATGGGCCTTTCAGGCGCAGGAACAGCTGGTCGTTCTCGATGCCGACGCGCACATAGCGCAAGTTGAAGCGAAACAGGCGCAGAAAGCGCAGGAAGTCGGGCTTGAGGAAGCTGATGCGTTCCAGGAAAGGCAGTTGGCCATCGTCCAGGGTAAGGTCGTTGAGCCGTTCCAGCTGGTTGCGGATCTCGCCGAGGTAAGGGCGCAAGTCCTCGCCGTTGCGGCAGCGGAATTCCCATTCGACGTCGGCGTCCGGGTAGTTGTGCAGCACACCCTGCATCATGGTGAGTTTGTAGAAGTCGGTGTCGAGCAGGTTGTGCACGATGCGCTCGGCGAATGCGCTTTCGCTCATCAAGGGGGCTCCGGAAGCGGCGAATGGCCGACATTGTGCCAGCCTTTTGCGCCTTGTTGTGCCTGTTCCGGCCCGCGAAGAAGCCAGAACAGCCAAAACAGAGGTGTTTTTCCGTGCACCGGCTAGCCTTCAAACGGTGCCGCCTGTAGCAGTCGCGCACCAGCGGTGTGCACTTCGGTGACGTCCGCTGTTACAGGGCGGTTGCACGTAAACACTTGCCGAGGTTGCAATGATGGCACCAGGCGGTTGCTCCTTGTCTGTACGTGTGGTGGCGCCCGCCGCACGGCAGACGGTTGCACGCTCAATAAAGAAAAGGCCGCCGGTCGCCTGCTGGCACCCTGCACAGTGTGTTTTCCCGGAAGACAAAACCTATGGCACGGCCCTTGCTCAGAGCACAGGGCTGAGAAGTTGTAGTGCCAACCAAAAAAAACTCTAGGAGCACCACCTCATGTCGCAGACGTTTTACAAGAAAGGTTTCCTGGCTCTGGCCGTAGCTACGGCACTGGGTGTTTCTTCGTATGTTCAGGCCGACGTCAAGATCGGTGTAGCGGGCCCCATGACCGGGGCAAACGCAGCGTTTGGCGAGCAGTACATGAAAGGTGCGCAGGCAGCGGCCGACAAGATCAACGCCGCCGGTGGCGTGAACGGCGAGAAAATCGTCCTGGTCAAAGGCGATGACGCCTGTGAACCGAAGCAGGCCGTGGCCGTGGCCAACCGCCTGGTGGATCAGGACAAGGTGATCGGCGTGGTCGGCCACTTCTGTTCCTCCAACACCATCCCGGCGTCCGAGGTGTATGACGAGGCGGGTGTCATCGCCATTACTCCGGGCTCCACCAACCCACAGGTTACCGAGCGCGGCCTGAGCGCCATGTTCCGCATGTGCGGCCGTGACGACCAGCAGGGTATCGTCGCTGGCGACTACATCGTCGACGTGCTCAAGGGCAAGAAAGTCGCGGTACTGCACGACAAGGACACCTATGGCCAGGGCCTGGCGGACGCGACCAAGGCGCAGCTGGAAAAACGCGGCGTGAAGCCAGTGTTGTACGAAGGCCTGACCCGTGGCGAGAAAGACTTCAGCGCCGTGGTGACCAAGATCCGCTCCACCGGCGCCGACGTTGTCTACTTCGGTGGTCTGCACCCGGAAGCCGGCCCGCTGGTACGCCAGCTGCGCGAGCAGGGCCTGAAGGACGTCAAGTTCATGTCCGATGACGGCATCGTCACCGACGAACTGGTGTCCACCGCTGGCGGTGCGCAGTACGTCGATGGCGTGTACATGACCTTCGGTGCCGACCCGCGCCTGCTGCCAGACAGCAAGGCGGTGGTGGAGGAGTTCCGTAAGGCCGGTACCGAACCTGAAGGCTACACCCTGTACGCCTATGCCTCGCTGCAGGCCCTGGCCGCCGCGTTCAATGGCGCCAAGTCGAACAAAGGCGAAGACGCTGCCAAGTGGCTCAAGGCCAACCCGGTGCAGACCGTCATGGGCGAGAAAAAGTGGGACAGCAAAGGTGACCTGACCGTCTCCGACTATGTGGTCTACCAGTGGGACAAAGACGGTAAATACCACCAGCTGGAAAAACAAAAATAAAAACGGCCCACGGCCCGGGCTGATGCTCGGGCCCAAGCCCCGCGGTACCAGTCTTTATTCGTAGATCTGCACAGTTCTGCGCTGCGAGGGCCCCGCTCAGGTGGCCCGCGCCGTGGTCGGCGCTCGTGCAATCTCAATCAGGTGAGATTGCGTTATGGATGGTATTTTCCTGCAGCAACTGGTCAACGGCCTGACCCTCGGGTCGGTCTATGGCCTGATCGCCATCGGCTACACAATGGTCTATGGCATCATCGGCATGATCAACTTCGCGCACGGCGAGGTGTATATGATTTCCGCGTACCTCGCGGCAATCAGCCTGGCATTGCTGGCTTACTTCGGCGTCGAGTCGTTCCCGCTACTGATGTTGGGCACGCTGTTGTTCACCGTCGTCGTCACGGGCGTCTATGGCTTCACCATCGAGCGCATCGCCTACAAACCCCTGCGTAACTCCACCCGCCTGGCGCCGCTGATCAGTGCCATCGGCATTTCGCTGATCCTGCAAAACTACGCACAGATCAGCCAGGGCGCCCGCCAGCAAGGCGTGCCAACCTTGCTGGAAGGTGCCATGCGTGTCGAAGTCGGCACCGGCTTCGTGCAACTGACCTATACCAAGATCTTCATTCTGGTGGCAGCCTTCGTCGGCATGGGCCTGCTGACCTACGTGATCAAGTACACCAAGCTCGGCCGCATGTGCCGTGCCACCCAGCAAGACCGCAAGATGGCCTCGATCCTGGGCATCAACACCGACCGGGTAATCTCCTACGTGTTCGTCATCGGCGCCGTGATGGCCGCCCTGGCCGGCGTGCTGATCACCATGAACTACGGCACGTTCGACTTCTACGCCGGCTTCATCATCGGTATCAAGGCATTCACCGCCGCGGTGCTCGGGGGTATCGGCTCACTGCCTGGCGCCATGCTCGGCGGCATCATCCTGGGTATTTCCGAGTCGCTGTTCTCTGGCTTGATCAACTCCGACTACAAGGATGTGTTCAGCTTCTCGCTGCTGGTGATGATCCTTATCTTCCGCCCACAAGGCCTGCTGGGTCGCCCGCTCGTGGCTAAGGTGTGATGAACATGTCCGTTGCCAAAACTGCCTCTGTTAGCGAAACCAAGGGTTTCGACATTAAACGCAGCCTGCTGGAGACCCTCGTCGCTGGCCTGCTGGCACTCATCGTGTTTGGCCCGGTCGTTGGCGTGGTGCTCGACGGCTACACCTTCAATGCCGAGCCGCGCCGCGTGGCGTGGCTGGTCGGTGGTGTGATGGTCGGGCGCTTCCTGCTCAGCCTGTTCCTGCAGACCGCCCCTGGGCAGCGCATGCTCCAGAGCTTCGACAGCGGTGGCTCGGGCGTGCATGTGAATGCCCCGGACTACAAGTCGCGCCTGCGCTACATCATCCCTGCACTGATCGTGATTGCCATCGTCTTCCCGATCTTCGCCAACAAGTACCTGCTGACCGTGGTCATCCTCGGCCTGATCTACGTGCTGCTGGGCCTTGGCCTGAACATCGTGGTCGGCTTGGCCGGCCTGCTCGACCTGGGCTACGTGGCGTTCTACGCCATCGGTGCCTACGGCCTGGCGCTGGGTTACCAGTACCTCGGCCTGGGCTTCTGGAGCGTGCTGCCGCTGGCGGCCATCGCTGCGGCGCTGGCGGGCTGCATCCTTGGTTTCCCGGTGCTACGAATGCACGGTGACTACCTGGCGATCGTGACCCTGGGCTTTGGCGAGATTATCCGCCTGGTGCTGAACAACTGGCTGTCGTTCACCGGTGGCCCCAACGGCATGCCGGCGCCTTCGCCAACCTTCTTCGGCCTGGAGTTCGGCCGCCGGGCCAAGGATGGCGGGGTGCCGATCCACGAGTTCTTCGGCTTCGAGTACAACGCCAACCTCAAGTTCGTGTTCATCTACGCCGTGCTGTTCCTGGTTGTGCTGGCCGTGCTGTACATCAAGCACCGCCTGACTCGCATGCCGGTCGGCCGGGCCTGGGAAGCGCTGCGCGAAGACGAAATCGCCTGCCGTTCGATGGGCTTGAACCACGTGCTGGTCAAGCTTTCGGCGTTTACCTTGGGTGCCTCCACCGCCGGCTTGGCCGGGGTGTTCTTCGCCACCTACCAGGGCTTCGTCAACCCGTCGTCATTCACCTTCTTCGAGTCGGCGCTGATCTTGGCCATCGTCGTACTGGGTGGCATGGGGTCGACCGTGGGCGTGGTCATCGCGGCGTTCGTGCTTACAGTGGCGCCGGAGCTGCTGCGCAGCTTCTCCGAGTACCGGGTGTTGCTGTTCGGCGTGTTGATGGTGCTGATGATGATCTGGCGACCGCGTGGGCTGATCCGCATCAGCCGTACCGGTGTGACCCCGCGTAAAGGAGTGGCGCCATGAGCGACGATATCATTCTCTCGGTCGACAACCTGATGATGCAGTTCGGTGGCATCAAGGCGCTCAGCGACGTCAGCCTCAAGGTCCGGCGCAATCAGATCTTTGCCTTGATCGGCCCCAACGGCGCCGGCAAGACCACGGTATTCAACTGCCTGACCGGCTTCTACAAGGCCAGTGGCGGGCGTATCGAGCTGAACGTGCGCGGCAGTCACACCAACGTCATCCAGCTGCTTGGCGAACGCTTCCAGGCGGCCGATTTCGTGTCGCCTGCGCGCTTTGCCAACCGCATGTACTACAAGATGTTCGGCGGCACCCACCTGGTCAACCGCGCGGGCCTGGCGCGCACCTTCCAGAACATTCGCCTGTTCAAGGAAATGTCGGTGGTGGAGAACCTGCTGGTGGCCCAGCACATGTGGGTCAATCGCAACCTGCTGGCCGGGGTGCTCAACACCAAGGCCTACCGCAAGGCCGAAAGCGATGCGTTGGACCACGCGTTCTACTGGCTTGAAGTGGTCGACCTGGTCGACTGCGCCAACCGCCTGGCCGGCGAGTTGTCGTACGGCCAGCAGCGGCGCCTGGAAATTGCCCGAGCCATGTGCACACGGCCGAAAATCATCTGCCTGGATGAACCGGCGGCGGGCCTGAACCCCCAGGAAACCGAAGCCCTCAGCCGCATGATCCGCGTACTGCGTGACGAGCACGACATCACCGTGGTGCTGATCGAGCATGACATGGGCATGGTCATGAGCATTTCCGACCATATCGTGGTGCTGGACCATGGCAACGTGATTGCCGAAGGCGCGCCGCAGGACATCCGCCACAACCCGACGGTGATCGCCGCCTACCTGGGTGCAGACGAAGAGGAACTGGTATGAGTGCACCCATTCTGGAGCTGAAGGACCTGGACGTGTTCTATGGGCCGATCCAGGCGTTGAAAAAGGTCTCGATGTACATCAACGAAGGTGAGACGGTCAGCCTGATTGGTGCCAACGGTGCCGGTAAGTCGACCCTGCTGATGTCGATTTTCGGCCAGCCGCGGGCAGCGTCTGGGCATATCGTCTATCGCGGCACCGACATTACCCGCAAGTCGTCGCACTACATCGCCTCCAACGGTATTGCCCAGTCGCCGGAAGGGCGCCGGGTGTTCCCTGACATGACCGTCGAGGAAAACCTGATGATGGGTACCATCCCCATCGGCGACAAACATGCCGACGAAGACATGCAGCGCATGTACGAGTTGTTCCCACGCTTGAAGGAGCGGCGTAACCAGCGGGCCATGACCATGTCCGGTGGCGAGCAGCAGATGTTGGCGATTGCCCGGGCGCTGATGAGCCGGCCGAAGTTGTTGTTGCTGGACGAGCCCTCGCTGGGGCTGGCGCCGATCGTGGTCAAGCAGATCTTCTCGACCTTGCGAGAGCTGGCCAAGACCGGGATGACCATCTTCCTGGTGGAGCAGAACGCCAACCATGCGCTGAAACTGTCGGACCGGGCGTATGTGATGGTCAACGGGCAGATTCGCATGACCGGGACCGGGCAGGAGCTGTTGGTCAACGAGGAGGTGCGTAACGCCTACCTTGGCGGGCACTGAGTTGTATTCGGGGGCTGCAATGCAGCCCCATTCTCAATGTGGACAACTTGCCGCGTCTTGCTCTCGACACACACCAATACTCCCTCACAAACCCTTGTTTCCACAAAGTTGATCTTGTCCACGGATAATGTGGAACCGCCTGTGGAAAACATGGTGGCATCTCGCTCCAGCCCACTGATACCAGGCTCTGCAGCAATGCGATCATTTTTTGATCACATCCCCGTTGTGGATGATTTTCCAAGGTTTCCCACAGCCCTGAAAGCACCCCGGAATTAGCGCCGAACCTGTGCATAACTCTGTGCAAAAACCTTGGACAGACCGCTGCAGGCGGCATGCTTGAAAGCCTTGCGCCATCACCTGAAAGATATCCACCGACCACGGAGCGCTGAATGGGTTCCGCACGGTGGAAAAGTTGCCCCCAATCCGTGGGGAAAGCCTTGTGGATAACATGCGCATACCTGTCGGCGAGCCCTCTGCCACAAGGGTTTGCCGAATATGAACAAAAAATGATCAGTGCCTTGAACGGCTTGCTGCCGGCGCTTGGCGAGGGCATGCTGCAAAGCTGCCATGAGAACCTACCTTGAGGAACAGAGCATGACGTCCACCGTATTCATCACTGGTGCCACTTCCGGTTTCGGTGAGGCCACCGCCCGCCGCTTCGCTGAGGCTGGCTGGAAGCTGGTGCTCACTGGCCGCCGCAAGGAGCGCCTGGACGCCCTGTGCGCCGAGCTGTCGGCAAAGACCGAAGTGCATGGCCTGGTGCTCGACGTACGTGACCGCAAGGCCATGGAGCAGGCCATCGCCAATCTGCCGGCCGGGTTCGAAAAGATTCGCGGCCTGGTCAACAACGCCGGCCTTGCATTGGGTGTGGATGCGGCGCAGAACTGTAGCCTGGACGACTGGGAAACCATGGTCGATACCAACATCAAGGGCCTGATGTACACCACCCGGCTGCTGCTGCCACGGCTGATCGCCCATGGCCGCGGCGCTTC
Source organism: Pseudomonas sp. NY8896 (assembly GCF_039634505.1). Classification (NCBI taxonomy): domain Bacteria; kingdom Pseudomonadati; phylum Pseudomonadota; class Gammaproteobacteria; order Pseudomonadales; family Pseudomonadaceae; genus Pseudomonas; species Pseudomonas sp. NY8896. The sequence continues at coordinate 1,175,394 of NZ_CP132350.1, forward strand.
GATCCTCAACGTAGGTTCCGTGGCGGGCAACTACCCGTACCCGGGCAGCAACGTCTACGGTGGCACCAAGGCCTTCGTCGGCCAGTTCTCGTTGAGCCTGCGCTGCGACCTGCGCGGCACCGGCGTGCGCGTGAGCAACATCGAGCCGGGCCTGTGCGAGAGCGAGTTCTCGCTGGTGCGTTTCGGCGGTGACCAGGCCAAGTACGACGCCACCTACGCAGGTGCCGAGCCGATCCAGCCGCAGGACATTGCCGAGACCATCTTCTGGATCCTTAACCAGCCGGCGCACATCAACATCAACAGCCTGGAGCTGATGCCGGTGAGTCAGGACTGGGCAGGCTTCTCGATCGACCGGTCGGCCAAGGGCTGATCCAAGGGCCTTTTCGCAGGTAAACCCGCTCCCACAGGTACTGTGCAATCCTTGTGGGAGCACCGGTCTTGCACAAAACCTAAAAGCTGGCGCGATCACTGTGGGAGCGGGTTTACCCGCGAATGCGTCAGTTCAGGCGCTGCAACCCTTCCAGGCAGGTCGCCAAATGATAGGGCGTAGTAGAGGGCATATCATGCCGACTCACCGCCCCCTCACCATCGCGGCACTCATACCAGCCCGCTTCCCGCAGGAACCGCGTTTGCAGCGCCTGCAACTGCCCCGACAGCTTTGCCTCGCCCCCCGCGCGCAACACAAGCGCTCGCAGGTATTCCGCCTGTGCCCAGATGCGCTGGGTGGCATCAAGCACCTGACCGTCCACATTCAGCATCGCCAACACCGCCGCATCGTTCACTCCGAACTGTTCGGCAAAGCCGAAAGCCCGGTCGATGGACGCATAAAGCGGCGTGTCACGTAGCAGCGGCGAGGTGTGCAGCAAGTAGAACCATTCGAACTGGTGCCCCGGTTCGAACCAGTTATCCACAGCCCCGCGTGGCTTTTCCAGCATCAGGCCGTGGGCCGGTTCGATGAAGTGCGCCTCAAGCGCCTCGCACAGTTGCAGCAGTGACTGGCGGACATGTTCATCGTCACGTACTGCCAGTACCTGCAGAAACGCCTCGGCCAAGTGCATCTGCGGGTTCTGCAGTGGGCCGCTGCCCAGGTCGGCCCAGTCTTCGCCCAGGCTGGCTTCGTACAGGCCGTCGTCACGGGCGAACTGCTGGTCGATGATGTCGAGCGCGGCGTTGAGGGTGGATTCCACCAGGCTTTCACGCACCTTGCCCCAGTAGTGCGCGCAGGCGAACACGATGAAGGCATGGGTGTACAGGTCTTTGCGCCGGTCCAGCGGCTTGCCCTGGGCGTCGATGCTGTAGAACCAGCCACCGTGCTCGGCATCGTGGAAGTGCTTTTGCAGCGAACGGAACAGGGCTGATGCGCGCTCGGCGGCGCCCGGTTGCCCGATACGGCTGCTGAACAGATACAGCTGGCGTGCGCAGGCCATGGCCCGGTAGCGCTGCACCGGCAAGGGTTGGTGCTGGGCGTCCAGCGCCTCGTAGGGCAGGGCCATGTCGGCGTTCCAGCCTGGGCCTTGCCACATTGGCACGATGCGTTCGGCGAAGTGCTGGTTGAAACGGGCCAGTTCGGGCAGGGTGGGGCGGGGGTCGGACATGTCGGCGCTCGTCGCTGTCGGGCAGGGCGCCATGTTAGCAGAACTAGGGTTGAGGGTTGCCCAAGCCCTGCCAATGCCGCGCCCCGACGAAGATGAAGCGCAACTGCTGGGTGATCTTTTCCTGCGGCGTCAGCGCCTGTGGGTAACCTGCTTCCGGGCTGTCGATAAGTTCGGGCAGGGTGGCGAACACGGTCTTCACTACCAGGTCGGCCATCACCGCCAGCGCGGCGCTGTCCAGGTGCTGCCAGCGCTTCATGCGCGCAAGGTCGGTGGCCAGGTCATCGCTTATGTCCTGGCGCAGGCGGGCAATGGCCTGGCGCACGGCCTGCGAACCGCCGTACTGTTCGCGGGCCAGGAACAGGAACTGCGCGCGGTGGGCGGCTACCACGTCGAGGAAGATGCGCACCGAAGCGTCGGTGATGCCGCCCAGTTCGAATTCGTTTTGCCGCACCAGGCGGATGGTCTGGCGGAAGGTGGTGTCGATTTCGGCCACCAAGGCCAGGCCCAGGGCATCCATGTCGGAAAAATGCCGGTAGAAGCCGGTCGGTACGATGCCAGCGGTCTTCGCCACCTCGCGCAGGCTGACACTGCCGAAACCACGGCCACTCTCCATGAGCAGGCAGGCTGCGTCGAGCAGGGCCTGGCGGGTCTGAAGCTTCTGTTCGGCGCGCGGTAGCATGATGCGGGCTTCTGTGACGGTAAGGCTGGGCACTCTAGATAAAAAAACAAAGCCCGGTCAATGGACCGGGCCTGGAGGGGAGCAAGCGTTGTGACAGAGGTTGTTCTTTTCGGCCATGGTGATCAGCTCACACGGCTGAGTTCAACCAGACGATCCGAGCCACCTTCGGCAACGCGGCCATTGCGTTCGATCAGGCGATCCGAGCCACCTTCGGCGACGCGGCCATTGCGTTCGATCAGGCGATCGGAACCACCTTCGGCAACGCGGCCACTGCGTTCGATCAGGCGATCCGAGCCACCTTCGGCAACGCGGCCACTGCGTTCGATCAGGCGATCGGAACCACCTTCGGCAACGCGGCCACTGCGTTCGATCAGGCGATCGGAACCACCTTCGGCAACGCGGCCACTGCGTTCGATCAGGCGATCGGAACCACCTTCGGCAACGCGGCCACTGCGTTCGATCAACCGATCGGAACCACCTTCAGCTACGGTTTTCAGTGGCTGGGCGATTTCGGCAGCGCTGGAGCGCGATTCGGCGGTCAGGTGTTGCTCGGAAGCCGGCAGGGCAAAAGCGTTGGCGGCCAAAAGGGACAGGGTCAGGGTCAGCAGGTGGCGTTTCATGATTTCGGTGCTCCTCTCGGGGGCTGGAAAGTGGGTACGAAGCCAATGCTACGCCGCGTAACGCCAGAGAGAAGTTCATACGGGTAATGGTAACAATCGACCGTATTGATAGAGGTTCGCAACGCCTCTAATCAGCGCCTTTCAGGCGCGCAGGCAAACCGCTGGCCGTGCCTCCGTTGGGTAACATGTACAGCCTGGCGCGATAAATTGCTGAGCAAAGGGCCAGGAAAAACTTCGCTATCATGGCGCCATCGATAAAACCCCATGGGTTTTCATGAGTCCGAGATATTGAGTGCCACTGAAGTGCCTGTTCTGTGTCATACCGCAAGGAGATTCACGCAATGACGCGTCCCGCCAGAATTCTCGTCTGGACCCTCACCAGCCTGTTCACCCTGCTGGCAATCCTGGTGGTGGTGATCGCCACCTTCGACTGGAACCGCGTCAAGCCGCTGCTCAACGAGAAGGTCTCCGAGGCCTTGCACCGGCCTTTCGCAATCAATGGCAACCTCGCTGTGCATTGGCGTACCGAGCCCGAAGAGGGCGGCTGGCGTGCCTGGGTGCCGTGGCCGCACTTCATTGCCGAGGACCTGACCTTGGGCAACCCGGAGTGGCTCAAGGAGCCTGATATGGTCGGCCTGGCGCGCGTGGAGTTCCGCCTGGCGCCGCTACCGCTGGTGTTCCAGCAGATCAGCATCCCCCGCATCAACCTTACCAAGCCTACCGCCAACCTCACCCGCCTGGCCGATGGCCGCGCTAACTGGGTGTTCGACTTCGGCCCCAAGGATGAAAACGCAGAACCTTCAAAGTGGCAGTTGGATATTGGCGCCATCGGCTTCGACCAGGGCAACGTCAGCTTCGACGACCAGACACTGAAAACCAGCATGAAGGTGCAGATCGACCCGCTGGGCAAGCCAATCCCGTTCAGCGACATTGTCGGCAAGGCCAGCGCCGAGAAGGCTGGCGCTGCGCAGGACTATGCCTTCGGCCTCAAGGCCCAGGGCCGCTACAAAGGCCAGCCAGTGTCCGGCACTGGCAAGATCGGCGGCCTGCTGGCGCTGCAGGACGCCAGCCAGCCGTTCCCGCTGCAGGCCGATGTGCGCATCGCCGACACCCACGTGGTGCTAGCCGGCACCCTGACCGACCCGCGCAACCTCGGCGCCCTCGACCTGCGCTTGCGCCTGTCGGGTGCCAGCTTGGGCAACCTCTACCCGTTGACCGGGGTAACCCTGCCGGACACGCCGGCCTACTCCACCGATGGCCGCCTCAGCGCCAACCTGCACGCGGCGCAAGGGGCGTCGTTCAATTACCAGGGCTTCAACGGCAAGATCGGCGACAGCGATATTCACGGTGACCTGGCCTTCGTCGCCAGCCAGCCACGGCCCAAACTGTCCGGCAAACTGGTATCGAACCAGTTACTGTTCAAAGACCTGGCGCCGCTGATCGGCGCCGATTCCAACGCCGAGCAGAAGGCCCGGGGTGGTGCCAGCAAGCAGCCGACGGGCAAGGTGCTACCGGTTGAAGAGTTCCGCACCGAGCGCTGGCGCGCGATGGATGCTGACGTCACTTTTGCTGGCAAGCGCATCGTGCACAGCACGCAACTGCCGTTCAATGACCTGTCGGCCCACGTGATACTCGATGACGGCCTGCTGCGCCTGGAGCCCCTGCGTTTTGGCGTGGCCGGTGGCAGCCTGGCCTCCAATATCCGCCTTGACGGGCGCAGCGTGCCCTTGCAGGGCCGGGCACAGTTGACGGCACGGGGTTTCAAGCTCAAGCAACTGTTCCCCACGTTTGCGCCGATGCAGACCAGCTTTGGCGAATTGAACGGCGATGCCGACATCACGGGCCGTGGCAACTCGGTGGCAGCCTTGCTGGGTACGGCCAATGGCGACCTGCGCATGCTGATCAACGATGGCGCCATCAGCCGCAGCCTGATGGAGATTGCCGGTTTGAACGTGGGCAACTATGTGGTCGGCAAGCTGTTCGGTGATGAGGACGTGAAGATCAACTGCGCGGCAGCCGATGTGGGTATCAAGGATGGCCTGGCGACTACGCGGCTGTTCATCTTCGATACCGAGAACGCGATCATCTACATCAACGGCACCGCCAATTTTGCCTCCGAGCAGTTGGACTTGAAGATCACCCCGGAGTCGAAAGGGCTGCGGTTGTTCTCGCTGCGCTCGCCGTTGTACGTGCGTGGACCGTTTGCCAAACCGAGTGCCGGTGTGCAGGCGCTGCCGCTGGCGTTGCGCGGCGCGGGAATGGTGGCGCTGGGTGTGGTGGCCGGGCCGGCGGCAGGGTTGCTGGCACTGATTGCGCCCAGCAGCGGGGATGATCCAAACCAGTGCACGCCGTTGTTGCAGCAGATGAAAGCGGGCAAGGCACCGGCGGCGGTGAAAGGGCGGAAATAGCAGGGGGCCGCTTTGCGGCCCATCGCGACACAAGGCCGCTCCTACAGGGGTACGCGATCCCTTGTAGGAGCGGCCTTGTGTCGCGATGGGCTGCACAGCAGCCCCTAACGATTACAACCCTTGCAACAGGTCGGACATGTCGTCCGCGTGCTCTTCTTCCTGCGCCAGAATGTCTTCGAAGATGCGCCGCGTAGTCGGGTCTTTATCGCCAATGTACTGAATGATCTCGCGGTAGCTATCAATGGCAATCCGCTCCGCCACCAGGTCTTCCAGCACCATCTCTTTCAACGAATTGCCTGCCACGTATTGGGCATGCGAATTCTTGGTCAGGTTATCGGGGTTGAAGTCTGGCTCGCCGCCCAACTGCACGATGCGCTCGGCCAGCTTGTCGGCGTGTTCGGCTTCCTGGGTGGCATGCTCCAGAAACTCCTCGGCTGCCACGCTGGCCTTGATGCCGCTGGCCATGAAGTAGTGGCGCTTGTAGCGCAGTACGCAGACCAGCTCGGTGGCCAGCGACTCGTTCAGCAGGCGCAGGATCTCTTTGCGATCGGCGTGATAGCCCTCGGTCACGGCGCCTTGCTCTACATGCTGGCGGGCACGTTCGCGCAGGGTTTTCACATCGGTGAGTTCAACGTTGCTCATGGTTATCTCCAGCAGGGGTCAGGTTGGGGCATTGGCTTATGCGCCATGCAAGGCGTCGCTGTCTTCCTGGCGTTGCTTGCAGGTCTTGAAGCCTTTGGCATCGACATGGCCGGTGGCGTCGAAGCGCACGTAGTAAGGCTGCTGTTTGCCATCGCGGTTAAGGATGTAGTCGTTGCAGGTGCCCCCGTGCGGCAGGTCGATCACGTTCGACGGGCTGCCGCCAATGGCGATGACCTTCTGCATGGTCATACCGTTCTCTACCTGCTTGACCAGCGGCTCGTCGCGGTAGGTGACGTAGTCCACCGGGTTTTCCGGGCGGCTGCCGCAGGCGGCCAGGGTGGCGCTTGCCAGAAGGATTGCCAGGGTCTGCTTGTACATGGTCCCGCTCCTTGCAAAGGGTCTGTGTGGTTTGGAACCACAGCGCACGCCGGGAGTTCGATTGCGATGGCCATGATGGCCGCTGTAGTGTTGGCCGGTCGTTCACGCAAAGGGGCTGGGTGATGCCACAGGAATTGGCCACGCGATACCCGTTGGTGCTGGTGCCGGGCATGCTCGGGTTTGTCCGGATGGTGCTCTACCCCTACTGGTTCGGCATCGTGCCGGCCCTGCGCAAGGGTGGGGCGCAGGTATTTCCGGTGCAGGTTTCGCCGCTGCATTGCAGCGAGGTGCGCGGTGAGCAGTTGCTGGCGATCATCGAAGACATCTGCCAACGCACCGGCGCCGACAAGGTCAACCTCATCGGCCACAGCCAGGGCGCCCTGAGTGCACGCTACGCCGCGGCCAAGCGGCCTGAGCGGGTGGCTTCGGTCACCTCGGTGGCCGGGCCCAACCATGGCTCGGAACTGGCCGACCACCTGGCGCGTACGGCACCGGGCGATTCACCCCAGGGGCGCATCCTCAAGGCCGTGCTGCATGGTTTTGCCGTTTTGCTGGTATGGCTGGAAACGGGCTGGCGCCGCGAGCCGCTGCCGGTGGATGTGCATGCCTCGCACCAGTCGCTGACCAGTGCCGGGGTGGCACTGTTCAACCAGGCTTATCCACAGGGCCTGCCGCAGACCTGGGGTGGGGAAGGGGCCCATGAGGTCAACGGCGTGCGCTATTACTCTTGGTCGGGCACCTTGCAGCCTGGCCTGACCGACCAGGGGCGTAACCGTTTTGACGGCAGCAACCGTTTCTGCCGCCTGTTCGCGCGCAGTTTCATCAAGGAAAAGGGCCAGTGCGACGGTATGGTCGGGCGTTTCAGTTCGCACCTGGGGCAGGTGATCGGCGACGATTACCCGCTCGATCACCTGGATATCGTCAACCAGTCGCTCGGCGCCGTGGGCAAGGGCGCCGAGCCGGTGCGGCTGTTCACCGAACATGCAGCCCGGCTCAAGGCTGCGGGGCTTTAGCGGCGGATCGGTGTGGTCCAGCGCTCGGCCAGCACTACGCCGGCCAGGGTCAGCAAGCCGCCGACCAAGTGGTAGCTGGCCAGTTGCTCATCAAGCACCCCGGCGGCGATCAGCGCAGTGACCAATGGCAGCAGGTTGAAGAACAGCGTGGTGCGGCTAGGCCCCAGGCGGTGCACGGCCTGCATCCACACCCGTGGTGCGATCATCGAAGCCAGCACGCAGGCATACAGCACCAAGCCGATGTTGTGGCTGTTCAGGCCGGTCTTGTCCGACAGCAGGAACAGCGGCAGCAACACGACGATGGCCACCAGCACCTGCAGGTACAGCAACTGCATCGGCGGCAGGCGCAGCTGCCATTTCTTCAGCAGGAAGCTGTACAGCGCATAGGCCAGGGTAGCCACCAGCATCAGCAGGTCGCCGCTGTTCAGCCCTTGTTGCAGCAGGCTGGCGGGGTGGCCGGCGCTGACCACCTCCAGTACCCCGAAGAACGATACCAGCGCACCCAACAGGGCGCCGTAGCTCAGGCGCTGGCCCAGCCAGGCGATGGACAGTGCCAGTGACATCAGCGGCATCAGCGAGAGAATGATGCCCATGTTGGTGGCGCTGGTGATGCCGGCGGCGAAGTAGGCCAGGCTTTGGTACATCGCCATGCCCAGTACGCCGAGCACGAACACCTTGCCCAGGTGCGGGCGGATGGCCGCTCGGTTGCGCCACACGGCGGGCAGCAGGAACGGGGTGAACAGCAAGGCAGCCAGCAGCCAGCGATAAAAGCCGATCTCGGCGGGGTGGATGGCGCCGGCGGACATCTTGGTGACCACGGTGTTACCGGCCCAGATGAGGATGGCGGTGAGGGGGAACAGGTAATTCATGTTGCAGAGATTCTCTGAAGTATCGCGATGATTTTTTGGAGCGCTGTGCGCCCCTTTTGCGACACAAGGCCTGCGCAGCAGGCCCCGATGGCAGCCATTATCAACTGTCTGTCTAAAAGCCTATACTTCCATCCAGACAACCCACCCTGCCAAGCAGACAGCATGCCGCGCAAATACCTGGACATCCCTCAGTTCACCCAGCTCCCGGCCCCGGTGTACTTCCGCCACGATGAGTTCGTTGCCGACACCCACAGCGCCGTGCACTGCCACGCCTGGGGTCAACTGAACTACACCGCTCACGGCGTGATGCATCTGGACGTTGCCGGCCAGCGCTTCCTGTCACCGCCAAGCTACGCCGTGTGGGTGCCGCCCGACACCGCGCATGGTTGCTACAACCCGCAGGCCATCGTCTACCGCTCCATCTACCTCGACCGCAGCCTGTGCGCCGCGCTGCCACGGCAACCGTGCAGCTTGATGATCAGTGACATTCTCAAGGCCATCCTCGCCGACTTCGCCCGCCGCGACCTCAAGGTGGCCGAAGACCCGCGCGACCAACGCCTGGTGCAGGTTCTGCTCGATCAATTGCTGCTGGCACCCACCCAGGCCTGCTACCTGCCGTTTGCCCACAGCGATGGCTTGCGCCAGGTGCTCGAAGCGCTCAGCGCCGAGCCTGGCGACAACCGCCCGTTGGCCGACTGGGCTGCCCGAGTGCATGTCAGCGAACGCACCCTGGCCCGCCAGTTTCTGCGCGAATTGGGCATCAGTTTTGGCGAATGGCGCTTGCGCCTGCGTTTTTTGCGCGCCATCGAAGCGCTGGAAGCTGGCCTGCCGATTCAGGCCATCGCCTTCGACCTGGGCTACAGCAGCGCTTCGGCGTTCATCGCCATGTTCCAGCGCCAGGCCCAATGCACGCCCGAGCAATACCGCCGGCAGGCGCGGGCGGGGCGCTGAGAATTCTTGGCTACACTCAGCTCGACCCCCGTGCATCGGGCGCGGAGCCAAGGAGACCACTCCATGAAAGTGCTGCACATTCCATTGCTGGCGTTGGCTGTGTTGTTCAGCGCCCAAGGCTTCGCGGCCAATACCGCGCAGCAGGAAAAAATGAAAACCTGCAATGCCGACGCCACCACCAAGGCCCTGAAGGGCGATGAGCGCAAAGCCTTCATGAGCACCTGCCTGAAGAAGGATGTGCCGCAAACCCAACAAGAGAAGATGAAAACCTGCAACGCCGACGCCACCACCAAAGCCCTGAAGGGTGACGAGCGTAAAGCCTACATGAGCGACTGCCTGAAGAAGAAATGACCTGCGCCTATGCCTGCGCCGCCAAGGCTGGCAGACTGCGGGCATTCCCGCTGTCTGCCGTCGAGGCTGTATGACCTTTACCCCCCGTCAGATCACCCTGGCCAGCCTGATCATCGTCATGGCCGGGCTGCTGCTGGCTTTGCCCCTGAAGTTGCTGCCCAGCCTGCTGGCCGGCCTGCTGGTGTTCGAACTGGTCAACATGCTGACCCCGCGCCTGCAGCCGCTGTTGGCTGGGCAACGCGCGCGCTGGCTGGCGGTGGCACTGCTCGGCACGCTGGTGGTCAGCACCCTGACGCTGCTGATTGCCGGTGCCTTCAGCTTTTTGCTGCACGAGGCGGAGAACCCCGGCGCCTCGCTGGACAAGTTCATGGCCTTGGTCGAGCGTGCCCGCGGCCAGCTGCCACCCTTCATCGAAGGCTACCTGCCCGCCAGTGCCGCAGAGTTCAAGGTCGCCATCGGCGACTGGATCAAGAGCCACCTGAGCGATTTGCAACTGGTGGGCAAGGGCATGGCGCACATGTTCGTCACGCTGCTGATCGGCATGATCCTCGGCGCCATCATCGCCTTGCAGCGCATTCCCGATGTTTCCCGGCGCAAGCCCCTGGCGGCGGCGCTGTTCGAGCGCCTCAATCTGCTGGTGAAGGCGTTTCGCAACATCGTCTTCGCGCAGATCAAGATTTCGCTGCTCAACACGGCCTTCACCGGCATCTTCCTGGCGGTGGTGATGCCGTTGTTCGGTGTGCACCTGCCGTTGACCAAGACGCTGATCGTGCTGACCTTCCTGTTGGGCCTGCTACCGGTGATCGGCAACCTGATGTCCAACACCCTGATCACCATTGTCGGCTTGTCGCTGTCGATCTGGGTGGCGGCGGCAGCGCTGGGTTACCTGATCGTCATCCACAAGGTCGAGTATTTCCTCAACGCGCGGATCGTGGGCGGGCAGATCAGTGCCAAGGCGTGGGAACTGCTGTTGGCGATGCTGGTGTTCGAGGCGGCGTTCGGGCTGCCTGGGGTGGTGGCAGGGCCGATCTACTATGCCTACCTGAAGAGTGAGCTGAAGCGGGCGGAGCTGGTCTGACAGCGTGCTGGGGCTGCAAAGCAGCCCCAAGATGGCTCAGGCTGCGCCGTAACGCTTGCGGGCCTCGATGGCCAGGCCGCTACCAATGCTGCCAAAGATGTTGCCTTCCACATGCCGCGCATTCGGCAGCATCGCCGACACGCTGTTGCGCAGCGCCGGAATTCCGCTGGAACCCCCGGTGAAGAACACCGTGTCGACCTGCCCTTCGCTCACGCCAGCCTTGGCCAACAGCTCGGTCACGCTACCGCGCACCCGCTCCAACAGGCCGTCGATGGCCTCTTCGAACAGCGCACGTGTCAGTTCTGCCGTCAGCTCGGGCTCGACGCGGCGCAGGTCGATGCGGCGGCTGTCGTGCTCGGTCAGTTCGATCTTGCTGGCTTCCACTTCCATCGCCAGCCAGTGCCCGGCGCGTTGCTCGATCAGTTTGAACAGGCGGTCGATACCGAAGCTGTCCTCGATGTCGTAGCGCATGCTGCCCAGCGCCAACTGCGACTTCTGCGAGTACAGGGCGTTGATGGTGTGCCATGTGGCCAGGTTGAGGTGGTAGCTGGTGGGCATCAGCGCGCCGCTCTTCATGCGGCTGCCGTAGCCGAACAGCGGCATCACGCCCTGCAGGCTCAGCTGTTTGTCGAAGTCGGTACCGCCGATGTGCACGCCGCCGGTGGCGAGGATGTCGCTCTGGCGTTCGGCGACCAAGTGGCGCTCGGGCGACAGACGGATCAGGGTGAAGTCCGAAGTACCACCGCCGATGTCGACGATCAGCACCAGCTCTTCGCGGCTGATGCTCGACTCGTAGTCGAAGGCTGCGGCAATCGGCTCGTACTGGAACGAGACGTCCTTGAAGCCGATCTTGCGCGCTACTTCGGCAAGGGTATCTTCTGCTTCCTGGTCGGCGGCCGGGTCTTCGTCGACGAAGAACACCGGGCGGCCCAGCACCACCTGGTCGAATTCACGGCCCGCAGCGGCTTCGGCACGTTTTTTCAGCTCGCCGATGAACATGCCCAGCAGGTCCTTGAACGGCAGGGCGCTGCCCAGCACGCTGGTGTCGTGCTTGATCAGCTTCGAGCCCAGCAGGCTTTTCAGCGAGCGCATCAGGCGGCCTTCGTAGCCTTCCAGGTACTCGTGCAGCGCCAGGCGGCCATACACCGGGCGCCGCTCTTCGATATTGAAGAACACCACCGAGGGCAAGGTGATCTTGCCGTCTTCCAGGGCAATCAGCGACTCCACGCCAGGGCGGTGCCAGCCGACCGTGGAGTTGGAGGTGCCAAAATCGATGCCCAGGGCGCGGGCCGGGGATACGTCAGACATGGGAAATCAGCTTCCGGAGCGAAAACGGCCGCGCAGTTTATGCCACTTGGCTACAGAATCAAGACCAGTCGTCTGCCATGGGGCAAACCCAAGGCGGTCTTGAAAGGCTATGCTTGACCCCTATCTTCTGTTGCAACACGCACATTCACATTGGTGATCCACAGATGGACTTCAAAGACTATTACAAGATACTCGGCGTAGAGCCCACGGCGGACGACAAGGCGATCAAGGCCGCGTACCGTAAGCTGGCGCGCAAGTATCACCCCGATGTCAGCAAGGAGCGCGACGCCGAGGACAAGTTCAAAGAGGCCAACGAGGCCTACGAAGTGCTGGGCGACGCGCAGAAACGTGCCGAGTTCGATGAAATTCGCAAGTACGGCGGCCAGCATGGCCGGCCGTTCCAGGCGCCACCGGGCTGGGAAAACCGTGGCGGTGGCGGTGGCTTCGAAGGCGGCGATTTCTCCGACTTCTTCAGCTCGATCTTCGGTGGGCGCGGGGGCGGCAACCCCTTCGGTGGCGCTCGGCAGCAGCAACGCAGTGCAGGCAGGCGGGGGCAGGACGTGGAGCTTGAACTGGCAGTGTTCCTTGAAGAAACCCTGAGCAAGGAGTCCAAGCAGATCAGCTTCCAGGTGCCGCAAACCAATGCCATGGGCCAGCGCACCGGCTTTACCACCAAGACCCTGAACGTGAAGATTCCGGCCGGGGTGACCGACGGCGAGCGCATTCGCCTCAAGGGCCAGGGCGCACCGGGCAGCGGTGGCGGGGCCAATGGCGACTTGTTCCTGACCCTTCGCATGGCGCCGCACCCACTGTTCGATGTCGAAGGCCATGACCTGATCATCACCGTGCCCTTGGCACCGTGGGAGGCTGCCCTGGGCGCCAAGGTGGCGGTACCGACCCTGGAGGGCAAGATCAACCTGACCATCCGCCCGGACAGCCAGAGCGGGCAGCGCCTGCGCGTACCCGGCAAGGGCCTGGCGAACAAGCAGGGCGAGCGCGGCAACCTTTACGCGCAGCTCAAAGTGGTGATGCCGACCACGTCTGACGAGTCTACCCGTGAACTGTGGGCCAAGCTTTCCGAAAAGGCCGCGTTCAACCCGAGGGCACAATGGAGTAAGTGATCATGAGCAGCACCCTGATCGTTCAATTGGACATGCGTACCCTGTGTCAGGAAGCCGATGTCACGGCGGACTGCGTGATCGAAATCGTCGAGCACGGCATTGTCGAACCTTCCGGGCGAACGCCGGAGGACTGGTTGTTCGACGATCAGGCGCCGCTGCTGACCAGGCGTGCGGCCAAGCTGCACCAGGAGCTGGAACTGGAGTGGGAAGGGGTGGCGCTGGCGCTGGAGCTGTTGCAGGAAGTGCAGCAGTTGCGCAGCGAGAACAGCATGCTGCGCCAGCGGCTGGGCAGGTTTACCCAGATGTAGGCGATCATGCTGGCGCCTGTGGGAGCGGCCTTGCGTCGCGCAAGGCCGTTCCCACAATGGGCCGTATTTCAGGTTGGTTCGGCCCCTGGGTTCAACACCAGTTGCATGAAGGTCAAATCCAGCCAGCGGCCAAACTTCACCCCCACTTGCGGCATCTGCCCGGTCACCACGAAGCCCAGTCGCTCATGCAGGCGCACCGAGGCCGCATTGCCACTCTCGATGGCCGCCACCATCACATGTTTGCCGCAACCACGCGCACGCTCGACCAGCGCTGCCATCAACACCGGTCCCAGCCCTTTTCCGCGCTGGTCACCCCGGATATACACCGAGTGCTCCACGGTCAGGCGAAAGCCCTCGAACGGCCGCCAGTCGCCAAACGAGGCATAGCCCAGCACGCCTGTCTCATCTACCGCGACCAGGATCGGATAACCCTGCTGCGCCCGCGCTTCGAACCAGGCCTGGCGGTTGGCCAGGTCTACCGGCGTTTCGTTCCAGATCGCCGTGGTGTTGCGCACGGCGTCGTTGTAGATGTCGAGGATGCCGGGCACGTCGGTGGGCAGGGCATCGCGGATTTCGTAACTCATGACAGCGTCTCGCAGGGTCGTTGAATGCAGATTAAATGGTTACCAGCCCGCGCACACCTTCGGCTTGCATGTTTTCACCGCGGCCGCGCTGGACGATTTCGCCGCGGGACATGACCAGGTATTGGTCGGCCAGTTCTTCGGCAAAGTCGTAGAACTGCTCCACCAGCAGAATCGCCATGTCGCCGCGCTGCGCCAGGCGGCGGATTACGGCGCCGATTTCCTTGATCACCGAAGGTTGGATGCCTTCGGTGGGCTCGTCGAGAATCAGCAGGCGCGGGCGGCTGGCCAGGGCGCGGCCGATGGCCAGCTGTTGCTGCTGGCCGCCAGACAAATCGCCGCCACGGCGTTGCTTCATCTGCTCCAGCACCGGGAACAGCTCGTAGATGAAGGTCGGCACTTCGCGGGCTTCACGGGCGGGGAAGCGCGACAGGCCCATCAGCAGGTTTTCCTCGACGGTAAGGCGCGGGAATATCTCGCGGCCCTGGGGCACGTAGGCGATACCAGCGTGGACCCGTTGCTGGGGCTTGAGGCTGGTGATGGGCTTGCCTTCCCATTCGATACGCCCGTCACGGGCGGGTACCAGGCCCATCAGGCAGCGCAGCAGGGTGGTCTTGCCCACGCCGTTGCGGCCCAGCAGGCAGGTAACCTCGCCGACCTTGGCTTCGAAAGACAGGCCACGCAGGATGTGGCTGCCGCCGTAGTACTGGTGCAGGGTGTCGATTTTAAGCATGTCATGTCCTCGATTGATCATCGGCCCAGATACACCTCGACCACCCGCTCATCCGCCTGCACCTGCTCCAGCGACCCTTCTGCCAGCACACTGCCCTGGTGCAGCACCGTGACATGGTCGGCGATGCTGCCGACAAAGCCCATGTCATGCTCCACCACCATCAACGAATGCGTGCCAGCCAGGCCCTTGAACAACTCGGCGGTGAACTCGGTCTCGGCATCGGTCATGCCCGCCACCGGTTCATCCAGCAACAGCAACTTCGGCTCCTGCACCAGCAGCATGCCGATCTCCAGAAACTGCTTCTGTCCGTGCGACAGCAAGCCAGCCTGGCGCTGGGCCAGGGGCAGCAGGCGCAAGGTGCTCAGCACCTCTTCGATGCGCTGGCGTTGCTCGCCGCTCAGCCGCGCTGCCAGGCTGGCCCATACCGACTTGTCGGCCTTCAGCGCCAGCTCCAGGTTTTCGAACACTGTCAGCGCCTCGAATACCGTGGGCTTCTGGAACTTGCGGCCAATGCCGGCCTGGGCGATCTGGTATTCGCTCATGCGGGTCAGGTCGAGGGTGTCGCCAAAGAAAGCGCTGCCGGTGTCAGGGCGAGTCTTGCCGGTGATCACGTCCATCATCGTAGTCTTGCCGGCGCCGTTGGGACCGATGATGCAGCGCAGCTCGCCCACACCGATGTACAGGTTCAGCGCGTTGAGCGCCTTGAAACCATCGAAGCTGACGCTGATGTCTTCAAGGCTCAGCACCGTGCCGTGGCGGGTGTCGAGGCCAGCCTTGCGGCTTTGGCCCAGGCCGATGGCGTCGCGACCGGCGCCGAGGTGGTCGAACACCGGCTCCAACATGAATTCCGGATGAACCGGGGGCACGCCTCTCATGGCTGGCTCCTTTTCTTCAACAGGCCGACCACGCCCTTGGGCAGGTACAGGGTGACAAGAATGAACAGTGCGCCCAGGAAGAACAGCCAGAACTCCGGGAAGGCCACGGTGAACCAGCTTTTCATGCCATTGACCAGGCCGGCGCCGAGCAACGGGCCGATTAGCGTGCCGCGCCCGCCCAAGGCCACCCACACGGCGGCTTCGATGGAGTTGGTCGGCGACATTTCGCTGGGGTTGATGATGCCCACCTGTGGCACATACAACGCCCCGGCCAGGCCGCACAGCACGGCGCTCAGGACCCACACCAGCAGCTTGAAGCCGCGTGGGTCGTAGCCGCAGAACATCATGCGGTTTTCGGCATCGCGCACCGCCGTGAGCAGGCGGCCGAACTTGCTGCGGGTCAGGCGCCAGCACAGGTACAAGCTGGCCAGCAAAAGGCCGACCGTGAGCAGGAACAGCACCGCGCGAGTGCCTTGCGCGGTAATGTCGAAGCCGAGGATGGTGCGGAAGTTGGTAAACCCGTTGTTGCCGCCAAAACCGGTTTCGTTGCGGAAGAACAGCAGCATGCCGGCGAAGGTCAGGGCTTGGGTCATGATCGAGAAGTACACGCCCTTGATCCGCGAGCGGAAGGCGAACCAGCCGAACACCAGCGCCAGCAGCCCCGGTGCCAGCACCACCAGGCACAGGGCCCAGGCAAAATGCTGGGTGCCGGCCCAGTACCACGGCAGCTCGGTCCACGAAAGAAAGGTCATGAACCCCGGCAGGCCGTCGCCGGCCGCCTGGCGCATCAGGTACATGCCCATGGCATAGCCGCCCAGGGCGAAGAACAGGCCATGGCCCAGCGACAGCAGCCCGGCATAGCCCCAGACCAGGTCCAGGGCCAGGGCGACGATGGCGTAACAGAGGATCTTGCCGACCAGGGTCAGGGTGTAGGCCGACACCTGCAGGGCATGGTCCGCCGGCAGCAGCGAGAGCAGCGGCAGGGCGACGAGCAGCAGCACGACGACGGCGCCGATGGCCAGGGTCAGGCGTGGCCCGGCCTTTTGCGTAGCGGTGACAAGCAGTGGCTGGTTCATCAGTCGATTACCCGTCCCTTGAGGGCGAACAGGCCTTGCGGACGCTTCTGGATGAACAGAATGATCAACGCAAGGATGAGGATCTTGCCGAGCACGGCACCGATCTGCGGCTCCAGCAGCTTGTTGGCGATGCCAAGGCCGAAGGCGGCCCACAGGCTGCCGGCCAGTTGCCCTACGCCACCCAGCACCACCACCAGGAACGAGTCGATGATGTAGCTTTGGCCCAGATCGGGGCCGACGTTGCCGACCTGGCTCAGGGCTACGCCGCCGAGCCCGGCGATGCCAGAACCCAGGCCAAAGGCGAGCATGTCGACGCGCCCGGTGGACACCCCGCAGCAAGCCGCCATGTTGCGGTTCTGGGTGACTGCGCGCACGTTCAGGCCCAGCCGCGTGCGGTTGAGCAGCAGCCAGGTGAGCAGGACCACGGCCAGGGCGAAACCGATGATCACCAGGCGGTTGTACGGCAGCACCAGGTTGGGCAGCAGTTGGATACCGCCGGACAGCCAGGCCGGGTTGCTCACCTCGACGTTCTGCGCGCCGAACAGCAGGCGAATGGCCTGGATCAGGATCAGGCTGATGCCCCAGGTAGCCAGCAGGGTTTCCAGTGGGCGGCCGTACAGGTGGCGGATGACCGTGCGCTCCAGCGCCATGCCCACACCGGCACTGACCGCGAAGGCCACCGGCAGGGCGATCAGCGGGTAGAACTCAATGGCGCCTGGGGCGTAGCGCTGCAGCAGCACCTGGACCATGTAGGTGCTGTACGCGCCGAGCATCAGCATCTCGCCGTGGGCCATGTTGATCACCCCGAGCAGGCCAAAGGTGATCGCCAGGCCGAGCGCCGCCAGCAGCAGGATCGAACCCAGCGAAAGGCCACTGAACGCCTGGCCGAGCAGTTCGCCGACCAGCAGCTTGCGCTTGACCTGGGCCAGGCTGGTTTCGGCGGCGGTGCGTACGCCGGCATCGGCTTCCGCATCCGGTTGCAGCAGCGCTTCGAGGCGGGTGCGGGCCAGCGGGTCGCCGGTTTCACCCAGCAGGCGCACGGCGGCCAGGCGAACGGCGGGTTCGCTGGCGCCCAGTTGCAGGTTGGCCAGGGCCAGGCCCAGGGCGGCGTGGACGGCGGCGTCCGGCTCGGCGGCGAAGCGCCGGTCGAGGAAGGCCATCTGCGCCGGTTGTGCGCTTTTTTGCAGGTGTTGGGCGGCGGCCAGGCGGGTGTCGCTGTTGTCGCTGAGCAACTGGTGGCTGGCCAGGGCGTTGTCGATCAGGCCGCGCAGGCGGTTGTTCAGGCGTAACTTGCGGGTGTCATCGGCGGCGATGCGGCCTTGGCGCAGTTCATTCAGCAGTGGCAGGCGCGCGGCATCGGGTTGCGCCGCCCAGCCTTCGAGCAGACGGGCTTGCTCGGCGGGCTTGGCGGTAAGGAGGAATTCGCCCTCGCTGGCCTGGGTTGCCAGCGGCAGTAGCAGGAGCAGGGTGAGCAGGAGTCTGAGCATGCGGGTAATCCTGGAGATCGGCGGTGGATACATCGCGAGCCAGCTCGCTCCTACAGGGGAAGCACCTCATTTGTAGGAGCGAGCTGGCTCGCGATGGGGCCGCATGGCGGCCCCAGTGCTCAGTTACCTTTCACTGCATAGTCCGGGCGCTTGTCGTTGCCCGGGATGAACGGGCTCCATGGCTGCGCCCGCAGCGGCTGCTCGGTTTCCCACACCACGCTGAACTGCCCGTCATCCTGGATCTCGCCGATCATCACCGGCTTGTGCAGGTGGTGGTTGGTCTTGTCCATGGTCAGGGTGAAGCCCGAGGGCGCCTTGAAGCTCTGCCCGGCCAGCGCCTCACGCACCTTGTCGACGTCGGTGGACTTGGCTTTTTCCACTGCTTGCGCCCACATGTGGATGCCCACATAGGTGGCTTCCATCGGGTCGTTGGTTACGGCCTTGTCGGCACCCGGCAGGCCCTTGGCTTTGGCATAGGCCTTCCAGTCGGCGACGAACTTCTGGTTCACCGGGTTATCCACCGATTCGAAGTAGTTCCACGCCGCCAGGTGGCCCACCAGTGGCTTGGTGTCGATGCCGCGCAGCTCCTCTTCGCCCACCGAGAAGGCTACCACTGGCACGTCGGTAGCCTTCAGGCCCTGGTTGGCCAGCTCCTTGTAGAACGGCACGTTGGAGTCGCCGTTGACCGTGGAAATGACCGCCGTCTTGCCACCGGCGGAGAACTTCTTGATGTTGGCGACGATGGTCTGGTAATCGGCGTGGCCGAACGGCGTGTACACCTCTTCGATATCCTTGTCGGCCACACCCTTGCTATGCAGGAAGGCGCGCAGAATCTTGTTGGTGGTGCGCGGGTAGACGTAGTCGGTGCCCAGCAGGAAGAAGCGTTTGGCGCTACCGCCGTCCTCGCTCATCAAATATTCCACGGCCGGAATCGCCTGCTGGTTGGGCGCGGCGCCGGTGTAGAACACGTTCGGCGACATCTCTTCACCTTCGTACTGCACCGGATAGAACAGCAGGCCGTTGAGCTCTTCGAACACCGGCAGCACTGACTTGCGCGACACCGAGGTCCAGCAGCCGAACACCACGGCGACCTTGTCCTGGGTCAGCAACTGACGGCTCTTTTCAGCGAACAGCGGCCAGTTGGAGGCTGGGTCGACCACTACCGGCTCGAGCATCTTGCCGTTCACACCGCCCTTGGCGTTGATTTCGTCGATGGTCATCAGCGCCATGTCCTTGAGCGAGGTCTCGGAAATGGCCATGGTCCCGGAAAGCGAATGCAGGATGCCGACCTTGATGGTCTCGGCGGCCTGGATGCTCCAGCTCAGGCCCATCGCCGCAATCGATGCGCTGAGGGTAAAAGCCTTGATCAGACTGCGACGCTTCATGTGCTCTCTCCGCTGAGTTCTTTTAGGGTGTTGGGCAGCGGGGAGGGGCGTTGCAAGGGGTGTGCCTAGTGGCGAAACTGGCGTAATAGAAGGGTTGTGCGAGGTGATGGGGCGTTGGCGAGGTCCAGGTTGGTGCTTGAGGGGTTTGTGTGCACAGCATTGGAGCCGCTGTTCGGCACTTCATCTTGATTGGCTTTACGGCCAAAGGCTGTTCCCCTGATATTTTTGCCAGTATCAGGGCGCGCTTGTGCCGCGTAGTGTCTGGGACATGTTCAAACCAGCGGGCATTCAGCATGAACTTCTCAGGCTTGGTCAAAGCGCCGTCCCTTTCCTTATCCGTGCTCGTATCAGCGCTACCCCTGGGTGGATGTGCATCCTTCGATGCACTTCAGGCAACGACATCGATGGTGGCTAGGGCGGGCAAGGAAGCGGTGGGCATATACGACTATGCGCTGGTTCATTCGCAGCGCACTACCCAGGGATACACCGTCGAGGGTGGCAATCTCATCGATCGGAACAAGCAGCTGGTCAAAGGCTCGCTGGTAATGGTCCTGGATCCGGCAGGTGCGTTCACCGCGATCATCGACCGGCCCGACGAGGTAGGTGTCCTGTATGTCGATGCTAAAGGCAAACGCATACTGAAGCAGTCGCCTGCCGACATGAACAGGTCCCCCGACCCCGATGCCAAGCCCGAGCGTGCGGAGGCCATCGGCAGTGGGCAACAACAAGTGGCCACCGTCGATGCGCTGGTCCTGTTTACCGCCAAGGCACTTTCCAAGCTGGAAGGAGACCCCGTGGCGTATGCCTTGGCCGAGCTGGAGACAGCCAACCTGGGCCTTCGCAACTCCGAGTTGCCAGGTATACAGCTGCGGTTGGTCGGTATCACTGTCACCGACACCGACCATGTGGTGGATGCCGCGGGGCTGAATGCGATCCGTGACTTGATGACGCCGCTGCGCGAAGACTACTTCCATGACATCAATGTCGCCTTTTCCGGAACGCTGTTCCAAGGCGGGCTCGCCCATGTACGCCAGTGGTCGAGTATCAATGGCGTCGAGGCGCCGTTGGCATTTCGCCACGAGGTAGGCCATAACGCCGGCGGCCAACACTGCTATACGGGTGAGCTTGAGTACTATTTCCATGGTTACCAGACGGCCAATGGCGCGCACACCTTCATGTGTGGGAACAATGTCCCGTATTACTCGAACCCCCAGGTCATGTATGACGGCCAGGCCCTTGGCGACCCCTCGACAGCGGACATGGCCAGGGTGTGGCGTGAAAGTGCCAATCGGCTCAGTAACTACAGTCCAGCCTTCGAAGGACTGCGCGGCTTCTATTACAGCCCTTTGGGGCACGAGCCTCTGATTGTCGAGGGTATCCATTCCAGGGAAGGTGCTTTTGTCGCGCTCTCGGAAGAGGTCGGCCCGACTCAAGTTGTGGACCAGGCACCGGCAGGTACACCGCTACAGGTGCGCCTGGTGCACGACGGTGATGGCAAGGTTTTTACAGTCAAGATGACCGCCTCACGCAGGATGGGACCTGCCTGCACCTGGACCGGGATGCATGCCATTGGTAGCGACTGCGAGGGGCGGCTGCCCAGACTCGAGTTGTCGTTGCAGGCCGACGCCTCGCAGAATCCAGGGTTGCCGGCAGGTTGGTACAACGGGATCTTGCCGTTACAAGTGGTCAGCAAATCCTTTGAGGGTAGCGCGAGCCCGATGAGGGTCAGCATCGCGCTTAAGCTCTGAGTCGAACCGAATGGCCCACGCGTATCGTGAGCCACTGCCTCGGCGGCTTAGCGCTGGCTCTGCTCCACCTGTGGCGTAGCGCCGCGTGGATGGCGTCTGCTGCGCACGAACTGATACGTCACCGCCAGAATCATGAACCAGATCGGCGTCACTACCAGCGCCGAGCGGGTGTCGGCCTCCAGGCTCAGCAGCACCAGGATGCCGGCGAAGAACACCAGGCACACGTAGCACATGAAGCGCCCGCCGGGCATCTTGTACTTCGACGCCTGGTGCAGCGCTGCGCGGTTTTTGCGGTACTTCAGGTACGACAGCAGGATCAGCGTCCAGACGAACATGAACAGCACCGCCGACACCGTGGTCACCAGGGTGAACGCCTCGACCACGTCCGGTACCAGGTAGATCAGTACCGCGCCCAGCAGCAGGCAGGTGCAGGAGAAGTACAGGCCGTTGGCCGGTACCGAGCGGCTCGACAGCTTCTCGAAGGCCTTGGGCGCATCACCCTCCTGGCTCAGGCCGTAGAGCATGCGGCTGGTGGAGAACACGCCGCTGTTGGCCGACGAGGCCGCCGAGGTCAGTACCACGAAGTTGATGATGCTCGCCGCTGCCGGCAGGCCCGCCAGCACGAACAGTTCGACGAACGGGCTCTTGCCTGGCACCACGTCGCGCCATGGGGTCACGGCCATGATCGCGATCAGCGCCAGCACATAGAACACGATGATGCGGATCGGGATCGAGTTGATCGCCCGCGGCAGGGTGCGCTCCGGGTTCTTCGCTTCGGCGGCGGTGGTACCCACCAGCTCGATGCCGACGAAGGCGAACACCGCGATCTGGAAACCGGCGAAGAAGCCCATCAGGCCATGGGGGAACATGCCGCTGTCATTCCACAGGTTGGCCAGCTGTGCGGTGCGCCCGCTGGGCGAGGTGAAGCCGGTGATCACCATGTACAGGCCAGTCGCGACCAGGCCAAGGATGGCGACGATCTTGACCAGGGCGAACCAGAATTCCAGCTCGCCGAACATTTTCACCGTCACCAGGTTCAGCGACAGCAGCAGCCCGACGCAGGTCAGCGCCGGTATCCACTGTGGCAAGTCGGGAAACCAGAACTGTGTGTAGGCGGCGATGGCGACCACGTCGGCGATGCCGGTGACCACCCAGCAGAACCAGTAGGTCCAGCCGGTGAAATAGCCGGCCCAGGGGCCGAGCAGGTCGGCGGAGAAGTCGATGAACGACTTGTAGTTCAGGTTCGACAGCAGCAGTTCGCCCATGGCGCGCATGACGAAGAACAGCATGAAGCCGATGATCATGTAGACGAAGATGATCGACGGCCCGGCCAGGCTGATGGTTTTGCCCGAGCCCATGAACAGGCCGGTACCGATCGCGCCGCCGATGGCGATCAGCTGGATGTGGCGGTTGGTCAGGTTGCGCTGCAGATGCTGTTCATCTGGCGTTGAGGGTGAGGTTTGCGTCATAGGCTGCATTCCCTTGTAAGGTCGGTCTTCTTGTCTGAGGTAGCCGGCTAGGCTAACACGCGCGTTCCAGTTCAGGGCGCGACAGATCGACTCTACTTTTGGGTGGCAGCTGTGGGCTGCTGTGCAGCCCTTTCGCGACACAAGGCCGCTCCTACAATGATCGCGCATTCCTGTAGGAGCGGCCTTGTGTCGCGAAAGGGGCGCAAAGCGCCCCCGGCAATCTCAAGCCTGAACCAGCATCCGACGGCGCCTTACCACCAGGCTATCGACAACCCACATCACCACCATCGATACCCCCACCAGCGGGAACATCACCCCCAGCACCAGCATTACCCCCACCGCCGTCTTCCAGCGCGGCAGGTCATGACGCAGCGGCGGCACGCCCAGCCCACCGGCTGGCCGGCGCTTCCACCACATCACCAGGCCGCTCACCGAGCCCAGCAGTATCATCAGGCACACCAGCAGTATGACGATCTGGTTGAACGCCCCGAACATCTTGCCTTCATGCAGCATCACGCCCATCTCGGTGGCGCGGGCGACCGGGCTGTAGTCCTGCCAGCGCACATCGGCCAGAACCTTGCCGGTGTATTGATCGACATGCAAGGTAGCATCGTTGCGCGGGTCGTCGGCGAACACGGCAATGGTGAACACCCCGTCGGCAGTGGTGGGCAGGGTGATGCTGTAGCCCGGCTCGACCTGGCGCGAAGTGGCGATGTCCTCGACCTGCTGCACGCTCACCTGAGGCGCTGCGGGCATGTCTGACATCATGGAGTGGCCGGCGTGTTCGGCGTGTGCGCCAGACTGCGGCATTGGCGTGTTTTCCATCGCCCAGGGCACGGTTTGGCGGTGTGCGTTGTTCAGCTCACCCGCCTGTTGGTCCGACTTGGGCACGTCGTTCCACATGGCGGCCGGGAAGCGGTTCCACAAATCGGCATACTGCTTGCCCCACAGGCCGGTCCAGGTCATGCCGCTGACCAGCATCAGCAACAACAGGGCCGAACCCCAGAAGCCAGTTACCGCATGCAGGTCGCGCCAGAACAAGCGGCCGCGCGCACTGAACCGGGGCCACAGCACGCCAGCGCCATTGCGTCCGCGTGGCCACCACAGGTACAGGCCCGACACCACCAGCACGATGCCCCAGCCGGCGGCCAGTTCCACCAGGCGGTCGCCGAGCGTGCCGACCATCAGTTCACCATGCAGCGCACGGGCGATGGCCTGCAGGTTCTGCTTGCCGTCCTGCTCACCGAGGACCTTGCCGTTGTAGGGGTCGACGAAAACGTTCAGTTCGCGCCCGCCGTCATGCACCACGAACTGTGCACTGCGCTCGGCGCTCAGTGGCGGCAGGTACTGGCCGACATGGCCCTTGGGGTAAGCCTGGCGTACTTCGGCCAGCATCATGTCCGCGCCCTGCCGGTGGTGGCCGGCTTCGACCACCATCAAGTCGCGGTACAGCAGCGGGTCGAGCTGCGGCTTGAACAGGTAGATGATCCCGGTGATCGCCAACAGGATCATGAACGGGGCCACGAACAGCCCCGCATAGAAGTGCCAACGCCAGGCCAGGTTATAGAAATTGCTGCGTGTTCCTCTCATGGGAACCTCCTGTTTGACCAGCTGATGGGCGCAACCGAAGCTGCGCCCGTTGTTGTTGTCAGAAGCTGAAATCGACCTTGGTCCAGAAGGTCCTGCCTGGCTCGTTGACCGGCTGAGGATCGGTAGCCGGGTAGCCGAACCCGGCGTTCCCGGCCAGGTTCAAGTGCTCGGCGTAGGTTTTGTCGAACAGGTTGTCGACCCCTGCGCTGAGCTTGAGGTTGTTGTTCACCTTGTAGGCGCCGTTGAGCGAGAACACGCCGAAGCCGGCGCTCTTGTCGTAGTCCTTGCCGACCACGTTGCCTTGGTTCTCGGCAATGCGGTTTTGCGCCGCCACCAGCCGCCACAGTGCGCCGACGCTCCACACATCGCGGCTGTAGGTCAAGCCCAGACGGCTTTCCAGTGGTGGCATTTGGGGTAGCGCTTTGCCATCACTGCTGTTCTTGCCCCAAGCGTAGGCCAGCGTGGCGTCGGCCTTCCAGTTTTCGGTCAGCAGGTAGGCCGCGCCCAGTTCGCCGCCCATGATGCGGGCGTCGATGTTCTGTGCCCGGGAAGTGCTCATGCCCATCATGCCGGTGCGGTAGTCGAACAGGATGTAGTCGCGGATCTGCCCGACATAGCCCGACGCCCAGGCCTCCAGGCGTTCGGTGCGGTACTGGATGCCGAAGTCGAGTTGGGTGGTCTTCTCTGGCTTGATGCCGTCGAAGGCGTTGGCCGCCCCAGGCGGTGCCAGCTTGGGCGAGAACAGCTCCCAGTAGTCAGGGAAGCGCTGGGCATGGCCGAGGCCAATGTAAGTGGTGGCCGGGAGGGCTGCCAGGTCGTGCTCGTAGCGGATAAAACCGCTGGGCAGGGTGTCGGCGCGGGTATCGCCTTCGGTGGCGCTGCCTTTACGGAAGTCACGGGCTGAGGCGCGGTCCAGGCGGGCGCCGGTAATCAGCCGGTCTTCACCGCTGACATACCAGGTCAGTTCGCTGAAAGCGCCGTAGTTGTGGAAGTCGGCGTCCTTGGTCCAGGATTGGCCCTTGTGTGCGTCCACACCCATGCCGCCACGCTGGCGATGTTCGTTGGTTTGCGCGTCGATGCCGCTGATCAGCTGCACATCGGCCCATCGCCAGGTGGCTTTGATGCGTGCGCCCAGGGTGCGGCGGTCGACGTTGCTGACCATCGGCATGCCCATCATGCCGCTGCCCGACGGTGTGCGCAGGCTGTAGTTGTCCATCACATGGTCGGCGTAGTTGTAGTAGACCTGTGCCTCGACCTTGTCGAGCACCTCGCCGAGGTTGGACTTTTCAAAGCGCAGGCCCAGACTTTCGCGCTTGAACTGCGAGCCGTCCATGCCGCGCCCGGCGTAGCGGGCCTCGCCATCGCCCTTGCCGGCGGTCAGCTCCAGCAGGGTGTCCTGGTCTGGCGTCCAGCCGAGGGCGACATCGCCGTTCCACTTTTCCCAGCGCGATGGCACGGTGTCGTCGTTGCCGTCGTGGTAGTCATCCGAGCGTGACTGGTTGCCGACGAAGCGGGCGTAGGCCTGGCTGTTGCCGGCGGCGGCATCCAGCACTTTGTCGAAGCGGCCGTTGGAGCCGGCCAGCAGGCTGGCGTTCACGCGGCTGCCGAGGGCGCCGAACTTCTCGGGCTCGCGCTCGAAGAGGATGGTGCCTGCCGAACCACCGGGGCCCCAGATCACGCTTTGCGGGCCTTTGATCACAGTCAGGCGGTCGTAGGTTTCCGGCGAAATGTAAGAGGTGGGCGCGTCCATGCGGTTAGGGCAAGCGCCCAGCATCAGGCCGCCGTTGGTGAGGATGTTCAGGCGTGAGCCGAACATGCCCCGCAACACCGGGTCGCCGTTGGTGCCGCCGGCACGGATCGCCGAGAAGCCTGGGATGGTCTTCAGGTAGTCGGCGCCGTCGCTGGCCGGCACCGGTTGGCGCGGGTCTTTCGGGTTGGTGACCACGGTCAGTGGCGAACTGGGCGCCACGGCAGTGATGACCGTCGGGCTCAGCTCGGGTGCGTCGTGCGCATGGCCTTCATGGCCAGGGTCGGCGGCCAGGGCCACGGGCGCGAGCAGCGAGCCGCACACGGCGGCGAGAGTCCCACGCAGGGACAAGGCAAAAACAGGGGTGCAGCCGGACATAATGATTCCAGTCGATCAGTCATGAGTTAGCGCGAAGCCTCCTGGCTCCGTGCGCAAAATGTGGGTTCAGACGCTGATCGAGGAAGGCGGGGCGCGGCTGCGCGCACCGGGGAATACAGCCTGCCGGGCATGGCCCTGGTGCGTTGGCGCAAGCAGATGGCTGGTGGGGATTACGCTGCCGGCACTGAGCGGGCTGAGGGCCTGGGGCAGGGCCGGGCAATTGAACAACAGGCTGCAGTAACCGCACTTTTCCCACATCACGTGCAGTTGGCCATCGCCGCCATGGCCGTGATGGCTGTCGCCGCCATGCTGATGGGCAGCCGCCATCGGCATGTCCATTGGCATGCTCATGCCGGCGTGGTGGTCCATCGGCATCGACTGGGAAATCAGCGGGCCGATGAAGATCATCCACATGGCGAACAGGCTCAGCCATCCGCCACCGGCGCGCCTGCGGTCAGGGCGGGTGGTACGGCTGATGCTGTTGCGCGGCAGGCTCATGGCGAGTGCCTGTCAGCAGGTGTCAGTGCGCGTGTTCGTGGGCTTGCGGCTGGTCCGCTGGCGCCTGCTTCTGCACAGCCACTTCGACGGTGATGTCGCCGGCCTTTTCGAAATGCAGGGTCAACGGGAAGCGTTTGCCATCCGTGAGCAGGCTGCGGTCCTTGGGCTGCATCAGCATCACATGGTAGGCGCTGGGGGCGAAGGTCAGGTCCTTGCCGGCAGGCACCACCACGCTGGGCACCTGTTGCATCTTCATGGCGCCGCTGGCGCTCATGGCATGTTCGTGCAGTTGCGCGTCATCGCTGATGGGGCTGTCGACACTGAGCAGGCGGTCGTCGGCCTGGCCATTGTTGTGCACCACGAAATACGCGGCGACGTTGGGCGCGTTGGGTGGCAGCTGCAGCGACCAGGGGTGGGCAATGTGCAGGTCACCCACGCTGTATTCGTGGGCATTGGCAAAGGCGCCAGGCAGCAGCAGGGCGGCCATGACGAGGGCGTGCTTGAGCATGGTGAATCTCCGTTTCTGTTCAGGTTCAGGCAGACAGCGTGATGAACTCAGGCCAGCGGAGAGGCACGGGGGTTTAGCGCAGGCCAGAGTTGGCGCGGCGTGGGTTGGTACTTGGCAGGCGGCGGCAACAGGCCGGCGAGCAGTGTCGGCGGGTTGTGCAACTGTGGCGGGTAGCCGGGCAGGGCCAGCAGCGGCGCGGCGCCAGAGCAGCACCAGCAATTCATCATGCTGGCGCTGTCGTCGCTTTGCGGGCCGAGGTCGATCTTGGCCAGGGCCTGGACATCGACGTTGGCCTTGTTGGCCATGCTGGAACAGAAAGCCCCCCACAGCAGCTGCTCGGCCGGGCCCTTGGGCGCAGCAGAGGACAGCGGCATGGCCAGCAGGTTGAACAGCACTGCAAGGCAGGCTATCCAGGCAATGTGCCGACGTGGGGGCATGGAGAGATCCGGTCAGGAATCGTGGTGGGTATTGTAAGGCGGAGTATAGGTAAAAATGACGGGGTGCGGTGAAGTGACGCAGGTGGTCGGGTAACGGGGCTGCTGCGCAGCCCATCGCGACACAAGGCCGCTCCCACAAGGACCGCGTACCGTTGGGCAGCGGTCCCTGTAGGAGCGGCCTTGTGTCGCGATGGGGCGCAAAGCGCCCCCGACAATCTCAAGCCTTGTTACGGCCCATCAACCCGCGCACGGTCTCTTGCAGGTCCGCCGGCAACACCACCACCTTGGCATTGTTGCTGCCCGCCAGGTTCTCCATGGCCCCGATATAGCGCTCGCCCAGCAGGTACATGGCCGGCACGGTCTCGTTGCCCACCGCTTCCTTGACCAGCGAAATCGCCCGCGCCGAGGCCTCGGCCAGGCTGATCTGCGCCTCTGCATCCAGCCTGGCTGCCTGCAGGCGTGCTTCGGCTTCAAGGATCGCTGCCTGCTTGGCACCTTCGGCGCGGGTTACATCGGCCTTGCGCTCACGCTCGGCGGCGGCCTGGCGTTCCATGGCCAGTTGCATGTTTTCCGAAGGCTTGATGTCCTGGATTTCCACCGAACGCACGGTAACGCCCCAGTCTTCGGTCTGCTCGGACATTGCCTCGCGCAGGCGGGCCTTGATCTGCTCGCGGCTGGACAACGCTTCGTCCAGGTCCATGGCGCCGACGATGGCGCGCAGCGAGGTCATCGTCAGGCTGGTGACGGCGAACGAGAAATTCTGCACGCCATACGAGGCTTTCTGCGGGTCGACCACCTTGGCGAAGCACAGGGCGTTGGCGACGATTACGGCGTTGTCCCTGGTGATGATTTCCTGCTGTTGCACATCGAGGATGATGTCCTTGGTCGGCAGGCGGTAGGCGACCACGTCCATGTACGGGATGAGAATGTTCAGGCCCGGTTTGAGCGTGCTGTGATAGCGGCCCAGGCGCTCGACGATCCATTCCTCGCCTTGGGGCACGATGCGCACCCCTTTGAACACGGTGATCAGGACGAACAGGGCGATGGCGCCGACGACGATGAGGCTGGTCATGGTGCTTTAATTCCTTTTTGTGCGGATTCAGGCCCGGACGACGCGGGCGGTGTTCCCCTCGATGGCGGTCAGGCGCACCCGTTCGCCGGCCGGGATTTCGCTGTCAGCGATGCAGGTCCATTCTTCGTTGCCGAGAATCGGCTTCTGGAAACGCACACGGCCTTTGTGGAACTCCGACACCCCAGCGGTCAGCAGGCCCACTTCGCCGATCACGCTGTCGGCGGTCCAGCGCACATCTGGCTGCTTGCGTCGGAACAGCTTGAACCAGAGCGCCGTGGTGACTGATGACAGCAGTACCCACAGCAGCACCTGCATGTCCAGTTGCAGGCTGGGAGCAGCGAGCGAGATCAGCGAGACCAACACGGCACCGATGCCGAACCAGAGGATGAAGAACGTCGGCAGGACCAGTTCGAGCAGGATCAGCGCGATGCCGAAGACCAGCCAGATCCACCATTGCATTTCCATATGGGTGAAACCTTGCGGGGGAGGGGTGTTGAGTTTAAGGGAGGACAGTGATCCAGCGCCATTTGACAAGTTGCCAGAAAGATCCGAAATGGTTGTAGGACCGCCGCCGTACGTAGTTTGAGATTACAGGTCGAGCGCTGCAGCCAGGTCTGAGGGTGATTCGAATGCTCGGTCCACATCCGGCAAAGCTGGCCGCTTCAGTACCAACACCGGTACGCCCAACTCCCGTGCTACCTCCAGCTTTGGCTCGGTCGCCACGCTGCCGCTGTTCTTGCTGATCAGCACATCGATGCTGCGACGCAGGAACAATGCCCGTTCATCCTCGATATGGAACGGCCCGCGTGCACCGATCACTTCGCAGCGCTCATTGCCTGGGCAGGCTTCCAGCGCCCGCAAAGTCCAGAACTGCTCCGGCGGAATCTCGCCCAGGTGTTGCAACGGCTCGCGGCCTAGCGTGAACAGAGGCCTGCGGAACGGCTTGAGTGCCTCTCTCAGCCCCGCCCAGTCCTCGACCTCACGCCAGTCGTCCCCCGCTTGCGCTTGCCAGGCCGGGCGGCGCAAGGCCCAGCACGTGACGCCGGCGCTACGCGCAGCGCTGGCAGCATTGCGGCTGATCTGTGCAGCGTAGGGGTGGGTGGCATCGACCAGTAGGGTGATACACGCCTCGCGCAGGTAGTTGGCCAACCCCTCGGCGCCGCCAAAGCCGCCGACCCGTACCTGGCATTGCAGGTCCTGCGGTACGCGGCCGATACCGGCCAGGCTGTAGACATGCTGCGGGCCGAGGCGACGAGCGATGGCCAGGGCTTCAGTGACACCGCCCAGCAGCAGGATGCGCGCAGTCATTGCACACCTGCCCGGCCAACGATACCGCCTTGGCGGTCGATGGCGAACACTTCCACTTGCACCTGCGCCGGCACCACGCTGCGGGCGAACGCCAGGGCGTGGGCGCATACCGCGTCCCCGAGGGCAATGCCGGCCGCATGCGCCAGCGCGAGCGCTTGCTGGCTAGTGTTGGCGCCGATGATGGCGGCCTGCAGCGCTGCGTCAGCACCAATGTCTGCGGCCCAGCCCGCCAGTTGCGGCAGATCGATGCTGGAATGGCGGCTGTGCAGGTCCATGTGCCCGGCGGCCAGTTTGCTGATCTTGCCAAAACCACCACACAGGGTCAGGCGCGGCACCGGCACCTTGCGCAGGTGCTTGAGCACCGCGCCGACAAAGTCGCCCATTTCGATCAGGGCGATTTCCGGCAGGCCGTAGACCCGGCGCATGGTGTCTTCGCTGGCGTTGCCAGTGCAGGCGGCGATATGCGTGTAGCCGTTGGTGTGGGCCACGTCGATACCTTGGTGGATCGAGGCGATATAGGCCGCACAGGAGAACGGCCGCACGATGCCGCTGGTGCCGAGGATCGACAGCCCGCCGAGGATGCCCAGGCGCGGGTTCATGGTCTTGAGTGCCAGCTGTTCGCCGCCCTGCACGTTGACCGTGACCTCGAAGCCGCCGAAGTAGCCGCATTCGTCGGCCAGGCGTTGCAGGTGCTCGCTGATCATGCGGCGCGGCACCGGGTTGATGGCCGGCTCACCCACCGCAAGCACCAGCCCCGGCCGGGTCACGGTGCCGACACCGCTGCCGGCGACAAAGCGGATGCTTGGCTCGTCCAGCAAGCGCACCTGGCTGTAGAGCAGGGCGCCGTGGGTCACGTCCGGGTCGTCGCCAGCGTCCTTGAGTGTGCCGGCTTCGGCGCTTTCGCCGGCTAATCGGCAGAACTCCAGGCGCATCTGCACCACCTTGCCCTTGGGCAAGGTAATGCTGACGGCATCGCTGGTTTCGCCGCTCAGCAGCAAGCGAGCGGCCGCCAGGCTGGTGGCGGTGGCGCAGCTGCCGGTGGTCAGGCCGCTGCGCAGGGGCGCGGGCTGTTCGCGGGTCTCTTCACGCATCGGCGGGCTTCACCACATCCAGCAGGGTGATCGGCAGCGCCTGGCGCCAGGTGTCGAACGCACCCAAGGGCTGGGCGTGGGCGACATGGATGCGGGTCAGCTCACCACCGTGCTGCTCGCGAAAAGACGCCAGGGCCAGTTCGCTTTGCAGGGTTACCGCGTTGGCTACCAGCCGGCCACCGGGGCGCAGGCTGGCCCAGCACAGGTCGAGCACACCCTCGCGGGTGACGCCGCCGCCGATGAAGATCGCATCCGGGCGTTCCAGGCCTTGCAGTGCCGCTGGGGCCTTGCCGCGCACCAGCTGCAGGCCGGGTACACCCAATGCATCGCGGTTATGTTCGATGAAGCCTTGGCGGCCTTCGTCGGCCTCGATGGCCAGCGCGCGGCAGGCCGGGTGGGCGCGCATCCATTCGATGCCGATCGAGCCGCAGCCCGCGCCCACGTCCCACAGCAGTTCACCGGGCTGCGGCGCCAGGCGCGCCAGGGTGATGGCGCGAACATCGCGTTTGGTCAGTTGGCCGTCATGCCGGAAGGCGCTGTCCGGCAGCCCGGCCAGCCGGTGCAGACGCGGCGCTTCGGGCGTGGCCAGGCATTCGATGGCCACCAGGTTGAGCGCTGCGATATCGGCGTGTGGCCAGTCTTGGGCGGTGCCGGCCAACACACGTTCGTGCGGGCCTCCCAGGTGTTCGAACACACGCAGGCGGCTTGGCCCGTAGCCACGCTCGCGCAGCAGCGTGGCAATGGCCGCCGGGCTGTCGCCGTCGTTGCTCAGCACCAGCAAACGTATGCCGCTGTGCAGGTGAGCATTGAGCGCCGCCAGGGGGCGGGCTACCAGAGACACCACCTGCACATCCTGCAGCGGCCAGCCCAGGCGGGCGGCGGCCAGTGCGCAAGAGGTGGGCATCGACAGTACGCGCATTTCATCGGCGGGTACCTGGCGTGCAAGGCTGGCACCGACGCCGTAGAACATCGGGTCGCCGCTGGCCAGTACGCACACGGGCTCGCCACGCAGGGCCAGCACCGGGGCCAGCGAAAACGGGCTTGGCCAGCCCAGCCGCTCGCCGGGCACGCAGCGCGGTAGCAGGGCCAGCTGGCGTGGGCTGCCGAAGATCCGCGCAGCGCCCAACAGCGCACGCCGGGCCTGTTTGCCCAGGCCACTGAAGCCGTCTTCGCCGATGCCTACTACTGTCAGCCAGGGTGCCATGTGTACCTCTTCAATATGTTGGAGCTGCATGGCAGCCCCAACATTTCAGCTAAAACTCGAACGGTGCTCGACCACCGGCTTTTCATGCCGCCGGACAAAGCAGGCATAATACCGCGCCTTCTACACTCAAGCGCATTTTCACAGATTGCCGGATACCCCTTTGACGCAGGCCCATGCCCCCAACGTTTCGTCTCGCCCCTCGGCCTGCCCGGGGTTGTGGCGCATCGTCAGTGCCCGTGATGGCGGCATCTGCCGCATCAAGCTGCCTGGCGGCCTGCTGCTGGCCGAGCAGGCCGAAGCGGTAGCGGCGGCAGCTGAGCGTTTTGCCGGTGGTGTGATCGAGGCCACCAACCGTGGCAACCTGCAGATCCGCGGCATTGGCAGCGAGCATCGTGCTTTGGTCGAGACCCTGCTCGCAGCCGGCCTGGGCCCGCGCGAGGCGGCCGGTGACGATGTGCGCAACCTGATGCTCAGCCCGCTGGCCGGGCATGACCCGGCCATGCTGCTGGACGCGCGGCCGCTGGCCGGGCAGATCCTCGACCTGCTGGAAGGCACCCCGCGCTTTCACCAGTTGTCGGCCAAGTTCGCCGTGCAACTGGATGCTGGCGAACGCCTGGCCATGCTTGAGCACCCCCATGACTTGTGGCTATCGCCCCTACGCCTGCTGCAGCAGACCTGGCTGGCGTTTGGTTTGGCGGGCTGCCCGGCGGACGGCAAAGTGCTCGGCGCGGTGCCGCTGGCGCAGGGCCTGGCGCTGGTGCGCGCAGTGCTGGAACGCTTCCTCGACCTGGCAACCCCGACGCAGTCGCGCATGCGCCAGTTGCTTGAAGTGCACTCGGCAACTGATTTCGTCGACGGGCTGGGCCTGGATATCCGCCGTGATGCCGCCGTGCTCGGATGGCGCCGTGAAGAGCACCGCGCCTCGTGGTTGGGCACGCTGCCCCAGACGCACGGTGTTGCCCTTGGCGTGGCCCCGCCGCAAGGCCGCCTGACCCCCGCCATGCTGCGTGGTGCCGCGCGCATTGCCCGCGAACTGGGCGATGGCAGCCTGCGTCTGAGCCCCTGGCAAAGCCTGGTGCTGACCAACCTGCAAGCACAACACATCGACCAAGCCCAAGCCGAACTGTCTGCGCTGGGTTTGCTGTGCCATGACCACGAACCCCTGGCGCGCATCAGCGCCTGCACCGGTGCCAGCGGCTGCGCCAAGGCCCTTGGCGAGACCAAGGCCGACGCCGTTGCCTTGGCCGCGCTGCTGGGCCCTGGCGTGCCCGCCAGCGTGCACCTGTCCGGTTGCCCTCGTTCCTGCGCCGTGGCCCATGTTGCCCCGGCCACGCTGCTGGCCCGTTCGCCGGGCCGTTACGACCTGTACCTGCGTGATGCGCGCCAGCCGGGCTTCGGTGCCCTGCGCGCCACCGACCTTACCTTGAATGAAGCAGGCGCCATGCTCGACCTGCCGACGGAGCACCTTGATGATTGACTACATCCGCGATGGTCAGGAGATCTATCGCAATTCCTTTCGGATCATCCGAGAGGAAGCCAAGCTCGAGCGGATCCCCGCCGACCTGGAAAAGCTCGCCGTGCGCGTGATCCACGCCTGCGGCATGGTCGACGCCATCGATGGCCTGCAGTTTTCCGAAGGTGCCGGACGGGCCGGGCGAGAGGCGCTGCTCAACGGCGCGCCGATCCTGTGCGATGCGCACATGGTGGCCGAAGGCATTACCCGGGCCCGGCTGCCAGCAGACAACAAAGTCATTTGCACCCTGCGCGACCCCAGCGTGCCGGGCTTGGCCAAAGACGCCGGCAACACCCGTTCCGCCGTGGCCCTGGAGCTGTGGCGGCCGTACCTGGAAGGCAGCGTGGTGGTGATCGGCAACGCCCCCACCGCCCTGTTCTACCTATTGGAAATGCTCGATGCTGGCGCACCCAAGCCTGCGCTGATCCTCGGCTTTCCGGTCGGTTTCGTCGGCGCTGCCGAGTCCAAGGCCATGCTCGCCGCCGACAGCCGCGGCGTGCCGTTCGTGATCATGCAAGGCCGCCTGGGCGGTAGCGCGATGGCTGCCGCCGCGGTCAACGCCCTGGCCACGGAGGTGGAATGATGCTGCCGCGTGGACGACTGCTGGGCCTGGGCGTGGGCCCTGGCGACCCGGAACTGATTACCCTCAAGGCCTTGCGCCTGCTGCGCGAGGCGCCGGTGGTCGGTTACTTCGTGGCCAAGGGCAAGCGTGGTAACGCTTTTGGGATCATCGAAGCACACCTGCAGCCCGAGCAGACCCTGCTGCCGCTGGTCTACCCGGTAACCACCGAAGCCCTGCCGGCGCCGCTGTCCTATGAGCAGGTGATCAGCGACTTCTACGACGAAGCCAGCGTGCAAGTGGCCGAGCACCTGGATGCTGGCCGCGACGTGGCGGTGATCTGCGAAGGTGACCCGTTCTTCTACGGCTCCTACATGTACCTGCATGACCGCCTGGCGCAGCGCTATGAGGCCGAAGTGATCCCCGGTGTCTGCTCGATGCTTGGTGGTGCTTCGGTACTGGGCGCGCCGCTGGTGTACCGCAACCAGAGCCTGTCGGTATTGTCTGGTGTGTTGCCCGCCGAAGAGCTCAAGCGCCGCCTGGCCGATGCCGATGCAGCGGTGATCATGAAGCTTGGGCGCAATTTCCCCAAGGTGCGCGAAGTGCTGGCCGAACTGGGCCTGGACGGGCGTGCGCTGTATGTGGAGCGGGCGACCATGGCCAACCAGAAGATCGTGCCGCTGGACCAGGTCGACCCGCAGTCGTCGCCGTACTTCTCGCTGATCATCGTGCCGGGGGAAAAATGGCAGGGTTGAACATGCACAAGGCACCGGCAATCGTCATCCTTGGCCCGGGTAGCCTGGCCACCGCGCAGCGAATCCAGCAGTGCTACCCACAGGCCACAATCCATGGCCTGCAGGGGCGTGTCGAGGGGGCAGACCAGTCGTACACCGCGTTCGGCGATACCCTGCGCGGGCTGTACCAGCAGGACATGCCGATCATTGCCCTGTGTGCTGCCGGTATCGTCATTCGCAGCCTGGCCAGCGTGCTTAGCGAGAAGGGCAGCGAGCCGCCGGTACTGGCCGTGGCCGAGGATGGCAGCGCGGTAGTGCCGTTGCTCGGTGGCCTCGGTGGGGTCAACCTGATGGCGCGCGAAATCGCAGAAGCGCTGGGCGTTGCCGCCGCCATTACCACCAGTGGTGAGCTGCGCTTCGGCACTTGCCTGTTGAACCCGCCGCAAGGTTACGCACTGGCGGACATCGAGCAAGGCAAGCGTTTCGTTTCCGATTTGCTGGCAGGTGAGTCGGTGCGCATCGAGGGTGACGCCCCGTGGTTGCAGCAGGTGCAGTTGCCCGCCAGCGAAGCGGCGCAGCGCACCATCCATGTGGGGCATCAGGTGCGCCCGGCCAACCGCGACGAACTGCTGATCCACCCGCGCTCGGTGGTCGTGGGTGTTGCCGGTGGCAACCTGCACAGCATGCGTGCGGCATTGCAGCAGGCCGGCATCGCCGAGCCATCGGTAGCCTGCGTGCTGGCGGACGAGCGCGCCATGGCCGACAGTGCCTTGCACGAGGCTGCGCAGACCTTGGGTGTCGCCTTGCGCTTTGCCAGCAACCCAGGCGACGTGGCCAGCATGGTTGCTGCGGCATTGCCCAATGCCGAGTTGATAACGCATGGGGATGTAGTCATCGCGGTGGCGCCTGCGCCGGTCGATGTAGCACAAATCGGCCGCCGTCGCGGTCGTCTGGCGGTTATCGGCCTTGGTCCAGGTGCGGCGCAATTGATGGTGCCGGCGGTCAAGGCCGAACTGGCACAGGCTGAGGATGTGCTCGGCTACGAAACCTACGTGCGCATGGCCGGGCCGTTCCGTGATGACCAGATCTTGCACTGCACCGACAACCGTGAAGAGATGCAGCGCGCCCGGCATGCCTTCGAGCTGGCGGCCCAGGGCCGTTCGGTGGTGGTGGTTTCGTCGGGTGACCCGGGCGTGTTCGCCATGGCCGCTGCGGTGCTTGAAGCGTTGCATGAGTCCAGCGACCCCGCCTGGCACCGCGTGGACCTTGAGATTCTGCCAGGGGTGTCGGCCTCGCTGGCAACCGCCGCCCAGGCGGGAGCACCGCTGGGGCATGACTTCTGCGTGATGTCGCTGTCGGACAACCTCAAGCCCTGGTCGATCATCGAAAAGCGCCTGGACCTGGCGGCTCAGGCCGACCTGGTGCTGGCGTTCTACAACCCGATCTCCAAAGCCAGGCCGCACCAGCTAGGGGTGGCGCTGGAGGTGGTGCGTCGGCACCGCGACGGGAGCACGCCTGTAGTCCTTGGTCGTGACATCGGTAGGCCGGGGCAGACGCTGAAGGTAGTCACCTTGGCCGAGCTGCAGCCAGAAATGGTCGATATGCGCACCATGGTGTTGGTCGGCTCCTCTACAACCTGCGTATTCCCTCGTCTGTCGGGCGGGGTATGGGCCTACACCCCGCGTTGGTACCCCACCACCAACTAGTTGCGTCGGAAACTCTTCAGCGCGCTGAATCGCCAGCGGGCTGGATAAGGTGATTGCCCCTGACTCAAGGGGCAACCATCAAGGAGTTTCTACATGTCCGATGAAACACAAGTCACCACCAACAACACCGCCATCCTGGTCGAAGGCAACCTGCTGGCCTGCGGCGCAGGTATGTCTGCGAAAAGCCGTCACGACGTCAAGAACGCCTTCCACTTCGCCACATTAGTGGCCGACAAAGCGTTCGATGCCGAAAAGCAGAGTCGGGAGTGGTACGACAAATTCATCGATGTGATGCGTGATCTTGGCTTTACCATCCCTCGACGCACCTTCGAGCTGGAAACGTCGGCGGAGCTGTCTGTCACCGTAGGCGCCGTTGCCGTCCGGGCGATCGGTGTTGCTGGCAACGCACTGCTGGGGGGCACCAAGCTAGGTGCTCTGGCCAAGATGGCCTTCGATAAAATGACCACCGTCGAAAACGACGCCAAGGTGCTCGACCACAAACGCAAGAACAAATCCAGGGGCATGGTTGGCCTGGCTGCCTGCATCGAAACAGAGAACAACGATGTGGTCATGGTCGTGAGCTGCATCCAGGCATCTGCCCCGACACTGGACGATGACGTGCTGGGCATCCAGTGGAAGCTGGACAAGACCCACTACTACGCCGGCACCGCGGTGCTCACGCTCAACAACTTCGTGTACGACAAAGTGCGCGAAACCGTGGAAAACAAACTCGGCGTGCGCAGCGTCGAGAACGTACTCCAATACGACATCTGATAGCGCGGCGGCGTTGCACCAACGCCGCCTTGTTCGCTTGTTTGCAATGAGACAAGACCATGAATAGTTCAGTTGAGCAGCTGATGTTGATTGGTGGAACGGCATTGCTGTATTCCACAGGCGCTACCGAGGAGCAACGCCAGGCCGCGTTCGACTCGATTCTTTACGCACAGTTGCTGGCCAACAAGAGTGCCGGACCACGCTTTGATGACTACGAGCGCTGGTACGCCGCCTACAGGGATGCGTACCGCCAACTTGGCTGGATCAAACTGGCCAGTACCCACGACCTCAAGCACTTGGGGCAACCCTTGCGCACCGCGCCGGTGCAGCCACTTGAGGCATGGCTGAGAATGCGCTCTATCCGTCACGAGGCCGTGCTGGCAGCGGTGAAAACGGGTTTGAGCCGATCACTGGAAGGTTTTGGCCACTTGCTGAAGTACAGCACGCAGGAGCAGACGCAGGGGGCGAAGCTTGTGATCGAGCTGGGCGTGCTCAAGGCAGGGCCGGTGCTGGATCTGTGCAGCATCTCGATGCAGGTCGGCAAGTCGATTTCGAATATCCCGCTGGGCACTTGGCTGAGTGAACAGGTGCTTCAAGGAGAGGCAGAGTTCAACGGCGTTTCCCTGGCATTGGATAACAGTCGGTTTCAACGCCAGCGCGAGGAACTGCAGGCGTTGATGAAAACCAAGGATGCACAAGGCGCTTACCGGTTTGACCCTTATGCGCCGATAACGGGAGCACATCATGAGTGACGCCACGTCTGCCGTGATCGGCGCAGGCATCGTTTCGTTCTTGCCAGGTATTCCGGCCGCTTTGCAAAACAAGGTGAAACTGGCCCTGGCAATGGCCGAACGTGCTACCGAGACGGCGTTTCGAGAAGGGTTGATCGAGGACTGGTTTGCCTACTACCGCAACCAGCTCAAATATATGGGCTGGGATGCAGTGTCTGCCGAGCAGGTTCATTGGCCGGATGGACAGCGCGCCCGTCAGGCCGACCAGGTGCTGGAAACCATTGCGGCAACGGCTGGCGAGCACTTTGCCTCGGCGATCGGCATTTCCATGCGCAAGCTGTTGGCCAACCCGTCGGTGCTGCAGTCGCTTGAGCGGTGCGCCTACGAACGCCAGCATTTCCAGCTGCTGCCTTGCGCTCCGGCCGGTGCCAACCGGGTGGACATGGTGCTTTACCATGAAGCGGATGTGCGTTCGGCCTTCCGTGCAGGCTTCATCAGCCATAGGCGCAGCCATCGGAATGTGCGTGCGGAGTTGATACGTTTCAACATGCTGGCGTTCGAGCACAGCTTTTTGCCAAAAGTGCAGGAACGTGTCGTTCAGGTCTCTTTGCAACGCATTCTGGATTACGCCCTTTAGGGCACCAGGTAGCCCTTGATGCCGGTAAAGATGATTTGCGCAGCCAAGGCGCAGACGAACAACCCCATCAGCCGGCTGACGATCTGCAGCCCTTGGTCGCCAAGGATGCGTTCGATGCCGTGTGACAAGTACAGCACCAGGCCGACGGTAAAGCTGGCCAGCGCGATGCTGACGATGGCCAGCAATTTGTCATCCCAATGCGGCTGGCCCACGCCCATGACCAGCAAGGCGCCGATGGTGCCAGGGCCGACGGTCAGTGGAATGGTCAGCGGCACGATGGTCACATCCTGCTGCACGTTGTCGGCCTGCACCGCCGGCTTGCCCTGGGCCATACCCAAGGCAGAAATGAACAGCACGCTACCGGCCCCGATGCGGAAGGCGTCGGCGGTGATGCCGAAAATGCCGAAGATCACCCGCCCGAACAGGTACAGCAGCACGCTGGCGACCAAGGCTGCGAAGGCGACCTTCCAGGCCAGTTGCTTGCGCTCCTTGCTGGAGTGGCCGCGGGTCAGGCTGATGAAGCACGACAGCACGAAGAACGGGCTGTAGAGCACGAGCATTTTCAGGTAGACGCTGAACAACTCATGGAGCATGAGCACTATTCCTTGGGCAATCTGAAGCTTGCGCTCCCGCAGGGGCCGTATCGGGCTTTCGAATACTGTTCTCTGTGCGACAGCGTAGCCTAGGAAGTATGCGCCGGGTCTGCCTTGGCTTCGCGCTGGTTGGCCCAGTACTGGATCAGCTCGCGTAACTGCGACAATTCCACCGGTTTGGCCATGTGGCCGTCCATGCCCGCCAGCCGCGCGCGTTCCTTGTGCTCGGCAAGAATGTGCGCGGTCAGCGCCACCACCGGTGTGCGTTGGCGCTGGTTGGCCGTTTCCCAGGCCCGCAGCTGCTGGGTGGCCGAGAAGCCGTCCAGCACCGGCATTTCGCAGTCCATCAACACCAGGTCATAGTGCTGCGCTTTCATCGCCTGCAAGGCTTCTTCGCCATTGCAGGCAGTGTCGGGTTCAAGGTTGAGTTTGCCGAGCATACCGCGGATAACCTTGGTGGAAATGCTGTTGTCTTCGGCGACCAGCACGCGGAAGTCGCCAGGCAGGTCCAGCGCCTGCGGGATGCCAGGCAGGCTGGCAGGCACTGCCTGCTCGCGGCCGCGCTGGGCCAGTTCTTCGGCCAGGGTGGTCTTCAGCGTGTAGCCGGCCACTGGTTTGGCAAGGATCCGCTTGACCCCAGCGTTGCGCGCGATGACCTTGCTCGGCGCATTGCTGATGCCGGTGAGCATCACCACCAGGATGTCGTGGTTCAGGCTTGGGTCTTCCTTGATCTTGGCGGCCAGTTGCATGCCGGTCATGCCGGGCATGTTCTGGTCCAGCAGTACGGCGTCGAAGTAGTCGCGCAGGTGCGCCTTGGTGCGCAGCAGGGCCAGGGCTTCCTTGCCAGACGGCACCGCGCTGACGTTCATGCCCCAGGCGCTGCACTGCTGGACCAGTACCTTGCGGCAGGTGTCGTTGTCGTCCACCACCAGCACGCGGGCATCGCGCAGCGGGCTGTCGAGGTCGGCGGGCGGCTGTTCCAGGCGCGAAGGGTCCAGCGGCAAGGTCAGCCACAGGGTGTTGCCCATGCCAGTGCTGCTCTTGATGCCGAACTCGCCCTGCATCAGGCCGATCAGTTGCTTGGCGATGACCAGGCCCAGATGCCCGCCCAGCTTGTTGCTGGACAGGAAGTGGTGGCTGTGCAGTTCGGCTTGCAGCAAAGCGTCGCGGTCGGCGGCGGGCAGCGGCTCGCCGCTGTCCTGCACGGCAATGCGCAGGCGTGGCAGCTCGCCGCGTTGATCCAGTGCCACCACCAGCAGAATTTCACCCTGGTCGGTGTTTTTCAGGGCGTTTTCCAGCAGGCTCGACAAGGCCTGGCGCAGCCGCGTCGGGTCACCGCTGATGACCCGTGGTACTTGCGGCTGGGTGAAGCTGATCAGTTCGATGTTTTGTTGCTCGGCCTTGGCGCGGAAGATGTTCAGGCAATCCTCGATCAGCGCGTTGAGATCGAACTGCACGTCATCCAGCTCGATCTGCCGGGATTCCAGTTTGGAAATATCGAGAATTTCGTTGATCAGCGTGAGCAACTCGTTGCCGGCGCTGTGGATGGTCTGCACGTAGTCGCGCTGCTTGACCGACAGCGGTGTGCCCAGCAACAGCTCGGTCATGCCCAGCACACCGTTCATGGGGGTGCGGATTTCGTGGCTGATCTTAGCCAGGAACTCGGCCTTGGCATTGATTTCGGCGTCGCTGGCGGCCAGCGCGCGGCTGGCGCTGAAACGCTCCTCGCTCATGCGCCGCAGGCGTTCACTGACGGCCAGGTTGAGCAGCAGGCCGCTGACCACGGTCAGGCCCAGCAGGATACACAACAGCCAGGGCGTCGAGGTGCGGGTCAGGCCCAGCAGGGCTGGCAGCAGCACCAGGCCACCGAGGTTGAACACCACCATGGCCAGGCTGAACAGGCGACCGGGTGCATAGCCTTTGTACCAGTGATAGCTGCTGACCAGCAGCATGCTTACACTGCCCAGCGCCATCAGGGCGTAGGTCATCAGGTTGAGGGGCAGCGTATCGACGAACAGCAACACCAGGCCGCTGACCCCGACAATCAACATTTCACCCTGCAGCAAGCGGTTAAGCCGTGGCGAGTTGCATGGCGAGAAGAAATGCTGGGTGAAATACAGCCCGGACAGGCCAGCCAGGACCAGCGTCAGGTAGGCAGCAGGCGTTTGTGCACTGTGCCACACATGCCACCAGGGGCCGCTGAGGTTCAGCAGGATCAGGCCGCTGAGCAGCATAAGGCCGTGGTACAGCGCCAGGATCAGGGTGGTGCTGGAGCGGCTGTAAAGGAAGCGGATCAGGTTGTGCATGATCAGCATCACCAGGCCGCCGAACAGCATGCCGAACAGCAGCGGCTGGCGTTGGTCCGACGCGGCCTCGGCCGCCGGCTCCAGGCTGATGGCCGGGCGCAGCTGGTGCTCGGAAACCAGGCGCAGGTAGATGTCCAGCGGCTGCTTGCTGTTGGGCAGGGGCAGTACATGGTCGCTGCCGCGCAGGGTAGGGCTGGCATTGCCTGCCTGCCGCCCGTGGTGCAGCTGACGCAGAAGTTGGTCGCCTTCCAGGGCGTAGAGGTCCAGGCCAGACAGGTCTGGGGCGAATACCCGCAGCAGTTGTTCCTGGTCGCCTGGTTGCAGGCGATAGTGCAGCCACAGGGCCTGTTCTGCTGGGGCAGCATCCAGCTCGGCGAGGACCAGGGGGCTGAACTGGTTGCGGTAGCGCTCGGAGCGCACATCGCTCAGTTGCAGGTTGGCCTGTTCGTCAAGCAGTACGGTCCAGCCTCCGTCATGTTCGGCCGCAGCCGGAAACATGAAGAGCAGGGTCAGCAAGCTGACGATCAGAGCTGAGGCAATCCGAAGCCGACGCACTACGAAATCCCTTCTTAGCCGATGTGCCGGGTACTAACTATGCGCGGCGCGCCAAGTCGAAGGCAAGGCCCATGCCGGGCCCTGTCGACGAGCCGGATGCCACAGCCTGAAAGTGCTGCGGCATTCCGGTGTTTCTTACTGCTGGTGCTCACCGCGCTCGCGGGCGATGGCCCGATAGCCGATGTCGGTACGGTAGAAACTGCCGTTCCAGCTGACTTCCTTGGCCAGGCGATAAGCCTGCTGCTGCGCGTCGGCGACAGTACTGCCCATGGCGGTGGCACACAGCACGCGCCCACCGTTGGTGGTCACCTGGCCATCCTTGAGCGCGGTACCAGCATGGAACACCTTGCCTTCGATCTTTGCGGCAGCGTCCAGACCGTTGATCACGTCGCCCTTGGCATAGTCACCTGGGTAACCGCCAGCGGCCAGGACCACGCCCAGGCTCGGGCGCGGGTCCCACTGTGCTTCGACCTTGTCCAGCGCTTTGGCGAAGGCAGCTTCGATCAACAACACCAGACTCGACTCCAGGCGCAGCATGACTGG
Organism: Pseudomonas sp. NY8896; assembly: GCF_039634505.1. Classification (NCBI taxonomy): domain Bacteria; kingdom Pseudomonadati; phylum Pseudomonadota; class Gammaproteobacteria; order Pseudomonadales; family Pseudomonadaceae; genus Pseudomonas; species Pseudomonas sp. NY8896. Next base: position 1,218,553 of record NZ_CP132350.1, read on the forward strand.
CTGGGTCTCTGGGTCGCCGAAGCGGCAGTTGAACTCGATGACCTTGGGGTTGCCCGCTTTGTCGATCATCAGGCCGGCATAGAGGAAGCCAGTGTAGACGTTGCCTTCCTCGGCCATGCCGCGCACGGTTGGCCAGATCACCTGGTCCATCACGCGCTGGTGCACGTCGGCAGTAACCACCGGGGCAGGGGAGTAGGCACCCATGCCGCCGGTGTTCGGGCCGGTGTCCTGGTCGCCGACGCGCTTGTGGTCCTGGCTGGTGGCCATGGGCAGCACGTTGTGGCCGTCGACCATGACGATGAAGCTGGCTTCCTCGCCGTCGAGGAACTCTTCGATCACCACACGCGAACCGGCTTCACCGAAGGCGTTGCCAGCCAGCATGTCACGCACGGCGGCTTCGGCTTCGTCCAGGGTCATGGCGACGATCACGCCCTTGCCCGCGGCCAGGCCGTCGGCCTTGATCACGATCGGCGCGCCTTTTTCCTGCAGGTAGGCCAGGGCCGGTTCGATTTCGGTGAAGTTCTGGTAGTCGGCGGTCGGGATCTTGTGACGCGCCAGGAAGTCCTTGGTAAAGGCCTTGGAACCTTCCAGCTGGGCCGCGCCCTTGGTTGGGCCGAAGCAGTCCAGGCCACGGCTGCGGAACAGGTCGACCACACCGATGACCAGTGGCGCTTCCGGGCCGACGATGGTCAGGTCGACGTTTTTCTCGGCGAAGTCGGCCAGTTGCTCCAGGGCGCAGACGTCGATGGCGACGTTCTCGCACTTGGCTTCAATGGCGGTGCCGGCGTTGCCAGGGGCAACAAAGACTTTTTCGACGCGTGGGTCCTGGGCGACTTTCCAGGCCAGGGCGTGCTCACGGCCGCCGCTACCGATGATCAAAACTTTCATGTCAAAACCTCGAATTCTGTTTGGCGCCGATCCCGCTTTCTGTAGGAGCGGCCTTGTGTCGCGAAAGGGGCGCGTAGCGGCCCCTGGGTTTCAGCTTCGCAGCAGAACTTGCTGGGGCCGCTCTGCGGCCCTATCGCGACACAAGGGTCGGGATTGGCCCGACAACTATTTAGTGGCGGAAGTGGCGCATACCGGTGAACACCATGGCGATGCCGGCTTCGTCGGCAGCGGCAATGACTTCAGCATCACGCATCGAGCCACCTGGCTGGATCACGGCGCTGATACCCACTTTAGCCGCATTGTCGATGCCATCACGGAACGGGAAGAACGCATCCGATGCCATGACCGCGCCCTGCACCTGCAGGCCAGCATGCTCGGCCTTGATTGCAGCGATGCGAGCGGAGTTGACGCGGCTCATCTGGCCAGCGCCGACGCCGATGGTCTGGCGCTGCTTGGCGTAGACGATGGCGTTGGACTTGACGAACTTGGCCACTTTCCAGGCGAATACCAGGTCGTGGATTTCTTGCTCGGTCGGGGCACGCTTGGTGACGATCTTCAGGTCATCGGCAGTGATCATGCCGATATCGCGGCTTTGCACCAGCAGGCCACCGTTGACGCGCTTGAAGTCCCAGCCGGCAGCGCGCTCGGCTGGCCACTCGCCGCACTCCAGCAGGCGTACGTTCTGCTTGGCCGCTACCACGTCGCGGGCAGCCTGAGAAATTTTCGGGGCGATGATCACTTCGACGAACTGACGGTCGACGATGGCCTTGGCGGTTTCGCCGTCCAGTTCGCGGTTGAAGGCAATGATGCCGCCGAATGCCGACTCGGTGTCGGTGGCGTAGGCCAGGTCGTAGGCCTTACGGATGCCGCCTTCCTCTTCAGGCACAACGGCCACGCCGCATGGGTTGGCGTGCTTGACGATGACACAGGCTGGCTTGACGAAGCTCTTCACGCACTCCAGCGCGGCGTCGGTGTCGGCCACGTTGTTGAACGACAGTTCCTTGCCTTGCAGCTGGATGGCGGTGGAAATGCTGGCTTCGCCTTTTTTGGCTTCGACGTAGAACGCCGCGCTCTGGTGCGGGTTTTCGCCGTAGCGCATTTCCTGGGCTTTGACGAACTGGCTGTTGAAGGTGCGCGGGAATTCGCTGCGATCGGCAGTCGAGAGGGTGTCCTTGGCCTGGTCGATGGTGCCCATGTAGTTGGCGATCATGCCGTCGTAGGCGGCGGTGTGTTCGAACGCCTTGAGCATCAGGTCGAAGCGCTGGGCGTAGGTCAGGCCGCCGACCTTGAGGCCTTCGACGATGCCGGCGTAGTCGCTGGCGTTGACCACGATGGCGACGTCTTTGTGGTTCTTGGCTGCCGAGCGGACCATGGTCGGGCCGCCGATGTCGATGTTCTCGATGGCGGTCGGCAGGTCACAGCCAGGCTTGGAAATGGTGGCTTCGAACGGGTACAGGTTGACCGCAACCAGGTCGATCGGCTTGATGCCGTGCTCGTTCATGATGGCGTCGTCGGTACCGCGACGGCCGAGGATGCCGCCGTGGATTTTCGGGTGCAGGGTCTTGACCCGGCCATCCATCATTTCGGCGAAGCCGGTGTAGTCGGCCACTTCCACCGCGTTCACGCCGTTGTCCTTGAGCAGCTTGTAGGTGCCGCCGGTGGACAGGATCTCGACACCGAGCTGCTGCAGCTCACGGGCGAATTCGAGGATACCGGTCTTGTCGGAGACGCTGATCAGGGCGCGGCGGACTGGCAGGCGGGTAGTCTGGTCGGTCATTTCGGGTTCCAATAACGCGGTGGAGTCAGCAAAAAAGGCGCCTCTGTTCAGGGAGCCGCCTTTTCTGGATGGGATTCTGGCTTACAACAAGTCGTACTGCTTGAGCTTCTTGCGCAGGGTGCCTCGGTTCAGCCCGAGCATCTCGCTGGCCTTGGTCTGGTTGCCCTTCACGTAGTTCATCACGCTTTCGAGCAGGGGCGCCTCGACTTCGGAGAGCACCAGGTTGTACACGTCCGTCACGGTCGCGCCTTCCAGGTGGGCGAAGTAGTTGTGCAGCGCCTTCTCGACGCTGTCGCGAAGGGTCTGGCCCTCTTCGCTCGGCGTGTTGAGGTGCTGTTTCAGGTTGGCGTTGTCGCTCACGGGCGTTGTTCCACTCACAAATGTCTCGGTCATCATCGTCATGCGGCCACCCCTTGTCCGTCCTCTGTCTCAAGGCTCTGTCGACGTTCGCTGAAAAACGCGCGAACGTTGGCGCACTGCGCTTGTGTGTCTTCCAAAGCGTTGAACCGGGAGCGAAACTCCTTGCCGCCGGGTCGTGTTGCCAGGTACCAGCCAACGTGCTTGCGGGCGATACGAACGCCCATCACATCGCCATAGAAGGCATGCAGCGCGGCCAGGTGCTCCAGCAGGATGCGTTCCACTTCGTCCAGCTGCGGCGCTGGCAAATGTTCGCCAGTGCGCAGGTAATGCTCGATCTCGCGAAAGATCCATGGCCGCCCCTGGGCAGCCCGGCCAATCAGCAGGCCATCGACCCCGGTGGCGTCCAGCACCGCTCGGGCCTTTTCTGGCGAAGTGATATCGCCGTTGGCAAAAACCGGGATTGACACCGCCTGCTTGATGGCAGCGATGGTGTCGTATTCGGCATCGCCGGTGTACAGGTCGGCGCGTGTGCGGCCATGCACCGCCAGCGCCTGGATGCCGGCCTGTTCAGCGATCTTCGCCACGTTCAGGCCGTTCTTGTTCGCCCGGTCCCAGCCGGTGCGGATCTTCAGGGTCACCGGAACGTCCACAGCGCCGACCACGGCATGGAGGATCTCACTGACCAAGGCTTCATCTCTCAATAAAGCAGAGCCTGCAGCTTTGTTGCAGACTTTTTTTGCCGGGCAGCCCATGTTGATATCGATGATCTGGGCACCCGCTTCGACGTTGGCCTTCGCCGCCGCCGCCATCATCTGCGCATCACCGCCGGCGATCTGCACCGAGCGTGGCTCGGGATCGCCTTCATGGATGCGGCGCAGGCTCGACTTGCGGCTGTTCCACAGGCTCATGTCGCTGCTGACCATTTCCGACACCACCATGCCGGCGCCCAGGCGCTGGCAAAGTGTACGGAAAGGCTGGTCCGTGACCCCGGCCATGGGCGCGAGGATCAGGTTGTTACGTAGTGTGTATTGGCCGATGCGTACCGCCGACATAGGTGATCCCTGTTGTGGGGCCGAATCTTGGAGTTCGAAAAAGGGTTGGCATGATACCCGCTCTCGGTGACCGGATAAAGATGGATTTGGATAAAATCTGAACAGTTGTCGGCTTATGACATTTGGTAAGCGCGGGGGCTTGTTACTGCGTTGCAGCCCCCGGCAAGCCGGCCCTTCATTCCGGCGAACGGAAGCTCAGGCTGTAATTCACGGCCTTCGGCCCCGGGTCGAGGATGTCCAGGGCGATGTGGATTGGCGTCTGGCTGGGCATTTCGCCACGCCCTGCCAGTTCGCCGGACAGGTACTCGCTGGGCTTGAAGCGACGGCTGGCGATCAGCTGGCCATTGAGGTCGGCGAAGCGCAGCTCCAGCAGCGGGAACGGCTGGGCGAAGGGTGCGCGGTTGTAGATGATCGCGTCGACGATCAATGCGCCCTTGAAGTCCGGGTGGCTACGCACCACCAGGTTGCTGCTCTTGATACGGGCAATGTCGACGCGGGTGGGTACCTGGCAGCCGACCATCGGGCAGATTTGCTGGAAGATCGGCCGATACTGGTCCTGGCGGGCCATTTCGTCGAAGTGGAACCACACGTACTGAAACGCCAGCAGGCCGGCGGCCAGCAGGGTCAGAAAACCCCACAGCAGGCGCTTGCCCCAGTTAGGCGCGGGCTTTTCCCAGCCCAATTGCAGCGGATCGTCGACCACGTCGACCAGTGGCTCCTTGCGCGAGGGGCGTTCGGCTTTGCCGGTAAGGCCCGGTTCCAGGCGCTCCCCGGGCAGTACCTCGACGGGTTCGTCGTCGCGCGCCGACAGGTGCAGCGCCAGCGGCTCATCGTCACGGGCACTCAGGCCTCTTTCCGGGGTTTCGTCATCGCTGGCGCGCAGCGGTTCGCCGAATGCGGGCTGTTCATCGGTTTCGGCCGCGCGGTGCGCGGGCGGCTCGTCTTCGATGTCCAGGTCAAGGTTGCTGCCCAGGGTCGGCTCGGTGCGCTCGCCGGGTGCAGGGCCCAGGTCCAGCTCAAGGGGTTCCGGCTGCAGCAATACTGGGGCGGGCTCTGCCGGGTGCTGCTGCTCGAAGGGCTCATCGGTGGCCGTGCCGAACAGGTCGTCTGCGTGCTCGTCCAGGTGCAGTTCGTCGCGCCGTGCCTGCAGCCCGTCATCCTGGCTGGCCGGGCGTGTCGGGGCGGTTTGGCCGCGACGCTCCAGGCGTTCCAGTTCCTTGTCGAGGTCAAGCTCGTCCAGCGCCTGGGCGGTAAGCGCCCAGTCCTGGTCAAGGGTACTGCTGCGTACTTCGACGGCAGGCTCAGGGGTACTGGCAGGCTCGATCAGCGGCTCGGCAGGCGCGGCAGGTGCCGGCGCAGGTGCCGCAGCCGCGGCCGCGCTGGCGGTACCGGCACGGTTCTGCTCCAGCAACTGCTTGGCGGCGTTGAACACCTGCAGGCAGTGACCGCAGCGCACCACGCCACGGGCCACGCTCAGCTGGTGGTGGGTGACGCGAAAGCTGGTCTGGCAATGCGGGCACTGGGTGACGAAACTGTCGGTCATGCGGCAATCCGGGAGCTGTGCAGAAAAGTATTCTAGGCCCGCTTAGCGGCGCCGACCACTGATGCGCACCCAGCCGTCGCGCACGACGATAGGGTCCAGATCAAAGTCGGCGGCGTAGGCGGCGGCTACTTCCTCGCCCTGCTCGGCAAGGATACCCGACAGCGCCAGCAGGCCACCTGGGCGAACCAGGCCGGACAACTGCGGTGCCAGCGACACCAGTGGGCCGGCGAGGATGTTGGCGACCAGTACGTCGGCCTGCATCGCTGGCATGTGCTCGGGCAGGTACAGTGCCAGCTTCTCATCGGCAACGCCGTTGCGCTGGGCATTGTCGCGCGAAGCCTCGATGGCCTGCACGTCGATGTCGGTGCCTACCGCTTCACGGGCGCCCAGCAGCAGTGCGGCGATGGCGAGGATGCCCGAGCCGCAGCCAAAGTCCAGCACCTGGGTGCCGTCGAGTTGCTGGCCGTCGAGCCATTCCAGGCACAGAGCCGTGGTGGGGTGGGTGCCGGTACCGAAGGCCAGGCCTGGGTCGAGCAACAGGTTGACGGCATCTTTTTCCGGGGCTTCGTGCCAGCTAGGCACGATCCACAGACGGCGGCCGAAGCGCATCGGCTGGAAGTTGTCCATCCAGCTGCGTTCCCAGTCCTGGTCCTCGATCACCTCGGCTTGGTGTTCGGGCAGCTCGGCGCCAGTCAGCAAGCGCAGGTGGGCGAACACCTGCTCTGGGTCGGCATCGGCCTCGAACAGGGCCAGCAGGTGGGTGTGCGACCACAGCGGTGTGGTGTTGAGGTCGGGTTCGAAGATCGGTTGATCTTCGGCATCCATGAACGTGACCGAGACGGCGCCTACTTCAAGCAGGGCGTCTTCGTAGGTTTCGGCTTGTTCCGGGCTGATGGCCAGGCGTACTTGCAGCCAGGGCATGGCGGGCACCTTTGGTAAATCGACAGGGGCAGCCCTTGGCTGCGCGAAGGCTGGCAGTTTACGCGAGTGCGCAGGGTTTGTAGAGGAGGCCGGGCGCACACCCTGTGGGAGCGGCTTTAGCCGCGAACACCGGCAACGCCGGTGCCATGCCACGCAGCGGATGCTTCGCGGGTGAGCCCGCCCCCACAAGTACCGTGCGGCCTAGACGAAGCAGAGCGAGAGCGACTCCGCTATATAAGCAGGCTTTTCTTCGCCGTCGATCTCCAGCGTGGCAATCGCCTTGAGCAGCCACTGCCCCGGCTTCTTCTCCACCACCTCGGCCAGGTCCACCTTCAGCCGAACCTGGCTGTCTACCTTGACCGGCTGGATGAAGCGCACGCTGTCCAGCCCGTAGTTCACCACCATCTTCAGCCCTTGTGGCAGGACCAGGATGTCCTCGATCAGTTTGGGAATCAGTGACAAGGTCAGGAACCCGTGGGCGATCGTGCCGCCAAACGGGGTTTTCGCCGCTTTTTCAGGGTCGACATGGATGAACTGGAAGTCGCCAGTCGCCTCGGCGAACAGGTTGATGCGCTGCTGGTCGATCTTCAGCCAGGCAGAGCGGCCCAGTTCCTTACCAACGTACTGCGAAAGCTCTGTAACCGGTACATAGGGCATCGCGGACTCTCCGGGTTGTCAGTTGGTACGAAAGTGCAAGATCAGCACGGCGAACCGTTTCAGTCAAGTTGCCTGCTTTTCGGCGAATATCGGTCTATAGCCGCGCGTGCTTATAATGGCGGCCATGCCCGAGGGAGATGCTTATGCTGTTGCGTGGTTTGACCTGGCTGGTGCTGTTCCAGCTTTTGGGGACGGCGATCAATCACCTGTTTGTGCCGTTCTTGCCTGGGCCGATCATCGGCCTTTTGTTGCTGCTGTTCTTCCTCATGGCTCGCGGCGAGGTGGGCAAGCCGCTGAACGAGGCCGCCAGTAGCCTGTTGCGCTACTTGCCGCTGTTGCTGGTGCCGCCGGCAGTGGGGGTGATGGTGTATGCCAAGGACATTGCCGCCGACTTCTGGGCGATTGCCGGGGCCTTGCTGATTTCTTGTCTGATGACCCTGGTGTTCGTCGGTGTGCTGATGCAAAAGCTCATCCATCGCCAGGGCAAGCGTGAGGAGCAGCCATGATGCTCGACTGGCAAGGTGCACTCGATGCGGTCGTGCATCACCCGTTGTTCGGCATCGGCATCACCCTTGGGGCCTACCAGGTGGTGCTGGCAGCCTACGAGAAAACCCGCTGGATCTTCCTGCAACCTGTACTGGTATCGATGTTGCTGGTGATCGGTGTGCTGCTGTTGTGTGGCATCGATTACAGGGAATACCGCAAGAGCACCGAAATCATGAACATCCTGCTGGGGCCCGCCACCGTGGCCTTGGCTGTACCGCTCTATCTCAACCTACGGCGTATCCGCCAGCTGTTCTGGCCGACATTTACTACGCTGGTAGTCGGAGGCCTGTTCGCCACGCTCTGTTGCCTGGTGCTGGGCTGGTGGTTCGGTGCCGAGCACATGATCCTGATGACCATGGCGCCAAAGTCGGTCACCTCGCCGATCGCCATGCTGGTCGCCGAGCAAATTGGCGGTGTGGCGGCCCTGGCAGCGGTGTTCGTGCTGATTACCGGGGTAATCGGGGCCATCTTCGGCCCGGCCCTGCTAAGCCGCTTTGGCGTGCACAGCCCCGAGGCGCGCGGCATGTCGCTGGGGGTGACTGCACACGCGGTGGGCACTTCGGTGGCCCTGCAGGAAAGTGACGAATGCGGCGCCTTTGCCGCGCTGGCGATGAGCCTGATGGGCGTGGCCACGGCGGTGTTCCTGCCGCTGGCAGTCAGCCTGGTGGCTTGAGGAGTTGTGATGACGCTACCGCTGTTTCCGCTCAATACCGTGTTGTTTCCCGGCTGCTTTCTCGATTTGCAGATTTTCGAGGCGCGCTACCTGGACATGATCGGGCGCTGCATGAAGCAGGGCGAAGGTTTTGGTGTGGTGTGCATCCTTGAAGGGGAGCAGGTCGGCAAGGCTCCGCCAGTGGTGGCCTCGATCGGCTGCGAGGCCGTCATTCGCGACTTCGTGCAGCAGGACAACGGCTTGCTGGGTATCCGTGTCGAGGGCGTGCGACGCTTCAATCTGGGAAGCACCGAAGTGCAGAAGGACCAGTTGCTGGTGGGGCAGGTGCAATGGCTGCCGGAGCAAGTGGACAGCCCGTTGCTCGAGGCCGATGACGACCTGATGGCGCTGTTGGTGGCGTTGGGCGAGCACCCCATGGTCGAGGCGCTGGACATGCCGCGCCCGGTGGATGGGCGCCAGGCGTTGGCCAATCAGCTGGCGTACCTGCTGCCGTTCATGGAAGAGGACAAGCTGGATCTGCTGGCAATCGATTCGCCGCAGCTACGGTTGGGGGAGATCCAAAAGCTGCTGGAGCGGATTCAGGGTGAGCTATTCGCCTGATGGTTCTGTTTTGCTTGTGCCTGCCCCTTCGCGGGTACTCCCCGAAGGGGCAGGCACTGGCGACCTCAATATTGGTACCTGAGCAAAGCCTGTGGCAGTGCATGCATGGCAAAGAACGCCAGCAAGGCCAGGCACGCCGGCAACACCAGCCACCACACCCGCAGCGGCAGGGCCGGTAGCGTCTGCTGGCGCTGTACCAGGGTCAGGCTAAGCGCGCACACGCAACATGCCAGCAAGGCCCCAGCCAGGATGTCGGTCGGCCAGTGCGCCCCCAGGTAAACCCGTGACAGGGCAATCGCCAGCGCCGGAATACAACCCAGCATCACCCAGGTCAGGCGCATCCGTGGCGGCTGTCCGCGCCCGGCCAGCACTGCCATCACCAGAAAGAACGCGAACGACGCCGAACTGTGCCCGCTGGGCATGCTGTAGCTGGTCAGCGGGTCGGTCAACACTTCCGGCCGGGCCCGGGCAAACAGCCATTTCAGGGTGCCGTTGGCGATCGCCGTGCCCATCAGTGCGCCGGCGGCGAAAAACGCATGCCGCCACTGACGGGCAAGCAGCAGCAGGCCGGTCAGCAGGCCGCCGAGGAACAGTTGGGTGCGGAAGTCGCCCAGCCGCGTCACCAGGACCACAATGCCATCGATGGCCTGGCTGCGATGTTCCTGCACCAGTGTCATCACCCCTTGGTCGAACTCATGCAGGTAGGGCCAGCCGAGGAACACGCCGGCCAGGGCGATGAAACTGAGGGCGGCCACCAGCCGAGTACCGTGGCGCTGGTCACGCAGGCTACTGTTCAGGCTCAGGCCGATCAGCACCGCCAGGGTACCGGCGATGATCCCGGCATCCAGCCAGAAGCCTTCTGGCAGAGGCAGGCGCATGGCAGCACCGGTGGCCCAGCCGGGCAGTAAATACGCGACCGACCAGCCGGCGCCCGCCACCAGGCTGACGGCGATGAAGCGCGGCAGTGGCATGTCGAACATGCCGGCGACCATGGGCAGCATGGGCCGCAGCGGACCGATGAAGCGGCCTACCAGCAGGCTGGCAATGCCGTAGCGCTGGAAGTAGCTTTCGGCGCTGCCGATCCATTCCGGGTGGTGACGCAGCAGGGGCAGGCGGCGGATGTTCTGGTGGAAGTACTTGCCCACCGTGTATGACAAGGCGTCGCCCAGCAGGCCACCTAGAAAGCCCAGCAGCAAGGTTTCGCCCAGGGTGAATGCGCCGCTGCCGGCCAGTACTGCGACGGCGAACAGCAGCACGGTGCCTGGCACGATGATGCCGGCGATGGCCAGGCATTCAATGCAGGCGATCAGGAAAATCGCCAGACCAAGCCACTGGGGGTTGGCGCTTAGCCAGCCGGTCAGGCTGTCGAGCCATTGGCCCATGTTCAGCTTCCTTGTTCGAGAATGAAGAAGTCACGGCCTTCGACTTGGCCGCGACGTAACGGGTTCCGCGTGCAGAAACGCGCGTACTCGGCGTCGACGAAGCGGTACGGGAGGTGCTCGTCGCGCCCGTGTGGGATGCCCAGGCGGGCGGCCTGGATCACCCGGGGCACGGCGTTGCCACAATCCTCGACGTACAGGCGTTCGGCGTCGAAACGCTGGGCGTCCCAGTGCGGTACTTTCAGGCCCAGGGCCCGGCACAGCAGGGTCTGGCCGGCGCACAGGCGCTCATCCGGGCGCAGCTTGCCGCTGGCGTCGGGGTTGTTCAGCTGCATCTGCGCCAGGCTGTTGGGCCCCGAGAGGGCGTCCTGCCAAGGATAGGCAGACTTGATCAAGTCTGTCGTATAATACCTGTAACGCCAAGGCTCACAGGTATCAAGCAATGCCGCGTCTAATCTCATACGTTCGTATGTCCACAAGCGAGCAGTTAAAGGGGTTCTCGCTGGAACGCCAGCGGAACCTGATTGCAGATTTTGCCCGAAAAAATGGGCTATCGCTTGAAGATAGTCATATTCTTGAAGACATTGGACGTTCATCGTTTTCGGACGATACAGAGCAAAAAGAACTTACAAAATTCTTTGAAGACCTTGAAAAAGACAAATTCCAACCGGGTGATGTTTTTGCTTTAGAAAACATTGACCGTTTAACACGGCGTGGCCCAATTGACGCTTTAATGAAGGTTAATCAAATAATTTCAAAAGGTTTGAAATTAGCGATTATCAGTGATAAAGAACAACGTATCCTTGAAGAAATTGACGTTTTCTCAATCATTACATTGTCGATTGACGCATCCCGTGCAAATAAAGAAAGTCAGGTCAAATCCGATAAAGGTTTACAGAATTGGGCTTTTAAACGTGAGCTTGCTGCTACTCATAAAATTGCTATGACAGCCCAAGCACCAGCTTGGATTGATACAGAAACATATTACATAATGGACGAAACAAAGAACAAGCAAGTAAAGCGTCGTCGATATGTTTTGAATGAAGACAAAGCCAAAACCGTAAGATTGATTTTTGAGCTATTCCAAAATGGCAATGGTTCCCTGAAAATCAAAAACATTCTCAATGAACAGAACATCCCAACATTCAAAGGAATTGAGTATTGGGAACCTTCTACAATCTCAAAAATAATTAGAAATCCAGCAACATATGGAATGTATCAGCCCAAGAAACAAAATACAGGAAAACGTGATTTGGTAGCTATTGGCGAACCAATTGAAAACTATTTCCCAGCAGTAATAAGCAAAGAAATATTTGACCAGTGCCAACAAATCACTGCTACAAACACAACCAGAAAAGGACGCAGAGGTAAACTATTCACAAACCTTTTCACAGGTTTATTGAAGTGTGCCGATTGTGATGGTCCTATTCATTTGCTCAATCCCGGCATTGATAAACGTGCAAAAAACCCAAAACCAGTAAACTACTTAATTTGTAAAAAAGGTAAGTTCACTAAAGAGTGCATCACAAAAAGACTTCGTTATGAAGACTTTGAGAATGTAATGCTTAAAGCTATCCAAGAAATCAATCTTGCAGATGTTCTACATGAAAATAATCCACTTGAAAACCTAATCAAGCAACAAAGGAACTTACAAGCAGATATTGAGAAAAAGAAAAAACTGCTTGAAAACTTTGAACGCAACTTTATTGAGAACGATGGTGATTTACCTTCGTTTATGATTGCACAAGCTAAACAAGCAGAAATAGACATTAAATCTCTTGATATTGAAATCAAGTCTATTCAGCTTGAAATTTCACAGTTAAATGTTTACAACTCAAACATTGATAATGCAATTGATGAATTGAAAGTTAATGGCACCTATGAGGCACGTTCAAAAATCAATCTTATATTGCATGAGATAATCAAACATATCGTCATTGATTTTGAACTTGATGATTATGGTGTGATGTTCAAAAATGGTGCCAAGCGATTCATTAACAATGGCATTATTCAAAATGTGTTCAGGACAGAAAACACCAAGCAACGTGATGATGAAATCAACGAGATTTTGAATCACAAGAACTAATTTACTATCTGCTTTTATTTCCAGAATACGGCCACCTTCTTAGGTGGCTTTTTTATTCCTATACCTTTCCTATACCAGTCCTAGGCAGTCTCCTAGGTAGCTTCCTAGACACGCCATCAATAACTATTGTTCCTATACACTATTGAAATCTTTTAAACTTGAGTTAGCATAATAATATGAAGTCAAGAGAAAAGAAGGCGAGCAATGGGAATGTATAGGAAAAAACTTCGTTTTTATCCTACCGTTCAAAAGTCTTCGACATTTTTCACTTACTTCCCTGCTCGATTTTCTGCACTTCGTTTGAAAATAAAATCAAAAGCAGGTAGCTGAAATGTCTTCGGACATTCCAGAAAATAAACATATTACGAGGACAACTATGAGTAAGAAAAAAAGAAATGGTGAGCAATTTAATGTCAGAGTTTCAAAAGAAGCAAAAGACAAAATTGTTGCTAATGCAGCTTTGCTGGGCATTAGTCAGGCGAAGTACATTGAACATCTAGCAGTTAATGGGTGCAATGTTATCGAGATAAGAAATGAAAGATTTATCGAGTATGTTGGGAAGGCAGAGGCTGACTTGAATAAAATGGGAAATAATTTAAATCAAATGGCAAGGGCAATTAATTTGGGGAAAGTGGATTTGGTAGAGAAAAATATTGAGTTGTTCAATAATGCCAAAAAAACCTTTGACCAACTTTATTCAAAGCTTGTTGAGCACGAAGAAAAAATCACTTTAAAATAAACAGCCGCAGGATAGTATGATAAGAGAGAAATTGAGCACGCAGAAGTCAAAAGGAGAAACACAAAACACCCTTGGATATGCTTTGAAGAAATCAGCCCTTATAGAGAGCAACAGACTTCAAACAGGAACAACGCAAGAATTTATAGAGTTTCTAGCCAAGAAATTCGATAAGGCTTGCAAAGGCAAGCAGCAAAATACCAGTTTTCACGAAATGGTATCTTTTGACCCATCCGACAAAATCACACCCGAACAAGCTCTTGCCATAGCAAAAGAACTTTATTCAGATACTCACGGATTAAACCGTGAGCACGCTTTTGCTGTCCATACAGACACTAAACAAATCCATGTCCACTTTGTATGGGCACCCAGAGACTTCAACAATAAAATATATAATCAAGTTGATGATTACAGAATTATTGAAGCTAAATTGACTGAGCTTGAACATAAGCACAATCTATTTAAAGTCGAAAATAGGAAATCTTTAAACCCTGACTTAGAAACAAAACCACCAGAGAGCAACCACGAAAAAGCTCTTGAAGTAAGAGGTATCAAATCACATAAAAAACAATTCAAGTCTCAAATTGAAAAAGCTTTCATTGGTGCAACCACAACAACGGCTTTCCTTGCTAACCTTCACAAGCAAGGGTTTGACATTATCCCGAATGGACAGAACTCCTATTCATTAGAAAAAGAAGGCCAAACATTCAAGGCCAGTGAGTTAGGTATTCAACACTCGAAACTAAAAAACAAGCTTCAAGAGCAGCACCAATTCAGTCAATTGATGGAGCACTATTCAAAAAAAGCTCGTAGATACAATGATGAATTAAACCTTTCTACAAATGAAGATGTTGACTTTCTTAAAAAGAATAAATACAAAACCGTCCTTGAAAAGAAATTTACACATCAAGAATCCGGCAACAATGTGGAGCACTTCTTTAAAAACTCTACCAGCCAGAAGGCTTTTGAATACCACAAAGACCCTTCAAAAGTTACATTTCAAGACTTATCAAGAGACAGTATAAAAGCTGGACTTCAACGCCTAACAACTGACATGAAGAAGCCGGGGCCGCTCTATGTGAATGGCCCAGAATACGCAAAAAAGAAAATGTGGATGGAGTTCAAGATGATGAACCTTGAAGATAAAGGTTTCACATTGTCAGGATATAAACCCACTCAACAAGACTTGAAAGAGCTTGAACAAAGAAAAGCTGACTATGAATTACAAGCTCAAAAATGGAAGACCAAGAAAGCCGTAGAGCCACCTAAACCAGTTGAGCCTGTCGTGCCTACACCCGTTGAGAACGCACTAGAGAAGGCCACAGAACCAACAAGTCAGGTTGAACAAGAACAGGTTGCACCTACTAATGATGATTTGATTGATGACTTGATGAAAGAGTTTGAGCTATCCAACCCTATACCTGTCGCAGAGGCTCCTACGAAAGTCATAGAGACACCTAAACCAGATGAGCCTATTGCGAGTGACCTTTACACACCGATTGCCCCAGAGCCGCTTGCAGAGCCTGAAAGTCGCAAGATTGATGGCGACTATTCAACATACTCTGATGATGAACTTGTTGAAGCGTTTGAAGGCATACAGAAAAAACTTGATAAGAAACTCTTCACTGGAACCAGCAAAAGTGATATTGCCGGACATAGATACGTGGACAGACAAAATCTAATCTATGAAAGAAAGGGCGAGGTGAAACGCCAATATGATTTGAGGCAGGACTTTTATGAAGTGTTTGATGAAATTAAGGAAAGAGACCCAGCAGCAGCAAAACAGCTTGAACAAGCATTTAAAGCACATATGGCAAACAAAAGAGCAGTAACGTTTGACTTAAAGCCACAGTTAAAAAAATAGCCCTATCAGGGCTTTTTATTTGTTAATTCTTTCAAGTTCTCTTGTTTACTGACATGCTCCATACGATTCAAGATATACGCCATCAAAACCCTTTTGTCTTAGGTCACTGACTAATCTTTCCGCATAATCATTATTTTTTACGCAAGAATAAGTTTTTGATTTAGGGATACTGACAAAAACCTTGCAACCGTCCCTGTGAACAGGGTCAATTATCGCAACATATAAATCACTAAATTCATGTGATTTGTAAGAGCTTTCGGAATAATTCATCGCTAAAAAATTTATCGTTGGTTGCACTCTGTCATCACACAATTCAGCACCAGTTTTTTCAACTGGAGTTTCATTTGAGCTGTCAGGATTTTCAGGCGTTACTGGATCGACAGGATTTGAACCCACATCGCTCGGTCTTGTGAATGTGATACTGTCATCAGTTAAAAAACCACCAGATGCTTGCTCGATTGGGATTTTAACAATATATTCAGCATTTGCATTAAATGTTGTTGCTATTGCGATTGCTATTACTAAGTATTTAACTCCATTCATATATCCCTCATTGCTTATTAGTTCTCTTGTATTTCTTTATCTCAACATCAAGATGTATGTTGGTTTCAAAACCATTAATCCTGTAACTTTTCACATATTGCTCTATGCAAGCATTTAGAAAACTTGCTAATGAAAAATCGTTTTTCTTTGTGATTTCTAATGCCTCATTCATTAGCCCTTGCTCAGATTTCAATAAATAAACCTTAACCTTCCTTTTCATATAACACCTTTGTTCTAGTATTACATCCATTAAATCATGCAATTGCAACTTGTCAATAGATGTATATACTTTTATTTAAGTTGGCGTAATAAAACCAGCGTTAGCTGGCTGACAGAGTTCAGATTGATTAGACCTTTAAGCAGTTGTCCCAATACTCATAAGGAACCTTACTTTGGTCTACCAAGGCTTTAAATTCGCCGTCAACGGTATCATAAAATAAGTCGCACTCGCTATCATTGTGTATGCTCTTAATATTCTCATACATACCATCTATGCCAAATTTTTTAATAGACTTTAAGACTTCTTTCTTTCCGCTAGCCACTAGTATTAATTTCATATTGTTGTTCTCCAGTTTGTTAGTTACAATGTAACATGCGATTATAAATAATCAATAGATAAATATATATTTATTTTCCGGCTGCAGTATCAAACAATGAAACATCTACTATCTTGCAAGTTGATTTGATATCAATTACTTCATCAGTCACCAAATCAATTATGTATTTACCTGCTAGACTTTTTCCAAATACATCGCCCAGCAAATCATCTTTCATGATTTGTATTTCATTGAAGACCCTCATTATTTTTAGCTTTCCATTAACAAACATCGAGAAGCCAATAAAGTCGTTTTTCTCAATAAACATGAATGCTTTATCAAGGTTTTCATTTTTACCTTTAAAAAATGGTTTTCTTTTTAATTCTCTCCATAATGAAAGCGTGTTTTTAACGCCGAACATTGCATATCTACGCACACCCCACAAAGCTTGAACAGCTCTAACTTTTTTGTGATTTGAAATTTCCAACTTATCTATATTTAGAACGCCGCCCTTCAACTCGAAATCCATATTGAATGACTTAGTTAGATATTTCATCACGTATGATGTTGCCTTGCTTTTCTTTGTGTCAATTTCTTCAATTCTAACGGCATTTTCAGAATGCCTAAAATGTTTGTTAATCAATATGACTAATTCGTCAAAATGCTTTTTGTTTACATACATTAAAGCGTGCTTGTGAAAACATTGGTCTTTGTGTGGCTCGACAGCCCAGAAACCATTCATCTCAATCTTATGTCTATGGATGTCTTTTCTAAAAGCATTCCACAAACCTTTTAAATAGTCATTGCTTTCTTTTGGCGTTGAACCATCCCAAGAACTAACGCCTTTTGACGGCATTGGGTGAAACCTTGCCGGAGCGGTAAAAGTTATGAAAAGAGGCTTGTAGTCAAGTCTCTTTGCGTATGCGTCTAATGACATAACTTGAATATATATCTCAGCAAATCTTTGTTTTTCAGTGCTTGCTACTTTTGATAGCGGGATTTTCTTGTTGTTTGCATAGACAACGTATTTGCTCAATATGTATTCATATTGTTTTTGTTCGTCAGTTTCTCTATTGCGAACAACTTCATCACTACAAATCTCATATGCTTGACCCGAACCAATTAAACCTGAGTGCATCTTTGAAAGTTCGCTTCGTTGCTTTTGTATCCTTTTTATTTGTGATTTGAGCTTTTTCTCATCAGTAATATTGATTAGCTTGTCTTTTATAGTTGACCCTTTGATATCTTTAATTTTGATGTTGTAGCCAATATTCCAGTTATGATTTATATGTGAGAGCACGTTTTCGCCGCACTCGTCATTTTTGAGATTTCTTTTCTTAATAATGAGATTTTCTTGAATTCTCTTGAAAACAAACGTGATATTTTTGACGATTTCGTTCAAATCGCCATCGAGAGCATATTTATGCTGTATCTTCCAACATTTATATTCTTCGCAATTTGCAACCCAAGTCTTTTTTTGCTCAAGATTTCGTATTTCTTTGACTAATGCTTTATGGTTTCTTTCTGATGAATTGTTTAACTTGTTTTGATAATATTCCTTCGAAGTCAGTTTCTTTTCGATAGCTCGCTCATAAACATACTGTGCCTCGCATTCTGCAAAGAATAATTTAGCAGTGAGATTTTCAAGTGTTATGCGATGCGGAATAAATATCATAGTTTAAAATGTGGTTTCATATATATACATTTACCACAGGACAAAATCTTGTCAATAGAAGTATATATTTAATGCAGCTTATATTTTCAAGAAGCAAAATAGTTAAATTATCCCATAAAATCAGCTTGCGACACTTATTTAAGAGTTATCCAAGGAGAGCAAAATCAAAATCAAAAGCAAAAAAAAACCAGCATTTTGCTGGTTTGTTTAAATTATTTCTGTTTGGGTTATGTGATATGCAGCAACGAAATGCGTTAAAAATTTCGTTCCGTTTCGTGTTCCACCCCTTCCACTAACAACATAAGCAATAGGCTTGGCATTAGCCTTTACTTTTCTATTATTTAATCTCCAATATCCCGCAGTATCAATATCTTGCGGCTTCACATTAAAAAGCAAACCTTTTTGTCTTTCGTAAAATTTCAGTTGTGGATTATCCTGCATCAATCTCTCTTTTTCATTTATCAATCTGTCAATTACTGCTTTTCTTCTCATATTGTTATATATATATTGCCTTGCTATCAATATAGCATTTTTTTATAAAAAATCAAATCGCATGTAACTATAAGTAATATTCAAAAGCATCAAAGTCAAAAGCATCTGGGTATTGCGAACTTTGTTCGCTAATTAAAACCATGGCGTCGATGTTTAGTAACATTCCTGAAAGTCAATTTTATAACTGTTCTTTGGTTCGGGGATATGTCCCCGAGCCTCAAAAGAATTTGGTGCTTCAAAAGTCATCAAGGCTAGTAATTTTTCTAAAAATTAAAATTCATAAAATAGCCCTTTTTAGAGCTTGAAATTTCTTTCGTGTATAACAATACCGATAATAAAAACGTAGCGTATTTTGTCCGATTCCGTTAGTTCATTGAAAATTAAGTTCGACGTTATTTTCTTTTTTTATGAACTTTTTTTGAGTTTTAAGTTTTGAGGGCAGTCAATAAATGGCTTAAAATCAACTAAATATCGTGTCAATAGCAAATTGAAAATATATTTAAGGTTGGATAGTAATTGTCAAAATTTAAAAATTAGCGTTCGACCTTAATCGGTGCTTTTATATAAAATTTTATATGTGCTCAATTTTCATGCTTGAACAAGTTCAACCACAAAAATCGACCTTGAGTAAAATGGCGGCGAATGCAGACGATTCCTACAGGTAAAATATGGACGACTTGATCAGCACCGCGTTACCCGGCCCGTGAGCGCTGAAGTTCAGCGAGTCGCCGCCGCGGGCGTAGTACATGTAGATATGCCCGCCATCAAGGAACAGCGCCTTGCGCTTTTCGGTGTAACCGAGCGAGGCGTGGCTGCCTTTGTCGGTGAGGTAGTAGGCCTCGGTCTCGATGATGCGCGCAGCCAGCCACAGGTCGCCGTGGCGATGGCGGATAACCTTGCCGAGCAGGCCCTTGGCCACGGTTTGGGCATCACGGTCGAAAAAGCTGTCGGGCAGGGCTGGCATGCGGACGGTTCGTGGCTGGGGAGGCGGGATGATAGCAATGAATGGCTTAATCGAGGCTGAATCGATCGTGATGTTGGCAGTGTCGTTGTAAGGGGGCAGGCCTTATGAAAGCCCTGTGGGCGTGGGCGTGCCCGCGAAAAGGCCACAACGGGTGGTGAATTTTTCGATAACCCTGGTTACATCTTTCCCGTCCATTGCCCCAGCCATTTTCTACCATCCGCCACCCGCCGCTGGGCGTACACCTGCGCGGCAGTTATAATCAGCCGATTTCCCCTTCGCCAAGACACCGAACCCATGACTGAGTCCGTTCTTGACTATATGACCCGCCTGGGTCGCGCCGCCCGTGAGGCTTCCCGGGTGATCGGCCGTGCCAGCACCGCGCAGAAGAACCGCGCCCTGCAAGCCGCCGCCGATGCGCTGGACGCCGCCCGTGCCGAGCTCACTGCTGCCAATGAGCTGGACCTGGCCGCTGGCCGCGCCAATGGCCTGGAGCCAGCGCTGCTCGACCGCCTGGCGCTGACCCCGGCACGCATCGACGGCATGATCACCGGCCTGCGCCAGGTGGCCAGCCTGCCGGACCCGGTCGGTGCCATCCGCGACATGAGCTACCGCCCATCGGGTATTCAGGTCGGCAAAATGCGCACGCCGCTGGGGGTGATCGGGATCATCTACGAGTCGCGCCCGAACGTGACCATCGATGCCGCCAGCCTGTGCCTGAAGTCGGGTAACGCGACCATCCTGCGTGGCGGCTCCGAAGCCATCCATTCCAACCGCGCCATTGCCACCTGCATCCAGCGTGGCCTGGCCGAAGCCGGCTTGCCGGCAGCCGTGGTGCAGGTGGTCGAGACCACTGACCGCGAAGCCGTGGGCGCGCTGATCAGCATGCCGCAATTCGTCGATGTCATCGTGCCGCGCGGCGGCCGTGGCCTGATCGAACGCATCAGCCGCGATGCCCGCGTACCGGTGATCAAGCACCTGGACGGCATCTGCCACGTTTATGTCAGCCAGCATGCCGACCTGGACAAGGCCTGGAATGTGGCCTTCAACGCCAAGACCTACCGCTACGGCATTTGCGGGGCCATGGAAACCCTGCTGGTCGACCAGCGGGTGGCGGAGCGCTTCCTGCCGGAAATGGCCCGCCGCTTCCAGGAGAAGGGCGTGGAGCTGCGTGGCTGCGAGCGTACTCGCGCGCTGGTCGAGGCCAAACCGGCCACTGAAGACGACTGGCACACCGAGTACCTGGACGCGATCCTGTCGATCCGCGTCGTCGATGGCCTGGACCAGGCCATCGAGCACATCAACCACTATGGCTCGCACCACACCGACTCGATCATCAGCGAACACCAGGGTGAAGCCCGCCAGTTCATGGCTGAAGTCGATTCGGCGTCGGTCATGCTCAACACCCCGACCTGCTTTGCCGACGGCTTCGAGTACGGCCTGGGCGCGGAAATCGGTATTTCCACCGACAAGCTGCATGCCCGTGGCCCGGTCGGCCTGGAAGGCCTGACCTGCGAGAAGTACGTGGTAATCGGTGACGGCCAGCTGCGCGGCCAGGGGACCTGCTGAGTTGAGCAAGGCCCAGGCAGTCCGGCGCATCGGCATTCTAGGCGGCACCTTCGACCCCGTGCATATCGGCCACCTGCGCAGCGCGCTGGAAGTGGCCGAGCTCATGGGGCTGGATGAGTTGCGCCTGTTGCCCAATGCCCGGCCGCCACACCGCGACACGCCACAGGTGGCCGCGCAGGATCGCCTGGCCATGGTGCGTGAAGCGGTGCAGGGCGTTGCTTGCCTGAGCGTCGACGCCCGCGAGCTGGAGCGCGACAAGCCGTCGTACACCATCGATACGCTGGAATCGATCCGAGCCGAACTGGCCGGCAACGACCAGCTGTTCCTGGTGCTGGGCTGGGATGCCTTTTGTGGCCTGCCTGCCTGGCACCGCTGGGAAGAGTTGCTGCAACACTGTCACATCCTGGTGCTGCAACGCCCGGATGCCGACGTAGAACCCCCTGACGAGCTGCGCAACCTGCTGGCTGCGCGCTCGGAGAGCGATCCCACCGCCATGTCCGGCCCGGCGGGAAATATTTCGTTCGTCTGGCAGACGCCGCTTGCGGTGTCGGCTACACAGATCCGACAGCTGCTGGCCAGCGGCAAATCGGTGAGGTTCCTGGTGCCGGACGCCGTACTGGCCTATATCGAGGCGCACGAACTGTATCGTGCGCCCAACTGACGGTGCCTCTGGCGCCTCATCCAACGAGTTGAACGAGTTTTATATGACCAAGCAGAAAATTTACGGCGAAGAACTGGTCGCAGTGACCAAGGCAGCGCTGGAAGACGTCAAGGCCCAGGACATCCAGGTCATCGACGTGCGCGAAAAGCACAGCCTGACCGACTACATGATCATTGCCACCGGTACCTCCAACCGCCAGATCAACGCGATGGCCGAAAAGGTCCGTGAAGCGGTCAAGGCCAAGGGCGCCCAGCCACTGGGTGAAGAAGGCAAAGGCGACAGCGACTGGGTGCTGCTGGACCTGAACGACGTCATCGTGCACATGATGACCGCCGCTGCCCGTCAGTTCTACGACCTGGAGCGTCTGTGGCAGGGTGCCGAGCAAAGCCGTGCCGCCGATGGCAAGCACCACAGCCCGGACCATGCTCACGAGTACTCCGACAAGCTCAAAGACCGCGAATAAGGAAAGCGCTGTGCGTCTGCGCCTGATTGCGGTCGGCTCGCGCATGCCCAAGTGGGTCGAGGAAGGCTGGCATGAATATGCCAAGCGCCTGCCCACCGAGCTGTCGCTGGAGCTGGTGGAAATCCCGCTGAATACCCGTGGCAAGAATGCCGACGTCGCTCGCCTGATCCGTCAGGAGGGCGAAGCCATGCTGAGCAAGGTGCAGCCTGGGGAACGCATTGTCACCCTCGAGGTCCATGGCAAGCCCTGGAGTACCGAGCAGCTGGCCACCGAGCTGGACCGCTGGCGCCTGGATGCGCGCACGGTGAATTTGATGGTGGGTGGCCCGGAAGGCCTGGCGCCCGAGGTTTGCGCGCGCGCCGAGCAACGTTGGTCGCTGTCGCCGCTGACGTTGCCGCACCCGTTGGTAAGGATACTCATCGGCGAGCAGATCTACCGCGCCTGGACCGTGCTGTCCGGGCACCCTTACCACAAATGAGCCTGTAAGCAGTCCGATGTCGCAGCCGATCCGTCTCAAGGACCACGAGAAAGACGCCCGCCTGGTGCGCAACCGCGTCGTGGTCGGCGCGGTGGCGATCATGCTGCTTATTTGCGTGCTGATTGCGCGGCTGTACTACCTGCAGATCATCCAGTACGACTACCACTCCACGCTGTCGGAAAACAATCGGGTGCACGTGCAGCCGATCCCGCCGACCCGCGGGCTGATCTTCGACCGCAATGGGGTGATCGTCGCCGATAACCGGCCCAGCTTCAGCCTGTCGATGACCCGCGAACGCGCGGGTAACTGGCAGGAAGTGCTGGATACCATCGTTGAAGTGCTGGAGCTGACCGACGACGACCGCGCCCTGTTCGAGAAGCGCATGCGCCAGGGCCGCCGGCCGTTCGAGCCGGTGCCGATTCTGTTCGAGCTCAACGAAGAGCAGATCGCCCGGGTGGCGGTAAACCAGTTCCGCCTGCCGGGCGTGGAAGTGGTGGCCCAGTTGGTGCGGCATTACCCGCAGGGCGCGCATTTCGCCCATTCGGTGGGGTATGTAGGGCGGATTAACGAGAAAGAGCTGAAAACGCTCGACCCGGTGAACTACAGCGGCACCCACCATATCGGCAAGACGGGCATCGAGCGTTTCTACGAAGATGCCCTGCACGGCCAGGTGGGTTACGAGGAAGTCGAGACCAACGCCCGTGGCCGTGTGCTGCGGGTGCTCAAGCGTACCGACCCTAAACCGGGCAAGGACATTGTGCTGAGCCTGGACATCAAGCTGCAGGAGGCTGCCGAGGCTGCCCTGGGTGGCCGACGCGGCGCGGTGGTGGCGCTCGACCCTCGGACCGGCGAGGTGCTGGCGATGGTCAGCCAGCCAAGCTTCGACCCCAACCTGTTCGTTACCGGCATCAGCTTCAAGGCCTATGCCGAACTGCGCGACTCGATAGACCGGCCGCTGTTCAACCGCGTGCTGCGCGGCCTGTACCCACCGGGTTCGACCATCAAGCCGGCGGTGGCCATTGCTGGCCTGGACAGTGGTGTGGTCAATGCGGGCAGCCGGGTGTTCGACCCGGGCTACTACCAGTTGCCCAACTACGATCACAAATACCGTAACTGGAACCGTTCCGGTGATGGCTGGGTCGACCTGGACACCGCCATCATGCGGTCCAACGACACCTACTTCTACGACCTTGCGCACAAGATGGGCATCGATCGGCTGTCCAGCTACATGAACAAGTTCGGCATCGGCCAGCGGGTTTCCCTCGACATGTTCGAGGAGTCCGCCGGGTTGATGCCTTCGCGCGAATGGAAGCGTGCTACCCGTCGCCAGGCCTGGTTCCCCGGCGAAACCCTGATTCTCGGCATCGGCCAGGGCTACATGCAGGCCACGCCGCTGCAACTGGCCCAGGCCACTGCATTGATCGCCAACAAAGGCGTGTGGAACCGCCCGCACCTGGCCAAGACCATCGAAGGCCAGGCACCGGTGGACGACAACCCGATGGAAGACATCGTGCTGCGTGACAAGTCCGACTGGGCCAAGGTCACCCATGGCATGGAGCAGGTGATGCACAACGCCCGTGGTACCGCGCGCAAGGCCGCCGCCGGTGCTCAGTACCGCATTGCCGGCAAGAGCGGTACCGCCCAGGTGGTGGCGATCAAGCAGGGCGAAAAGTACGACCGCAACAAGCTCCAGGAGCGCCACCGCGACCACGCGCTGTTCGTCGCCTTTGCCCCGGCCGAGGCCCCGAAAATCGTGGTGTCGGTAATGGTCGAGAACGGTGAGTCCGGCTCTGGCGTCGCCGCGCCGGTGGTACGCCAGATCATGGACGCCTGGCTGCTCGATGAAAATGGCCGGCTCAAGCCCGAGTTCGCGCCTGCCACCGTTACCCAGGAATCGCCTCTGTGATGAACAATTTCGATCGCATGCTCTCCAGCGAGGATGTGATGCGTCGGCGCGCCAGCTTTCTGCAGCGCATCCATGTCGACGGCCCCCTGCTGATCATTCTGCTGACCCTTGCGGCTGGCAGCCTGTTCGT
This sequence comes from Pseudomonas sp. NY8896, assembly GCF_039634505.1. Lineage (NCBI taxonomy): Bacteria > Pseudomonadati > Pseudomonadota > Gammaproteobacteria > Pseudomonadales > Pseudomonadaceae > Pseudomonas > Pseudomonas sp. NY8896. Next base: position 1,243,049 of record NZ_CP132350.1, read on the forward strand.
CCTTTACTCGGCCAGTGGCAAGAACTGGGACCTGCTGCTCAAGCAGGCCACCTCGTTCGGCATCGGCCTGGTGTCGATGTTCGTCATCGCCCAGCTGGAGCCGCGCTTCATGGCCCGCTGGGTGCCGCTGGCCTACCTGGCCGGGGTGCTGTTGCTGGTAGTGGTGGACGTGATGGGCCACAACGCCATGGGCGCCACGCGCTGGATCAACATCCCCGGGGTGATTCGCTTCCAGCCCTCGGAGTTCATGAAGATCATCATGCCGGCGACCATCGCCTGGTACCTGTCCAAACGCACCTTGCCGCCGCATTTGAAGCACGTGGCAATCAGCCTGGTGCTGATTGGCGTGCCGTTCATCCTGATCGTGCGTCAGCCCGACCTGGGCACAGCCTTGCTGATTCTCGCCTCCGGCGCCTTCGTGCTGTTCATGGGTGGCCTGCGCTGGCGCTGGATCCTCAGCGTGCTGGCCGCGACGGTGCCGGTGGCGGTGGCGATGTGGTTCTTCGTCATGCACGACTACCAGAAGCAGCGGGTGCTGACCTTCCTCGACCCGGAAAGCGACCCGTTGGGCACCGGTTGGAACATCATCCAGTCCAAGGCGGCGATCGGCTCGGGCGGCGTGTTCGGCAAGGGCTGGCTGCTCGGCACTCAGTCGCACCTGGACTTCCTGCCGGAAAGCCACACCGACTTCATCATCGCCGTGCTTGGTGAGGAATTCGGCCTGGTCGGTATCTGCCTGCTGTTGATCGTCTACCTGCTGCTGATCGGCCGTGGCCTGATGATCACCGCCCAGGCACAGACCCTGTTTGGCAAGCTGCTTGCGGGCAGCCTGACCATGACCTTCTTTGTATACGTGTTCGTCAATATCGGAATGGTCAGCGGCCTTCTGCCCGTGGTGGGCGTGCCGCTGCCTTTCATCAGTTATGGCGGAACATCGTTGGTGACGCTGCTTTCAGCGTTTGGCGTTCTGATGTCGATCCATACGCACCGCAAATGGATCGCGCAGGTTTGAATAAGGTGAACAATTTCATGCAAGCAGTGCGTAACTGGGCTGCCCGTTGTGCGCCGTGGATCGGTGCGGTGGGCCTGTTCGGCGCTGTACAGCTGGCCCATGCCGGTGATTACGAGGGCTCGCCGCAGGTAACCGAGTTCGTTGGCGAAATGAGCCGCGACTATGGTTTTGCCCCTGAGCAACTGATGGGCGTGTTCCGTGAGGTACAGCGCAAGCAGTCGATCCTCGACGCCATTTCGCGCCCGGCCGAACGGGTAAAACCGTGGAAGGACTACCGGCCGATGTTCCTCACCGATGCGCGCATTGCCCGCGGTGTAGATTTCTGGCGCCAGCATGAGGCGGTATTGGCGCGTGCCGAGCAGGAATACGGCGTACCGGCGCAGTACATTGTCGCGATCATCGGCGTGGAAACCTTCTTCGGCCGCAATACCGGCAACTACCGCGTGATCGACGCCCTGTCGACCTTGGGCTTCGACTACCCGCCACGGGCCGAATTCTTCCGCAAGGAGCTGCGCGAGTTCCTGCTGCTGGCGCGTGAGGAACAGCTCGACCCCTTGATGCTCAAGGGCTCGTACGCCGGCGCCATGGGCTTGCCGCAGTTCATGCCAAGCAGTTTTCGCAACTACGCGGTGGACTTCGACGGCGACGGTCATATCAATATCTGGAACAACCCGGACGATGCCATCGGCAGCGTGGCCAGCTACTTCAAGCGCCACGGCTGGGTGGCTGGTGAGGGTGTGGTCAGCCGTGCCTGGATCGAAGGTGAGCGCGCAGACGAAGGCTTGACTACAGGCATCGAGCCGGTGAAAACGGTAGGGGAGTTGCGCGGGCTTGGCTGGTCGGTTCATGATTCGCTGCGCGATGATCTGCCGGTTACCGCCTTCCGTCTCGAGGGCGACAACGGCCCCGAGTACTGGATGGGCCTGAAGAACTTCTATGCGATCACTCGCTACAACCGCAGCGTGATGTATGCCATGGCGGTGCATCAGCTCGCGGAACAGCTGGTTCAAGTACGGGGCGTCAAGTAATGCGTGCAATCATCTCTGGCAACGCTTTCAAGCTGTTCACCTGCCTCGCCGTCGGCGTGGCGCTGGCCAGTTGCTCTTCCAGCCGTCCGACCCAGCAAAGCAGTGGCAATGTCGTGCGCAGCCAGCCGGGCCTGGACATCAACCGGGCGCACAAGGACGGCGCACCGTGGTGGGACGTGGATGTGAACAAGATCCCCGATGCCACGCCGACCGTGCATACCGGCAACTACAAGGCCAACCCGTACACGGTGCTGGGCAAGACGTACTACCCGATGCAGGACTCGCGCAACTACCGCGCCGAGGGCACGGCGTCGTGGTATGGCACCAAGTTCCACGGGCAAAACACCGCTAACGGCGAGCTGTACGACCTGTATGGCATGAGCGCGGCGCACAAGACCCTGCCGCTGCCGGCCTATGTGCGGGTGACCAACCTGGCCAACGGCCGTAGCGTGATCCTGCGGGTGAACGACCGTGGCCCGTTCTATTCCGACCGCATCATCGACCTGTCCTATGCCGCGGCGAAAAAGCTCGGCTATGCGGAGATCGGCACCGCGCACGTGCGCGTCGAGGGTATCGACCCGCAGCAGTGGTGGGCCCAGCGTGGCCAGACGCCGCCGATGGTGCTGAAAGAGCCACAAGTGGCGCAGACCCAAGCGATCCCGGCCAGCACCGGGCGCGTCGAGCAATGGACCCCGCCGCCACAGCAGCATGCGGCGCCGGTGGTGCCGGTTCAGGTAGGTGGCAACAATGTACCCGGCGGCAACGGCGGCAGCTTCCTGCAGGTAGGCGCTTTCGCCAACCCGGACGCTGCCGAGTTGCTGCGCTCCAAGCTCAGCACCATGGTCAGCGCGCCGGTGTTCATCAGCTCGATCGTGCGAAACCAGCAGACCCTGCACCGCGTGCGCCTGGGGCCGATTGGCAGCCAAGGTGAGATCCAGCAAGCACAAGACAGCATCCGCCTGGCGAACTTGGGGCAGGCCAAGCTGGTCACAGCTGACTGACTGTGGAAGCGGGCTTGCCCGGTCCCGCAGGGCAACTCCAAACTGTCGGTTTTGTCATGAATTGCCGGGCGCGCCCATGTACAATGACGGCTTTTGCCCGCAGCGACATAAAGCCGCACGTTCGCGGGCCAGGCCACCGGCCATAAAACTAGACTGACTGGCGCTGGGCACATGATCTTGCCCAGGGAACATCTCAGACCATTAGCGATTTTCGAGAGACGGATGAACATCACCAACCTTGCCAAACGACTTTGCCTGCCTGTACTGCTGATGATCACGCCTGCCGCCTTCGCGGCAGAGCAGATGACGCCGGCGCCACCACAACTGGCAGCCAAGTCCTACGTACTCATGGACGCGTCCAGCGGCAACGTGCTGGTCGAGAACAACGGTGACGAGCGCCTGCCGCCAGCCAGCCTGACCAAGCTGATGACCGCCTACATCGCCACCCTGGACATCCGCCGTGGCCAAATCGGTGAGAACGACCCGGTTACCGTCAGCGAAAACGCCTGGCGTACCGGCGGTTCACGCATGTTCATCAAGGTTGGCAGCCAGGTGACTGTCAGCGACCTGCTGCACGGCATCATCATTCAGTCCGGTAACGACGCCTCGGTCGCCTTGTCCGAGCACATCGCCGGCAGCGAAGATGCGTTTGCCGACATGATGAACAAGACGGCTGCCGACCTGGGCATGACCAACAGCCACTTCATGAACCCGACTGGCCTGCCGAACCCGGAGCACTACTCGTCGGCGCACGACATGGCGACCCTGGCCCGCGCGATCATCACCGTCGACCCGGCTCACTACGCGATCTACTCGCAGAAAGAGTTCTTCTGGAACAACATCAAGCAGCCCAACCGCAACCTGCTGCTGTGGCGTGACAAGACCGTCGATGGCCTGAAAACCGGCCACACCGACGAAGCCGGCTACTGCATGGTGGCTTCGGCCGTTCGTGACGGCCAGCGCCTGATCGCCGTGGTGTTCGGCACCAACAGCGAGCAGTCGCGTGCTGCCGAGACCCAAAAGCTGCTGACCTATGGCTTCCGCTTCTTCGAAACCCAGACCTTCTACCAGAAGGGCACCGAGCTGACCCAGGCTCCGGTCTGGAAGGGCGCCACCGGCCAGATCAAGGCTGGCCTGGCTGACGACCTCACCATGACTATGCCTAAAGGCCAATTGAAGCGCCTGCAGGCTTCGATGACCATGAACCCGCAGCTCACCGCACCGATCGCCAAAGGTGACGTGATCGGCAAAGTGGAAGTCAAACTGGACGAGAAAGTGGTTCACAGCGCCGACCTGATCGCCCTCGATGGCGTCGAGGAAGGTGGTTTCTTCCGCCGTATGTGGGATAGCATCCGTCTATTCTTCTACGGGTTGTTCAACTGATACGTGACCTGCATGCCCCCGCGTATCTCGCGGGGGCGTTGTTGTTGCCACGGCTTACGAGGCCGTTTCCGCCATGAGCGAACCAGACGTCAAGTCGCATAAGATCGAATTCCCTTGCGACGATTACCCGATCAAGGTAATCGGCGATACCGTTGTCGGTTTCAAGGACACGGTCATCGAGATTCTCAGCAAGCACGCCAAAGTCGACCTTTCCACCCTGGCCGAACGCCAGAGCAAGGAAGGCAAGTACACCACCGTGCAATTGCACATCGTTGCCGAAAGCGAGAACCAGCTGCACGATATCAACAGCGCCCTGCGCGCTACCGGCATCGTGAAAATGGTGCTCTGATGTCCGCTTGCCTCGGTTTTCGCGAGCTTGGCCTGCAGCCCTATGAACCGGTGCTGGAGGCCATGCGCCGTTTTACCGAGCAGCGCAGCCCGGACAGCCAGGATGAAATCTGGCTGGTCGAGCACCCCGCGGTCTTCACCCAGGGCCAGGCTGGCAAGGCCGAGCACCTGCTGGTGCCGGGCGACATCCCGGTGGTGCAGACTGACCGCGGTGGCCAGGTGACCTATCATGGCCCCGGTCAGCAGGTGGCCTACCTGCTGCTGGACGTGCGCCGGCTGGGCTTTGGCGTGCGTGAGCTGGTCAGCCGTATCGAACAGGCCTTGATCGGCCTGCTCGCCAGTTACGACGTGCAGGCATCGGCCAAGCCCGATGCTCCGGGCGTCTATGTCGATGGAGCGAAAATCGCCTCCCTCGGCCTGCGAATCCGCAACGGCCGTTCGTTCCACGGCCTTGCCCTGAACGTGGACATGGACCTTGCGCCATTCCGCCGAATCAACCCCTGCGGCTATGCGGGGCTGGCCATGACCCAGCTGCGCGATCTGGCAGGCCCGATCGAACTCGACGAGGTCAGGACAAGGCTGCGCGGACAGCTGGTCAAGCACCTCGACTACGCTGAGCAGACGACCCTCACGGGCGGAATCGACTGAATATGACAACTGTGCAAGAAGCCGTGCCGAACCTGATACCTACCCAGGATGCCACCCCGCGCCCAGCGCCAAAGAAGGTGGAAGCTGGGGTCAAGCTGCGTGGCGCCGACAAGGTGGCGCGCATCCCGGTAAAAATCATCCCTACCGACGAGTTGCCGAAAAAGCCTGACTGGATCCGCGTGCGGATCCCGGTGTCGCCCGAGGTAGACCGCATCAAGCAACTGCTGCGCAAGCATAAGCTGCACAGCGTGTGCGAAGAGGCCTCCTGCCCGAACCTGGGCGAGTGCTTCTCCGGTGGTACCGCTACCTTCATGATCATGGGTGACATCTGCACCCGTCGTTGCCCGTTCTGCGACGTTGGCCACGGCCGGCCGAAACCGCTGGACCTGGACGAGCCGAAAAACCTGGCTGTCGCGATTGCCGACCTGCGCCTGAAGTATGTGGTGATCACCTCGGTGGACCGCGACGACCTGCGTGACGGCGGTGCCCAGCACTTTGCCGACTGCATCCGCGAAATCCGCGCATTGTCGCCGGGTGTGCAACTGGAAACCCTGGTGCCGGACTACCGTGGCCGCATGGACGTTGCGTTGGAGATCACCGCGCAAGAGCCGCCAGATGTGTTCAACCACAACCTCGAAACCGTACCGCGCCTGTACAAGGCCGCACGCCCAGGCTCGGACTACGACTGGTCGCTGGACCTGCTGCAGAAGTTCAAGCAGATGGTGCCGCACGTACCGACCAAGTCGGGCTTGATGCTCGGCCTGGGCGAGACCGACGAAGAAGTGATCGAGGTAATGCACCGCATGCGTGAGCATGAAATCGACATGCTCACCCTCGGCCAGTACCTGCAGCCATCGCGCAGCCACCTGCCGGTACAACGTTTCGTGCACCCGGACACCTTCGCCTGGTTCGCCGAAGAAGGTTACAAGATGGGCTTCAAGAACGTTGCCTCCGGCCCGCTGGTGCGCTCTTCGTACCACGCCGACCAACAGGCTCACGAAGCCAAGATCAAGCTCTGAGCCTAGCGCAGAGCGACCTATGCCGATGCACGCCGTAAGGCGGCATCGGCATTTTTGTTTGTGCCACACGCGCTGCAAGGAGCCGCGATGAATTGCGCCGAAACCTTTCAACCCAGCCTGCCAGCCGCACTGCCGGCCAACGCCTGCTTTGCCATTGTCGCCCCGGCGGGCGCGGCGCGTCTGGATACGCACAAGGTCAGCCAGTGGTTCGCTGACCGTGGCTACCGTTGTCGTATCTACCCAGGTGCCCTGCAAGCCCAGGGTTACCTGGCCGGGCCGGACCAACAGCGCCTGCAGGACCTGCACGATGCCTTTGCCGACCCGTCCATCGACGCCATCCTGTGCATGCGTGGGGGCTACGGCAGCATGCGCTTGCTCGACCAGCTCGACTTCGAGCTGGTTCGGCGCAACCCTAAGCCGTTGATCGGTTACAGCGACATCACTGCGTTGCACACGGCGATCTACCGGCATGCCGGGCTGGTTACCTTCCATGGGGGGATGCTCAATGCCGACCTGTTGGGGGCGAAGTTGCCACCGACCGAGTCGTCGTTGCTGGCGCAATTGGGCGGGCATGTGCGGGCAGGCGAGCAGATCGCGCACCCGGCGGACTATGCCTTGAGCAGTGTGTTGCCGGGAGCGGCCAGCGGGCCGCTGCTGGGCGGCAACCTGTCTATGTTGGGTGCGACCATGGGGACCCTTGCCGAACTGGATACCCAGGGGTGCATCCTGTTCATCGAGGACGTCAACGAGCCGTTGTACCGGGTGGACCGGTTGCTGACCCAGTTGCGTCTGGCAGGCAAGCTGGAAGGGGTGAAAGGTGTGCTGGTGGGGGACTTTGCCGGGATTACCACGGCGGCGTTGGCGCCGTTGCTGGAGGACACTTTCGCGCCGCTGGGTGTGCCGGTGCTGGCGGGGTGGCGCAGTGGGCATTGCGACCCGAATGTATGTTTGCCGCTGGGGGCTCGGGTCAGGCTGGACAGTGATCGGCAGAGCTTGGTGCTGGAGCAGGACTTGTACAAGGCTTGAGATTGCCGGGGCTGCGTTGCAGCCCATCGCGACACAAGGTCGCTCCCACCAGAGCGATGCGATCCTCCTGTGGGAGCGGCCCGGGCAATCTCACTGCTGGCGCAAGCTCTCGAGCAGCTTGTGGGTCGGGTATCCATCCGCCGGCCACCCCAGCCCCTGCTGGGCATTACGGATTGCCTTGCGGGTGTTGGCGCCGATAATGCCATCGGCATTGCCCGCATCATGCCCACGGCTGTTCAGCAGGTTCTGCAACTCCATGCGCTCGCTGCGGCTGAGCGGCAAGTCTTCCTTCGGCCAAGCGCCGGCAATGAAGCCCCAGCCGCTAAAGCGGTCACCCAACAGGCTCACTGCCAGCGCGTAGGACGACGAGTTGTTGTACTTGAGAATGGCGCGGAAGTTGTCCAGTACCAGGAACGCCGGCCCGCGCGCGCCAGCCGGCAGCAGCAGGGCGGCAGACAGCTGGTTGCTACCGGCCGGCAGCTGGGTGCCTGCTGGCAGTTTCACGCCCATCGCCAGCCATTCGCTCACCGGTTTGCGCAGCGCGCCATCAGCCTGCCAGAAGTCGAAACCAGCCGGCACCTGTACCTCGAAGCCCCACGGCTGACCACGCTTCCAGCCCGAGCTTTGCAGGTAATGCGCGGTCGAGGCCAGGGCGTCCGGTGTGCTGTTCCAGATGTCGCGGCGGCCATCACCGTCGAAGTCCACGGCATGGGTGTTGTAGGTGGTCGGGATGAACTGGGTCTGGCCCATGGCGCCGGCCCACGAACCGCGCATGGCCTCGGGCTGGATGTCGCCATGCTGAATGATCTGTAGCGCGGCGATGAGCTGGTCCTGGGCGAACTGCGGGCGGCGGCCCTCATAGGCCAGGGTGGCCAGCGAGCGGATCACCGACTTGTTGCCCTGGAACTGGCCAAAGTTGCTTTCCATGCCCCACACCGCGACCAGCACCTGGCGGTCGACGCCATAGCGTTGTTCGAGGCGGGTCAGCAGTTCGGCGTTCTGCTCCAGCAGCTTCTTGCCGTTGCGCACGCGCAGGGGCGATAGGGCGCCTTCGAGGTATTCCCATACCGGGCGGGTGAACTCCGGCTGGCTGCGGTCGGCCTTGATCACGTCCATATCGGGGGTGACGCCGAGGAAGGCTCGGTCGAAGGTGCTCGGCGAGATGCCGGCTTGCAGGGCTTGCTGGCGGAAGCCTGCCTGCCACTGGGCGAAGGTTTGCAGAGGCTGGATTTCAGTGCTGACGTCAGGCGTTGTGCCGGGCACAGTCACCACTGGAGCGGGTTGGGCAGGGGCCAGCGGCAGTGCGTCGGCGGCGGTGGGTTTTTCCGCGCAGGCCACAAGCAGGATGAAGCTGGAGGCCGCGATCAGCTGGCGGGTTTCCCAACGGGGGAGAAGACGGAAGAGCATGCACAGATCCAGAATTGCAGGTCAGGTGACGACCATACCATGCCTGCGCTTGCGATGCTTTCATGCCGCCAAAAAGTAGGAAGCCTCCCAATCTCTCGATTGGAAGGCTTCGCGGCGGTAGCTGCCTTTGCCCTTGTCGGGTTGTTCCTGGCGACAGCGGAACAGGGGCTGGGCGATGATCGACTTGGCCTTGTTGGGGCCGTGTTTTTTCGGCTTTTTGCTCATGGCGGGGTTCCCCGGTTGGGTGGGTTTCGGGGCGCACTGTAGGGCGTGGTGCGGGGTGGGGCCAATTGATTGTGTTTATGGCCGCGAAAGGGCTGCAAAGCAGCCCCATTACTCAGGGGGGAGGGTCAGGCGCTGCCCAGCCATCAACAGTGATAGCCGCGCCAGGCCCGTCCAGGGCGATCCCTCGGCCTGGCCCTTGATTTGCGCATCGATGCGCTGGGCGTCCTGCAGCAACTGCGCCCAGCGCTGCGCCGAGAGGCGCTGCAGGGCCTTGCTGACCAGCGGCCTGCGTTTGTCCCAGACAGGCGGGCGGGCCTGGCTGAAGGCTTTGTCCAGCGGCACGCCCTGGCTGAACTGTTGGGCCAACCCAGCCAGCTGACGCAGCTCGCGGGCCAGGGCCCAGAGGATGACTGGCGGCTCCACACCCTCACCGCGCAAGCCTTCGAGCATGCGCAGCGCATGTGCAGCTTCGCCGTTGAGAATGGCATCGACCAGGCCGAAAACATCGAAGCGGGCACTGTCGGCCACGGCGGCCTGCACGGTTTCCACGGTGATCTGGCTGCCTTCGGCCAGCAATTTGAGCTTTTCGATTTCCTGCGCGGCTGCCAGCAGGTTGCCTTCCACACGGGCGGCAATCAGGTCGACGGCGTCACGCTGTGCTGATAAACCGGCCTGTTGCAGGCGCTGGTTGATCCACTGCGGCAACTGGTGCACATCCACCGGCCAGATCTGGATGAACTGGCAGTGGGCGCCTTCGATCAATGCCTTGCCCCACTTGGTCTTCTGCGCACTGCCGTCGAGCTTGGGCAGGCTGATCAGCAGCAGGGTGTCTTCGGCAGGGTTGGCGCAGTACTCCATCAGCGCGGCGGCGCCCTTGTCACCGGGCTTGCCCGAGGGCAGGCGCAGTTCCAGCAGGCGGCGTTGGGCGAACAGCGAGAGGCTGGCGCCAGCCTGGAGCAGCGTGCCCCAGTCGAAGTTGGCGTCGGCACTGAATACCTGGCGTTCGTCGAAACCTTGCTGCCGCGCGGCATTGCGGATGGCGTCGGCGGCTTCCTGGCACAGCAGCGGGTCGTCGCCGCTGACCACGTAGACCGGTGCCAGGGCGCCTTGCAGGTGCTTGTTGAGTTGGGCGGGGGCGAGCTTCATGGGGAACAGGCGGGGCACCCGAGGGCGCCCCGCACGGGCTTAGTTGCCCGGTACTTCCAGTGGCGATTGCTGAGGTGTTTCGGCTTGCTGGCGGCGGGCAGCCTCCAACGCGGCAGCTTCGGCTTTGGCGCGCTCGTCGGCTTTACGCTGCAGCTCGTCCAGCTGGGACGGGGTCAGCATTTGCAAACGCACGACCATGCCGTTGACCAGGTCGCGGCGCATTTCTTCACGGGCGCGGTTGGCTTCCTGCTCGGAACCGGTGATGTTCGAGCCGTCACGCACGTAGATCTTGCGCACTTCCAGCTTGTCGCTCATCAGCTCCAGGTTATTCAGGCCCTGGATGCTGTAGTTCAGCTCTGTGGTCAGCTCGTACTCGGCGGTACGGTTGCCACTGTTGTAAGTGGCCGAGCGCTCACGCTCCTGTTCGTTGGTCAGCACCAGGCGATACGGTGCACCTGCGTGCACGTTGACGCCGCTACGTTCCAGTACTTCACGCAGTTGAACCACGGTCGGGCCGTAGGCATTGCGTGCGCTGACGTCCATTTCCTTCACGCTCAGCTCGGTGGAGCCGGTGCCGCGCAGCTGGAAACCGCAGGCGCTCAGCATGACCGCCAGGCCGATTACCAGCAAATTGCGTTTGATCATGTTGTTGCTCCCTTGTGGGCCTGTTCCGCCCACCCGCAGCCAATGCGGGTGGGCGTTTTCATCAGTTGGCGACGATGTTGACCAGCTTGCCCGGTACCACGATGACCTTGCGGATGGTCAGACCATCAATGAAGCGCAGGACATTCTCGTTGCCGCGGGCAGCGGCCTCGACTTCTTCGCGGCTGGCAGCGGCAGGCATTTCGACCTGGCCGCGCAGTTTACCGTTGACCTGAACCACCAGGGTAATGGTGTCCTGCACCAGCGCTTGTTCGTCGACACTCGGCCAGGCGGCATCGATCACCGACCCTGCGTGGCCCAGTTGCTGCCACAGCTCGTGGGAGATGTGCGGGGTGATCGGCGCCAGCAGCAAGGTGACGGCTTCCAGGCCTTCCTGCAGCAGGGCGCGGTCCTGTTCGGTGGCTTGCGGGGCCTTTTCCAGCACGTTCATCACGGTCATCACCTGGGCGATGGCGGTGTTGAACTTGTGGAACTGGCCCACGTCGGTGCTGGCCTGCTTGATGGCAGCGTGAATGGCGCGGCGGATGACCTTTTGCGCGTCGTCCAGAGTGGCAACATCCAGCTTGCCTGGCAGGCCCTGGCTGACGTGAGCCTGAGCCAGGCGCCAGACACGGCGCAGGAAGCGGCTGGCGCCTTCGACGCCGGAGTCGGACCACTCCAGGCTCATGTCGGGCGGCGAGGCGAACATCATGAACAGGCGGCAGGTGTCGGCGCCGTAGGCTTCGATCATGGACTGCGGGTCGACGCCGTTGTTCTTCGACTTCGACATCTTTTCGGTGCCACCGATTTCCACCGGCAGGCCGTCGGTCTTCAGGCGTGCGCCAATGATCTTGGCCTTGGCATCGCGCTCGATTTCGACATCGGCCGGGTTGAACCAGTCCTTGCCGCCGTTGCTGGCCACACGGTAGTAGGTCTCGGCGACCACCATGCCCTGGGTCAGCAGGTTCTTGAACGGCTCGTTCGAGGTCACCAGGCCTTCGTCACGCATCAGCTTGTGGAAGAAGCGCGCGTACAGCAGGTGCAGGATCGCGTGCTCGATGCCACCGATGTACTGATCCACCGGCAGCCAATGGTTGGCGGCTTTCGGGTCGACCAGGCCTTTGTCGTAGTTTGGCGAGGCGTAGCGGGCGAAGTACCAGGACGACTCGACGAAGGTGTCCATGGTGTCGGTTTCGCGCTTGGCCGCGGTGCCGCATTTCGGGCAGGTGCATTCGTAAAATTCAGGCATGCGCGCCAGTGGCGAGCCGGCGCCGTCCGGCACCACGTTCTCCGGCAGGGTGACCGGCAGCTGGTCTTCCGGCACCGGTACGTCGCCGCAGGACGGGCAGTGGATGATCGGGATCGGGCAGCCCCAGTAGCGCTGACGGCTGATACCCCAGTCGCGCAGGCGGAACTGGGTACGCGATTTGCCCAGTTCCTTGCGGATCAGGGCTGCTTCGATGGCGTCGAAGGCGCCAGCGAAGTCCAGGCCGTCGAACTCGGCGGAATTGATCAGTTGGCCGTGCTCGCCATAGGCGGCCTGCCACTCGCTGCCGACTTCATCGCCAGCGCTGGTGCGCACCACGGCCTTGACCGGCAGGTTGTACTTGTGGGCGAACTCGAAGTCGCGCTCGTCGTGGGCTGGCACGGCCATGACCGCGCCATCGCCGTAGTGCATCAGCACGTAGTTGGCGACCCATACCGGCAGCTTCTCGCCAGTCAGCGGGTGCTCGACCAGCAGGGAAGTGGCCATGCCCTTCTTCTCCTGGGTGGCCATGTCGGCTTCGGCAACGCTGCCGCTCTTGCATTCGTCGATGAACGCCTGCAGCGCCGGGTTGCCCTGGGCGGCTTGGGTGGCCAACGGGTGCTCAGCGGCGACGGCGACGTAGGTGGCGCCCATCAGCGTGTCGGGACGGGTGGTGAAGACCTTCAGCGTACCTTCATGGCCAATGCTGGCCTGGTCGTACGGGAACTGGACTTCCATGCCGCGCGACTTGCCGATCCAGTTGCGCTGCATGGTCTTGACCTGTTCAGGCCAGCCCGGCAGCTCGTCGAGGCTTTCCAGCAGCTCGTCGGCGTAGTCGGTGATGCGGAAGTAGTACATCGGGATTTCGCGCTTTTCGATCAGCGCGCCCGAACGCCAGCCACGGCCGTCGATGACCTGTTCGTTGGCCAGTACGGTCTGGTCCGCCGGGTCCCAGTTCACGGTGCCGTTCTTGCGGTAGATGATGCCTTTCTCGAACAGGCGGGTGAACAGCCACTGCTCCCAACGGTAGTAGTCGGGTTTGCAGGTGGTGACTTCACGTGCCCAGTCGATGGCCAGGCCCAGGCTCTTGAGCTGGGTCTTCATGTAGTCGATGTTTTCGTACGTCCACTTGGCCGGGGCGACGTTGTTTTTCATCGCCGCGTTTTCCGCGGGCATGCCGAAAGCGTCCCAGCCCATCGGCTGCAGGACGTTCTTGCCCAGCATGCGCTGGTAGCGGGCAATCACGTCACCGATGGTGTAGTTGCGCACGTGGCCCATGTGTAGCTTGCCGCTCGGGTACGGGAACATCGATAGGCAATAGTAAGTGTCTTTGCCTGGCTGTTCGGTAACAGCGAACGATTGTTGCTCGTCCCAGAACTTCTGGGCGGCGGCTTCGATATCACGGGGCGTGTATTGTTCGTGCATGGCTACTTTTGGCTGAGAGAGAAGAGACCTTGTTCCAGGCAGCGGAACCTCGCTGCGTCCGGCACTCCGGTGTCGTTTAGAGTGAACGCCGTAGCATACAGCAGCGCTGTGCATCGTGGGAAACCTTCGTTGCGAATGCCCGCTGGTCGCGGCGTCCGGCTGCTTTTCATAGCGCCGCTAAGCTCAGGTGTGGGGGGAGATATTCTTTATCTTCAATGAGGTGAACGGATGGGAGAGACGCAGCTACCCGCAATGAAACCGGAGCTTTACGAACGCCTGATCGACCGGCTTGGCCTGGCACTGGAAGTGGCCAGGACCTCGGTACGATTGCGCGACGAGATGCCAGCCGAGCTGGAGTTGCGTGGCCTGAGCCACGCAGAGTTCGAAGTGATCAGGGCCTACCTGGAATCCCTCCCGGAGCGCCACAATGCCTCTGTTGGCAGTTACCCACAAGCGGAGCCGACATCGGCCAAGATCATTTGGCTCAAGGACAAGAAACGCCCCGCCAGTACGGCGAGATCCAGGACGCTGCCACATCGCTAGCCGTTCAGGACGCCAGGCGCAGGCCATCGCGCGCCGGTTCTTCAATATCACACAACTCAGATCGACGCCGGAGCGCACTTGTTGACCGGCGTCGATCCTTCTAGGCTGCACGCCTGCCAAGGAGGTGTGGCCGATGCCGATCCGATTTTTCATCAAACAATGGCTGATGCCTCCGGGCGTCTTGTTCCTGCTGCTGCTTGCGGCTTGGTGGCTGCGTACGCGGCGGCCACGGCTGGCGGTGCTGTGCTTTGCCGTGGGGTTGGGTGGCCTATGGTTGATGAGCCTGCCGCTGGTGGTGCAGGAAACGGCTCGGCAACTGGAAACCGAGCCGCCACTGGTGGTGGACGACTGGGCAGGCCTGGCGAGCCGGGCCGATGCCATTGTGGTGCTGGGCGCGGGGCGCGAACGCGGTGACCCGGCTTGGGGCGGCAGTGACCAGCCCACCGCCACGGCACTTGAGCGCATGCGCTTTGCTGCGCGATTGGCCAAGGCCTCGGGCCTGCCAGTGTTGACCAGTGGCGGGCTGCATTACGGCACGCCGCCCAGTGAGGCTCGGCTGATGGCTGATCGCCTGCAGGAAGACTTCGCTGTCGCGGTGAAGTGGCGCGAAGAGGCCAGCCGCACGACCTGGGAAAATGCCCAGCTGACGGCCAAGGTGCTGCAGCCGTTGGGGATTCGCCGGGTGGTGCTGGTAACCCAGGCCTGGCACATGCAACGCTCGCGCTGGAGCTTTGAACAGGCGGGGTTCGAGGTGGTGCCGGCGCCGGTGGGGTTCCTGGGGCGCGATCATGCGCGGCCGTTTGCGGGCTTGTTGCCCGAGAGCCGGGCGATGTGGCAAAGCGGGCAGTTGTTCAATGAAGTGGTGGGGTTGGTGGGGTATCGGGTGTTCTATTGAGCCTTCTGTCGCCTGTACCGGCCTTTTCGCGGGTAAACCCGCTCCCACAGAAGCCGCACGGGTTTCTCGGGCGGTGGTGTACCTGTGGGAGCGGGTTTACCCGCGAAGAGGCCAGTGCAGGAGAACTTAAACAGTCTTGGCTATGCGGCCTGCCAGCAACGCCCAACCCAGCAGCAGCGCACAGACAATCGCCAGCGGCCACGAACGCCATTGCAGGTAAGGCGTCAGTTGCTGCATCGGCACCACTTCGCCATACAGCACGGCTTGCTGGAACTGCGGAATCTGCGTGGTAATGCGGCCAAATGGGTCGATCAGCGCAGTCACGCCGTTGTTGGTGGCGCGGATCATCCAGCGGCCGGCTTCCAGCGCACGCATTTGTGCCATTTGCAGGTGCTGCAAGGGGCCGATCGATTTACCGAACCAGGTGTCGTTGCTGATGGTCAGCAGCAGGTCGCTGCGCGCGGCCAGGCCGGCGGCGAACTCGGGGTAGACCACCTCGTAACAGATGTACGGCGCAATCTGGTAACCCTTGGCCTGCAGCAGCGGCTGGTCCTCCGGCCCGCGGGCAAAGTCCGACATGGGCAGGTTGAAGAACTCGATGGCGCCACGCAGCAGGTCTTGCAGCGGTACATATTCGCCAAACGGCACCAGCTTTTGCTTGAGGTAGGTGCCGTCACCTTCGCCAGTGGCAGTGATGCCGTTGTAGTAGCGGCGCTGGTGGTGCACTTCTTCACGCACTGGTACGCCGGTGATCAGCGCCGAATGCCGCTCGGCGGCGAAGCGGCCCATTACGTCGATGTAGCCTTGCGCCTGGTCCTTGAGTACCGGCACCGCAGTTTCCGGCCAGACAAGCAGGTCCACCGGCTTGGAACTGAAGCTCAGGTCGCGGTACAGCGCCAGTTGCGCGTCGATGTGTGCCGGGTCCCATTTCAGGTCCTGCTCCACGTTGCCCTGGATTGCCGCCACTTTCAGCGGGTCGCCAGCCGGCTTGGTCCAGGCATGGCCCTTGAGCGCCAGGCCCAGCACCCAAGGGGCCAGTAGCAGTACAGTGGCCACCGCCAGGAACGAGGGACGGGCGCGCAGGCGGTGCAGGTTGCACAGCAGGGCAGCGGTGAGGGCCAGGGTGAAGGATATGAGCCACACGCCGCCCAGCGGTGCCAGGCCGGCCAGTGGGCCGTCCAGCTGGCTGTAGCCGGCGTAGAGCCAAGGGAAGCCGGTCAGGAACCAGCCGCGGAAGGCCTCTTGCAGCAGCCACAGGGCGGCGAAGCACAGGGCGTCGGCCAGTGGCGCTTCGTTGCGCCGTAGCCAGCGCGCCCATAACCAGGTGGGCAGGGCAAAGAACCACGCCAGGGCGGCGAAAAACGCCAACAGCAGCAGAATGGCCAACAGCGGCGAGGCGCCGCCATAGGTGTTCATGCTGACGTAGATCCACCAGGTGCCAGCGCCATACAGGCCAAAACCGAACCACCAGCCACGCCACATGGCCTGGCGCGGGCTGAGCTCGCGCAAGCCGAGGTAGAGCATGGCGATGGACAGCACGGCCAGCGGCCAGATGTCGAACGGCGCCAAGGCCAGTAGGGTGGAAGCACCGGCCGCCAGGGCCAGCAGGTTACCGGGCCAGCCGGGGCGGGTGATCCAACGCATGTTTGTCCTTAACGGGTGATCGGGGTCAGGCGCAGCAAGTGTATCCGCCGGCTGTCGGCGTTGAGAATACGGAACTTGTAAGACCCGATCTCGGTGGTTTCGTTGCGCTTGGGCAGGTGGCCAAAGGCGCTCATCACCAGGCCGCCGACCGTGTCGAACTCGTCATCGGAGAACTCGCTGTCGAAGAACTCGTTGAAGTTCTCGATCGGGGTAAGCGCCTTGACCAGGAAATCACCGCTGGGCAGCGGCTTGATGTAGCTGTCTTCCTCGACGTCGTGCTCGTCCTCGATGTCGCCGACGATCTGCTCAAGCACGTCCTCGATGGTGACCAGGCCCGCTACACCGCCATATTCGTCGATGACGATGGCCATGTGGTTATGGTTGGCGCGGAACTCGCGCAGCAACACGTTCAGGCGCTTGGACTCGGGCACGAAGGTGGCCGGGCGCAGCAGGTCCTTGATGTTGAAGCTGTCGCCGTTCTCCTTGAGGATCAACGGCAGCAGGTCTTTGGCGAGCAGGATCCCGAGCACATCGTCATGGCTTTCGCCGATGACCGGGTAGCGCGAGTGCGCGGCGTCGATCACCGCCGGCAGGAACTCGCGTGGCGACTGACCTGCCTTGATGCTGTTCATCTGCGAGCGCGGCACCATGATGTCGCGCACCTGCAGGTCGGCGACCTGGATGGCGCCTTCGACGATGGTCAGTGCTTCGCTGTCCAGCAGTTTGTTCTGATGGGCTTCGCGCAGCAGCTCAAGCAGCTCCTGGCGGTTTTTCGGCTCATGGGCAAAAGCCTGGGTCAGTTTACCCAACCAGGACTTCTGCCCGTTGCTCGATCGATCTTCGCTCATGGCGGTTCTCGTGATCCTTCGTGTATCAGTGTGTGATTGTGTCGGTTTCATCGTCGGCGTACGGGTCGGGGTGACCCAGTTCTGCCAGCAATTCCCGTTCCAGGCCTTCCATTTCCTCGGCTTCCTCATCCTCGATGTGGTCGTAGCCGAGCAGGTGCAGGCAACCGTGCATGACCAGGTGTGCCCAGTGCGCTTCCAGCGATTTGCCCTGTTCGGCCGCTTCGCGCTCGACCACCGCCACGCAGATCACCAGGTCGCCCAGTAGCGGGATATCGAGCAGGTCATCGGGCACATCGGCCGGGAACGACAGCACGTTGGTCGCGTAGTCTTTGTGCCGGTAGGTGTGGTTCAGTTCGCGGCCTTCGGCTTCGTCGACCAGGCGAATGGTCATTTCAGAGTCGGCGGTGCGCTGGCGCAGGGCCAGTTCGCACCAGCGGCGGAAGGCGGCGTCATCCGGGGCGGCGGCATCCGTGGCCCGTTGGATATCAAGTTCAAGCATCTTTGCCGGGCGCCTCGGGCTTGTTCTGGCGGCCTTCGAAGCGGTCGTAGGCCTCGACGATGCGCTGCACCAGTGGGTGACGAACCACATCTTTGGGTTGGAAGTGGGTGAAGCTGATACCCGGAACGTCCTCGAGCACCTCGATGACGTGTGCCAGGCCCGACTTGGTGCCCCGTGGCAGGTCGACCTGGGTGATGTCACCGGTGATCACCGCCGTGGAGCCGAAGCCGATGCGGGTGAGGAACATTTTCATCTGTTCCAGCGTGGTGTTCTGGCTTTCGTCGAGGATGATGAAGCTGTTGTTCAGGGTGCGGCCACGCATGTAGGCCAGCGGGGCGATCTCGATCACCTGGCGTTCGATCAGCTTGGCCACGTGTTCGAAGCCGAGCATTTCGTACAGCGCGTCGTACAGTGGGCGCAGGTACGGGTCGATCTTCTGTGCCAGGTCGCCGGGCAGGAAGCCGAGCTTTTCACCCGCCTCGACCGCCGGGCGCACCAGCAGGATGCGGCGCACCTGTTCGCGCTCCAGCGCGTCCACGGCGCAGGCCACGGCCAGGTAGGTCTTGCCGGTACCGGCCGGGCCGATGCCGAAGTTGATGTCGTTGGCCAGGATTTCCTTCACGTAGCGCTGCTGGTTGAGCCCGCGCGGGCGGATGTTGCCCTTGCGCGTGCGCAACGACACGCTGACCTCGTTGACGGCCGGGTTGTCGATGTTCTCGACAGCCGATTCCTGCAGGTACAGGTGCACGGTTTCCGGCGACAGGTCGGTGGCCTTGGTCTCGCGGTAGAGACGGCGCAGCAGCTGTTCGGCAGCGGAGGTGGTCCTGGGTTCGCCGATCAGTTCGAACTGATTGCCGCGGTTGCGGATTTCGATGGCCAGGCGCTGTTCGATCAGGCGCAGGTGCTCGTCGAACTGGCCGCACAAGTTGGCGAAACGGTTGGCCTCGAAGGGCTCGAGGATGAAACGATGGGGTTCTATGGGTGCGTTCAAGGTCGTTTTTAGCCGCTCGACGGCGATGGATGTGAACTCAAGAATAACCCTTGAATGGCAGTGGCGAAAGCACTGAAACGTTCAACGGTATGTGCGGCCTGTTCCGGCCTCGTCGCGGGTTTACCCGCGAGCAGGCCGGCACTGCTATGATGCCCGCCTTTTCTTACGCATGTGTTATCCCGTCGAACATGAGCAAACGCGAACCTGCCATCTATAAAGTGATCTTCCTCAACCAGGGGCAGGTCTTCGAGATGTACGCCAAGCAGATCTACCAGAGCGACCTATGGGGTTTTCTGGAAATCGAGGAGTTCGTGTTCGGCGAACGCTCGCAACTGGTGGTGGACCCGAGCGAGGAGAAGCTCAAGAGCCAGTTCGAGGGCGTTATCCGCAGTTTCGTGCCGATGCATGCGATTGTGCGCATCGATGAGGTGGAGCGACTGGGTACGGCGAAAATCAGCGAAGCCAAGGGTGGCGGCAATGTCATGCCGTTCCCGATGCCGATGCCGGAAAAGTAACCCTCAGGGGAGTGGCGAGAACGGCGTGCGGCCTTCGGCGTTCTGCAGTTCCAGCAGGTATTTGCGGAAGATCTGGCCGAGCACCTGGGTGGCATGCTCCAGCTCGTCGCGGGGCATTTGCTCGGTCACTTCGTCGGCCATGTCCAGCGCATCTTCGGCGCCATTGACCGCGGCCATCTTCAGCAGAATGTAGGCCTGTACGTTGTTGGCCTTGACCCCTTCACCATGGAAGAACATGGCACCCAGGCGATACTGGGCATCAGCCTGGCCTTGCAGCGAAGCCTTCTGGAACCAGTCCAGGGCTTTGTCGAGTTTTTTTGGCGTTTGCGTGTAGTAGTACTCGCCCAGTTCGAACTGCGCCTGGGCATCCCCCGCGGTTGCCGTCTGCTCACAGGCCTTGAGGGCGTTTGCCAGGTCTTCAGGCTGAACGTTCAAGGTGCAGCGGCCCGTCGCCGGAATCAGCAACGAGTTACCGCCCTCCGCCAAGGCCAGCAGGGGCTGAAGAAGCAACAGGCAGCCCAGGGTCAGGGCGCGGCCGGTGCGGTTCATGGGGATCGACTTACCTCTGCAAAGCTGCGGCCAATGTCTCTGGTGGCACATTATGGGATAAGCAGCGCCAACCTTACAAAGTTTTACTCGAATTTCTGCTTGGTTTGGGGCGTTAGCTGATTGTGCGCGGTCTTTTGTTGCCTCTACCAGCCGCTGTGGGCGCGGCCTTGTGTCGCGAAAGGGCTGCGGAGCAGCCCCATAATTTTCAGCAAAAATGCATCAATCGCTGGGGCTGCTTTGCGGCCCAATCGCGACACAAGGCTGCACCCACAAAGGGGAGCAGCTGCTTATTTCAGCGCTGCAAAAGCCTTTTCAGCCGCATCCAGGGTGATTTGCAGCTCCTTGTCGCCATGGGCGATGGAGGTGAAGCCCGCCTCGAACGCGCTCGGCGCCAGGTACACGCCACCGTCGAGCATCAGGTGGAAGAAGCGCTTGAAGCGTTCGGCATCGCTGGCCATCACGTCTTCGAAGGTGACAATGTCGTCAGCGCCGCTGAAGTAAAGGCCGAACATGGCGCCGGCCTGGGTGGTGACGAATGGTACGCCAGCCGCATCGGCGCGCTGCTGCAGGCCGTCGAGCATGCGGCTGGTGTAGTCGGTCAGTTCGGCGTGGAAGCCTGGGCGGCTGATCAGCTTCAGGGTGGTCAGGCCGGCGGCCATGGCCAGCGGGTTGCCCGACAGGGTGCCCGCCTGGTAGACCGGGCCGAGCGGGGCGATGCAGCCCATGATTTCACGTTTGCCGCCGAAGCAGCCGACCGGCATGCCGCCGCCGACGATCTTGCCGAAGGTGGACAGGTCCGGCTTGATGCCATAGTGGCCCTGGGCACCGCCGAGCGAGACGCGGAAGCCGGTCATCACTTCGTCGAAGATCAGCACCACGCCATGCTTGTCGCACTGCTCGCGCAGGCCTTCGAGGAAGCCCGGCGCCGGGGGGACGCAGTTCATGTTGCCAGCCACCGGCTCGACGATGATGCAGGCCACGGTCTGGCTGACTTCTGCCAGTGTCTTCTCGACCGCGGCGATGTCGTTGAACGGCAGGGTCAGGGTGTGCTTGGCGAAGTCCGCCGGCACGCCTGCCGAGCTTGGCACGCCTTGGGTCAGCAAGCCGGAGCCGGCTTTTACCAGCAGGCTGTCGGAGTGGCCGTGGTAGCAGCCTTCGAACTTGATGATGGCGTCACGGCCGGTGTAGCCACGGGCCAGGCGGATGGCGCTCATGGTGGCTTCGGTGCCCGAGCTGACCATGCGCACCATTTCCATGGACGGCACCAGCGAGCAGACCAGGTCGGCCATGTCGGTTTCCATGGCGGTCGGTGCGCCATAGGACAGGCCGTGCTCCAGTTGCTTGCGTACCGAGTCCAGCACGTCCGGGTGGCCGTGACCGAGGATCATCGGGCCCCAGGAGCCAACGTAGTCGACGTAGCGCTTGTCGTCCTCGTCAACGACATAGGCGCCTTCGGCATGCTTGAAGAACAGCGGCGTGCCGCCAACGCTCTTGAAAGCGCGGACCGGCGAGTTGACGCCACCGGGGATGTGCTTCTGGGCTTTGGCGAACAGGTCTTCGGAACGGGACATGGAAGTTCTCTCGAAATCAGGATGCGAACAAGGCATTGAAGGCGCGGGCGCGGCGGGTGACTTCCTGCGCGCTGTCGGCACCGAACAGGCCGTGGATCACCGCCAGCAGGTCGGCGCCATGGGCGACCAGCGGGGCGGCGTTGTCGAGGGTGATGCCGCCGATCACCGCGATCGGCAGTTTCACCTGGGCGCGGGCCTGCTCCAGCAGGTCGACGTTGGCAGCGGGCGCGCCCGGCTTGGTGACGGAGTTGAAGAAGCGGCCAAAGGCCACGTAGCTGGCGCCTTCGCTGGCGGCCTGGGCGGCCAGCTCGAGGCTGGCGTGGCAGGTGGAGCCGATGATCGCCTGGCGGCCGAGCAGGGTGCGGGCCGGGGTCAGCGGGCCGTCCGTCTGGCCCAGGTGCACGCCGACGCCCAGGCGTGCGGCCAGTTCGGCGTCGTCGTTGATCAGCAGTTGGGTGCCGTAGCGCTCGCAGAGCTTCATAAGCCCTTCGGCTTCACGCAGACGGCGCGCCGCGTCGTCACTTTTGTCGCGGTACTGCAGCAGGCACACGCCGCCGTCCAGGGCCGCCTCGACATGGGACAGGAAACGGCCGGCGAGCAGCTGGCTGTCGGTGATGGCATACAGACCGCGTAGCTTCATTGAAGGCCTCGTATCAGGAGCAGAAGTCCAGGGGCAGGCGGCGCGGCACGAACTGGCCTTTGCCCAACTGCTCGGCATCACGCAGGGTGCGCCAGGTATAGTCCAGGGCGCTGCGCACGGCGCTTTCCAGCTGTTCGCCGAGGGCCAGGCGGCCCGCCAGGGCGCTGGCCAGCGTGCAGCCCGAACCGTGGTAGCTGCCTGGCAGGCGCTGGCAGGTCCAGGTGTGTTGCTGGCCGTCCTGGGTGTACAGGCGGTTGTGAATTTCGACTTCGTCGCCGTGACCGCCGGTAATCAGCAGGTGTCTACAGAACGGCAACAGTTTTTCGGCGCATTCGTCGGCGGTGCCTTCAGGCAGCTCGGCGAGGATGCGTGCTTCGGGCAGGTTCGGCGTGGCGATGGTCGCCAGCGGCAGCAGGCGTTCGCGCAGGGCATAACCCACTTCGTCCTTGCCCAGGCGGCCACCGCCACCGGCCCGCAGCACCGGGTCGCAGACCAGCGGCAGGTGCGGGTGGGCAGCCAGCAGTTCGGCGACGGTGTCGACCATGTCGATCGAGCCGAGCATGCCCAGCTTGACGGCGGCCACCGTGGAGTCGGCCAGCACGGCGTTGGCCTGGGCCAGCACCCACTCGCGGTCGAGCACGCGGAAGTCGGAAACGTTGACGGTATCCTGCACGGTCAGGGCGGTCACTGCAGGTGCAGCGTGACAGCCTTGGGCGATCAGGGCTTCGATATCTGCCTGCAAGCCGGCGCCGCCACTGGGGTCGTGGCCGGAGAGACAGAGGACAACGGGGCGGGAGCTGTAGGTATTCATGGTCGGCGAGCTTACCACCAAACCTGTTTGGGCGGATCGTCCGACAAACGAGATTTGTTGATCGAACGGTCAGATTAGATTTTGTTTTTCTTCTGAAAGCATTGAGTTAGAGCCTTTTCTTTGTGTTTTTATATGGCCGATTACCAGGTTGTGAAGCTATGCTAGAGTGCTCGGATAACTCGACAAACGGGTTCTGCAGGATCACGTCGTCTCAAACGGATGGGAGGCTACCGCGACGCGACCGGACAGGCCATGCTGGGGCTGTATGCGCTATTTGCTGATTGTGCTTCTGGGTTTGCTGCCCGTGCTGGCCGGAGCGGTCGATTTCGACGACGCTACCCGGCATCTTCCACTGGGCAAGGCCATGCAGGTTTATGAAGACCTCGATGGCAGTGCCAGCATTGCCCAGGTCAGTGCCCCTGGGTTCGCCAAACACTTCCAAGCCCACCATGAAGACGTGCTGAACGCCGGTTACTCCACCTCGGTGTTCTGGCTCAAGGTCGAGCTGCGCCCGCTTGCCGCGCCTGGCGCGGCCCCACGGCAATGGCTGCTGGAGCTGGCCTACCCGCCGCTGGATCACCTTGAGCTATTTTTGCCTGACAGCAGCGGCTTGTACCGCCTGGCGCAACGCACCGGTGATGCCTTGCCCTACGACAGCCGGCAGATCCTGCAGAACAATTACCTGTTCGAACTGCAGTTGCCCCCTGGCAAGGTGACCACCGCCTACCTGCGGCTGCACAGCCAGGGTTCGGTGCAGGTGCCGTTGGCGCTGTGGTCCGCCGAGGCCTACATGGAGGAGCAGCCCACACGCCTGTATGTGCTGGGGATGATCTACGGCGTGTTGCTGGTGATGCTGGTGTACAACCTGTTCATCTACCTCAGCGTGCGCGACGTCAGCTACCTCTACTACATCCTCTATATTGCCTCGTTCGGGTTGTACCAGGTGTCGGTGAACGGTGCGGGCGTGGCCTACTTCTGGCCGGACAGCCCCTGGTGGGCGAATGCATCCACGCCACTGTTCATTGGTGCCTCCGGCCTGTTCGGTTGCCAGTTCGCCCGGCACTTCCTGCAACTGGGCAACACCAGCCGTGGTTTCGACCGGCTGCTGCAGCTACTGATGCTGGGCGGCGCGCTGGTCATGGTGCTGGCGGTGAGCATGCCCTACGGCATTGCCCTGCGCATGGCCACGCTGCTGGCATTGCTGTTTACCGTGAGCATCTTCAGCGCCGGCTTGTACGCCTGGTGGCGTGGCTTGCGCGTGGCGCGCTGGTTCATTATCGCCTGGACTGCGTTCCTGCTCGGTGGCTTGGTCAACACCTTGATGGTGCTGGGCTACCTGCCAAATGTGTTCATTACCATGTATGCCAGCCAGTTGGGTTCTGCGCTGGAGGTGGCCTTGCTGTCGCTGGCGCTGGCCGACCGTATCAACAGCCTGCGTGAGCAGCAGGCGCAGACCTTGCGCGAAACCGGGCGCACACTGGAGCAACTGAACCTGCAACTGGCCAGGAGCAACCGTCTGAAGGACGAGTTTCTGGCCAGCGTCACCCATGAACTGCGTACCCCGATGAACGGCGTGATTGGCTCGCTGGAGCTGATGCACACCCTGCCGATGGAGGCCGAAATGGCGCAGTACCATCGCACGGCGGCGGGGTCTGCCCAGGGCATGATGGACATGGTGGATGCGATCCTCACTCTGTCCGAACTGCAGGCCGGCCGCCTACGGGCGCAGCCAGCACCGTTCAGCCTGCGCGCCCTGTTGCAGGGGGTGCGCGCCGGTTATGCCGGGCAGGCCTTGGGCAAAGGTTTGTACCTGAGCCTGGATATCCCGGCCGACCTGCCGGACGGGTTGCTCGGTGACGGGCAGAAACTGGCGCACTGCCTGGGCTGCCTGGTGGACAACGGTTTGAAGTTCACTCATCAGGGTGGGGTGATGATTCAGGTGCGCGGCCGCCGCGTGGGGCCGGACGATCTGGCGTTGACCTTCACGGTCAGTGATAGCGGTATCGGCTTTGATGACCTGGACCAGTCGACCCTGTACCAGCGGTTCTTCCAGGTGGATGGTTCGATGACCCGGCGCTACGGCGGCTTGGGGATCGGGTTGTCGATTTGCCGGCAGATGGGGGAATTGCTGGGCGCCAGGTTGGCGCATGAGTCGACGCGCGGGTTGGGCAGCCGGTTTGAACTCAGTTTGAACATGGCTATTTCGCAGGTGCAGATGAGTCCGAGTATTCTGCAGTCACGGCGCTCGCTGTAGCACTCATGGCCTACGGCGCGCGTTTGCTCCCACCGCCACACGTTTAGTCATGAATGCCACTTTGACTGCCCCGCAGGGAGTGCTTCACTGGGTCTCTCAAGCCTACCCGGATCCAGGAGCCCCCCGATGAACCTGCACCAGTACGCTGAAACCCACGAAGTCACCAACCAGCCGCCGTCCCTCGACGGTGCCAACCTGTACCGCCTCGACTTGCCATTGCAAGAATGGTCCCGGCGTTTTGGCGCGGGCTGGGCCGAATCGCGGATCGATGCCTACGGTGCCCTGGCCGGCGGCCCACTGATGCAGGCGGGCTTCCTGGCCAACGCGCATAAGCCTGAATTCAGCAGCCACGACCGCTATGGCCATCGCATCGACCTGGTTGAGTTTCACCCGGCCTACCACGTGCTGATGCGCACCGCCGTCGAGCACGGGTTACCTTCTTTGCCATGGGCAGAACCCCGCGCAGGCGCCCATGTGGCGCGGGCGTCGATGACCTACCTGCACAGCCAGGCCGAGGCTGGCACCGGTTGCCCGCTGACCATGACCTTCGCCGCTGTGCCGGCGCTGCGCTTGCAACCTGAGCTGGCCGAATACTGGCTGCCAAAAATTCTTGCCTGCGAGTACGACCCGCGCAACGTCGGCGACCGGCACAAGGCCGGGGTCACCCTGGGCATGGCCATGACTGAAAAGCAGGGCGGTACCGACGTGCGCGCCAACACTACGCGGGCCTACCCTGTCGGTGCACCAGGCCCTGGCCAGGCCTATGAGCTGGTCGGCCACAAGTGGTTCTGCTCGGCGCCCATGTGTGATGCTTTCCTCACCCTGGCGCAAACCGAAAAAGGCCTGAGTTGCTTCCTGCTGCCGCGCCACCGCCCGGATGACAACCGCAACCAGTTCTATATCCAGCGCCTGAAGAACAAGTTGGGCAACAGTTCCAACGCCTCCAGCGAGGTGGAGTTCCGTGGGGCGCTGGCGTGGATGATTGGCGAAGAAGGGCGGGGCGTACCGACCATCATCGAGATGGTGGCCATGACCCGTTTCGACTGCATGGTCGGCTCCAGCGCCTTGATGCGCCAGGCGTTGACCCAAGCCGCCCACCACTGTGCGCACCGCAAGGTCGGTGGCCGTGTGCTGAACGAGCAGCCACTGATGCAGAACGTTCTGGCCGACCTGGCCCTGGAAAGCGAGGCGGCACTGGCCCTGAGCCTGCGCATGGGCCAGGCGCTGGAGCAATTGGACGACCCCCAGCAAGCGCATTTCGCCCGGCTGGTCACGGCGGTGGGCAAGTACTGGATCTGCAAGCGTGCGCCGGCCATGATCAACGAGGCTGCCGAATGCCTGGGTGGCGCCGGTTATGTGGAAGACAGCATTCTGCCAAGGCTGTACCGCGAGGCGCCGGTCAACTCGACCTGGGAGGGCTCGGGCAATGTGCAGTGCCTGGATGTGCTGCGGGCCTTGTCCAAGGAGCCGGGTGTGCTCGATGCGCTGTTCACCGAACTGGGCGATGGCCATGGCGACCCGCGCCTGGCGGCGCACATCGGCAACCTCAAGGGTGCGTTTGCCGACACCGGCGACATGCAGTACCGGGCGCGGCAGTTGACCGAAGATATAGCCTTGGCGTTGCAGGCCAAGCTGTTGCTGGAGGCGGGGAATGCGGTGGTCAGCGATGCGTTTATCGGCAGCCGCCTGGCCGGGAGCGGGAGGGCGTACGGGGCATTGCCGCGGGGGGTTGATGTCGAGGCGCTGGTAACAAGGGCTACGCCCGCCTGGCCGCTGTAGGCGCGGGCTTGCCCGCGAATGAATCCAGCACCGATCAATGGGGGTGTATTTAACCCAGAAGGCAGGCAAGATGGTTCACATGCATGTCCAGACAGGAAGCACAGTGTGAGCCAAGCTTTTGTAGTCGTTGATACCCCCGAACAGGCCGTCGACCGTCTGGCGGCCCTGCATGAACAGGCCACCGGGGCCCTTAGCCAGGCCCTCAAGCGTTACCTGAAGGACCGTACCGAGCCGAACGCCGAGGAGCGCGACCTGTTCCGCTACCCGGCACTGCGCCTGACCTACATCAGCCACGGTGAGGTCGCCGCCACCACGCGCGCCTACGCCAAGGTCCAGGTAGCCGGTACCTACAGCGTTACCGTCACCCAGCCTGCTGCATTTCGTGGCTACCTGCTGGAGCAACTGCGCCCGCTGATGCACGACTACACCGTCACGGTAGAAGTCGGCGTCAGTGAACAGAACATCCCGTACCCCTACGTGGTCGATCAGGGCGACGAGCTGGCCGGCAGCGGCATTACCGCCGCGCAGCTGGCGCGGGTGTTCCCCAGCACCGACCTGTCGGCCGCCACCGACAATATCGCCGATGGTCTGTACGACTGGGACCGTGCCGAAGTGCTGCCGCTGGCGCTGTTCGATGCCGCGCGGGTCGATTTCTCGCTGCGCCGCCTGGTGCACTACACGGGCAGCGACTGGCGCCATGTGCAGCCGTGGATCCTGCTGACCAACTACCACCGTTATGTCGACCAGTTCATCAGCCATGGCTTGGAGCAACTGCGTGACGACCCGCGCTTCGTGCGCATGGTGCTACCGGGCAACGTGGTGATCGAAAAGGGCATGGACCACGGCGAAACCCAGGCCCTGGTGGCCAGCGTGGTCTGGCACCGCTACCAGATGCCGGCCTACCACCTGATCGCCGCCGACGGCGACGGTGTTACGTTGGTCAACATCGGTGTCGGCCCGTCCAACGCCAAGAACATCACCGACCACCTGGCGGTACTGCGCCCGCACTGCTGGCTGATGATCGGCCACTGCGGTGGCCTGCGGCAGTCGCAAACCATTGGCGACTATGTGCTGGCCCACGCCTACATGCGCCGCGACGGGATTCTCGACCGGGTTGTGCCGCCGAATATCCCGATCCCGGCCTTGGCCGAAGTGCAGATGGCCTTGCAGGAAGCCGCCGCGCAGGTCACTGGCGAGCGTGGCGAACAGCTGAAGAAGCGCCTGCGCACCGGCACCGTGCTCACCTACGACGACCGCAACTGGGAGCTGCGCTGGGCTCAGGAACGCCCGCTGATCAACCTGTCGCGTGCGGTGGCGGTGGACATGGAAAGCGGCACCATCGCTGCCCAGGGCTACCGATTGCGCGTGCCGTACGGCACCTTGCTGTGTGTGTCCGACAAGCCGCTGCACAGCGAGATCAAGCTGCCGGGTTCGGCCAACGCCTTCTACAACCGCGCGGTCAGCCAACACCTGAAAATCGGCATTGCTGCTCTCGACCTGCTGCGCACCGAGCTCAACTCGCTGCACTCGCGTAAACTGCGCAGCTTCGATGAGCCGCCGTTCCGCTGAGGATTCATGTCACTGCCACCCCGTAACAAGCCGCGCCGTCCCCAGGCGCGGCCTGCCACCGGCCCGCGTCGCCAGGCCAAGGCGCCACCGGCCGAGCCGCGCCTGATCCTGTTCAACAAGCCGTTCGACGTGCTGACCCAGTTCAGCGACTGCGAAGGGCGCGCGACCCTCAAAGACTTCATCGACATCGCGGGCGTGTACCCGGCCGGTCGGCTGGACCGCGACAGTGAAGGCCTGCTGTTGCTGACCAACGATGGCGGGCTGCAGGCGCGGATTGCCGACCCCAAGCACAAGTTGGCCAAGACTTACTGGGTACAGGTGGAGGGCGAACCGAGCGACGAGCAGTTGCAGCGCTTGCGTGACGGTGTGGAACTGAACGATGGGCCGACCTTGCCGGCCGAGGCGCGGCGGCTGGAAGAACCCGAGCTATGGCCGCGCAACCCGCCTGTACGCTTTCGCAAGAGCGTGCCGACCAGCTGGCTGGAACTTGTGATCCGGGAGGGGCGTAACCGCCAGGTGCGGCGGATGACGGCAGCGGTGGGGTTGCCGACCTTGCGCCTGGTGCGGGTGAGGATTGGCGATTGGGCGCTGGATGGGCTGGAGCAGGGTTGCTGGCGCGAAGTCCCGGCAAAATTAAAGCGCTAGCCGGGGCCGCAGCACGCTCCCGGCAGCCTTGAGCCTTACACCCCTTCGAGAAACCCCACCACCACGCTCTTGATGATGAAGGCCAGCACCCCGAGCCCCAGCACGAAGAACAGGATCAGCGTCCCGAACTTGCCCGCCTTGGATTTTTTTGCCAGGTCCCAGACGATGAAGCCCATGAAACCGATCAGCACGGTGACCAGGATGATCATCATCCACTCTTCGAATACGGCGGGATCCATCGGTGTTCTCCAGGCGGGTTGAGCGTCCGATTATACGCTGGCTGGCGTGAGGGTTTAACGCAGGTGGGTCAATGGCAGCTCGGTGCTGGCCAGTACCTGGTTGAGCACGAAGCTCGAACGCACGCTGGTGACGCCTTCGATACGGGTCAGGCTGCCTAGAAGCAGTTTCTGGTAGTGGTCCATGTCGGGCACCACCACTTTGAGCTGGTAGTCGGCATCCATGCCGGTGACCAGGCTGCATTCCAGCACCTGCGGCAGGTTGCGGATGGCGGCCTCGAACGTTTCGAAACGCTCAGGGGTGTGGCGGTCCATGCCGATCAGCACATAGGCCGTCAGGCTCAGGCCCAGCTTCTTGCGGTCGAGCAGCGCAACCTGGCGCGAAATGTAGCCATCGTCCTCCAGTTGCTTGACCCGACGCGAGCATGGCGAAGGTGACAGGCCGATGCGTTCGGCCAGCTCCTGGTTGGAAATGCGCGCATCGCGCTGCAATTCGGCGAGGATGCTCAGGTCGTAACGGTCAAGTTTGCTCATGGCATTTGCCTTTTCTGTTCGTATTGCGGCGAATTATCAATCCAGGGTGAAAAATTGCGCAAGTGCTATTTATCTGAGCAATCTTCGCAATCATCTGTCGCAAGCCGTCCGGTATCTTTATCACCAGAATCACTGCCCGGACATCAGTCCACGGCGACGCGCCCTAGGCGGGCGGTCGCGGCCAGCCATCCAACAGGATCTGCAGGCCCCCGGGCTACACACCCTCCAGAAGACGGTGTGAGGTGAGCCGGCGCCACAAGTGCCGAGCACGGACGACAATTCCTGAAGGGAGGCCTTGTGGCCTCCTTTTTTCTGTCCGGAAATTTAATTGGCCTGCGTGATGGGCGCGGTAGACTGGTTGCGGGCGCAGTTTTCTACCGAGAGGAATACCATGAAGTCGCGCATCTGGCAGTTGGCAGGTGTTGGTTTGCTGGGTTTGAGCATCAGCCTCGGGGCCATGGCCGAAGGGCCGGGCGAGGGGCATGGCGAACGCGGCCAGCAGGTGCAAGGTGAGGGCGTGCCTGGCCGCTCGCTCAACTCGCGCGACGAAGTGCGCCAGACCCAGCCCCCGCGCCAGGGTTATTACCAGGACATTCCCCGCCGCCACGGTGATGACCATCACTGGCAAGCCGGTGGCCCTGGGCAACGGCCCGGTGGTGACTGGCAAGGGCGCCCAGATGGACATGGCAATGGCTGGGGGCCTGGGCCGCAGTATCGCCCCGGGCACACAGTCGACCATTTTCCCGACCGCTACTGGAAAGTGCCTTACCGTGGTGCTGACTACTTCTACTCCGGCGGCTACTGGTACCGCCCTCATGGTGGCAGCTACATCGTGGTGAGGCCGCCCTATGGCGTGCGGGTCAATTACCTGCCGCCTTATGCGCGGGAAGTGTGGCTGGGGGGTGGGCTGTTCTTCCTGGTAGCCGATACCTACTACCAGTACCTGGCGGACAGCCAGGAGTACGTGGTGGTCAACCCACCGGTCGGCGTGCCGGCGCCCGTACCGGTGGCACCGTCGAACGGTGGGTATGACGTGGTGGCTTACCCGATGTATGGCCAGGGGCAGGAACAGCAGGAACAGGACCGTTACCAGTGCCATCGCTGGGCAGTGAGCCAATCCGGCTTCGACCCGGCGACGGCGACATACGCACCGCCAGCCAATGTGCTCGACAATTATCGGCGGGCGCTGGGTGCCTGCTTCAGTGGCCGGGGATACAGCATCAACTAAAGCGGTAGGCGCGGCCTGTTAGCCTGAAGAATATCTATACCGGGTCGGCGTGCACCATCACATCCGCCTGTGGATAACGCTGGCGGATCACCCGTGAGGCCTCCACGCACAATCCGTGTGCTTCATGCAGTGGTAGCTGCCCTGGTAGCTCCAGGTGCAACTGCACGAACCACTGGTTGCCCGACACCCGCGTACGCAGGTCGTGCACGCCCTTGACGCCGGGAATGGCCAGTACCCGCGTGGCCATGTCTTCGCCGACATCGCTGGGCAGTTCCTTGTCCATCAGGATTGCCGTGCTTTCGCGGGCAATCTGCAAGGCACTCCAGAGGATGTAAAAGGCGATGCCCAGGCCGAACAGCGCATCCAGCTGGGGCCAGCCGAAACGCGCCAGCAGCAGGGCCAGCAGGATGCTGCTGTTTAGCAGCAAGTCCGAGCGGTAGTGCAGGGAGTCGGCCCGCACCGCGGTAGAGCCGGTCAGGCGGATGACCTTGTACTGCAAGGCCAGCAGGGCGACGGTCAGCACCAGCGACAGCAGCATCACCGCGATGCCGATGGCGGTATCACCCAGCGGTTGCGGGGTGTGCAGGCGCTCGACCGCCTGCACGCCGATCAGCACTGCACTGACCCCGATGAACAGCGCCTGCGCCATGCCGGCCAGGGCCTCGGCCTTGCCATGGCCGAACCGGTGATCGTCGTCTGCCGGGCGCAGCGCATAATGCACCGCCAGCAGGTTGAGGAACGAGGCCACAGCGTCCAGTGCCGAATCGGTCAGCCCGGCCAGCAGGCTCACCGAACCGCTCAGCCACCAGGCCAGCGCCTTGCTCAGCACCAGAATACTGGCCACCGCCAATGACGCGCGCGTGGCCAGGCGTAGCAGGCGCTGGTGTTCAGCCGGGGTGGTGATCATCCGTGGTCGGTGTCCTTGTGGCTCAGGCGGCTGGCACCAGGCCCAGGCTGGCCAACTGCTCGACACTGCCGCGGTGCTGGATCAGCCGAGGGTCGTCCAATGGCAGGCGCTGGCCCAGTTCGCTTTCGAGAATGGCCTGCAACTTGAGGTTGTCGACCTTGCCATCTGGTTTGACGGCTTCTTGCAGTTTGGCTGGGTCGACCTGGGCGGTGCGGCCACCTGGGTAGTAGATGGCGCCCGTGGCGAAGTCGATGCCGAAGGCGATCAGCCCAGGGATCACGTAGAACAGGATGCCAATGGCGTCCATTGCGGCAACCACAGGGTCGATCTTGCCGCCGATCTGGCCGCGCCGGTCCGGGTAGAAAATGGTGCCGCAGGCCGTCAGTTGGGTCAGCAGGGTGGCAATGAGGGCGCCACCGATGACGCGGGTCGAGATGCGCATGTAAATCTCCGAGAAGGTGTTCAGCAGGGCAAGCGAAGCGCCTGCGCCTGATGCTAAGACCATGATAGAGCAGGCTGGGTTCGCCGTTATACTCGCCAGACTGTTCGAGGACCACCATGATTTCATTACCCATTGATGCGGCCTTGCCCGCTTTGCGCCAGGCCCTGGCAAACCGTGACGAAGCGGTGCTTGAAGCGCCGCCCGGCGCTGGCAAGACCACCCGCGTGCCGTTGGCGCTGCTGCACGAGCCGTGGCTGGCCGGGCAGACCATCCTGATGCTTGAGCCACGGCGCCTGGCGGCGCGGGCGGCCGCCGAGCGGCTGGCCAGCGAGCTGGGCGAGCAGGTGGGGGAAACGGTGGGTTACCGCATCCGCCTGGACAGCAAGGTCGGGCTTAAAACCCGTATCGAAGTGGTGACCGAGGGCATCCTCACCCGCCGCCTGCAGGCCGACCCGGCACTGGAGGGTGTGGGCTTGCTGATCTTCGACGAATTCGTAGAGCGCAGCCTGGATGCCGACCTGGCCCTGGCGCTGAGCCTCAATGGCCGCGAGTTGCTGCGTGACGACCCGCCGCTGAAGATTCTCCTGATGTCCGCCACCCTGGAAGGCGAGCGCCTGTCGCGGTTGCTGGACGATGCGCCGGTGGTCAGCAGCGAAGGCCGCATGCATCCGGTGGATATCCGTTGGGGGCGAGCGTTCCAGCCGGGCGAGTTCATCGAACCACGGGTGGTGGACAGCGTGCTGCAGGCGCTGGCAGACCAAGCCGGCAGCGTGCTGGTATTCCTGCCTGGGCAGGCCGAGATCCGCCGGGTGCACCAGAGCCTGCAGGAGGCCTTGGGCGATCGGCCCGAAATTCTGCTCTGCCCACTGCATGGCGAACTGGATCTCAATGCCCAGCGTGCCGCCATCGACCCGCCGGCCAAGGGCCTGCGCAAGGTGGTGCTGGCCACCAACATCGCCGAAACCAGCCTGACCATCGATGGCGTGCGTGTGGTGATCGATGCCGGCCTGGCCCGTGTGCCGCGCTTCGACCCTGGCAGCGGTATGACCCGCCTGGACACTCAGCGTATCTCCCGCGCCAGCGCCACTCAGCGCGCCGGCCGGGCCGGCCGCCTGGAGCCCGGCGTGTGCTACCGCCTGTGGTCCGAAGCCCAGCATGAGCAACTGGCCGCCCATGGCAGCGCCGAAATCCTCCAGGCCGACCTGGCCGGGTTGGCCCTGCAACTGGCGCGCTGGGGCGTTACCCCCGAGCAGTTGCGCTGGCTTGACCAACCGCCGGCTGCCGCGTTCGCCCAGGCCCAAGACCTGTTGGTGCGGCTCAATGCCTTCAAGCCTGGTAGCCGTGACAACCTCAGCGAACACGGCCAGGCCATGGCCGAACTGCCGGCGCACCCACGCATCGCGCATTTGCTGCTGCGTGGCCAGGACCTGGGCCTGGCACAGATGGCCTGCGATGTGGCTGCGCTGCTGGGGGAGCGGGATATCCAGCGTGGGGGTGGTGCGGACTTGCACAACCGGCTGGCGCTGGTCAGTGGCGAAAGCAAGGCGGCGCGTGGCGGCCAGGGTGGTGTGCAGCGGGCGCGTCAGCTGGCCCGCCAGTACCGTGGTCTGTTGCGAGGCAAGGCCGGTGCGCCGGTCGCCGACCCCGACCACGCGCGCTGGCTGGGCGCGCTTCTGGCGCTGGCCTATCCCGACCGCGTCGCCCTGCAGCGCCGCGAGGGCGGGGCGGAGTATCGGTTGGCCAACGGCCGTGCGGCGCTGTTTGCCGAGGTTGACGCGTTGATGAAGTGCCCCTGGTTGGTAGTCGCCGACCTGGGTAGCCGCCAGGGGCAGCGTGAGGAGCGCATCTACCTGGCCGCCGAATTCGATCCGGCGTTGCTCGATGGCGTGCTGGCCGAGCAGGTCGAGCGGGTCGATATCGTTGATTGGGACGAGCGCGAGCAGGTGTTGCGCGCCGAGCGGCAGGTCAAGGTTGGCGAACTGGTCCTCAGCCGTGAGCCGCTACCCGGCCTGGATGACGAGGCCAAGGCCAGGGCGCTGCTTGGCCTGGTTCGGCGCAAGGGCCTGAACCTGCTGACCTGGACGCCGGAACTGCGCCAGTGGCAGGCACGGGTGGCACTGCTGCGCCAGCTGGACCTGGAAAAGGATGGCCACAGCGAATGGCCCGACCTGGGCGACGAGGCCCTGCTCGCCAACCTGGAAGACTGGCTGCAGCCCTACCTGGGCAAAGTGTCGCGCCTTAGCCACTTTGCCGCGCTGGACCTGCCGTCGCTGTTGCGCAACCTGTTGCCCTGGCCGCTGCCACAGCGCCTGGACGAACAGGCCCCCGCGCACCTGGCGGTGCCGTCCGGCTCGAACATTCGTCTGGACTACAGCGAGAGCCCGCCGGTCCTCGCCGTGCGCTTGCAAGAGCTGTTCGGGCTTGCCGACACCCCACGCATCGCCAACGGCCGGCAGCAGGTCAAGCTGCACCTGCTGTCACCCGCACGCCGGCCGGTGCAGGTGACCCAGGACTTGGCGAACTTCTGGCGCACCACCTACGCCGAGGTGAAGAAGGATTTGAAGGGGCGGTATCCGAAGCATTACTGGCCTGACGACCCCTTGGTGGCCGAGGCTACGGCGCGAGCCAAACCTCGGGGGACCTGAGCGTGGCCGGGGCGGCTGTCAGTCGAGCGGTACGAGCAGGAAGGTGAACACTTCACCTTCCTCGACATTGAGCAAGGCCACCCAGTCGCCGCTTTTGTGCGGCGTATCCTTGATGATGCCAACCCTGTGGCCTCGGTGGTCGCGCAGATGGCAGACCAGGCCGTCCTCGGTCAGCTCCAGTGGCTCGATCTTCCAGTAGTCAGTGACGTCGGCATGCCAGTAGAAGCCCAGGTAGCCATTGCGGCTGATGCCCAGTTTCTTGGCTTGTGGTCGCCCAGGGATGCTGATGTGGTGATGCAGGCGATCGTCGGTCTGCGAGTGGTAATGAAAGTCCATCACCGGCGAGTCCTGCTTTCCCCCAACCTGTAGCCAGTCATCCTCAGGGGTAACCCCCCAGCTGAACTTGTCACTGCTGCGGCTCAGGCGCAGTGGGATGTACCGGTTGACGGCGCGCATGTACAGCCTGCCGCGAAACGACCTGGCAAATTCCGCTTTGATGTCTTCGTGCATGGTGCTTTCCTCGGTTGGCATTGAAGGTTTCGCACCCTAATGCCCAAGCGCGACGCCCAGGCAGATCGAAGACTTTCCCCGGTTGCCTCAGGCGCCGGCTTCACCTTCCAGCAGCATGAACAGGCGGTACAGCACCACGGTGCTGAACAGCTGCAGGAAGCCGCTGAGGCTGTCCATGGCCAGCTCCATGCCAGGCGAGGGTTCTGGGAAAGCCATCAGCAGCAGCCCGTCGATCAGCCAGATCGGTGCCAGCACAGCCACCACACAGAACATGATGCGCATGAAGTGACCGGTGGTCATGCTGGCACTTTCGCGCATCGCCTGCACCACCGGGCGGCCGCGCAGCACCAGCAGGTACTCGGCGAACACCAGATTGATCATGATCCATACGCCCGGGAAGACGAACAAGGCAAGGCCCGCCATGATCAGCAGCGAACTGATGAGAATCAGCAGGGCCAGTTGTGGCCAGAGCTGCAGGGCGCGGGCGAACAGGTCGCGCTTGGCGATTTCCTGGCCCTTGCTGCGGGTATCGAGGTAAAGGATCAGCGCGGCGCTGTACAGCGGGTAGAGCAGCAGGCTGACGAGCATGCCGTAGGCAGGCGATGCCTGGTCGCCCAACTGCCGGTACAGCAACTGAGTGAGCAGGGCTTCCAGCACCACCAGCGGCAGGCACAGTTGGACAATGTTCGGCAGGTGGCGGCGGAAGAAGTACAGGGAGTCGCGCAGAACGCTCAGCGGATTCATCAGTCAACATCGCATGGCAGTAAAAACAGGGGCCTAACTTTAGCCCAAAGCAGGCCTGGGGCTGTCACTTGCTGAAAAAAGTTTCACCGCGCCGGTGATTGAATCCCGCGTCCGTACGCCCCATCTTTGACGCTGTCCGTTGTCCCGCTACCCCACGAGGTCGCCCATGAACACTGAAGAACAAACCCTGATCGACGGCCTGTTCGGCCGCATCAAGCAAGCTGAAGACCCGAGCCAGCCGCGCGATCCGCAGGCCCAGGCGTGCATCGAGCAACATCTGCGTCAACAGCCGGCGGCGCCTTACTACATGGCACAAGCCATATTGGTGCAGGAGGCTGCGATCAAGCGCCTCGACGAGCAGAACAAGCAGCTGGAGGCCGAACTGCAGCAGGCCCGCGCCCAGGCCCAGGCCGCACAAGCCGCCAGCAGCGCGCCAAGCAATGGCGGGGGTGGTTTCCTGTCCAGCATCTTTGGTTCGGGTGGGCGTAACGCGGCCCCGGCGGTGCAGCCGCAGCGTCCCGCTGCTGCCCCGGTGGCGTCGGGTGGTGGCTGGCGCGAGCCTTCGGCACCGGGCTTCTCCCAGCCGCCAACACAGCAACCTGGCTTTGCCGCCGCGCCGGCGCGCGGCGGCGCCAGCAGTTTCCTCGGTGGGGCCATGCAGACCGCTGCCGGTGTGGCCGGTGGTGTGTTGCTGGCGCAGGGTATCAGCAGCCTGTTCAACCACAACTCGCAGCCGGAAGAAGTGGTCGAGGTGATCAAGGAAGAACCGACACCGGCCAGCGACAGCGGCGGCTGGAACGACCAGGGCGGTCAGCAGCAAGTGGCTGACAATGGCGGTTGGGGCAGTGACCAGGGTGGTTACGCCGACAGCGATTATGGCAGCGATGATGGCGGGTTCTTCTCGGACGACGACTCGTACGTCTGACAGGTCTGGCATACTGCTGGCATTTTTGAGGGGCGCTGTGCGCCCCTTTCGCGACGCAAGGCCGCTCCCACAGGTAAAGTGCAGGCTTCACACGCATTGCCCGACCTGTGGGAGCGGCCTTGTGTCGTGAAAGGGCTGCAA
This sequence comes from Pseudomonas sp. NY8896, assembly GCF_039634505.1. NCBI lineage: Bacteria > Pseudomonadati > Pseudomonadota > Gammaproteobacteria > Pseudomonadales > Pseudomonadaceae > Pseudomonas > Pseudomonas sp. NY8896. The sequence goes on from NZ_CP132350.1 coordinate 1,280,670, forward strand.
CGCAGCCCCAAAATCCCAGACCGGACACGAGGTTCCCAGGTGAAAAAGATCGCGCTGTTCGCCGATGTGCAGAACCTCTACTACACCGTGCGCCAGGCCCATGGCTGCCATTTCAACTACACCGCCCTTTGGGCCGACGTCAGCCGCGAAGGCCAGATCGTCGAAGCCGTGGCCTATGCCATCGACCGTGGCGACGCCAAGCAGCAACAGTTCCAGCAGATTTTGCGCAACCTCGGTTTCGACGTGCGTCTCAAACCCTTCATCCAGCGCAGCGATGGCTCGGCCAAAGGCGACTGGGATGTGGGCATTACCCTGGATGTAATCGACGCGGCAAGCAGGGTCGACCAGGTAGTGCTGGCTTCTGGCGATGGTGATTTCGACCTGCTGCTGGAGCGGGTGATCCAGCGCCATGGCACCGAAGCCGTGGTGTATGGCGTGCCGGGGCTGACGGCGCTGTCATTGATCCGTGCCGCCACCCGCTATGTGCCCATCGAGGGCGCACTGTTGCTCAAACACTAAGGTTTTTCATGGAACGTATCGCTGTCATCGACTTTGAAACCACCGGTGTTTCCCCCGGTGCCGGTTGCCGCGCCACCGAGGTGGCGGTGGTAATGCTCGAAGGCGGGCGCATTGTCGAACGCTACCAGAGCCTGATGAACGCGGGCGTGCCAGTGCCGGCCTTCGTCGCCGGCCTGACCGGCATCACCACCGCCATGTTGCGCACTGCGCCGCCGGTGGACAAAGTGATGAACGAGGTGGCCGAGTTTGTCGGTGGCACCCCATTGCTGGCGCACAACGCGGCCTTCGACCAGAAGTTCTGGGACTACGAACTGAGCCGCATCGGTCGCAGCCGCAGCCAGCCGTTCGCTTGCTCTCTGCTGCTGTCACGGCGCCTGCTGCCGGCGGCGCCGAACCACAAGCTGGGTACTCTGACACGTTGGGCTGGGTTGCCGGACACCGGGACCGCGCACCGGGCCATGGCCGATGCCGAAATGGCCGCCAACCTGCTGCAACACCTGACTGGCGTGTTGCGCCAGGACCACGGTTTACAGCAACTTTCGCACGGCCTGCTTTGTCGGTTGCAGAAAGTCCCGGCTGCAAAGGTGCGCGACACGCTGGCCAAGTACCGTTAGGGCTGGCCGGCAATACAGGGCTCAAGCCGAACGCACCAAAAGTGTGCCGCTCATTTGAGCCCGTTCTGTAACGTATCTTCGCCCAGGCAGGCCGTTAAACTGAAGCACCCGTAAACGGATTTCGAGTTTTCCCATGCCTGCCGCCCGTCGCTTCCCGCTGTTGCTCATTGGTGCTTTCCTGGCCTTGTACCTGGTTTGGGGTTCCACTTATCTGTTCATTCGTATCGGCGTGGAGAGCTGGCCTCCGATGCTCATGGCCGGGGTGCGCTTTCTGATTGCCGGCGGCCTGCTGTACGGTTTTTTGCGCTGGCGCGGTGTGCCCGCGCCGACCTGGCCGCAGTGGCGGGCGGCAGGGGCGATTGGCTTTTTGCTGCTTAGCTGTGGCAACGGTGGTGTGACCGTGGCCGAGCATGCTGGCGTGGCGTCGGGCGTAGCGGCGCTGGCCGTGGCGACAGTGCCACTGTTCACCCTGCTGTTCGGCCTGTTGTTCGGGCACCGCAATTCGAAGCTGGAGTGGGCGGGCATTGCCCTGGGGCTGGTGGGTATCGGCCTGCTGAACCTGGGCTCCAACCTGCAGGCAAGCCCGATGGGTGCAGCGCTGATCCTGTTCGCAGCGGCGTCCTGGGCGTTCGGCTCGGTGTGGAGCAAAACCTTGCCGCTGCCCCAGGGGCCTATGGCCAGCGCGGCAGAAATGCTGGTGGGGGGGGCGGTACTGTTGCTGGGCAGTGTGCTGTCGGGCGAGCGTATGACGCAGATGCCGACCGCTGCCGGCTGGGGGGCGTTGGCCTATCTGGTGTTCTTCGGCTCGATCCTGGCGTTCAGTGCCTACATGTATTTGCTCAAACATGTGCGCCCGGCAGCCGCCACCAGCTACGCCTACGTCAACCCGGCGGTGGCGGTGCTGTTGGGCATCGTCTTCGCCGGCGAACAGATTGGCGCCGAAGAGTGCGTGGCGATGGCGGTGATTATCGGTGCGGTGGTGCTGATTGGCCTTCCACAGTGGCGCAAGGCGCCTGCGCAGCCGTTGAAAGGCGAAATCTGCAAGTAGGCAGGGGTGATGCGGTAAACTTGCCGCCTTCGCTGAACCCCCCGACGGTATTGCCATGAATTTCGCCAAACTCGGCCTGATCGAACCGCTGCTGCGTACCCTGCAGCAGCTGGACTACACCACCCCGACCCCGGTGCAGGCCAAGGCCATCCCCGCCGTGCTGGCCGGCCGCGACCTGATGGCCGCAGCCCAGACCGGTACCGGCAAGACCGCAGGCTTTGCCTTGCCCGTGCTGCAGCGCCTGGCGCTGGAAGGCGAAAAGGTGGCCAGCAACTCCATCCGTGCGCTGGTGCTGGTACCTACCCGCGAACTGGCCGAGCAGGTGCACAACAACGTGCGCGAATACGCCGAGAACCTGCCGCTGAGCACCTACGCGGTGTATGGCGGCGTCAGCATCAACCCGCAGATGATGCGCCTGCGCCGTGGTGTCGACCTGCTGGTGGCCACCCCGGGTCGTTTGCTCGACCTGTTCCGGCAGAACGCGGTGAAGTTCAACCAGGTGCAGACCCTGGTACTGGACGAAGCCGACCGCATGCTCGACCTGGGCTTTGCCGAGGAGCTGCAATCGGTTTACGCGGCGCTGCCCCGCAAGCGCCAGACGCTGCTGTTCTCCGCCACCTTCTCCGATCAGATTCGCGTGCTGGCGGGGTTGGCCTTGAATGACCCGCTCAGTATCGAAGTGAGCCCGCGCAACGCCACCGCGACCAGCGTCAAGCAGTGGCTGGTGCCTGTGGATAAAAAGCGCAAGGAAGACCTGTTCTGCCACCTGCTGCGCAAGCAGCGCTGGACCCAGGTGCTGGTGTTCGCCAAGACCCGTAACGGTGTCGACCAACTGGTGCAGCGTTTGCTGGCCGAAGGTGTGAACGCCGACGGCATTCATGGGGACCGCCCGCAGGCTACCCGTCAGCGCGCGCTGGACAGCTTCAAGGCCCGCGAAGTGCAGGTGCTGGTGGCCACCGATGTGGCAGCCCGTGGCCTGGACATCGATGATTTGCCGCTGGTGGTCAACCTTGACCTGCCGATCGTTGCCGAGGACTACGTGCACCGCATCGGCCGTACCGGGCGGGCGGGCAACAAGGGCGAGGCGATTTCGCTGGTGTGCGCGGATGAAGTGCAACTGCTGGCGGCTATCGAAGTGCTGACCCGGCAGACCCTGCCGCGTCATGAAGAGCCTGATTTTATCCCTGATCACCGGGTGCCGCTGACCGATGCCAGTGGCCAGGTGATCAAGAAACCGAAGAAGCCCAAGAAGCCGAAAGAAAACAGCGCCAAGCGCGGGCTGGGCCGTTGGATGGACAGTTCTGAGGCGGGTAATTCCGAGCCGGCAGTCAAGGCGGTGCGCAAGGTGCCGAGTTTCAATGGTGGGCCGCGCAAGCGTAAGCCCTGAGATTTCGGGGCCGCTCTGCGGCCCATCGCGACACAGTTCAGGCCCGCGCCGTACCTGTGGCAGCGGCCTTGTGTCGCGAAAGGGCTGCGCAGCAGCCCCTGCAATCTTTCAGGAAACCGGCTTAATCCAATCCGCCGCCGCTCGCCCGGCGCGCAAGCCGCTGGCAAAGCACGCCGTTAGCAAATACCCCCCGGTCGGCGCCTCCCAGTCCAGCATTTCGCCGGCACAGAACACCCCCGGCATGCCCTTGACCATCAACCCCTCATCCAGCCCCTCGAAACGCACCCCGCCGGCGCTACTGATCGCTTCATCCAGCGGCCGTGTACGCACCAACGTGATCGGCAATGCCTTGATCGATCGGGCCAGCGCCTGCGGGTCGGCAAAGCTCGCGTGATCGGTCAGCTCCCGCAGCAGTGCCGCCTTGACCCCATCGATACCCAACTGGCTGTGCAGATGCTTGGCCATGGAGCGTGAACCGCGTGGCTTGGCCAGTGCCTGGGCAATTTTGTCCACAGGCTTGTCCGGCAGCAGGTCGAGCAACAACAGCCCACGGCCGTCACGGTTGATGGCCTCGCGCAGCGGTGCCGACCAGGCATACACCAGGCTGCCCTCCACACCTTGCGCGGTGAGGATGAACTCGCCTTTGCGCGGTGCACTGCCCGGTACGCTGAGGGCAATGTTCTTCAGCGGCGCGCCGGCGAACTTGTCCTTGAGCAAGGCGCTCCAACTGTCCACTTCAAAACCGCAGTTGCTCGGCTGCAAAGGCGAGATATCCACAGCCCGTTCGGCCAGCAGCGCTTGCCAACTGCCGTCGGAGCCCAGTCGCGCCCAGCTGGCGCCACCCAGTGCCAGCACCACGACGGCGGCTTTCACCAGCCGTTCGCCCTGTGGATAAGCAATCCGCAACGCGCCATCGGAGTTCCAGCCCAGCCAGCGATGACGGGTGTGGATAACTACCCCGTTGTCACGCAGGCGCTTGAGCCAGGCACGTAGCAGCGGCGCGGCTTTCATGTCGGTCGGAAACACCCGGCCCGAGGTGCCGACGAAGGTTTCGATGCCCAGGCCGTGAATCCATTGGCGTAATGCGTCCGCATCGAAGTCGCGCAGCAACGCCTCGATCTCGCCCTGGCGTTCGGCATAGCGGGCCACGAACGCCGAGTAGGGCTCGGAATGGGTGATGTTCATGCCGCCGACGCCTGCCAGCAGGAACTTGCGCCCAACCGAAGGCATGGCATCGAACACCTCGACTGACAGGCCTGCCTGGGCCAGTGCTTCGGCAGCCATCAAGCCGGCAGGGCCGCCACCGATGACGACAGCGAGGGGAGAGGATGCGGGGTTCAGATCGGGCATGGTGGGCAGCAGGCTGTGGAAAAGAGGCGCATTCTAGCGCAGCGCTGGCCATGGAAGCACTGGTCAAAAAATGCTCAGAAGTCTGCAGGCCTTGCCATCAAAGGGCTGTAGCGCCTTTCCCGCAGGTTATCCACAAGCGGTTCCACAGTCATTGTGAACAACCGATGACGCGTGCTGCGCTGTGGTGAAGGATGCCGTGGCGTTTGGCCAAGGCTGCGCGGTCCTTGCTGTAACCACCGCCGATCACGCCCACCACCGGGATATCGCGGCCCAGGCAGTGGCGCAATACGGCTTCGTCACGGGCGGCAACGCCAGCATCGGTCAGTTGCAGGTAGCCCAAGGCGTCGTCTTTGTGCACATCGACGCCGGCGTCATACAGCACCAGGTCGGGCTGATACAACGGCAGCAGGTAATTGAGGGCGTCGTCCACCACCTTCAGGTAGGCGGTATCGCCCATGCCACGGGGCAGGGGGATATCCCAGTCGCTTTGCGCCTTGCGGGCCGGGAAGTTCTGCTCGCAGTGCAGCGACACGGTGATGGCCTCTGGCGTGTCGTGCAGGATGCGCGCGGTGCCATCGCCCTGGTGCACGTCGCAGTCGAAAATCAGCACCCGGTGTACCCGGCCAGCCGCCAGCAGGTAACGGCTGATCACCGCGAGGTCGTTGAAGATGCAGAAGCCGGCGGGGTGGTCGTAATGGGCATGGTGGGTGCCACCGGCGAGGTGGCAGGCGATGCCGTGCTGCAGGGCCATTTCGGCCGTGAGCAGCGAGCCGCCGACGGCGCGCACGGTGCGCCGGGCCAGCGCCTCGCTCCAGGGCAGGCCGAGGCGGCGCTGGTCCTCGCGCGACAGCTCGCCGTTCATGTAGCGCTCGATGTAGCTGCGGTCGTGGGCCAGGGCGAGGATGTCGTTGGGGCAGATGTCCGGGCGCAGCAGGGCTTGGTCGGTGGTCAGCCCGCTGTCGACCAAGTGGTCGCGCAGCAGGCGGAACTTGTCCATCGGGAAGCGGTGTTCGGCGGGGAACTCCGGGCTGTAGTCTTCGTGGTAGATCAGCGGCAGCGGCATGGGGTGTTCACAATCGGGGCCAGTGCTGATCTTGCCAGTTATCGTCCTGCGCTGGCCAATACGCGTTGCCAGTCCGGCTCGTTCAGGCGCCCTAGGATGCGCGCCTTGCCATCGCCATCCACCGACACGAACAAAGCGCTGGCGTAGCTGCTTTGACGTTCGCCACCGGCAACGCTCTGCTGGCGGGCGAAATGGTCGATGCAGCCGTTGTGGGTCACCAGCACCAGGTTGTGCCCCGCACGTTTGCGCGCCAGCGCCTCGCTGGCGAACTGGCTGTCGCAGGTTTCCAGCCAGCCTTCGCTGGCCACCGCCTGACCGAGGATGAAGTGCGCGGTTTGCCGGGTGCGCAGTTTCGGGCTGGTCAGCAGGTCGGCGTTGTGCAGGCCCAGCCGGTTCAGCCCTTGGCCAACACGGGTTGCGGCCTGGCTACCGCTTACGGTGATACCGGTGGGGTCGTCCAGGCAGGGGCCGGGTGCGCTGTCGCAGCGTTCGGCGTGGCGGATCATCACGATCACCGCGCCTTCGGCCCAGTCTTGCAGTAAACCGCTGTCACTCAGTTGTTGCTCGTTGCCAAGGTCCACGATATGCGTCCTCGTCGCCAGCCAGGTGGTCAACGCCGCCACGACCATGCACAGGCCAAGGGCGGCACCGAGGGCTTTGCGAGACAGGCGCCGCTTGCGCCGGGTGTGAATGGCAGCGTGCCCCAGGGTATTGCTCGATTGCATGCGTAGCTCCGTTGGCATGGCCGCGTCTGGCGCGGCAGAGATGGCGGGATTGTGCTGAGGGGCCTGTCGGGGGCCGGTGAAGGGCGTGTGAAAATTGCATTCGGCGGCTACCGGTTGGGTGAAAGCCGAGCCCGCGCCTACGCTGTACACTGCAAGGCGGCAAAACCGGAGCAGGCCCCATGACCCCCATCCTTGAACTGGAAAGCGCACGGCTGGTGCTGCGCCAATGGCACGACGACGACCTGCGCGAGTTCGCCGCGCTGTGCGCCGACCCGCAGGTGATGCGCTACTTCCCGGCGCCCCTGACGCGTCTGGAAGCCGCTGCATTGATCGGTCGGGTGCGCGGGCACTTCAATGAATACGGTTTTGGTTTGTGGGCCCTTGAGCGCAAGGACAGCGGCGCGTTCATCGGCATGACCGGTTTGCTGCACGTGGGCTTCGAGGCCGATTTCACCCCCGCTGTGGAGATTGGCTGGCGCCTGGCCCGCCGTCACTGGGGCCTGGGTTTTGCCAGCGAGGCGGCGTGGACCTGCCTGCGTTGTGCTTTCGCCCAATTGCGCCTGGAGGAAGTCGTGTCGTTCACTAGCGAGAGCAACCTGCCGTCGCAGAAGGTCATGCAAGCCATCGGTATGCAGCAGGACGCGCAGGGCAGTTTCGAGCACCCCCGCCTGCCTGAGGGCCACCCGCTACGCCCGCATGTGCTGTACCGCATCGACCGCACCCATTGGGAGCGCACCCTGCGCCCCTGAATGCATGGCCATGCCCGGCACGAATGACAAACCCTGTATTATTTGCCCACTTGGAAGGCGCTGCATGTTGCACGTTCAGCGCCTGTGAGATCGAGCGCCGCTCGGGCGGCGCATCGCGAGCAAGCTCGCTCCTACGGAGAACCCCCGATGAGTCATGTGTTGGACGACCTGGTCGACCTGTTGAGCCTCGAAGCCATCGAGGAGAACCTGTTCCGTGGCCGCAGCCAGGACCTGGGCTTCCGCCAGCTTTACGGTGGGCAAGTGCTGGGGCAGTCGTTGTCGGCAGCCAGCCAGACGGTCGAGGACGCGCGCCATGTGCATTCGTTGCACGGCTACTTCCTGCGCCCGGGCGATGCCAGCCTGCCGGTGGTGTACTCGGTGGACCGCGTGCGCGATGGCGGCAGTTTCAGCACCCGGCGGGTGACGGCGATCCAGAAAGGCCAGACCATCTTCACCTGCAGCGCATCGTTCCAGTACGACGAGGAAGGGTTCGAGCACCAGGCGCAGATGCCAGAGGTGGTCGGCCCGGAAAACCTGCCGACCGAAGTCGAACTGGCCCGCGCCATGGCCGACCAGTTGCCCGAGCGCATTCGCGACAAAGTGCTGTGCGCCAAGCCGATCGAGATCCGCCCGGTCACCGAGCGTGACCCGTTCAACCCCAAGCCCGGCGACCCGGTGAAGTACGCCTGGTTCCGCGCCGACGGCAACCTGCCTGACGTACCCGCCCTGCACAAGTACCTGCTGGCCTACGCCTCGGACTTCGGCCTGCTGACCACTGCGCTGCTGCCCCATGGCAAGTCGGTGTGGCAGCGCGACATGCAGATCGCCAGCCTCGACCATTCGTTGTGGTTCCATGGCAACCTGCGCGCTGACGAATGGCTGCTGTACGCAACCGATAGCCCCTGGGCCGGTAATTCCCGTGGTTTCTGCCGCGGCAGCATCTTCAACCAGGCCGGGCAACTGGTGGCATCGTCCAGCCAGGAAGGCCTGATTCGTCATCGCAAGGATTGGGCATGAGCCTCCTTGGCGAGGTGCGCAACTGGGTGTTCGACATGGACGGCACCTTGACCGTGGCGGTGCACGACTTTGCCGCCATTCGCGTGGCGTTGGACATCCCGGCCGAGCACGACATCCTCACCCACCTGGCGGCGCTGCCGGCTGATGAGGCGGCAGCCAAGCATGCCTGGTTGCTGGAGCACGAGCGGGACCTGGCGGTTGCCTCCACGGCGGCCACCGGGGCGGTGGAACTGGTGCGCGAACTGGCCGAGCGCGGTTGCCGGCTGGGTATTCTTACCCGCAATGCGCGTGAGCTTGCGCATGTGACGCTGGAGGCCATCGGCCTGGCGGACTGCTTCGCGGTGGAGCACATTCTCGGGCGTGACGAAGCGGCGCCCAAGCCGAGCCCGGATGGGTTACTGAAAATTGCCAGTGCCTGGGGCGTGGCGCCCAGTGAGCTGGTGATGGTGGGGGATTACCGCTTTGACCTGGACTGTGGACGGGCGGCGGGGGCGCGCACGGTGCTGGTGAACCTGCCGGATAACCCGTGGCCGGAGCTGGTGGATTGGCATGCGGCCGATTGCCAGGCATTGAAGGTGATGCTGGGCTGATTCTTGTGTTGGCAATGCGGGCCTGTTCGCGGGCATGCCCGCGAAAGGGCCGGACCTGTCTATGCTGAACCCCATTCTTTCTTCTGATACGGAGACCTACCCATGACCAGCAAGGCCATCTACGTACAACCCGGCGGCGGCTACGACAAGGTCGAGGTCGGCACCAGCGAGGCCCTGGCCCCCAAGGCCGGCGAGATCACCGTGCGCCTGCACGCCAGCTCCCTCAACTACCACGATTTCGCCGTGGTCAGCGGCATGTGGGGCCCGAGCGAGCGGCGCATCCCCATGGCCGATGGCGCCGGTGAGGTGGTCGCGGTGGGGGCTGGCGTTACCGAGTTCCAGGTCGGCGACAGCGTGGTCAGCACCTTCTTCCCCGATTGGCTCGATGGCCAGGCCAATGTCGAGGGCTTTGCCCAGGTGCCTGGCGACGGCCTCGATGGCTACGCCCGAGAGCAGGTCACCGCCCGTGCCACTGCGTTCACCCTGGCGCCCAAGGGTTTCAGCCATGCCGAAGCGGCCACCCTGACCACCGCCGGGCTTACCGCCTGGCGCGCGCTGATGAGTGATGATCACCTCAAGCCCGGCGACACGGTGCTGGTGCAGGGCACTGGCGGTGTGTCGATTTTCGCCTTGCAGTTCGCCAAGCTGGCCGGCGCCACAGTGATCGCCACCTCGTCCAGCGATGCCAAGTTGGAGCGCCTGAAAGCGTTGGGTGCCGACCACCTGATCAATTACAAGAGCACCCCGGCCTGGGGTGAGAAAGTGCGTGAGCTGACGGGCAACCGCGGGGTTGATCATGTGATCGAAGTGGGTGGCCCGGCGACGCTGGAGCAGTCGATGATTGCCGCGCGCATCGGTGGGCATGTTTCGCTGATCGGTATCCTCACCGGGGTGGCTGGGCAGTTGCCGCTGGTGCAGGCGCTGGTGCGGCAGATTCGCCTGCAAGGGGTGCTGGTAGGCAGCCGTGCGCAGCAGCAGGCGATGGTGCGGGCGATCGATGCCAACGGCCTGCGCCCGGTGGTGGACAAGCATTTCGAGTTGGAGCAGATCGTCGAGGCGTTCCGTTACCAGGAGAGCAACCGGCATTTCGGCAAGATCTGCCTGACTTGGTGAGGATAGGTGAGGGCGGCTGGATGTAACGGCCACCCTACAAGCCAATACATTCGCGCACATCGGCAGCACAGGGCGGCTGGCTAGAATGCCCCGCTCTGTTGCGATTGATTCTCTTCAAGAGGATGCCCTGATGTGCCCGACTCCCCTTTTCTGGCAGCGTTTGCTGCCTGTCTTGCTGTTGGCTACCTGCCTCGGCTTCATCCAACCTGCCAGCGCCGTGCAAGTGACCGACGTGCTCGGGCGCAAGGTCGAGGTTGACCACCCGCCTCAGCGCATCGTGCTTGGCGAAGGGCGGCTGTTTTTCGCGCTGGCTTTGCTTGACCGTGACAACCCATTCCAGCGGGTGGTCGGCTGGCAGAACGACATGCGCCTGCTCGACCCGCATACCTATGAGGTGTATGCGCAGCAGTACCCACAAGTGGCCAAGTTGCCGCTGATCGGCCAGGCGTCCGAGCAGAGCGTGAGCGCTGAGCAGATACTGGCGCTCAAGCCCGACCTGGCCATTTTCAGCATCGCCGGTGAGGGCCCGACCCAGCACAGCCCGGTGGCCGATCTACTGGAAAAGGCCGGGGTGCCGGTGCTGTTCATCGACTTTCGCGTGCACCCGATCCGCAATACCCGGGTGAGCATGCAGGCACTGGGCACGCTGCTGGGGCGTGAGCCGCAGGCGGCGGAGTACCTGAACCTGTACGACCGTCACCTGAAGCGGGTAACCGACGGCGTGGCCAGGATCAAGGAAAGCGAGCGGCCCAAGGTGTTTCTCGAACTGTTGGCTGGCGTGTGGCAGGCACCGGGGCACACCACTGGCAAGAGCGGATTGGGCAGCGTGGTCGAAGCCGTAGGCGGGCACAACATTGGTGCCGATGTGGTGCCTGGGGCGCTGGGTGATGTGAGTGTCGAGTACGTGTTGCAAGCCGACCCGGACGTGTACATCGCCACCGGCAACCGCGCGCCCGGGGTGCTGCTGGGGGCTGGCGTCTCCACCGATACGGCACGCCAGAGCCTGGCGAAGATCACCGCGCGCCCCGAGTTCGCCCCGCTGCGGCCGATCCAGGCTGGCCAGGCCCATGGCTTGTGGCATGACTTCTACAACTCGCCGTTCAACATCCTGGCGGTCGAGGCCATGGCCCGATGGGTACACCCGGAGCGTTTCAAGGCGCTCGACCCGCAGGCAACCATGGGTGAAATCAACCGCATGCTCAAGGTCGGCCTGGACGGCCAGTACTGGGTCGATGCCAGGTGACCGCGCTGGCCCACGAAGGCGCGGCGTTGGCAGCCTGGCATTATCGTCGCCTGTTGTGGCGGCGGGCCTTGCTGGTCTTCACGCTGGCGTTGTTGCTGTTGTTGTCGGTACTGGGCGACCTGGCCAGCGGTGCCTCGGGCATGGGCCTGGGGCAATTGCTGCATGGCGTCTTCGACCCGGCGACGTTGAGTGCCACCGAGCGGGTGATCATCTGGAACGTGCGCCTGCCGTACTCGCTGATGGCGGTGCTGGTGGGGGCGGCCTTGGCGCTTGCCGGTGCCGAGATGCAGGCGATTCTAGACAACCCGCTGGCCAGCCCCTTCACCTTGGGTGTGTCGTCATCGGCGGCACTCGGCGCCTCGCTGGCGATTGCCTACCCACTGGGCATTGCCTGGCTGGCGCCGAGCGCCCAGGTGACGGTGATGGCGTTCATCTTCGCCTGCCTGTCGGTGGTGCTGTTGCAGGCCATGTCGCGGTTGCGTGGCGCCGGGGTCGAGAGCCTGGTGCTGTTTGGCATCGCCTTGGTGTTCAGCTGCAATGCGTTGGTCTCGTTGCTGCAATTGCTGGCCACCGAGGATGTGCTGCAGCAACTGGTGTTCTGGACCTTGGGTAGCCTGGCCCGCGCCGACTGGCACAAGCTTGGCATGCTGGCCCTGGTGCTGGGGTTGCTGTTGCCGTTTTCGCTACGGGCGGCACCGGCCATGACCTTGCTGCGCATGGGCGAGGACCGTGCGCGCAGTTTTGGCGTCGATACCCGGCGCCTGCGTTTTGCCTCGCTGCTGCGCATCAGCCTGTTGTCGGCAACGGCGGTGGCATTCGTCGGCACCATCGGTTTTGTCGGCCTGGTCGGGCCGCACATCGCCCGGCTGCTGGTCGGTGAGGACCAACGCTTCCTGCTGCCCGCCAGTGCGCTGGTGGGGGCGTTGATGCTGTCGCTGTCGTCGCTTGTCAGCAAGGCGATCTTGCCGGGGGTGATCGTGCCGGTGGGCATCGTTACCGCGCTGGTGGGCGTGCCGGTATTCGTGGTGCTGGTGTTCCGCCGGGGGAGAAGGTTGTGAGCCTGTTGATCGAGGGTGTTTCGGTGGCCTACGGCGCGCGGCAGATCCTGCAGGGGGTGAGCCTGCCGGCGTTGCCGGCCGGCAGCCTGGTAGCGCTGGTCGGGCCAAATGGTGCGGGCAAATCCACGTTGTTGCGTGCCTTGGCAGGGCTGGAGCGGATGCGCGGTGGTTTGCGCCTGGATGGGCAGGATGTGACGCGCCTGGGCTTTGCCGAGCGCTCACGTCGCCTGGCCTATATGCCCCAGCAGCTACCGCCGGGTATCGCCTTGGGCGTATTGGAAAGCATTGTTGCGGCCTTGCGCGTGAGCGCTGGCAGCGATCTGCTGGGCAGCGCCTTCGATGCGTTGCGCCAGTTGGGCATCGAGGGTTTGGCCGAGCGCTCGCTGGACAGTTTGTCTGGCGGGCAACGGCAGCTGGTGGCCTTGGCCCAGTTGCTGGCACGCAACCCACAGGTGCTGTTGCTGGACGAGCCGACCAGTGCGCTGGACCTGCATTACCAGTTGCGGGTGATGGGCGCTGTGCGCGAACGCGTGCAGGCGCATCGGTTGCTGGCGGTGGCGGTGCTGCATGACATCAACCTGGCAGCCAGCCACGCAGATTGGCTGGTGGTGTTGCGTGAGGGCAGGGTGGTGGCCTGCGGGGCGCCGGGGGATGTGCTGCAGCCGGGGCTGTTGGCTGAGGTGTATGGCGTGGTGGCCCGGGTGGAGCGCTGTTCGCAGGGGCGCCTGCAGGTGCTGGTGGACCGGGCGTTGGCTTGAAAACCGGCCAGATGCGGTCCCTTGTAGGAGCGGCCTTGTGTCGCGAAAGGGCTGCGAAGCAGCCCCCCGATTTATGCGATATAGCTGATGACCGGGGGGCGCTTCGCGGCCCTTTCGCGACACAAGGCCGCTCCTACACAGGGGGGATGCGCCAGTCGGATGATTATCAACCTGGCAGCAACCGGTCGCGGCTGTTGGACAGGTGCAGGCACACCGCCGCCCGCGCCGCATCCGGGTCTTGTCGGCGGATGGCATTGAGGATCGCCTCGTGCTCCAGGTTGGCCAGGTAGGCTTGCCGCGCCAGCTTGGCCCCGGAGCGTTCGGCCAGGGCCATGCGGTTACGCGGGATCAGGCCGTTGCCTAGCTGCAGCAGCATCTCGGTGAAATACAGGTTGCCAGTGGCCTCGGCAATCAGCAGGTGAAAGCGCCGGTCGGCTTCGATGCAACTGTCGCCAGCTGCGGCCAGGTCCTGGTAGTCATCCAGCGCCTGGCGCATGCGTGCCAGCTGCCCCTCGTCACGGCGCAGCGCGGCCAATGCGGCGGCCTGACCCTCCAGGCCAATACGCAGTTCCAGCAGATCACGCACATTCGCCGCGCTTTCCGCCGCCACGCGCAGGCCGGCCTGGGCCTGGCGCTCCATCACGAACGTACCGATACCGTGGCGCGGCTCCACCAGCCCCGAAGCTTGCAACTTGGACAAGGCTTCGCGCACCACCGTGCGGCTGACTCCGTGCTCGCGCACCAGGGTGTTTTCCGAGGGCAACTTGTCGCCCGGTTTGAAGGTGCCCAGCAAAATGTGCTGGGTCAGGCTGGAAACCAGGTCATGAGCGCGGCTGTGGCCGCGTTTACGGGCGTGTTCGGGTTCCATGTGCCATCCGCTGATTGTTGTACTTGTATGACAAGTTAATCGATAGAAATATTTTTTGCTGGTTTTTCACGTGATCAAGTCAACGCGTAGGTTAAGTGTTTTTGCATAATCGAAGCAGATTGCCATTGTGATGGCTTGTATTTTGAGGATTTACCGACGTTAGTAAGCTTGTCGTACAACTGCGCGGCGCATATGCTCACCCCCACTGCCATGTCAGACAACCTCGACCCGCACAAAAACAATTAGTGGGAGATCCGCAAGTGAACGACACCCTCGCTCCGTCTGCCCGGCATGACGGCGACGCGTTGGCCAGCGCCGTGGCCAAGGTCAAGCGCCACGTACTGCCGCTGTTCGTCATCATGTTCATCGTCAACTACCTCGACCGCGTCAACATCGGCTTTGTCCGCCCGCACCTGGAAAGTGACCTGGGCATCAGCGCTGCGGCCTTCGGCTTTGGCGCCGGCTTGTTCTTCATCGGCTACGCGCTGTTCGAAGTGCCCTCCAACATGCTGCTGCAAAAGGTCGGTGCCCGCCTGTGGCTGACCCGCATCATGTTCACCTGGGGGCTGGTGGCCACGGCCATGGCCTTTGTGCAGAACGAAACCCAGTTCTATGTGCTGCGCTTTCTACTGGGTGTGGCCGAAGCGGGGTTCTTCCCAGGGGTGATCTACTACTTCACCCGTTGGTTGCCGGCTGCCGAGCGCGGCAAGGCCATTGCCATCTTCCTCAGCGGTTCGGCACTGGCTTCGTTGATTTCCGGGCCGCTGGCCGGGGCGCTGATGCAGCTTCAGGGCTTGGGCCTGCATGGCTGGCAGTGGATGCTGTTCATCGAAGGCATGGCCTCGGTGGTGCTGTGCTTCTTCGTGTTCTTCTGGCTCGACTCCAAGCCGCAAGATGCCAAGTGGCTGAGCAAGGCCGAACAGGACGCACTGGTCGCCACCATCGACCGCGAGCAGCAAGCACGCGAGGCCGTTGGCGCTGTCAAACCGTCGGCCTGGAGCCTGCTCAAGGACCGCCAGATCGTGCTGTTCTGCCTGATCTACTTCTGCATCCAGTTGACCATCTATGCCGCCACGTTCTGGCTGCCGAGCATCATCAAGCGCATGGGCGATCTGAGTGACATGCAGGTCGGGTTCTTCAACTCGATCCCGTGGCTGATCTCGATCCTGGCCATGTACGCCTTCGCCGCCGGTTCCACACGCTGGAAATTCCAGCAGGCCTGGGTGGCGGGAGCCCTGCTGGTCGCCGCCATCGGCATGTTCATGTCCACTACCGGTGGGCCGGTGTTCGCCTTCGTCGCGGTGTGCTTCGCCGCGATTGGCTTCAAGTCGGCGTCGTCGCTGTTCTGGCCAATCCCCCAGGGCTACCTGGATGCCCGTATCGCGGCAGCGGTCATTGCCCTGATCAACTCGGTCGGCAACCTCGGTGGCTTCGTCGCCCCCACCACCTTTGGCCTGCTGGAGCAGCAAACCGGCTCGATCCAGGGTGGGCTGTACGGCCTGGCGGTAACCTCGGTGCTTGCAGCCATCGCCATCTTCTTCGTACGCATGCGCCCCAAAGGCGCCCCTTCCGATGACCTCAAGGCCCCTTCGGCCCTGGGCCAGACCCACTGATGACTGCGAGACAACAACCATGAACATGCAGACCAACCCAGCCGTTCACACCAGCACCCCGGTGGTCACCGACCTGCGCGTGATCCCCGTCGCCGGCCATGACAGCATGCTGCTCAACCTCAGTGGCGCCCATGGCCCGTACTTCACCCGCAACGTGGTGGTGCTGCGCGACAGCGCCGGCAACACCGGCCTTGGCGAAGTGCCCGGCGGCGAGAAGATTCGCCAAACCTTGGAGGACGCCCGCAGCCTGGTGGTCGGCCAGCCAATCGGCCATTACCAGCGTGTGCTCAATGCCATGCGCCAGACCTTCGCCAACCGCGACTCGGCCGGCCGTGGCCTGCAAACCTTCGACCTGCGCATCACCGTGCACGCGGTGACCGCCATCGAGTCGGCGCTGCTCGACCTGCTCGGCCAGCATCTGAACGTGCCGATGGCGGCACTGCTGGGCGAGGGGCAGCAACGCGATGCAGTGAAGATGCTCGGTTACCTATTCTATATCGGCGACCGTCAGCAGACCGACCTGGCTTACCGCAACGAAACCGATAGCGATGAAGACTGGTTCCGCCTGCGTCACGAAAAGGCGCTGACCACAGAGACGGTGGTACGTCTGGCCGAGGCCGCCAAGGCGCGTTATGGCTTCAGCGACTTCAAGCTCAAGGGCGGGGTATTGCGCGGCGAAGAAGAGATGGAAGCGGTAACGGCCTTGGCCGAGCGCTTCCCCGAAGCGCGCATCACTCTTGACCCGAACGGCGCCTGGTCATTGCAAGAGGCCATTGCCCTGTGTCGCGACAAGCACGGCGTGCTGGCCTACGCCGAAGACCCGTGCGGTGCCGAGAACGGTTACTCGGGCCGTGAAGTGATGGCCGAGTTCCGCCGCGCCACTGGTCTGCCCACCGCCACCAACATGATCGCCACCGACTGGCGACAGATGGGCCATGCCATCCAGTTGCAGTCGGTAGACATCCCGCTGGCCGACCCGCACTTCTGGACTTTGCAGGGTTCGGTGCGGGTGGCGCAGATGTGCAACGACTGGGGGCTGACCTGGGGTTCCCACTCCAACAACCACTTCGACATTTCGCTGGCGATGTTCACTCAGGTGGCGGCTGCGGCGCCGGGTGAGATCACCGCCATCGACACCCATTGGATCTGGCAGGACGGCCAACGCCTGACCCGCGAGCCGCTGCGTATTGTCGACGGGCATGTGCGGGTGCCGGCGCGGCCAGGGCTGGGGGTGGAGTTGGATGAAGACCAACTGGCCAAGGCGCATGAGTGCTACCGCAACATGGGCCTTGGCGCGCGGGATGACAGCGTGGCGATGCAGTACCTGATACCGGGGTGGTGCTTCGATAACAAGCGGCCTTGCCTGGTGCGTTAAGGCGGGTTCAAGACTTTGCAAGGAAGGCCTCGGGAAACCGGGGCTTTTTTGTATCTGACCGATAGGGCCAGTGCAGGCAACACACATCCAAATGAAAAACAAAAGCGCCAAACGGCCCGGTGACGCGATCGGGCATGCCATTCGCGACATCTGGCGTTAATGGAAACGCCCTGTCGTGATCGAACAGTTCCGGGGCGTTCTCGTGTAATTACCCACAGCCATGCGGGGCTTAAATGAAGCCCGTCCTGCACTGACAGCTGCTCTGTGATGCGTGCCAAAGATCAACAACAGAACGCGAGTAAGCTGTCGACTAATTGAATTCAAAGGAGATATTTTCGCCTACGCCTGCCCGTCCATCCTTGTGTCAGCAAAAAGAGAACAACATCAATGAACACCGTGGGATCTGATGGCAACCTTGCACAAGGTTTCAAGCCACGTCATGTAACGATGCTGTCCATCGCCGGCATCATCGGCGCCGGACTTTTCGTAGGCTCCGGCCATGCCATCGCGGCAGCCGGGCCAGCAACCATAATTTCCTATTTCGTGGCCGGGACCCTGGTGGTACTGGTCATGCGCATGCTCGGCGAAATGGCCGTGGCACACCCTGACACCGGATCGTTTTCCACCTATGCCGACCAGGCCATTGGCCGCTGGGCCGGGTACACCATCGGCTGGTTGTACTGGTGGTTCTGGGTGCTGGTCATCCCTATCGAAGCGCTGGCCGCCGGGCATGTGCTGAACGCCTGGTTCCCGCAGGTGGACAGCTGGATCTTCGCCTTGGCTTCGGTGCTGTTGCTGGCCGGTACCAACCTGTTCAGTGTGGCCAAGTACGGCGAGTTCGAGTTCTGGTTCGCCATCCTCAAGGTCACCGCCATTCTGGGTTTCATCGGCCTGGGTTTCGCCGCGCTGATGGGTTGGCTGCCCAACCGTGAGGTCAGCGGGCTGAGCGGGTTGATGGCCGAGTACGGCGGCTTTGCGCCGAAGGGCTGGTCGGCCGTGGTCGGTGCGTTCATTACCGTGATGTTCAGCTTCATCGGCACCGAGGCGGTGACCATCGCGGCCTCCGAGTCCAGCGACCCATCGCGCAACATCGCCAAGGCCACCCGCTCGGTGATCTGGCGTATCAGCACCTTCTACATCCTGTCGATCTTCGTGATCATCTCGGTGGTGCCGTGGAACGACCCGCAGCTGGCGGTGGTGGGTTCGTACCAGCGTGCGCTGGAAATCATGAACATCCCCAACGCGGCGTTCATGGTCGACCTGGTGGTGCTGGTGGCCGTGACCAGTTGCATGAACTCGTCGATCTACATCGCTTCGCGGATGATGTACTCGCTGGCCAAGCGCGGTGACGCCCCGGCCTTCCTCAACAAGACCTCCAAGGTCGGTGTACCGCGTGCCGCGGTGTTCGGCAGCACGCTGATCGGTGCGGCCATCGCTGTGCTCAACTACTTCGCGCCGAAGGGTGTGTTCGAGTTCCTGCTGGCAAGCTCCGGCGCCATTGCCTTGCTGGTGTACATGGTCATCGCCATCTCGCAGCTGCGCATGCGCCGCCGCCTGGAGCGGGAAAACACCGAGCTGAAGTTCCGCATGTGGCTGTTCCCGTACCTGACCTGGGCGGTGATCATCTTCATTGCCGGGGCGCTGGCGGTGATGATGTACACGCCTGAGCACCGGGCGGAAGTGAGTTCCACGTTGGGCCTGGCGATCGTGATTTCCTTCCTGGGGATCGTGACCTCGCGGGGCCATGCGCAACCGGTGGGGGCGCGGTCGATGGGGTGATTGAGTTCACCGGGTGGTAGGGCAAAGGGCACTCGTGGATGGGTGCCCTTTGTTTTTTGAAACACTTGTTTGGCAGCACGAGCGGTCGGCGTGGGGCTTGCCAGGCGTAGACGCGGCGTGAGCTTGAGCGTCAACTTAAAGCTGCTCTGTATGAGCGCTGCGTTGCTAACCCGGCAAAAGTTTCGGCAGCGCTGAGGCAGAACTATCCTGCGGCCATGGACGTTTTTCGGGATGCCTACATGGTCGAATTTCTTGGTCTGCCTGGTGTGCATGCCGAATCAGACCTGCATTGCGCATTGATGGACCGGCTCAAACAGTTCCTGATCGAGCTGGGCCGGGATTTCTGCTTCGTCGGCTCACAATACCCGCTTCAGGTCGGCGGCCGTGACTTCGCACTCGACTTGCTGTTCTTCTACCGTGGCCTCAACTGCCTGGTAGCGATCGAACTGAAAGTCGGTCGCTTCGAGCCAGAGTACCTGGGCAAGCTGGATTTCTATCTCGAAGCACTGGACCGCAATGAGCGTAAGCGTCATGAAAACCCGGCCATCGGCGTGTTGCTATGCGCCAGCAGAGACGACGAGGTGGTTGAGTACGCACTCAATCGCAGTTTGTCCCCCGCGCTGATTGCCGAGTATCAAACGCGCTTGCCAGACAAGGCACTGCTGCAAGCCAAGCTGCATGAGTTCTATGCCTTGGGTACTGCAGACGATCCGAGCGCTTGAGCAGCCATCAAGTGCCGCCCATCACGCTTTGCACATACCGCATCACTGCCGGCGCTTTTTCGAAGCGTCGATGGATCAGGCTCAGCCACGAGCTGGCCTGGCAGTCGACTATTTGCCGGTAGTTCACCTGCGGCAAGCTAATGCGCTGCACGACCGATTCCGGGACCACGGCAATGCCTTGGCCAAGGGACACCAGGGTAATCACCGCCACCAGGCTGCCAGGTTGCGGGCCGAGCCGTGGCACGAAACCACCTTGCGCGGCCACCTCCAGCGTGCCGGAGATCTGCTCGGGCAGGATGAAGGTTTCATTGGCCAGGCGCGCGGCCGGGATCTGTGGCACTTCATTGATGCGCGAGCTGGCCGGCAGGGCGAGCACGAAGCCTTCCTGGCGCAAGGCAATGGCTTCGAGTGCTTCCGGCAGCTCCATGGGCGAGCGCACATAGGCCAGGTCAAGCAGGCCATCGCGAACCATGCCGGGCAGATCGGCCATGGGCAGTTCGCGGATATTCAGGCGCACGCCGGGGCAGGTTTCGCTGTAGTGGCTGACTTGCTGCTGAAGCATGCCCGAGTAGGCGGCCGAGGCCACGTAGCCCAGCTCGATGCGCCCGCTTTCGCCACGGGCGGCGCGCTGCGCGCCCAGTTGTGCGGCGTCGAACTGGCGCACGGCCTGTTCAGCCTCGATCAACAGCGCCTGGCCGGCGGCGGTAAGGTTGACCTCGCGCTGGTTACGCTCGAACAGGCGCACGCCCAGCTCGCGCTCCATGTCCTGGATCTGCCGGCTGAGGGTGGGCGGGGCGATGCCCAGTTGCTCGGCGGCCCGGGTGAAATGGCCGTGGCGGGCGACGCAGAGGAAGTAGCGGAAATGGCGGATTTCCATGGGTGTTACCTACAGGGTAATGACGCAGGCCGCCGGGGCTAACAAGGCTTGGTGTTGGCGGCGTTATGGTGGGGTCAACACTACAAGGCTGGCGCTGATACGACCAGCCTGCTTCTGGAGCCTGCCATGCCTGCCCCTTCAGCACGCTTTACCTTGCTTACCGCTTCCCTGGTCTGCGCCCTGATCATCCTCGACACCAACATTGTCGCGGTCAGCCTGCCCAGTATCGCGCGAGACCTGTCCGGCTCGTTCGCCGACATCGAATGGGTAGTCAGCGCCTACCTGCTGGCCTTCGCCGCTTGCCTGTTGCCCGCCGGTAGCCTGGCCGACCGCTTCGGCCGGCGGCGCATGCTGCTGCTCGGCCTGGTGCTGTTCGGCGTGGCTTCGCTGGCCTGCGGTGCGGCGCCCAGCCTGCTGTTTCTCGACCTGGCCAGAGCCGCCAAGGGGGTAGGCGCTGCGTTGCTGCTTACCTCGGCCCTGGCGGCGATTGGCAACCGGTACCATCAGCCACAAGAACGCATGCGTGCCTGGGCCTTCTGGGGCGCCTGCATGGGCGCCACCATCACCTTCGCGCCGCTGCTGGGCGGGGTGATTGCCAGTACCTTGGGCTGGCGCTGGATCTTCTACATCAACCTGCCGCTGGTGGCACTGCTGGCGGTAATGGTCATGCGCAGTATCGAAGAGTCTCGCGACAGTGCGGCGGCACGCCTGGACCCCTGGGGCAGCCTGACCTTCGCCGGCAGCCTGGGCTACCTGATCTGGGCGATGATCGATGCCAACCAGGTGGGCTGGGGCAGCGCGCAAACCCTTGGCCGGTTGGTGATCAGCGCCTTTCTGTTCAGCCTGTTCATCATGGTCGAGCGCAGCCAGCAGCGGCCGATGATCGACTTGCAACTGATGCGTAGCGGGCGTTTTGTAGGGGCTCTGCTGGGCATGTTTGCCTACGCCGCCTGCGCCCAGGTGATGATGACCCTGCTGCCGCTGTATTTGCAGAACGGCCTGCAACTGTCGGCCCTGGCCGCGGGGGCGGGTATGTTGCCGTTCGCCGTTGCCATGCTGCTGACGCCGCGCCTGGGCATGCGCCTGGCTGCCCACTGCAGCCCGGCGCAGGTGTTTGCGCTGGGCCTGGTGCTGGTGGGCACGGGCAACTTGCTGTGTGCCTGGGCCACGCGCCACGGCGGTTATGGGGCATTCGCCCTGGCCAGCGTGGTGTTGGGGGCGGGCGCCGGGCTGCTCAATGGCGATACGCAGAAAAACATCATGGCCTGCGTACCGCGTGAGCGTACCGGTATGGCCTCGGGCCTGAGCACCACCACGCGGTTTGGTGCGATCGTGCTGGCCGTTGGTGTGCTCGGGGGTGTGCTCGCTGCCCGTAGCGGGCAGTTGCTGCAGGAGGCCATGGCCACTGTGGCACCCGCACAATCGAGCCAGGTTGCCGCGATGGCCAGGCGGGTTGCAGCGGGCGACTTGCAGGCGGCGCTGGCCCTGCTTGAGCCAGGCTTGCGTGAGGCGGTGGCGCCATTGGCCCGCCAGGCATTCATGGGCGGTTTCGAGGCTGTGTTACAGGTCGCGGGTGTGGCGGCGTTGCTGTTTGCGCTGCTGGTCGGCGTGTTGCTGAGCCGGCCACTGCCTGCCATGCAGGAGGGGCTGATGGCCGAAGGGCGACCTTGAAACGGCCAGGGTCCGTGCAACGATCTAAAAATAAATGAGGTGTTTTATCATTCTCGTTCGGCTTGTAGAGAAGGCCGGAATACAGGCCAGCCCGCCGACCCCTCTACGGAGCGAGAAAAATGAGTTCGACCCCGGTTCCACAGCGCCACCCATTGAGTCGTGCTGTGCACGGTGCTTTCCTGGGCCTGGTTGTCAGTAGCTGTGCGCTGCCTGCCCTTGCGCAATCTGCAACTGCTGAACACAGCAACCAGGCGCAGCAATGGAACATTCCTGGCGGCCCACTGGCGCCGGCGCTTGACCGCTTTGCACGCCAGGCGGGCATTAGCCTGTCCTTCGACGCGCAGCGCATAGCCGACCGCAACACGGCAGGTGTGCAAGGTACGCTGGGCATGTCGGCGGCACTCTCGCAGTTGTTGCAGGGGACCGAGCTTCAGGCGCAGCAGCAAGGCCCCAGTGCTTATCTGGTGGTACCGCAGCCCAAGCCTGCCGGCCCGCTGGAGCTGGGGGCGACCGAGGACTACCGCCTGGCGCCCGTCATCATCAATGCCAAGGTCAAAGCCAGCGCCGACGAAGACAGCAACTCGGTGGTTGCCAAGGAGCTGTGGGTAGGCGGCAAGGTGGCGACCAGCATCCTCAACACGCCAGCCTCCGTGTCTGTGGTGACCAACAAGGAAATGCAGCAGCGCAGCGTCAGCACAACCGAAGAGGCGCTGCAGTACACCCCCGGCGTGGTCAGCGACTACTACGGTTCGGACGACCGCAACGATTACTTCCTGATCCGCGGCTTTCAGGCCACCACCTACCGTGACGGCCTGACCCTCAGTTCGATGCGCGGTGTGCGTGAAGACCCTTACGCCTACGAGCGCATAGAAATTCTGCGTGGTGCCAACTCCACGCTGTTCGGCCCGGCAGACCCAGGTGGCTCGGTCAACTTCGTGACCAAGCAACCGCGCTTCGAGAAGTTTGGCCAGGGCTACGTGACCTACGGCTCCTACAACCATGCCGAAACCGGTATCGATGTAGGCGATGCCCTGAACGACGAACAAACCCTGGCCGGCCGCTTCACGGCCAAGATGCAGAACAGCGACCGCGAGTACGACCACTCCCAGGACGACAACCGGTTCGTGATGGGCGGCCTGACCTGGGCGCCCACCGACTTCACCTCGGCCACCATGGTGCTCGACTACCTGAAAACCGATAGCTCGCCGAACAGTGGCGGCTACCCGCTGGACAAGGAATACGACCGCAGCGATTTCTATGGCGAGCCCAGCTACAACTTCCACAATGTGGAGCGCACCAGCCTCAGCGGCAACATCACCCACGACTTCGACAATGGCTTCGTATTGCGCAGCAACCTGCGTTACAGCGAGCTGAGCGATGACTTTGGCTACGCGTACCTGAGCGACAGCACCTCGCGTGTCGGCACTACGATTCCACGCTACATCTTCGGCACCGACAGTGATGCCGATCAGCTCAATGGCAACCTGATGCTGCAGTACGATGCCCAATTCGAGCATATCGACAGCAGCACCCTGGTGGGCGTGGAGTACCTCGACTCGACGACCAAGCAGAGTTCGGTCTACGGCTTGGCGCCTTCCATCGACATCGCCAACCCGGTATTCACCGGCGTGCCAGGCGGCATCACGCCCTATACCCGCAAGAAGAATGATGCCACCACCAAGGCGGTGTTCCTGCAGCAGAACCTGTCGTTCTTTGACCGCGTCATCGCCACCGCAGGCGTGCGTAATGACTCGATGGACCTGTCCAGCAAGGAGTACATCGGTGGCGAGCAGACGGAAAAGGACAACTTCTCCGAAACCTCTTATCGCGCGGCACTGACCTATATCGTCAACGATGAAGTCTCTACCTATGTGAGCATGGTGGAGTCCGTATCACCCCCGCAAGTTGGCGTTACGCCGCAAACGGGCAGGCAGTATGAAGTGGGCGTGAAGTATTCGCCCTTGGGCATGGACGCACTGTTCTCGGCTGCCGTTTACGACCTGACCCAGGAGAACGTGACCATTGCCGTGGTGCTGCCAAGCGGCATCATCGAGCAGCAGACAGTGGGCGAGTCACGCGTGCGCGGTCTGGATCTGGAAGCCAAGGCGCAAGTCACGCAAGACATCAGCGTGATCGGTGCTTACTCCTACATGGAGTCCGAGGTGCTGCGCGGGTCGTTGTGGAACGGCGACTCGCTCAAGGGCAATGAATTTGCCACTGCACCGAAGCACACCGCATCGCTGTGGAGCTATTACGACGTACCGGGCACGGATGTGAGCGTGGGTCTGGGCGCGCGGTACGTGGGTGCCTACTACATGGATGCTGCCAACACCAAGAAGAGCGACGGCACAACACTGTTCGACGCGGCGCTGAACTACAAGATCGCCAAGGGGACCGACCTGGCGCTGAATGTCAGCAACCTGTTCGACGAGCAACATGTGGTTGGGTCGGGGACGGCGAACTACTACAACCCGGGGCGCGAAGTGACGGCCAAGTTGAGTTACAGCTGGTGAGGTGGGGCGGGCTGGCACGGGCTTCGCCCGTGTTCGCGGGCAAGCCCGCTCCCACAGAACAACACATGACGCGTTGCAGCTAGAGCAAGCGCCCTGCGTCAGTACTTCATCAACCACGGTTGCAGTTCCTGGAGGTTGCTCACCACCAGTTGCTGGGCCTCGGGCAGTATCGCCATGTTGCGGTGGTCGATTTGATACCGCTGCAACACATACTTCACCAATGCCCTGCGGCTAGGCACCACCAATTGGCCATCGGTCATGCCGAAGTCGGTTTCGATGATTGCCTGCTGCGCCGTGTTCAACCGCCCATCAGGCGCGAAGATGACCGGCACCTCGACATTCCAGTCTTCATCCTGCTCACGCGTGTTCGGCGACGCGTCGAGCAAGTCTGGCTGCCCACGCAGGCGGCTGAGGACGAAGTCGCGGTATTGGCCGTTCTTTTCGCAGTAGGCCCGCACGTGCCAGCGCATGCCGGTGTACACCAGCGTGTGCGGGGCGATCAGGCGCACCTCGACGTTGGGGGTGTTGAAGGACACGTATTCGGTTTCCAGGCGCAGGCCTTCACGGCAAGCCTTGAGCAATGGGCGCAGCACCTCTGGCCGAATGGGGCGGTCAGGCACCTCCAGTACACGGGTGTGCGCGTAGGCCAGTGCCAACCCGTCGATGTGCGGCGCCCGTTCGTTGTTCTGGTAGAGCAGGTGCAGATAGGCGCTGGCGCTGTTATCGATGAACAGCGGCTCGAACTGCTCGCTCGGTACATAGCCCTTGATCTGCTTGTCATACGTCAAGTTTTCGGGCGCATGTTCGGTGATGTAGGTATTGATGTCCTTCGACGCCTGCTGGCGGCTGATGCCAAAGCTCTGCATCAGGTGGCCCGTGGTCAGCCGGCCTTCCCACCAGGCAACGGTTTCGATCAAACGATAGCGAAGTGCCAGGTCCCAGCGTACCTGCTCGATGGATTGC
Organism: Pseudomonas sp. NY8896; assembly: GCF_039634505.1. Lineage (NCBI taxonomy): Bacteria > Pseudomonadati > Pseudomonadota > Gammaproteobacteria > Pseudomonadales > Pseudomonadaceae > Pseudomonas > Pseudomonas sp. NY8896. The sequence continues at coordinate 1,306,285 of NZ_CP132350.1, forward strand.
TTGCGTTTCATACCCTCTCCATGTGCGCGATTACTTTACCTGTATAAGTCTACATTCTAGACGTGTAGTTTTGCATTACATATCTTTGGTTCGTCTTCGGAACGCTCCGAAGGTAGCAAAGGACATGAGCATGACGATGCCGGAAGTGGTTGCGACGGGTGCCTTGGTGGCGATGGGGATCATCTTGCTGGTGCTGATTCAGCAGGGGTTGAGGCTGGGCGAGCTGGGCAAGAAGGTGGAGCACTGCCAGAAGGATTTGCGCTGGTTGCAGATTTGGGAGATGGAGAACCGCGAGCTGAGGGCGGCGTTGCGGGCGGAGCGGGAACATGTGGGGCAGTTGCGGCGCAAGGTGGAGTTGTTGCAGGGGGTGGTGCCGGTTGTGGATTAGTGCTTGGCAACGCTCTCGCCAAGCGCCCGCTGCCTTGCGCAGCGGGCACCTGAACCGGGTTAGTTCAACCTTTTGAATTCTGCATCGATGGCTTCAGCTTCGTCGCGCCATGCCTGGAAGCGCTGCTGACGCACGCGGCTTTCATCCACGTTGGCCTGAAGTTCTTGTCGACGAGTATTGAGCTGCAGGTAGTCGGGGAAGAACTTTTCTTTGAAGGTTTCGGAGTTCACCAGGTCCAGGAAGTCCTGACGCTGCTGTTCGAAGTTGCTGACAATCTCCGCAACAGACTTCTTGAACGCTTCTTCGCGCTTGTATTGTTCCCAGCTGTCCCAGGCTTCAAGCGCCACGCCGATGAAGGCGAGGGCCCCGTTGGCACCTTTGGCGAACTTCACGGCGCCCCATGGCTTGAACTTCAGATACTTGCCGATATCCATGCCTACCGTCTTGGCAATCGTCGTGAGGCCATCGCGTGCGGCCAGTACCGTGGTGTTATTGATCAGGTTGCCCTTGAGCAGATGGTTGATGCCTTGCTTGCCCAGTGCCTTGACGGTGGTATTGAAGTGGTTGACCTCGCTGTCGAAGCCCACTTGCATCTTCTCGACCTCAAGCGTGATCGACTGGGTCTGGCGGCTGAACTCGTTCTGCAGACGGGTGGAGACGATAATGCCTTCAGCGCCAACCTCACGCTCGAAAAAGTCACCGAAGGTTTCCAGGCTGGAGCCTTTGGCTTGAATGATCAAGTCAGAGAAATAGCGCGTGGCGAAGGCGCGCAGGCTGATGCGTGCCTCCTCGATTTGCTGCCCGGTCACTGCCAGCTGATTGACCAAGCGGTTGTTGAGTTCATCAAGCCTGGCAACCTCCAATGCGACCTTCTCATCGTTCTCGATGGCCACAGGCAATTGGTTGTTGAGCACGTCACGGATGACGCTGACGCGCATTTCGTTGGCCAGCGCGGCGCTGCCACCGTTCTGCTTGATCTTGCCAGTGGTAGCCGTCTGCAACGTAGCGATGTGCGACAGCGCCTTGAATTGCTCAAGGTTGGCTAGCCAGTGCTCGACACCCAAGTCGAAAGGGTTTGCGGCCACGGCGACGATGGACAGTTCGGCGACCTCTTGGTCGCTCAGCCCGATTTGTTCACGAAGCCGACCTGCCACGTTGTCGCGCTTGACTTGCAAGTTGGATTGGTAGTCCTGTTCGTCCTCTACATCGGCCACTTCGTCGAAGCGGCTGAGGACGAACACGGTGCGGGGCAGGAGGTCCAGGGTGCGGAACAACCAGGTCAGGTCATCCTTGTGGCTTTCCTTGATGGGGTTGGTCGAGTTCATCACGTACAGCACCAAGTGCGCTTCGCTCACGTACTTCTTGGTGATGTCCTTGTACTTCTCGAGGGTGTGCGTTTCTGTATTTTCCTGTTGCTTGAAACCGAACAGCCCGGGGGTATCGATTAGCACGAAGTCTTCGCCGACCTCGTAGACCTTCACCTCATTGGAAGACTCCTGGTGGCTGATCTTCATGCTGGACCTGTCCAGCTTTTCCATCCAGGCCGCCGCGATCGAAGTCTTGCCTTCAGAGAAGCCGCCAATCAGCGCGACCTTGAGTTTTTCACCTGACAAACTGTTGATCACATTCTGCAATTTGCCGATCAATGCAGGATCAATCGGTATGCCGGCCTGCGCGCCCTGCCCGAGAAAGCCTTGCAGCCGGTCAAGCAACGTCAATGCGCTCGCCTGTTGGGCCTTGAATGTCTTAAGGGTGTTTTCCATTACAGGTTTCCTGCGATTTCAATTTGGCGGGAGAGGATTTTCAGCCGGTTAGTCGAACGTGACAGCGTGTCTACCTGGTTGGCTGCTTGTTTGGCCGGTGCCTCCAGGGCAAGGTCAAGTTGTTCGATCGTGTCCTGCATATCGTCAAGGGCAGCCGCCAGGCTGGAATGCAGCGTTTCGCGCAATTGCTCGGCAGCGCTGCGCAGGTTATTTTCCAGGGCCTGGCGTTGTTGTGACATTTTGTAGCTTGAGCTGAACGCACCAATAAGGGCTTTGCTGACCGAGACCAGTGCGGCCAGTACCGAGGCACCGACGAACCAGAGGCTGGCGCCGCCAGTGAACGGTGCAGCGGCGATCCCCGCAAGGCTGGCCAACAGGCCCATCACGTTGATGCCGTTATCGATTTTAATGTTGAGCTTGAAATGCTCATTGAAACGCATGCTGCCGAGCTTCGCGTAACTTGCGGTCAGCTCCTGGGCATGCTCTTCAAAGCGTTTGAGAATAGCTTCGGCCGCCTTTTGGAACTTGCCGACCTCTGCGTTCACCGCCTCGGGCAGTTGTTTGCCCAGCAGTGCTTGCTGGCTTTCAAGCTCCTTGGTCAGGGTGCTTTTGAAAGTGTCGTTACTGATATTGGCTTCAATCTGTTTGTAAACGCTGTTGCGCACGTTGCTGGCGAAGTCATCGATCAAGGTTTCGCCACAGGCTTCCAGCCGCTTTTTCAGCGCCTGGAAACTGCTGTTCAGCTGGCTTTTGGCACTTTGCTCTTCCTGAGACAGCTTCCTCGACAGCGCGCTTAACGTTTGCTGCACGCCTGAGAGCGTCGTGGTGGTCTGGTTGAGCGCATCGTTCGCCTTGTTGAAGTTGGCCCGCACGATCTTGGCTTTGCCGTTAAGGATCAACCGATCGCTGAGCATCTGCAGGAAGGCCCGCAGGCGGGATTTTTCCAGCAACTCGTCGGCGCCGAAGTCCTCGAGTGCTTTGCTGCGACGTTTGGCATTCTGCGAGCCGGGTGCAAGGTGGTCGGTCGAGGCGAGGAATGCCGGCAGCGCGCTCAGCGCGAACACCTCCTGATAGTGTTTGCCAAGCTGCTCGCTCATCTTCTCATTCAGCCCGGCAAGGCTGATGTTTTCGTCGTCGGAGGTCAGCGGACGGTTACCCAGAGAGTGCTTGGGGTTGGAGATCTTCTTGTTGAAAATGGTCCAGACTTCGGTTTGCGCCCCCAGGTGCTGTTTGATTTTCTCCAGCGTGCCTTGGTGCTGCCCATCGCCCGTTTGCGGTGGTGCCGGCTGGTTGGTGACATAGAACACGGCGTGAGCGGTTTGCACGGCACGTTCTATCTGGTCGAGTACCAAGCCTTCCTTGCCCTCGATGCCCGGTACATCCAATAGCGCAAATGGCTGGCCGTCCAGCTCGAAGTCGTAGCGCTGTGTCTCTCGTGTGTGGTCGGGCCGCCCGTCACCGATGATTTCACCATCAGCATGACGCTGCAGCTGCGCCACCAGGTCTGCCAGCTGGCTTTCATTCTCCAGGCGCTGCTGGACGAGCGCCTGCTGTTGCTGCGTGACCTGTGCCTGTTGGCTGGCAAGCGCCGAACAGGCTTGGTCGCGTGCCGTTGTCACCTCGCCTAACCGCTGCTCCAGGGCCAAGCGCTCATGGTTCGACCTCTGCTGTTCGGCGTTCAAGGCCGCCGCCGCGCTATCGCGTGCTTGAGTGGTCTCAGTCAGCGACGCGGTGGCTGCATTCAGCTCGACTTCTTCCGGCAATTTCCGGAACAGGCTCATGAGCGTCTGCCAGAGGGAGGCGGTGTTTTTGCGAGTGGCGAGCAGCGTATGCAGGCGGGTAACGGCCGCAAGGGCGTCCCTGTGTGCTTGCTCGTGTTGTTCAAGTGCAGTGCCAAGCCGTTGAGACAGCCCGTTGGATTGCGTGTTGGCCTGGTCGAGGGCGCTGCGGGCCTCGTTGAACGGCAGCTCGAACTGCTGCAGGGTGGCAGTTAACTGCTGCGTCAATTCGCCAAGGCGCGCTTCGGCTTGCTCGATGTCCTGCTGCAGCCGCTGCAGATTATCTTCAGTCACCCCATATTGTTCGCGCAGTTTGCGAAAAGCTTGTTGGCTGGCCCGTTTACCGGGCTCCTGAAGCAGAATGCGCAAGGTTTCGATAAGCGTGGATTTGCCCGCGCCGGTTTCACCATAGAAGGCAATGGTGAATGTGTTCCACTCGGCGTTCTTCTCCAGTTCGGCGAGGCGCATGTACAGGGCTGTGCGGTGCTCACTGAGGCGCTGGAGTGCCTCTTCGCGAGCCAGGTTCAACGTTTCGTCGTCTGCGGGGTTTCTCAGCTCTGCGATGATCAGTGACAGTTCATCGTTGATTTGCTGATAAACGTCACGTGGGCTGTTCAGTTCAAGTTTCATCGACTTTGCTTCGGCGGGTTGCGTGGGGGCGCGGGTTGGTTTTTTGGGTTGAGCGGTGGGTTGAGCAGGCTCGGGTGAGGGCGGTAAGCACGTTTTGAAGCGTGATTTAGTCAGCACCTCGGGCAGCCGCTCCCAGTAATCGGTATGGCCGAAGTCGTCCATCTCGATGCTCTCGAAGTGTTCGACCTCGTTCCGCCCCAGGCAGGTTTCCCCCACGTTCAGCAGCAGAGTCTTGTCCGCCTTCGAATAGGCATTGATCAGTCGCCCCTGGAGCAGCCCCCGCATCTCGCGGGCCTCGAGGGCTGTGACCTCAACGGCCGCGGCCATCAGCAGCACATCGTTGATGGCCAGTTGTTGCCTGTTCGAAAAGTGTTTAAGGCTGCTGATGACCAGTCGGCCGCCGAGCGAGTGGCCGATCAGGTTGATGGTCTTGATCTGTGGATGGTTGTTTAGCAGGTACGCCTGAAGCTGGTCGAGCAAAACCGCGCCCATGCTTTCGGCACGTGCGCGGGCCTGGGTGAAGTTGCCCATCCGGTCCTTGGCCAGCGAGCCCACAAGGCTCAGCGACCCCATGGGAGCGCCGGTGAACGCTGCGCCGGCGCTCAGGCCTGCCGTAGCAAGTTTCCAGGCTGAGGACTTGTCGAACCGAAAGATGTGGTTCGAAGGCCAGAACGCGAAGATATTGGTGTAGTGCTTCAGTTGCTCGGGGATTCGGTCGAGCAAGAACTGCTTGTCTTCATCGCTGTGGCCCGCGCTGTAGCCGTGGATGAAGATGTTGGCTTCTGTGGCGGTGGCGCCGGCAGACCGCGCACTCTGGAAATGGAAGGGGTGGGGCATGAGGGCTTCCTATCCGTGGACGGGCTGCGTTTTGAGCAGCGGGCTTGGAGGGCAGGGGGATGGGGGCCTCGCAGTTGGATACGGCTGGGGGAGGTGTTTGAGGAGAGACTCCCTGGGATTGGGCATCGCTACTTCCTTGTGGGCGTGGGACGGGCGATTGTTGACGTCATTTATGTGGCGAATTTACCTTGTTTTGATGGCTGATTGCCATTGTGGTGGAGGGTGTTTGTAAGGGGGCGACGCGGCAGGGGGGATGGTGGCGGGGGGTTAGGGATGTTGTTGCGTGTGGTTTACGTTGAAGGCGGGGGCCAGGATTATTCGCTGGGCCGGGGTAATCTGAACAGAAGTCATAAGCTATTGATTATAAAACAAAATATCGGTTTGATTTTTTTGTTGGAATGCCATTTGGAATGCCGATAGGATTTGCTTGGTCCTTGGGGGGCTGACACGGTGCTATTGCTAGATCGTTCCTTCACAACCGCTTACCTAGGGTACGTCCGCGAATGTAGCTGACGTCACCCAGGTCGCAGAGCTGCTGCATGCGACGAAAACGCGGTGTACGCGGACGCCGGATATACCGGAGTCGAGAAGCGCGAGGAGCACAAAAGTCGTAAGGTGATCTGGCAGATCGCTGCCCGGCGCGGCACCTATTCCAAGCTCAACAAGCGCGGTCTGATCTACAAGGCCAAGCGTAAAATCGAGTATCTCAAAGCCCAAACGCGCGCCAAGGTCGAGCACCCGTTTCGGATGATCAAGCGCCAGTTTGGATACGTGAAAGTACGCTTTCGCGGGCTGATGAAAAACACGGCTCAGTTGACCACCCTGTTCGCTCTGTCGAACCTGCGGATGGCTCGAAAACACCTGATGAGTATGGGCGAGTCACGCGCTTAATACGGAGAACCGGGCAGAAAACGCCCTCGACGCACGCTGCGTCAGGCTGTTTTCAGCAAATAGCGCTGCGTGCCGAGCAGATTACGACTTGCCGTCACTGCGCAGCAAGTTGATCGAGGCATCCCGAGAGATCGGACTGGCTGATGTGCGCAATGAGCGAGAAATACTAGGTCACTGATTTTCTGGGGTGTCCGTCCGTCACACAGCAGACAGGCCGAACGGCTTGTACAAGACTACGTGGATTGTGCTGCATATGATGCTTTCATCTTTGTTCGCACAGTAGAACTCTGCAGGGCGGAGTGGTGGGATTTGATCTGGATCCTGTCGAATTGCGTCTTCCGGCGGTCGAGTTTCTACGTGAGCTTCTCACCTATACGGAGCGCATCGGTTGCTATTTCCTTATTATCGCAAGTCGGATGAGTGCATGACAGCAACGACATTGAGTCGAGGACCCGAACGCATGGGTAAGGACCGCATCGGCTTTTCAGCCCATGACATTCGCGCCAGAGCCTGGACCATGCTCAACTAGATGGAATCTCGCTCGGACGTGATCGAGCGTGAATTGGCGCATGCCGAGAGGAGCAAAATCCGGACAAGTTATAATCAGGCTAGATATCTCGCCTAGTTTTGTCAGGTGATGCAGTCTTGGGCTTACATGGCCGACGCTATGATCATGAGTTATAAAGCGTTATTGATTTTTTATTTTGGTTTCATAAGGATTTCCTTGGTGGTTGACAACTAAATCCGTAGCGGCAAGTTGGCTTTCGCCCGACTGTAATGAGCTGGTCATGCAATTAGTATGAAATTTCTTGACGCTTACGAGCATATGTTGATGGGTCAGTTGCTACCCTGAGGGTACTTACTTTGCGAGGTATTAAGAATTTGTATCTTTCACTAGCTGCTACCTGGTGATGTTTTCGCCGGTCCAGCCGGCCAGGTGCTGGATCTTTTTTGGCTGAAGTGGCCAATCAATCAAGAGCAGGTTTGGAAAGCTTTGACCGAGTTTTAGCTTTTAAGTATTCTTGGTTGTCTATAGAAAGATAGTCTTTGAGGGTTTTGAACGGAATAAAAGTCGGGTCTAAGTAGTGTTGCCGAACTCGCGGAGCTTTCTCCAAGACTACCTAAAGTGACGGTGCAGTATCTCCCGTAACAGACCTGACGTAATACTTCTGAAAACTTGGTTGTGGCAGAGGTGCTTTCCAAGTATGGGGGTGATTTGGTACCAGTGGCCAGGCTAGAAAAGTCCGTCAGAAGGTGCTGGATGACACGCTAAAGTTTGGTCTTAGTGATTCTCCAAGTCGTATCTTCAGACGTATGAAACCTCGGTTTAGTAAGTAAAGAATATCTAAGATTGCTGGTGTAATTGCATTGTTATGCCGAAACTAAAATTCTTAACCAGTTAGCTATCAAACGGAAATAAAATACTGAGCGCAGGACGCGGTCTATCTTCCGATGATTTTTCGGTTGCAGTACTGATTGGGTGATTTTTAGGAGCTATTCATTGCTCCAGCTCCTGCTCAAGGTAGTGGATTGTTGGTTGTATCTGCCTTTCGTGTATTCGTATGGCGTCTCTTTTGATGATTGAACTTGATTTCAAGAGTGTTGATTTTTTCTTTCTGAAAAGATTTTCGATCTGGTCCTTATGTGGGGTTGGAAGACTTTTCGGGGTGGGGGTTAATGCTTCAATTTGAAGGGTTAATTTGCAGTTTTCGGTTAGAGATTCGCTTAGTTTTTCAGTGAGAGTGATAGCCGCTATTTGATAATCGCCGAGTTGTTTGCGGTGGGACTTGTTTAGCTCGTTGAGTTGGTCGCGGTATTGATTTTTTATTTCAACTCCATTTTTAATTAACCACTCCAGTGTTTCGGTTATGGTGCTGCGTCTTGATTTGGCTAAATTTTCCAGACATTTCTTTGCTGAAGTCGAAAGTATAAAGTTGCTGGGCTTTTTCCCATTTAGGCTTTCTCTCAGTTTCTTTTGGCGCCAGGCGCCTTTCATCTTTTTTAAGAGCTCTCGTATCTCACTGCCTTCAGGCCATTTCTCAGATTCCCTTATAAGCCCGTCGTAGGTGATTTGCTCGGGAATACTTGCTCTGTGATTGTTTAAATATCGAATGGCCCACTTCAGCATGTCTTGGTTGTCTTTTTTTATCCATCCAAGTCTATTTTGTGCCTTTTCCAAGGAATCCCTCGCTAATGCGCTTATTAAAATTAAAGGTTATATAGAGTAATTTTTAATGCGTCGTTACGGAGTGACGTTACGTAGTAGCATAGACTATTCTCCATGTGCTTGAAACAGGGTGTTATTCTACGATTTAATGGCTGCCTTCCTTAAGAGGTGAGGGTGGGTGATGCACTGCGTTCTGTTGGGTCTTGGATTGGCTGGGGTCAGCCCTGAGGCGAAGTTTGTCCTTGTAAGGTTCGTGCAGCTGTACGGGTTGTGGGAGTCGATCACAATCGGGGTTAAGGAGTTAGCCAAGGCCTCAGGTGCTACGGATCGTGTGGTATCTAGCGCTCTGGCTGAATTGGTGGCCGAAGATCTTTTGATACGCACACCTATCGTCTGCGGGCGGGGACGCCCCAAGAGTGGGTATCGGGCGTCAAGTAAGTTGTCTAGGTTGTTAGAAGACGAAAACAAAAAGCTCAATGTGATAAATAGACCGAGAATTGATCACGTACTGAACCCTTCTGCGGAAAATTGTAAGGGTGGCTTGAGTGTTTGTAATCGGTTGCTACTGTCCACTCTGCTTCTATACGCCGATCAATTTGGGATTGTACGGGGAATCGGAGTATCCAGGCTGTCCCAGGCTACTGGTCTGAATCGAGATCGAATAAAGGCCCAGGTGCACAAGCTGATCGCTCTGAGGGTCATGAGAGGGGTGATTCCGGGGGTTGCAACATCTGTTGTATTGGGCGTTTCAAAGTCAGTTTACTTTATTAATTTTCATCATGGGTTTTTTCAAAAAGGTAGTTCGGGAGCGATCGTGCTAACTTTCGTCTCGAAATCCAGTGGGGATTCGGGGGAGATGAGTGAGGTTGCAGCCATCATTGGCTCTGCGGGGCTTGGCAAAGGGCTGGAATTCGAGAGGCATAAAAAGTTTTCTGGAATACTGCCTGATAGCGATAGATTTAATGCGCTGGCGGGGTTGTTTTCTTCTTTAGCCAAGGATAGAAGCTCGTCGAGGGCGCTTCAGGTTAGATTGGAGGAGTACGCGTCAGGGCTACTGTCCAAGCATTGGAAAGCCTTGGAGCTAGGTCAGTTTAATTCTGATGATGAATTGCAGCTGCGAATCAAGAAAGATTTCAGTAAAGGAACGGGCACAGGGCGAGATTTCAAGGATGATGGCTTTCGAAGCGAGCTGTTTTTTGAGTTTGTTTATGTAGTCGCTGTTTTGATGGCTCGGCGTGTGCAGAGTTTGGTTTTAAGTGCTAAGGGTTTTGCGTACGAAATTGCCGGGTTGCAGATCCTGCCGAGTTTTGAGCCCGGTACATACTTTGGGCGGTTTGCTGTTGGCCGGTCTTTGTTGATTGTTCCTGGTAATAGTTTTCGAGCAGGAGAGTGCTATGTCATGAATGAGAGCAATCTTGGCGAGCCTACGTGTGAGAGGTTTTCAAGTGAGGAGGAGATGCCTGAGATTGACCGTTATCGTTTTGGCCTTCTTTTTCAGGTTCATACTCCCACGCGCTATCGGTATCGGGGGGTAAATCGCTCTGTATGCCAGTAATGGTCAGTAACTCTTTACCGGCCTCCTAGGGATGGTCTGAAGTAGCCCCTGTTTTCCGGCTACTTCGCCATCGACACTTTCAAAAAACGGTAGCCGCTCAAATCCCGGTCAAACCTGCCGTCTATTTCAGCCTTTTTTGCCGCTGCAAGCACCTCGCAGCAGTCACTTCACTCTTCACGGACGCACCTCTCCTGCATTGGAGAGCAAATGTCGACGCGCCATCCAAATGTTCGACAGGGCGAACAGCGTCACCATCTGAGCAGTGTTTTTCACCAAGCCTCGGAAGCGCACTTTCGTATAACCAAACTGGCGCTTGATCACCCGAAATGGATGCTCAACCTTGGAGCGAACCTGGGCCTTGGCTCTTTCGATCTTACGTATCGCTTTGTATAACGCGCTGCGGTTACCGTGCTTTTTGTAAGTGCTGCGCCGGGCTGCAATCTGCCAGATGACTTGGCGCCCCTCATGCTCTTCACGCTTCTCTACACCGGTATAGCCCGCATCAGCGCAGACCACGTTCTCACCACCGTGCAGCAGTTTGTCGACTTGGGTTACGTCCGCGACGTTGGCCGCAGTGACCACCACGCTGTGCACAAGCCCGGACTCATCGTCGACACCAATGTGAGCTTTGGCACCGAAGTAATACTGGTTGCCCTTCTTGGTCTGATGCATTTCCGGGTCGCGTTTGCCGTCCTTGTTCTTGGTCGAACTGGGCGCATGAATCAGAGTGGCATCGACGATGGTGCCTTGTCGCAGTGACAAGCCACGGTCGCCCAAATAGCCATTGATCACGCCGAGAATACCGGTGGCCAACTCATGCTTTTCCAGCAGGCGACGGAAGTTGAGGATGGTGGTTTCATCCGGGATTCGCTCCAGGCTCAGACCGGAAAACTGGCGCAGGATCGTCGTCTCGTACAGCGCCTCTTCCATCGCCGGATCGCTGTAACCGAACCAGTTCTGCATTAGATGAATCCGCAGCATCGCCATCAGCGGATAGGCTGGACGGCCCCCTTCGCCCTTTGGGTAATGAGGTTTGATCAGAGCAATCAAACCCTCCCAGGGTACGACCCGATCCATCTCTATCAGGAACAGCTCCTTGCGGGTCTGCTTGCGCTTACCGGCGTACTCGGCATCGGCGAAGGTCATTTGTTTCATCATCGAAAAGCTCGGCGATTGGTGTCCGGGGATTTTGCCAAATCAGGAAGTCTTTTTCAGGATTTCCCTAGATCCTGTGTACGGATTTGAGGAGTTGGTCATGCGCATACTTCGAATGAAAACGGTTATTGAAATTACTGGTCTGGCCCGATCTACGGTGTATAAGTACGTTGCTGAAGGGATATTTCCGAAGCCTATTTCGTTAGGCGGGCGCTCTGTTGGCTGGTTGGAGTCAGAGGTTCATTCCTGGATTCAGTCTAGGCTAGTTGAGCGAAATTAGTAGGTCTTGATGGGCTTGTTCTTGGCAGCTGGTCTGCTTCTTGTTTGCTTTGTTTTCTTTCAATGAAAACATCATGTCCGGTTGACTCCCGGACATGATGTTTTTTTGCCGGACCTTTTGGTGGCGTTGTTTTTCTGGCTCTGAACAGGAATGCTTTAACTTTCTCTAGGGTTTATGCTTTTGGAGCTTTCGGTGCGGGTAGTATGCTTTAGTGTTCTAAGCACTACTGTTTAATAACTCCTGCCTATCACTCATGCAGGGCCTGATATTGAATCATTAGGTTAAGGTCATAGATGTCCCTCTAACTGGTATCTATCATGAATGTCTACTTTATACCTTGCGGTTGGCAGTATGGTTTAGGTGATCGATATTGAACTTTGGTATCTGCGTGATGAGCTCGTTGAGGTCTAGCTCAATGGGTTGCGGTGAACGTGTAAATAACTATCAAGCCGACTGAAGATATGAACTTCAGTAGAGTAGGTAGTAACCATGCGTCGTTTTTCAGAGAACCGTAATCTTCGTTTGTACTCAGCAGATACTTTTCAGGGCCTGCCGATAATGGGTGAAAAAGGCCCTTTTATCCTTGGATACCTTGAAGCCCTGAGTCGCACCATCAAACTTGCACTTGATCAGTATCCTAGGGTGATTGCGTTCAGGGTGGACCTGCGTCTTCCGCGTTTTGGGGGTATTCCGGATGATGCGTTGTCAAACCGTGTGATTAGTAGGTTCATCGAGTCGTTCAAAGCAAAAATTGAGCACAATCGTGAGAAAGCACGTGAGCAGAACAAGTACGCCCATGACTGCAGGGTACGTTACGTATGGGCGAGAGAGAGGAGCGAGGCAGGGCGACAGCATTACCACCTGCTGATCCTGCTCAACAGGGACGCCTACTACACAATCGGGCGGTTGCAGCCACAGAGGCCGAACATGATCAGCCGCATGCAGGAGGCTTGGGCCAGTGCGTTGAAGTGCGAGGTTGAGCAAGTGAGGGGCTTGGTACATATCCCGTCTAATGCGGAATACCGAGTAGACCGGGAGGTCCGGCCAGGGAATGTGGATTACTTACCTGATCTGTTTCATCGTGCCAGCTACCTTTGTAAAGCTGCGACGAAGCGTTATGGGGAGGGCGCTCATGGCTTCGGATTCAGCCGAGGATAGAGGGTAAGTAGCTTGTTCCCAGTCCAGCCCTCAGGAAGGCAAACTGACCTGAGGGCTTGGAGGGCTTTGTCACTGAGGACAAATTCGAGCCCTGAATTCAAATTCTTGTTGCGTTGACTTCCTACAGGCAAAGCATTCGCGCATATTCAAACGCGTGTGAACGCCTTCCACTCAGTGTAAGCAGCAAGCGGAATCACTTGGTTTGTCACCGGTCATCGCGGGATTGGAATGTGGTCTGCCTAAGCAACAACCGGATAACAAGCATCACCCCATAGCGTTTCCGGGTTATCCAACATCAGCAAAATAATCACAGGCACCAGCTTGCCGAGGAGGTTCGAGCAGTCGCGCAGTTGATCCCGGTTCACACTGCTGTTCCAGGTTGCGCCCCCATGCATTACCTGGTTACGCAATGTATAGATTCGATTGAACAGAACACCGAGTACTGCTGGGGTATTGCGGTTGGCTAACGCTTGCTGCGCTGCTCGTCGACCGCTGGCAAACCGCTCGGTCCACTGTTGCTCGCTGATCTTGCCGTTCTGGTTGTCCCAGAAACTCTGAAATACGTAGGGGTTGTCCAGCAATGCGCGGATACTGCCTGAGAACTCGGACCAGACCAGGTTCTCGATCAGGTTGGCTGTGTCTAGCGCACAGAGTTTGTCCAGGAACGCCTTGAACGTGGACTGCTCGGAAAGTCGGAACTGCTCATCAATGTCCGTGGCATAGGCAGAGTTGAAGGCGATCCACAGAAAGATAAAGCGCCCATCAAGATCATCCGCCTGCTCGGCGCGATTCAGCCAGCTTAATGCGCGATGAACGCGCAAGGTGAGGTTGGGATGGTGGCCTTCACGTTCCTGGCGGTGACGGGCTTTGAGTGCTTGATGGTCCATTAAGTGCCGATCCTTGAAGTCGTGGGCGGTCGGTAAAGAGGTAGCGTGTGCCTGAAAACTTTACAGGTGGCCGGGCCAATCGCCGCTGGCGTTGAAAAGCGTCTATTCAGGGCATTAGAACCTGCTCAATTTGTTTACCTGTATGAACAGACAACGTGGACGTGGCCTGCCATTTTGCTTAGGGTATGGCCATTCGACATTGCCCGCAAGGCGGCCTGCATGAAGCGTGAACAGTTCCTGGCACAACCCGAAGTGGAATCTTTCGTTGCATGGCTGGCAGCCAACTTGCCGGCGCTCACGTTCAAGCTGCGCTTCAAGTCCAGCAAGTTTGTACCTGGCGGTTTGACGGTTGAAGTCCAGGGGATTGAGCGGGTACTTGAGCACTATCGCTGGAAGGCAAGCTGGCACGACTCCAACCAGAGTGTGGTTGAGTCTGAAACCTGGGCTGAAACCCAACGCTCTTTGGGGCAACTGCGTGAGTGGCTGACGAGTGCGGTCAACGCTGGTGATGAGCAACAAGCGCTTCAGGCGTGTTTGCAGATTCTTCGTTGGGGCGGCGTGCGGGGCGCCATTCCGTTCTTGCACCGGTTGGAGGCCAAAGCCGAGTTGTCGGGCTACCTGAAAAAGATGGCCGGACTCATGACGCTCGACGGTGACAATGACCTGGATGACCTCGACGCTAGCAGTGTCGAGCGTTTCGATTCTGGCCTGACCAAGATTCACGCCTTGCTCGATTTGTCTGGTTCTCCAATCTATGACAGCCGTGTGGGCGCTGCGATTGCCATGTTGTATTCGCTGTTTCGCCAGCAGTGGGCGGGGCGTGGTAAACCCTTGCTGATGTTCCCGTCCGGCGGCGCGCGAGGCAGCCAGATCCGCAACCCGGGAGCGTTCTTGAACAGCGTGGCGGCGCCGCAGTTTTCGACGATCGACTATGCCGAGTGGGCGCGTTGGCAAGTGCGCTTGGGCTGGATTATTCGAGCGCTGCTCGAGCGTACCAATTGGTTTGCTGGGCAAGGGACTCTCCCCGCGCGTTACCATGCCTTCGAGGCCAGCCTGTTCATGCTTGGCTATGACCTTCGCTGCTTTGGTCTGGCGCTGGCGTCTAATTCCATAGCGGGTAAGCCAGAAGTCGAGGCGCAGGACTGCGAGCGTGGAGGCAATAATTGGGTGCCCACGGGGCATCCTTTCAGCCAGGTTCTCAAGGATTATCTGGCCTTCCGCTACAGCGGTGCTCTCGATAACAAAACCTCGTTTGTTGAATGGCTGGTGGCCCAGCCGCGTGACGAGAAGCCGCTCACGCGTACCACTGCACAGGGCTACTGTTTCCCGTTTTCCATTGAAGAGTTCGACTTGTTCGGCCGACCGCTTGCACAGCTTGAGCGCATCGTTGCCGGTGGTGAGGACGGATTGCGTGCGGCCCTGGCTACCGAGGCCCTCGAGCCGTTCACAGTCGGTGATGAGCGCGTCAGTGTCTGCTTGGTGGATGTGTTGATCACGGGCAACGCGTATGCGCGAGCGACGACCGACAAGGATCGTGTCGACTACATCGTGAGTGCCGGCTATGCCGGTACCGAGAACTCTGCAAGGACACTCATGGCCCTGGGGCGTAACGTGGGCAAGCACTTCGGCCTGCTTGATGCGCAGCACTCGCCAACGAGTCTGTTCGAGCAGTTTTACCAGGACTGCTCGCTCGACGCCTGAGCAACACACGCAACATTTGCGCAGCACCATGTGCCCCTTGGCCTTTCACAGGGTGGAATACAACCATGCAAACCCGGAACGGCGTTCAGTTGTATTCCGCCTCAGACATCTGTGGTTTTCTGGAGTGCCAGCACCTAACGGCACTGGACCTTCAGCATCTTGTTGCCCCTATGGAAAAAGCGCCGGCAAGCGAGCAGAACCGCCTGATCCAGGGCAAGGGGCTCGCTCATGAAGCGACGTTTCTTGAACGACTCAAACGCGAAAATGCTCACGTAGTCGACATTGCCGAGGGCAATCCGAGTTTCGCGCGGCGGGTGGAACTGACCATTGAGGCCATGAAGGCTGGTGCGGACATCATCTTCCAGGCTTCGCTCCAGGAAGGTGCCTTTATTGGGCATGCCGACTTCCTGCGTAAGGTGCCGCGGGCGTCGACGCTGGGCGATCATAGCTATGAGGTGATCGACACCAAGCTGGCCAAGTCTGCAAAGGCCAAGTTCCTTGTACAGGTTGCGCTTTACTCGCGAATGCTGATTGCGATCCAGGGCATACAGCCGCAGTTCATGTATGTCGTACTGGGTGATTCTGCGCGTACGGAGCAGGCGTTTCGGGTCGCTGACTACGCCGATTATCTGGAGCAAGTGCTGCAGCGTTTCACGGCGTTCGTGAACAGTCACGGACAACCTGTGACGTACCCGGAGCCATGCGGGCATTGCGGGTTTTGTGTGTGGCGCGATCGCTGTGACGAACAACGGCTGCAAGACGATCACCTCTCGGCAGTCGCCGGCATCAGCCGATCGCAAATCAAGAAATTGCAGGCTGGTGGTGTGACCACATTGCAGCAGTTGGCGAACAGTACCGATGACTTGCGCATCCCCAAGTTGCAAGTGGAGTCGCTGGGCAAGTTGCGCCATCAGGCACGTTTGCAGTTCCAGGGGCGCTCCAGCGATGGCCCGTTGTTCGAGTTTCTGCCGGTCGTGGGGAAGAGGCGTGGTTTTAACCGAATGCCCACGGCGGTTGAGGGCGATCTGTTCTTCGACATGGAGGGCAATCCGCTGGAGGAGGGCGGCCTGGAATATCTCTTCGGTCTGTATATCGACGAAGGTGGCCAGCAATCCTTCAAACCTTTCTGGGCCCATAGCCGAGAGGCAGAAAAGATCGCGTTCGAGCAGTTCATCGACTGGGTCATCGCTCACCTCAAGCGTTACCCCAGCGCACATATCTACCACTATGCCAGCTATGAAGAGACGGCCATCAAGCGCCTGATGAGCCAGCACGGTACACGCGAGGCACAAGTGGACTGGTTGCTGCGCAACGGCAAGCTGATCGACCTCTACAAGGTTGTGCGCGAAGCGATCCGGGTGTCTGAGCCCAGCTACTCGATCAAGAACATCGAGCATTTTTACATGGGGCAGCGAGACGGCGACGTTACCAATGCCGGTGCGAGCATCGTGTTTTATGAGCGTTGGAAAGAGACTGGCGAGTCGGCGTTGCTCAAGCAGATCGAGCGGTACAACGAAGACGACGTGCTATCCACCTATCTTCTGCGCAACTGGCTTTTGAGCATTAAACCGTCGGATGCGAGCGCTCTCTCCGAGCCTGAAACAGAAAGCGAGAAAGCTGTAGCGGAACAAAAGGAGATTGAGGTTCGTCTGGAAAGCTATCGCGATCGTTTGCTCGCTGGCTTGCCCGCCGCCGAATGTGCCCTGAGCGAAGCGGATCAAGTCAGGTTGCTCACCTTCCAGCTGCTCGACTTCCACCGTCGGGCAGACAAGCCGACATGGTGGCAGTTGTTCAGCCGTCAGGACATGACCACTGAGGAGCTGCTGGAGGATATCGAGAGCCTGGCCGGTTTGCGGCGTACAAAAACGCCGCCCGAACCGATCAAGAAATCATTTCTGTTTGAATACAGTTTCGAACCTCAAGAAAGCAAGATGCGCACGGGTTCCCAAGGCGTCATCACCGAGTCCCTGGCCAATGTGCAGTTGGTTAACCTGGACAGTAACGCGTGTCTGGCGATGTTCAAAGCCACCGCGAACAAAGCGCCACCGGATGACTTCGACATGATTCCCGGCAGGCCGATTCCATCGACTTCGCTGCGCGAGGCACTGTTTCGCTATGCCGACAGCGTCCTGGCCGGTGAGCAGCGCTTCCAGGCGGTGTCGGACTTTCTCCATCGATGCGCTCCGCGGGTGAAAGACGTCCAGCCGGGTGCGCCACTACTGGATCCACGCCTGACGACGACGGATGCCATCAAGCAGGTGGTACGCAATCTTGAGAACAGCGTGCTGTTTATTCAAGGGCCGCCGGGTGCCGGCAAGACCTACACGGGCTCGCACGTGATTGTTGACCTGCTCAAAGCAGGCAAGCGCATCGGTGTGACCTCCAATTCGCACTATGCCATCAACAACCTGTTGTCTGCTGTTGAGTCTCGTGCACAAGCAGAGGGCGTTGCATTCAAGGGGTTGAAAAAGTCATCGGAGGGAGAGGGCACTGAGTTCACTGGTTGCTGCATTCGCTCCATCGAAGACAAAAAGGATTTCCTTGATGCCTGGGGGCCGGGAATTGACCTGACTGCGGGTACTGCCTGGCTATTTGCCGACGAGACCTTCACCGAGGCGTTGGATTACCTCTTCATCGACGAGGCCGGTCAAGTGAGCGTGGCGAACCTGGTTACCATGGGCATTGCGGCACGCAACATCGTCTTGATGGGCGACCAGATGCAATTGTCGCAACCAGTGCAAGGCGTGCACCCTGGCCGTTCCGGTGACTCTATCCTCGATTATCTGCTGGATGGCACGCCCACCATTGCGCCTGATCGTGGGGTGTTTCTGGCGCAAACCTGGCGGATGCATCCGCACGTTTGCTCATTCATTTCTCATGCGGTGTACGAAGGTCAACTGTCGTCGGCACCAGGAACCGAGCGGCAGGTGTTGCGACTGGATGGCCAGCGGCCAGATGTACCGGGCAGCGGACTGATGTTTTGCTCTGTGGAGCACGACGGCAACGGCCAGAGTTCCGATGAAGAAGCCGCGTACATCAAAGCGCTGTACACGTACTTTCTGCAGCAGCGCTATGTGGATAACACCGGCGAGGAGCACGCTGTGTCTCTCGAAAACATCCTGGTCGTGGCGCCCTATAATTTGCAGGTACAGCTGTTGAAGCAGGTGCTGCCGGCGGGTGCGCGCGTCGGCACTGTGGATAAGTTTCAGGGGCAAGAGGCAGAGATTGTCATCGTCTCGATGGCGACGTCGAATGAAGACTACCTGCCCAGGGACATCGGCTTCCTGTACTCGAAAAACCGTTTGAATGTAGCGGTCAGCCGGGCGAAGTCGCTAGCTTGTATTGTCGCCAGTCCTGATCTGACGGCCATTCGTTGCCAGACGCCGCAAGACATGAACTTGGTCAACGGCTTGTGCATGGCGGTCAGGTACGGAACGCTCGACGAAACCCGTCAATCCCAAGAGGTTTTGCTATGAAAAATCTGTTCGCAATTATCGGTGTTATCGTCGTTGCCAAGAAGGGCTACGAGTTTGTCCGTGAATACATGGAGATGAAACAGGAGCTGGACCGACGTGCTTCCGATTCGGCCTGACAAACGCCGATAACGTCGACAACTCCGTCCTTTTTCTGCTTCCAACGGGTGTCTGCTTGGGCCAAGTTGGCGCGACCGTTCAGCTAAGGTCCCATTTCAATGCGAGGTTCGTGATGTGTAATGACCAAGGGGATGGTCACTCGGATGACCCAGGTCCCGCGCAAGTTAGAACCGAGGATGAGGTCGAATACAGCGAGGAATTCGCCGCCATGATCCTGGAGCAGGAGGCGAAGGGCTGCTTTCAGGAAATTGATGTCGATGACATGCTCGCTCTGCTCGACCGCATGATCATCGAGGCCCAAGGCGTGGGGCGGAAACTACAGTGACTGGGGACAAACCTGACTGTTGATACAGATGTCGTCAGCCGGTTTGGCTGAAATCCTCGACGGCTGGATCTCTTCTTGGCTGGCCGCTAGTGAGTCGTTCTCCGAATAGGGTTGAGCAGATACACCTGCGGCTGAACGAGCACGAGCCGGCCATCGACGAGGGGCGTCATGCCCCTCGTCTCGGAGATTTGAGCGTCAGTCATTCATCAGCCACGGCCTCAATTCCTTGAGGTTGCTCACTACAACTTGCTGGGCTTCAGGGCTCGTCGCCAGGTTGCGCGGGTCGATCTGATAACGCTGCAACACATACTTCACCAAGGCCCTGCGGCTGGGCACCACCAATTGTCCTTGCGTCATCCCGAAGTCGGTTTCGATGATTGCCTTCTGCGCCTCGTTCAATCGCCCATCGGGCTCGAAGATAACCGGAATCTCGACATTCCAGTCTTCATCCAGCTCCCGTGTATTCGGCGATTCGTCTAGCAGGTCCGGCTGCCCGCGCAGACGGCTTAGCACGAAGTCGCGGTACTGGCCATTCTTTTCGCAGTAGGCCCGCACATGCCAGCGCATGCCGGTGTACACCAGCGTGTGAGGGGCGATGAGGCGAACCTCTACGTTCGGGGTATTGAACGACACGTACTCGGTTTCCAGGCGCAGGCCTTCGCGGCAGGCCTTGAGCAAGGGGCGCAGAATCTCCGGTCGAATGGGGCGATCGGGCACTTCCAACACCTTGGTGTGCGCATAGGCCAGTGCCAATCCATCAATGTGCGGGGCACGCTCATTGTTCTGATAGAGCAGGTGCAAATAGGCGCTGGCACTGTCGTCGATGAACAGGGGTTTGAACTGCTTGCTCGGCACATACCCCTTGAGCTGCTTGTCATATGTCAAGTTTTTGGGCGCATGCTCGGTGATGTAGGTATTGATGTCCTTGGATGCCTGCTGGCGGCTGATGCCAAAGCTCTGCATCAAGTGCCCCGTGGTCAGCCTGCCTTCCCACCAGGCAACGGTCTCGATCAAACGATAGCGAAGTGCCAGGTCCCAGCGTACCTGTTCAACAGATTGCTTGCGTTTCATACCCTCTCCATGTGCGCGAATACTTTACCTGTATAAGTCTACATTCTAGACCTGTCGTTGATCACTACATATCGTGTGTCTGTCTTCGAAATAAATTGAAGTCACGAAAGGATGTGGACATGACTATGTCTGAAGCGGTTTCGACAGGGGCGTTGGTGTTGATCGGGGTGATCCTGACGGTGCTCCTGATGCAGTACCTGAGGTTGCGAGAAATCTGGCACGTGGCGCTTGCCTGCCGCCAGGACGCACGTTGGGCGCGGATCTGGGAGATGGAAAACCGGGAGCTACGTTCGGCACTGCGTGCTGAGAAAGCGCACATCGAGCAGTTGCAAAGCAAGCTGGTGATTTTGCAGAACTTGATCTCTGCAGAGCGATAAGGGAAGTGCATGAACAGACTTGAACGGATCAAAGGCTGCCTGCTGGGTGGTGCTGTCGGAGACGCGCTTGGCGCCCCCGTGGAGTTTCTTGAGTGGCCTGCCATCGAAGCCAAGTTCGGTCCGCAGGGCATCATTGATTTTGCCCCGGCTTACGGCAACACCGGCGCCATCAGCGACGAAACGCAGATGATGCTGTTCACCGCGGAAGGTTTGCTGCGCGCTTTTGTGCTTGGCAGTTTACGGCAGGCGTGCCATGTCCCGAGCATTGTTCACCAAGCGTTGCTGCGCTGGCTGATGACCCAGGATTACCCCTCTGCGATACCGATCGTCACAGATGGCTGGCTGATCAAGCAAGTCGAACTCTGGTCTCGTCGCTCCCCAGGCACAACTTGCCTGAATGCACTAAAGGCCAGCGCGCGGTTGGGAGCGGTTGCCGAAAACAACAGCAAGGGCTGCGGCGCCTTGGTACGTGTTGCACCCTGTGCGTTCTTTGCCAATGCATTTGACTACGCGGCGCAGTCTGGACGCCTGACGCACGGGCATCCGACGGGCTACCTGGCGGCAGGGCTATTCGCCGACATTCTTCAGCGTGTTGTCGAAAGACAAGACAGCCTGGAACACGCGGTAACTCAAAGCTTGGCCAAATATGGGCAAGTACCTGGTATGGAAGAAACGCGCAGCCTCATCGAGCGCGTGCTGTTTTTCTACTACGAGGGCTATACACCCACCCCGCAACGCATTGGCGACCTTGGGGGTGGGTGGGTTGCCGAGCAGGCGCTGGCGATTGGACTGTGGTGTGCGCTGACAGCACGATCACTCGAAGAAGGGGTGATCACGGCGGTGAATCACAGTGGCGATAGCAACAGCACAGGGCTTGTCGCCGGGCACTTGTTGGGTGCCCAGTATGGTGCTGCTGCCATTCCTGCCCGCTGGTTCGAACGCCTGGAACTGCGCCAGGTGATCGTGCAGGTAGCCGAGGATCTTGAGCGTGTTCCACGTGATTACTGCGGGGTTGGTGGTGCGTTCGACGAGCAGATCGAATTGGCTTATCCGGGCAGTTGAATGCACCGATGGCAATACATCAGCGAAGAGACCAAGGAGCTTTAGAATGCCCATCAAACCCAGGCCCTTAACCTTTGAATGTGAAGGATGCGGTTGGACAAAGACAGTGGCACCGCAAAGTGATGTGCTGATGCCCGGCGAGTGGTTTGACCAGTGCCCGAGGTGCGGGAGCAAGGCACTGAAGATGCGCACCGCAGGGTGGCTTGAAGGGGCGTTGGCGGAGTTGCTGGCGCGGCGGCGATTTTGAGCGCACAGGCCAGGGCTCAGCGCCCTGGCCAGCAACGGCCTGCCAGCAGGCAGGCCTGGGTTAGTAACACGCTGTGTGCCGGCGTTTAGCGGCGTATTCGAGTGCGAAGAAAGTCATCAGACTCGACAGAGGTTCTGGTGCGAACGAGTTCGCAAACCTCCAGGGCTTTTCGAGCGGCCAGCTTGAGCGTTCGACGAAGGCCTTCGCATTCATCAACGAGTTTTTCCAGCCCGGAAGAATCGAACATTTGCTCAGAGATGGGGAATGCTTGATCAATTCTGTCAAACAGCGCCGTTCCGCCTATTTCCAGCGCATCGAGCTTGAACGCATTGAACTCGCCCTTGCGGCCTTCCAGTTGCGCAATATCGGCCTGGATGGCCTGCTTGTAGGCATCGAATACAGTATCGAGCTTGCTGTTAACCTTGCCGACTACATCCACTTTACGGTTGATCGAGCGCAGGAACTGCTCGAACGTCAGGCCGCTGGAGGGGTAGTCTTTCTTGCGCGTGGACGAATAGGCGCACATGCCGGCATACTCGATACCCGCGAAACTCAGGTCGTCGGCTACTTGCTCCATGATCTCAAGAATATCGTCCTGAGACTTCACATCCGCCTTGTTCAACACGATATACAGCGACTCTGCGCGGAACGGCGTGGATTCGATGAACTCGATGTCAGACTGGTCGATGGTCCCGGCTGGGTCAAGGCCGATGACCCAGACCAGCGCCGAGGCCTGATTGACCAGGGAGGCTGCAGTGCTACGGTCGGAGGCCGCGGCCCCACCCGTGGTACCCGGGTTGTAGCCGGGCGTATCGATGATGCACAGGTTGCCGAACAGCTCCGGGTCCATGGGAACCTTGACGCTGATGAAGGGCAGGATGCGCCGCAGGTCGAAGCCGAAGGCCTGAACATATTCGTGGCACATCGACGCGTACAGGCTGGGCTCCAGGTCGATGGCCCCACCGTTATACGAATAACCCTTGATCCGGGTTTCTTCGGAGCACACCACGTAGCTGGGGACCACGGTCACCGGGTTGATGCCGGTCGCCAACTTCACGCTCGGGTTACGGATGAAGCTGTTGACGAACGCCGACTTTCCGCTGCTGAAACCACCCGCAATGCTCAGGATGGTTTTGCCGGCAATGCTCGGGAAGTTGTTCAGCATCTGCATCTCGGCGAGGATCGCCTGCATGTCGAGCACTGCTTGGGCTTCACCGGCCAACGACGATTCTCGGCTGGCGAACTCCATGTAGTCGTGGTTGATCAGGTCGGCGAATTTGGCCAGCTCTTCATTACCGGGCG
The DNA here is from genome assembly GCF_039634505.1 of Pseudomonas sp. NY8896. Classification (NCBI taxonomy): domain Bacteria; kingdom Pseudomonadati; phylum Pseudomonadota; class Gammaproteobacteria; order Pseudomonadales; family Pseudomonadaceae; genus Pseudomonas; species Pseudomonas sp. NY8896. Next base: position 1,329,452 of record NZ_CP132350.1, read on the forward strand.
GTTGCTGGGCCAGGACTTTGCTCACCAGGGAAAATTTCTCGGTTAGCGACAGGTGCTGCTTGTTGATGTCGGCGTAGTTGTCTTCCAGGTGCTGCTGGGAGGCCTTCAGTTGTTCGGTCAGGCTTTCCAGTAGGTCGACGTTCTGCTCCGTGGAAAGCAACTGGTTCTTATGTTCCTCCAGGTACGTCTCCAGCTCGGCAATTTGTGCCAGCGCCTGTGCCTTGCGTTCCTCCAGCTCGGCCGCGTTGGCTCGTTCTGCCTGCAACTGGGTTGTTAGCGCTTCATTGTCCGACTCCAGCGAGTCGATCTGTACAGCCTGCCCGGTGCACTGTTCGGCCAACTGCTGTTTGGCGTCGTTCAGTGCTTCGATCTGCTGTTGCGCGTCCGAGAGGGTGTGTCCAAGTTCAGCGATACGCTGTTCTTTTTCCACCAGCGCCTGCTTGCGATCTGCTAGCTGCTGTTGAAGGGTGGCGATCTCGGCAAGCGCCTGGTCCTTGCGTGCTTCCAGCTCTGCCGTATTGGCCTGTTCTGCCTGCAACTGGTCGCTGAGCGTCTCATTGCTCGACTCCAGGGTGCGGATCTGCTCAGTCTGCTCGGCGCACTGCTCGGTCAACCGCTGTTTGACGTTGTTCAGCGCTTCGATCTGCTGTCGAGTATCGGCCAGGGTGTGCTGGAGTTCCTGAATGCACCGCTCTTTGTCGACAAGCTCCTGCTTGTGATCGGCAAGGTGCTCTTCGAGCCCTGCGATCTGGGTCATGGCCTGAGCCTGCCGCTCTTCCAGATCCTTGGCGTACACCTTGGCCTGGGCCAGTGCGAGCATAGCCTTCTGGAGCTTGCCCTTCTCCTGCGCTAACGCTTCGGAGGTCGAGGCCAAATTGGTTGTTTGAAGCTGCAACGCATCGACTAGCGAGCCGTTGCGCGATTTTAGCTCGCCGATTTCGTCGTTCTGGCCCGCGCACAGCGCGGACAATTGCTGATTGGTGCTGAAAAACGTGTCGAGCTGGCACTGGGCATCATCCAGGTGGCCCTGAAGTTCAGCTGCCAGCTTCTTGCGTTTGAACTGCCAGAAGCGGGACAGCGACTCCAGCGTCGAGCGTGCCTGTTTATGAATGGCTGGCGGGTTGCTCACAGGGTGACCTCTTCGGCCTTGCGTGCCAGACGTTCAAGCCGGTCAATGGTTTGAGCCGCGTTGTCGACCTGATCCTTGAGCACATTGATCCGGCGTTGAATCTCATCGACGAAGGAGTTGGAGATGGTGGAAGGTGCATTGCGTTCAACATCGTTGATGAACGAACTGATCTTGCTTTTGACCTTGCTACCCAACGAGCCGATGAAGTCATCGGCGGCATCCTTGAAACGTTCGGCCTCGTAGCCCTTGAGCGTGCCGTTGCTTTTCAGGGAGTCAGGCAACGGAATGCCCAAATCAAAGTCATCGTCAGGAATCGATTGAATGATCGAAAGAATCGCGAGCTTGATCATTTGCGCATTGGCATCCTGTTCAAGCACCTCACGGATCTTGGGCGTGAGGGTCCGGGCCAGTTCTTCGTTCAACCCGCGATGAGAGCTCTCCACCTTGGCGCCCAGCTCATCCTGGATGTCGTTCATGAACTCGTTGATGGTGGAGATGACCTGGCTACTGATGATCTTGGCGCGGACGACCGTTTTCTCGGTAGTGCCGCCGCCCCAAAGCTTGCGGGCAAACCAGCTGCCAACCCCAGGGTTGTCGACGACAATGGTTTCACTGAAAGAGCCTTCCGCGTCTTTGACAGTGGACTGCGTCTCGCGAAGCAATTGCGCAGCTGTCTTGCGCATGTCGTCACGCAACTTCTGGCGGTAGTCGGCCATGGTGTATTTGAAGCTGACATCCAGTTCCAGCGAGAGATCCAGTCGCTTCGACTCCAGCGAAGCCAGTTGTTCGTCCAGCTGATCGACGTTGGCGTTCTTGATCTGGATGACCTGGTTGCGTGCCAGGGTGATGATCAGCGCCTTGAATGCCTCAAGGTTCTTTTGTTTGCGAACCATCAGGTTGGCGATTTTTTCCCGTGTGATCTCCGTTTTCTTCTCGCGCACCTGGGCAAGCATGGCGTTGATCGCGTCAATGTTTGCCAAGCTGTCCAGGCTGCTCAACGACAGTGCCTGGTTGTCACGAGTGAAGTAATCCGGGTAATCGGTGGACAGGTTGTCCCAGGTCACCTGCTCGTTCGAGTCCCAGGTTTCGGGCGTTTCGAAGCGGCGGTTGAGGCTGTGGCACAAGCCGGAGCTATGCAGCAGGTTACGGTGTACCGATCCGATCAGGTTGTCGAACACCGAGCCCACTTCCGGGCTGCTCATCTTGAGGTCTGCAAGGGTGCTCTGTGCCCGTGCCGACAGCTGGGCTCGGATGGCTTCCACGGCATCGCTCAAGCGCGCGCGTTTTTCGCTGCCGTACAGTTGTGTGTCGATCTGGCTGGCCACCAGTACCAGTTCCTGAATGCCTTCCTTCTGGGTAATACGCCCCATCACCTCAAGGTCTTGCTCATTGAGGAACTGGCCGGCCGGGCTGACGATGAACACCACGTCGCAGGTTTTCAGCAATTCGACCGTGCGCTCTTCGCGCGACTGGACCGGATCGTTCATGCCGGGGGTATCGATGATGCAGATATCGCGTAGTGCCTCCAGCGGCATGGCGACATGAACCGTCTTGGTGAACGGCATGTACGTGCCGTCGGCACCGACATAGTTGTGCAGACGAGCCGCCAGCTCTTTCGGGTTACCTGCCTGAATCTCGCTGTGCAAGTGCAGGATGGCCGCATCGAGCCCTGACCTCTTCATGCGCTGGAACTGGTCGTATGCCGCGAACAAGCCTTCTTCGCGTTGCAGTTCGCTCAAGGCTTTTTTATCGGCCATGATCGTCAGCTGCGCCATATCGAGGGGCGCGCTATTGGCTTGGGCGTTACGACGCTTCACCAGCTCTTCCAGGCATTCGCGCTTGCGCGTGGCAAGGCGTTGCTCGAACTGGTCCGATTTGAAGCGGATCGCGGCGATGTCCGTTTCGCTGTAGAACTCAACCTTGGCCTGGAACACTTCGCCCCAGGTAATGGTGGTCAGTGCAGCGGTCATGGGTGTTGCGGCCTTGGGCAGGATCGGTTCGCCATTAAAAATCAGCGCATTGAGCAGCGATGACTTTCCGGCTTTCACACGACCAACAATACCGATGTTCATCAGCCGGTTCTGGTCCTGCAACGTCTGGCACGCTTGCGCGAGCTGTTGCGGTTGGTCGATGCCGTTCAGCCGCTTGAACTGCTCGATTTCGCGCTCAAACAGGTCCTGGTTGCTTGCTGCCAGCGTGTGCAGGCTTTCGCTAAAAGCGACGAGTGATTGGTAATCCATTAGGTCGTTCGCCTTACTTGTAGAGGTGTTCGTTTGCAGCGGCTTTTACTGCGGTGGCAAGGTTTTCCAGCACAGCAGTCTTCTCGCTGATCTGTGCTTCAAGCTGCAGGCTTTCCTGTGCAATTGAGTCGATCACATGCTTTTGCTTGGTGATCTGCTCTTCGAAACCGTCGCTGATCTTCTTCAGCATGGCGTTGAGCTGCTCGTCGATGACTGCAGGAATTTTTCCGCGCAGTTCCGCCTTGATGTTGGGGAACACTTCGCCGGTCAGTTTCTGGCGAAACTTCTCGCGCTCGTTACCGCCACCGTTAAACATCTTGAGAATTTCGGGCAAGAAGATGATCACCAGCTCTACCAGCGGATTGACCACGGTGGTGGTGACAGCGAGCACGGTAGATAGGCTGCGGTAGAGCATGACGCCGCTGTTCTTGTCTTCCTCGGCACGATTGCTCAGGCGTGTCGACCAGTCGCTGAGCATTTCCGTGGTGCGCTCCAGCGAAAACTTGACTTTGCGGGAAAGCTCCTCGCTCCAGTTGCCGCTGATGTCCAGTACGGACATCTGGCTGCTGGTGGCACTGAGGTTGCTGGCAATCCGGTCGACCATGTTGGTGGAGATGTCCTGCACTTCAGATTTGATCGTGCTGGACAGGCTGCTGCGGATGATGTCGGAGAGTGCATTCGACAGGGCACTCGGGTTCTTGCTGCTGCCCAAGGTGACCAGCTCGTCGAGGGAGTCATTAAGCGCGTTATCCAGGCCGCGCAGGCTACGGTCGAGCATTTTTCCCGAGTAGCGATCTTTCAGGTCCGACTCGACGTCTTTGCGTTGCTCCAGCAGCTTTGCCAAGGCCTGCTCGAGTGCGCGTGCGGTTTGCTCGCTCTCGGCCTTGTCCTTTTTCAGCATGCTCAGCGCCAGGTTGATCTGCGCCAGTACTTCGAAGTTCTGGTCCTTGAGGATGTCGATGAACAGGCGCGAGAACAGCACGTCAGGCTGCAATGCGGTCAGTGCATTTGTCAGTTCCTCACCACCACGGTTACCGATAGTGATGCTGCGGTAGTGCTCGCCGAAATACACCCCGAGCTGGTCGTCAATGTAGGCCTGCACGTCTTCAACCTGGTCGGCGGCGCGCAGGTTGCATTTGCTCAGCAGGAAGGTGAAATCGGTGTTGTAGGTTTTTAGCTCGTCGAGTTTGCGCAGCATCGACTGCGTAATGTTGCCGTCCTCGATGCTGGTCAGCACCACGAAGTGCACACCGCGCGGCAGGTAGTAAGCAATGGCCTTATTGTGGTTTTCCAGCGATGAGCCGAAGCCCGGCATGTCGACCAGCACCAGGGGCGCAATGGCTTTCAACGCCTCGCTGTCGAGGTACAGGCGCAAGTGTGAAAACTCGCTGGAACGACGATTGATGGTACTCAGCGCTTCAACAGGCAAACGTTCCTGCACACCGTCGGGTTTGATTGCCAGCAGATAGGGCTCAGATGAATAACGCAGTTCGGTCGCCAGTTCAGTTTCCGGCGCAATTCCAACTGGCAAAATGTCCTGGCCCATCAGCGCGTTCAACAGCGAGCTTTTACCGGCGCTGAAGGCCCCGATTACGGGCACCACAAGCTCGGTCTCCATCACTTTTGGAAGCAATGACTGATCGAATGAAAACGCTTGGTCATTGAGCAGCACCTGCATTTTCTTCAAGTAAGTGGCGAACTCTTTCTGGCTTTCGAGCATGGTGATATTCCTTTAAGTGTTGATGGTCTGCGCGAAGGCATGGCATAGGGTACACAGAGGCTTATGCGCTGGGATATTCAAGTAATCGCTGGTCTTTTCTCGTCGTGCGAGAAGGGGGCCGGCCCGAGAAGGTTACAACCGCAGTTGCCGCATTCGGGTCGCGTTCAGGGCCGTTCACGAGGTCAGTGCGTCACTGCTTGGCTCGTGGTCTTGTTACAGAAGCATTGAGTGCAATGGAAGGGGAGGGCAAAGGCATGCACACGTCCTTGTCTGTAGGGTGTTGATCGCGCATGCCCAATAACTGATGGCATATCGCTTCCCGGATGAGATTGCGTTGGGTGACCAATAGATCGGCGCTATCTGTTCTGTCTGTATGATGGCACTTTGATTTGGCATGGTAAACTGTCAACAAAACGCCCATATCCCGGGGTTTTCTTCAGATGCAGTGCTCATTTCAGGGCCTTGCGCGGAGGTGCATGATTGAAATATTTACCTGTATGCTTAACCAGTATTCAGGCGCTGCACGTGTGACTGCAAGCGGTAGGGATAGAACGAAAGCCGGCCAAGCTATTTTCTCGCCAATAAGCATTTGGCGAAGGCTTTATTTTTAGTGATGGCGTATCGCATTTTTTGGTGATGCGCCTCGCTTGGTTATCCAGCGAACCGGTAGGTATTGATGTCTTTCGATGCCTGCTGCCGACTGATGCCAAAGCTCTGGATCAGGTGTCCCGTGGTCAGCCGGCCTCCCCACCAGGCTACGGTTTCAATCAGGCGATAGCGAAGGGCTAGGTCCCAGCGAACCTGTTCGATGGATTGCTTGCGTTTCATGCCCTCTCCATATGCTCGATTTCTTTACCTGTATAAGCCTACATTATAGACGTGTCTTTTTTTGCTACATATCGTCTTGCTGTCTTCGGGGTGTTGAGCTTATGGAGGGGGCATGGTTGCGTGGGATGCGGTTTTTATAGGGGCCTTGCTGTTGATAGGGGCAATCTGGCGCAGCTGTGCAAGATGGTTTGCCCGTGTGCTTACAGTTCGTGCGATGATTCACGTTATTTGAGTTGTGTTTGAAGGGATAAGATGGCTTCAGTCCGCCTTACTGAGCACCAATGTCAGTACTACGCATGGCTTCTCACCCGACGAGCGGCTGGCGATTCGGTTGAGTCGCTTGCCTCGACGTTAGTCGACTCTCAGGTGGATCTCAATCCACATCAGGTCGATGCAGCGCTTTTTGCCTGTCGCAATCCCCTGTCACGCGGGGTGATCCTAGCTGACGAGGTGGGCCTGGGCAAAACCATCGAGGCCGGACTGGTGATCTCGCAGCGCTGGGCCGAACGGAGACGGCGCATCTTGATCATTGCTCCCGCTAATCTGCGCAAGCAGTGGCACCAAGAGTTGCAGGACAAGTTCAATCTGCAAGGTCTGATTCTGGAAGCCAAGAGCTACAACGCGCTTCGCAAGCAAGGCGTCGGAAACCCTTTCGTGTTCGCCAACGGCCCGGTGCTCTGCTCTTATCAGTTCGCCAAAGCCAAGGCGAAGGACGTCAAGGCCATTGCCTGGGATCTGGTTGTGCTGGATGAAGCGCACCGTCTGCGCAACGTCTACAAGAGCAACAACGTCATTGGCAAGACACTGAAGGACGCATTAGCCCATGTGCATTCCAAGGTGCTACTGACCGCAACTCCACTGCAGAACTCGTTGCTCGAACTGTACGGGCTGGTGAGTATGATCGATGATCGGGTTTTCGGTGATGTCGACAGCTTCCGCGCCCAGTTCGTCAATACCGACAGGGCGCAGGCCTTTGGCGGTTTGCGTCAGCGCCTGGGCAGCATCTGCAAGCGCACTCTACGTCGTCAAGTGCAGCAGTACGTTCCCTACACAGCAAGACGGGCGATTGTTCAGGAGTTCGCCCCCAGTCAGGAAGAGCGCGAGCTGTCTGGTTTGGTGGCCGACTACCTGCGCCGGCCGAACCTCAACGCCCTACCCGAAGGTCAGCGGCAACTGATTTCTCTGGTGCTCTGGAAACTGTTGGCGTCTTCGACTCACGCGATCGCCGGTGCGCTGGATACCATGGCCAGACGCCTGCAGGGTAATCTCGATAAGGCGGCTGAAGTCATCGACCTTACGCAAACGCTGGACGAAGACTACGAAGGCCTCGATGAGTTGGCCGACGAGAGCGAAAAAGAGCTGGATAACCATGAGGCAGTGGCCCTTTCGGCTAGTGAGCGGGACGCCATCGCGGCTGAAATCGCTGAGCTGCAGCATTTCAAGAACCTGGCCACCAGCATCCGTGAGAACGCCAAGGGCAAGGCGCTGCTGGTCGCACTAGAGCGTGCCTTTGCGGAACTCGACCGGCTTGGAGCCGCTCGCAAGGCTATCATCTTCACCGAGTCGCGGCGCACCCAGGACTACCTTCTGTCGCTGCTGGCCGATACAGCTTATGGCGATGGCATCGTTCTGTTTAATGGAACCAATACCGATGTCACGGCCCAGCGCATTTATAAGGACTGGCTGCAGCGCCATGCTGGCAGTGATCGAATCACCGGCTCCAAGACTGCCGATACTCGTGCCGCACTTGTCGAGTACTTCAAGGAGCGCGGCACCATCATGATTGCCACCGAGGCGGGGGCTGAAGGCATCAACCTGCAGTTTTGCTCGCTGGTGATCAACTACGACCTGCCCTGGAACCCACAGCGCATTGAGCAGCGTATCGGACGCAGCCACCGCTACGGCCAGAAGCATGACGTGGTGGTGGTGAACTTTGTCGACCGCAGCAACGAGGCGGATGCACGAGTCTACGAACTGCTGGCCGAGAAGTTTCAGTTGTTCGAGGGCGTTTTCGGCGCAAGCGACGAGGTGCTTGGCTCCATCGGTTCCGGTGTCGACTTCGAGCGCCGCATTGCTGACATTTATCAGAACTGCCGAGACCCAGAGGAAATCCGCCGCAGCTTCGAGCAGTTACAGTTGCAACTTTCCGGGGAAATCAGCGAAGCCATGCTCAAGACCCGTCAGGTGCTGCTGGAAAACTTCGACGAAGAGGTGCAGGACAAGCTACGCATCCGTGCCGAAGACAGCAATTCCACTCGCAACCGTTTCGAACGCCTGCTGCTCGACCTGACCCGCGCCGAACTTGACGACTACGCCCACTTTGAAGGTGACAGCTTCGAGCTTCACAGGCTGCCGGCCGGCAGTGGTTCCAGCATTTCCTTAGGGCGTTATGAACTGCCGCGCCGTGGCGGTGAGTCGCATTTGTACCGTCTCGGCCACCCACTGGCAGTCTGGGTGATCGATCAGGCCAAGAACCGTCAGCTCGATCAGCAACCAGCGGCCAGACTGGTACTCGACTACGCCGCCTATGGTACTCGGATCAGCACCCTGGAGCCCCTGCGTGGCCAGCACGGCTGGCTGACTTTGAAACTGTTTTCCGTCGAGGCGCTGGGGAGCCTGGAGCAGCATCTGGTGGTTTCAGCCGTCACGGCTGACGGTCATGCCTTGCCCGAGGATGATCCGGGCAAGCTGCTGCGCCTGCCGGCACGTCTGGAACATGGTGATGCAGCAGCCGGAGCGGCACAGTTGGCCAACGACCTGGAGCAGCGCAAGCATCAGCTGTTGGGCGAGATCAACCAGCGCAATATGGGTTACTTTGAGCAGGAAGTCGCCAAGCTCGATGCCTGGGCCGACGATCTCAAGCTGGGCTTGGAGCAGGAAATTAAGTCAATAGATAGTGAGATTAAGGAATTGCGTCGTACAGCGGCAACCGCGGCGACGCTGGAAGAGAAGCTCGGCTACCAGAAGCAGCAACGTGAGCTGGAAGGCAGGCGCAGTAAATTGCGCCGTGAGCTGTATGCCCGCCAAGATGAGATCGAAGAAGAACGCAACGCGCTGATAGATCAGTTGGAGGCTCAACTTCAGCACCATGTGGTGGAGCAGACGCTGTTTACTGTGGAATGGGAGTTACTTTGATGTCAAATAGGGAAATGGCTCGTGGTTCGGCTTGGCGCCAGTGGGATCTGCACGTACACACGCCGGCCTCCTTCCACTGGACGGGCAAGAAGTTCGAGGGCGATCTGTCATCACCGGAAAATCGGGCGCTGATCGATGAAATGATCAATGCGATGAATGCTGCCGAACCTGCCGCATTCGCAATCATGGACTACTGGACGTTTGACGGATGGTTCGCGCTCAAGAACCGGCTGGCCGAAGCTGGCGCGCCTGTGCTGAAGAAGACGGTCTTTCCGGGAATCGAGCTGCGACTTTCCGCCCCGACAACTAAGCGCCTCAACGCACATGTCATTTTCGCGGAGACTATTCCCGACCACCATCTGCGCGAGTTCTTGTCTGACCTGAAGCTTGAGCGTACGGACAGGTCCGTGTCCAAGGAGTCTCTGATCGACCTAGCGCGCGGCACCGCCGACGACATGCTCATGAAGAAGGGCCACAAGAAGGTTGCTGTTGATAGCGATGCTCAAGAAGCCCTGATGGCAGGGTACAAGCTGGCGGAAGTGAAGGCCGATAGCTACAAGGCCGCCATCAAGAAGGTTCCTGACGGACAGGCCATTGGCTTCATGCCGTTCGATACGAGTGATGGCCTGACGGAGGTGAAGTGGGAGGACCACTACGCCTACTTCCTCGGTCTCCTTGAGTCGTCTCCCATCTTTGAGTCACGGAATGCCGACCTCAGAGCTGCGTTCCTCTGCGAGGAAACGCCGAAGAACAAAGCTTGGATCGGCAACTTCAAGCATGGCCTCAAGAACATCCCGAGGCTCGTCGTCTCCGGCAGCGATGCGCACTGTTTCGTCGGCGTGGCAGGTGACAACGACCGCCGCGGGTACGGCGACTTCCCATCAGGTAAAAAGACCTGGATCAAGGCAGACCTGTCTTTCCACGGACTCAAGCAGGCAATCCTGGAGCCGGCCAAGCGGTCGTTTATTGGGGAGAAGCCCCCTAAGCTCCATGCCGTGGAGACGAGCAAAACTCACTTCATTGAGTCAATCGAAGTCGCCAAGACAGGCACTAAGGCTGGTATCGGCAACTGGCTGCACGGTTGCGATCTGCCGATCAATCCGGACCTTGTCGCCATCATCGGCAACAAGGGCAGCGGCAAGAGCGCTTTGGCCGATGTCATCGCGACCCTTGGACATTCGCGGCAAGCAAAGCACTTCAGTTTTCTCAAGCGTGATCGCTTTCTGGGCAAGAGTGGAGATCCCGCACGTCAATTTACGGGCACTCTGACCTGGCGAGATGAGAGTATCGAGGCTCGTCCACTTGACGAGCCTCCGACAGAAGACAAACAAGAGCTGGTTCGATACATCCCTCAGAACTACTTTGAGGAGCTTTGCAACGATCACGTCTCTGGCAAATCGGACGCCTTTGAGCAGGAGCTGCGGGCCGTCATCTTCTCTCACACCAGTGAGGAGATGCGTCTTGGCGCCCTCGATTTCGATCAGCTGACTGAGCAGCAGGAGCAAGCGCTGAGAAATCGACTTGGTGAATACCGCAAGGAGCTGAGGATCGTCAATGCCACCATCGCGCGGATTGAAGATCAGCTGCAGCCGATTGAGGAGAAGAAGTTGACGGACCAGCTGCTGGTCAAGATGCGGGAGATCGAGGAACACCAGAAGATCAAACCCGCGGAGGTTGCAGCACCGCCTGAAACGATGGAGCCGGAGCAGAAGCAAGCAGCTGATGCGCTTGCGGCCACGGCTCAGAAGATCGACGCCTCCACCAAGCGCACGCAGGATATTCAGGCGGAACTCACGTCGATCGCCAAGAAACAGAAGGCTCTCGCCAACGCGAAAGAGCAATTGCGACTACTTCAGCGCTCCTTCGATCAAACCCAGCAGCAAGTTGCCCAAGACCTCGAGCTCGCGGGCTTGAACTGGAGCGACGTCGCGAAGTTGGATATCAAGACTAACTTGCTCGATGAACGGTCCTCTGTCCTCACAGAACAGCAGTCGACTCTTCAGGCCGAGGCGGGCACTTTGGCCGGCGCCCTCGAGACCCTCGGGGAAGAGAAGAAGGCCCACGCTACCAAGCTCAACGCCCGTCAGCAGCAGTTCGAAACATACCAGCACCAGCTCGCTGAGTGGACTAAGATGCTGGATGCCCTGGCCGGCACGCCGACGGATCCAGACACTAAGGTGGGCTTGGAAACCAGACTGGCCCAGATCAAGAAGCTGCCTGCCAAGCGTGAGGAACTGCAAGCTGCACGACTTCAGCTGACGGCCGAGATATTCGACTCCTTGGATGCGCAGCGGAAGGCGCGAGAAGAACTCTTCAAGCCAGTGCAAGACTTGATCAAGGCGAATGACTTGATCCGCGAGGATTACCGGCTTCAGTTTCAGGCGACGCTGGCCGCTTCGGCAGAGGCCATCGCGGAGCGCCTCTTCGCCTTGATCAAGCAGACGTCAGGTGTGCTGCGTGGCCAAGACGAGGCGCTGTTAACAGTCACGAAGCTCTTTGATAGTCACGACTTGAACACCAAGGAGGGCGCCCTGGCCTTTGCGAAGGCCTTACATGAAACCCTTGAAGAGGCGGCCAAGGGACCTGGTGCTGGGGTCGGTATTGCCAGCCTACTGAAGAAGGACCAATCGGCCATTTCGGTCTACGACTTGATTTTCGGGCTCGATTTTCTCGAGCCAAGGTATTCACTGCTCTTCCAAGATACGCAGATTGAGCAGCTGTCTCCTGGCCAGCGCGGCGCGCTTTTGCTGATCTTCTATTTGCTGGTGGACAACGGCAAGACGCCCATCATCTTGGACCAGCCCGAAGAAAATCTTGACAACGAAACCGTGTTCCGTCTCTTGGTTCCGGTGCTAACCGAGGCCAAAAAGAAACGACAGATCATCATGGTTACCCATAACCCGAACCTGGCGGTGGTCTGTGATGCAGAGCAGATTATTCATGCATCCTTTGACCGAGCCTCAAGCTGCAGCATCAACTATGTGTCTGGCTCATTGGAAAACCCACTACTGAATAGTGCGGTTGTGACCGTACTGGAAGGCACCAAGCCTGCATTCAATAATCGCTCTGGGAAATACCACTAACATGCTCTTATATGGGCCTGCGCATATTTTCATGCTGAGTGCTGATAGTGAGGCGTCACGCCAGGGAGAAAATCAGTAGTGCAAGCTAACATTAAAGGTCTGGTAGACCGGCTGGAGCTTTCCCAGGCCAAGGCCATGATGCCTCTCTATGAGGCCATTTCTAACGCCGTCGATGCTATCGAAGAGCATCAAGACGGCTTTAGCAACCACTCGATTCGTATTCGTCTGGTTGCTTCCCATGATCTCGCCCACCAGGCCGGAGACGGGACGCTGATCGTAGACGGCTTCGATGTCATTGACGACGGCGTCGGCTTCAATGACAAAAATCTGGCCTCTTTTAAAGAGGCCCACACGCTGTCAAAGGTGAAGCTTGGTGGGCGAGGTGTTGGCCGTTTTACCTTTCTGAAAGTGTTCTCATCCGTCCGCATTCGCAGCGTCTTCAAGCGCGAGCGGCAAGCCTTGCTGCGTGAGTTCGACTTTAGCATCGAAGATGAGCTTAAGGGCGCGGATGTCACGACCGAGGTCGAACTGACCCCAGGCACGACGACTTCTCTGCGGGGCATGAACGAGAAGTATCGCGCTGGGTGGCCCACACAGCCCGAGATGATTGCCGAGCGCGTGATCACGCATTTCTTGATCCGTTTTGCGGCCCGCTCCTGCCCGCCGATGACGCTGGAATTACCTGGTCACGCGCCGATTGACCTGCACGCACTGTTTCAGTCCACGGTGCTGGCCCACATTGAAGAGCAGTTCTTCGATGTGTCCGGCCACACGTTCGCCTTGCAGGCCTATCGACACCGTGATGGCCGTTCGCGTCATGAGCTGAACCTGTGCGCCAACGGGCGCGAAGTCACCACCACCAAGCTGCGTGATCTGCTGCCGGAGCTGCCAGAGAAGTTTCTGGATGACGAGCAGTCGCCGTACACCCTCATTGTGCTGGTGACCGGGGAGTATCTGGACGACCACGCCAACCAGGAGCGCACGCGGATCGCGTTCCAGAGCGATGAAGAGCCCGAGCTGGAGCAGACGCTTGTCTCTCGTCGCGCCTTGAACCAGGGCATCACCGGCGCATTGCGACCCTTGCTCACTGGCGACCTGAAGTCAACCAATGAAGAAAAGCGCGTCCAGATCGAAAAATTCGTCGAACAGGCGCCCGAGTACAGGGCGCTGACTCATCCACGCTACCGAGAAATCATTGAGCAGAGGATTCAACCTGGCTTGTCAGACGAGAAGCTGGATGAAGCGCTCCTGCATGTCAAACGGGACGTTGAAGACAGTGTTCGCAAGGATCTGCGTCATGCGGCCACCTACTTTGAGAGTGAGTCGTTTGAACAGTACGCCGAACGCTTCCAAACGCTCGCCGAACAGGCTAACGAGCTAGGCAAGGCTGAGCTTGCGAAGTACATCACTCATCGTCGGACGATTCTTGACCTGGTGTCACTGAGCCTCAAGAAGCGACGCTCGGACAACAAATACCCCCTTGAACGGGTTTTGCACAAGATGCTTTTCCCCATGGGTGCAACTTCGAAGGATATTTTCTTTGAGCAGCAAAACCTTTGGGTGATTGACGAACGGCTTTGTTATCACACGCTGCTCACCTCAGATAAGAAACTGAAATCGATCGAGGGCCTTGAAGACACGTCCGGCAAGGAGCCCGACATCTGCGCCTTCTTCTACGACACCCCCATCGGTGTACGGGAAGAAGAGGACTCCACGGGGGCGATTGTTGTAATTGAGTTCAAACGCCCCGGTCGTGACGACTATCAGACGGATCCCGCCCAGCAGATCATCAAGAGGTTTGTCGAGATTCAAGAGAGCAAACTAGACGACGTGGATGGAAGACCCATCAACGCACGCGGTATTCGGTTTTTTGGCTATTTGATTGCAGATTTAACGCCTTCTCTCAAGCGAGAGATGCGCATGAACTATCACGAGTCGATTGACGGCGAAGGCTATTTTAAGACGCTCACGGGCGGCAACGGATACGTTGAAATAATTTCCTATGACAAGCTTATAAAGGACGCAGCGCGGAGAAATCGCGTGCTCTTCGAGAGGCTTGGTCTGCACAAGAACTAAGGTGTCACCACAATGAGCAAGCAAAAACTCGAACTCACCTGGATCGGCAAGGACAAGCGTCCCAAGCTGGAACCGCGCATTCTGCTGGAAGATCCGGCGAAGTCGTATCACTCCAGTCATCGCATGACGGAAAACGATATCTTTGATAACCGGTTGATATTCGGTGACAATCTCCTGGCTCTGAAGGCGCTGGAGCAGGAGTTTTCCGGCAAGGTGAAGTGTGTGTTCATCGATCCGCCGTACAACACCGGCAGTGCCTTCACCCATTACGACGACGGGCTGGAGCATTCGATTTGGCTAGGCTTGATGCGGGATCGACTGGAGATCATTCAACGATTGTTGTCGGAGGATGGGTCTTTATGGATCGCTATTGATGATAATGAAGGGCATTACTTAAAGGTCTTGTGTGACGAGATTTTTGGACGTCAGGCATTTATTACATCAATGGTCTGGGAGAATTTTTATGGTCGGAGTAATGCTGCGGCAATTTCTCCTGCGCATAACTATGTTCTCTTGTATTCCCCGATGGGTCAGGATTGGAAGAAGGTCCGAAACCTTCTTCCTCGGGGAGAGGAAAGTGCCGGTAAATATAAGAATCTTGATGGTGATCCACGGGGGGCTTGGCGTCTGGGGCCAATATTCGCAGGTGGTGAACGTCATGATGGGCTTATGTACACAATTAAAACTCCGTCAGGGAGAGAGGTGCGCCCTCCGAAGGGAAGCCATTGGCGCATGCTAGAGGACCAATTTTGGCGAATGGTTGATGAGGGTAGGATCGTTTTTGGTGAGAGTGGCGACAATAATCCGGCCGTGAAGTTGTTTTTGAGTGAAGTCCAAGAGGGATTGGTGCCCAGGACTTGGTGGCCACACACTGATGTAGGGCACTCTCAAGAGGCTAAGCGAGAGATTCAAGCCCTTTTCCCGGGAGAGATCCCTTTTGATACTCCCAAGCCGGAGCGTTTGCTTGCACAAATTATAACGATTGCGACCAACCCAGGAGATGTTGTACTCGACTCTTTCGCTGGCTCTGGTACCACTGGCGCAGTTGCGCACAAGATGGGGCGCCGCTGGATCATGGTCGAGTTGGGTGAGCACTGTGATACTTGCATTACCCCGCGTATGCAGAAGGTTATCGACGGAACCGACCAAGGAGGTATCAGCAAGGTGGTCAACTGGCAGGGCGGCGGTGGCTTCCGCTACTACAAGCTGGCCCCCACACTGATCGTCAATGACCGCTGGGGCAATTCGGTGATCAATCCGGAGTACAACGCCGCCATGCTGGCCGAGGCACTGGCTAAGCTGGAAGGCTTCACCTATGGGCCCTCGGAAGCCCACTGGTGGCTGCACGGTCATTCCAGCGAGCGCGATTTCATCTACGTCACCACCCAGAACCTGTCCACCGAACAGTTACAGGCACTGGCCGATGACGTGGGGGCCGAGCAGAGCCTGCTGGTTTGCTGTGCCGCCTTCCACGGCGTGAACGCTGCTCAGGCCGAAGCACGCTGGCCGAACCTGACGCTGAAAAAGATCCCCAAGATGGTGCTGACGCGCTGTGAGTGGGGCCACGACGACTACAGCCTGAACGTAGCCAACCTGCCGCTGGCTGAGCAACCCGTTGTAGCGCCCGAGCCAGTGAAAGAAGGCAAAAAGAGCAAGGTCGCTGAGCCGGCACAAGCCGCGCTATTTGGTGAAGACGAGGCGTGATGCCTGAAAGCCGCGCAAAGCCTGCCGGCTACAAGGAACAAAGGAAGACAGTATGAGCAGTTCGCGTATTCAACATCACGTTTCCGGGCGCCTGTCGCTGCGCCCGCCGCAGGCCGAGTCGCTGAGCAAGCTGGTGCAGGCGTTGGGCTCTGCGCCGGAGATGCTGGAACATCAGCAGAGCGTGCGGGCGATCCTCGATACCCTGAAGGCACAGTTCCCGACCCTGGAGGACTTCGAGCGCGACTTCCCGTCACTGTGCTTCTCGCTGGCCACCGGTGTGGGTAAGACCCGGCTGATGGGCGCCTTCATTGCTTATCTGCACCTTGAGCACCAGATCAACAACTTCTTCGTGCTCGCGCCGAACCTGACCATCTACAACAAGCTGATCAACGACTTCACCCCGAACACGCCCAAGTACGTATTCAAGGGCATCGGCGAGTTCTCGATCAATGTGCCGCGGGTCATCACTGGCGACAATTACGACCAGCAGAACATCCTCGGTGGTGAGTTGTTCGGCGAGGTTCGCATTAATATCTTCAACATCGCCAAGATCAGCTCTGAGGTGCGCGGAGGTAAGGAGCCGCGGATCAAACGGATGCGCGAGGTGCTGGGTGATAGCTACTTCAACCATCTGTCCGACCTGGAGGATCTGGTGCTGCTGATGGATGAGTCGCACCGCTACCGCGCCCAGGCCGGGATGCGGGCGATAAACGAGCTCAAGCCGCTGTTCGGCCTGGAAGTGACCGCTACTCCCTTCACGGAGTCGAGCAAGGGGCCGGTGCCGTTCAAGAACGTCGTGATGGACTACCCGCTGGCTCGTGCCATCGAAGACGGCTTCGTCAAGGAACCGGCCGTGGTCACTCAACGCGATTTCAACGCCAGGCAGCATACGCCGGAAGAAGTGGAGCGGGTCAAGCTGGAGGACGGCGTGCGCCTGCACGAGGCGACCAAGGCCGAGCTGCTGACCTACGCCCGCGAAAACGACGCCAGGGTGGTGAAGCCCTTCATGCTGGTGATCGCTCGCGACACCGCCCATGCCGGACAACTGCTGGCGTTGTTGGAATCGGATGTCTTCTTCGAGGGGCGCTATCGCGGCAAGGCCATCCAGGTCGACTCCAGCAAGAGCGGTAAGGATGAAGAGGAAATGATCACCCGCCTGCTGGCCGTGGAGAGCGTGGATGAGCCGACCGAAATCGTCATCCACGTCAATATGCTCAAGGAGGGCTGGGACGTTACCAACCTGTACACCATCGTTCCGCTGCGGGCCGCCAATGCACGCACGCTGATCGAGCAGTCAATCGGCCGCGGCCTGCGCCTGCCCTATGGCAAACGCACCGGAGTGGAGGCCGTGGATCGCCTGAACATCGTCGCTCACGACAAGTTCCAGGAAATTATCGACGAGGCCAACCGCGGCGATTCGCCAATCCGCCTCAAGCAGGTAATTCTCGATGCGCCCAAGGCGGACGATAACAAGACCAGCGTGCAGGTGCAGTCCGGTGCGCATGCGATGCTCGGCCTGAGCGAAGGCACAGCGCAGCCGGCTGCTGAGCAAGAGAGCGAGTCTGGCGAGGCAAGCAGTACAGGCGCGAACGCCGAAACACTAAAGCCTTCGCCGATTTTCACCACTGATGCAGAGAGGCAGGCCGCCCGTGTGGTGATGGAGGTCATCGGCCAGTACGAAACTCGCCGTGATCTGGTGCCAAGCAGCAAGGATTTGCTTAAGAAGGAGGTGCAGGAGCAGATCAAGGCCGAAGTCGCCGAGCGCCTTAAGCCCCAGCAGGGCTCGTTGTTGGAAGGACAGGACGCGACTGCACCTGAGCTGAATCTGGATGAGGTGGTGGCCAAAACCGCCGAAGTGGTGGTGCAGAAGACCATCGATATTCCGCGCATCACGGTGGTGCCGACCGGCGAGGTAACCTCGGGTTACCATCCGTTCACGCTGGGCGATCTGCCCAACTACCAGCGGGGCCAGCGCGAGCTCCTTGTGCAGGAGCTGCGCACCAGCAAGCAGTCCACGTTGAGCCGCGAAAGCGGTATCCGCGAAAAGCGCCTGGAGGACTATATCGTCAAGAAGCTGATCGACTTTGATGACGTGGATTATTTCACTCAGGCCGAGCTGCTCTACAACCTGGCCGAGCAGGCGGTGGCCCACTACCAGAAGCAGAACTATGCCGAAAGCGAGCTGCACGAGATCCTCGATACTCACGGTGCAGATCTGGCCCGCCTGATCCATGCAGAAATGCACAAGCACTTCTGGGAAGAGGCCAGCGGCTACGAGGTCAAGGTCAGCCGCGGCTTCACCGGGCTCAAGCCCTGCAACTACACGGTAGCGGCTAACCAACCGGTACACCGCGTGCGCGAAACAGTCACCGAGACTAGCCGGATCAAGCAGATGCTGTTCGGCGGCTTCACCCGCTGCCTGTACCCGCTGCAGAAGTTCGATTCGGACACCGAGCGGCGTTTTGCCGTGATCCTTGAGCGTGAAGCCCTGAAGTGGCTTAAGCCGGCTAAGGGGCAGTTCCAGATATTCTACAAGCTCGGTGCTGAGCAGCCGGAGTATGTGCCGGACTTCGTAGTGGAGACGGACAGCTGTATTTTCCTCGCCGAAACCAAGGCTGCCAGCGACCTGGAGACCCAGGAAGTGCAGGCCAAGGCTGCCGCTGCTGCACAGTGGGCCAAGCATGCCTCCGACTACGCAAAGAGCGTCGGCGGCAAGCCCTGGAAGTATCTGCTGATCCCGCACAGCGAAGTAACCGAGGCGAAGCGATTGATGGACTATCTGAGGTTTGAGGTAAAGGCAGTTGTATCGGTGGTGAGCTGAAAGGTGTAGGGCTGAGCAATAGGCCCGAATGACTCAGTGCTCCAGGTGCTTTCTGTGTCTGGAGCAAAGGGTTTTCTGTTCGCGGAGCGGACTTTGAAGATGAGGTCCGGCCGCAAAGGCATATCCGAGGGAACGAAGTGAAAGCGACCGAAGCCAATCTGCTCAAGTTTCTCCGCAAGTCACCGCAGTTTGTCATCCCGATTTACCAGCGCAACTACTCCTGGACAGAAGAACAGTGCCGTCAGCTGTGGTCGGACATCCATCGTGCCGGGCGTGAGAAGTCCGTCAATGCCCATTTCATCGGTTCCATCGTGTACATCGAGCGCGCCCTGTCGTCGGTCACCAGTCCGGAAGCATTGTTGGTCATCGATGGGCAGCAGCGCCTGACAACCTGTACTCTGCTGATCGCTGCATTATCCAGTCATATCGAGAGTCTTCCTGATGATCAGTTGGCGGCGCTTGATGAGCTGCTGGAGACGTTCTCGGCCAGGAAGCTGCGCAATTACTATCTGCTCAACCCCGATGAGGACGGCGACCGTCACTTCAAGCTGATTCTTTCGGAAACCGACAAGGAATCGCTGCTGGCAATCCTCAAGCAAGCGCCGATGCCTGCCGAGCGCAGCACCCGCATTCAGGAGAACTTTCAGCTTTTCCAGTCCCTGCTGAGACAGAATAGTTCCGAACTGGTTGCGATCTGTGAAGGGCTCGCGAAGCTGGTCATCGTCGATGTCTCCCTTGATCGTGGTCAGGATAATCCGCAGCTGATTTTCGAAAGCATGAACTCCACCGGCCTGGAGCTCAGTCAGGCCGACCTGATTCGCAACTACATCCTAATGGGGCTGGAGCCTGCGCTGCAGACGGAGTTGTATAAAAGTTATTGGCGCCCCATGGAAAAAGCCTTCGGCCAGGCGGCTTATACCCAGCACTTTGATGCCTTTATGCGGCATTACCTGACGACCAAGATGGGCGATATTCCGAATGTCCGCGAGGTCTATGTCGCATTCAAGAACTACGCCCGCAACCTGAAAGACGATGTTTCTTCGCTGGTTGCTGATATTCATGCCTATGCAACCTATTACTGCGCTATTGCGCTTGGTGCGGAAAGCCACTCGCAGCTCAAGCAGGCTCTCCATGATCTTCGTGAACTGAAGGTCGATGTTTCATACCCGTTCCTGCTGGATGCTTACCATGATTACAAGACAAACACCCTGAGTGCCGATGAGTTGTGCCAGGTCATACGCTTGGTGGAAGGCTATGTATTTCGCCGAGCAGTCTGTGCCATCCCGACAAACTCTCTGAACAAGACATTCGCAGGTCTCTCGCGCACCCTGAAGAAAGACCGCTATCTGGAAAGTGTGCAGGCCAGCTTCATGCTGCTGCCTTCGTACCGCCGCTTCCCCAGTGATGAAGAGTTTCAGCGCGAGCTCAAGCAGCGAGACCTCTACAACTTCCGTAGCCGCAGTTACTGGTTGCGTCGTCTTGAAAATCATGGAAGAAAAGAGCGTGTCGCCGTTGAAGACTACACCATCGAGCACATTCTTCCGCAGAATCCCGAGCTTTCTCCGACCTGGAAGGCTGAACTTGGCGAGGATTGGAAGGTTGTCCAGGAGAGATGGCTGCATACTCTTGGTAATCTGACCTTAACGGGTTACAACAGTGAGTACCGCGATCATCCGTTTGCGTTCAAACGCGACCAAGTTACCGACCGGGATGGACACCCCATAGGGTTCGCATACAGCCCGCTCAGGCTGAATCAGGGGCTTGGCAATGTGGGTAAATGGGACGAGGCGGCAATCAGGTACCGGGCAGAGCGTCTGGCCAAGGATGCTGAGAGGGTCTGGGATGCTCCACGGCTGGCTGCGGACATTCTCGATGCATATCGCCTATCGAGTCAGCCGACTAGCAGCCAGTACAGCATTGATGATCACTCGCATTTGTCATCCGGCCCCGTGCGTGATCTTTTCGAAAGCCTTCGTGCTGCGGTTTTGGAGCTTGACCCATGCGTCAAGGAGGACGTGCTCAAGCTGTATATTGCATACAAGGCAGAAACCAATTTTGTCGATATGGTGCCACAAGCCAAGCGACTGCGACTGTCGCTCAACATGCCATTCCATGAGATTGATGATCCTAAGGGGCTGTGCCGAGATGTCACGAACCTCGGACGTTGGGGGAATGGTGACGTTGAAGTCGTCTTCACTAGCCACGATGAACTGCCCTATGTGATGGGTTTGATCCGCCAGTCGTTTGATCGGCAGATGGGAGATATCTAGTGTCCGAGAGCAGTGCCTGCGGTTCACGCAGGCACTGCTCGTAGGAAAACTGCTCACCTACACCGACCTGCTTAATGAATCGTGGAGGAGCCAGTATCGACAGCCGTTGATCTGTCCAAGTAGGGATATACTAATCGGCACCAACCAGATCCAAAGGGCGTACCTTCAACCGGTCGATCAAGAGCGTCGGCCAGCTGTCGGGGCCTGGAGCCTGTTCATAATTTCGATATCAGCTGCCGATCCGGCTTTCTCGGCTGATGTGTAGTCACTTCAGAACAAAAAATAAATGATTTCCCGTCCTGAAGATTGCTCCTGGTATTCCCAGGAGCAACCTTTTATGCGGAGTCGGCTAGAGATAACCTCGTTCTGCCAACGACACGCAGCCTTCATGGCCAACCACCACATGATCCAATATGCGGGTGCCGACCATGTTCAAAGCGTTCTTAAGGGTAGTGGTCAAGGTACGATCGGCTTGGCTGGGCTCTGGATCGCCGGAGGGATGATTGTGAACCATGATGACGGTTGCAGCGTTATGCTCCAAGGCGATCTTCACCACTTCTCGCGGGTACACACTAGCCCCATCCAGCGTGCCTCTGAACAGTTCTCTAAAGCCTATAACCCTGTGTTTGGAATCGAGCAGCAGCAGAGCAAAGACTTCGTACTCGTGGTACTGCAGCAGTGTTTGCAGGTGGCTGAAGACCTGCTTGGGTTCAGTCAAGGCCCGGCCTTTAGACAAACGACTCATGGCCAGTTGTTGTGCCATCCGCAGGATGTCGGCCTCGGTGACGGGTGATTCCATGACGTAGGTGCCACTCGCCTCACCGGCTTTGAGCTTGTGATATTTCATGATGCTATTCCTGTAAGAATGGGGAAGGCTGGGGAGGTTGAGCAGAGCGTTACTGAACGGAAGGCCTAGTGCTGTGCTCGATAGCCTGAGCCTCCAGCTTCTGAGTCAGTGAGGGCTTTGACGGCGCTGCCGGTTGGGCCTCTGCGTTGCTGGGTGGGGTTTCAGCAGCGGGAAAGAACTCCTCGACAATGGAGCCAGAGTCCTCCTCGCTATCTTCAAAAGCGCCATTGCTAAAACCTTGTCGGGCTGCGTGATCCAAGGCGCTCTGGTCGAAGCCCGAGGCTTGCCGGGTTTCCTCCAGTTGCTTGGCGGCGAGCAAGGCTTCTTCTAGGGGCAGTCCACTGCGCACCGTGATATCGACGTAGAATATCGGCGTGCCGTGGCTCTGACGGGTGGATTTGCCACGCAGGCGTAGCTCCAATGGCAGGCAGGCCAGGCGATTGCCAGAGATGGCTTGCAGGTAATGCAGGCGCGCTGCCAAGGTGCGGATGCTGTTGAATCCAGTGGTCCGGAAGACAAAACTGCCCAGTGGGTCGTCATCGCCAATCACCACGTTCAGCCGACCGTAAGGCTTACAGGCATTGCCTTGGGCCATTGGGCAGCCATCGGGTGAAGGGCAGGGCAGCGACTGGATGCCGTCCTTGGTCAAACGCTTGCACGTTTCACCGTTGCCGACGCATAACGGTCTGCCGGTGGTACGGTCGAACAGGCTGTAGTCCGCGCGAAAGTTGAGGTCCGGTTCGTTGAACAGCAATCGGATCGGAATGCTGCGCAACTTGCCATCCTGGCCATTGCGCAGTTCCTCATTGAGTGGATGCAGTAACCAGCCGTCACGGCTCTGGACTTGCGAGGTGATGGTGAACTGATCATCTTTCTCGGGCAGGCGCTTGCCGTTTTTCTCGACGATCTTACCGATGGAAATGCGCCCGAGTACCGGCGGAGTGATGGCTAAACCTTTGAGCATGGTGGTGCTCCTTGATCTGAAAATAAAAAAGCCACCGGGACGTGAACGGTCCGGGTGGCTAGGGTGAGCAGGTTGTTTCAGGCGAGCAGGAAGCGACGAGTGCCTGCTTTGGCCTTGGGGTAGCGAGCCTGCAGGTAGGGCTTGTCTTTGAGCATCTGTTCGACATCCAGACCAATGCTGTCCTTGGATTTCTTCCAGCTGATGTAGCCCTCAGCAAACTCTGCACGGGTGGCTTCCCCCATGGCCTGCTGCAGAATTTGCTTGAGCTGCGCCTCACGCGTTTCCTGCTGAGCAATGTTCTGACGAACTGACTTGAGCTCCAGGAAGGTGCTGGTCAGCGCCGGGTTCTGGCTGAAGTCCAAGGTCTGTCCGTTATCCTCGGGATAGAGGCAGCGCAATGCCGCTTCCGCAGATGCTGTGCCATCGGCCGGTGGCGGGGTGTCACTGATGACGTAATCCCAGAACAGCCGTTCCAGATCAATCAGCCGAGCAATCAGCGCCTCGTCGCGTGTGATGCGATGGATTTCCAGATGCTGGCCACCGAGCAGCACCGCCACATCAGCGGCCTGCTTGCCTGTGACTGCAAGCTGGTGCATGACTTGCAACTGCACATATTCGGGCACGCCCTCTTTCCAGAGGCGCGCCCCGTTTATGCCGGCAGTTTTGCATTCGAGGATTTGCACCTCTGGAGCACCGATTACCTCGCGGTCGATATTGGCGAGCATCCACGGGAGCGCCGGATCGGGATGCTGTAGTACAGCGTTGATCCGTCGAACCTTGTTCTGGCTGCGTTTGCTGTAGTGCCAGGCCACGATGGGTTCCAGCACATTGCCCCAGTACAGCGGGCTTTCCTCATCGTGAGGATCGGCCTTCGTTAGCCCAGCATCGCGACCGGTCTTCTCTAGCCACAGCTCCAACTGCGACTTGTAGGGGTTCAGACCCACTGCAGCGGCGGCATCCGAACTGCCGATGCCTTGCTTGCGGATCTGCAACCAGTCCTCGCGGGGCAGCTCCTTGGTGTTGACCAGGCGCAGGGCAGGGCGTTTCTTACGGGTGCTACTATTCAATGACGTTGCTTTCATCGTCTTTACCTGTTGGCATAAAAACGCCCGACCAGCACAAGGCTGACCGGGCGCGAGGATTGATGTGAGTGAGGGTTAGGCGGCGAGTTGCAGAGCGGCATCCAGGGCGCGTTGCTTGATCTGCGCCCCCTGACCGAACCATGCCGAGTCCAGGCGGTACTCGTTACTGCGGGCACGGCGCTCGTGGTCGACATACTCGGTCACGGCATTCAGCAGGCCCCAAGCGGTGCCGCGTGCCGACTCTAGCTGACTGCCTCGACCACGCCCTTCGTACAACTCCTGCACCTTGCGCAGGGCTCGCTCATTGGGGAGTTGCTCCGGCAGAGCACCGGTTGGGCTGGTCTCACACATCACGTTCATGAAGAAACCCAGCGCCTCATGCCACTGCACCTTGCGTTCAGCCAAAGCCCTCATGCGATACATAAATTCGTCCCAGCCAGAGACGGCGATGCCCAGTTGCTTCTTCACCGTCTTCGGTTCAAAGCGAGTGTTGTGGGGCACCTTGATGGCGCGGCTGCTGCCGTCCAAGGCGATGGTCAGGGTGTTGTTGCACACCACACGCACGGTGGTTGGCGTTGCTGTGGTAGCCAGGGTGCCGTCACAGGAGGTGGCGAGCAGGAGGTAGCCGTTGACCTGGTCGTTACCCTTGAGCGTTGCGCCTTGCCCGGTGCGCGCCAGCGCCCAGAACTTGCGACCACCCTTGAGCACGCCGGCCGTTTCCAACTCATAGCCGGATACCTCGGTGAGATCGCGGTAGAACTCCAGCACCTCTCTCGGCTGCACGGTGTGGTAACGCTGCGAGACCACCGACAGAGGGGCCTTGGTGTCGGAGCGGTAGAGCACTTTCTGCTCGGGGAAGGAATGGATGGTGCCCAGGTGGCCGATGGCGTCAGACTTAAAATGGACCGGGCTTTCCTGAATCTCCCAGTCCATGCCGGCTTCACGCTGCCAGACCTCAATAGGTTGTTTGCGGGGCAGGTTGTTGCCCAGGCCATGCCAGGGAGTAGCGCCAGCGTAGGCCATGGTTTCAACGAGATGAGCCATGAGAATGATTCCTTGCGGATGAAGGGGAAAGAGCGTCGTTTCATCAACGAGCGACGCCCGTTCAAAAAGGCTTAACGGTTGACGCTGAAGCTGTAACCGCACTCCAGACATTGGTAATTGGCCAGCACCTTGTCGTCGAGCTGCTCGCCCAGCGTGGCCCCGGCAATGCCCCCCGCGGCCCCGCCGAACAGACCACCCAAAATCGCCCCGGCGATGCTGCCAATAGCAATGCCCACCGGCCCACCGACTACACCCAGTACCGCGCCGGCTTCCGCACCTGACAGGGCACCGGCGGCGCCACTGGCTGCACCACCTGCGGCGCCAATCAAACCACCCGTTTGTTTACCGATATTTTTAGTGATGACGCGTCCAGAGTTACAGCTTGGGCAAGGGGTATACATGTGCAAATCCTCTCAAGTGATGAGCGTGCCGAGGTAGAAGCTGGCACGCAAAATCCCCAGCAGCAGTCGATACTGCGGGGCGTTCACAGAGGTGATATAGGTTTGAAATATTTTCGGATCCGATTTTTGATTGATCTATCGCTGTAGAAGTAACCGGATACTGGTCCTGAAGGCTTTGAGAGGGATGAGGAAGGGCGAAAATGACATTCTGAAGAATGTGGAACGCTGGCAGTCCTGAGCGCAAGCTGATCCAGGTGAACCCACAGTACATGGGGCTATGGATCCCTACCGCGACCGGCTGGCAGGTCAAGAGACGCAGACAACGCATCAATCACGTCCCGTATGAAAATCGTCTTGATCTCGCCCATGATGAGACCTTCACCATCGGCACACCCTGTGAGGTGGCAGCATGTCCGTAGCTCGCTTCTGGCGAAGAGCTGACGTTGGGTCAACGTATCGAGACGACTTTTTTGTCTTGATTATCTCTGATAGCTGACACCGACAGGTTGCCTGTAGCAGCTTCCTGAATGTGGTCGCTCCACCACGCCATCATAGGGCGTCTGCGTTCTATGTAATCTGCTCGGTTGTACGCGCTACGTACCTCGTCTTTATCGACGTGAGCAAGCGCAACCTCGATCAATTCAGGATCCCAGCCGTGCTCGTTGAGAATGGTGCTCGCCATAGAGCGCATCCCATGGCTTACCAGGCGTCCTTCGAAACCCATGCGTTTCAGTGCCATGTTGGCGGTTTGGCTGTTGCAGTGGGTACGAGGGTTCCGGTCTGCGGGGAACACATGCTCCCGATGTCCACTGTAGGGCTTGATCGCTTCCAGGAGCGCGAGAGCCTGCTCCGTGAGCGGGACAATGTGCGTGCGGCGCTTCTTCATGCGCTCCGCAGGAATCGTCCAGATCTTCTTCTCTATGTCGATATCTGCCCAGCGGGTGGTTGCTGCCTCGACTGGCCGGGTCATGGTGTGGAGCTGCCACTCGATCAGGCAGCGGGTTGTCCTTTTTATGCTGGCATTGGCTATTGCCACCATGAGTTCTTTCAACTCATCGGGGGGCAGTGCCGCCATGTTTTTCTTTTTCGGTTTCTTGAAGACGGAGCGGATACCGCTGAGCGGGTTCGCGTGAATCAGTCCCGAGTTGACCCCGTAAGTCATGATCTCGTTGAGCCGCTGCGTCAGCCGCTTCACGGTTTCAAGGCTGCCCTTGGTTTCGAGTGGCCGGAGCAGGTTGATGACTTGAGGTGCGCTGATGGCTGAGATCGGTGTGGAGCCCAAGTCCGGGAATACGTGCAACGTTAGCGAGCGCCAGATGTCCTCAGCGTAGGCCGACGTCACAGCATCTTTCTTCAGCTCATACCAGGACGTCGCCACATTCCGGAATGTGTGCTCAGTCGCAGCTTGTTTAGCTTGCAGCACAGCATCCCGTTTCTCTTTAGGGTCGATGCCATGGGCAAGTGCTTCCCTCGCTTCAATGGAACCCTTGCGTGCTTGCGCTAACGAGACTTCAGGGAAGGTTCCCAGTCCCATGTTGATCCGCTTCTTCGTCACAGGGTGTCGATAGTTGAAGTTCCACAGCTTGGAGCCATTGCTTCTCACTCGCATTTGAAGCCCGCCGCCATCAAATAGAACATAGTCCTTTTCAGCAGGCTTGGCAGATTTGATTTTGAGTTCAGTGAGGCGGGTAGCTTGTGCGCACATTGGCATTCCAGAATTGATTTTGGCATTCCAAAAATTAGCACCTACGGGCTTGGAATGCCATTTGGAATGCCAAAAGGCGTGGCTGCTCATGGACGTCTGTGGACGCTGATAGCGCTGAAAGCCCCGTATTTACTGGGTTACAGGCACAAAAAAAGACGTCCGTGGACGTCTTTAGATGATTATTTGGTGGAGCCGGGGGGATTTGAACCCCCGTCCGCCAGTACTCCGCTGTCGGTACTACATGCTTAGCCGTGTCTACTGATTTAATCCGCAGCCGCCCGACGGGCAGGGTGCTTTGGATGAGTTGTGTAAGTTTTAGTCACTTCGCCCACAACGTGCTACGCGACGATCCTGTTCTGTATGACAATCAGTTCGGGTTTACAGGCATCCCCTAGTGATTGCTGGAGCCGAAGCTACCAGAAGCAACGGGTCAAGAGGACCGCTTAAGCGGCCAGCTTGAACTCCGCGCCGTAGTTTTCGTCATTGGCAACTATAAAAGTTGCAACAGTGGATTTACGAGTTCTGTTACCAACTCGGCATGCACCTAGAGTTTCGCTACCGGCGTCGAATCCTAATCGGCCCCACACTAGCGTTACGCTAACGCACCTTTACAGCGCGTGGGGTGGAGTATACGCCATTGCGCGGGCGACGTCGACAGCCGGTCCTGTCGCCCGCCTTCGGGCTTACGCACCGCCGCTGCCGGTGCCGCTGCCTTTCTCGGTTTTTTCCAGGCGCTCCAGCACTTTGCTGGTGATGGCAATGCATTCCTTGGTGTCGCCCGAGGCCTGGGCGGCCTTGGCTTTGTCGACGTGCTCGGTGATGGCTTTGTCCAGGCCCTCGGAGGTGGCGCCGGCAGTGGCCATGCTGTCGTCGATCTTTTGCAGGTTGGTGGTGCAAAGGTCTTCGGCGGCGAACACCGGCGAAGCCAGCAGGGTGGCGGCCGCGAACAGGGCCGAAAGCGCGGTACCTTTCATGGGTGTCTCCTCTGGGGCCTCTGGAAGGTGGGCCTGTAAGGTGGACTGTGGGGGATTGGCGGGGGTTCAATCGGGATGGTGGCGGGGCGATATGAGAGGGGGGGGATGGCACTGGCTTTGCCGGTGTTCGCGGCTGAAGCCGCTCCCACTGGACCGTGCTTGGCCCGGGCTTGCGCTGTACCTGTGTAGGAGCGGCCTTGTGTCGCGATCGGGCTGCGAAGCAGCCCCAGGATGTCAGCGTGGGTGCATAAATCGTGGGGCCGCTTTGCGGCCCGATCGCGACACAAGGCCGCTCCTACAAAGGTGAAGGTGCCAGCCTTCAGATGCTGCGGGGGCGGGTGACGCGGTCTACCAGGTAGACCAGGCCGTGGTAGTCGATGCCGCTGTGGCTCGACAGGCCAATCTCGCAGGTGCGGCTGGTGGAGATGCCTTCGCTGCAATACTGCACGGCATCTTTCAGGCTGCGCAGCGAATGGGCGTTCAGCTCGGGGGTGGTGAAGCCTTTGTCGCCGGCAAAGCCGCAGCAATGAATGCCTTCGGGGATGACCACCTGTTTGCTGCAACGCCGCGCCAGGTCGATCAGCGCCTGGCTTTCACCCAGATGCTGGGTGCTGCAGGTCACGTGCACGGCTACGGGTTCGTCCTGGGGGGTGAATTCCAGGCGGTCGAGCAGGTGGGTGCGAATGAAGCGCACCGGGTCGTACAGGTCCAGCCGGGTGTCGCCCAGGTCTTGCACCAGGCGCAGGGTGCAGGGGCTGGTGTCGCAGTAGATCGGATCGAGGCCGCCACGGCTGGCGTGCAACAGGGCGTTGATCAGTTCCTGGCGCTTGTGTTCGGCCTGCTCGGGGTAGCCCTTGGAGGCGAACGGCTGGCCGCAGCACAAGCCGTCGGCGTTGTCGGGGAACACCACTTGGTAGCCGGCCTTTTCCAGCAGGGCGCGGGTTTTGTCCAGCAGCGAGCTTTGTTCGCGGTCGGCGTAGGCCGGGCCCATCACCCGTGAAACGCAGGCCGCCAGGTACACCACGCGGGGGCGGGCATCGTTGCTGGCCGGGCCGAAGCTGATCGGGCGCAGGGGTTGCGGCATGGCCGGGGTCCACTGTGGCAGGCGGCCTTTGCTGGCT
This sequence comes from Pseudomonas sp. NY8896, assembly GCF_039634505.1. Taxonomy (NCBI): domain Bacteria; kingdom Pseudomonadati; phylum Pseudomonadota; class Gammaproteobacteria; order Pseudomonadales; family Pseudomonadaceae; genus Pseudomonas; species Pseudomonas sp. NY8896. Next base: position 1,358,596 of record NZ_CP132350.1, read on the forward strand.
TTGCTCAGCGAGGCGCTCAAGCGGCCCAGGCGCGGGGCACCCAGCAGCTTGCGGGCGGTGTTGGCGGCAGTGAGTGTCAGGCGCGCACCGCTCAGGGCGGTGTGGAAATGTTCGGCCAGCCAATCGGCGGTTTTTTTGTGGTCGGCGGCCTGGCTACGCAGTTTCTTCACCAGTTCGCCGGTGTTGATGCCGACCGGGCAGCGCTGGGCACATAGGCCAGTGGCGGCGCAGGTGTCGATGCCCTGGTACTGGTAGGTCTGCATCAGTTCGCGGGTGTCGATGCCGGCGCGTTGCTTGGCCTTGATGTCACGCCACATGACGATGCGCTGGCGTGGGCTGAGGGTCAGGCCCTTGGACGGGCACACCGGTTCGCAGAAGCCGCATTCGATGCACTTGTCGACGATTTCGTCGGCGGCAGGCAGTGGCTTGAGGTTTTTCAGGTGGATGTCCGGGTCTTCGCTCAGCACCACGTCGGGGTTGAGAATGCCGTTGGGGTCGAGCAGGCGCTTGAGCTGCCACATCAGCTGGTAGGCGTCATGGCCCCATTCCAGCTCCACGAACGGCGCCATGTTGCGCCCGGTGCCGTGTTCGGCCTTGAGCGAGCCACCGAACTCCACCGCCACCAGTTGCGCCACGTCGTCCATGAACGCCTGGTAACGGGCGACTTCTTCGGCGCTGTTGAAGCCCTGGGTGAAGACGAAGTGCAGGTTGCCTTCCAGTGCATGGCCGAAAATGATCGCTTCGTCATAGCGGTGCTTGTCGAACAGCTGGATCAGGCGGTTGACGCCTTCGGCCAGCTGTTCGACGGGGAAGGTGACGTCTTCGATGATGACTGTGGTGCCGGTCTGACGCACAGCGCCGACAGCGGGGAAGGTGTCCTTGCGGATTTTCCACAGCTGGTTGTACACGGCCGGGTCTTCGCTGAAGTCCACCTGTTGTTCCAGTGGGTAGTCGGCGATCGAGGCCATCACCTGTTGCAGTTGCTCGTGCAGCAGGCTTTGGCTGGCGGCGCGGGACTCGATCAGCAAGGCGCAGGCGTTGTCCGACAGGCCTTTTACCCACAGCGGCATGCCAGGCATGTTCTGCACCGAGCGCAGGCTGCGGCGGTCGAGCAGTTCCACGGCCGAGACTGGCTGGTGCTTGAGCACGGTCACCGCGCGGCAGCAGCTTTCGACGCTGGGGAACACCAGCAGGGCGCTGGCCTTGTGCGGGTGGTCGGGCACAGTGTCGTAGGTGACGGCGCTGATGAAGCCCAGGGTGCCTTCGGAGCCAACCAGCAGGTGTTGCAGGATATCCAGCGGCTGGTCGTAGTCCACCAGTGCGTTCAGTGACAGGCCGGTGGTGTTCTTCAGCCGGTATTTGTGTCGGATGCGTTCGGCCAGCGCTGTGTTGGCGCGGGTTTCGCGGCCCAGGCGGGCCAGCGCCTCCAGCAGCTCGGCGTGGCTGGTTTCGAAGGCGGCCACGCTGGCCGGGTCTTCGCTGTCCAGGCGGGTGCCGTCGGCCAGCACCAGGCGCAGGCCGGCCAGGGTGTGGTAGGTGTTCTGCGCGGTGCCGCAGCACATGCCACTGGCGTTGTTGGCGACGATGCCGCCGATCTTGCAGGCGTTGATCGAGGCCGGGTCCGGGCCGATCTTGCGGCCGAAGGGGGCCAGCCAGGCGTTGGCCTGGGCGCCGATCACGCCAGGTTGCAGGCGGATCTGCTCGCCTTGGCCGCGGATTTCCTTACCCCCCCAGCTGTCGCCGAGTACGATCAGCACCGAGTCAGTGATGGCCTGGCCGGACAGGCTGGTGCCGGCGGCGCGGAAGGTGACCGGCACCCGCTCGCGCTGGGCCAGTTTGATCAGGCCGACCACTTCGTCCTCGGACTCGACGCGTACCACCAGCTTGGGGATCAACCGGTAGAAGCTGGCGTCGGTGCCGAAGGCCAGGGTGGAAGTGGGGTCGTCGAAGCGGCGTTCGGCGGGTATCAGGCGCTCGGCATCACGCAGGAACGCGGCGGGCAGGCTCATGCAATCTCCTCGCGGGGCTGTGGCGTCTGTGCGCCACATGCCCCGGGTCAATCAGGCGGTCGTTCTTGCAGGCGGTCAGGCGCCCAGTTCGCGTACCAGCGAGTCGCGGGTGATCTCGCTGATCGACTTGGCACCGGTCAGCACCATGGCCACGCGCATTTCTTTCTCGAACAGCTCCAGCAGGTTCTTCACCCCGGCCTGGCCATGCACGGCAAGGGCGTAGAGGAAGGCGCGGCCGATCAAGACGGTGTCGGCGCCCAAGGCGATCATGCGCACCACGTCCAGGCCGCTGCGAATGCCGGAGTCGGCCAGAATCTTGAGGTCGCCCTTGACCGCGTCGGCAATCGCCGGCAGGGCGCGGGCGCTGGACAGCACGCCGTCGAGCTGGCGGCCGCCGTGGTTGGACACCACGATGCCGTCGGCACCGAATTTGACCGCATCGCGGGCGTCGTCGGCATCGAGGATGCCCTTGATGATCATCGGGCCGTCCCAGTACTCACGAATCCATTCCAGGTCTTTCCAGGAAATGGATGGGTCGAAGTTGTTACCCAGCCAGCCGATGTAGTCGGCAAGGCCGGTTGGGTTGCCACGGTATTTGGAAATGTTGCCCAGGTCATGCGGGCGGCCCATCACGCCGACATCCCATGCCCACTCTGGGTGGGTCATGGCTTGCAGCACGCGGCGCAGCGGGCCGTTCTTGCCGCTCATGCCGGAGTGGGCGTCGCGGTAGCGGGCGCCGGGCACTGGCATGTCGACGGTGAATACCAGGGTCTTGACCCCGGCAGCCTTGGCCCGCTCCAGGGCGTTACGCATGAAGCCGCGGTCCTTGAGCACATACAGCTGGAACCACATCGGCCGGTCGATGGCGGGCGCCACTTCTTCGATCGGGCACACCGACACCGTGGACATGGTGAACGGGATGCCATGGGCGGCCGCCGCACGCGCCGCCTGCACTTCGCCACGGCGGGCGTACATGCCGGTGAGGCCGACCGGGGCCAGGGCCACCGGCATGCTCAGGGTTTCGTCGAACAGGCGGGTGGAAAGGCTGAGCTCGGACATGTTGTTCAGCACGCGCTGGCGCAGGGCAATGCTGGCCAGGTCCGAGACGTTGTGGCGCAGGGTGTGCTCGGCGTAGGCGCCGCCATCGGCGTAGTGGAACAGGAAGGGAGGCAGCTTGCGTTGGGCCGCGGCGCGATAGTCGGTAGAGGCAGAAATGATCATGGATTCTCGCAGCGTTGCTTGTGGGGAGTGCCGGGCGCGCGATGGCGCCCGGCCCCTTTCACTTTAGTGATGAACCAGCATGCCGGTCAGCCAGTAAGCCTGGATCAGGGTGATCAGGCCGACGATGGTGGCGAAGAACAGGCTGTGCTTGACGGTGAAGCGGAACAGGTCCGATTCCTTGCCCACCAGGCCGGTGGCGGCGCAGGCCACGGCGATCGATTGCGGCGAGATCATCTTGCCGGTCACGCCGCCGCTGGTGTTGGCCGCTACCAGCAGGGTGTCGTTGACCCCGATCTGGTGCGCGGTGGTGGCCTGCAGCGAGCTGAACAGGGCGTTGGACGAGGTGTCCGAGCCAGTCAGGAACACGCCCAGCCAGCCGAGGAACGGCGAGAAGAACGGGAATGCAGCGCCGGTGCCGGCCAGCACCAGGGCCATGGTCGAGGACATGCCGGAGTAGTTGGTGACGAAGGCGAAGGCCAGCACCATGCCGATCGACAGAATCGGCCAGCGCAGTTCCCAGAAGGTTTCTTTGAAAGTGGTAAGACCAGTTTTGAAGTTGATCTTCAGCACCGCCATGGAGATCAGTGCCGAGAGGAAGATCGCGGTGCCGGTGGCGGAGATCGGGTCGAGCTTGAACACCGCAGGCATGGCGGTCGGCGCAGCAACGATCGGTGCGGTCTTGATCACCAGCTGGTCGAGGTGTGGGATGGCGAAGTTGAACACGAAGTTGTACATCGCGCCGCCTGGGGCGAACGCTGCCTTGAACGGCTTCAGGGTCCAGATGGTGACCAGTACGGTCAGTATCAGGAACGGCGACCAGGCCTTGAAGATCTCGCCAAAGCTGTACGGGCTAGGCTGGCTGCCGCTTGGCTGCACCACGGCGGCGCCGACGCTGCCCTTGGCTTCGCTGAACGAACGCTTGGGCTGCCAGACCTTCAGGAACAGGGTGAGGCAGATCAGGCTGGCCAGTGCCGAGGTGATGTCTGGCAGCTCTGGGCCGATGAAGTTCGAAGTGAAGTACTGGGTGACGGCGAAGCTCAGGCCGGCGACCAGCGCGGCAGGCCAGGTTTCCTTCACGCCGCGCAGGCCGTCCATCATGAACACCAGCCAGAACGGCACGAACAGCGACAGCAGTGGCAGCTGGCGGCCGGTCATGGCGCCGATGTGGAAGGCGTCGATGCCGGTGACCTGGCCGGCCACGATGATCGGGATGCCCAGGGCGCCGAAGGCCACCGGTGCGGTATTGGCGATCAGGCACAGGCCGGCGGCGTACAGCGGGTTGAAGCCCAGGCCCACCAGCAGCGCGGCAGTGATTGCCACGGGTGCGCCGAAGCCTGCAGCGCCTTCCAGGAAGGCACCGAAGCAGAAGCCGATCAGCAGTACTTGCAGGCGCTGGTCGTCGGTAATCGACAGCACCGAGCTGCGGATCACCTCGAACTGGCCGCTCTTGACCGTGAGTTTGTACAGGAACACCGCGGCAACGATGATCCAGGCAATTGGCCAGAGGCCGTAGAGGAAGCCGTAACCCGCGGCGGCGAAGGCCATGTCGACAGGCATCTGGAAGGCGAAGATCGCCACCAGGATCGACAACGCGAGGGTGATGCTGCCCGCTACGTGGCCCTTGAGGCGGAACACGGCGAGGGCCAGGAAGAAGAACACGATGGGGATGACCGCCGCCAGTGCGGACAGGCCAAGACTACCAAGCGGGCTATAGAGTTGTTGCCAGGTTTGCATATGGGGTGGCCCCTAATTGTTGTTGGTCAGCACTGGCATTGGATAATTGGTAAGACCAATTTACAATGGCTGGTCGCTAGGTTAAAAGCGCTGTCGTGGGTGTGTCAATTTGTCCTGCGCAAAACTTTGGTCGCGTGCCGATGAGCGGGCACCTGATGCGTTGGGAAAATCGCGGCTTGATGGGTGTGTGCGCGGCCTGGATCGGCGAGAATAGGCGCCCCTGACATTTGCTGGGGGTTTGTGGAGAGCATGTGATGGTTTTTGATCAGGTCCGCCAACGGCGCCTGTCCGACGACATTGTCGATCGGTTGGAAGGGATGATTCTGGAAGGCACGCTGACCTCGGGGCAGCGGCTGCCGGCCGAGCGCGTCCTTGCCGAGCAATTTGGTGTGTCCCGCCCGTCACTGCGTGAGGCGATCCAGAAGCTGGTGGCCAAAGGGCTGCTGGTCAGCCGTCAGGGCGGGGGCAATTTTGTTGCCGAGTCGCTGGGGTCCACCTTCAGCGACCCATTGCTGCAGTTGCTCGAGCACAGTGCTGAGGCGCAGCGTGACCTGCTCGAATTCCGCCATACCCTGGAGGCGTCCTGTGCCTACTATGCTGCCCAGCGTGCCACCGAGCCTGACCGAGCGCGGTTGAAGGCGGCCTTCGATGTGTTGCAGGACTGCTATGCCAGGGTCGACGAAGTGACTCGGGCGGAGGAGGGCGCGGCGGATGCACGCTTCCACCTGGCGATTGCCGAGGCCAGCCATAACGCAGTGTTGCTGCATACCATTCGGGGGTTGTTCGACCTGCTCAAGCGCAACGTGGTGACTAACATTGGCGGCATGTACCAGCAGCGCACCGAAACCCGGGACATGCTGATCAGTCAGCACCGGGAGCTGTACCTGGCGATTGTCGAGGGCAGGGCGGAGGATGCGCGCGAGGTGTCCAGCCGGCACATTCTGTATGTGCAGGAGGTGCTGCAAGAGGCGCACGAAGAGGCGCAGCGGGTGGCGCGGGCAGAGCGGCGTAGCGGGCGTTGAGATTTGTGGTGGCAGTGCTGGCCTATTCGCGGGTGAACCCGCCCCCACAGGGTTCTCACAGCCTTCAAGGGCAGTGATATACCTGTGGGGGCGAGTTTACCCGCGAAGAGGGCCGAACAGGCGAAAGAAGATCTAGTCTTCCTTGCCCTTGTTCCGCACAGCCCGCTGCAGCTCGCGGTTGGAGTCGCGCTCGCGCATGGTGTCGCGCTTGTCGAACTCCTTCTTGCCCTTGCCCAGTGCGATTTCGCACTTGATCAGGTGCTTGCTCCAGTACAGCGCCAAGGCCACGCAGGTGTAGCCTTTTTGCGCCACGGCCGCTTCCAGGCGCTCAAGCTCGCGCTTGTTCAGCAGCAGCTTGCGGGTGCGGATGGGGTCGGCGATGACGTGGGTGCTGGCGGTGGTCAGCGGGGTGATGTGGCTGCCGAACAGCCAGGCTTCACCGTCCTTGAGCAGCACGTAGCTGTCGGTCAGGTGCGCCTTGCCAGCTCGCAGGCTTTTTACTTCCCAGCCGGACAGGACCAGCCCGGCCTCGAACTTGTGTTCGATGAAGTAATCGTGTCGCGCTTTCTTGTTTTGCGCGATGGTCCCGGTCGGATGTTTTTTTTGCTTAGCCATAGGGGCGGCATTATAGGCAAGTCCGCGCGTCGTCCGCTATGGGATTTCGGTGTGCTTGAGCCACCGGAATGAATACCGGACAATACAACCCCTGTCATACGCACAGAACCTGTTTTCGGCACGCTGCGAAGCGCCGCCACCCAGCCTTGGAAGTGACGCCTGGATGACTACCCATATTCAACGCTCCGCCCTGCTGCCATACCCCGCCCAGGCGCTCTACGATCTGGTCAACGATGTGGCCAGCTACCCTGAGTTTCTGCCGTGGTGCTCGGCCTCGACGGTGATCGAAGCCAGTGACACGCACATGCGGGCCAAGCTCGAAGTGGCCAAGGGCGGCATGAGCCAGCACTTCGTCACGCGCAATGTGCTGGTGCCGGGGCAGTCCATCGAGATGAACCTCGAAGAGGGGCCATTCACTCAGCTGCATGGTGTGTGGGTGTTCAAACCGCTGGGTGAAAAAGCCTGCAAGATCAGCCTGGACCTGTCCTTCGATTATGCCGGGCCGATCGTGCGTGCCACGTTGGGGCCGCTGTTCAATCAGGCAGCCAACACCCTGGTCGATGCCTTCTGCCAGCGCGCCAAGCAATTGCATGCCTGACGGATAAGGCGCAAAAAAAAGCCCGGACCAGGTCCGGGCTTTTTTGTATCTGCTGTGCGATTACCGGGTTTCCAGCGGTGCTGGCGTCGGGACTGGGGTGGTCTCGATGGTATCGATTTCGCGCTGGATGGACTCTTCGGTCGAACCAGGCTTGGCTGGTTTTTCCACCGGCTGTGGTGCCGGCTGTTCGGCCTGGCCTGGCTCGGTGGCTGGGCTGACGGTGGTGTCGCTGCTGCCGCCGAGGATTTCCTGGTCGCGGCTTACGCCCGGCATGAAGTCGCCAGACAGGCTGACCAGTTGGTCGCTTTCGTTGAAGAAGATGCTCATGCGCTCTTGCTGGCGTTTACCGCCACCAGGCTGCAGGCTGTACAGGTAATCCCAACGGTTGGTGTTGAAGGTATCCTGAATCAGCGGGTTGCCCATGATAAACCTTACTTGCCGTCGGGTCATTCCCGGGCGTAATTGGTCTATCATGTCTTGCGTGACGACATTGCCCTGCTGGATGTCGATTTTGTAAACCCCGGGAAACGAGCAACCGGCGAGTGCGAGCAGTCCCACTAGGGTGAGGCTGGTTAGCAAGAGCTTGGTGTTTTGCATCGGTGGGCGACTTCCACTATCTTGGCTGGACAACGTAAACCCCGATCATACCCGTATTAAGAGAAGCTGCGAAGCAGCATCGGCGAGAAAGCTGACCATGGTTGAAAATAGCGAATTGCGCAAAGCCGGTCTCAAGGTGACCCTGCCTCGAGTAAAGATCCTTCAGATGCTCGACTCTACCGAGCAGCGTCACATGAGTGCAGAGGATGTCTACAAGGCGCTGATGGAGGCTGGCGAAGATGTGGGCCTGGCCACCGTCTATCGCGTGCTGACTCAGTTCGAAGCGGCGGGTCTGGTGGTTCGCCACAACTTCGACGGCGGCCACGCGGTGTTCGAACTGGCCGATGGCGGTCACCACGACCATATGGTGAACGTGGATACCAGTGAAGTCATCGAGTTCATGGATGCCGAAATCGAGAAGCGCCAGCGCGAAATCGTGGCCGAGCATGGCTACGAGCTGGTGGACCACAATCTGGTCCTGTACGTGCGTAAGAAGAAGTAACGATTTATATCGTTATGAATAGCAAAGGCGACCTTCGGGTCGCCTTTGTGCTTTCTGAGGGTCTTAAGGCAACGCAGGCCGCTTTCACAACGACTGCATTGGCCTGGTAGAGCAGCATCAAGCCTTGCCGGAAACCACCATCTTGCGCGCATGCGCCAAGGACTCTTTGGTCAGGTCGATGCCGCCCAGCATCCGCGCCACTTCTTCTACCCGCTCACGTTTGCCCAGGCTGGCCACGGCGGTGTGGGTGGTATCACTGTTGCGCACCTTGTGTACGAACAGGTGATGATGTCCTTGTGCTGCTACCTGTGGCAGGTGTGTCACGGTCAGCACCTGGCCACGCTCGCCCAGGCGACGCAGCAATTGGCCGACGATTTCGGCAGTGGGGCCGCCGATACCCACGTCGACTTCGTCGAATACCAGGGTCGGGATGCGCGAGGTCTGTGCCGTGATCACCTGGATCGCCAGGCTGATACGCGACAGTTCGCCGCCCGAGGCCACCTTCGCCAGGCCTTTGAGTGGTTGGCCGGGGTTTGCGCTGACCAGCAGCTCGATCTGCTCCAGGCCATGGGGTGAGAGGTCGGAGCCCTCGTTAGGTGTCAGCTCGATGCAGAAGCGACCGCCAGGCATGCCCAGGCGCTGGATTTCCTGTTCGACGGCGCCCGCCAGTTGCTGGGCTGCCTGCTGACGCAGGCCGCTGAGTTCGCGGGCCTTCTCTTTATAGTGCTGGGCGAAGGCGGCAAGCTCTTCACCCAGGCGCTCGATCGACTCGTCACTGGCGTTAAGGCCTTCGATTTCTTCCATCAGCCGTTGCTGCAGGTGAGGCAGTTCGGTGGGGTGCACGCGGTGTTTGCGCGCCAGCGTATAGAGGGTGTCGAGGCGCTCTTCCAAGGCCTGCAGGCGCATCGGGTCGGCATCGAAGTTGTCGAGGAAGCGGTTGAGTTCGCCCACGGCTTCCTCGACCTGGATTTGCGCGCTGGCGATCAGGTTGGCTGCTTCGCCCAGTGCCTTGGGTGAGTTGGTGGCGGCACCCAGACGATTGAGGCAGGAGGTGAGGGCACTGAGCACGTTGCCCGAGTCGCTCTCGCTGCACTGGTCGATGACCTGGCGACAGATGCCGAACAGGGCTTCGGCGCTGGTCAGGTTCTTGTGCTCCTGTTCCAGCTGCTCCAGTTCGTGCTCGCCAAGGCCCAAATTGTCCAGTTCTTCCAGCTGATAGCTGAGCAGTTGGTGGCGGGCGCGCTGCTCGTCGCCGGAATTGGACAGGCGCTCCAGCTCCAGGCGGGTCTGGTTCCAGCGCTTGGCCGCCAGCTGTACCTGGCGGGCCAGGTCGACGGCGCCCGCATACTCGTCGAGCAAGCGGCGATGGGTGTCGGTCTTGAGCAGCGACTGGTGCTCGTGCTGGCTATGGATGTCGATCAGCAGTTCGCCCAGCGCTTTAAGGTCGCCAAGCGGGCAGGGCGTGCCGTTGATGTAGCCGCGGCTGCGGCCTTCGGCGGTGATCACCCGGCGCAGGATGCACAGGCCGTCGTTGTCCAGGTCGCGCTCGGTCAGCCAGGCATGCGCCTCGGGGATGTCCACCAGGTCGAAGGTGGCGAGGATGTCTGCCTTGTCGGTGCCGGGGCGCACCACGCCGCTGTCGGCCCGGTCGCCCAGGGCCAGGCCAAGGGCATCGAGCATGATCGATTTGCCGGCGCCGGTCTCGCCGGTGATGACAGACATGCCACGGGCGATTTCGAGGTCGAGGTGCTCGACGATGGCGTAATTGTGAATGGACAGGTGCACCAGCATGGGGCGGCTCCCGAAAGTCAGGTCTGGTTATTTATACAGTACTTTTTTCAGGCCTGCCAATGCCCCTTGGCAGATTCTGTTGCGGCCCTGAAAACCACCTTGCCCCTTGAAGCTGGTTTTTCAGGCCCCATATAGCCGGCAGACACGGCGAGCTTTGCTCGTACTACAGAAATTGCGGAGGAGAGAACCCATGGCTGACGATCAGCTGAACGAGAAAGACCTTAATGCCGAAGAAGCCGCTGCAGTGGATAACGGCGCCCGCGTTCAGGAGCTCGAGGAGCAGCTGGCCGCCGCCAAGGATCAGTCCCTGCGTGTCGCAGCAGAAGCGCAGAACAGCATTCGCCGCGCCGAGCAGGAAGTCGACAAGGCCCGCAAGTTCGCCCTCGAGAAATTCTCCAGCGACCTGCTGCCGGTGATCGACAGCCTGGAACTGGCCTTGGCTCACTCCAGCGCCGACGACGAGCACGTCAAGCAGATTCGTGAAGGCGTCGAGCTGACCCTGAAGATGTTCCAGGACACCCTCAAGCGCTACAACCTCGAAGCTGTCGACCCGCACGGTCAGCCGTTCAACCCTGAGCACCACCAGGCCATGGCCATGCAGGAAAACGCCGAAGTAGAGCCAAACAGCGTGCTGAACGTGTTCCAGAAAGGCTACCTGCTGAATGGCCGCCTGCTGCGCCCCGCCATGGTGGTGGTCAGCAAGGCGCCGGCTGCCCCGCAACCTTCTATCGACGAGAAGGCTTGAAATTAGTCCGGGCATCCCCATCTAGGTGTCAAGCGATCAAGTATTACCGCAGTTGGCCGAAGTAGCCGCTGCCGCCAAATTCAAGTTTCGGGAGAGTTAACATGGGCAAAATCATCGGTATCGACCTGGGGACCACCAACTCGTGCGTCTCCATTCTGGAAAACGGTAACGTCAAGGTCATCGAAAACGCCGAAGGCGCGCGTACTACCCCTTCGATCGTGGCTTATGCCAACGACGGCGAAATCCTGGTTGGCCAGTCGGCCAAGCGCCAGGCTGTGACCAACCCGCACAACACCCTGTTCGCAGTGAAGCGCCTGATTGGCCGCCGCTTCGAAGAAGAGGTCGTGCAGAAAGACATCAAGCTGGTGCCATACAAAATCGTCAAGGGCGGTAACGGCGACGCTTGGGTACAGGCCGGCGGCAAGGACATGGCGCCACCGCAAATCAGCGCCGAAGTGCTGAAAAAAATGAAGAAGACCGCCGAAGACTACCTCGGCGAGCCTGTCACCGAGGCGGTCATCACCGTTCCGGCCTACTTCAACGACAGCCAGCGCCAGGCCACCAAGGATGCCGGCCGCATCGCTGGTCTGGACGTCAAGCGCATCATCAACGAGCCGACCGCCGCTGCTCTGGCTTACGGCATGGACAAGGCCAAAGGCGACCACACCGTCATCGTTTATGACCTGGGTGGTGGTACCTTCGACGTTTCGGTCATCGAAATCGCCGAAGTCGACGGTGAGCATCAGTTCGAAGTACTGGCCACCAACGGCGACACCTTCCTGGGTGGCGAAGACTTCGACATGCGCCTGATCGACTACCTTGTCGACGAGTTCAAGAAAGAGTCCGGCATGGACCTGAAGAACGATCCGCTGGCCCTGCAGCGCCTGAAAGAAGCTGCCGAGAAAGCCAAGATCGAGCTGTCCTCGACTCAGTCGACCGACGTCAACCTGCCGTACATCACCGCAGATGCGACAGGTCCGAAGCACCTGAACGTGAAAATCTCCCGCGCCAAGCTGGAGTCGCTGGTTGAAGACCTGGTTCAACGTACCATCGAGCCTTGCCGCATCGCCCTGAAAGACGCCGGCATCGACGCCAGCAAGATCGACGACGTGATCCTGGTCGGTGGCCAGACCCGTATGCCGCTGGTGCAGAAAACCGTTGCTGACTTCTTCGGTAAAGAAGCGCGCAAGGACGTCAACCCGGACGAAGCAGTTGCCATGGGTGCTGCCATCCAGGGCGCGGTATTGGCCGGTGACGTGAAAGACGTACTGCTGCTGGACGTCAGCCCGCTGACCCTGGGTATCGAAACCATGGGTGGCGTGATGACCGCGCTGATCGAGAAGAACACCACCATCCCGACCAAAAAGTCGCAGGTGTTCTCGACCGCCGATGACAACCAGGGCGCCGTGACCATTCACGTGCTGCAGGGTGAGCGTAAGCAGGCTGCGCAGAACAAGTCGCTGGGCAAGTTCGACCTGGCTGACATTCCGCCAGCACCACGTGGTGTACCGCAGATCGAAGTGACCTTCGACATCGACGCCAACGGCATCCTGCACGTTGGCGCCAAAGACAAGGCCACCGGCAAGGCTCAGTCGATCGTGATCAAGGCCAACTCCGGTCTGTCGGACGAGGAAATCGAGCGCATGGTGCGTGACGCCGAAGCCAACGCCGAGGAAGACCGCAAGTTCGAAGAACTGGCCGCTGCCCGTAACCAGGGTGACGCGCTGGTGCACTCGACTCGCAAGATGGTCGTTGATGCCGGTGACAAGGTCACTGCTGAAGAGAAGGCCGCGATCGAAGCTGCCGTGGTTGCCCTGGAAGCCGCTGTCAAAGGCGACGACAAGGCCGCAATCGACGCCAAGGTCGAAGAGCTGTCCAAAGTCTCTGCCCCGGTTGCCCAGAAGATGTACGCCGAGCAGTCGGCCGAACAGCCTCAGGGTGGCGCGCAGCAGGCCGAGCCGGAAGCCAAGCACGATGACGTGGTTGACGCCGAGTTCGAAGAAGTGAAAGGCGACGACAAGAAGTAATCGTTGCATGTTGTCGGCCAGTTCACCGGTGTTTGCCGGTGAACTGGTAGGATGTCGCCGCGCGGGGGCTTGCTCCCGCGTTGGCGTATCTGGAATTCGAGAATTTTACAGCATCTGTCAGCGCTCCTTGGGGGTGGGCAGGTGCTGACGGCGCGGCGCAGATGCCTGACGCCTAACAAGGTGCAAATGACCTATGTCCAAGCGTGATTATTATGAGGTCCTGGGTGTCGAGCGCGGCGCCAGCGAAGCTGACCTCAAGAAGGCGTATCGCCGTCTGGCGATGAAGTATCACCCGGACCGCAACCCGGGCGATAAAGAGTCGGAAGACAAGTTCAAGGAGGCCAACGAGGCCTACGAAGTGCTGTCTGACGCGAGCAAGCGCGCGGCCTTCGACCAGTATGGCCACGCTGGCGTCGACCCAAGCATGGGTGGCGGCGGTGCCGGCTTCGGTGGCGCCAACTTCTCCGACATCTTCGGTGATGTGTTCAGCGATTTCTTCGGTGGCGGCCGCGGTGGCGGACGTGGCGGTGCCCAGCGCGGCAGCGACCTGCGCTACACCCTTGAACTGAACCTGGAAGAAGCGGTGCGCGGCACCACGGTCAGCATTCGCGTGCCTACCTTGGTCAACTGCCAGCCTTGCGACGGTTCTGGTGCTAAGAAGGGTTCGACCCCTTCGACCTGCCCGACCTGCGGCGGCATCGGCCAGGTGCGCATGCAGCAAGGCTTCTTCTCGGTGCAGCAGACCTGCCCGCGCTGCCATGGCCAAGGCAAGATCATTACCGACCCGTGCACCTCGTGCCACGGCGAAGGCCGTGTCGAAGAATACAAGACGCTGTCGGTCAAGGTGCCGGCGGGTGTCGATACCGGTGACCGCATTCGCCTGTCGGGCGAGGGTGAGGCCGGTACCCATGGTGGCCCGACCGGTGATCTGTACGTGGTGATCAGCGTGCGTGAGCACGAGATCTTCCAGCGCGACGGCAAGCACCTGTACTGCGAAGTGCCGATCAGCTACACCGATGCCGCCCTGGGCGGCGAGCTGGAAGTGCCGACCCTGGATGGCCGCGTGAAGCTGAAAATTCCGGAAGGCACCCAGACCGGCAAGCAGTTCCGTTTGCGCGGCAAGGGCGTTGCTCCGGTACGTGGTGGTGGTGCGGGCGACCTGCTGTGCCGCGTAGCGGTGGAAACCCCGGTCAACCTCAGCCGCCGCCAGCGCGAGCTGCTCGAGGAACTGCGTGATTCGCTGGAAGGCGACAGCTCCCACTCGCCCAAGGCCAGTGGCTGGTTCGATGGCGTGAAGCGCTTCTTCGGCGATCTCTGACAAGGAAATGGCTATGCGACGTATTGCGGTAATGGGTGCGGCTGGGCGGATGGGCAAGACCCTGATCGAAGCCGTACAGCAAACCCCTGGTGCTGGGCTGACGGCGGCGATCGATCGCCCTGACAGCTCGCTGGTGGGCGCTGATGCTGGTGAGCTGGCGGCCCTCGGCCGGATCGGTGTGTTGCTCTCCGATGACCTGGCCAAGGTGGCTGACGAGTTCGACGTGCTGATCGACTTCACGCACCCTTCGGTGACCCTGAAGAATCTGGCGTTCTGCCGCAAGCACGGCAAAGCCATGATCATTGGCACCACGGGCTTCTCTGTCGAAGAGAAGCAGTTGCTGGCCGAGGCCGGCAAGGACATTCCAATCGTGTTCGCCGCCAACTTCAGTGTGGGTGTGAACCTTAGCCTCAAGTTGCTGGATATGGCGGCGCGGGTGCTGGGTGATGATGTCGATATCGAGATCATCGAGGCGCACCACCGGCACAAGGTCGATGCGCCGTCGGGTACTGCATTGCGCATGGGTGAAGTGGTTGCCAATGCGCTGGGGCGTAACCTGCAGGAAGTGGCGGTGTATGGCCGCGAAGGCCAGACCGGCGCGCGTGATCGCAAGACCATCGGCTTCGCTACCGTGCGGGCCGGCGACGTGGTGGGCGATCACACTGTGTTGTTTGCTGCCGAAGGCGAGCGCCTGGAAATCACCCACAAGGCCTCCAGCCGCATGACCTTCGCCAAGGGTGCCGTGCGTGCGGCGCTGTGGCTGGATGGGCGTGAGCCTGCGCTGTACGACATGCAGGATGTGCTCGAGCTGCGTTAAGCCGCTACGCGGTGTTGGTTTCTTCGCGGGTTTGCCCGCGAAGAGGCCCCCATCGACGTCAGCCTGTCGCATTCATGTGTTTTAGAGACACATCCACGGTAGACCGAAAACGCACTTTTCTGTAAGCTACAGCTTTAGTGTGTCCACTAAAAGCGCGCAGCGAATTGAATTCAGCACATGAAAGCGGGGTGACGTGTCCATACGTCACTCCGCTTTTTTGCAACCTGCGATCGCCCTTTCATGCTTGATTTACGGGAGGTCTTCTTGACAAAGCCAGCCATACTCGCCCTTGCCGACGGCAGTATTTTTCGCGGTGAAGCCATTGGTGCCGACGGTCAGACCGTTGGTGAGGTGGTATTCAACACCGCTATGACCGGCTACCAGGAAATCCTTACAGACCCTTCCTATGCGCAGCAAATCGTTACCCTGACCTACCCGCACATCGGCAACACCGGCACCACGCCGGAAGATGCCGAGTCGAACCGCGTCTGGTCCGCTGGCCTGGTCATCCGTGACCTGCCGCTGCTGGCCAGCAACTGGCGTAACACCCAGTCGCTGCCTGAGTACCTCAAGGCCAACAACGTCGTTGCCATCGCCGGCATCGACACCCGCCGCCTGACCCGTATCCTGCGTGAAAAGGGCGCCCAGAACGGTTGCATCCTCGCCGGTGACAACATCAGCGAAGAAGCCGCCATCGCCGCTGCCCGTGGCTTCCCAGGCCTGAAGGGCATGGACCTGGCCAAGGTTGTCTCCACCAAGGAACGCTACGAATGGCGCTCCAGTGTGTGGGAGCTGAAAACCGACAGCCACCCGACCATCGACGCTGCCGACCTGCCGTATCACGTGGTTGCCTTCGACTACGGCGTCAAGCTGAACATCCTGCGCATGCTGGTTGCTCGTGGCTGCCGCGTGACCGTGGTGCCGGCCCAGACCCCGGCCAGCGAAGTGCTGGCACTCAACCCGGACGGCGTGTTCCTGTCCAACGGCCCTGGTGACCCCGAGCCGTGCGACTACGCCATCCAGGCGATCAAGGAAATCCTCGAAACCGAGATCCCGGTATTCGGCATCTGCCTCGGTCACCAGCTGCTGGCCCTGGCTTCCGGCGCCAAGACCGTGAAAATGGGCCATGGCCACCATGGTGCCAACCACCCGGTCCAGGACCTGGACACCGGCGTGGTCATGATCACCAGCCAGAACCACGGCTTTGCCGTTGACGAAGCCACCCTGCCGGGTAACGTCCGCGCCATCCACAAGTCGCTGTTCGACGGCACCCTGCAAGGTATCGAGCGTACCGACAAGAGCGCGTTCAGCTTCCAGGGCCACCCTGAAGCGAGCCCAGGCCCGACCGACGTCGCGCCACTGTTCGATCGTTTCACCGATGCCATGGCCAAGCGCCGCTGAGCATCCTGCATCAAGGCCCCGGGCCGGCTCCTGCCGCGCCCGGAAGCGCCTGACCCAGATTGTTCAAAGCGGCTTGCCGACTGACCCCGGATTTGAGTGACCACCATGCCAAAACGTACAGACATCAAAAGCATCCTGATTCTCGGCGCTGGCCCGATCGTGATCGGCCAGGCCTGCGAATTCGACTACTCCGGCGCCCAGGCCTGTAAAGCCCTGCGCGAGGAAGGTTTCCGCGTCATCCTGGTGAACTCCAACCCAGCCACCATCATGACCGACCCGGCCATGGCCGACGCCACCTACATCGAGCCGATCAAGTGGCAGTCGGTGGCCAAGATCATCGAGAAAGAGCGCCCAGACGCCGTATTGCCGACCATGGGTGGCCAGACTGCACTGAACTGCGCCCTGGACCTGGAGCGCCACGGCGTTCTGGAGAAGTTCGGCGTAGAGATGATCGGTGCCAACGCCGACACCATCGACAAGGCTGAAGACCGTTCGCGCTTCGACAAGGCGATGAAGGACATCGGCCTGGAGTGCCCGCGCTCCGGTATCGCCCACAGCATGGAAGAGGCCAATGCGGTCCTCGAGAAGCTCGGCTTCCCATGCATCATCCGCCCGTCGTTCACCATGGGTGGCACTGGCGGTGGTATTGCTTACAACCGTGAAGAGTTCGAAGAAATCTGCACCCGTGGTCTGGACCTGTCGCCGACCAAAGAGCTGCTGATCGACGAATCGCTGATCGGCTGGAAAGAGTACGAGATGGAAGTGGTCCGCGACAAAAAGGACAACTGCATCATCGTCTGCTCCATCGAAAACTTCGACCCGATGGGTGTGCACACCGGTGACTCGATCACTGTCGCTCCGGCACAGACCCTGACCGACAAGGAATACCAGATCATGCGCAACGCCTCGCTGGCGGTGCTGCGTGAAATCGGTGTGGAAACCGGCGGTTCCAACGTGCAGTTCGGCATTTGCCCGAACACTGGCCGTATGGTCGTGATCGAGATGAACCCGCGCGTTTCGCGTTCGTCCGCCCTGGCTTCCAAGGCTACCGGCTTCCCGATCGCCAAGATCGCCGCCAAGCTGGCCATTGGCTACACCCTCGACGAGCTGCAGAACGACATCACTGGCGGCCGCACCCCGGCTTCCTTCGAGCCGTCGATCGACTACGTCGTCACCAAGCTGCCACGCTTCGCCTTCGAGAAATTCCCGAAAGCCGACGCCCGCCTGACCACCCAAATGAAATCCGTGGGTGAAGTCATGGCCATCGGCCGTACCTTCCAGGAATCCCTGCAGAAAGCCCTGCGCGGCCTGGAAGTCGGTGCTTGCGGCCTCGACCCTAAAGTCGACCTGGCCAGCCCGGAAGCTGCCAGCATCCTCAAGCGCGAGCTGACCGTGCCGGGTGCCGAGCGTATCTGGTACGTGGCTGACGCCATGCGTTCGGGCATGACCTGTGAAGAAATCTTCGCCCTGACCGGTATCGACATGTGGTTCCTGGTGCAGATGGAAGATCTGATCAAGGAAGAAGAGAAGGTCAAGACCCTGGCCCTGTCGGCGATCGACAAGGACTACATGCTGCGCCTCAAGCGCAAGGGCTTCTCGGATCAGCGTCTGGCTGTGTTGCTGGGCATCACCGACAAGAACCTGCGCCGTCACCGCCACAAGCTGGAAGTGTTCCCGGTGTACAAGCGCGTCGACACCTGCGCCGCCGAGTTCGCCACCGACACCGCCTACCTGTACTCCACCTATGAGGAAGAGTGCGAGGCCAACCCGTCGACCCGCGACAAGATCATGATCCTGGGTGGCGGCCCTAACCGTATCGGCCAGGGTATCGAGTTCGACTACTGCTGCGTACACGCTGCCCTGGCGCTGCGTGAAGACGGTTACGAGACCATCATGGTCAACTGCAACCCGGAAACTGTCTCTACCGACTACGACACTTCCGACCGTCTGTACTTCGAGCCGCTGACCCTGGAAGACGTGCTGGAAGTCTGCCGCGTCGAGAAGCCGAAAGGCGTGATCGTTCACTACGGCGGCCAGACCCCGCTGAAACTGGCCCGCGCTCTGGAAGAAGCTGGCGTACCGATCATCGGTACCAGTCCTGACGCCATCGACCGCGCCGAAGACCGTGAGCGCTTCCAGCAGATGGTTCAGCGCCTGAGCCTGCTGCAGCCGCCAAACGCCACCGTGCGCAGTGAAGAAGAAGCCATCCGCGCTGCGGGCGGCATCGGTTACCCGCTGGTTGTGCGCCCATCCTACGTACTGGGCGGCCGCGCCATGGAAATCGTCTACGAGCTGGACGAGCTGAAGCGCTACCTGCGTGAAGCGGTTCAGGTGTCGAACGACAGCCCGGTACTGCTCGACCACTTCCTCAACTGCGCCATCGAGATGGACGTGGATGCGGTGTGCGACGGCACCGACGTGGTCATCGGCGCGATCATGCAGCACATCGAACAGGCCGGCGTTCACTCCGGTGACTCGGCGTGCTCGCTGCCTCCTTACTCGCTGAGCAAGGAAGTGCAGGACGAAGTCCGCGTACAGGTCAAGAAAATGGCCCTGGAGCTGGGCGTGGTCGGCCTGATGAACGTGCAGCTGGCCCTGCAGGGCGACAAGATCTACGTGATCGAAGTCAACCCGCGTGCCTCGCGTACCGTGCCGTTCGTGTCCAAGTGCATCGGCACTTCCCTGGCCATGATCGCCGCCCGCGTCATGGCTGGCAAAACCCTGAAAGAGCTGGGCTTCACCCAGGAAATCATCCCGAACTTCTACAGCGTCAAGGAAGCCGTCTTCCCGTTCGCCAAGTTCCCAGGGGTTGACCCGATCCTCGGCCCTGAGATGAAATCGACCGGTGAAGTCATGGGTGTCGGTGACAGCTTCGGTGAAGCCTTCGCCAAGGCTCAGATGGGTGCGAGCGAAGTGCTGCCGACCGGCGGTACCGCGTTCATCAGCGTGCGTGACGACGACAAGCCACAAGTGGCAGGCGTTGCTCGCGACCTGATCGCCCTGGGCTTCGAAGTGGTTGCAACTGCTGGCACCGCCAAGGTTATCGAGGCGGCTGGCCTGAAAGTACGCCGTGTGAACAAGGTGACCGAAGGTCGCCCGCACGTGGTCGACATGATCAAGAACGACGAAGTGTCGCTGATCATCAACACCACCGAAGGCCGCCAGTCGATCGCCGATTCCTACTCGATTCGTCGCAATGCGCTGCAGCACAAGATTTACTGCACCACGACCATTGCGGCCGGTGAAGCCATCTGCGAAGCGCTGAAGTTTGGTCCGGAAAAGACCGTTCGTCGCTTGCAAGATCTGCATGCAGGACTGAAAGCATGAGCATTACCAAGTACCCGATGACCGTCCAGGGCGCTCGCGCCCTGGAAGAGGAGCACCTGTTCCTGAGCAAGACCGAGCGCCCACGCCTGAGCCAGGCGATCGGTGAAGCACGTGAGCTGGGTGACCTCAAGGAAAACGCCGAATACCATGCTGCCCGTGAAGAGCAGGGCATGGTCGAGGCGCGTATCCGCGATATCGAAGGCCGTCTGCAGAATTCGGTCGTGATCGACGTGACCACGATCCCTCACACCGGCAAGGTGATTTTCGGTACCACCGTGGTACTGGCCAACACCGAAACCGATGAAGAGGTGACCTATCAGATCGTCGGCGAGGATGAAGCCGACGTGAAACAGGGCAAGCTCTCAAGCGGTGCGCCGATTGCCCGTGCCATCATCGGCAAGGAAGAAGGTGATACTGTCGTCGTCAAGACGCCTAGCGGCACGGTCGAGTACGAGATTGTCGAAGTCAAGCACATCTGACCGGCGCCTGCGGGCGCCATCCCTCGAGGGGATCCTCTGGCAATTGGCCCAGGTGTTCTGGGTCGGTGGCCTGTGGGTGTTCCATGTGGGGCTGGTGCCTGCGCTCAAGGTCAGTGGCCTGGCGCCGCTGCTGGTGCAGGATATCGCCGGGCAGATCGACCGCTGGTTGATCGGCGTGGCGTTGCTTGGTTTGTTGACCCAGCTTGCGGTGCTGGCGAGGGTGGACGGCCTGGCGGCCTGGTGGCGGCAGTTTCGTGGCCAGATGTTGTTGCTCGGTTTCGGTGCGTGCGTGGGGTATTACACCTTGCGCTACGGTATTTCCGTAGGCGAGCGCTGGCAGATGTTCTGTTTCCTGGTACTGGGTTTTTCCGGCATCGTGCTGGTGGCCCAACCGGTCCCGGTCAGGGCGCGTTCACCGCGCCACTGATCGGAGCTACCGTTACTTGTAACGGTGGATGTTGGACAGCTGCTTGTTCGGCTGTGGGTTCTTGCGGTAGATCAGGGCTTTCTTGCCGATGGTCTGCACCAGCTCGGCACGGCCGGCCTTGCACAGTTCTGCAATGGTTTCGGCACGTTCTTCGCGGTCTTCCGAGCGAATTTCGACCTTGATCAGCTCATGGTCGACCAGCGCGCGCTCCAATTCGGCGATGACGCCTTCATTCAAACCGTTGCCAGCAACGATCAGGACCGGCTTCAGGTCATGACCAATGGACTTGTATTGCTTCTTCTGCTCGTTATTGAGCGGCATAATCTGACCCTTTCCGTCTGATTCTGTAAAATTGACCGGCATTTTACCCGAGGGCCACCGGCTCCGCCCAGTCAATCACGACGCATATCATCGAGGTGCCCCGTGGTACAACGTTCCAAAAGCAGCGCCAACTGGCTGCGAGAGCATTTTAACGACCCTTTTGTGAAGCAGGCGCAGAAGGATGGCTACCGCTCGCGTGCGAGCTACAAACTGCTGGAGATCCAGGAGAAGGACCGTCTGATCCGCCCTGGCATGAGTGTGATCGACCTCGGCGCCGCGCCTGGTGGCTGGTCCCAGGTGACCAGTCGTCTGATTGGTGGCCAGGGTCGCCTGATCGCTTCCGACATTCTGGAAATGGACTCGATCGCTGATGTGACCTTCATTCAGGGTGACTTCACCCACGATGAAGTGCTGCAGCGCATTCTCGAGGCGGTCGGCGATTCGCACGTAGACCTTGTGATTTCCGACATGGCCCCCAATATGAGTGGTACGCCCGCGGTGGACATACCGCGTGCCATGTTCCTCTGTGAGCTGGCCCTCGATCTGGCGACCCGCGTACTCAAGCCCGGCGGCGACTTCCTGATCAAGATTTTCCAGGGCGAAGGTTTTGACGTGTACCTGAAGGACGTGCGCAGCAAGTTCGACAAAGTGCAAATGCGCAAGCCATCTTCGTCGCGGGATCGCTCCCGTGAGCAATACCTGTTGGGCAGAGGCTTCAAAGGGGCATGAAAGGTGTGAAGCGGGGTGGCCGATAGTTAATTCCAATCGGCCACTGCGTCAGGATCGTCCGAACTTCGTGTAGTCTAGCTTTCACAAAGGGTTACAGACGGTGCCTGCGGCTGCGTAGGTAATGTAGTAAGTTAGGGCGATGAATATCATGCGAGGCACGGCTGCGTCGTGCGCCGGCCTCAGAGGGTAGCGAATTGAACGACATGGCAAAGAATCTGATCCTGTGGTTGATCATCGCAGCTGTCCTGGTGACAGTGATGAACAACTTCTCCAGCCCTAACGAGCCGCAGACCCTCAACTACTCCGACTTCATCCAGCAGGTCAAGGATGGCAAGGTCGAGCGTGTGACCGTAGACGGCTACATCATTACCGGCAAGCGCGCCGACGGCGACAGCTTCAAGACCGTGCGTCCGGCCATTACCGACAATGGCCTGATCGGCGACCTGGTCGACAACCATGTGGTTGTCGAAGGCAAGCAGCCTGAGCAGCAGAGCATCTGGACGCAGCTGTTGGTGGCGAGCTTCCCGATCCTGGTGATCATTGCCGTGTTCATGTTCTTCATGCGCCAGATGCAAGGCGGCGCAGGCGGAAAGGGCGGGCCGATGAGCTTTGGCAAGAGCAAGGCGCGCCTGCTGTCCGAAGACCAGGTCAAGACCACGCTGGCCGACGTTGCCGGCTGCGACGAAGCCAAGGAAGAGGTTGGCGAGCTGGTCGAGTTCCTGCGCGATCCAGGCAAGTTCCAGCGCCTGGGTGGCCGCATTCCACGTGGTGTGCTGATGGTTGGCCCGCCCGGTACCGGTAAGACCTTGCTGGCCAAGGCCATTGCTGGCGAAGCGAAAGTGCCGTTCTTCACCATTTCCGGTTCGGACTTCGTGGAGATGTTCGTCGGTGTCGGTGCCAGCCGTGTGCGCGACATGTTCGAGCAGGCCAAGAAGCACGCCCCGTGCATCATCTTCATCGACGAGATCGACGCCGTTGGTCGCCACCGTGGCGCCGGCATGGGCGGCGGTCACGACGAGCGTGAGCAAACCCTCAACCAGTTGCTGGTGGAGATGGACGGCTTCGAGATGAACGATGGCATCATCGTTATCGCTGCTACCAACCGTCCGGACGTACTCGACCCTGCGCTGCTGCGTCCGGGTCGCTTCGACCGCCAGGTGGTGGTCGGCCTGCCGGATATCCGTGGTCGCGAACAGATCCTCAAGGTGCACATGCGCAAAGTACCGGTTGGCGAGAACGTCAACCCGGCGGTCATTGCCCGTGGTACCCCAGGCTTCTCCGGTGCCGACCTGGCCAACCTGGTCAACGAGGCTTCGCTGTTTGCCGCACGCTCCAACAAGCGCCTGGTCGAAATGAAAGAGTTCGAACTGGCCAAGGACAAGATCATGATGGGCGCCGAGCGCAAGACCATGGTCATGTCCGAGAAAGAAAAACGTAACACTGCCTACCACGAGGCTGGCCATGCCATCGTTGGTCGCCTGGTGCCAGAGCACGACCCGGTCTACAAGGTTTCGATCATTCCGCGCGGTCGTGCCTTGGGCGTGACCATGTTCCTGCCGGAAGAAGACCGTTACAGCCTGTCCAAGCGCGCGCTCATCAGCCAGATCTGTTCGCTGTACGGTGGTCGTATCGCCGAAGAAATGACCCTGGGCTTCGATGGCGTGACTACCGGTGCGTCCAACGACATCATGCGTGCCAGCCAGATCGCCCGAAACATGGTGACCAAGTGGGGCTTGTCGGAAAAACTCGGCCCGCTGATGTACGCAGAAGAAGAGGGTGAGGTATTCCTCGGTCGTAGCGCCGGCAGCCAGCACGCCAGTGTGTCCGGCGAGACTGCCAAGCTGATCGACTCCGAAGTGCGCAGCATCATCGATCAGTGCTACGCCACTGCCAAGCAGCTGCTGATCGAGAATCGAGACAAGCTTGAAGCGATGACCGAAGCGTTGATGAAGTACGAAACCATCGATGCCGATCAGATCGACGACATCATGGCTGGGCGTACGCCACGCGAGCCGCGTGACTGGGACGATGACAAGGACTCGGGTACGCCTGCGGCCCAGAATGATCGTCCGGAATCGCCAATCGGCGGCCCAGCAGCTCAACACTAAGGGCATCTATGAGCTCAGTGCAGTACCCGACCCGGTTGCCTTGCGGCAACCGGGTTCTTGATTTGTCACGTACCCATGTCATGGGTATTCTCAATATCACCCCCGATTCCTTCTCCGATGGCGGGCGCTTCAGTCAGCGTGACGAGGCCCTGCGCCATGCCGAGGCAATGGTTGCCGCCGGCGCTACGCTGATCGACATCGGCGGCGAGTCCACGCGGCCGGGCGCACGCGCAGTATCGGTGACCGAAGAGCTGGAGCGGGTGGCGCCAATGGTTGAGGCGATCAATAGTCGCCTTGACGTGGTCATCTCGGTCGATACCTCGACGCCTGCCGTCATCCGCGAGTCCGCGCGTCTAGGCGCCGGGCTGATCAATGACGTGCGCGCCCTGGAGCGCGATGGCGCTCTGGACGCCGCGGCCGATACTGGCCTGCCGGTGTGCCTCATGCACATGCGTGGCGAGCCGGGTAACATGCAGGATGACCCGCATTACGAAGATGTGACCGCCGACGTTGCGCGTTATCTTGAGCAGCGGATGGCCGCCTGTTCGGCGGCGGGCATCGATTCAAACAGAATCATTCTTGATCCGGGCTTTGGTTTCGCCAAGACACTGGCGCACAACCTGAGCCTGTTCAAGCACATGGAAGCGCTCTATCGCCTTGGGCGCCCACTGCTGGTGGGTGTTTCACGAAAGAGCATGATCGGCCTGACGCTGGAACGTCCGGTCGGCGAGCGCTTGTACGGCAGCCTTGCGCTGGCGGCGTTGGCCATGACCAAGGGGGCGAGCATACTTCGTGTCCATGATGTGGCCGAAACTGTCGATGTAGTGCGCATGATCGCTGCGGTGCAAAACGCCGAATAAGAACATTGGAGTCCCTATGAGCAGAAAATACTTTGGTACCGACGGCATTCGTGGCCGCGTCGGCGAATACCCGATCACGCCTGACTTCATGCTGAAGCTTGGCTGGGCGGCTGGCATGGCGTTCCGCAAGCAGGGCCATTGCCGGGTGCTGGTGGGCAAGGACACGCGTATCTCTGGTTACATGTTCGAGTCCGCGCTCGAAGCCGGCCTGGCCGCCGCGGGTGCCGATGTCATGCTGCTGGGGCCAATGCCTACACCAGCCATCGCCTACCTGACGCGCACATTCCATGCCCAGGCGGGCATTGTCATCAGTGCCTCGCACAACCCGCACGAAGACAACGGCATCAAGTTCTTCTCCGGTCAGGGCACCAAGCTGCCTGACGAAGTCGAGCTGATGATCGAGGAACTGCTCGACCAGCCGATGACGGTTGTCGATTCGAGCAAGCTGGGCAAGGTGTCGCGCATCAACGACGCGGCGGGCCGCTACATCGAATTCTGCAAGAGCAGCGTGCCGAGCAGCACCAGCTTCGATGGCCTCAAACTGGTGGTCGATTGCGCCCACGGCGCCACCTACAAGGTCGCGCCAAGCGTGTTCCGCGAGTTGGGTGCCGATGTGACCGTGCTGCATGCGCAACCAGACGGCCTGAACATCAACGAAGGCTGCGGCTCGACCCACATCGAATCGCTGCAGGCTGCCGTGCTGGTGGGCCATGCCGACCTTGGCATTGCCTTCGATGGCGACGGTGATCGGGTGCTGATGGTCGACCACACCGGCGCCATCGTCGACGGTGACGAACTGCTGTTCATCATTGCTCGCGACTTGCACGATCGTGGCAAGCTGCAAGGTGGGGTAGTCGGCACGCTGATGAGCAACCTGGGCCTGGAGCTTGCACTGAAAGACCTGGATATCCCGTTCGTGCGGGCCAAGGTCGGCGACCGTTATGTCATGGCTGAGCTGCTGGAGCGCGAGTGGCTGGTTGGTGGCGAAAACTCCGGCCATGTCGTGTGCTGCAACCACACCACCACCGGTGACGCGATCATTGCCGCTTTGCAGGTGCTGATGGCGCTCAAGCGCCGTGGCGAAACCTTGGCGCAGGCCCGTCAGGCGCTGCGCAAGTGCCCGCAGGTGTTGATCAACGTGCGCTTCGGCGCCAGCAAGGTCGACCCGCTGGAGCACCCGGCCGTCAAGGATGCCAGTGCCAAGGTCACTGAAGCGTTGGCCGGTCGCGGTCGTGTGCTGTTGCGCAAGTCTGGTACCGAGCCGCTGGTGCGGGTCATGGTCGAAGGCGAAGACGAAACCCAGGTGCGTGGCCATGCTGAAGCACTGGCCAAACTGGTTGGCGAAGTTTGTGTCTGATGGCGCTTGCCAGCGCAGATCTGGTTGGGTAAGATCTGCGCCCACTTTGACCGACGAGGTAAAGCATGCGTCGCCCTATGGTAGCTGGTAACTGGAAGATGCACGGTACCCGCGCTAGCGTCGCTGAGCTGACCGAAGGCTTGAGCAATCTCGCCTTGCCGAGCGGAGTGGAAGTCGCGGTATTTCCACCAGCCCTGTTCATCAATCAAGTGATCGATGGCTTGGCGGGTAAAGAAATTACTGTCGGCGCACAGAATTCTGCTGTACAACCCGAACAGGGTGCGCTGACCGGGGAAGTTGCTCCGGAGCAGCTGGTTGAAGCAGGTTGCAAGTTGGTGTTGATTGGTCACTCGGAGCGTCGCCAAGTCATTGGTGAAACCGACGAAGTGCTCAATCGCAAGTTTGCAGCGGCCCAGGCCAAAGGTTTGAAGCCAGTGCTTTGCATCGGGGAAACCCTTGAAGAGCGCGAGGCTGGCAAAACGCTTGAAGTTGTCGGGCGTCAACTAAGCAGTATCATCGAAGCATTCGGTGTTAAGGCTTTTGCCAATGCAGTAATCGCCTATGAGCCTGTATGGGCCATCGGCACTGGCCTTACGGCCACGCCACAGCAGGCCCAGGATGTGCACGCCGCCATCCGCGGCCAGCTGGCGGCAGAAGATGCTGAAGTAGCTGCGAAGGTGCAGTTGCTCTACGGCGGCAGCGTGAAGGCGGCCAATGCGGCCGAACTGTTCGGCATGCCGGATATCGATGGGGGTCTCATTGGTGGGGCTTCCCTGAACGCAGACGAATTCGGTGCAATTTGTCGCGCCGCAGGAAACTGAACAAATGCTGGAAACAGTCATCGTTGTTTTTCATCTGTTGGCAGCGCTGTCGCTTGTAGTGCTGGTTCTGTTGCAACAGGGTAAAGGTGCTGAAGCAGGTGCATCTTTCGGCGCGGGTGCCTCAAACACCGTGTTCGGGAGCCAAGGCTCTGCAACGTTCCTAAGTAAATTAACTGCTATACTCGCTGCCACTTTCTTTTTGACAGCACTTGGGTTAGGATACTTCGCGAAGCAACAAGCTCACCAGCTTAGCCAAGCAGGTCTTCCAGATCCAGCAGTGCTAGAAGTGAAAGAGCCGCAAAAACCGGCAGTTAATGATGATGTACCGGTGCTCCAACAGCAGAAGAGCGAAACCACCAATAACACGGGTGATGTACCTCCTCCGGCAGAAGAGCAGAAGTAACGGGTTTCAAGTAGTAGTATTGCCGAGGTGGTGGAATTGGTAGACACGCAACCTTGAGGTGGTTGTGCCCATAGGGTGTAGGGGTTCGAGTCCCCTTCTCGGTACCAATTAAAGCTTGAGAGCCCGCTTTAGCGGGCTTTCTTGTAGGTGAATGTTTGGATTTGACCCTCAGTAGGGTTCGGTCTTATACTTTTGCCCCAGCTTTGTCGCGGGGTGGAGCAGCTTGGTAGCTCGTCGGGCTCATAACCCGAAGGTCGTTGGTTCAAATCCAGCCCCCGCAACCAGCTTCAGCGGAGCCCCTTTTCAGGGGCTTTTTGCTAACCGAACAGTTTTCGGCGTCGTTGTCCAACGGCGCTTTCAGGGATGGGCGCTTCGCCCATTTTTTATTTGCACAGCATGCACGAGGGGGTTCAGGTGTCGAGCAAGCTAGAACAGTTGCAGGCCTTGTTGGCCCCGGTTGTCGAGGGTCTGGGCTATCAGTGCTGGGGGATCGAATATGTTTCCCAGGGTAAGCATTCGGTACTGCGCATCTACATCGACAAGGAAGGCGGCATTCTGGTGGAGGACTGCGAAGCGGTCAGTCGTCAGGCCAGCGCAATCCTCGATGTGGAAGATCCAATCAGCAGTGAGTACACCCTCGAGGTGTCTTCTCCAGGCATGGATCGCCCACTGTTCACTCTGGAACAGTTTGCCTCGCATGCCGGCGAACAAGTGAAGATCAAGCTGCGCTCACCCTTCGAGGGTCGTCGTAACTTCCAGGGCCTTCTCCGTGGTGTGGAGGAGCAGGATGTGGTGGTCCAGGTGGACAACCAAGAGTTCCTGTTACCGATCGACTCGATCGACAAGGCCAATATTATTCCCAGTTTTGACTGAGACGTGCCGGGCCCGGCGGACTATCCGGGCCCAATGGCTTGCGCAAGGCGAGGCGTACGATGAGCAAAGAAGTACTGCTGGTTGTTGAATCGGTATCCAACGAAAAAGGTGTACCGCCCGGCGTCATTTTCGAAGCGCTGGAAGTGGCCCTGGCCACTGCAACCAAAAAACGTTTTGAAGACGAAGTCGACCTGCGTGTGGAAATCAATCGCCACACCGGTAGCTACGAGACTTTCCGTCGTTGGACCGTGGTCGACGAAGCCGATCTTGATGATCCGGCAATCGAGACCTGGCTGGACAAGATCAAGGACACCCACCCTGAAGCCAAGGTCGGTGACGTGATCGAGGAGAAGATCGAGTCCATCGAGTTCGGTCGTATCGCCGCCCAGACCGCCAAGCAGGTCATCGTGCAGAAGGTCCGTGAGGCCGAGCGCGCCCAGGTGGTTGATGCCTACCGCGAACGCGTGGGCGAGATCATCTCCGGTACCGTTAAAAAGGTTACCCGCGACAACGTCATCGTTGACCTGGGCAACAATGCCGAGGCCTTGCTGGCTCGCGAAGACATCATTCCGCGCGAAACCTTCCGTGTTGGCGTGCGCCTGCGTGCGCTGCTCAAGGAAATTCGCACTGAAAACCGTGGCCCACAGCTGATTCTGTCGCGCACCGCGCCGCAGATGCTGATCGAGCTTTTCCGCATTGAAGTGCCGGAAATCGCCGAGGGCCTCATCGAAGTCATGGCTGCTTCCCGTGATCCGGGTTCGCGAGCCAAGATCGCCGTCCGCTCCAAGGACAAGCGTATCGACCCGCAAGGTGCCTGCATCGGCATGCGTGGTTCGCGCGTCCAGGCCGTATCCGGGGAGCTGGGTGGTGAGCGTGTGGATATCGTCCTGTGGGACGATAACCCGGCGCAGTTCGTCATCAACGCCATGTCGCCGGCCGAAGTCGCGGCGATCATCGTTGATGAAGATGCCCATGCCATGGACATCGCCGTCGCCGAGGACAACCTGGCCCAGGCCATTGGCCGTGGCGGTCAGAACGTTCGCCTGGCCAGTCAGTTGACCGGCTGGACCCTGAACGTGATGACCGAGAAGGACATCCAGGCCAAGCAACAGGCCGAAACCGGTGACATCCTGCGCAATTTCATCGATGAACTGGAAGTCGACGAGGAGCTGGCCCAAGTGCTGGTCGACGAAGGCTTCACCAGCCTCGAAGAAATTGCCTACGTACCGTTGGAAGAAATGCTCAACATCGATGGCTTTGACGAAGATATCGTCAATGAGCTCCGCGCTCGAGCCAAGGACCGTTTGTTGACCAAGGCCATCGCTACCGAAGAAAAACTGGCAGACGCCCACCCGGCCGAAGACCTGCTCTCCCTCGAGGGCATGGACAAGGACCTGGCGGCTGAACTGGCGGTGCGCGGCGTGGTTAACCGCGAAGACCTGGCCGAGCAGTCGATCGACGATCTGCTCGACATCGACGGCATCGACGAAGAGCGTGCCGGCAAGTTGATCATGGCCGCCCGAGCCCACTGGTTCGAGTAATTAGGCGCGGCCTGAGGAGAGAAGTGCATGACGCAAGTCACGGTGAAAGAACTGGCCCAAGAGGTCGAGGCACCGGTAGAGCGCCTGCTGCAGCAGATGCGTGAGGCAGGTCTGCCGCACACCGACGCCGGTCAGGTAGTGACCGACAATGAGAAGCAGACCCTGCTGACTCATTTGAAAAGCAGCCACAAGAGCAAGGCGGAAGAGCCGCGCAAGATTACCTTGCAGCGCAAAACCACCAGCACCCTGCGTGTCGCCGGTAGCAAGAGCATCAGCGTAGAAGTACGCAAGAAGAAAGTTTTCGTGCAGCGCAGCCCGGAAGAAATCCAGGCTGAGCAGAAGCGTGAGCTGGATGAGCGCCGCGCGGCTGAAAATGCCGCTCGCGACAAGGTCGAGGCCGAAGTTCGCCAGCGCAACGAAGAGCAAGCCCGTCGTCAGGCGGCCGACTCCGCTGTAGCCGCCCCTGCGCCTGCCGCCAAGCCAGAGCCGGCTCCTGCCGCTGCCCCGGCCCCGGTAGTCGCCGACGCTCCGGCCTCCGAAGACGCTGCAGCCCGTGCTGCCGAGCGCAAGAAGGACGAGACCCGTCGCAACGAAAGCCGTACTCGCGATGACGACCGTCGTCGTGGCGAGGCGCCTCGTGTGTCGATCAAGGTCAAGGTCAAGGAGAAGGAAAAGGCGCCGACTCCGCGTGCTGCTCCGCGCACTACCGACGAAGAGAGCGATGGCGCTCGTCGTGGTCGTGGCGGCAAGGGCAAGCTGAAAAAGCGTAATCAGCACGGCTTCCAGAACCCGACTGGCCC
The DNA here is from genome assembly GCF_039634505.1 of Pseudomonas sp. NY8896. NCBI lineage: Bacteria > Pseudomonadati > Pseudomonadota > Gammaproteobacteria > Pseudomonadales > Pseudomonadaceae > Pseudomonas > Pseudomonas sp. NY8896. The sequence continues at coordinate 1,389,039 of NZ_CP132350.1, forward strand.
CGTCATCCGTGACGTGACCATCGGCGAGACCATCACGGTCTCCGAGCTGGCCAACCAGATGTCCGTCAAGGGCGCTGAAGTGGTCAAGTTCATGTTCAAGATGGGTACTCCGGTCACCATCAACCAGGTGCTCGACCAGGAAACCGCTCAGCTGATCGCAGAAGAGCTGGGCCACAAGGTCACCCTGGTCAGCGACACCGCGCTGGAAGACTCCCTGGCCGAATCGCTGAAATTCGAAGGCCAGACCGAGTCGCGTGCACCGGTGGTTACTGTCATGGGTCACGTTGACCATGGTAAGACCTCGCTGCTCGACTACATCCGTCGTGCCAAGGTTGCCGCTGGCGAAGCCGGTGGTATCACCCAGCACATCGGTGCCTACCACGTGGAAACCGACCGCGGTATGGTCACCTTCCTCGACACCCCGGGCCACGCAGCTTTCACCCAGATGCGTGCACGCGGTGCCAAGGCGACCGACATCGTCATCCTGGTGGTGGCAGCGGACGACGGCGTGATGCCTCAAACCCGCGAAGCCGTTCAGCATGCCAAGGCAGCTGGCGTTCCGCTGGTGGTCGCGGTGAACAAGATCGACAAGCCAGGTGCTGACCTCGATCGCATCCGCAACGAACTGTCCGTCGAAGGCGTAACCTCCGAGGACTGGGGTGGTGACACTCCGTTCGTCAAGGTTTCGGCGAAGATGGGTACCGGCGTCGACGAACTGCTCGAAGCTGTCCTGCTGCAGGCCGAGATCCTCGAACTGACTGCAACCCCGACCGCTCCAGGTCGTGGCGTGGTCGTCGAATCGCGCCTGGACAAGGGCCGTGGCCCAGTGGCGACCATCCTGGTTCAGGACGGTACCCTGCGTCAGGGCGACATGGTTCTGTGCGGTTCCAACTATGGCCGCGTGCGTGCCATGCTCGACGAGAACGGCAAGCCTGTGAAGGAAGCCGGCCCGTCGATCCCGGTCGAAATCCTCGGCCTGGACGGTACCCCGGAAGCCGGTGACGAGCTGTCCGTGGTTGCCGACGAGAAGAAAGCCCGTGAAGTTGCCCTGTTCCGTCAAGGCAAGTACCGCGAGGTCAAGCTGGCCCGTGCTCACGCCGGCAAGCTGGAAAACATCTTCGAGACCATGGGTCAGGAAGAGAAGAAAACCCTCAACATCGTTCTCAAGACCGATGTGCGTGGTTCTCTGGAAGCACTGCAGGGCTCGCTTGGCGGCCTGGGCAACGACGAAGTGCAGGTGCGTGTGATTGGTGGTGGCGTCGGTGGTATCACCGAAAGCGACGCCAACCTGGCGCTGGCTTCGAACGCAGTACTGTTCGGCTTCAACGTGCGTGCCGATGCCGGTGCGCGCAAGATCGTCGAGCAAGAAGGTCTGGATATGCGTTACTACAACGTGATCTACGACATCATCGAAGACGTCAAGAAGGCCCTGACCGGCATGCTCGGCAGCGATGTTCGCGAGAACATCCTGGGTGTCGCCGAAGTGCGTGACGTGTTCCGTTCGCCGAAGTTCGGCGCCATCGCTGGCTGTATGGTCATCGAGGGTACCGTTTACCGCAACCGTCCGATCCGCGTATTGCGCGACGACGTTGTGATCTTCGAAGGCGAGCTGGAATCGCTGCGTCGCTTCAAGGACGACGCCTCCGAAGTGCGTTCGGGCATGGAGTGCGGTATTGGCGTCAAGAGCTACAACGACGTCAAGGTCGGCGACAAGATCGAAGTCTTCGAGAAAGTCCAGGTGGCTCGTACCCTTTAAGGGCGAGCGAGCCGCAAGCGCCCGCTACAGGGCGGCTTGCGGTACCTCTTCAGGTAGCGCCCGGTCAGGCATTCGTCTGTCCGGGCGTTTGCCGCTTTAAGTTACAGGTAGCAAGAATGGCCAAAGAATATAGCCGTACCCAACGTATTGGCGATCAGATGCAGCGCGAGCTGGCCGAACTGATCCGTCGCGAAGTCAAGGACCCACGCGTCGGTCTGGTGACCATCACCGCCGTGGACGTCAGCCGTGACCTGGGCCATGCCAAGGTGTTCATCACCGTCATGGGCGAGGAAACCCCGGACGCCGTGCAGCAGTCGCTCAAGGCATTGAACAGTGCTGCCAGCTTCCTGCGTCTGCACCTGGGGCGTTCGATGCAACTGCGCAGCGTGCCGCAGCTGCACTTCCACTTCGATGAAAGTGTCAGCCGTGGTGTGCACCTGTCGGCGCTGATCGAGCGTGCAGTGGCCGAAGACCGCCTGCACAAGGATGCCGACGAGTCGGGCACCAAGGAGTAAGTGGTGGCCCAGGTCAAACGTATCCGCCGCAATGTCAGCGGCATCATCCTGCTCGACAAGCCGCTGGGCTTCACGTCCAACGCCGCCCTGCAAAAGGTGCGCTGGCTGCTCAATGCGGAAAAGGCCGGCCACACCGGTAGCCTCGATCCGTTGGCAACCGGCGTGCTGCCGCTGTGCTTCGGCGAGGCGACCAAGTTTTCGCAGTACTTGCTCGATTCCGACAAGGGCTACGAAACCGTCATGCAGATGGGGCAGACTACCAACACCGGCGATGCCGAGGGCGAGGTACTGCAGACCCGCGACGTGACCGTTGGTCGCGCCGATATCGAGGCGCTGCTGCCACGTTTTCGTGGCCCCATCAGCCAGATACCGCCCATGTACTCGGCGCTCAAGCGTGATGGCCAGCCGCTGTACAAACTGGCGCGTGCAGGAGAGGTAGTGGAGCGCGAGGCGCGTTCTGTTACTATTAACCGCTTGGAGTTGCTCGAGTGCGAAGGCACCCGTGCACGGTTGAGCGTAGGATGCAGCAAAGGCACCTATATCCGCACCCTGGTGGAGGATATCGGTGAAGCCCTAGGCTGCGGCGCTTATGTCGCCGAGCTGCGCAGGACCCAGGCCGGGCCCTTCGCGCTGGCACAGACGGTTACCCTCGAGGAACTCGAACAGGCCCATGCCGACGGTGGCAACGAAGCGCTCGACCGCTTCCTGATGCCATCTGACAGCGGGCTGCAGGACTGGCCGATGGTCAGCCTGTCGGAACACAGTGCGTTCTACTGGCTGCATGGGCAGGCGGTACGCGCGCCGGACGCGCCACAATTTGGCATGGTCCGGGTACAGGATCATAATGCGCGCTTCATCGGTATCGGTGAAGTGAGCGAAGACGGGCGCATTGCGCCGCGTCGGCTGATTCGGTCGGAATGACCGAAACCGCGGGGCCAGGCTGTTGCCGGGTCTCACGGAATCAAGGGTGGCTGTCAGTAGGCACGGTCACACCTTTTTTATTAATACAGGGATTTGTCCCTGGCCTATTGGACCCCGCATGCGGGATCCGTTATCAGGAGAAGCCAAATGGCCCTCAGCGTTGAAGAAAAAGCTCAAATCGTTACTGACTTCCAGCAAGCCGCTGGCGACACTGGTAGCCCAGAAGTTCAGGTTGCTCTGCTGACCGCGAACATCAACAAGCTGCAAGGCCACTTCAAGGCCAACGGTAAAGACCACCACTCGCGTCGTGGCCTGATCCGTATGGTAAACCAGCGTCGTAAGCTGCTGGACTACCTGAAGGGCAAAGACACCACTCGTTACAGCGCCCTGATCGGTCGCCTGGGCCTGCGTCGCTAATAGCGGCCTGGTCAGTGGTGTGCATGGCGTGTCTCATGCATTGGCAACGCTGCCTGGCAGCGTTGTCTATGAGCATGTCATGCGTATCTCCGAGGTTGGCAGCCTGGTGAAGTTGAGCGGTTTTCCGCTCTTCAGCCAGGCTCCCAACCTCGTGTTGTATCTGGACGGTCAATGGGGCCGATTCCCTGTTCTGCCCAAGAATTCGCAAGAAACCAGTTCCCCCAAGAGCCACTGAAAAAGGTAGGAAACCGTGAACCCGGTAATCAAGACTTTCCAGTTCGGTCAATCGACCGTTACTCTCGAAACGGGCCGTATCGCCCGTCAGGCAACCGGCGCCGTGCTGGTTACCGTCGACAACGACGTCACCGTGCTGGTGACCGTGGTAGGCGCCAAACAGGCTGATCCAGGCAAGGGCTTCTTCCCGCTGTCGGTTCACTACCAGGAAAAGACCTACGCCGCCGGCAAGATCCCGGGTGGCTTCTTCAAGCGTGAAGGCCGTCCTTCCGAGAAAGAGACGCTGACCTCGCGCCTGATCGACCGTCCGATCCGTCCGCTGTTCCCGGAAGGCTTCATGAACGAAGTGCAGGTTGTCTGCACCGTGGTTTCCACCAGCAAGAAGACCGACCCGGACATCGCTGCGATGATCGGTACCTCGGCTGCCCTGGCCATTTCCGGCATCCCGTTCGAAGGCCCGATCGGCGCCGCTCGCGTTGCTTTCCACGAAAGCACCGGCTACCTGCTGAACCCGACCTACGAGCAACTGGCTGCCTCGAGCCTGGACATGGTCGTTGCCGGTACCGCCGACGCCGTACTGATGGTTGAATCGGAAGCTCAAGAGCTGACCGAAGACCAGATGCTGGGCGCTGTACTGTTCGCCCACGACGAATTCCAGGCTGTGATCCAGGCTGTCAAAGAGCTGGCCGCCGAAGCTGCCAAGCCGACCTGGGACTGGAAACCTGCAGTTGCCAACACCGAGCTGTTCAACGCTATCCGCGCCGAGTTCGGCGAAGCGGTTTCGCAGGGCTACACCATCACCGTCAAGGCCGACCGCTATGCGCGTCTGGGCGAGCTGTGCGATCAGGCGATCGCCAAGTTCTCCGGTGAAGAAGGCCAGCCTTCGGCTTCCGAAGTGAAAGAAATCTTCGGCGAAATCGAATACCGCACCGTTCGCGAAAACATCGTAAACGGCAAGCCACGTATCGACGGTCGCGACACCAAGACCGTTCGCCCGCTGAACATCGAAGTCGGCGTGCTGCCGAAGACTCACGGTTCGGCGCTGTTCACCCGTGGCGAAACCCAGGCCCTGGTCGTTGCGACCCTGGGTACTGCCCGTGACGCCCAGCTGCTGGACACCCTCGAAGGCGAGAAGAAAGACCCCTTCATGCTGCACTACAACTTCCCGCCGTTCTCGGTAGGTGAGTGCGGCCGTATGGGCGGTGCTGGCCGTCGCGAAATCGGCCACGGCCGTCTGGCCCGTCGTTCGGTTCAGGCCATGCTGCCTGCCGCTGACGTGTTCCCGTACACCATTCGCGTGGTTTCGGAAATCACCGAATCCAACGGCTCCAGCTCCATGGCTTCGGTCTGTGGTGCTTCCCTGGCGCTGATGGACGCTGGTGTGCCGATGAAGGCACCGGTTGCCGGTATCGCCATGGGCCTGGTCAAGGAAGGGGAGAAGTTCGCGGTCCTGACCGACATCCTGGGTGACGAAGACCACCTGGGCGACATGGACTTCAAAGTAGCCGGTACCGCCAAGGGCGTGACCGCGCTGCAGATGGACATCAAGATCAACGGCATCACTGAAGAGATCATGGAAATCGCCCTGGGCCAAGCCCTGGAAGCGCGCCTGAACATCCTCGGTCAGATGAACCAGATCATTGGCCAGTCGCGTACCGAACTGTCGGCCAACGCCCCGACCATGATCGCGATGAAGATCGATACCGACAAGATTCGTGACGTTATCGGCAAAGGCGGCGCCACCATTCGCGCCATCTGCGAAGAGACCAAGGCCTCGATCGACATCGAAGACGACGGCTCGATCAAGATCTTCGGCGAAACCAAGGAAGCGGCAGAGGCTGCCAAGCAGCGCATCCTGGGCATCACCGCAGAGGCCGAGATCGGCAAGATCTACGTCGGCAAGGTTGAGCGCATCGTCGACTTCGGCGCCTTCGTCAACATCCTGCCTGGCAAGGACGGCCTGGTGCACATCTCCATGCTGAGCGATGCTCGCGTCGAGAAAGTCACCGACATCCTCAAAGAAGGCCAGGAAGTCGAAGTGCTGGTACTGGACGTGGACAACCGCGGCCGTATCAAGCTGTCGATCAAGGACGTAGCTGCGGCCAAGGCCTCGGGCGTTTAAGCGACGGTTGCACGCAACACGGAAAGGGCCCTTCGGGGCCCTTTTTTCATGCGCGACGGGAACCTTTAGCGGACTTGCATCTTGCATGCAGGTTTCCCACGCTGATTGCAAAATGCACGAACGCTCAAGTGATGGCGTTTAGCTAAGTCATTGATTTATAAAGGTTCAAGCGAAGCGGTAAAGCTGGCACAGCACATGCAACTACCCTCATACCTGACGCCAGGACATACGGCGCAGACCTTTCGAAAAACAGGAGTGACCCACATGAAGAAGTTCGCCATTGCTGCCGCTACTGCCACCGCTCTGACCCTGACCATGGCTAACGCGGCATTCGCCCAGCAATCTACCCAGGCGCCGATGACTCTGGCGGCTGGTGAGGTGACCAAAGCCAAGGAAGCTACCTCCGACACCTGGATCACCACCAAGGTGAAGGCTGACCTGATGACCGAGAAAGGTGTGCCTGGCAGCGACATCAAAGTCGAAACCAACAAGGGTGTCGTGTCGCTGTCGTCCGATGTGGCGGTGACCGATGCACAGAAAGAGATGGCTGTTGCCATCGCCAAGAAGATCAAAGGTGTGCAGGCCGTTTCGGCTGATGGCCTGAAATCCGAGTAAGGAATGTCCCGTCGGCCAAACGGATTTGGCCACTTATGCACAAAGCCCCGGCCTGAGCCGGGGCTTTTTCATCTCAGCTAGTACATCGGGTTGCGCGTGATCACATCGCTTTCGAAGCATTCCTGTTCGGCGATCAGGGGCTCGACCAATGGGCGGCTATCGCGGAAATGTGCGGTCTGGGTGTGCGCGTCATACGCCGCATCATCGCGATAGATTTCGTAGAGGTAGATCACGTCTGGGTCGAACCGGTCCTGCGACACATCGAACACCAGGCAGCCTGGTTCGCTGGCGACGGAAGCTGCGGCATTGACTTTGATCGCGGTCAGGAAAGCTTCGGCGCAGCCGGGCTTCACTCGGGTCTTGATGAACAAGCTATACACAAAGCGCTCCTTTTGTTTTAAATTCTGTTTTGAATTGTATACAAAAATGGAGCCCCGCCAATGTCCGAATTGCCTGCACGCCCTGGCCGCCTGAATGGCCTGCGCCACATTGCCTTGCTGGTACCCAACCTTGAAGAGTGTGAGCGTTTCTACGTCGATGTGCTGGGCATGGAAGTGCTGAACCGCGCCAACGAGGACCTGGTGTACCTCACCTGCGGTAACGACAACCTGTCGCTGGGGCGGGGGGCAGGGGCGGCCAATGGGTTGCAGACCCTGGATCACTACGGGTTCATCGTGGACAGCGTGGAGGAGCTGGAGGCGTGGTACCAGTACTTCAAGGCCCATGGCGTGACCTTGCTGGACCGGCCTTTCAACCATGGTGACGGGGCGCGCAGCTTCCACTTGCTGGACCCGGCGGGGAACAAGGTACAGCCGCTGTATCACCCGGCGGTGTCGGGGCAGCGGTTGGTGAGTGCCTGAATTGATATCACCTGATCGGGCCCCTTCGCGGGTAAACCCGCTCCCACAAGGACTGTGCAGTACCTGTGGGAGCGGGTTTACCCGCGAAGAGGCCGGGCCTGCCTTAAGCGATTATTCGGCATCCAGATGCATCGGCGTCACCACCCGGCCATCGCTTTCAGGCTGCCCCAGGCTGGTATCGATGAAATACACCCGGTCATCTTCCAGCTTGCCCTTGTCCACTAGGTAATCCTTGATACTGCTGGCCCGCTCCTGGCCCAAGGTACGCAGCAGTGCGGTGCTCTCTGCCCAGGACTTGATCACAGCCTCGCGCAGCTTGGCGGTGCGCTCGTCGCGGCCCAGTTGCTCCCATTCGGCAGGCGGCTGCTGTTTAAGGCGAGTGCGATAGATGCCCTCAAGCATTGCCGGCTTGTCGCTGTCGTCGACCACCAGCATCGAGGCATTGGCCGGTACTTTGTCGCCACGGCGCTGCAGGATCTTGTACCAGGTGGCCTGGTACTCACGCTCCAGGCGTTGCTGGGCGATCAGCGGGCCATCACTGGCCTGGGCGCTGGTGCCTTCGATTTCCAGACGCAGTTCCGGGCGCTCCTTAAGTGCTGATGCCAGTTTGTCCAGGGACGACTGGGCATCGCCGCTGAGTTCGCTGGAACCCGGGGCGAACGCTACGTTGCCGAGGTCTTCCGCGCCCCCGCCGCTAATCAGCCCACCAATGAACTTGAACGGTGCCTGTGCCGCACGCAGCACCAGGTTACGCAGGGTTTGCCAAACAATCGGCATCACGCTGAACTGCGGGTTGTTGAGGTCGCCGGTGACCGGCAGTTCGATCGAGATCTTGCCCTCGGTATCCTTAAGCAGTGCCACCGCCAGGCGGATCGGCAGGTCGACCGCGTCCGGGCTGTCGACTTTTTCACCCAGTTGCAGCTGCTCCACCACGACCTTGTTCTCGGCCTTGAGCTGGCCGTTGGTGATCAGGTAGTGCAGGTCGAGGTTGAGCCGGCCTTTGCGGATGCGGAAGCCGGCAAATTTACCGGAGTAGGGCGTCAACGTGGTCAGCTCGACGCGCTTGAAGCTGGTGGCGATGTCCAGGCTGGCCAACGGGTTGAACGGGTTGAGAGCGCCCTTGATGGTAACCGGTGCGTAGCGGTCGACCTTGCCCTTGACGTCCACCTTGGCCGGCAGCGGCTTGCGGTTGTCGATGGTGCCGATCTGGCCATTGAGCTGCTGGATGGCCGTGGCGAAGTTGGGGGTGAGCGACAGGTCGGCGAAGTTGGCCGAGCCGTCGTTGATGTCGATCTGGCCGATGTGAATGCCCAGTGGCTTGCCGCTGCTGGCCGAGGCCGGCTTTGACGTGTTGCTCGCCGGGGCGCCGGCCGGTTGTGGGATCAGCAGGTCATTGACGTTGGTGGTGCGGTCTTCGTTGATGATGAAACGCGCATAGGGCTGCAGCAGGGTTACCTTGTCGATCGACAGTGCATCGCCGTGCACGTAGGACAAGCCGTCGACGTTCACTTGCTGCCATTTGACGAAGTCGCGGCTTTTGATGGTGTCGAGGGTGTGCAACTGGCTGACTTGCGCCTTGCCGGTGACATTGAACGCCAGCGGCGCGGTGTTCTTCAGGTATACCTTGAGGTCGCTGGAAAGCATGCCGCTGCGCAGCTCCAGCAGGATGAACGGGCTGATGTAGGCTTGGGCCACGCGCAGGTCGATGTCACGGGTGCTCACATCCAGCTTGGCCCAAATTGGCGCCAGGTTGACCTGGCCAGCCGCTTGCAGCTTGCCTTGCTTGCCCACGCCGGTGTCGAGCTTGAGGGTGAAGGGCGACTGGTTGAGGCTGTCGAAACCTTGCAGGTCGGCGTTGAGAGGGCCAATGTCCAAGGCTACCGGTTCTTTCTGGCTGCGGTCCGCCAGGTGCACCAGGTAGTTGCGCAGTTGCACATCTTTGAGCAGCACTTGCCAGGGCTTGCTGGGCGCCTTGGCGGCTTTCTCTTCAGGCGTAGGCTCGGCGGCGGCAGGTTCGGCCTTTTCCTTTGGCGTGGCCTTGGCCGGTTGGCTGGCGAACAGCTTCTGCCAGTCGAGTTGGCCGTCCTTTTCCAGTGCGGCCCAGGTTTCCAGTTTTTCGCTGCGGATCTTGCCCACGGTGACCAGTTGCTTGACCAGATCGACAGAGGTTTCGCTCACCTCCAGGCTGGCCAGGCGTGCCAACGGGCGGCCATCCGGCGCCTTGATGGCGAACGGCGCGATGCGCACGGAGGCGTTGTCCAGTTGCAACTCGGTCTGCTGGGCGAGGTTGAGCTTGTAGTGGGTGTCGAGGCTGATCACGCCGTCTTCCAGCACCAGCGGCACGGCGTCACGGACATAGGGCCAGAACGCCTTCATCTTGCCTTCGGTGACCTTCAGCGTGCCTTCGGAGGCGATCGGCGCCAGGCTGAGGGTGCCTTTCCAGTCGATACGCCCGCCGTTGGGGCCGAGGGCCACCAGGGACATGTCGGCATTGTCGTTGGGCAGGGTGCTGAGGTTTTTCAGCTCCAGGTTCATGTTGTCGTAGAGGAATTCGATCGGCTCGCTAGGGCGCTGGTCCTCGAAGTGCAGGTAGCCGTCGACCAGCTTGATGCTGCCAATACGCAACGGGAACGGGTCGCTGGGCGGCTCGTCAGGTTTGGCCTCACTGGCGGGCAGCTTGAACAACCCGGTCAGGTTGAGGGCCCCGTCCTTGGCGAACAGGACTTCGTTGCGTGGTTTGTCGAGTTCGACCGCTTCCAGATGCAGGGCTTTGGTCCACAGGCTGTCGAGCGAGAGGTTGGCGTACAACCGCTCGAACGCGACTTGCTCTTTGCCCGGCTCGCCGATCTGCAGGCCCCACAGCGTCAGCTCGAGGCTGAAGGGGTTGAGTTCGATCCGCTCGAGGTGGGCCGGCACGGTCGCGTACTGGGCCAACTGCTGGTTGGCGATGCGCAGCGCGACACCGGGGAGAATAAGGAAGCCGAGCAGGCTATAGAGGGCTACCAGGGCCACGATTGCGCCAGTGGCGCGAGTCAATCCTTTGTACATGTGTCGCTTCGTCTGTCTAAGCAGGAGTGCTTGGAGTATGGCACGTTAAATCAGTTCCGCAGGGGCGACCATTTGACCTCACTCAATGCCCATGCGCCGTTTGGCCCGGTGCGCCGAGCCGTCGCGCATTGCCCAGCGCAGTACTGGCGCTGTGCGCCTGAGGCCCAGGCGAATCAGGCGCTGCTGCAAAGGCCCATGTTGCAGGCCGAGCATGGCCTGTGCCCAGCCCGGTAGCAGGTCGATACCGGCGTGCAGCATCAGCTTGCCCACCGGCTGTGCCAGGCGGCTGGGGGCAGGGGCATCGAGCAGGATTCGTATCACTTCATGGCTGCGCGCATCGCAGTGCAGCTGGGGGTGCATGCGTTGCAGATAGTCTTCCACCTGTTGGCACGAACGCGGCACGTCACGGGCGCCAAGGCGCTCGGCGATCAGGGCGATTTCGTTGTAATAGGCATCCTGCTCGGTGCGCGGCAGCTGCGGGTTGCGGTAACGCAGATGAGCGGCGAGGAAACTGCTGACCTCCGCCACATGCACCCAGGTCAGCAGGTCCGGGTCGCTGGCCGCATAGGGGCGGCCGTCCGGCGCGGTGCCGGTAACTTGCAGGTGAATGGTGCGCACTTTGTCGATCAGCCATTCGGCGTCGCCCGTGGCGCCGAACGTGGTGCCGGAAATGAACTGGCTGGTGCGGCGCAGGCGGCCGAGCAGGTCTTCGCGGAAATTGGAGTGGTCCCACACGCCGGCCAGGGCCAACGGATGCAACAGCTGCAGCATCAGGGCGCTGATGCCGCCGACCAGCATGCTCGGGAAGTCGCCATGCACCCGCCAGCTGATGCTGTGCGGGCCGAACAGGCCAGGGTCGCCCTTGGGCGATTCCAGGTCGAGCTGGCCGAGGGCCAGCCCGGTGAGGCTCATGACCTGGGTTTCGATACGGCGACGAAGGGCTTCCATGGCGACCTGCGGTGCGGGGCGGCCATGAACAGCGGCCGCCGGTTACTGGTTAAGGCGTTTGTCGATCAGGCCCTGTACCACGCTGGGGTCGGCAAGGGTCGAGGTATCGCCCAGGTTGTCCAGCTCGTTGCAGGCGATTTTGCGCAGTATACGCCGCATGATCTTGCCTGAGCGCGTCTTGGGTAGCGCCGGCGCCCACTGAATCAGCTCGGGTTTGGCGAAACTGCCGATTTCCTTGCTTACCAGTGCCAGCAGCTCGGCCTTTAGCGTGTCGTCTGGCGTCACGCCATTCATGGTCGTGACGAAGGCGTAGACGCCCTGGCCCTTGAGGTCGTGGGGGTAACCGACCACGGCTGCCTCGGCGACGCTGTCATGCAGCACCAGTGCGCTTTCTACTTCGGCGGTGCCTATGCGGTGCCCGGACACGTTGATCACATCGTCGATGCGCCCGGTGATCCAGTAGTCGCCATCGGCGTCGCGGCGGGCACCGTCGCCGGTGAAGTAGTAGCCGGGCATGGGTTTGAAGTAGGTGTCGACCATGCGCTGATGGTCGCCATAGACGCTACGGATCTGCCCGGGCCAGCTGGCCTTGATGACCAGAAGGCCAGCGCCGGGGCCTTCGATCAGTTTGCCTTTTTCGTCCAGTAGCGCCGGTTGCACGCCAAACATGGGCTGTGTGGCGCAACCGGGTTTGAGTGCCTGCGAGCCGGGCAGCGGGGTGAGCATGATGCCGCCGGTTTCGGTCTGCCACCAGGTATCGACAATGGGGCAGCGCTTCTGCCCGACCGCCTCGAAATACCATTCCCAGGCTTCAGGGTTGATCGGCTCGCCGACGCTGCCCAACAAGCGCAGGCTCTTGCGCGAGGTGCCCTGCAGCGGCGCGGAGCCCTCGCGCATCAATGCGCGCAGGGCGGTCGGGGCGGTGTAGAAAATGTTTACCTGGTGCTTGTCCACCACCTGCCAGAAGCGTGAAGTGTCCGGGTAGTTGGGTACGCCTTCGAACATCAGCGAGATGGCGCCATTGGCCAGCGGGCCATAGACGATGTAGCTGTGGCCGGTAACCCAGCCGACATCGGCAGTGCACCAGAAAACCTCGCCGTCACGGTAGTCGAACACTACCTTGAAGGTCATTGTCGCTTGCAGCAGGTAGCCGCCGGTGGTGTGCAGCACGCCTTTTGGTTTGCCGGTGCTGCCGGAGGTATAGAGGATGAACAGGGGGTCTTCGGCCGCCATCGGCTCGGGGGGGCAGTCGTCGCCGGCCTTTTCCGTTACTTCGTGGTACCAGAGGTCGCGGCCTTCGGCCCAGGCGACATCGCCGCCGGTGCGGCGCACCACCAACACGCTGCTGACCGCTGGGCAGCTGGCCAAGGCCTTGTCGACGTTCTGTTTCAGCGGGACACGCTTGCCGCCACGCACGCCCTCATCGGCGGTGATCACGGTGCGGCAGTCGGCGTCGAGGATGCGGTCGCGCAGGGCGTCGGGGGAAAAACCGCCGAACACTACCGAATGTATGGCCCCGATGCGGGTGCAGGCGAGCATGGCGAAGGCGGCTTCGGGGATCATCGGCATGTAGATGCACACCCGGTCGCCTTTCTTGACCCCGCGCGCCTTCATTGCATTGGCCAGGCGGCAGACCTGGCGGTGCAGCTCGCGGTAAGTGATGGCCTTGGAGTCTTTTGGGTCGTCACCTTCCCACAGCAGGGCCGTCTGCTCGCCGCGCTGGGCTAGATGGCGGTCGATGCAGTTATAGCTGACGTTGAGCTGTGCACCGTCGAACCAGCGGGCCTTGCCGGTATTCAGGTCGCATTGCTGCACGCTCGACCAGGGCTTGATCCAGTCCAGGCGTTTGGCCTGCTCGGCCCAGAAGGTGTCAGGATCGTCGACCGACTGGCGGTACAGGCGATGGTATTCGTCGGGGGTGGGGGTGGCGGATTGGCTGACGGCCAGAGCCTGGGGATAGTTGCGGATATCGAACATGGCGGGTGGTCCTGCTCTTGTAAGGGGCGATGGACTGCAACGGCTATTCGATAGGACAGTGTAGCTGGGAGAGGTGTTCAACCTTGCAGGCCTCTTCGCGGGATTGCCCGCGAAGAGGTGCGTACAGGCTTTAGATCACCCGCGGTGGCGGCCGCGGAAGTAGTTGATCAGCCCTTGGGTGGAGCCATCTTCGGCGCTTTCTTCCAGGCTGCCGACCAAGCGCTGGTAAACGCCCTTGCCCAGCTCCTTGCCCAGCTCAACGCCCCACTGGTCGAAGGCATTGATACCCCAGATCACGCTCTGCACGAACACCTTGTGCTCGTACATCGCCACCAGAGCGCCCAGGCGGCGAGGGCTGATACGTTCGACCACCAGGGTGTTGCTCGGGCGATTACCCGGGATCACCTTGTGCGGTGCGAGCTTCTCGATATCCGCTTCGTTCAGGCCTTTGCCGCGCAGCTCGGCTTCAGCCTCCTCACGGGTTTTACCCAGCATCAGCGCCTGGCTTTGCGACAGGCAGTTGGCATACAGCCACTGGTGATGGTCGGCCACCGGGTTGAAGCTCACGACCGGCACGATGAAGTCGGCCGGAATCAGCTGGGTGCCCTGGTGCAGCAACTGGTGGTAGGCGTGCTGGCCGTTACAGCCCACGCCACCCCAGATAACCGGGCCGGTGTCGGTCTTCACCGGGGTGCCGTCCTGCAGCACGCTCTTGCCGTTGGACTCCATGTCCAACTGCTGAAGGTGCTTGGTGATGTTGCGCAGGTAGTGGTCGTACGGCAGGATCGCGTGGCTGTTCGCGCCCCAGAAGTTGCCGTACCACACACCTAGCAAGGCCAGTAGCACCGGCATGTTCTTGTCGAAGGGGGCGGTCTGGAAGTGCTGGTCCATGGTGTAGGCACCGGACAGCAGTTCCTTGAAGTTGGCCGTGCCGATGGCCAGGGCGATCGGCAGGCCGATGGCCGACCACAGCGAGTAGCGCCCGCCTACCCAGTCCCACATCGGGAAGATGTTCTCTTCGCGGATACCGAACGCCACCGCAGCGGCCTTGTTGCTGGAAACCGCGATGAAGTGGCGGTACAGCTCGGCTTCCGAGCCGCCCTGGGCCAGGTACCAGGTACGCGCGGCCATGGCGTTTTTCAGGGTCTCGAGGGTGTTGAACGACTTTGACGAGACGATGAACAGGGTGGTTTCGGCGCGCAGGTTGGCCGAGAGCTCGTGGAATTCACTGCCGTCGATATTGGCCAGGTAATGGCAGCGCACGCCGCGCTGGGCGTAGGGCAGCAGCGCTTCGGAGACCAGCTCGGGGCCGAGGAACGAGCCGCCGATACCGATATTGACCACGTCGGTGATCGGTTTTTCGCTGTAGCCGCGCCACAGGCCGTCGTGGATGCGCCCGACCAGTTCGGTGATCTGGTTGAGTACCTTGTGCACTTCCGGCATGACGTTCACGCCGTTGACGCTGAGCTTGTCGCCTACGGGCCGTCGCAGGGCGGTGTGCAGCACCGGGCGGCCTTCGGAGGCATTGATGATTTCGCCGGCGAACATCGATTTGATGGCGTCCTGCAGGCCCACTTCGTTGGCCAGGTTCACCAGCAGGTCGCGGCTTTGTTCGGTGATCAGGTTTTTCGAGTAGTCGAGGAACAGGCCGCAGCAGCTCAGGGAGAACTGGTCGAAGCGTTGGGCATCGGCGGCGAAGGCTTCGCGCATGCTGAAGCCTTGCATGGCGTCGCGGTGTTGCTGAAGCGCCTGCCAGGCGGGCAGGGCCGTCACATCGTGGGGTGTACGGTAATACGCCATTGCGCGGGGTTCCCTTGGTGCGTGGTGAGGCCTTGGACACGGCAGTTATTGCCGGGTTCAGGCTGGCATCATTATAGGCAAAGGCCACTTGCAGGGAATGGGTATGGCGGGGGAATTTGGAGGGCGCCCGTGGGAGCGGGCTTGCCCGCGAATGGGCTGCAAAGCAGCCCAATGCCGTTACGCAGTCTTTTCTTCCAGATGCAGGTACAGGTTGTCGATCAACCGCGTGTTACCCAGGTACGCCGCCGCGATCACCACCAGGTCTCGATCGTCGATCAGTGCCGGGCGCAGGCTCACGGCATGGCGCACTTCCAGGTAATCCGGCCGGAAACCCGCAGCGCTCAGTTGCGCCTGGCCTTCTGCGACCAGCGCGGCAAAGTCGCGCTGGCCACGGCCGATGCCCGCTGCAATGTGCTGCAACGTGCGGTAAAGCGCTGGCGCGGCAGTACGCTGCTCAGGCGTGAGGTAGCCATTGCGCGACGACAGCGCCAGGCCATCGTCGGCACGCACGGTGGGTTCGCCGATGATCTGGATCGGCATGTTCAGGTCGCGCACCATGGCGCGGATCACCGCCAGCTGCTGGAAGTCCTTCTCGCCGAACACGGCAAGGTCTGGCTGAACCATGTTGAACAGTTTGCTGACTACCGTGGCCACGCCTTCGAAATGCCCTGGTCGGCTGGCGCCGCACAGGCCTTCGGAAAGTTGGGGCACGCTGACGCGGGTTTGCACGCTCATGCCGTCGGGGTACATCTCTTCCACGGCGGGCGCGAACAGCAGGTTGCAGCCGGCCTGCAGCAGGCGCTCCTGGTCGGCGGCCAAAGTGCGCGGGTACTTGTCGAGGTCTTCGTTGGCGCCGAACTGCAGCGGGTTGACGAAGATGCTGGCGACCACAAAATCGGCGCGCTGCGCGGCCTTGGTCACCAGCGCCGCGTGGCCGCTGTGCAGGTTGCCCATGGTCGGCACGAAGCCGATACGTTTGCCTTCACCGCGGGCGCGGGCTACTGCCGCGCGCAGTTCGCGGACGGTCTTGACTGTATTCATGCACTGAACCCGTGTTCGCTGCCTGGGAAGCTGACTTGCTTGACGGCCTCGACATAAGCGACGAGGGCGCTGTGGATATCTGGCTGGCCTTGCATGAAGTTTTTCACGAACTTCGGTACCCGGCCACTCAGCGACAAGCCGAGCATGTCGTGCAGCACCAGTACCTGGCCATCGGTGGCGCTGCCCGCGCCAATACCGATTACGGGAATACCCACGGCGTTGGTGATTTCCGCCGCCAGTTCGCTGGGTACGCATTCGAGCAGCAGCATGGCCGCACCGGCCTGCTCCAGGGCAATCGCGTCGGCGCGCATCTGCCGGGCCTGGGCTTCCTGGCGGCCTTGCACTTTGTAGCCGCCCAGCACATTGACGGTTTGCGGGGTCAGGCCCATGTGTGCGCACACCGGCACGCCACGCTCGGCCAGCAGGCGGATGGTTTCGGCAAGCCAGGCTGCGCCTTCGATCTTGATCATGTGGGCGCCGGCTTGCATCAGCGTGGCGCTGTTGGCAAAAGCCTGCTCCGGGGTAGCGTGCGCCATGAAAGGCAGGTCGGCGAGGATCAGCGCACCGTCGTTGCCGCGTTTGACGCAGGCGGTGTGGTAGGCCATGTCTGCCGTGGTTACCGGCAAGGTGCTGTCGTGGCCCTGCAGGACCATCCCCAGTGAGTCGCCCACCAGCAACACTTCAACGCCGGCCTGGCTGGCGGCCTTGGCGAAGGTCGCGTCGTAGCAAGTCAGCATGGTGATTTTTTCACCCTTGGCCTTGAGGCCATTGAGGGTGGTAAGGGTTACTTCAGGCATGTAGGAAATTCCTCGTTCAGGCGCTGTAAAAAACGACTGCATTCAACGCGTGTAGTCATCTTCCGGAGCGGCACATCATCGCGTGTGATGTTCGGGTACAGGTCCGTCCGGGCCTAAATACGGGTATGCGGCACTTTGGTGCCACACGGGACGCCTATAGTCGTGAGCGAGGTAAGGGAAGTCAATCACCCTGTTACCGCATTGTTACGATCAGGGTGTTACTGGCGTTACCGCTGCTGGGCGGCAGGCTGGAACGCCCGGTTTACAGGCGTTCCAGGCCGACGAACGGGCAGCCGTCGAGCAGTTGTGCGAGCGCGCGGCCATCGGCCAGGCGGAAATCGCCTGGTACCAGTTCGGCCAGCGGGTACAGCACGAAGGGGCGGGCATGCATGTGGTAATGCGGCACTTTCAGGCGTGGCTCGTCGAGTACCTGGTCGCCGAACAGCAGAATGTCCAGGTCCAGCGTGCGCGGGCCCCAGCGTTCCTTGCGCACGCGACCCTGGTCGTTCTCGATGGCCTGCAGGGCATCGAGCAGGGCCAATGGCGCCAAGGTTGTGTCCAGCGCGGCCACGGCGTTGGTATAGCGCGGCTGGCCAGGCAGCAGCGAGTCGCTGGTGTAGAGTGCCGAGGCCGCTACCAGGCGTGTGGCCTCGACCTGGTCGAGCGCCTGCAAGGCGCTACGCAACTGCTCGGCAGGTGCGTCCAGGTTGCTGCCCAGGCCTACATAGGCGCGAATGGTCACTCGAACGCCTCGTCGCCACCGCGTTTGCGTTTGCTGCCGCTGCGCTTGCGTTTGCGTGGGCCGGCGCCGGTGCCTTCGTCACGGTTGCCCAGCTCGCGGATCATTTCGCGGCGCTCGCTGTCGTTGGCATCCTGGTAATCGGTCCACCACTGGCCGAGGTCGTCGGTTTCTTCCCCAGCGCTTTCGCGCAACAGCAGGAAGTCGTAACCGGCGCGGAAGCGCGGGTTGTCCAGCAGCATGTCGGCGCGCTTGCCGCTGCGGCGTGGCAGGCGCTCCTGCATGTCCCAGATCTCGCGGATCGGCAGGGTAAAACGCTTGGGAATGGCGATGCGCGCGCATTGCTCGGCGATCAGGTCGTGAGCCGCACCGTTCATGGCCGGGATCGGCGGCACACCCTGGTTCTGCAGGTGCAGCACGCGGGCTGGCAGGGCTGGCCACAGCAGTGCAGCGAACAGGAAGGCCGGCGTCACCGGTTTGCCCTGCTTCACGCGCAGGTCGGTGTTGTTCAGCGCCTGGCTGATCAACGTGTGGGTGTAGGTTGGGCGCTCGTCCAGGGCATGGGCGCTGGCAGGGAACAGCGGCTCGAACAACTCCAGGTCGACCAGCATTTCGAAGGCGATAGCACCTTGGCCGCTGAGGAACAGCTTGAGGCACTCTTCGAACAGGCGCGCGGGCGGAATCTCGCGCAGCATCGGGGCCAGGCCGCGGATCGGCTGGAAGGTGTGCTTTTCGATGCCAAAGTCGAGCTTGGCGGCAAAGCGCACCGCACGCAGCATGCGCACCGGGTCTTCCTGGTAACGGTGGGTCGGGTCGCCAATCAGCCGCAGCAGGCGATTGCGCACATCGTGCACACCGTTGGCGTAATCGAGAATGCGCTCGCTGACCGGGTCGTAGTACAGGGCGTTGATGGTGAAGTCGCGGCGTTGCGCGTCCTCTTCCAGGGTGCCGTACACGTTGTCTCGCAAGATGCGACCACTGGCGTTATGCGACGAACGGTGGGCGTCGCCCTGGTCGTCTTCCGAGTGGTGGGCGCGGAAGGTGGCGACTTCAATGATCTCACGGCCGAAATGCACGTGGACCAGCTTGAAGCGGCGACCAATGATGCGCGCGTTGCGGAACTCGGCACGAACCTGTTCGGGGGTGGCGCTGGTGGCGACGTCGAAGTCCTTCGGCGTGATGCCCAGCATCAGGTCGCGGACACAGCCACCGACCAGGTAAGCCTGGTAGCCGGCGCTTTGCAGGCGCTCCACGATGTTCACCGCATGGCGGCTGAACTGGTGGCGCTGCAGCGAGTGCTGGCTCTTGTTGATCACCTCAGGCGTGGTGCGCCTGTGGTGCGGGCCCGGTACGGGCGGGCGGAAAGACTGGAACAGCTTCTTCAGCATGGGATGCACTGTGTGAAGGAATGTTCGGCCAAGAATAGGAGAATGGCCGCATGATGGGCGGGGATTCTAGCATTTACTCGAGGAATGGTGTAGGCGGGTGGCAGGATGCCTGCCAGAAGGGTAGAAACGACAAGGGGAGCCTAAGCTCCCCAAGAAGTCGTTGCGTGCTCTTATTGTTTTTTTTGCTGGGCTTCTTGTTTTTGTTGAGCGCCCTGTCCACAAATCTCGAAGCTTGTGGACGACCCCTAAACCAGGGGTTAAGAGCAAACGGATTGCTTTGGCCGCTGATGTCACGTTGATCTGTCGATCCAACCAGTTCAGGCGCTGCTTTTTAGTGCAGTTTTTGTTGTTCTCTGCCTGGTCGTGGGGCAAGCCCCAAACACGCATCCTCTCCAAAAGAATCAGTTAGCTGCGCCTCCGCCGTCTTGTTTTTATTGTGCGTGAGCCGTTTCGTCTTGTTCTTATTGTAGGTTGCAGTGCTTGTTATTGTTTTTGTACTAAGCATATAGCAGGTGCCGTGCCAACTTTTTGAAACCTAGCAAAATCAAGGGGTTGAGGTGTTCTGGTGATTTTCGTGACGCCGAAAATGTCGAAATTTCGTTACCGTACGCCTCGGGAACTGTTACGGCGGAAAGGTTGGGTAACAGATTTTTGCGGGAACTGATGTGTTACCGGGGGGCTTTGAAGCCAGGTGTGCTCGCCATGGCCCGTTCAGGGCCTATGCGATCGACCGCCGCCCGCGCGGCGCTCGATCGCATAGGCGCCGCAATTGCTGCGGCGTACCGTGCGCAGGCTGGTTATTCGCTGGTAGCGTTGCTTTTGCGCCGCGGGATGCCCAGGCGCTGACGGCGTTCCCACAGGCACTTGCGGCTGACGCCCAGCTTGCGTGCCAGTTCGGTCTCGGTCATGTGGTCCTGGTGTTCGAGCACGAAGTGCTGGAAGTAGTCTTCCAGCGACAGGTCCTCGGTCGGCTCGTGGCTGGCACTGGCCGCACTGGCCACCACCAGGGCGTTGTCGAGGATGTCGTCTTCTTCCAGGTCGCTCAGCTCGATGTCGATACCCAGCAGGTCGGCGGAAATCTCTGCGCTCTCGCTGAGAATCACCGCGCGCTCCACGGCGTTTTCCAGCTCGCGCACGTTACCCGGCCAGCTGTAGTGTCGAATGGCCTGCTCGGCTTCGGCCGAGAAGTGCAGGTCGTCGCGGCCGATGCGCGCACTCTGGCGAGCGAGGAAGGCGCTGGCGATCTCGTTGACGTCGCTGCCGCGCTCGCGCAGGGCCGGCAGCTTCAGGGCGATCACGTGCAGGCGGTAATAGAGGTCTTCACGGAACTGGCCGGCCTTGGCCAGGTTCTTCAGGTCGCGGTGGGTCGCGGCGATCAGGCGCACATCCACCTTTTGCGACTGTACCGAACCCACCCGGCGAATCTCTCCTTCCTGCAGCACGCGCAACAGGCGAGCCTGGGCTTCCAGCGGCAGCTCGCCGATTTCATCGAGGAACAGCGTACCGCCATCGGCGGCTTCCACCAGGCCGGCGCGCCCGGCGCTGGCACCGGTGAACGCGCCTTTTTCGTGGCCGAACAGTTCGGACTCGATCAGTGTCTCGGGGATGGCCGCGCAGTTCACTGAAATCATCGGCGCCTTGGCCCGGCGCGACAGGTTGTGCAGGGCGCGGGCCACCAGCTCTTTACCCGTGCCCGACTCACCCTGGATAAGCACATTGGAGTCGGTGGGTGCGACCTTGCGGATCTTGCTGTACATGTCCTGCATGGGCGGGCACGAGCCGATGATGCCGATTTCGCCATTGGCCGCTGCCGCGCTGCTTTTATCGGCTGGGGCAGCCTTGCCATTGCTGGCGCGTGGCTCGGCAGCGGGTGCGGCGGCCGGGGCGTTTTGCCGGTCACGCAGGATGCGCGCCACCGCTTGCAGCATCTCGTCATGGTCGAAGGGCTTGGCGATGTAGTCCACCGCGCCCATTTTCATCGAGTCCACCGCCGAGCGCAGGCTGGCGTAACTGGTCATGATCAGCACCGGGGTGCCCTGGCCGAGCTTGATCAGCTCGGTGCCGGGAGCGCCTGGCAAGCGCAGGTCACTGACGATGAGGTCGAAGGTGGCAATGCTGAAGCGTTCCTGGGCTTCCTGCACCGAGCCGGCTTCGCTGACCTGGTACTGGTTCCGCTCAAGCAGGCGACGCAGGGCCGAGCGGATGATGGTTTCGTCTTCGACGATCAGAATGTGCGGCATTGATTCAATTCTCTCGACGGTCTCGAATTTCAGGGGACGTCGCTACGACATGCCGGGGCAGGGTCACGCGGATCCGGGTGCCACGTTGCCGTTCGATATCGGCCGGGCTGTCGATGGTGATTTGCCCATAATGCTCTTCCACGATGGAATAGACCAGAGCGAGCCCCAGTCCGGTTCCTTCGCCCGGGTCCTTGGTGGTGAAGAAGGGTTCGAACAGGCGGTCCTGGATGTTCTTCGGAATCCCGCTGCCCTCGTCTTCGACGATCAGGTCGACGGTGTGCTCACTGGTCTCGCTACGCACGCGCACGGCACTGCCGGCGGGCGAGGCGTCGCGGGCGTTGGAGAGCAGGTTGATCAGCACCTGGGCCAGGCGCTGCGGGTCCCCTTCGGCCCAGTGGTCTGGGTCGCAGAGGTTGAAGAACTGTACTTCGAAATTGCGCCGGTTCAACGCCAGCAGACCGATGGCATCCTGTGCCACTTCGGCCAGGCACACGGGTTCCTCGCTGTTCTGGTGGCTGCCACCGGCATGGGCGAAGCTCATCAACGACTGGACGATGCGCGACACGCGCTTGGTCTGGTCGAGGATCTGGCTGGACAGCTCGATGATTTCGCCATCGCCTTCGCGTTCTTCACGCAGGTTCTGCGCCAGGCAAGCGATGCCAGTGATCGGGTTGCCGATTTCGTGGGCCACGCCGGCGGCCAGGCGGCCGATACTGGCCAGGCGCTCGGAGTGCACCAGCTTGTCCTCCAGTGCCTGGGTCTCGGTCAGGTCTTCCACCAGCAGCACCAGGCCACTGTTACCGGGGGCCAACGGCTCGTCGATGGCCGCCTTGTGCAGGTTCAGCCAGCGCGGCTGGCCGTCCAGCGCCAGGCGCTGCTTGTGCAGGTGCTCGTCGGGCACGTCGATGAACCCTTGCAGCAGGCCGCGCCAAGGCTCGTCTATGGTGAGCAGGCGCGAACCGACCACATGCTTGGCGGCAATGCCGGTAAGCTCTTCCATGGCCTTGTTCCACATCAGGATTTCCTGGTCCTTGGCCAGCGAGCAGACGCCCATGGGCAGCTCCTGCAGGGTTTGGCGGTGGTAGCGGCGCAGGGCATCGAGCTCGGCGGCCAGGCCGGTCAGACGCGAGTGGTAGTCTTCCAGGCGGCTTTCGATGAAGTGGATGTCTTCGGTCACGTAGTTTTCGTTACCGGACTTGTACGGCAGGAACGTCTCGACCATGTCCTGGGCCACGCTTGGCCCCATCAGGCCGGACAGGTTGGCCTCGATGCGGTCGCGCAGGCGGCGCAGGGCATAGGGGCGGCGCTCGTCGAACGGCAGGTAGAGGTCGCGCAGGGCTTGCTCCACTTCCTTTTGTGCGGCCTTGGCCCCCAGCGGTTTGGCCAGCTGAGTGGCGAACTCCTGGGGCGAGGCGGCGTGCAGCTCGCGGCGTTGCGGGCGGCGCACGTTGTCCACCGCGCAGGCTTCGGCCGCACTGACCTCTTCGTTGCTGGCGTTGGTGAACAGCGAGATCAGGGTGAACAACAGCACGTTTGCCGCCAGCGAGGCGATTGCCGCCATGTGCCAGCTGGTGTCGTCCAGCACATAGATCATGTCCAGCAACGGAATGTAGAAACCCTGCAGGTTGCCCAGCAGCGGCAGCAGCATGGTCACCATCCACACCAAGGTGCCGGCCAGCAGCCCGGCGATGAAGCCGCGGCGGTTGGCGGTCGGCCAGTACAGTACCGACAGCACGCCAGGCAAAAACTGCAAGGTGGCGACGAAGGCGACGATGCCCAGGTTGGCCAGGCTCTGGTGGTTGTTCTGGGTCAGGTAGAACATGAAGCCGGCGGTGATGATGGCGACGATCAGTGCCCGTCGGGTCCACTTCAGCCAGCGGTAGATGTTGCCCTCGGCCGGGGGTTGGTACAGCGGCAGCACCAGGTGGTTCAGGGCCATGCCCGACAGCGCCAGGGTGGTGACGATGATCAGGCCGCTGGCCGCCGACAGGCCGCCAATGTAGGCCAGCAGTGCCAATGCCTGGTTGTTGGCGGCAATCCCCAGGCCCAGGGTGAAGTACTCGGGGTTGGTGCTAGCGCCCAGGCGCAGGCCGGCCCACAGCACCAGCGGTACGGCCAGGCTCATCAGCAGCAGGAACAGCGGCAGGCCCCAGCTGGCGCTGACCAGCGAGCGCGGGTTGAGGTTTTCGGTGAAGGCCATGTGGTACATGTGCGGCATGACGATGGCCGAGGCGAAGAACACCAGCAGCAGGGTGCGCCATGGGCCTTCCTGCAGCGGGGTGTGCAGGGCGGCAAGGGCGGTCTGGTTCTGTAGCAGCCAGACTTCCAGCTCATGCGGGCCGCCGAATACGCCATACAAGGCGTACAGGCCGATACCGCCCAGGGCCAGCAGCTTGATCACCGACTCGAAGGCGATGGCGAAAACCAGCCCTTCATGTTTCTCACGCGTGGCAATGTGCCGCGAGCCGAAGAAAATGGTGAACAGGATGATCAGCGTACAGAAGGCAAACGCTACCCGGGCCTTGACCGGCTCACCGGTAAGGATGCTGATCGAATCGGCCACCGCCTGGATCTGCAGAGCCAGCAACGGCAGCACACCGATGAGCATGATGATGGTGGTCAATGCCCCGGCCCAGGTGCTGCGGAAGCGGAACGCCAGCAGGTCGGCCAGCGATGACAGCTGGTAGGTGCGGGTGATCTTGAGGATCGGGTAGAGCAGCACCGGTGCCAGCAGGAAGGCGCCGGACACCCCCAGGTAACAGGCGAGGAAGCCGTAGCCATACTGGTAGGCCAGGCCCACCGAGCCATAAAAGGCCCAGGCACTGGCGTACACGCCCAGCGACAGGGTGTAGGTAAGCGGGTGGCGAATGATCGAGCGCGGGATCAACCCGCGCTCGCTGATCCAGGCCACGCCGAACAGCACCATGAGGTACCCGGCGCTGATCAGGATCATCTGGGTCAGGCTAAAGCTCATCGGCATCTCGTTGGCTCTGCAGGATGAAGGTGACGACGATCAGGATCAGCCAGAGCAGGTAGGGGCGGTACCAGGCTCCGGTCGGCTCGATCCACCAGTCCATGATGGCCGGGGAGAACAGGTAGATCCCCACGACCAGAAGCAGGACCAAACGATAGATGTACATGCTGGCCTCGATGGTTGGGCGCTGCGGGCTTGGACTTATTATTGGCGCAAATGGCGGGGGGGATGCTAGCGGGAATCCACAGTGTTCGCCAAGATTTTGAATTCATTGGGCTTTTGTTTTCGAGAGATGGTTTGCCCGTGCCCGCGAAGGGGCTGGTAGAACCTCAGCGCAAATCAGCCTCTGGCACCGTAGTCTTCTGCGCAATCGCCTCTGGCCGCCACTGTTTACGGGCTACCGCCAGTACCTCAGCCGGCGTTGCCACCAGCAGCTCCGGGTCGGTGTCCTGCCCCAGTGCCCGCAAGGCTCGCAGCAACAACGGCGTTGCATGCTCCACCTGCAGCGGAGGCGAACGGTAGGACTTGCCCAGCTTGTGCCCGTCAGGCTGCACGATCAGCGGAATGTGCAGGTAACGCGGCTGCGAGAAGCCCAGCAGCTCTTGCAGGTACAGCTGGCGCGGGGTGTTGTCGAGCAGGTCGGCGCCGCGCACGATGTCGGTAACACCCTGCCAGGCATCGTCCAGCACCACCGCCAGTTGGTACGCATACAGCCCGTCACGGCGCTGGATGACGAAATCGCCCACCTCACGGCCCAGGTGCTGCTGGTACTCACCCTGCACCCGATCGGTGAAGCGGTAGATCAGTTCCGGCACCCGTAAGCGGATTGCCGCGCCTTCACGGGCATGCCCGGCATTGCGGCACAAGCCGGGGTAGATGCCGTTGTAGCCTTCAAGCTGCTTGCGCGAGCAGATGCAGGCATAGGCCAGGCCCATGTTGAACAGGCGGTCTACCACGGCGGCATAGGCATCGTGTCGCTGGCTCTGGAACACCACTTCGCCATCCCACTCCAGGCCATAACGCTCCAGGGTCTGCAGGATGGCATCACGGGCGCCAGGCATTTCCCGGGGTGGGTCGGTGTCTTCCATGCGCAGCAGCCAGCGGCCATTGACGGCGCGGGCATCGAGCCAGGAGGCGAGGGCGGCGACCAGCGAGCCAAAATGCAGGAAGCCGCTGGGGGTGGGGGCGAAGCGCCCGATGTAGCTGGAGTTGGTCATGGTCAGGCTGGGCACATAAATGAAACGGGGCGCATCAAGCGCCCCGTTCAGGTGGAAGAAAGATCAGCCTTTGCCGACCGTTTTTTCCTTTTTCTCGGCGATTTCCTTGCAGTCGAAGCACAGGTCTGCGGTAGGACGGGCTTCCAGACGGCGCAGGCCGATTTCGATACCGCACGATTCGCACCAGCCGTATTCATCGGCCTTGATCTTGTCGAGGGTCTTGTCGATTTTCTTGATCAGCTTGCGTTCGCGATCGCGATTACGCAGCTCCAGGGCGAATTCTTCTTCCTGGCTGGCGCGGTCGGCCGGGTCGGGGAAGTTGGCTGCTTCGTCCTTCATGTGGTCCACAGTGCGGTCCACACTGGTCATCAGCTCTTGCTTCCACGCGCCAAGAAGCTTGGTGAAGTGCTTTTTCATGGGCTCGCCCATGTACTCTTCACCCTTGGTTTCTACGTAGGGCTCGACACCGTACATGGTCTGGGCTTTTTGCTTTTCTACGGTGGACATGAATAGACCGCCTCTCACTCATCTGATCCAATGCGCAGGCTGCTCCATCTCCGGCACCCGCCGGCCCTGCGACTGCGAGCCGCCGAACTTACCAGATAGATCGGGGGTGCGCTACCCCGCCTGTTACTGGCAATTGACAGCGGCGCAAGCCACACGTTCGGTGGTGTGCAGAGGTAGAATCTCCAGTTTAGACCCAATTGAGAGAAGGTCATGGCCCACCCCTACAGTGCGCGCAGCCGCGCCATCGAACCCTTCCACGTCATGGCGCTGCTGGCCCGGGCCAACGAGCTGCAGGCGGCCGGGCACGACGTGATCCACCTGGAAATTGGCGAGCCGGACTTCACCACCGCCGCGCCCATCGTCGCCGCCGGCCAGGCCGCACTGGCCGCCGGGCACACCCGTTACACCGCCGCACGCGGCCTGCCGGCACTGCGCGAAGCGATTGCCGGCTTTTATGGCCAGCGCTATGGCCTGAGTATCGATCCGGAGCGCATTCTCATTACCCCAGGTGGCTCTGGCGCGCTGCTTCTGGCCAGCAGCCTGTTGGTCGACCCGGGCAAGCACTGGCTGCTGGCCGACCCGGGTTACCCGTGCAATCGCCACTTCCTGCGCCTGGTAGAGGGTGGGGCGCAGCTGGTGCCGGTGGGCCCGGAGGTGAATTACCAGCTGACCGCTGACCTGGTCGAGCGTTACTGGGACAAGGACTCGGTCGGTGCGCTGGTCGCTTCACCGGCTAACCCGACCGGTACGGTGCTGGGGCGCGAGGCGCTGGCCAGCCTTGCCAAAGCCACCCACGAGCGGCATGGTCACCTGGTGGTGGACGAGATCTACCATGGCCTCACCTATGGCATGGACGCACCTAGCGTGTTGGAAGTGGACGACTCGGCGTTCGTCCTGAATAGTTTTTCCAAGTATTTCGGCATGACCGGTTGGCGCCTTGGCTGGCTGGTGGCCCCACCCGGCGCGGTGGCTGACCTGGAGAAGCTGGCACAAAACCTGTACATCAGTGCACCGAGCATGGCCCAGCATGCCGCGTTGGCGTGCTTCCAGCCCGAAACCCTGGCCATTTTCGAAGAGCGCCGCGCCGAGTTCGCCCGCCGTCGCGACTATTTGCTGCCCGCCCTGCGCGAACTGGGCTTCCGCATTGCCGTCGAGCCGCAGGGCGCGTTCTACCTGTATGCCGACATCAGCGCATTTGGCGGTGACGCGTTCGCCTTTTGCCGACACTTCCTGGAGACCGAGCACCTGGCCTTCACGCCGGGCCTGGACTTCGGCCGCCACCTGGCCGGGCACCATGTGCGCTTTGCCTACACCCAGAGCCTGCCGCGCCTGGAAGAGGCGGTGCAGCGTATTGCCCGTGGCCTGCGGAGCTGGCAAGGCTGATGCGTTTCTTTCCCCCTCTTGAACAGGGCCGCCTGCTGCGCCGCTACAAGCGCTTTCTGGCCGATATCGAACTGACCAGCGGCGAGCAGATGACCATCCACTGCCCGAACACCGGTTCCATGCTCAACTGCATGCGTGAAGGCGGGCTGGTGTGGTTCAGCCGCTCCAACGACCCCAAGCGCAAGCTGCCGGGCACCTGGGAGATCAGCGAAACCCCACAAGGGCGGCTGGCCTGTGTGAATACTGGGCGGGCCAATGCGCTGGTCGAAGAGGCGCTGCGGGCCGGCACCATCGCCGAGTTGGCCGGCTTTACCGCGCTCAAGCGTGAAGTGGCCTATGGCGAGGAAGGCAGCCGCATCGACTTTCGTTTGGAGTTCGACGGGGCCCCGGTTTATGTCGAGGTCAAGAGCGTGACCCTGGGCTACCCCGACACTGCAGTCGCAGCCTTTCCCGATGCGGTGACGCAGCGCGGTGCCAAGCATTTGCGCGAGCTGGCGAAGTTGGCGCGGCAGGGGGTGCGGGCGGTGCAGCTGTATTGCGTGAACCTGACCGATGTAGAAGCCGTGCGCCCGGCCGAGGAAATCGATGCGGCGTATGCCCAGGCGCTGCGTGCCGCTGTGGCGGATGGGGTGGAGGTGCTGGCCTACGGCACCCGGTTGGATGCCGAAGGCATCGTCATCGACCGCCGCTTGCCAGTGCTGCTTAACCCTTGAACCAGATGCCCTGGCTGTCTTCGAGGCAGCCCAGGGCCTGCAGTTGATCACCCTCACAGGGGCCGGCCACGCATTCGCCGCTTTCTATCAGGAACAGCGCGCCATGATGGGCGCAGTGGATGAGGCTGGCGCCGTCGTCCAGAAACGCGTCTTCTGCCCAGTTCAGCGGGATGCCCCGGTGTGGACAGCGGTTGCGGTACAGGTAAACCTGGCCCTGGCGGCGCACGCCGAACAGTTCGAGCCCGTCTACGCTGAAGGCGCGGCTTTGGCCTTCGGCCAGGCCGTGGGAGTTACAAAGGAAATGCATGGCAAGGACGACTCGTGAAACACGTGATGGCTTGACGCTTCAATGCGAATAATTATCAAATTGCCCGCATTCGCTGCGCCCGACTGTCTATGGTGCGCAGTTCCGTCGCTCGCCACAAGGCGTGCGGCCCGCCTTCAGAAGGAACCCGATGATGCGCCGTCCCGCCGCTTTGCTCGCCTTATGCGCAAGCCTTGTGCTTTCTACCCAGGCCTTGGCGGCCGAACTGCCGCAACGCTGGGTCAGCGCGGGTGGCGCCCTGAGCGAGTGGATAGCCGCGCTGGGCGGTGAAGCCCGCCTGGTCGGAGTGGACACGACCAGCCAGCACCCGGCTTCGTTGAAATCGCTGCCTAGCGTGGGTTACCAGCGTCAGTTGTCGGCCGAAGGCATTCTCAGCCTGCGCCCGGATGTGCTGGTGGGCACCGAGGAAATGGGGCCGCCACCGGTACTGGCGCAAATCCACAAGGCGGGCGTGCGGGTCGAGTTGTTCTCCAGCAAGGCCGAGCTGGCGGCGGTGGACGAAAACCTCAAGCATCTGGGGCAGTTGCTCGGCGCAGAGCAGCAGGCTGCGACGCTGGCGACGGACTACCGCCAGCAGCTTGATGCGTTGCACGCCAAGGTCAAGCAGGCCCAGGCCGGGCAACAGGCGCCTGGGGTGGTGTTGCTGGTCGGCCATGCCGGCGCCAAGCCGCTGATTGCCGGGCAGGGCACGGCGGGTGACTGGCTGTTGGGCCAGGCTGGCGGGCGCAACCTTGCAGAGCACCAGGGCTACAAGAACTTCTCCAACGAAGCACTGGCGGCGCTGGACCCGGATGTGATCGTGTTTTCCGACCGGGCGCTGGCCGATGAGCAGGCCTTGCAGGCGCTGTTGAAAGAAAACCCCGCGCTGGCCGCTTCGCGGGCGGTGCGGGAGAAACGCCTGGTGTCACTGGACCCGACGCTGCTGGTCGGCGGGCTCGGGCCTCGCCTGCCAGCGACCTTGCAGTCGCTGGCAGCCACTTTCTACCCGGCAGCCCAGGCTAGCTTTGCGCAATGAAACAGCGGGTCCAGCCACGTACATTGTTCATTAGCCTGAGCCTGCTGTGCCTGTTGGCCGTCTGGCTGTCACTTGCGCTGGGCCCTGTCAGCCTGCCGCTGCTCGACACCCTGCGCGCCGGCCTGCGCCTGTTGGGGCTGCCGATTGCTGCTGATGGCCTGCAGCAGGCCGAGATGATTCTTGGCCAGATCCGCCTGCCGCGTACCCTGCTGGGGTTGGCGGTGGGTGCGGTGCTGGCGCTGTCCGGGGTGGCCATGCAGGGGCTGTTCCGCAACCCGTTGGCCGACCCTGGGCTGGTAGGGGTTGCAGCCGGGGCAGCGATGGGGGCAGCGGTCGCCATTGTCGGCGGCGCCTGGTTTGGTGGCATGCCGGATGCTTTCGCGCCTTATCTGCTGTCGTTCTGCGCTTTTGTCGGGGGGCTTGGAGTAACTGCGCTGGTCTACCGTCTGGGCCGTCGTGATGGCCAGACCAACGTCGCCACGATGTTATTGGCCGGTGTGGCCATGACCGCGCTGGGGGGCGCGGCCGTGGGGCTGTTTTCTTACCTGGCCGACGACGCCACCCTGCGCACACTGACCTTCTGGAACCTGGGCAGCCTCAATGGCGCCAGTTACGAACGCTTGTGGCCATTGTTGCTGGTGGCGGCCGGTGTGGCGATGTGGTTGCCACGGCGGGCCAAGGCGCTTAATGCCCTGCTGTTGGGTGAGTCAGAGGCGCGTCACCTGGGCGTTGACGTGGAGCGGCTCAAGCGTGAGCTGGTGTTCTGCACCGCGCTGGGCGTGGGCGCGGCAGTGGCTGCTGCGGGGCTGATCGGTTTTATCGGCCTGGTCGTGCCACACCTGGTACGCCTGCTGGCCGGGCCCGATCACCGCGTGGTGTTGCCGGCCTCGCTGCTGGCCGGCGGTGTGTTGATGTTGTTCGCCGACCTGGCAGCGCGCCTGCTGCTGGCGCCTGCCGAGCTGCCGATTGGCATCGTCACGGCATTTATCGGTGCGCCTTTCTTTCTGTTCCTGCTGATACGAGGGCGCAGCTGATGTTGCAAGTAGAGGGCCTGTATCTGCGCAGGGGCAGCAATGAGGTACTGCACGACATTCACCTGCAACTGCAGCCAGGGCAAGTAGTGGGCGTGCTTGGCCCCAACGGTGCCGGCAAGAGCAGCCTGCTGGGTGTGCTGTGCGGTGAGCTGGCGCCCGACCATGGGCGGGTGACGCTGCAAGGGCGACCTTTGGCCGATTGGGCTGGGCAGGAACGAGCCAGGCGCCTGGCGGTATTGCCGCAAGTGTCCAGCTTGGGTTTCTCGTTCCGGGTCGAGGAAGTGGTGGCCATGGGGCGTATGCCCCATGGCACCGGGCAGCGGCGTGATGCAGAAATTGTCCAGGCAGCCTTGCAGGCGGCAGATGCCTGGCACCTGGTGGCGCGCAGTTACCTGGCGTTGTCTGGCGGCGAGCGGCAGCGGGTGCACCTGGCCCGCGTACTGGCGCAGCTGTGGCCAGGGGAAGAGGGCAGCATATTGCTGCTCGACGAGCCGACCTCGATGCTCGACCCGCTGCATCAGCACACAACCCTGGAAGCCGTGCGCCGCTTCGCCGACAGTGGTGCTGCTGTGCTGGTGATCCTGCATGACCTGAACCTGGCGGCGCGTTACTGTGACCGTATCCTGTTGCTGGAGCAGGGGCGCTGCCATGCGTTTGCCTCCCCTGAAGAAGTGCTGACGCCAACGGCGTTGAGAGCAGTCTACGGTCTCGATGTGCTGGTGCAGGCGCACCCGGAGCGTGGGCATCCGCTGATCATTGCCCGCTAGGAGGCATTGCCGATGCGTCACCTGCTGCTGTCCGGTTTTTCGTTTTGCCTGATGTTGTCATTGGGCGGCTGCCAGGCCAGCTTGCCGCCAATGCCCGCTTGGCAGAGCAGTGAAGGGCGCACGCATGCCGAGTTGGGGCGCATCATCGACCTTGCCGATGGCCAGGTAATCAGCGCACGGCAGCTGGTGCAGCGCCTTGCTGTCGCACCCCGTGTGCTGGTTGGCGAAAAACATGACAACCCTGACCATCACGCGCTTCAGCTTTGGCTGCTGCGTGCATTGCAGGGCCAGCGTGCGCAAGGCAGCCTGTTGCTGGAAATGCTGCAGCCCGAGCAGCAACCGCTGGTCGACAAGGTGCAGGGGCAGCCTTTGCCGGCAGACCTGCCCAAGGCGCTGGCCTGGCAGGAGGGCTGGGATTGGCAGATGTACGGGCCAATTGTCAGCGAAGCCTTGCAGCAGCGGGTGCCTTTGCTGGCAGCCAACATTTCACCCGGCGAAATGCGCCAGGCCTATCGACAGCCGGCTCCGCTGCAGGGCGAAAAGTCCAATGCACCGGCGGTAAGGGCCGCCCTGTTGGAGCAGGTGCGCGCCGGGCATTGCGGCATGCTGCCGGAAAGCCAGCTGCCGGCGATGCTGGCCGTGCAGCAGCAGCGCGACCGCCGGATGGCCGAGCGCCTGCTGGCGGCGCCGCAGCCGTCGCTGCTGTTCGCCGGGGCCTATCACGTGCGCAAGGACCTGGGCATACCTTTGCACCTGGCAGACCTGGGGGCGTCGGGGGAGAGCAAGGTTTTGCTGCTGGCTGAGGTGGGCGAGCAGGTCGCACCAGGCGAGGCCGATTATGTGTGGTACACGGCAGCGATGCCGGAGCAGGATTACTGCGCGCAGCTGCGGCGGTAGCCCTGTAGAAATCACAGGCAAAAAAAGACCCGGCAAATTGCCGGGTCAATAACCGTGATTAGCCTGATGAGGAGATAATCTGAGAGTCCGAACCAGGGGCTCTTAGCTTATCCAACCAGTCTCGCGACCAGTTGTGATAATCATAACGATTCTCATTTAACAGTCAATCCCCTTACCAGGATTATTTTGGATTTTTTTGCGTAGGGCTTTTCGCGTCCAGTTGTTGGTTTAGCGCTTCCTTACGTTCGAGCGGCAAATCGTTCCAGTGCATGTCCAGCAGGGCGCCTTCGATGGCGTACAACAGCACCTTGGAGGCGCGGAACCCTCGTGTCTTCACGGCCTGGTATGCACCCACCGCACCCAGGCGGCGCAGATCCGATGCGCTGTGGATGCCGGCGGCATGCAGCCACTGCGCAGAGGTCTTGCCAAGGTTCTTCAGGTGCTGCAATTCATCGTTCATCGAGCCTCCTTGCGATGGCTGAACGGGGAATGGGGATAAATCGCGAGCAGGTCAGAAAGGAGTGTAGCGGGGGTTAAGAATTACGCGGCCTTTTGCCATCGGGGGCGATGAGAGGACCTGTACCGGCCGCTACACGGGCTTGCCCGCGAAGTGGCCGGTAAAGGAAAACGGCGAACTTACAGGCCAGGCAAGCGCTGACGAACCTGTTCGATCACCTGGTCCATGCTGCCAGCGTCCTGGGTGTCGACCCGGGTGCTCTGCACCAGCTCCTGCGCATCCAGTGCTTCACGGCTGGCCTGTTGGGCCTTGACCACGTCCAGGGTGGCATCCGACGGGTCGCTGTTTTCGGCCTGACGCTGCTCCAGCCAGCTGGCGATGACCGCCTCTGGTGCATGGCAGTCGAGGATCAGGAACGGTACGCCGGTCTGGCTGGCGACGTCTGCCGCAGCCTGGCGCTGTTCATGCTTGAGGTAGGTGGCATCCAACACCACCGGGAAGCCGGCTCGCAGAATGGTTGCTGCGACTTGATGCAGGCGTTGGTAAGTGGCGGCACTGGCACCCTGGTCATAAATGCCGGAGGCCAGCTGACCGGCGTTCTCTTGTGGCTGTTCGCCGAACAGGCGCTTGCGCTCGACATCGGAGCGCACGCGAATGGCGCCCAAGGCTTCGACCAGGCGCATTGCCACGTGGCTCTTGCCCACTGCCGAGACGCCATGGGTGATAGCCAGCAGCCGCGAAGGGATGGCGCTGTAGCTTTCCGCCAGGTTGGCGTAGTTGCGGTAGGTGCGCAAAGTCGTGGCCCGTTGCACGCCATCGGCATTGGCCGGCATGCTGAACAGTGCGACCTTGGCCCGCACCAGGGCGCGATAGGCTTTATAGAAGTTCAGCACTTCCAGGCCTTCATAATCGCCGGTCAACTCCAGGTATTGGCTGATGAAGCGTCGTGCCAGGCACTTGAGGCCGCGATCTTCCAAGTCCATGGCGAGGAAGCCGGTGTCGGCCCACACATCGGTCATGCGGAACGGTTCGTTGAACTCGATGCAGTCGAAGATCACCACCTGGCCGTTGATCAGGGTGGCGTTGCCCAGGTGGATGTCGCCATGGCACTCGCGGGTGAAGCCATTGGCCTTGCGCGAGGCGAACAGGCCTTGCAGCCGCTCGAAACTGCTCCGCGCCCAAGCTTGCAGGTTGTCCAGTTGCAGCAGGTCGGCCTTGTCGCTCAGGAATGGGCGGATCTGCTCGAAGTTCTGCTCGACCGGGGCCATGACGCTTTCAGGCGAGCCGTAGGGCTGTTCGGCAGCTACCTTGGGCGTCTGCAGGTGGAATTCAGCGATCTGCCGGGCCATTTGGTCGATGTGCATGGCGTTCAGCTCGCCATTGGCCTGCAGGGTGCTGAGCATTTGCCCCTGGGGGAACTGGCGCATCTTCAGTGCGTATTCGATAGCTTCGCCGTTACCACCGATCTGCGGTGCATCAACACTGCCGGTGATCGGCAGCACTTCCAGGTACAAGCCTTCGGTCAGGCGCTGGTTCAGGCGCAACTCTTCGTTGCAAAAATGCTGGCGCTGGTCCAAGCCGGTAAAGTCAAGGAAGCCAAAGTTCATCGGTTTCTTGATCTTGTAGGCGTACTCGCCGGTGAGCAGTACCCAGGAGATATGCGTCTCGATGAGCTGGAACCCATCCACGGGGTGAGGGTACAGGGCTGGGTTCTGCAACGCAGTGATAAGAGCTTGGCTCACGGCAAATCCTTCCGGGGCAAGGGAATTCGAATGCGCCATTATGGTCAATGGTGCCGTCCCTGCCTACCGCTGGGCCGTCTGCCCAGCCTTTATAAAGTGCGTATAATCCGCCGCCATGACCCGAACTCGAAATCCCCGCACCCCTCAGAAACGCCCGACCGGCCGCTCCCGCGCCTGGCTGGGCTGGGCTTTGAAGCTCAGCCTGGTAGGCCTGGTGATCGTTGCCGGCTTCGCGGTTTACCTCGATGCCGTCGTCCAGGAGAAGTTCTCCGGCAAGCGCTGGACCATCCCGGCCAAGGTGTATGCCCGGCCGCTGGAGTTGTTCACCGGCCAGAAACTGAGCAAGAACGACTTCCTCACCGAGCTCGATGCACTCGGCTACCGACGCGAAAGCGCGGCCAACGGCCCAGGGGCGGCGGCGGTCAACGGCAATACCGTCGATCTCAATACCCGTGGCTTCCAGTTCTACGAGGGCATGGAGCCGGCGCAGTTCGTTCGCGTGCGTTTCTCAGGGGATTACGTGGCGGGCCTTTCTGCTGCCAATGGCAAGGCGCTTGACGTTGTGCGCCTGGAGCCGCTGATGATCGGCGGCATCTACCCGAAGAACCTTGAAGACCGCATCTTGATCAAGATCGACCAGGTCCCCAAATACCTGCTCGAAACCCTGGTGGCGACGGAGGACCGCGACTTCTACAGCCACTACGGTGTGTCGCCCAAGTCCATCGCCCGGGCCATGTGGGTCAACACGTCGTCCGGCTCGATGCGCCAGGGCGGCAGTACCCTGACCCAGCAGTTGGTGAAGAACTTCTACCTCAGCAGCGAGCGCAGCCTCAGCCGCAAGCTGACCGAGGCGATGATGGCGATGCTGCTCGAACTGCACTACGACAAGCGTGAAATCCTCGAGGCGTACCTCAACGAGGTGTTCGTTGGCCAGGACGGTCAGCGTGCCGTGCACGGCTTTGGCCTGGCCAGTCAGTTCTTCTTCAGCCAACCACTGTCGGAGCTGAAACTGCACCAGATCGCCCTGCTGGTGGGCATGGTCAAAGGCCCGTCCTACTACAACCCGCGGCGTTACCCTGATCGCGCCCTGGCTCGGCGCAACCTGGTGCTCGACCTGGTGGCCGAGCAGGGCGTGGCCAGCCAGGCGGAAGTCGATGCAGCGAAGAAGATGCCGCTGGGTGTGACCAAGCGCGGCAGCCTGGCCGACAGCTCGTTCCCGGCCTTCCTCGACCTGGTCAAGCGTCAATTGCGCCAGGACTACCGCGACGAAGACTTGACCGAAGAAGGTCTGCGCATTTTCACCAGTTTCGACCCGATCCTGCAGATGAAGGCCGAAACCTCGATGAGCGAGACCTTCAAGCGCCTGGCGGGCCGCAAGGGTGCCGACGAAGTGGAGTCGGCAATGGTGGTGACCAACCCTGAGACGGGTGAAGTGCAGGCACTCATCGGCAGCCGTCAGGCAGGTTTTGCCGGCTTCAACCGGGCGATCGACGCCGTGCGGCCGATCGGCTCGCTGGTCAAGCCGTCCGTGTACCTGACAGCGCTGGAGCAGCCAAGCAAATACACCCTCACCAGCTGGGTGCAGGACGAGCCATTCTCGGTCAAGGGCGCCGACGGCCAGGTCTGGCGCCCACAAAACTACGACCGTCGCCCGCATGGCACCATCTACCTGTACCAGGGGCTGGCCAACTCGTACAACCTGTCTACCGCCAAGCTCGGGCTGGAAGTGGGTGTGCCCAATGTGATCAAGACCATTGGCCGGTTGGGGGTGAATGTCGACTGGCCAGCGTTCCCGGCCATGCTGCTGGGGGCCGGCGGCATGTCGCCGATGCAGGTCGCGACCATGTACCAGACCATCGCCAACGGCGGCTTCAACACCCCGATGCGCGGCATCCGCAGTGTGCTTACCGCTGAGGGCGAGCCGCTCAAGCGCTACCCGTTCCAGATCCAGCAAACCTTCGACCCGGGTGCCATCTACCTGGTGCAGAACGCCATGCAACGGGTAATGCGCGAAGGTACCGGGCGCTCGGTGTACAACACCTTGCCACGTTCGCTGACCCTGGCGGGCAAGACCGGCACCAGTAACGATTCGCGTGACAGCTGGTTCTCCGGCTTCAGCCAAGACCTGCTGGCCGTGGTGTGGATGGGGCGTGACGATAACGGCAAAACGCCATTTACCGGCGCCACCGGTGCCCTGCAGGTGTGGACCAGCTTCATGAAGAAAGCCGACCCGCTGCCGCTGGACATGCCGCAACCGGACAACGTGGTGCAGGCCTGGATCGACCCCTACACGGGCCGTGGGTCTGATGGCAGCTGTCCGGGAGCAGTGCAGATGCCGTATATTCGCGGCAGTGAACCGCCCGCCGGCGCGACCTGTGGCGGCGAGGAGAATCCTGCCGAGTCGGTCATGGACTGGGTCAAGGGCTGGATGAATTAAGCACAGGCTGCATTGATGAGGTGTGACGTGAACAAGTGGCTGTTTCCTGCCGTGACGGCGTTGGCTGTGCTCCAGGGGTGCTCCAGCGTCCCGCGCGGCAATATTCCGGTGGTCGATTCGAGCACCCGCGTGTCCAACAGCGAACGCGTGACGGCCAACCGCTCGGCGGGCGGCTATAGCACCGGCACCGCCCAGGCGCAGACGCTTGCGGAGGATTCCGGCGTTACCGTGATGATTCCGCAGGGCGCAGGCGCTTCGGGTATCCAGACGTTCCCGGCGGCCAATGGCGCAGCGCCGATCAGCACCTCGCCGATCACCCCGGGGCCGATCAGCACTGGCCCTGTCAGTTCGGCGCCGATGACCACCAACCCCAACCCGATTGCCGACGAGCCGTTCGACATCGCGGCGATGAACAACGCCCCGCAAAGCACCAGCGCGCCAACCGGTATTCCGCGTAGCACCGCTGCTGCCGGTGGCCTGTCGGCCGACGAGCAGTTGGACGGGCCGGTGCTGGCACTGCTGACCACCGCCAAGACCCAGCAGGGCAGTGGAGACTTCAACGGTGCCGCCTCGAGCCTGGAGCGTGCCCAGCGCATTGCGCCGCGTGAGCCGCAAGTGTTGTACCGCCTGGCCCAGGTGCGCCTTTCGCAAGGTGATGCCGCGCAGGCCGAGCAACTGGCGCGCCGTGCCCTGACTTACGCCAACGGCCGCCCAAGCCTGCAGGCGGAGCTATGGAACACCATCGCCCAGGCCCGTGAAAAGCAGGGTGACAGCGCTGGCGCTGCGCTGGCCCGGCAAAAGGCGCGGGTCAATTCGTGATGATCGAGCAGCGCATTCTGGATATTGCCGACCACCTGCTGCTGATCGAGCGTGAACTGCAGGTGCAAGGCTGGTGGGACGACGAGCCACCAAGCGACGAGGCACTGGCCAGCACAGTACCGTTCGCCGTCGATACCCTCAGTTTCGAGCAGTGGCTGCAATGGATCTTCCTGCCACGCATGAAGATCATTATCGAGTTGGGCCACCCGCTGCCCAATGCCTCGAGCATCCTGGTCATGGCCGAAACCGTGTTTACCGACCGGCCGGAGCAAAGTCGCGAGCTACGCCGTCTGTTGGCAGCTTTTGACCAATTGATCGCTCCTTCCGCCTGATTTCTTCAGTTTTTTCGTCAAGGGCCGCAGATTGTGGCCCTTTTTTTTGGAAATCTTATTAAATCTGCTGCTGAAGCGATTTTTAGTGGTGGCAGGAATTCATCTTGGGGAAAAATTGGCAATAATTTTTCTTGACTTGTTGGCGCCGAATCACAAGAATCCAACTTCCGCTGTAGAGGGACTGCCAGAAGCAGACCCGCTAAGCAGATCATGAGGTGCACACCCGCGCCGACCTGTTACACCCCGCAACGCGTTACCTCGCGCTGGGTGGGAAATCCCCGCAACACTCTGGGGGGCTCCCAATACTTGCTCAGTCAGTGCTGACGTTTTCGCTCATGCTCTGCTTGGCAGTAAACCTATTAAGACCCGTCCACTAGGGACGGTATTCTGGCGTTTTAGAGGTGAACAACGTGGAGCTTTTATCTGGCGCTGAGATGGTCGTCCGCTTCTTGCGTGACGAAGGCGTTAAGCACATCTACGGGTACCCTGGTGGTGCTCTCCTGCATGTTTACGACGCACTGTTCAAAGAACCGGAAGTGGAACACATCCTGGTTCGTCACGAGCAGGCGGCAACCCATATGGCGGACGGCTACGCCCGCGCCACCGGCAAGGCCGGTGTGGTGCTGGTAACCTCCGGCCCAGGCGCGACCAATGCCATCACCGGCATTGCCACCGCCTACATGGACTCGATTCCGATGGTCATCCTGTCCGGCCAGGTGCCTAGCACCATGGTGGGCACCGATGCCTTCCAGGAAACCGACATGATCGGTATCTCGCGGCCGATCGTGAAGCACAGCTTCATGATCAAGAACCCGACCGAGATCCCGGAAGTTCTGAAAAAGGCTTTCTACCTGGCGCAATCCGGTCGCCCAGGTCCAGTCGTGGTCGACATTCCAAAAGATATGACCAACCCGGCTGAGAAGTTTGAATACGTCTACCCGAAAAAGGTCAAACTGCGCTCCTACAGCCCAGCGGTCCGCGGCCACTCCGGCCAGATCCGCAAGGCTGCCGAGATGCTCCTGGCTGCCAAGCGCCCGATCGTCTACTCCGGCGGCGGCGTGATCCTCGGTGGTGGCTCTGAAGCCCTGACCGAAATCGCCAAGTCGCTGAACCTGCCGGTCACCAACACCCTCATGGGGTTGGGTGGCTTCCCGGGTACTGACCGCCAGTTCCTCGGCATGCTCGGCATGCACGGTAGCTACACCGCCAACATGGCCATGCACAATGCCGACGTGATCTTCGCGGTGGGTGCTCGTTTCGACGACCGCGTGGTAAACGGCCCGGCCAAGTTCTGCCCGAATGCCAAGATCATCCATGTCGATATCGACCCAGCGTCGATTTCGAAGATGATCAAGGCCGACGTGCCAATCGTCGGCCCGGTCGACAGCGTGCTCAGCGAAATGCTCGGCATCCTCAAGGAAATCGGCGAGCAGCCCGACAAGGCGGCGCTGGATGCCTGGTGGAAGCAGATCGACGAATGGCGTGGCAATGGTGAGATGTTCCCCTATGACAAGGGCGACGGTAATGTCATCAAGCCGCAGAAAGTCATCGAGACCCTGTGCGAAGTGACCCATGGCGACGCCTTCGTCACCTCCGACGTGGGCCAGCACCAGATGTTCGCGGCGCAGTACTACCGCTTCAACAAGCCAAACCGTTGGATCAACTCCGGCGGCCTGGGCACCATGGGCTTCGGCTTCCCGGCGGCGATGGGCGTCAAGCTCAACTTCCCGGACCAGGACGTGGCCTGCGTGACTGGCGAAGGCAGCATCCAGATGAACATCCAGGAGCTGTCCACCTGCATGCAGTACGGCCTGCCGGTGAAGATCGTCAACCTGAACAACGGTGTGTTGGGCATGGTCCGCCAGTGGCAGGACATGGCTTACAACGGTCGTCACTCGCACTCGTACGTCGAGTCGTTGCCTGACTTCATCAAGCTGGCCGAGGCCTATGGCCATGTGGGCATCCGCATCACCAGCCTGAAGGACCTCAAGCCGAAGCTGGAAGAAGCGTTTGCGATGAAGGACCGCCTGGTGTTCATCGACATCGCGGTTGACCGCAGTGAGCACGTCTATCCGATGCAGATCAAGGACGGCTCGATGCGTGACATGTGGCTGAGCAAGACGGAGCGTACCTGATATGCGGCACATCATTTCCCTGCTGCTGGAAAACGAACCAGGTGCGTTGTCCCGTGTGGTCGGCCTGTTCTCCCAGCGCAACTACAACATTGAAAGCCTGACCGTGGCGCCGACCGAAGACCCGACCCTGTCGCGTCTGACGCTGACCACCGTTGGCCATGACGAAGTGATCGAACAGATCACCAAGAACCTGAACAAGCTGGTCGAAGTGGTCAAGCTTGTCGACCTGTCGGAAAGCGCCCACATCGAGCGCGAACTGATGCTGGTCAAGGTCAAGGCCACCGGTGCCCAGCGTGCCGAGATCAAGCGCACCACGGATATCTTCCGTGGCCAGATCGTCGACGTGACCGCCAGCGTGTACACCGTACAACTGAGCGGTACCAGCGACAAACTGGACAGCTTCATCCAGGCGATCGGCACTGCATCGATTCTCGAAACCGTGCGCAGCGGCGTTACCGGCATTGCCCGTGGCGACAAAGTGCTCAGCATCTAAATTCAAAAATTAGCGATGGCTCCGCAGGGGCCGAGATATAACCAGGGGTATTTTCATGAAAGTTTTCTACGATAAAGACTGCGACCTTTCCATCATCCAGGGCAAGAAAGTCGCCATCATCGGTTATGGCTCCCAGGGCCACGCTCAGGCGTGCAACCTGAAGGACTCCGGTGTAGACGTTACCGTCGGTCTGCGTAAAGGTTCGGCTACCGTTGCCAAGGCTGAAGCCCACGGCCTGAAAGTTGCTGACGTTGCTACCGCTGTCGCTGCGGCTGACCTGGTCATGATCCTGACCCCAGACGAGTTCCAGGGCGCTCTGTACAAGAACGAGATCGAGCCGAACATCAAGAAGGGCGCTACCCTGGCCTTCTCCCACGGCTTCTCGATCCACTACAACCAGGTTGTTCCGCGTGCCGACCTCGACGTGATCATGATCGCGCCGAAAGCCCCGGGCCACACCGTTCGCTCCGAGTTCGTCAAAGGCGGCGGCATCCCTGACCTGATCGCTATCTACCAGGACGCTTCGGGCAACGCCAAGAACGTCGCACTCTCCTACGCTTCGGGCGTGGGCGGCGGCCGCACCGGCATCATCGAAACCACCTTCAAGGACGAGACCGAAACCGACCTGTTCGGTGAGCAGGCTGTTCTGTGCGGCGGTACCGTCGAACTGGTCAAAGCCGGTTTCGAAACCCTGGTCGAAGCTGGCTACGCGCCAGAAATGGCCTACTTCGAGTGCCTGCACGAGCTGAAACTGATCGTAGACCTCATGTACGAAGGCGGCATCGCCAACATGAACTACTCGATCTCCAACAACGCCGAATACGGTGAGTACGTCACTGGCCCGGAAGTCATCAACGAAGAATCCCGCAAGGCCATGCGCAACGCTCTGAAGCGCATCCAGGACGGCGAGTACGCGAAGATGTTCATCTCCGAAGGTGCTACCAACTACCCATCGATGACCGCCAAGCGTCGCAACAACGCCGCTCACGGCATCGAAATCATCGGCGAGCAGCTGCGCTCGATGATGCCTTGGATCTCGGCTAACAAAATCGTCGACAAGACCAAGAACTAAGTCTTATCGAAAGATGAAAAACGCGGCTTCGGCCGCGTTTTTTCGTTCTGGCAGCCCGCTTCTGGTATAAAGCAGACCATTGGCCTGCTGTCAGAACCTGTTTCGCGGGCCCGTGTCGAACATTTTCCATCCTGTTGCAAGGTACCCTCCATGAGCGAACGTCCCGAAGAGCCGAACAAGCCCTCCGACGCCGAAAGCCTGCTACCTGTCGATGAGCACGTTGAAGAAGGGCATGACGCCGAAGGCCGCAAGGTGCGCCACCGCGGCATCTACCTGTTGCCCAACCTGTTCACCACCGCCAACCTGTTTGCCGGCTTCTATTCCATCATCAGCTCGATGAGCGCACAGAGTGCCCTGAGTGCCGGTGACCCACGCGAGGCGAGCAAGTACTTCGCCTTTGCCGCCATCGCCATTTTCGTGGCCATGGTGCTCGATGGCCTGGACGGCCGTGTTGCGCGCATGACCAATACTCAGAGTGCCTTCGGTGCCGAGTATGACTCGCTGTCTGACATGGTCGCCTTCGGTGTGGCCCCGGCCTTGCTGGCCTTTGGTTGGGCGCTCGGTGACATGGGCAAGGTTGGCTGGATGGTCGCCTTCATCTATGTAGCCGGTGCCGCGTTGCGCCTGGCGCGCTTCAACACCCAGGTCGGTACTGCCGACAAACGCTACTTCATCGGTTTGGCCAGCCCGGCTGCCGCGGGTGTGGTGGCGGGTACCGTATGGGCGTTCAGCGACTACGGAATCCAGGGGTCCAAGCTGTCTTTCCTGGTGGCGCTGCTGGTGGCTGCTGCCGGTATGCTGATGGTCAGTAATATCAAGTACAACAGCTTCAAGGAGCTGGACCTCAAAGGGCGTGTGCCGTTCGTGGCGATTCTGGCCGTGGTGCTGGTATTTGCCGTGGTATTCAGCGACCCGCCACGCATCCTGCTGCTGATCTTCCTCGCCTACGCGGCATCGGGGCCGATCCAGTTCCTGCTGAAGGCGCGCCGGCGCAAAGCGTGAAAATCGCTTAACGCTGGAATAACCTTCCGGCTCCATAGTCTTACGGGTACATCCGTTACTCAGTGCTATGGAGCCGCCCATGCTCATCAAGCTTCCCAGGTCTTCCGAGTGCAAGGCGTCGGAGATTACCCCCGAAGGCCTCTATCTTTCCCGTCGTACCCTGCTGGGTGGCTCATTGGCCGGCTTGGCGCTGGGCGCGCTGCCGGGCGGGGTGGGGGCTGCGGAAGTTTCGCGTTATGCCGATGTGCAGGCCGGCACCGGGCCGGCCTGGTTCACTGACAAGCTTGCCGCCACGCGCTGGCAGGCGGTGACGGTGAACAATGAGGTGATCACGCCATTCAAAGACGCCACCCACTACAACAACTTTTACGAGTTCGGTCCCGACAAGGGTGACCCGGCTGCCAATGGCGACAGCCTTAAGACCGAGCCGTGGTCGATTGTGGTGGATGGTGAGGTGGGCAAGCCCGGGCGCTATGCACTGGAAGACTTCGTCAAACCTTACCAGCTTGAAGAGCGGATTTACCGTCTGCGTTGCGTAGAGGCGTGGTCGATGGTCATTCCCTGGCTGGGGTTTCCGCTCGCGCAGGTGCTCAAGCAGGTCGAGCCGACTTCCAAGGCGCGTTATGTGCGCTTTGAGACCTTGAAGGATCCCGAACACATGCCGGGGCAGCGTTCAGGGTTTGCCCTGATCGACTGGCCCTATAGAGAAGGTTTGCGTCTGGATGAAGCAATGCACCCATTGGCTATCCTGGCGGTGGGCATGTATGGACGGGAGTTGCCCAACCAGAACGGCGCGCCGCTGCGGTTGGTGGTGCCATGGAAATATGGTTTCAAGAGCATCAAGTCGATCGTGCGTATCAGCCTGGTGGCCGAGCAGCCTGGCACTACCTGGGAAGGGTTGGCG
Source organism: Pseudomonas sp. NY8896 (assembly GCF_039634505.1). Lineage (NCBI taxonomy): Bacteria > Pseudomonadati > Pseudomonadota > Gammaproteobacteria > Pseudomonadales > Pseudomonadaceae > Pseudomonas > Pseudomonas sp. NY8896. The sequence goes on from NZ_CP132350.1 coordinate 1,432,682, forward strand.
CCGGATGAATATGGTTTCTATGCCAATGTGAATCCGACTGTCGATCACCCGCGCTGGAGCCAGGCGCGCGAACGACGGTTGCCCAGCGGGTTGTTCAGCCCCAATGTGCGGGAGACGCAAATGTTCAATGGCTACGCTGATGAGGTTGCGTCGCTGTATACCGGGCTCGATCTGCGGAAGAACTATTGATGCGCTATCCCTGGTTTCGCCTGGCCATCTTCGTTGTGGGGTGCCTGTTCCCGGCATGGTGGTTATATGAGGCAGCGATGAGCCTGCTGGGGCCTGATCCCGGGAAGATCATGATGGACCGCCTTGGGCTTGGGGCGCTCACCTTCCTGCTGGTGACCTTGTGCATGACCCCGTTGCAGAAGCTGACGGGGTGGTCGGGGTGGATCGTAGTGCGTCGGCAGCTGGGGTTATGGGTGTTTGCTTATATAGTGCTGCACATCCTGGCCTACCTGTTCTTTATCCTGGGGCTGGATTGGGGGCAGTTGGCGGTGGAGCTGCGCAAGCGGCCCTACATCATTGTGGGCGCGTTGGGCTTCCTTGGGTTACTGGTGCTGGCGATTACCTCGAACCGCTATAGCCAGCGGCGGTTGGGGGCGCGGTGGAAGAAGCTGCACAGGTTGGTGTATGCGGTGCTTGGGTTGGGGTTGCTGCATTTTCTGTGGATTGTGCGCTCGGATCTGAGGGAGTGGTCGATCTACGCGCTTATTGGTGCTGTGCTGATGGTGCTGCGTATACCGGCTGTAGCGCGTGGTCTTCCCAGGGTTGCCCGTGCGCGAGGCAGGGCAGTCTGAAATATTGTTGAAATTAAAGGTTGACGGGGTTTCGAATCCCCTTATAATGCGCCCCACTTCCAGCGACATCGGAACGACAAACTCCTTGAAATTCAATGAGTTAAGTAGTTAAGGTGGTGTTGGAAGGGCTACGATCGAATGATCGCAAGCGGTTGAAATGGTGGTTGACAGCGCTTCTTGGTGCTGTATGATTCGCCTCCCGCTACGAGAGATCGCAGCGAGCCAAGTGTTTGAAGCTAAACGAGTTTCTCGCAAAAAACTTCAAAATAAACGCTTGACAGGCTCTGAGGAAAGCGTAGAATGCGCGCCTCGGTTGAGACGAAAAGCTCTTAACCAAACGCTCTTTAACAAATTGAATCAAGCAATTCGTGTGGGTGCTTGTGAGTACGGACTGATAGTCAAAAAGATTATCAGCATCACAAGTGGCCATGCGAGAAATCACATAGTCATTTGAGATTGCTGAGCCAAGTTTAGGGTTTCTTAAAAACCCAAGCAGTATTGAACTGAAGAGTTTGATCATGGCTCAGATTGAACGCTGGCGGCAGGCCTAACACATGCAAGTCGAGCGGATGACGGGAGCTTGCTCCTTGATTCAGCGGCGGACGGGTGAGTAATGCCTAGGAATCTGCCTGGTAGTGGGGGACAACGTTTCGAAAGGAACGCTAATACCGCATACGTCCTACGGGAGAAAGCAGGGGACCTTCGGGCCTTGCGCTATCAGATGAGCCTAGGTCGGATTAGCTAGTTGGTGGGGTAATGGCTCACCAAGGCGACGATCCGTAACTGGTCTGAGAGGATGATCAGTCACACTGGAACTGAGACACGGTCCAGACTCCTACGGGAGGCAGCAGTGGGGAATATTGGACAATGGGCGAAAGCCTGATCCAGCCATGCCGCGTGTGTGAAGAAGGTCTTCGGATTGTAAAGCACTTTAAGTTGGGAGGAAGGGCAGTAAGTTAATACCTTGCTGTTTTGACGTTACCGACAGAATAAGCACCGGCTAACTCTGTGCCAGCAGCCGCGGTAATACAGAGGGTGCAAGCGTTAATCGGAATTACTGGGCGTAAAGCGCGCGTAGGTGGTTTGTTAAGTTGGATGTGAAAGCCCCGGGCTCAACCTGGGAACTGCATCCAAAACTGGCAAGCTAGAGTACGGTAGAGGGTGGTGGAATTTCCTGTGTAGCGGTGAAATGCGTAGATATAGGAAGGAACACCAGTGGCGAAGGCGACCACCTGGACTGATACTGACACTGAGGTGCGAAAGCGTGGGGAGCAAACAGGATTAGATACCCTGGTAGTCCACGCCGTAAACGATGTCAACTAGCCGTTGGAATCCTTGAGATTTTAGTGGCGCAGCTAACGCATTAAGTTGACCGCCTGGGGAGTACGGCCGCAAGGTTAAAACTCAAATGAATTGACGGGGGCCCGCACAAGCGGTGGAGCATGTGGTTTAATTCGAAGCAACGCGAAGAACCTTACCAGGCCTTGACATGCAGAGAACTTTCCAGAGATGGATTGGTGCCTTCGGGAACTCTGACACAGGTGCTGCATGGCTGTCGTCAGCTCGTGTCGTGAGATGTTGGGTTAAGTCCCGTAACGAGCGCAACCCTTGTCCTTAGTTACCAGCACGTTATGGTGGGCACTCTAAGGAGACTGCCGGTGACAAACCGGAGGAAGGTGGGGATGACGTCAAGTCATCATGGCCCTTACGGCCTGGGCTACACACGTGCTACAATGGTCGGTACAGAGGGTTGCCAAGCCGCGAGGTGGAGCTAATCTCACAAAACCGATCGTAGTCCGGATCGCAGTCTGCAACTCGACTGCGTGAAGTCGGAATCGCTAGTAATCGCGAATCAGAATGTCGCGGTGAATACGTTCCCGGGCCTTGTACACACCGCCCGTCACACCATGGGAGTGGGTTGCACCAGAAGTAGCTAGTCTAACCTTCGGGAGGACGGTTACCACGGTGTGATTCATGACTGGGGTGAAGTCGTAACAAGGTAGCCGTAGGGGAACCTGCGGCTGGATCACCTCCTTAATCGACGACATCAGCCTGCTGATGAGCTCCCACACGAATTGCTTGATTCATTTGCTGATCAGAACTCAGAAATGAGCATTCCCTGCGAATGTTGACTTCTGACTTTTGTCAGATCGTTCTTTAAAAATTCGGATATGTGATAGAAATAGACTGATGGCCAGTTTCACTGCTGGTTAATCAGGCTAAGGTAAAATTTGTGAGTTCTGCTCGAAAGAGCGACGTGCGAATTTTCGGCGAATGTCGTCTTCACAGTATAACCAGATTGCTTGGGGTTATATGGTCAAGTGAAGAAGCGCATACGGTGGATGCCTTGGCAGTCAGAGGCGATGAAAGACGTGGTAGCCTGCGATAAGCTTTGGGGAGTCGGCAAACAGACTGTGATCCAGAGATCTCTGAATGGGGGAACCCAGCCAGCATAAGCTGGTTATCTTGTACTGAATACATAGGTGCAAGAGGCGAACCAGGGGAACTGAAACATCTAAGTACCCTGAGGAAAAGAAATCAACCGAGATTCCCTTAGTAGTGGCGAGCGAACGGGGACCAGCCCTTAAGTTGGTTTGAGATTAGTGGAACGCTCTGGAAAGTGCGGCCATAGTGGGTGATAGCCCCGTACACGAAAATCTCTTATCAATGAAATCGAGTAGGACGGAGCACGAGAAACTTTGTCTGAATATGGGGGGACCATCCTCCAAGGCTAAATACTACTGACTGACCGATAGTGAACCAGTACCGTGAGGGAAAGGCGAAAAGAACCCCGGAGAGGGGAGTGAAATAGAACCTGAAACCGTATGCGTACAAGCAGTGGGAGCCTACTTTGTTAGGTGACTGCGTACCTTTTGTATAATGGGTCAGCGACTTATATTCAGTGGCGAGCTTAACCGAATAGGGGAGGCGTAGCGAAAGCGAGTCTTAATAGGGCGTTTAGTCGCTGGGTATAGACCCGAAACCGGGCGATCTATCCATGGGCAGGTTGAAGGTTAGGTAACACTGACTGGAGGACCGAACCGACTACCGTTGAAAAGTTAGCGGATGACCTGTGGATCGGAGTGAAAGGCTAATCAAGCTCGGAGATAGCTGGTTCTCCTCGAAAGCTATTTAGGTAGCGCCTCATGTATCACTGTAGGGGGTAGAGCACTGTTTCGGCTAGGGGGTCATCCCGACTTACCAAACCGATGCAAACTCCGAATACCTACAAGTGCCGAGCATGGGAGACACACGGCGGGTGCTAACGTCCGTCGTGAAAAGGGAAACAACCCAGACCGTCAGCTAAGGTCCCAAAGTCATGGTTAAGTGGGAAACGATGTGGGAAGGCTTAGACAGCTAGGAGGTTGGCTTAGAAGCAGCCACCCTTTAAAGAAAGCGTAATAGCTCACTAGTCGAGTCGGCCTGCGCGGAAGATGTAACGGGGCTCAAACCATGCACCGAAGCTACGGGTATCACCTTTTGGTGATGCGGTAGAGGAGCGTTCTGTAAGCCTGTGAAGGTGAGTTGAGAAGCTTGCTGGAGGTATCAGAAGTGCGAATGCTGACATGAGTAACGACAATGCGAGTGAAAAACTCGCACGCCGAAAGACCAAGGTTTCCTGCGCAACGTTAATCGACGCAGGGTTAGTCGGTCCCTAAGGCGAGGCTGAAAAGCGTAGTCGATGGAAAACAGGTTAATATTCCTGTACTTCCAGTTATTGCGATGGAGGGACGGAGAAGGTTAGGCCAGCCTGGCGTTGGTTGTCCAGGTTTAAGGTGGTAGGCTGGAATCTTAGGCAAATCCGGGATTCTAAGGCCGAGAGCTGATGACGAGTTGCCTTTAGGCGACGAAGTGGTTGATACCATGCTTCCAAGAAAAGCTCCTAAGCTTCAGATAACTGGGAACCGTACCCCAAACCGACACAGGTGGTTAGGTAGAGAATACCAAGGCGCTTGAGAGAACTCGGGTGAAGGAACTAGGCAAAATGGCACCGTAACTTCGGGAGAAGGTGCGCCGGCGAGGGTGAAGGACTTGCTCCGTAAGCCCATGCCGGTCGAAGATACCAGGCCGCTGCGACTGTTTATTAAAAACACAGCACTCTGCAAACACGAAAGTGGACGTATAGGGTGTGACGCCTGCCCGGTGCCGGAAGGTTAATTGATGGGGTTAGCGCAAGCGAAGCTCTTGATCGAAGCCCCGGTAAACGGCGGCCGTAACTATAACGGTCCTAAGGTAGCGAAATTCCTTGTCGGGTAAGTTCCGACCTGCACGAATGGCGTAACGATGGCGGCGCTGTCTCCACCCGAGACTCAGTGAAATTGAAATCGCTGTGAAGATGCAGTGTATCCGCGGCTAGACGGAAAGACCCCGTGAACCTTTACTATAGCTTTGCACTGGACTTTGAATTTGCTTGTGTAGGATAGGTGGGAGGCTTTGAAGTGGGGACGCCAGTTCTCATGGAGCCATCCTTGAAATACCACCCTGGCAACTTTGAGGTTCTAACTCAGGTCCGTTATCCGGATCGAGGACAGTGTATGGTGGGTAGTTTGACTGGGGCGGTCTCCTCCCAAAGAGTAACGGAGGAGTACGAAGGTGCGCTCAGACCGGTCGGAAATCGGTCGTAGAGTATAAAGGCAAAAGCGCGCTTGACTGCGAGACACACACGTCGAGCAGGTACGAAAGTAGGTCTTAGTGATCCGGTGGTTCTGTATGGAAGGGCCATCGCTCAACGGATAAAAGGTACTCCGGGGATAACAGGCTGATACCGCCCAAGAGTTCATATCGACGGCGGTGTTTGGCACCTCGATGTCGGCTCATCACATCCTGGGGCTGAAGCCGGTCCCAAGGGTATGGCTGTTCGCCATTTAAAGTGGTACGCGAGCTGGGTTTAGAACGTCGTGAGACAGTTCGGTCCCTATCTGCCGTGGACGTTTGAGATTTGAGAGGGGCTGCTCCTAGTACGAGAGGACCGGAGTGGACGAACCTCTGGTGTTCCGGTTGTCACGCCAGTGGCATTGCCGGGTAGCTATGTTCGGAAGAGATAACCGCTGAAAGCATCTAAGCGGGAAACTTGCCTCAAGATGAGATCTCACTGGGATCTTGAATCCCCTAAAGGGCCGTCGAAGACTACGACGTTGATAGGTTGGGTGTGTAAGCGCTGTGAGGCGTTGAGCTAACCAATACTAATTGCCCGTGAGGCTTGACCATATAACACCCAAGCAATTTGTGCGTCAGCCAAATTGCGGTGGTGAAGATGATACGAACCGAAAGTTCGCAACGAACCACACAATCACATATCCGAATTCGCTGGGCTGTCCATCTGGACATTCTGGCTACAGAATTTCTTGACGACCATAGAGCATTGGAACCACCTGATCCCATCCCGAACTCAGCAGTGAAACGATGCATCGCCGATGGTAGTGTGGGGTTTCCCCATGTGAGAGTAGGTCATCGTCAAGATTCATTTCGCAAAACCCCTATCTGCGCATGCAGGTAGGGGTTTTGTCTTTTGGGCCAGAAAAAGATTTGTCTCCACGCATGCCATGGTCCAAGGCATGCCTCGTGATATGGTTTTGCACCGGAATCAACCGCTCCCAGGGAATGCACTATGGCTACTACCACTCTCCACCCCGGCTTCATGATCGTCCACGGCAACCGCCTCGACGACCTGCGCAGCCTGGTAGTGAGCTGGATGCGTCGCTATCCCCTGGCGCCGCTGGAAAACGAAATAGCCTTGGTGCAAAGCAATGGCATCGCCCAATGGCTCAAGTTGGCCCTGGCCGAAGACCCGCTGGAAGATGACCTGGGCGGCTGTGGCATCGCCGCCGCAATCGATGTGCAACTACCCGGTAGCTTCATGTGGCAGCTATACCGCAGCGTGCTGGGCCGTGACGAAATTCCCGAAGTTTCCCTGCTCGACAAGGCCCCACTCACGTGGCGCCTGATGCGCCTGTTACCCGCCCTGATCGAACGCCCCCATTTCGAGCCGCTGCGGCGCTTCCTTACCGACGACAGCGACCTGCGCAAGCGCTACCAGCTAGCCGAACGGCTAGCGGACCTATTCGACCAGTACCAGGTCTACCGCGCCGACTGGCTCAAGGACTGGGCCGCAGGCGAGCATGTCCTCAACACCGCCCGTGGCGAGCGCAAAGCGCTGCCGCCGGGCAACCGTTGGCAAGCCGAGTTGTGGCGAGCATTACTGGAAGATGTTGGCGAGCAGGGTATGGCGCAGAGCCGTGCCGGGGTTCACCAACGCTTCATCGAGCGGATCAATAGCCTGGAGCAGGCACCTGCAGGGCTGCCACCGCGGGTGATCGTGTTTGGCATCTCCTCACTACCCGCCCAGGCCCTGGAAGCACTGGCCGGTCTGGCGCGTTTCAGCCAGGTGCTGTTGTGCGTTCATAACCCATGCCGCCACCACTGGGCCGACATCGTTGCCGACAAGGACCTGTTACGCCACCAGTACAAACGCCAGCAACGCAAGCAGGGCATGCCCCTGCAACTGGATGACCAGTCGTTGCACCAGCATGCCCATCCGTTGCTGGCCGCCTGGGGCAAACAAGGCCGCGACTACATCAACCTGCTCGACAGCTACGACGACCCGGGCAGCTACCAGGGCGTGTTCAGCGATGGCCGCATCGACCTGTTCAGTGACGGTTCGCCCACCACGCTGCTCAATCAACTGCAGGACGACATCCTGGAGTTGCGCCCGCTCACCGAAACCCGTGAGCTGTGGCCGCCCGTGGACACTGCAAAGGATCGCTCGATCCGCTTCCACATCGCCCATAGCCCGCAACGTGAAGTGGAAATCCTCCACGACCAACTGTTGGCCCGCTTCAGCGCCGACGCAACTTTGCGCCCGCGTGACGTGATCGTCATGCTACCGGCCATCGACACTTACGCGCCGCACATCCGCGCTGTCTTTGGCCAGTTGCAGCGCAACGACCCGCGCTACATCCCGTTCACCCTGACCGACCAGGGCCAGCGCGGCCGCGAACCTTTGCTGATCGCTCTTGAGCACTTGCTCAAACTGCCAGACAGCCGTTTCGCGGTCAGCGAAGTGCTTGACCTGCTGGACGTGCCGGCAGTGCGCGCTCGCTTTGGTATTCGCGAAAACGACCTGCCCACGCTACACCGCTGGATCGAGGGGGCCGGCATACGCTGGGGCCTCAACGCCGAGCAGCGGGCCAGTCTTGGTTTGCCCGCCGGGCTCGAACAGAACAGTTGGCGCTTCGGCCTGCGGCGTATGCTGTTGGGCTATGCAGTGGGTGTGGGCGTGGCCTGTGACGGCATTGAACCCTACGATGAAATCGGTGGCCTGGACGCTGCACTGATCGGCCCACTGGTCGCGCTGCTCGATGCGCTCGAAGTCGCCTGTCAGGCCTTGTCCGAGCCCGCCACCGTCACGCAGTGGGGCGAGCGCCTGCATGCTTTGCTACAGGTGTTTTTCCTGGCCGAGGGCGAGCGTGACGAGTACCTGCTGATGCAACTGCAAGATCTGCGCGATAGCTGGCTTGAAGTGTGCGAGACCGTTGGCCTGCAAGACCCGTTGCCGCTGACCGTGGTGCGTGAAGCCTGGCTGTCGGGCCTCGATCAGGGCAAGCTGTCACAGCGCTTCTTAGCCGGCTCGGTGAACTTCTGCACCCTGATGCCCATGCGCGCCATCCCGTTCCGGGTGGTTTGCCTGCTGGGCATGAACGATGGCGACTACCCGCGCGCCCAGCAACCGCTGGACTTCGACTTGATGGCCAGCGACTACCGCCCCGGTGACCGCTCTCGCCGCGAAGACGACCGTTACCTGCTGCTGGAGGCGCTGTTGTCGGCACGCGACCAGCTGTATGTCAGTTGGGTCGGGCGCAGTATCCGTGACAATAGCGAACGCCCGGCCTCGGTACTGATCGGCCAGTTGCGCGATCACATCGCCACGGGATGGCATCTGGCCGGCATGCAGCAGGGGCAGCCAGCCGAACCGGGCGAGCAACTGCTGCACGCTCTGACTCAGGAGCATCCCTTGCAGCCGTTTAGCGCACGCTACTTCCAGAAAGGCAGCCCGTTGTTCAGCTTTGCCCATGAATGGCAACTGCTGCACCAGCATGGCGAGACAGATGAACAGGGCGAGCCCGGCCTGCCGCCATACCTAGGTGATGAAGCCCTGAGCCTGACCCAACTGAATGACTTTCTGCGCCATCCGGTACGGCACTTTTTCAGCCAGCGCTTGAAGGTGTACTTTGAAGCGCTGGAAGCACCAACCCCGGACGAAGAACCCTTCGTCCTCGATACGCTGCAACGCTATGGCGCCAGTGAAAGCCTGCTTGGCGCAGCCTTGGCCGAGCCGGACAATGCCGAACAGGCCTTGCGTGCCCAGGCCCGGCGCCTGCAGGCCTGCGGTTTGCTGCCGCTGGCCGGTTTCGGAGAATCGCTGCAAAGCGAGTTGATCGAACCGCTACCCGATTTGTTGCAACGTCACCAACAGCTGCTGCAACGCTGGCCTCAGCTGGTCGAGGGCGCTTTGCCGGTGCATTTCGAGCACGCTCAGCACCGTCTCGAAGGCTGGTTGGGCCGGGTGTTCCAGGCTCAGGACCAGAGCCTGCTCAGCATCACCACGGTACCCAACACAATCAGCGCCGGGCGCAACAACCTCAAGTGGCATCGTCTGATCGCACCTTGGGTTACGCACCTGGCCGCCTGTGCGGCCGGCTATCCCTACAACAGTGCACTGGTAGCCAGCGACCTGACCCTGTTACTTGCACCGCTACCGCAAGCACAGGCTGCTCAGCTGTTGGGCGACCTGCTGGTGGCCCGTCAGGCGGCGATGAATGCGCCGCTGCCCGTCGCGGCCAAGACCGCGTTCGCCTGGCTGGCCCAGGACGACGCCGACAAGGCTTTGGCCGCCGCAGCCCGTGCCTATGAAGGCGACGAGCGCACCAGCTTTGGCGAGCGAAGTGAGAGCATCGCTCTGGCCCGCCAGTTCCGCGACTTTGCTGCACTGACGGCTGACGAAACCTTTGAAGGCTGGTGCGAAACCTTGTACCGCCCGTTGTTCACCGCCCCTTGGCAGACCCTGGGCAACCCGGAGAAAGGCGCATGACCCAGGACCGTCCCCTGGCACTGAGTTTCCCCCTGCACGGCAGCCAGCTGATCGAGGCCAGCGCCGGCACGGGCAAGACCTTCACCATTTCGGCGCTGTACCTGCGCCTGATCCTTGGCCACGGTGGCGAACAAGGCTTCGACCGCGAGTTGCTGCCACCGCAGATACTCGTGGTGACCTTCACCGACGCTGCCACCAAAGAGCTGCGCGAACGTATCCGCGCCCGCCTGGCTGAGGCTGCACGGTTCTTCCGTGGCGAACTGGAAGGCGCCGACCCGCTGTTGCACCAATTGCGTGATGATTACCCGCAAGAAGCCTGGCCGCGTTGTGCCGGCCGCTTGGAAATCGCCGTGCAGTGGATGGACGAAGCTGCGGTATCGACCATCCATGGCTGGTGTCAGCGCATGCTGCGCGAGCATGCCTTCGACAGCGGCAGCCTGTTCACCCAGACCCTGGAAACCGACCACAGCGAGTTGCTGGGCCAGGTCATGCGCGATTACTGGCGGCGTTTTTGCTATGGCATGCAAGGCGATGCACTGGCCTGGGTGCGCGGCAACTGGGGTAGCCCCGACGCTTTGCTGCCGCGCATTCGCCCACTGTTTGGCCGCGTGCGTGCTCAGCAGGATGGACCAGAGCCGGCAGCATTGATCCAGGCATCGCTGCAGCAACGTGGCGAGCAGCTGGCCCGGCTCAAGGCGCCATGGGCGCAGTGGGCCGAGCAACTGCGGCAAATCTGCCGCGATGCGCTGGCCGCCAAGCAGGTCGACGGCCGCAAGATGCAGGCCCGTTACTTCGAGCCCTGGTTCGACAAGCTCTGTGCCTGGGCGGGTGATGAACAGCTGGTTGACCTCGACTTGGGCACGGGTTTTACCCGCCTGACCCCGGCGGGCATGGCCGAGGCCTGGAAGGGTGAACCGCCTGAGCACCCCGGCCTCAACGCCATGCAGAGCTTGCAGCAACAATTGCAGGCCTTGGACAGCCCGGATGCGCCCTTGCTTGAGCATGCTGCCAGCTGGGTATCGGCACGTTTCGAAGTAGAGAAGCGCCGGCGCGCGGAAATGGGCTTCGACGACATGCTCGTGCGCCTGCAGCACGCCTTGGCCAGCGAGGCCGGCGAGCGCTTGGCCGGTTTGATCCGCGAGCAGTTCCCGGTAGCGCTGATCGACGAATTCCAGGATACCGACCCGGTTCAGTACGGCATTTTCGAGCGCATCTATCAGATCAGCGAAAACCGCGCAGACACTGGCCTGTTCATGATCGGAGACCCCAAGCAGGCGATCTACGCCTTCCGTGGTGCCGACATCTACACCTACCTCGCTGCACGGCGCGCCACCCGCGACCGCCTGCACAGCCTGGACACCAACTACCGGTCCAGCAAGGCCATGGTCGCAGCGGTCAACCAGGTGTTCCTGCAGGCCGAAGTGCGTGAAACGGGGCGGGGAGCATTCCTGTTCCGCGCGGCGGATGACAACCCGTTGCCGTTCATCGAGGTGCGCGCCAAGGGCCGTGGCGAACAGCTGCTGATTGACGGCGAAACCAGTGCAGCCCTGCAGTGCTGGCAACTGGAAAGCGAAGAGGCGGTTTCCAGCAGTGTCTACCGCCAGCAGCTGGCAGCCAGCTGCGCCAGCCATATCGTCGCGCTGCTCAATGGTGGCCAGCAAGGCACGGCAGGCTTCCAGAATGCCGAAGGCGAGTTGCGTCCCTGCCTGCCCTCGGACATCGCCATCCTGGTGCGTGATGGCCACGAAGCGCAGGTGGTCCGCGCCGAGCTGGCCGCGCGCGATGTACGCAGTGTGTACCTGTCCGACAAGGACTCGGTGTTCGCCGCCCAGGAAGCCCACGACCTGCTGGCCTGGCTCAAGGCCTGCGCCGAGCCCGACTCGGAGCGCCTGCTCAAGGCCGCACTGGCCAGCCTTACACTGGGCCTGTCATTGGCCGCGCTGGACCAGCTGAACCAGGACGAGCGGGTCTGGGAAGGCTGGGTCATGCGTTTTCGCCATTATCGCGATACCTGGCAACGCCAGGGCGTGTTGCCCATGCTGCGGCACCTGCTGCATGACTTCCAGCTGCCGCGCACGCTGATCCGCCGCAGCGATGGCGAGCGGGTACTGACCAACCTGCTGCACCTGGCCGAATTGCTGCAGCAGGCTGCTGGTGAGCTGGACGGCGAACAGGCATTGATCCGCCACCTGGCCGAGCACCTCGCCAATTCCGGGCAGGCCGGTGAAGAGCAGATCCTGCGCCTGGAAAGCGACGAACAGTTGGTCAAAGTCGTGACCATCCACAAGTCCAAGGGCCTGGAGTATCCCTTGGTTTACCTGCCGTTCATCTGCACCAGCAAGCCGGTGGACGGCAGCCGCCTGCCGCTGGCCTGGCATGACAGCGAAGGTAACGCCCACCTCACCCTCACCCCGGATCAGGAACAGATCGAGCGCGCTGACGACGAGCGCCTGGCCGAAGACCTGCGCCTGCTCTATGTGGCCCTGACCCGCGCCCAGCATGCGTGCTGGTTGGGGGTCGCCGACCTCAAGCGTGGCAACCAGAAGAGTTCGCAGCTGCACCGATCGGCATTGGGTTACCTGCTGGGTGGCGGCCTTGCCCTGACAGGCTCGCAGCAGCTGACGGACTGGTTGCAGGCGTTGGCGTCTACATGCCCGCACATTACCTGCCCGGGCCTGCCGCAGGCCAATGAGCAGGCGTATCGCGTGCCGCACGCCGAGCGTGAGCTGCTGCCCGCACGCAAGCCCCGCCGCGCGGCCGCCGAGCACTGGTGGATCGCTTCTTACAGCGCCCTGCGCGTAGGCGACCAGACCCTCGGTGCCGACAGCTCACAGGCCCAGCAACTGCTGGATGACGAGGCGGTCGATGCCCAGGTGTTGCGCGAGGTCCCGGCTGACAGCGGCGATATCCACCGTTTCCCGCGGGGGCCAAACCCAGGCACCTTCTTGCATGGCTTGCTGGAATGGGCGGGTCGTGAAGGCTTTAGCCAGGTCAGCGGCAACCCACAGCTGATTGAGCGCACCGTTGGCCAGCGCTGCAACCGTCGCGACTGGACCGGCTGGATCCCCACCCTGAGCCAGTGGATGCAACGCTTGCTGGGCGAGGCGTTACCGCTGCCAGGCAGCGACCAGAGCGTAATGCTGGGCCAGTTGCATCATTACCAGATCGAAATGGAGTTCTGGTTCGCCAGCCACCAGGTCGATGCTGAACAACTCGACCGCCTTGTCGCACGCCACACCCACCCCGGCCTGGCGCGCCCGGCGGCGCAGCCGACCGTGCTCAACGGCATGTTCAAAGGGTTCATCGACCTGGCCTTCGAGCTGGACGGGCGTTACTACGTCACCGACTACAAGTCCAACTGGCTGGGCCCGGACATCCAGGCCTACGACACCCAAACCATGGAAAAGGCCATTATCGAGCACCGCTACGACCTGCAGTACGTGCTGTACCTGCTGGCCCTGCACCGGCAGTTGCGTGCCCGCCTGCCGGACTACGATTACGACCGCCATGTTGGCGGTGCCCTGTTCATCTTCCTGCGTGGTGCCAGCAGCAGCGGCCATGGCGTGTATCACGCCAAGCCACCGCGTGAGCTGATCGAAAGCCTCGATGCGCTGTTTCGTGGCGAGCACCCACCCGTACAGCAGGACCTGTTTGCCGGAGCCGTGAAATGAGCCGAAGCCTTGTCGACCTGTTGCCCACGCCGTTGCACGCCGAGCACCTGCTGGCGCTGGCACCACAGCATGACAGCGGTGACCTGCTGCAACTGCTCGACCGCTGGGTAGAACGGGGCTGGCTGCGCGCGCTGGACCGCGCATTCGTGTCGTTCCTGGAAGAGCGCGCTCCCGGCAGTGATCCCTTGTTATTGCTGGCGGCGGCGCTGGCCAGTCATCAACTGGGGCACGGGCATGTCTGCCTCGACCTGCAACAGACCTTGGCCGAGCCTGATTTCGCCCTGTCGTTGCCGCCGGAGGGCGATGCGCTGACAGGCCCCTTGCTGCTTCCCTCGCAACTGCTGGCCAACCTCGATTTGAATGCCTGGCGCCAGCGCATCGCTGCCAGCGCGCTGGTGGCCGAGGGCGATAGCCCAGGCCAGCAAGCGCGGCCACTGGTGCTCAGCGGCCAGCGTCTGTACCTGCGCCGCTACTGGAACTATGAACGGCGTATCGACCATACCCTGCGCCAGCGCCTGACCCAGGCCGAAGCGCCGCTGACCGACCTGACCGATCGCCTGGCTCAGCTGTTCGACGGTGGTGCGCCAGCTGGCCAGGTAGACTGGCAGAAGCTCGCTTGCGCGCTGGCCACCCGTGCCGGTTTCAGCATCATCACGGGTGGCCCCGGCACGGGCAAGACCACCACTGTGGTGCGCCTGCTGGCCTTGCTGCAAGGGCCGGCAGTGGAGCAGGGCAGGCCGCTGCGCATCCGCTTGGCCGCGCCGACCGGCAAGGCCGCTGCGCGCCTCACCGAATCCATTGGCCAGCAGGTCGAGCGCCTGCAGGTCAGCGCCGAAGTGCGTGGGCACATTCCCACAGAAGTCAGCACCGTGCATCGTCTGCTCGGCAGCCGCCCGGGCTCCCGGCACTTCCGCCACCATGCTGGCAACCCGTTGCCATTGGATGTGCTGGTGGTCGACGAAGCATCGATGATCGACCTGGAAATGATGGCCAACCTGCTCGATGCCTTGCCGCCTCGGGCACGCCTGGTACTACTGGGCGACAAGGACCAGTTGGCGTCGGTGGAAGCCGGTGCGGTGCTGGGCGACTTGTGCCGGGATGCCGAAGAGGGCTATTACTCGCCGGCGACCGCAGCATGGCTGGAACAGATCAGTGGCGAGTCACTGGCCGGCACTGGCCTCAAGGCTGGCGACGAACAGCGCAATCCACTGGCCCAGCAAGTGGTGATGCTGCGTTTTTCGCGACGCTTCGGTGAGGGCAGCGGCATTGGCCAACTGGCCCGGCTGGTCAACCGGCAGGACTCCCATGCGGCGCGCAACTTGCTGGCCACGCCACCCGCCGACGTGCACAGCCTGGCACTCAAGCACGAGCAGGACCGTGCTTTCGACCGCCTGTTGCTCGATGGCCTCAACCGCGGCAGCGACGGCCCGCAAGGCTACCGCAGCTACCTGCGTACCCTTGGCCGCTATCGGCCAGCACTCGAAACCGCTGCTGACGACCCAGCGTGGGAGCAATGGGCCGGCAAGGTGCTGCACAGCTTCGAGGACTTCCAGTTGCTGTGCGCAGTGCGTCGTGGCGCCTGGGGCGTCGAAGGCCTGAACGAGCGGGTGGCGCGGGTGCTGCACAATGCTGGCTTGATCGACAGCCAGCAGCACTGGTACGAAGGGCGCCCGGTACTGGTGACCCGCAACGATTACGGCCTGGGCCTGATGAACGGTGACATCGGCATCGCCCTGCACTTGCCGGATGAGCGCGGTGAGCCGCTGCTGCGCGTGGCCTTCCCGCGTAACGATGGCAGTGGCGGCGTGCGTTTCGTCCTGCCCAGCCGGCTCAACGAAGTGGAAACGGTGTTCGCCATGACCGTGCACAAGTCCCAGGGCTCGGAGTTCAGCCACACGGCGCTGGTGCTACCGGATGCGCTCAACCCGGTGCTGACCAAGGAACTGGTGTACACCGGCATCACCCGCGCCAAGCACTGCTTCAGCCTGGTCGAGCCTCGGCAGGGCATTTTTGAAGAAGCGGTGGCGCGCAAGGTGCGGCGTATTTCAGGGTTGATGCTGGAACAAGTCTGATACCGAACGCGGTCCCTTGTAGGAGCGGCCTTGTGCTATCGTTGCGCCAATTCGAGAAAGGATTTTAAGAGACTCCCCACATGCACGTGGCCGCAAGGCGAGTGACAAGCTGTGCGCTTTCGCTATTGCTGGCCGCCCTGTTCCTTTACACAGGCCCTGCCCAGGCAGACTCCGCCACAACCGCCGCTCGGGCTCAACAACGCGCCCAGGCAGTCACCCAGGTCGTATTGGGTATCTTCAGCTACGCCCGCTGGCCTATAGAACCCTCACCCTTGCGCTTGTGCCTGGTCGGTCCGACCGAATACGCCGATGACCTGATCAAAGGCCATGTCCAGGAATCCGGTCGCCCCCTGCAGGTGCGGCGCCTGTTGGCAGAAGATACCCAGGTCGCCCAGGCCTGCGATGCCATCTATATCGGCAAGCTTGACCAGGGCCAGCGCGACCAGCTGTTCCAGCGTGTCAGGGGCCATCCGGTGTTGAGCATCAGCGAGGCGGATGACCCCTGCACGGTCGGCAGCCTGTTCTGCCTGCGGGTCAGCGACCAGCAGGTGGCCTTTGATGTCAACCTCGACTCGGTGGCGCGCTCTGGCGTGCGTATTCATCCCAGTGTGTTGCAATTGTCGCGTCGCCGGGCGGTGCAGCCATGAAACCGACCCGCAAGCGTAGCGTGCGCCCCACCCTGCGCTCGGTGCTGGGCCGTGGCCACCTCAGCGTCGCCTTGCTTGCCGTGGGCCTGGCGGGTATTTCCTTGACCCTGCTGGGCGTGCTCGCCCTGCGTGTCTACGCCAACCAAAACCTGCAGCTGATTGCCCGCTCGATCAATTACACCGTAGAGGCAGCGGTGGTGTTCGATGACAGCGCCGCCGCCAATGAATCGCTGGCGCTGATCGCCAGTACCGAGGAAGTGGCCGAGGCCAAGGTCTTCAACGACGAAGGCGAGCTGTTGGCGCACTGGCAACGCGGCGACACCGACATGCTCGCGCAACTGGAAGTGCAGGTTGCCACCGCGTTGCTGGATGAGCCGGTCAACCTGCCGATCCTGCACCAGCAACAACAGGTCGGGCATATCGAACTGGTCGGCCAGGGCCGTAGCCTGTTGCTGTTCCTGCTCAGCGGTCTGGCCGGCATCCTGTTCTGCACCATCCTCAGCGCCTTGGCTGCCCAGTACCTGTCGCGGCGCCTGCTCAGCGATATCACCCGCCCTCTGCGTGGCCTGGCCAGTGTCGCCCACGCCGCCCGCCGCGAGCGTAGCTTCGACCGGCGTGTGCCGGAAGCGCCGATTGCCGAGCTCAACGAGCTGGGTAACGACTTCAATGCCCTGCTGGACGAACTGGAGGTGTGGCACAGCCACCTGCAGAGTGAAAACCAGAGCCTGGCCCACCAGGCCAGCCACGATAGCCTGACTGGCCTGCCCAACCGGGCCTTCTTCGAGGGGCGCCTGAGCCGCAGCGTGCGCAATGCTGCACGGCAGCAGGACCACTTGGCCTTGCTGTTCCTCGACAGCGATCACTTCAAGCAAATCAACGACACCCTCGGCCATGCCGTAGGCGACGAGGTGCTGATCAGCGTGGCCGACCGCGTACGCGCCCAGTTGCGCGAACACGACCTGGTGGCGCGCCTGGGCGGTGATGAGTTCGCCGTGCTGCTGACACCTTTGCAGTCGCGCAAGGACGCCGAACACATCGCCGAGAAGATCGTTGCCAGCATGAAGCTGCCGGTGCAGCTGGACAGTGGCCGCAGTATCGCCACCTCACTGAGTGTCGGTATTGCCTATTACCCGGATGACGGCGCTGACCCCGCCAGTCTTCTCAATGCCGCCGATGCGGCGATGTACCAGGCCAAGCGTAAACGCCGTGGCCATTGGCAAGTGGCGCAGACGGAACGGTCCGCCAACGAAATCAAGAACAGGAGCTGAACCCGTGATACAGGCTTTACGTTTCCCGCTGTGGGCCTTGTTGCTCGCCGTGCTGGCACTGTCTGGCTGCCAGACCGCCCCTCCCAAGGGCCTTACCCCCGAACAGATTGCCGTGCTCAAGCGCGAGGGATTTACCCCGACCGACGAAGGCTGGGCGTACGACTTGTCTGGCAAGGTGCTGTTCGGCAGTGACCTGGACAGCCTCAACGGCCAGAGCCAGTCGATTGTCGAGCGCATTGGCAAGGCACTGCTCAGCGTTGGCATCCAGGGCGTGCGGGTGGACGGGCACGCCGACGCCTCGGGCAAGGCGGCGTATAACCAGCAATTGTCCGAACGCCGCGCTCAGAGCGTGACCAAGGCGCTGGTCGGGGTCGGCATGCAGCCGCAGAACATCCAGAGCCGTGGCCTGGGCAGTACCCAGCCGGTGGCGGACAACCGCACCAGTGCCGGGCGTACCGAGAACCGGCGCGTGTCTATCGTGGTGGCGTCTTACTGACGGGAGGGTTTGGGGTTGCACAGCAACCCCATCATTCCTGAGCAAAGCGCATCTGGCGTGTGTCACCCATCAGCAACGGCGCATTCGTCTCCGTCACACCTCGGATGTAATCCCACAACAGGGTAATCCGCTTCAACTTTCTCAAGTCCTCCCGGCAGTACATCCAGAACTGGCGCGTCACCTCGATCTCCTCCGGTAACACCGTCACCAGCCGAGGGTCCTGCGCGGCGAGGAAGCACGGCAAGATCGCCAACCCTCGCCCCTGCAACGCTGCGGTGTACTGCGCGATCACGCTGGTGCTGCGCAAATGCGCGCTGGCGCTGGGGATGAGGTTGGCCAGGTACAGCAGCTCGGAGCTGAACGCCAGGTCATCCACGTAACTGATGAACGGATGTTTGGCCAAGTCCGCCACCTGGCGGATCGGCGCGTGGTTGTCCAGGTAGTCTTGGGTCGCATACAGCCGCAAGCGGTAGTCGCACAGTTTGCAGCACACATAAGGCCCATGCTCCGGCCGCTCCAGCGCGATGACGATGTCCGCCTCGCGTTTGGACAGGCTGATGAAGTGCGGCAGCGGCAGGATGTCCACCGAAATCGCCGGGTAGGCATCGACGAAATGGCTGAGCTGCGGGGTGATGAAGAAGCTGCCAAAGCCCTCGGTGCAGCCCATGCGCACATGCCCCGACAACGCCACACCCGACCCGGACACCTGCTCGCAGGCCATGTGCAGCGTGCTCTCGATCGATTCGGCATAACCTAGCAAGCGCTGGCCCTCGGCGGTCAACACAAAGCCGTTGGTCCGCGACTTTTCGAACAGCAAGGTACCCAGCGCGCCCTCCAGCGAGCTGATGCGCCGCGACACGGTGGTGTAGTCCACACTCAGCCGTTTGGCGGCACTGCTGGCCTTGCGGGTGCGGGCCACTTCAAGGAAGAACTTCAAATCGTCCCAGTTGAGCGCGCTCAGGGATGTGAGGTCTTTTTGCATGATGATCCGGTTTTTTTGTGCGTTCTTGTTGGATGTTTGCACATCTATACTCGAAACAAGCCTCAGGACGCCACCTCGCGTTTGCCCGGCGCTGGCGATCTCGTCCCGACAATAATTCCAAGGAGAACGCAGATGAACGCACCGCAATCCCCTAACAGCACCAAGGTCGAGCAGGTGAAGCTGCTGATTGACGGCCAGTGGGTCGAGTCCAAAACCACCGAATGGCGCGACATCGTCAACCCGGCCAGCCAGGAAGTGCTGGCGCGCGTACCGTTCGCCACCGTCGAGGAAGTCGACGCTGCCGTGGCCGCGGCCCACCGAGCCTTCCAGACCTGGCGCGACACCCCGATCGGCGCGCGCATGCGCATCATGCTCAAGCTGCAGGCGCTGATCCGCGAACACACTAAACGCATTGCCCAGGTGCTCAGTGCCGAACAAGGCAAAACCCTGGCCGATGCTGAAGGCGATATTTTCCGCGGCCTGGAAGTGGTCGAGCACGCCGCCTCCATCGGCACCCTGCAGATGGGCGAATTTGCCGAAAACGTCGCAAGCGGTGTCGACACCTACACCCTGCGCCAGCCGATCGGTGTGTGCGCCGGCATCACCCCGTTCAACTTCCCGGCGATGATCCCGCTGTGGATGTTCCCCATGGCCATCGTCTGCGGCAACACCTTCGTGCTCAAACCTTCCGAACAAGACCCGCTGTCGACCATGCTGCTGGTGGAGCTGGCGCTGGAAGCCGGTGTGCCGGCCGGTGTGCTGAACGTGGTGCACGGCGGCAAGCAGGTGGTGGATGCCATTTGCACCCATCAGGACATCAAGGCGATTTCCTTCGTCGGCTCAACCGAAGTCGGCACCCACGTTTACAACCTCGGTAGCCAACACGGCAAGCGCGTGCAGTCGATGATGGGCGCCAAGAACCATGCGGTGGTGCTGCCCGATGCCAACCGCACGCAAACCATCAATGCTTTGGTAGGTGCTGCCTTTGGTGCGGCGGGCCAACGCTGCATGGCCACCTCGGTGGCGGTGCTGGTGGGCAAGGCCCGCGAATGGCTGCCAGATATCAAGGCAGCCGCCAGCAAGCTCAAGGTCAATGCCGGCTGTGAGCCAGGCACCGACGTTGGCCCGGTGGTTTCCAAGCGCGCCAAGGAGCGCGTCCTGGGCCTGATCGAAAGCGGTATCAAGGAAGGCGCCAAGCTTGAGCTGGACGGCCGCGACGTCAAGGTGCCGGGTTACGAGCAAGGTAACTTCGTTGGCCCGACCCTGTTCTCGGGCGTGAAGACCGATATGCAGGTGTATACCCAGGAAATCTTCGGCCCGGTGCTGGTGACCCTGGAAGTCGATACCCTCGACGAGGCCATCGCCCTGGTCAACGCCAACCCGTTCGGCAACGGCACCGGCCTGTTTACTCAAAGCGGCGCGGCAGCACGCAAGTTCCAGAGCGAAATCGATATCGGCCAGGTCGGCATCAACATCCCGATTCCGGTACCGGTACCGTTCTTCAGCTTTACCGGCTCACGTGGCTCCAAGCTCGGCGACCTCGGCCCGTACGGCAAGCAAGTGGTGCAGTTCTACACTCAGACCAAGACCGTCACTGCCCGCTGGTTCGATGACGACAGCGTCAACGACGGTGTGAACACCACCATCAGCCTGCGCTAAGGAGAAGTCATGCGTATCGCATTCATCGGCCTGGGCAACATGGGCGCGCCCATGGCCCGCAACCTGATCAAAGCCGGGCACCAGCTGAACCTGTTCGACCTGAACAAGGCCGTGCTGGCCGAGTTGGCAGAACTGGGCGGGCAGATCAGCCCGTCGCCCAAGGACGCGGCAGCCAACAGCGAACTGGTGATCACCATGCTGCCGGCCGCAGCCCACGTGCGCAGCGTGTACTTGAACGAGGACGGCGTGTTGGCCGGTATTCGTCCCGGCACGCCGACCGTTGACTGCAGCACCATCGACCCGCAGACCGCCCGTGATGTGTCCAAGGCCGCAGCGGGCAAAGGTGTGGACATGGGTGACGCGCCGGTGTCCGGTGGTACTGGCGGCGCGGCGGCTGGCACCCTGACCTTCATGGTCGGCGCCAGTGCCGAGCTGTTCGCCAGCCTCAAGCCGGTACTCGAGCAGATGGGCCGCAACATCGTGCACTGCGGGGAAGTCGGCACCGGGCAGATTGCCAAGATCTGCAACAACCTGCTGCTGGGTATTTCGATGATCGGCGTGTCCGAGGCCATGGCCCTGGGCAACGCGTTGGGTATCGACACCAAGGTGCTGGCCGGCATCATCAACAGCTCGACCGGGCGTTGCTGGAGCTCGGACACCTACAACCCGTGGCCGGGTATCATTGAAACCGCGCCGGCATCGCGTGGCTACACCGGTGGCTTTGGCGCCGAACTGATGCTCAAGGACCTGGGGCTGGCTACCGAAGCGGCACGCCAGGCTCACCAGCCGGTGATCCTCGGGGCTGTGGCCCAGCAGCTGTATCAGGCCATGAGCCTGCGCGGCGAAGGGGGCAAGGATTTCTCGGCCATCGTCGAGGGGTATCGCAAGAAGGATTGACAAGCGAGGACTTCATCGCGGACCGGGCGGCCTTTCCTCTGTAACTGCGCACCAGAGGGAAGGGGACCCGCCCGCGATTTTTTTATTGTGTTGGCAGCCATATTGTTTGCAAGTTACGTAATGCGCTTGCTAAACCGTTATAGGTAATGCGCTATTATCAAGGCGCTGAATAGAGTGATGTGCAGCGCCCAAAGTGTTACAAGTAAGATCTTGGTTTTTTTCGGAAAGCCTTCGATCTCTTGCCTATCTACTAGATTTCTTTTTGTAAAAAAAGATGGTAATGCAAGTACTGTTGAGATTGCGCCCGTGCGCATCATCTTGCCGATTGATCCGGCTCGCTCGTAGAGTAGTTTGTTTTGTTTTATATATTTGCTTTTGGGGAATAGGGATTCAAAATATTCTGTGCGTCGTGAGGCGACAAAAAACTGAGTGATCATTGTGATGATAATCAAATTTATAATGACGGCTGCAATGATCCCATCTTCAATAGCCATCAGTTTGAGAGCGCTCTATACAAAAAATCGCCGTAAGCTTCACCTTTCTCCCCACCAGCCTTGCCTCCAATTGTGGCGCCTGCGGCACCAATTATAACTGCACAAAGAAGCCCACCTGTTCCACCTGTTGGTAACCCGATCGCTGCGCATAAAACTGGCGCGATAATAGCTCCACCCAAATATCCGCCTGCACCGCCTCCTGCAAGGCCTCCCACGAGTGAGCCTCCGTCGATGTACTTTGCCCTTGTGCAATCCTCTTCGTGACCGAGCGTACAAGCGTTGTGGATATCCAGTCCAGTGGCTGCGATTTCAAGTGCTACGCCTATGTAAGTTCCTTGTTTGATCAAGCTGGATGCCCTCGCGACACTGGCTACCTTGTTGGCGTAACCGGCTATTTCGCCTGTGTGAATATAACGCTTGGTGGATATTCCCAGCGTCCTTTTGATCGATCCCTTGTTTCTCAGGCCTGAACCATAAGCCGCCATCTTGCCCAACTGTTCATCCAGTTTCATGAACAAGGCCGATCGCTTCGCATAGAACTGTTCGCGGGCTGTCATCGTTCCTGACCCAAGAAACTGCTGGTGGAGTTTTTCGATATCCATCAAGGTGACCTCGATAGCCTTCAGGTGCCTGCTCCATCCGTCACTGACCATTCCAGCGCCCATTGACGCATGCGCGATCAGGCTTTTCAAAGTCTCGAAATTATCCAGAAAGAAGTTATCCACACCTTGGCCGTTGCGCATCAGCCCCATGTGCACAATGGCAGCCTGCCTCATCATCCAGGCTTCCTGGCTGGTGCAGGAAGCCGTGGTGGGGTCGCCAATGATGATAAGCTCACCGCTACGCACCACCGTATTGGCAATGTGCGAATTTAGAACATCAAATTTTTCCAGCGCATGGCCGCTCAGTGCGAGGTCGGATTTGAGCCGATGATAGTTTTGCAGCTTGAGGTTGAGAAACGCGCGGGCTTCGGACATGACTTGAGCCTCACGCGTATTTTTTATTGCCGATACGGTCCCAGCCGCCGGCGATGTTGCCGCCACCGCCGCCATCGATGCGCCGTTGCTGGGTGTAGGTGGTCTTGATTCGACCGTAGTTGAGCTGTACTACTTCAAGCGGTACACCGGTGTCGACGCTCTGCGAGTACTCGGCAATGATGACTTCTTCCAGAATGATTTCGTAATACTTGAGCTTGTCACCGCCGGCGCGACAGAGTGCCAGCTTCACCGCTTTGAGATGCTGCCCTGTACAACTGGCCTCCATCAGCTTGCAGCTGGCACTGTCGAGGTATTTGGTGAATGTGAAGTTGGTGACGGAGGTTCGGCCGGATGTGGCACCACCAGCCGAGCTTGCAGTGGCGGATGTACTTTGACTGACCCCAAAGTCATAGCTAAGTACTTCAATCCATTGACTGTATTTTTCGTCCCGTGCTTCGCCTGGAATACGGTCAATCTGAATATATGCATCGAAAGCCATGTCTACCTCTCCCTGGCAACTTTTGATTGGACAATGCTACCCACGAATGGGGGCAGTCAGTGCAGGCTAGGCCTGAGTGATTGCGAGGGCAATACACATTGAGAGGTAGGGATTAGATTCAGAAAAGGACTACAGAAATGGGCGGGGATGTGTAAGGCCATGTAACTGTGGTTCAATGCTTTGATTAATTCACGCTCTTTTGTTGCCTTGTTCAAACAAATTGTTCAAGAGTGTTTCTGGCCCTGTGGGAAATTTAGCGTTTTCCACAGGGCCTCTATCGGGTGGAGATTACTGATCAGGCAAAGACGAAATACTTGCGCACGGTCTCGACCACTTCCCAGGTACCTTTCATCCCAGGTTCGATCACGAACACATCACCCGCTTTCAGGTGTTTCGGCTCTTCGCCTTCCGGGGTGATGATGCAGTAGCCATCGAGGAAGTGGCAGAACTCCCACTTCTCGTAGTTGACCTCGAACTTGCCTGGGGTGCAGATCCAGGTGCCCATGATCTTGCTGCCGTCGGCAGACAGGTAGGCATTGAGGTTGACGGTGTGCGGATCGCCGCCGATGCGCTTCCACTTGGTGGCGTCCACGACCGGCGTCGGGCAGGTTTCGCGCAGGACGGTGATGAAATCGGACATGGCACAACTCCTGGTGACTGGCTGAATGACGGGTCACCATAGGCCCATCGGCCGAGCCGCAGTTGCCTGGGCTCGACGTCCAGCTGCCTGCCCGCGCTATGCCAGGCGCTTTACCTCGACGGTGATGTGCGCCAGTTCTTCGTGCCCGCCCAGAGCCTGGCGCACGCTGTTGGCGCTGAGAGCGACTTGGCTGGCCAGCCGAGATTGCAGGCGTACCGGTCTTTGCCCACGCGCCATAAATGCAGGTCGGTGATGCTGGCCGGCACTACCTGCACTTGTTGATTACCTCAGCCGCAGAGTGTGGTGACCAGCCCTGCGGCATAGCCCGGTAGCGCAGTAAAATCCCGCGCGCATACCAGCAACTTGCGGTTGGCCCATGGTTCCTCAAGCGCTACCCAATGCAACGGCAACATCCCTTGCCAGCGCTGCACCGCTGCCAGCGGCACCACCCCGACACCTGCACCGCCCGCCACCATGCGAATCACCCCGTCAAACCCTTCTGCCCGCACCCGAATCCGCATGCGCCGCCCCTCGCGCAGCGCCTGCTCTTCCAGGTACAGTGCCAACGCGCTGCCAGCCCCAAGGCCGACATAGCCATGGCTCAGGCTTTCGATGAAGCTGGGCGCGGCTGCATGGGCCAGCGGGTGGCCCAGCGGTGTCACCAGCACCATCGGGTCGTCGCGAAACGGCCGGGTTTGCAGATGCTCGCTGGGGGCAGCGGTGGAAACGATGCCCAGGTCGGCGATGCCCTGGGTAATCGACTGCACGATGCGCAAGCTCGGCAGCTCTTGCACGTCCACGCTGACACCGGGGTTTTCCGCCAGGAAGCTGGCCAGCAGTTCGGGCAGGTACTCGGTAAGCGCAGCGGTGTTGCACAGCAGGCGCACCTGGCCTTGCTGCCCCTGCGCATACTGGCTTAGGTCGAACTGCAAGCGCTCGACTTGCTGGGTTATCAGCCGCGCATGCTGCAACAACGCCTGGCCGGCCGGCGTCGGTTGTACGCCACGACGGTTACGCTCAAGCAAAGGAATACCCAGCGAGGCTTCCATGGCGCGGATGCGCGCACTGGCCGCTGCCAGTGAAAGATGGCTGCGGCTGGCGCCGGCGGTGATGTTGCCGCACTCCAGGGTGTGTTGGAACAGCTTGAGGTCGATCAGGTCGAAGTGCATGTGGCTCTGTCTTGGCAAGAGGCTGGCTGAGTATATGGCAGATTTTCACCTCGTTCGCTGTACGCCATCATCGGCCCCATGACTACCTTGCTCACTTTCTACCAGGACATTGGCCCAGCAATCTCGCTGCTGGTGGTACTGACTTTCCTGCTGGCTGGTGCAGTGAAGGGGGTGATCGGCCTGGGCCTGCCGACCATTGCCATGGGCTTGCTGGGCCTGGCCATGTCACCGGCGCAGGCTGCCGCATTGCTGATCGTGCCCTCGACCCTCACCAATCTTTGGCAGTTGGCCAGCGGTGGGCACCTGCGGGCGTTGCTGGTGCGGCTGGGGCCGATGCTGGTGATGATCTTTGTCGGTACATGGCTGGGCAGCGCCTGGCTGGGAATCAACAGCGGCCCGTGGGCTGCCCACGCGTTGGGAGCCGCCTTGTTGGTCTATGCGTTGTACGGGTTGGTCGGCCTGGGCTTTCATGTGGCTGCGGGGCACGAGCGTTGGCTGGGGCCGCTTTGCGGCCTGGTCACTGGCGTGGTCACGGCGGCGACTGGGGTGTTCGTGATGCCCGCTGTGCCCTACCTGCAGAGCCTGGGTCTGAGCCGAGAGCAGATGATCCAGGCCTTGGGCCTATCATTCACGGTCTCGACCCTGGCCTTGGCCGTTGGCCTGGCCGGGCAGGATGCCCTGGGTGGCCAGGCGCTGGGGGCATCGCTGCTGATGCTGGCGCCGGCCCTGCTTGGCATGCTGGCCGGGCAGTGGCTGCGTCAGCGCATCAGTGCGCTGCTGTTCAAGCGTTGCTTCTTCATCGGCCTGGCCGTACTCGGCGGCCATCTGCTGATTAACGGTTAGCAGATGATGCGCTGAGCATGTCGACCCGCTGGATATCGAAATCGCGCTCCAGGTATTCCATGCGTTTTTCGAAGAACGCAGTCATGTGCGGCAGGGCCGAATGCACGTCCAGTGCAGCCTGGTCGGCCCACACTTCGAAGAACACGAACAGGCTCGGGTCTTCCTTGTCGCGCAGCATGTGGTACTCGATGCAGCCTGGCTCCTGGCGGCTTGGCTCGACGTAGGGGCGGAACAGGGTTTCGAACGCATCAGCCATTTCCGGGCGGGTCTTGGCTTTGAGGATGAAGGCGAACTGCTCACTCATGGGGCGCTACTCGATGATGGTTGGTGAGCTGATTCTACGGCAATAATTCATTGCCAATTCGTGACTTCTGATCAATTGTATTTTGCCCTGTCACTGCTGTATCCCACACCCGTGAGCCTCTAATCTGCCGGCCTGAATTTTGATTCGGCCGTGGAGGCCAGCATGAAAAAGATCCTTCTGCTCAATGGTGGTAAACAGTTCGCTCACTCTGATGGCCGTCTCAACGCAACCTTGCACGAAGCGGCCCTCGCTCATCTGGACCGCGCCGGGTTCGACGTGCAGCAGACATTCATTGACGGTGGTTACGATGTGCAGGCAGAGGTGGAGAAATTCCTCTGGGCTGATGTGATCGTCTACCAGATGCCGGGTTGGTGGATGGGGGCGCCGTGGACGGTGAAGAAGTACATCGACGAAGTCTTCACGGCAGGCCACGGCAGCCTCTACGCCAATGATGGCCGCACCCGTTCGGACCACTCGCAAAAGTACGGCAGCGGCGGCCTGGTGCACGGCAAGCAGTACATGCTGTCGTTGACCTGGAACGCGCCGCAGCAGGCGTTCGATGACCCGAGCGATTTCTTCGAAGGCAAGGGTGTTGATGCCGTTTACTTCCCGTTCCACAAGGCCAACCAGTTCCTTGGCATGAGCGGCCTGCCGACCTTCCTGGCGGTGGATGTGATGAAGCGGCCGGATGTGCCGGCTGCCTTGGCAGCGTATGAAGCCCATCTGGACAAGGTATTCGGCAAGGCGCAGTAATGGGAGGTTGGGGCCGCGCAGCGGCCCCTTGCACAGACTCCGATGACCCGCTATCAATCACCGCATACCCCTGCCAAGGCCAATCGTGTGATAACCCGATCCGAAGAACTCCAGGTATTCGTCGCCGTCATCGACTGCGGCTCGATCTCCGCCGCCGCCGACCAGATGGGCCAGACCCCCTCCGCCGTCAGCCGCACCCTGTCGCGGCTGGAAGGCAAGCTGGGCACCACGCTGGTCAACCGCACCACCCGGCGCATGGACCTGACCGAGGAGGGCCGTTTCTTCCTCGAGCGTTCGCGGCTGATCCTGGAGCAGATGGACGAGATGGAAGAGCGCCTCTCGATGAACCGCCAGACCCCCTCCGGGCGGCTGCGCATCAACGCCGCTGCGCCGTTCATGCTGCATGCCATCCTGCCGTGGATCGGCGAGTTCCGCCGCCAGTACCCGGGCATCGAGCTGGAGCTGAACACCGACGACTTGATCATCGACCTGCTGGAGCAGAGCACCGACGTGGCGATCCGCATCGGTGAGCTGGCCGACTCCAGCCTGCATGCGCGCAACCTGGGTTGCAGCCCCGTGCAGGTACTGGCCAGCCCTGCCTACCTGGAGCAGCACGGCACACCGCAGCGCGTCGAGGATTTGGCCAACCACTGCCTGCTCGGCTTCAGCCAGCCCGAATCGCTCAACCATTGGCCACTGCGCCACGCCCAGGGCGACCGCTTCAGCATCCGCCCGGCATTGCTCGCCTCCAGTGGCGAGACCCTGCGCCAGCTGGCGCTAGCCGGGGAGGGCATCGTCAGCCTGTCGCATTTCATGACCCACGAAGACATCCGCACCGGGCGCCTCCAAGTGCTGCTGGGCGAAGCCAATAATGGCTACCGTCAGCCGATCCACGCGGTCTACTACCGCAACACCCAGCTGGCGCTGCGTATCCAGTGCTTCCTGGACTTCATCCAGCGCAAATTGGCGATGTACGCCTGCTGAGTTGCCTGAACGCGACAAATCCTGCCCACAGGCGGCGAAACTTCCTACGGTTGATTGCACAGTCGAAGCGCTTCGGCCTTACTGACTGCTCAACAAAAACAACACCAAGGAAGTGTCATGCGTATTGTCCCGTTCCAGTACCTGGCTCTCGCAGCCGCGATTCTGAGCTGTTCCTCGGTTTACGCCGCCAACCTGGAGGGCGGCGCGGTGGCCGCACCTGATCAATATGGTGCACAGGTAGCCGCCGACATTCTGAAAAAGGGCGGCAACGCGGTGGACGCCGCAGTGGCAACCGCCTTCACCCTGGCGGTGACCTACCCCGAGGCCGGCAACATCGGTGGTGGCGGCTTCATGACCCTGTTCATCGACGGCAAGCCCTACTTCCTCGACTACCGCGAAGTCGCGCCCAAGGCCGCCACGCGCAACATGTACCTGGACGACAAGGGCGAGGTCATCGAGAACCTGAGCCTGGTTGGTGTACGCGCCGCTGGTGTACCCGGTACGGTGATGGGCTTGTGGGAGGCGCACCAGAAGTTCGGCAAGCTGCCCTGGAGCGAGTTGCTGACCCCGGCCATCGGCTATGCGAAAAACGGCTTCAAGGTGGCGGAAAAACAGTACCAGTACCGCAACGATGCCCAGGGCATGTTCAAGACAGCGACCAACTTCAACGACTACTTCGGCAACATGAAGGTTGGCGAGCTGTTCAAACAGCCGGAAATGGCCCAGACCCTGGAGCGCATCGCCGACAAGGGCGTGAGCGAGTTCTACCAGGGCAAGACCGCCGACCTGCTGGTGGCGCAGATGCAGGCCGACAAAGGCCTGATCACCAAAGAAGACTTGAAGGACTACAAGGCCGTGTGGCGTGAGCCGATGGCCGTAAGCTGGCGCGGCAATGTGGTGTACACCGCCCCACCGCCGAGCTCCGGTGGCGTGGCACTGGCCCAGTTGCTGGGCATCAAGGAAGACCGCGCGGCGGACTTCAAAGGGGTGGCGCACAACTCGGCGCAGTACATCCACCTGTTGGCAGAGATCGAAAAGCGGGTGTTCGCCGACCGTGCCGACTACCTTGGCGACCCGGCCTTTACCAAGGTGCCGGTGGACCAGCTGGTGGCCAAGGATTACCTGGCCAAGCGCGCCGCGCAGGTCAACCCGCAGGCCATTTCCGACACCGACAAGGTCAAGCCAGGGCTGGAGCCGCACCAGACCACGCATTTCTCGATCGTCGACAAGCAAGGCAATGCGGTCAGCAATACCTACACCCTCAACCTCGACTACGGCAGTGGCGTGGTGGTGAAGGGCGCGGGCTTCCTGCTGAACGACGAGATGGATGATTTCAGCGCCAAACCGGGTGCGGCTAACGCCTTTGGTGTGGTCGGCGGTGATGCCAACGCCATCGAACCGGGCAAGCGCATGCTTTCATCGATGAGCCCTAGCCTGATGACCCGCGATGGCAAGGTCGAGCTGGTGATCGGTACCCCGGGTGGTTCACGGATCTTCACCTCGATCTTCCAGGTGATGAACAACCTGTACGACTACGGCATGCCGTTGGACAAGGCGGTGGCGGCGCAGCGGGTGCACCATCAGTTGCTGCCCAAGGACACCATCTACTTTGACAGCTATGCGCCCCTGACCGGGCCGGTAGCTGATGAACTGAAGAAGATGGGTTACGTGCTGGAGGACCAGGGTTGGGAGATGGGCGATATCCAGGCGATCCGGGTGGATGGGGCGAAGCTTGAGACCGCTTCCGATCCGCGTGGGCGTGGGGTGGGGATGATCGTCAAGTAAGCCTGTTCGGGCGCTGGGAGGGCTTCGCCCTCCTTTCGCGACACAAGGCCGCTCCTACAGGGGAACGCGATTTCCTGTAGGAGCGGCCTTGCGTCGCGATGGGCCGCTAAGCGGCCCCAGGGGCTTCAAGTCAGACGCGGAACTGGCTGACCAGTGTCTGCAACTGCCCACCCAACCGCGCCAGCTCAACGCTCGCCGACGCCGTCTCGTCACTGGCCGCCGCCGTCTGCTCCGACACATCACGTACATTCAGAATGCTGCGGCTGATCTCTTCAGCCACCGCACTCTGCTGCTCTGCCGCCGCGGCAATCTGCTGGTTCATCGACTGAATGCTCGACACCGTGCTGGTGATGCTCTCCAGCGAAGCCCCGGCCTTGCGCGCCAGTTCGACGCTGCTGTCGGTCAAGCTACGGCTGCCCTGCATGGCACTGGCCACTTGCTGGGTACCCTGCTGCAGGCTGGCAATCAGCTCTTCGATCTCTTCGGTGGACTTCTGCGTGCGTTGGGCCAGGCCGCGCACTTCGTCGGCGACCACGGCAAAGCCACGCCCGGCCTCGCCGGCGCGCGCCGCCTCGATCGCCGCGTTGAGTGCCAGCAGGTTGGTCTGTTCGGCCACTGACTTGATCACGTCCATCACGCTACCGATCTTCTGGCTTTCCTGCTGCAACAGGGTCATGGCCTCGGTGGAGCGGTGCATGTCTTCGGCCAGGCGCTCGATCTGGCCAATCGCCTCGCCCACCACGCGGTCACCGGCGCGGGCTTCGTCATCGGCACCGGTTGCGGCATGCGAGGCCTGCTCGGCATTGCGCGCCACTTCCTGAACGGTGGCGGCCATTTCGTGCATGGCGGTGGCTACCTGGTCGGTCTCGACCTTCTGGCTGTTGGCGCCGGCGCTGGTCTGTTCGGTTACTGCCGACAGCTCTTCGGCGGCGCTGGCGATTTGGGTGACGCCATCGCGGATGCCACTGATAAGTTCGCGCAAGGTAGTGCCCATTCGCGCGATGCCTTGCTGCAGTACGCCCAGTTCGTCGCGGCGGGTGACGCGCATGTGCTGGGTAAGGTCGCCGCTGGCGATCTGCTCCACGGCCACCAGGGTGTCGTGCAACGGGCGAGTGATCTGGCGGGTGATCAGCACCGCTGCCAGCACACCGACCAGCAGCGCCAGCAACGTTGCGATGGCCTGCAGGCTGCGGGCCTGGGTGCTCTCGATGTCACGGCGCTGCAGCTGGATCTGGTACAGCGCATCGCTTCGCTTGACGATATCGGCGCCCTGCACAGTCATTTCGGCACGTGAGGTGGTGATGTTGGCGACCGCATCGCGGAACTGGCGCACGGCGTCACGGTAAGCCAGTACCGAGCTTTCGAACTGTTGCAGGCGGGCGTCTTCGGCGGGCAGCTGGCGCTTGAGGTTGTCGATGTCGGCCAGCGCTGCATCCAGCTGGCGCAGGGCGGCCTGCTCGTTGGCGCTGCTGTTGTCGGCGATGTAGCCGCGCACATCGATGCGTACCTGCAGCAGTTGCTGGCGGGCCTTGCTGATCAGTTGGTACTGGGCCAGGCGCACGCTGTCCGCCTCGGGGCGTGCCATCACTTCCTGGCTGAGGGCGTCCATGGCCTGGTCGGCACGGGTGGCCGAGCTGTCCATGGTAACGCGTGCGCTGCGGGTGGCGTCGTAGCCCTGGCGCATCTTGTTCAGCGAAAGCTTGTAGGCGCTGATGGTGTCGCCCAGCTCACCCAGCAGCTTGATGTTTTCCGGGCTTTTGAACGTGGTGGCCAGGTAGGCTTGCTGCTTGCTGAAGGCGTCCAGCTTGGCCTGGGTGTTGGCGGCGGCAGTATCGTCGCCGTTGGCGATCATGTACTGCAGGCGCGCAATGCGCAGGTCAGTGAGATCCTTGTTCAACTGGCCGATATCGCCCATCCAGTTGCTGCGGTCGATCAGGCTGCCCAGGCTGGTCCAGCCGGTGAGGGCCAGCAGGCCAGTGAGGACCAGCACAAGGCCGAAGCCCAGGCCGAGTTTGAGGTTGACGCTGATGTTGGCGAACCAGCTGTTCATGCACGCTCTCCAGAAGTTGATTTCGCTCTTTTGATCTTCGATCGCCAGGCGTTGTTGTTCTGGATGCCCGCTGACTCGTGCAGGAGTTATCGGCAATGATGGGGGAAGCTGAAACGCTTTTTCAGCAGATTTGTAACTGGATGATTGGGGCCGCCAAACGGCCCCAATCCGTGTCAGAGGTTACGTGCACTGAAGGTATCGCAGCTGTTCACTTCACCCTCGGCAAACCCGGTCTTGAACCAGCGCACCCGCTGCGCCGAAGTGCCATGGGTGAAGGAGTCCGGCACCACACGCCCACGGCCCTGCTGTTGCAGGCGGTCATCGCCAATGGCATTGGCCGCATTCAGCGCTTCCTCGACGTCACCTGGCTCCAGCCAATTCAGGCGCTTTTGGGCCTGGTAGGCCCAAACACCGGCCAGGCAGTCGGCCTGCAACTCCTGGCGCACCAGCAAGCCGTTGTCGCCCTCCATCCGCTGGCCACTGCGACGTGCGGCATCGACCTTTGCCGAAACGCCCAGCAGTGTCTGCACGTGGTGGCCGATTTCGTGGGCGATCACATAAGCCTGGGCAAAGTCGCCGGCCGCA
This sequence comes from Pseudomonas sp. NY8896, assembly GCF_039634505.1. Lineage (NCBI taxonomy): Bacteria > Pseudomonadati > Pseudomonadota > Gammaproteobacteria > Pseudomonadales > Pseudomonadaceae > Pseudomonas > Pseudomonas sp. NY8896. Next base: position 1,465,345 of record NZ_CP132350.1, read on the forward strand.
GCGAAGCGGGTTTCCATTTCGCGGAAGAACGACATGTCCAGGTACACCCGCTGGTCCGCCGGGCAATAGAACGGCCCGACCGCTGCGGAGGCAAAGCCACACGCCGAGTTGACCTGGCCGCTGAACAGCACCAGCTTGGGGTCGCGGTATTGTTTGCCGGCCTCGGCGAACAGGGCCTTCCAGGTGTCTTCGGTATCGCCCAGTACCGAGGCGACGAAATCGGCCTGCTGGTCGTTGGCCGGCGGCGCCTTGCCGCCCGCACCACTGGGCGCCGTTTGTTGCTGCTGCTGTTCCATCTGGCCGGTGAGCTGGCCAAGAATCTGCAACGGGTCCTGCCCGGTAAGCCAGCCGATACCGACGATCAGCAGAATCGCCCCGAGCCCCAGCCCTTTGCCGCCGCCGAAACGCATGCCGCCGCCACCGCCACCCTCGCCTCGGGCATCGACCACGTTGTCGCTGCGTCGGCCTTTTCGCCATTCCATGAGTGCTCTCCCGAGCGTGAAACAAGAAGACAAAGATTAGTTCACGACAGCGGCGAGTGTCAGGGCAAAGTGTTTATGCATAACCATTTGGTTATGTTTCGTGTGGTTGATTTCAATATTCATCGTGCGCGACCTGTCGGAAACTGTAAGTCCGCCTGCCACGCCCAGGCGTTCAGATAATTCCAAGAGAGGAAACCGGCATGCCCGCACAGGACAACAGCCGCTTCGTGATCCGTGATCGCAACTGGCACCCCAAAGCCCTTACGCCTGACTACAAAACGTCCATCGCCCGCTCGCCGCGCCAGGCACTGGTCAGCATTCCGCAGTCGATCAGCGAAACCACTGGTCCGGACTTTTCCCACTTGGGCTTCGGTACCCACGACCATGACCTGCTGCTGAACTTCAACAACGGTGGCTTGCCGATCGGTGAACGCATCATCGTCGCCGGCCGTGTCGTCGATCAGTACGGCAAGCCTGTACCGAACACCCTGGTAGAGATGTGGCAAGCCAACGCCGGCGGCCGCTATCGCCACAAGAACGACCGTTACCTGGCGCCGCTGGACCCGAACTTCGGTGGCGTTGGCCGCTGCCTGACCGACCGTGACGGCTACTACAGTTTCCGCACCATCAAGCCGGGCCCGTACCCATGGCGCAATGGCCCCAACGACTGGCGCCCGGCGCACATCCACTTCGCCATCAGCGGCCCGTCGATCGCCACCAAGCTGATTACCCAGTTGTATTTCGAGGGTGACCCGCTGATCCCGATGTGCCCGATCGTCAAGTCGATCGCAAACCCTGAAGCTGTGCAGCAGTTGATCGCCAAACTCGACATGAGCAACGCCAACCCGATGGACTGCCTGGCCTACCGCTTCGACATCGTGCTGCGTGGCCAGCGCAAGACCCACTTCGAAAACTGCTGAGGAACCCGCCATGCCAATCGAACTGCTGCCGGAAACCCCTTCGCAGACTGCCGGCCCCTACGTGCACATCGGCCTGGCCCTGGAAGCGGCCGGCAACCCGACCCGCGACCAGGAAATCTGGAACCGCCTGGCCAAGCCTGACGCGCCGGGCGAGCACATTCTGCTGATCGGCCAGGTGTACGACGGTAACGGCCACCTGGTGCGCGATTCGTTCCTGGAAGTGTGGCAGGCAGATGCCAACGGCGAGTACCAGGATGCCTACAACCTGGAAAACGCCTTCAACAGCTTTGGCCGCACCGCTACCACCTTCGATGCCGGTGAGTGGACGCTGCACACGGTCAAGCCGGGTGTGGTGAACAACGCTGCTGGCGTGCCAATGGCGCCGCACATCAACATCAGCCTGTTTGCCCGTGGCATCAACATTCACCTGCACACGCGCCTGTATTTCGATGATGAGGCCCAGGCCAATGCCAAATGCCCGGTGCTCAACCTGATCGAACAGCCACAGCGGCGTGAAACCTTGATTGCCAAGCGTTGCGAAGTGGATGGGAAGACGGCATATCGCTTTGATATCCGTATTCAGGGGGAAGGGGAGACAGTCTTCTTCGACTTCTGATTCAAACCTTTGGGGCCGCAAAGCGGCCCCAAAGGTGCGACGGTCAGCGCCTGACCAGTAGAACCCCGCTCTCCATATGGTGGGTATAGGGGAACTGGTCAAACAACGCACACCGCTCGATACGGTGCGTGTCCTGCAACTGGGCAATGTTTGCCGCCAGCGTTTCCGGGTTGCACGAGATGTACAGGATCCGCTCGAAGCGCCGGGTCAGCTCGCAGGTATCCGGGTCCATCCCCGCCCGCGGCGGGTCGACGAACACGGTACCGAACTCATAACTTTTCAGGTCGATGCCTTCCAGTCGACGGAAGGGTCGCACCTCATTCAGCGCCTGGGTCAGCTCCTCTGCCGACAACCGCACCAGCCGCACGTTATCCACAGCGTTCTCGTCGAGGTTGCTCAACGCGGCATTGACCGATGTCTTGCTGATTTCGGTGGCCAGCACCTGGCGCACACGGGTAGCCAGCGGCAGGGTGAAGTTGCCGTTGCCGCAGTACAGCTCCAGCAGGTCGTCCTCACGCTCACCGATGGCCTCGAAGGCCCAACTGAGCATCTTCTGGTTCACCGCACCGTTGGGTTGGGTGAACGCGCCTTCCGGTTGGCGGTAGCTGAACACACGGCCGGCCACGTCGAGTTCTTCAATCGCGTAGTCGCGGCCGATCACCAGGCGCTTGCCCTTGGAGCGGCCAATGACGCTTACGCCCAGCGCTTCAGCCAGTTGCCGCGCTTCCACTTCCCATGCCTCGTCCAGCGGGCGGTGGTAGCACATCGTGATCATCGCATCGCCAGCCAGGGTGGTGAGGAACTCCACCTGGAACAGGCGGTTGCCCAGTTCCTCGCTGGCCTGCCAAGCCGCCTTCAGGCGCGGCATCAGGGCATTGATGCGCTGGCTGGCAATGGGGAAATCGTCGATCAAGATCGCCTTGTGCTTATCGCCCTGGGCAAACATGGCATAGTGGCGCTGGCCATCCTCGCGCCACAGGCGGAATTCGGCGCGCAGGCGGTAGTGCTCGCGCGGCGAGTCGAAAACGGCCGGCTCCGGCGCGCCGAACGGCGCCAGCAGCTCGCGCAGCCGGGCCACCTTGGCGTCCAGCTGGGTGGCGTAGGAGGAGGGGTCGAAAGCAGCACTCATGCGTTGAACCAGCCCAGCTTGATGACGAACAGGATGGAAAGGATCACCAGGGCCGGGTTCAGGTCGCGGTGGCGGCCGGAAATCAGCTTGACGGCGGTCCAGGAGATGAAGCCGAAGGCAATGCCGTTGGCGATCGAGTAGGTCAGCGGCATGGCCAGGGCGGTCACCACCACCGGTGCGGCTTCGGTGACATCGTCCCAGTTTATTTCCGCCAGGCCAGAGGCCATCAGCACTGCGACGAACAGCAGGGCCGGGGCGGTGGCGAATGCCGGTACGCTACCGGCCAGCGGGGCGAAGAACAACGCCAGCAGGAACAGCACGGCCACCACGATGGCGGTCAGGCCGGTGCGGCCACCGGCACTCACGCCCGCAGCGGATTCGATGTAGCTGGTGGTGGTCGAGGTGCCCAGCAGCGAACCGGCCATGGCGGCGGTGCTGTCGGCGATCAGGGCGCGGCCCATCTTCGGCATGTGGCCGTCCTTGCCCATCAGCCCGGCGCGCTTGGCCACGCCGATCAAGGTGCCGGAGTTGTCGAACAGGTCGACGAACAGGAAGGCGAAAATCACGCTGACCAGGCCGACGTCCAGCGCGCCAGCGATGTCCAGCTGCAAGAAGGTTGGGGCCAGCGACGGCGGCATGGAGACGATGCCACCGAACGGCGTCACGCCCATCACGATCGAGGCGATGGTCACCGCCAGGATGCCGATCAACACGGCGCCGCGCACTTTCAGCGATTCCAGGCCGACGATCAGGAAGAAACCCAGGGTGGCGAGGATCGGTGCGGGTTGCTTGAGGTCGCCCAGGCCCACCAGAGTGGCCGGATTATCGACGACGATGCCAGCGTTATGCAGGGCGATCAGCGCGAGGAACAGGCCGATACCGGCGGCAATCGCCGAACGCAGCGGCAACGGGATACTGTTCACGATCCATTCGCGGATGCGGAAGATCGACAGCAGGAAGAACATCACCGCCGACAGGAACACCGCCCCCAGCGCCACCTGCCAGGTGTGGCCCATGTGCAGCACCACGGTGTAGGTGAAGAACGCGTTCAGGCCCATGCCCGGTGCCAGGGCAATCGGGTAGTTGGCGATCAGGCCCATGGTGGTGGAACCGATGGCTGCAGCCAGACAGGTGGCGACGAAGATCGCCCCTTTGTCCATGCCGGTCTCGCCGAGGATGCTCGGGTTGACGAACAGGATGTAGGCCATGGCCAGGAAGGTGGTAACGCCCGCAAGAATCTCGGTGCGCACGTTGGTGTTGTGTGCTTTTAGTTGAAACAGCCTTTCCAGCATGCCCGCTCCCCAAGGCGCCCCCGGCGCCATGAATGTATCGACCCCATCAGCAAAGCACAGACCGTACCGGTTGCCGTGGTTTTGTGTGGGGAGGAAAAAAGCCGCGCATCATACCAGCATGCTCGGTGAGCGGTAATCAATGTCGCGATATACTGCCGATTCTGCGCCGCGCGGCATGCGGCCTCGTGGGAGCAGCGCTGTGCAGTTGATTGACTACCGTGACCTGAACCAGGCCCAGCGCGCCCAATTGCTCGATATCCAGCTGCACCCAGCGCAGCAACGCCATGCCGGTGATGTGGCCAGTGCGTTGTATCTGCTGCTCAACTGCAAAAGCGATCAACGGCGTGCACTGGTGATTGTGCTCGACAGCGTGCCGCAGGGGTTGCTGTTGCTTCAGTGCGGGGCATTTCTACCCGCCTGGGCCAAGCCTGGTGCGGCGATGATAACGGCCTTGCAGGTCGACAAACGCTTGCAGGGGCGTGGCTTGGGCCGTGGGTGTATGCAGGCCTTGCCGGCAGTGGTGCGCGCGATGTGGCCGGATGTCGAATGCCTGCAATTGTCAGTGGACCGCGACAACCATGCGGCGTTGGGTTTGTACCGCGCCACCGGCTGGATGGACAGTGGCGATGGCTACACGGCCCGCAGCGGCCATGAACGTTGCATGACCTTGATGCTCTGAGCGGCCTGCGATCGGGCCACGGCGTTCAGTTGGTGGGCTTGCTGTGCAGTTGATCGCGCTTGGCCAGGGTCGGGAACAGCTTTATCCATACCCCGGTCACCACTAAGGTGCCCACCCCGCCCATCACCACCGCCGGCACTGTGCCAAACCAGTGCGCCGTCACCCCCGATTCGAACTCACCGAGCTGGTTCGAGGCACCGATGAACAAGCCGTTCACTGCACTCACCCGCCCGCGCATTTCATCCGGTGTCTCCAGTTGCACGAACGAGCTGCGAATGACCATGCTGATCATGTCCGCCGCGCCCAGCACCACCAGCACCGCCAGCGAGAACCAGAACGAGGTCGACAGGCCGAAGGCGATGGTCGCCACGCCGAACACGCCAACGGCGGTGAACATGGTCCGCCCGACTTTGCGCTCGAACGGGAAGCGTGCCAGCCACAGCGACATCAGCAACGCCCCCACCGCGGGTGCCGAACGTAGCAGGCCAAGGCCCATCGGGCCGGTCAGCAGGATGTCCTTGGCGAACACCGGCAGTAGCGCGGTGGCCCCGCCCAGCAACACTGCAAACAGGTCCAGCGAGATGGCGCCGAGGATATCGGGCCGGCTGCGGATGAAGCGGATGCCGGCCAGCAGCGATTCGATGCTGGCGCGCCCACGTTGGGCGACTTGGCCGCGTGCCTGCAGGCTCAGGGTCAGCACACAGGCAATGGCGTACAGGGCAACGGTCGGGCCGTACACCCAGATGCTGCCGAACGCATACAGGAAACCGCCCACAGCCGGCGCCACGATGGTGGCCGACTGGGTGGCCGACGCCGAAGCCGCCACCGCCCGCGGGAACAGCCCAGGTGGCACCACATTGGGCAACAAGGCCTGGGTTGCCGGCATTTCGAACGAGCGCGTGGCTCCGAGCAGGAAGGCCAGGGCAAAGATCAGTTCGCGGGTGACGTTGTCGGTCGCGCTGCCCACCGCCAGCGCCAGGGCAATCAGCCCCTGCAGGCTCTGGCACAAGGCAGCGACCTTGCGCCGGTCATAGCGGTCGGCGACATGCCCGGTGTGCAACATGAACAACACCCGTGGGGCGAATTCGACCAGACCGACCAGGCCCAGGTCCAGCACATTGCCGGTCAACTGGTAGAGGTGCCAGCCAATGGCCACGGTGAGCATCTGGAAGCCGCTGGCGGTGAACACGCGGGCCAGCCAGAAGGCCAGGAAAGGGCGGTGGTGACGCAACAACTGCGGTGCGGAATCGGACATCGGAAACCAGGGGCCTCGGCGCAGTAGAGGGGTGCGCAGCGTATCATCTGTTTGTAACAAACGGTTACTGTTTGCCCAGGTCGGCACTTTTCCACGGTTTATGAAAGAGGGTGGGGCAACCGGTCACGCGGCAATCAACCACACGGCCCGTCAGGCCATTCGGGACTATGCTTCCTAGCAGTCGTTGATCTGGATCAATCGTTCCAGATGTAACGATCGGGCCCTTGGGCCGAAATCCCTGCGATCGAACAGAACAATTCCAACGCGCCGTACTCGACCCAGTGGGGGCAGTGGGCGACTGGGGCCACAAGCCCGGACGCCGGATTATCTGAAGAGGAAGCACCATGTTCGGAATAGAGGCCTTAGAGCTCGCCCGAATGCAGTTTGCCTTTACCGTGTCGTTCCACATCCTGTTCCCGGCCATCACCATTGGCTTGGCGAGCTACCTGGCAGTCCTCGAAGGCCTCTGGCTGAGGACCCACAACCAGGTCTACCGTGATCTCTATCATTTCTGGTCGAAGATATTCGCCGTCAACTTTGGCATGGGCGTGGTCTCTGGCCTGGTCATGGCCTACCAGTTCGGCACCAACTGGAGCCGCTTCTCCGACTTTGCCGGCGCCGTCACCGGCCCGCTGCTCACCTACGAAGTTCTCACTGCGTTCTTCCTCGAGGCGGGCTTCCTGGGTGTCATGCTGTTTGGCTGGAACCGCGTCGGCCGTGGCCTGCACTTCTTCTCCACGGTGATGGTGGCGCTCGGCACACTGGTTTCGACGTTCTGGATCCTTGCCTCCAACAGCTGGATGCAAACCCCACAAGGCCACGAGATCATCGATGGCCGGGTGGTGCCGGTGGACTGGTTTGCAGTGGTGTTCAACCCCTCGTTCCCCTACCGCCTGATGCACATGGCCACAGCCGCGTTCGTTTCCACCGCGTTCTTCGTCGGTGCTTCGGCGGCTTGGCACCTGCTGCGCGGGCGTGACAACCCGGCCGTGCGCAAGATGCTGTCGATGGCCATGTGGATGGCGCTTATCGTCGCCCCGATCCAGGCGGTGATTGGCGACTTCCATGGCCTCAACACGCTCAAGCATCAACCGGTGAAAATTGCCGCGATCGAAGGCCACTGGGAGAACGTACCCGGCGAGCCGACCCCGCTGATTCTGTTCGGCATCCCCGACATGAAGGCCGAGACTACCCGCTTCAAGGTCGAGATTCCCGCGCTGGGCAGCCTGATCCTGACCCATAGCCTGGACAAGCAGGTGCCGGCGATGAAGGAGTTCCCGCCCGAGGACCGGCCTAACTCGACCATCGTGTTCTGGTCGTTCCGGATCATGGTCGGGCTCGGCTTCCTGATGATCTTCGTCGGCCTGTGGAGCCTGTGGTTGCGCAAGCGCGGCACGCTGTACAGCTCGCGCCCGTTCCTGCATGTGGCCCTGTGGATGGGCCCATCTGGGCTGGTCGCGCTGCTGGCCGGCTGGTTCACCACCGAAATCGGCCGCCAACCTTGGGTGGTGTATGGCCTGATGCGCACGGCTGACGGCGTGTCCAACCACAGCTACGCCCAGCTTGGTTTCACCCTGGTGGCCTTCGTGGTGGTGTATTTCGCCCTGTTCGGCACCGGCCTTGGCTACATGATGCGCCTGGTGCGCAAAGGGCCGCAGACCGGGGAAGGTGACGAGCACACACCGGGTGGCCCTGGCCAGAAACGCACGCCGGCGCGGCCGTTGTCCGCCGCCGATGATGGCCGAGAGGCCACCTCTGCCAGCCTGAACAAGGGGAACTGAGCCATGGGTATCGACCTTCCGCTGATCTGGGCCGTGATCATCATTTTCGGCGTCATGATGTACGTGGTGATGGACGGTTTCGACCTGGGCATCGGCATGCTGTTCCCCTTCGTCAAGGGCGAGCAGGACCGTGATGTGATGATGAACACTGTCGCGCCAGTGTGGGACGGCAACGAAACCTGGTTGATCCTGGGCGGGGCGGGGCTGTTCGGGGCTTTCCCGATGGCTTACGCGGTCGTTCTCGAGGCCTTGTACCTGCCGCTTATCCTGATGTTGATCGGTTTGATCTTCCGTGGCGTGGCCTTCGAGTTTCGCTTCAAGGCCAAGGCCGACAAGCGGCATATCTGGGACAAGGCATTCATCTGGGGGTCGTTGGTCGCCACCTTCTTCCAGGGTGTGGCGTTGGGTGCCTTCCTCGAAGGCTTCAAAGTGGTCGACCGCCATTTCGCCGGTGGCACACTCGACTGGCTTACCCCGTTCAGTCTGTTCTGTGGTTTGGGGCTGATCGTTGCCTACACGTTGTTGGGGTGCACCTGGCTGATCATGAAGACCGAAGGGCCGCTGCAACAGAAGATGCACGACATGGCCCGGCCGCTGGCGCTGGTGCTGCTGGCGGTGATCGGTATCGTCAGCCTGTGGACCCCCATCGCCTACCCGCAAATCGCCGACCGCTGGTTCAGCATGCCAAACCTGCTCTGGTTCATGCCGGTGCCGCTGCTGGTGCTGGTGACCTTCTACGGGCTGCTGAAGGCGGTAGCGCGCAATGCACACTACACGCCGTTCCTGCTCACCCTGGTGTTGATCTTCCTGGGTTACAGTGGCCTGGGCATCAGCCTGTGGCCGAACATCATCCCGCCGTCGATCTCGATCTGGGAGGCCGCAGCGCCCCCGCAAAGCCAAGGTTTCATGCTGGTGGGCACCCTGTTCATCCTGCCGTTCATCCTGATGTACACCTTCTGGAGCTACTACGTGTTCCGCGGCAAGGTGACCCACGAAGACGGTTATCACTAGGAGGGCCGCATGATGACGGGCAAACATGGCTTGGAAGACAAGAAACCGCTGTGGCAGCGGCTGGGTTGGCTACTGCTGATTTGGGCGATGAGTGTTGCCGCGCTGGGCGTGGCGGCATGGGTGATGCGGCTGTTCATGGGGGCTGCGGGATTGACCACCCATTGAGAGCAGCGGGGGCGCCTGTGGGAGCGGGCGTGCCCGCGAAGCAGGCATCGCGATAGATGGCACCGGCTTCGCCGGTGTTCGCGGGCAAGCCCGCTCCCACAGGGGCGGCGCGGGCTCTTATTTGCGGGCTTTCAGAATGACGAACTTGGGCGTAGCCGCCACCTGCTCAACCCCTCGGAACAACCGCGCCAGCTTGCTGTGATAGCCCAGGTGGCGGTTGCCCACGATGTACAGCGCCCCACCCACCACCAGCGCTTCTCGCGCCTGCTGGAACATGCGCCAGGCAAGGAAGTCCCCCACCACCTGCTGCTGGTGGAACGGCGGGTTGCACAGCACCACGTCCAGCGATTGTTTCTCTACCCCGGCCAACCCATCGGCCGCGACGAAATTGGCGGCACGTTCGCCCAGTGCAGCTCGCCAGTTCTCCTGCGCTGATTGCACGGCCATGTACGACTCATCGACCAAGGTGTACTCAGCGTCCGGGTTGCCCAGGGCGCTGGCAATCGCCAGCACGCCGTTGCCGCAGCCCAGGTCCGCTACCCGCGCGTTGCCCAGGTCGCGGGGCAAGTGGGGCAGGAACGCCCTTGTGCCGATATCCAACCCCTCACGGCAAAACACGTTGGCGTGGTTGACCAACTCCAGCGCCGGCGCGTCGAGGTGGTAGCGGCTAGGGTAGGGTGAGCGGGCGAGCGGGCGTTCGGCCACCGTTGCCGTCAGCAAGCGGGCCTTCTTCTGTGCCAGCGAAGCCTGCACAGGGCCGATGTACTTCTCCATCAGGTCACCGGCCGCCCGTGGCAGGTGCTTGATCATGGCCCCGGCAATCACCTGCGCGCCAGGCGCCAGGTGGCCCTGCAGGCGGATCAGTTGTTCTTCAAGCAGGGCCAGGGTCTTGGGCACGCGCACCAGCACTCGGTCGAAGAGGCCTTGCCAGTGCTCGCTGGCGGGCACGAACGGCACGCTATCGAACGTCAAACCGTTGCGCGTCAGGTTCTTTTCCAGGCCAAGGTGCGCCAGATGTGAGTCACCGCTGCTGACCACCTGCAGGCGGCCCGCCAGGCTGACGGCCAGGGCGCCGAAGCTGTCATTGAGCACCAGTACCCGGCAGTTGGCGTCAGGGGCCTGTTCGTGCAACTGCGCAAGCAGGTACTCGTCGGCGGCATCGAAGGCCTGCAGCGGGTCGTTGGCCTGCTCCGGCTGGCGGATCAGGTCGAGTTCGGCGTAGGGGGTGGTCAACAGGGGCATGGCGTCTGGCTCGGGTACGAAACTGCCCGTTGCGGTTCGCTCCGGGCTTTGCCGGGCGATTCTACAGGGCTTTGCCCAAGGTCGCAGGTGTGAAGGTCAGATCCAGCCACGCAGGGCGGCGATGGCGATGGCGCCAGCCTTGTTGGCAGCGTTGGTCTTGGTGATCACGCTGCGGATGTGGAAGTTCACCGTGCTTTGCGAAAGCGACAGGATGCAGGCAACGTCGGCAGCGGTCTTGCCGGCAGCCGACCATTTCAGCACTTCTAGTTCACGCTCGCTCATTCTTGGTTGAGGTGGGCACAGTGCGTTCAGGTGGTGTTCGCCAAGCACGGCATGCAGGGTATGGCACAGCCACTGGACGCTGCCGGCCTTGTCATAAAGCTCGACGATGTCGATCTTTTCGGCAGGTCTGGCCACGCTGATCTGGCTTTCGTTGTGCTGCAGGTCGTGCAGTGATTGCGTCCAGCCGTGACGCAAGCCGTGCTGACAGGCCGCTTCGCGAAATTGAGGGGCGTCTCGGTATAGGTCGTCAGTCCATAGTACGGGGGTGGTCGAACTGTGACTCATGTGCGCTGCCGGGTCCTGCTTGTAGAAATCGTCGCGCTGATAGCGCTCGATCCACTCACTTGGGTAGTTGCTGTAGAGGTACAGCCTTGGTGTTTGCGTGGCGATCTGGATGCGGATATTCAGCCCAAGGTAATCCATGCCCAGCTCCTGAGCCAGATGGACTGCGATGTCGAACAGCTTCTGCGGGTTGCGCTCGCTGACGAACGCATGAAGATGCTCGGGTTTCCAGTGAAGCATCGAGACATTCCTCGGGGCGTAGGATCCAATCCATTTGGGTACCCGATGATTGTAGGAAAGTCCTACCTTAGTGTTGGGATTTTTTTGTTATAGCACTTAGGGTTTTCTGCCAGTTCGGCACGATCCCCCCTGGTGAGGCCCTACAAAGCGGTGGTTTTTATCCAAGCCACTTTAAGCGACACTGTGCACACGCCAACCCTGGAGCCCGATATGACCGCTAGCGCCGAAAAGTTCACCCGCCAGACCCTGCTCGATGTTCAGCCGCTGACGCCGAACCTCTTCAGCCTGCGGGTTACGCGCGATGCGGGGTTCCGCTTTCGTTCCGGTCAGTTCGCCCGCCTTGGCGTGACCAAGGCCGATGGCAGCGTGGTGTGGCGCGCCTATTCAATGGTCAGCGCGCCCCATGATGAGCATCTGGACTTTTTCTCCATCGTGGTACCCGGTGGCGAGTTCACCAGCGAGCTTAGCCGGCTGGGTGCGGGCGATACCTTGCTGATCGACCGTCAGGCTTTCGGTTTCCTCACCCTCGACCGTTTCGTCGGTGGTCGCGACCTGTGGCTGCTGGCCACGGGTACGGGCATTGCGCCGTTCATGTCGATCCTGCAGGACTTCGAGGCTTGGGAGCGTTTCGACAACATCAAGCTGGTGTACTCGGTGCGCGAAGCCAAAGAGCTGGCCTACGTAGATGAAATCGCCGGGCTGGAGCAACGCGAGTACCTGGCGGAGCATGCGGGCAAGTTGCAGTTCATTCCGGTGGTGACCCGTGAACAACACCCAGGGGCGTTGAACCAGCGCATTACCACGTTGATCGAGAATGGTGAACTGGAGAAGGCGGCGGGGCTGGCGCTGTCGCCAGAGCATTCACGGGTGATGCTGTGCGGTAACCCGGAAATGATCGACGAAACCCGTAAAGTGCTGAAAGCGCGTGACCTGCAACTGAGCCTGAGCAAGCGGCCAGGGCAGGTAGCGGTCGAAAACTACTGGTAAGGCCAGGGGGCTGCAAGGCAGCCCCCTGCTACCTCACGGCAAGCGATTCTGATTCTGCGTCTTGAGCAAGTCGCGAATCTCGGTCAGCAGTGTCTCTTCAGCCGAAGGCACCGGCGGCGTAGTCGGCGCCACGGCTTCCTCACGCTTGAGCCTGTTGATCGCCTTCACCCCCATGAAGATGGCAAAGGCCACGATCACGAAGTCGATCACGGTCTGGATGAACTTGCCATACGCCAGCACTACCGCTGGTACGTCACCTTCGGCAGCCTTCAGGGTAATGGCCAGGTCGCTGAAGTCCACACCACCGATCAGCAGGCCCAGTGGTGGCATGATCACGTCACCGACGAAGGACGAGACGATCTTGCCGAAGGCCGCGCCGATGATGATACCGACCGCCATGTCGACGACATTGCCTTTGACCGCGAAAGCCTTGAACTCGTTGAGCATGCCCATGTTTGGTTCCTTGTAACAAAAGGTAAGGTTAACGCAGTGTAAGCCACTAAAACGCTTCATGCGTTGTGTTCAGGGCTACTGACTGCAGTTAGAACGAATAGTTTTGTCGCATCCCGAAGCGTTCGAGACACGTCCTGCTCGGCTATCATGGCGATTTTTTCCAGGAGACCCCACCCATGGCCAAGGCCAAGCGCTTGTATGGCTGCACCGAGTGCGGCGCGACCTTCCCCAAATGGGCCGGCCAGTGCGGCGAATGCGGGGCCTGGAACACGCTGGTCGAAACCATGATCGAAAGCGGCGGCGCCGCAGCGCCCAGCAGCGGCCGCGCGGGTTGGACCGGGCAGCAGGCACAGATCAAGACCTTGGCCGAAGTCAGCGTCGAAGAAATCCCGCGCTTCACCACCAGCAGTACTGAACTGGACCGCGTACTGGGCGGTGGCCTGGTGGATGGCTCTGTGGTGCTGATTGGTGGTGACCCCGGTATCGGCAAGTCGACCATTTTGTTGCAAACGTTGTGCAACATCGCCGTCGGCATGCCGGCGCTGTATGTCACCGGTGAGGAGTCGCAGCAACAGGTTGCCATGCGCTCACGGCGGCTGGGCCTGCCCCAGGACCAGCTCAAGGTAATGACCGAAACCTGCATCGAGACCATCATCGCTACGGCACGCGTCGAGAAACCCAGGGTGATGGTGATCGACTCGATCCAGACGATTTTCACCGAGCAGCTGCAATCGGCCCCCGGCGGCGTGGCCCAGGTGCGCGAAAGCACGGCGTTGCTGGTGCGTTACGCCAAGCAGAGCGGCACGGCGATCTTCCTGGTCGGCCACGTGACCAAGGAAGGCTCGCTGGCCGGCCCGCGGGTACTGGAGCACATGGTCGATACCGTGCTGTATTTCGAAGGCGAGTCCGATGGCCGTCTGCGCTTGTTACGGGCGGTGAAGAACCGTTTTGGCGCGGTCAACGAGCTGGGCGTGTTCGGCATGACCGACCGTGGTCTTAAAGAAGTGTCCAACCCGTCGGCGATCTTCCTCAACCGTACCCAGGAAGAAGTGCCAGGCAGCGTGGTAATGGCTACCTGGGAGGGCACCCGGCCAATGCTGGTTGAAGTGCAGGCGCTGGTCGACGATAGCCATCTGGCCAATCCGCGGCGGGTAACCCTGGGCCTGGACCAGAACCGCCTGGCCATGTTGCTGGCGGTGCTGCACCGTCATGGCGGTATTCCTACCCATGACCAGGACGTGTTCCTCAACGTGGTGGGTGGGGTGAAGGTGCTGGAAACGGCTTCGGACCTGGCGCTGCTGGCGGCGGTCATGTCCAGCCTGCGCAATCGGCCGCTGGCCCATGGTCTGCTGGTGTTTGGCGAGATCGGCCTGTCGGGTGAGGTGCGGCCGGTGCCCAGTGGCCAGGAGCGCTTGAAGGAAGCGGCCAAGCACGGCTTCAAGCGGGCCATCGTGCCCAAGGGCAATGCGCCGAAAGAGCCACCGGCGGGGTTGCAGGTGATTGCCGTGACCCGGCTGGAGCAAGCCCTGGATGCATTGTTCGAGTAACTTGTAGCCTGTTCTGGCCCTATCGACGGCGATAGGCCAGAACAGGCAAACGAAAAAGGGGCCGATGATGCGCATCGGCCCCCTCCACCTCACCGCTCAGTCAGCAGTCAATGCTCGGCAACCGCTGCGCGCCTGACCGTTTCATTGCCATGCTCGTCCAGCTCCAGCATCGGCACTTCGTTACCCTCGGCATCGAACAGCTTGCCGTCCTTGAAGTAGTCGCCATCACGCAGCGCGGAAATGTCCGAATACTGGATGGTGCGCTCGTACGCCGCAGCGAACACCGACTGGTTTTCCGAGTTGCCGGTGGTGAAGTGGTTGAAGATCAGGTTCAGCAAGATGGCCATGATCGCCGCCGAGCTGATGCCCGAGTGGAAGATGGTCTCGAACCAGTTCGGGAAGTGGTGGTAGAAGGTCGGCGCGGCAATCGGGATCATGCCGAAGCCCAGCGAGGCCGCGACGATGATCAGGTTGACGTTGTTCTTGTAGCTGACCTTGGACAAAGTACGGATACCGCTGGCCGCCACGGTGCCGAACAGCACGATGCCAGCGCCACCCAGTACCGGGGTAGGCACGGCGGCAATCACCCGGCCCATGATCGGCAGCAGGCCGAGTACCACCAGAATCACACCACCGGTGGCCACCACGTAGCGGCTCTTGACCCCGGTCACGGCCACCAGGCCGACGTTCTGGGCGAACGCGCTCTGGGTGAACGAGCCGAAGATCGGCGCCAGGATGCTCGATGCCATGTCGGCACGCAGGCCGTTGCCCAGGCGCTTGGAGTCAACCTTGGTGTCGATGATTTCACCCACGGCGAGGATGTCGGCCGAAGTTTCCACCAGGGTTACCATGATCACGATGCACATCGACAGGATCGCGGCGATGTGAAACTCCGGCATGCCGAAGTGGAACGGCGTGGGGAAGGCCAGCATCGGGCCTTCGGTGACCTTGCTGAAGTCGGCCATGCCCAGCGACCAGGCGATCAGTGTGCCGATCACCATGGCCAGCAGGATCGACAGGCGCGAAATGGTCGCGCTGCCCAGCTTGCTCAGCAGCAGCACGATGGCGAAGGTCAACCCGGCCAAGCCGATGTTGGCCACGCTGCCGAACTCTGGCGAGGCGCTGTTGCCACCCATCACCCAGCGTGCGGCCACTGGCATCAGGGTCAGGCCGATGGTGGTGATGACGATGCCGGTCACCAGGGGAGGGAAGAACTTGGTGATGCGCGAGAACACCGGGGTGATCAGGAAGCCGATCAGCGACGCCGCCATGACCGCGCCAAGCACGCCAGGCAGGCCACCGCCGCCCTCGCTGCTGAGGATCGCACCCATGGTCGCCACACCGGCGAACGACACGCCCTGCACCAGCGGCAACTGGCAGCCGAAGAACGGCAGGCCAAGGGTTTGCAATAGGGTGGCCAGGCCACCGGCAAACAGCGAGGCGGCGATCAGCATGCCGATTTCGGCACCGTTCAGGCCCGCGGCCTGCCCCAGGATCAGGGGTACCGCGACGATCCCCCCGTACATGGTCAACACATGCTGCAGACCATAAGCCAGGTTGGCACCAAGGCCGAGGTTTTCATCCTCGGGGCGCTTGGCGGGAGACGTGCTAGGGGACGTAGTCATGGAGCAGGCTCTCTGTTTATTGTTGTGCCGCTACTGTAGACACTTACCTCAAATGATTGCCACAAGAATTGTATACAATATTTTGATCGGAGCGCGCACAGATACGACCGCATGGGGTGCTAAATCCCAATGCAGAAGGCGTACCAACTTGTCAGAAGCTGTATTGGAAAGCTGTGTACAAAGTTCTGCTACCCAGGCTTAAAGCTGTCTGGGTAGACAGGAAACACTCGGTGGGAATGATATTAGCTAGCTAAGAGATTTCATTATTCGATGAGTTCGCGCAGCTCGCGCATCATTTCGGTGCTGTCGGCCACGTTCAATTCCACAAGACGGTGCAAATGGCTCATCGAATCGATGTCGATGTACAGGCAGATGAAGCCCAGCCGGCTCGGTTCTTCGTGGCGCAGTTCGACCTGCATTTGCACCTCGGTCACTTCGTCGTTGAGCACGATGTAGGCTTCGAAATCCTGGCTCAGGTCGGGATCCCAGGTTTTCGGGCTTTCGACCAGCAGGCCTTTGAGGGACAGGTCGAGCAGTTTCACCTCCCAGCAACGTTCGCCCTGGCAAAGCCTGGTCGGGGCGTCGAACTGGATACGCTGGAAACGGCGGCGTTCGTCGTGATCGCTCATGGCATGGATCCTTGGGTAGGTCCTAAGGTGACATCCTGACTATAGTTAGAATGTTATGTGCATCAGGTACCGCAATCTGGCCGCAGAGGCTCTAGACCAAAGCAAGTGTGGCAATGCGCGATGACTCGCCCTAGACTCGGTGGGCGGTCTTTCCAATCCACCAGCTGGAAGCTAACCATGAACAACAATAATAGCCTGCTACGCCACATTCCGTGGTTGGCGCTGGCAGTCATAGGGGCCTGCGCGCTGGGTGTGGTTGCCCTGCGTCGCGGCGAGGCAATCAACGCCTTGTGGATCGTGGTCGCGGCGGTGGCCATTTACCTGGTTGCCTACCGTTACTACAGCTTGTTCATCGCCACCAAGGTGATGCAACTCGACCCTCGCCGTGCCACCCCGGCGGTGCTCAACAACGACGGTCTGGACTACGTTCCGACCAACAAACACATTCTTTTCGGTCACCACTTCGCCGCCATCGCGGGCGCAGGCCCCTTGGTCGGCCCGGTACTTGCCGCGCAAATGGGCTACTTGCCCGGCACGTTGTGGCTGATTGCCGGCGTGGTGCTGGCCGGTGCGGTGCAGGACTTCATGGTCCTGTTCATGTCTACCCGCCGCAATGGTCGCTCGCTGGGCGACATGGTGCGCGAGGAGATGGGCCGCATTCCGGGGACCATCGCCCTGTTCGGCTGCTTCCTGATCATGATCATCATCCTCGCGGTGTTGGCGTTGATCGTGGTCAAGGCCCTCGCCGAAAGCCCGTGGGGCATGTTCACGGTGATGGCGACCATCCCGATCGCGATGTTCATGGGCATCTACATGCGCTACATCCGCCCGGGCCGCATTGGCGAGATCTCGGTGGTTGGCGTAGTGCTGCTGCTGGCGTCTATCTGGCTGGGCGGCGTGATCGCTGCGGACCCGGTATGGGGCCCGGCGTTCACCTTCACCGGGGTGCAGATCACCTGGATGCTGGTGGGCTACGGCTTTGTCGCCGCCGTGCTGCCGGTCTGGCTGGTGCTGGCACCACGTGACTACCTGTCGACCTTCCTCAAGATCGGCACCATCGTGGGCCTGGCCATCGGTATCCTGATCATTGCCCCCGAGCTGAAAATGCCGGCGCTGACCCAGTTCACCGACGGCACGGGCCCTGTGTGGAAGGGCACCCTGTTCCCGTTCCTGTTCATCACCATTGCCTGTGGTGCGGTGTCCGGCTTCCACGCGCTGATTTCCTCGGGGACCACCCCCAAGCTGCTGGATAACGAAACCAACGCCCGCTACATCGGCTACGGTGGCATGCTGATGGAATCGTTCGTCGCCATCATGGCCATGGTCGCCGCTTCGGTGATCGAGCCTGGCGTGTACTTCGCCATGAACAGCCCGGCTGCCGTGGTCGGTGCAGACGTAGCGTCGGTGGCGCAGACAGTCAGCAGCTGGGGCTTCCTGATTACACCCGAGCAGCTTGAAGCCGTCGCCCGTGACATCGGCGAGCACACCATCCTGGCCCGTGCTGGTGGTGCGCCTACCTTGGCGGTCGGTATCGCGCAGATCCTGCACCAGGTGTTGCCAGGTGAAAACACCATGGCCTTCTGGTACCACTTCGCGATCCTGTTCGAGGCGTTGTTCATCCTCACCGCAGTGGACGCCGGTACCCGAGCCGGGCGCTTCATGCTGCAGGACCTGCTGGGCAGCTTCGTGCCAGCACTCAAACGCACTGAATCGTGGGGTGCCAACCTGCTCGCCACCGCTGGCTGCGTGGCACTCTGGGGCTACCTGCTTTACCAGGGCGTGATCGACCCGCTGGGCGGCATCAACACCCTGTGGCCGCTGTTTGGCATCTCCAACCAGATGCTGGCCGGTATCGCCTTGATGCTCGGTACCGTGGTGCTGATCAAGATGAAGCGTCAGCGCTACATCTGGGTCACCCTGCTGCCGGCCGTCTGGCTGCTGATCTGCACCACTGCTGCTGGCCTGATCAAGCTGTTCGACCCGAACCCGGCGGTTGGCTTCCTGGCCCTGGCCAAGAAGTACAGCACCGCGCTGGACGCAGGCCAAGTGCTGGCCCCGGCCAAGGACATCGGGCAGATGCAGCACGTGATCTTCAACGCCTACACCAACGCGGGCCTGACGATTCTGTTCCTGCTGGTGGTCTTCAGCATCCTGTTCTTCGCCATCAAGGTCGGCTACGCCGCCCTGGGCCGCAAGGAGCGCACCGACAAGGAAACCCCGTTCCAGGCGTTGCCTGACGCGTAATCGAGAGGACTGCAGTTATGTTCAACGACTTGGGTCGACTGGGAAAATACCTGGGGCAGGCAGCCCGCCTGATGGTCGGCATGCCCGACTACGACAACTATGTCGAGCACATGCAGAAGACGCACCCGGACAAGCCGGTGATGAGCTACGAAGCGTTCTTCCGCGAACGGCAAGAAGCGCGTTACGGCGGCAAGTCCGGGCCCAAGTGCTGTTGAGCCTGCGACACGTGTGAACCTGTGGGAGCCTGGGTAACCGGCTCCCACAGTCATTTTCAGATTCAGGAGACTTTCTGCGTGCAGACGCCTATTCCCGTAACCGTCCTCACGGGCTTCCTCGGTGCCGGCAAGACCACCTTGCTCAAGCACATGCTCAAGGCCGAGCACGGCCTGAAGCTCGCGGTGATCGAAAACGAATTCAGTGAGGCCGGCATTGACAGCCAATTGCTGGGCGACCAGCCGGTGCAGGTGATGACCCTGGCCAACGGTTGTGTGTGTTGCAGCATCCATGGCGACCTGACCCGCGCCCTGTACCTGCTGCTCGAGCGCCTGGATGCCGGGGAAATCGCCTTCGACCGCCTGGTGATCGAATGCACCGGCCTGGCCGACCCGGCGCCGGTAGCGCAAACCTTCTTCATCGACGAGGAACTGCGTGAGCGCTACATCCTCGACGGCATCATCACCCTGGTCGATGCCGCGCATGCCGAACTGCACCTGACCCAGACCATCGCTCAGGCCCAGGTCGGCTTTGCCGATCGCTTGCTGCTGAGCAAGACAGACTTGGTCGAGCCGGCTGCGGTAGACGCGCTGCGCGAGCGCCTGGCCCGCATCAATGGTCGGGCCGCGATCCGGGTGGTTGAACACGGATGCATCGACCTGGCTGAACTACTGGATGTGCGAGGTTTCAACCTCAACCCTGACCTGGGTGCGAACTTGAAACTGACACTGCGCCCGGTGCTCAAACCCGCCACGCCGGACCGTATCTCCACGATGGTGCT
The DNA here is from genome assembly GCF_039634505.1 of Pseudomonas sp. NY8896. Lineage (NCBI taxonomy): Bacteria > Pseudomonadati > Pseudomonadota > Gammaproteobacteria > Pseudomonadales > Pseudomonadaceae > Pseudomonas > Pseudomonas sp. NY8896. The sequence continues at coordinate 1,485,200 of NZ_CP132350.1, forward strand.
GCGCACGGACACTGCGTTGGATATCGATCGCCTCAGCGGCTTCATGAACGAACTGCTGGAAACCCACGGCACACAACTGTTGCGCTACAAGGGCGTGCTGAACATTGCCGGCGAAGAGCGCAAGCTGGTATTCCAAGGTGTGCTCAAGCTCTATGGCTTCGATTGGGACGCCGAGTGGGGCGCTGGCGAAACGCGCGAGAGTGTGATGGTGTTCATCGCCGATGAATTACCCGAAGCTACGATTCGGGCTGGCTTCGAGGCGTTGGCTGCGGGCTGAGCCGCCGCGGCGTCTGCGCTGCGAACCACTGCGGCCAGGAGCTGCGGTGGCGGGTTTCGACCTCGATGCACGGGATCAGCCGCTCGGTCAGCACGGCAGTTTGCCGCACGGCTTTGGCGGTGCGGTACTTGACGCTGTGGATGCACTCGCGGTCGCCGAACTCGCAGCGGTTCAGGGCGGTTCCACCGCAGGGGCCATTGGCCAGGCCTTTGGGGCAGGTTTCTGGGCAGACGTACAAGGTATCTTCGAGGCGGCAGCGGCCACAGGTATCGCAACCCACCAGTGGCCGTTTCACAGCACGCTCCACCTTGTGCAGCACCAGTGCGCCAAGGCGCGTAGCCCATAGAGGCTGGCGCACCGCCCAGCCAAATGCCTTGCTCAGGCCGTTGCGGCGGCTGAACAGCAGTGAATGCATGCCGTGCATCAGGTGATAGCGCGCTTTCTCCTTGAACGTGGCATCGACCTGTGACTCGCCCTGGCGCCAGCTCGCCTGCGGCGGATGGAAGATCACTGCCGGCAGGCCGGGCATCTGCCAGCTGGCCTGCCAGGCGGGCGCCCATTGCTCCAGCGTGTGAACCCGGGTTTGCCAGTGCTCGATACGGGCTTCCAGGGCCAGCAACTGCTTGAGTTCGTGCACCCCTGAGAGGTGCACACCGGCGTAGCCCATCAGCTTTACACCGATGATCTGCAAGGCCAGGCGGTCAACACTGCGCGCCTGGGCAAATACCTTGGACAGCGCGGTCTCCGCTTCGAGCATGTCGCGCATGGACGGGGTGACGGTGACGCCGGCCACATGGTCGAGCATCGTCGCGCGCCCGTGGGTGAGGCTCATGAGGCAGGCCAGCATGGGCTTGGGCGTGGGCTGGCGGCGCATCCAAAGCATGGCTTCCTGGTGCTTGGCGGCATCAAAGCCCAGTTGCAGGGTGAAGAAGTCAGCCCCAGCCGCCAGCTTTTTCTCGGCCTTGAAATACTGGGCGCCGCCTTCTTCCTCGTGGTACTTGAACGGGTTCAGTGCCGCGCCCAGCAGCCAGTGCGGACAGGCTTGGCGGGCAATCTGCAGGGCGGCGACCGATTCCAGGTAGCGCACCGGGCGCAGGCCTGGTTCATGGCCGGGCAGGCGGTCGCCGGTAAGCAGCAACAGCTGATCGAGGCCTGCGGCGTCCATACGCTGCAGTTGCGCGAGCAGGTGATGGCGTTCGCGATCCTTGCCGGAAAAATGCGGCAGGGCAGGCACAGGGTTGGCGAACGAGGCGAGGGCGTCCAGCGGCGACATGTCCAGCGGGCTGCCGACGCGATCGCCGATGGCCACGGTCATCGGCCAGCCGCACAGGTGCGCACGGGCCAAGATCGCTTCCATGGCGGCGAAGCGTTCAGCCGAAGGCTTGGGGACGAATTCCATGACGCAGACGAAGTTCTTTTCGCGCAGCGCGGTTTTCAGCAGGCTCATGTGGCTGGGCACCCGGTGTGGTCAGGGTGGCATTGTGCGGCAGAAGGCGGGCGGGGTCATGTCCGAATGCGCAGGGTGATGCTCTGAATGAGACATCAGCATGATCATGAAGAAATCTTGGGTTCATCTCAAATTTAATGAGTTTGTCTCAAGCGTTTATCCGCCGGAAAATCCCTCTCATTCATTTATGCAGGTTAAGGGACAAAACATGGCACTGGCACACAACCTGGGCTTTCCACACATCAGCGGTGACCGCGAGGCGCGTGCCCGTCACTGGCAGGCTCAGCGTGATGCCGGCATCCAATTGCTGCCAGTGGGTGACTTTGCCTGGCATGATCAACCGTTCGACCTGAGCTGGGCGCAGCTTTTTGATGAAGTGGCACAAGCCAAGGCCTTGGGCCATGCGGTCAAGCCAGTGGTGATCGGCCCGTTGACTTATCTGTGGCAGGGCGAAAACAACGGCAGCATCGAAACGCTGGAACTGCTCGAGCGCCTGCTGCCGCTGTACGATCAGTACCTCAACCGCCTGGCTGCAATGGGCGTGGAGTGGGTGCAGATCGATGAACCGATTCTCGCCGAAGACCTGCCGCAGGACTGGAAAAACGCTTACGAGCGCGTCTACAACATTCTTCAGCGCGCGCCGCTGAAAAAGCTGATTGCCACCTACTACGGTGGCCTTGACGGCAACCTCGGCCTGGCCGTGAACCTGCCTGTCGATGGCCTGCATGTCGACCTGGTACAGGCACCCGAGCAGTACCAGACCCTTCTGGACCGCCTACCGACCTACAAGGTGTTGTCGCTGGGCCTGGTCGACGGCCGCACTGCAGCTGCTTGCGACTTGGGAGAAACCCTGGGCCTGCTGCACGATGCCCATGAGCGTCTGGGGGAGCGGCTATGGCTGGCGCCGGCCTGCTCGTTGTCGCGCAGCCCGGTGGAAGTGGCCGTGCAGAAGTGCCAGGAAGTGGCCGTGCTGGCAGCTGCGCTGGACGAAAACCGAGCTGCGGCTTGATCATCGCCACGGGCGCTTAAAACCCCCTAGAATGCCGACTCCGATCAAATCGACAGGGAGTGATGCGATGCGTGTTCTGGTAGTCGGCGCCAGTAAAGGCCTGGGCAAGGCTTTCATGGAAGGGTTGGGCAAACCCGGCGATACGTTGATTGGGGTGTCGCGCAGCAAACCCGCGGCAGTGAATGTCGGCAAGGGTATTGACGCCCAGTGGATCGAGGCCGATCTAGGCCAGCCTGCCGCTGCAGTAGAGTCGATAGCCCGAGTGCTGGCTGAGGGTGGCGTGGATACGCTGATCTATAACCTCGGCCTGTGGGAGGCCGAAGCGTTCGAAGACCACTACAGCTTCCTTGATGACTGTGACGCAGCGCTGCAGCGCATGGTCGACTGCAACATCACCGCCACCATCCTGCTGGTCAAACGGCTGCTGCCGCTGCTGCTCGAAAGCGAAAAACCACGGATCATCCTGACCGGTTCCACTTCCGGCCTGCCCCAAAGCGGTCGCCCAGAAGTGACCTTCGCTGCCTCCAAGTTCGGCCTGCGCGGCATCGCCGAAGCATTGCGTGAAGGCTATCGAGGGCAAGGCCTTGGGGTGACGTGCCTGAACCTTGGGTACCTCAATACCGAAGACGGCCTGGATGTGCCGGTGGAAGAGGCTGCCGCGCGTGGGGAAGGGGGGCTGATACCGCTGCACGATGTGGTGCTGATGGTGCGCACGCTGCTGGAGCTTTCGGCGGCCAGTTATGTGCGGGAGCTGACCTTGCCGGCGATTGCCGATGAGCGGTTCTGAAGCCTGAGAGTGGTGTTCAAGCAGGCCCGGCCTCTTCGCGGGTAACCCCGCGAAAGGGCCTAGCCTGTTCTACTCAATCTGAGATCAGCGCTCGATCGCCAGTGCCACACCTTGCCCACCGCCAATGCACAAGGTCGCCAGGCCTTTCTTGGCATCGCGCTTGATCATCTCGTGCAGCAAGGTCACCAGCACGCGGCACCCGGAAGCACCAATCGGGTGGCCCAGGGCAATCGCTCCGCCATTCACGTTGACCCGCGCGGCATCCCACTCCAGCGCCTTGCCCACGGCCAGCGCCTGTGCGGCAAAGGCTTCGTTGGCTTCGATCAGGTCCAGTTCGGCCAACTGCCAACCGGCTTTGTCCAGGCAACGCTGGGTCGCCGAAACCGGGCCGATACCCATGATCGCCGGGTCTACCCCGGCACTGGCATAGGCGGCGACCTTCGCCAGCACTGGCAGGCCCAGGGCTTTGGCCTTGGCCGCGCTCATCAACAACACGGCGGCGGCGCCGTCATTCAGGCTGGAGGCATTGCCCGCAGTGACGCTGCCGTCCTTCTTGAAGGCCGGGCGCAGTTTGCCCAGGGACTCGGCGGTGGTGTCCGGGCGTGGCTGCTCGTCACGGGCGAAGACCTTGGGCTCGCCCTTTTTCTGTGGCAGCAGGATGGGGGTGATTTCCGCGTCGAAGCGGCCGGCCTCGATCGCCGCCACCGCCTTGCGCTGCGATTCGGCGGCAAAGGCATCCTGCTGTTCGCGGGTGAGGCTGTACGTGTCCACCAGGTTCTCGGCAGTGATGCCCATGTGGTAGTCATTGAACGCATCCCACAGGCCATCGGTGATCATGCTGTCGATCAGTTGGCCATGGCCCATGCGCTGGCCAGTACGGGCCGAGGGCATCACGTAGGGAGCAAGGCTCATGTTCTCCTGGCCACCGGCAATCACCACCTCGGCGTCGCCGCAGCGGATGGCCTGGGTGGCCAGGTGCAGGGCCTTGAGGCCCGAGCCGCAGACCTTGTTCAGGGTCAGGGCCGGTACGCTGAAGGGCAGGCCGGCCTTGATCGCAGCCTGGCGCGCCGGGTTCTGCCCGGCGCCGGCGGTGAGCACCTGGCCGAGGATGACTTCGTCGACTTGCGCCGGGTCCAGCCCGGTCTGCTCCAGCAGCCGCTTGATCACGGCGGCGCCGAGGTCGACCGCAGGCACGGAGGCCAGGGCGCCCTGGAAGCTGCCAATGGCGGTACGGGTTGCGGCGACGATAACCACGTCGTTCATGTTGTTGTTCTCCGGGCAATAGGCGTAGTGCCACCAGCATCGGCGGGTTTGGCTTATTTGTTAAGTTTGTTTTTCTTTCGGATTGATATGAAAAACAAATCAATGGGCACTTGGCGTCCTCCCCAACTAAGCTGAATTTCGTGCTGTTTCACTCAACCCAATGGAGCCCATACCCATGCGCATCCTGATCGCACTGACCCTCCTGATCGGCAGCAGCACAGCATTCGCCGCCACCCAATGCACCACCGCGGATAAAAGCACCTGGCAAGACCAGGAAAAGTTCCAGGCCCAGCTCAAGGAGCAGGGCTACAAGATCAACAAGTTCAAGGTTACCAAGGGCAATTGCTACGAGATCTATGGGTTCGACAAGGACGGTCGCAAGGTCGAGATTTATCATGACCCGGTGACCGGCAAAGCGGTCAAGTCCGAGTACCACGATTGAACAGCGACGGCATGGTGCGGCTGTGGGATCCCCTCCTGCGGCTGTGCCACCTGTCGATCGCAGCGGTGTTCTTCGCCAACTACTTTTTCAACGAAGAGGGCGATGACTGGCACCAGTGGCTGGGCTACTACGCACTGGCGTGCGTCGTGGTGCGCGTGGTCTGGGGCTTTGTCGGGCCAGCCAGTGCGCGCTGGGCCGACTTCTGGCCAACCCCGGCACGCGTGGCCGGGCACGCGCGCAAGGTGCTGCGTGGGGAGCCTTGCCATCGTCTGGGGCACTCGCCGATTGGCGCCTTGGTGATGCTGTTGATGCTGGCGGGTATCGCTGGCCTGGGCCTGACTGGTTGGGCGTCGCAGGAAGTGGATGCACTGTGGGGCGCCGATTGGCCGACCGACCTGCACGGTTGGTTGGCCAATGCGGTGCTGGCGCTGGTGTGTGTGCATGTGCTGGCGGCCATCTACGAAAGCGTGCTGCTGCGCGAAAACTTGCCGTTGTCGATGATCACCGGGCGCCGGCGGCGTCGTGATTGAGGCCAGGCCAGGCAACCTCATTCAAACGGCCGGGCACTGATGGGTCACACAGTGAATCCCCCCACCTCCAGCCGCGATGGCATCGATGTCCAGTTGCACGATATCCCGCCCTGGATACAACGCCGCCAGCAGTGCTCGGGCCTTCTCATCCGCCTGCGCATCACCGAACTGCGGTGCGATGATCGCGCCGTTGATCACGAAGTAATTGATGTACCCCGCTGCAAAGTCGTCATTACCTTTGCTGAACTTGTTACGCCGCCCGCGCAGCGGCGGTGACACCACGTGAACCTGCAGTTTACGGCCTTCGGCATCGGTGGCCTGCTTCAGGATTTCCAGGTGTTTACGCGTCACGGCGTGGTCATAGGAGTCCGGGTCGTTGTCCAGGTTGGCAATCACCACACCCGGCCGCACGAAGCGGGCGTAGAAATCCACATGCCCATCAGTGGTGTCTTCCCCGGCGATGCCCGGCAGCCAGATTATCTTGCTCAGGCCCAGCCGCGCCTTCAGCTCGGCCTCGACCTCGGCTTTGCTCCAGTCCGGGTTGCGGTTGGCATTGACCCAACTGCTCTCGGTCATGATGCCGGTGCCGTGCCCGTCCACCTCGATGGCGCCCCCTTCCCCCACCAGCTCGCTGCGCTGGTAGCGCGCGTTGGCCAGGGTGGCAACGCGTTTGGCCAGCTGGGCATCGTTACGGTGGCGCTGCTTGTTGCCCCAGCCATTGAAGTTGAAGTCCACCGCCGCCAGGGCGCCGTCATCGTCGACGACGAAATTGGCACCGATGTCGCGCATCCAGATGTCATCCAGTTGGCATTCGACAAAATGTGTGTTGTGGTGGCCACAGTGCTGCTCGGCCAGCTGGCGCTCGCTGGCGCGGCAGAACACGGTCACCGGCTGATAACGCGCGATGGCCTGGCTAATGCGACCGAGTGCGGCTTGCACGTCGGCGGTGAAGTCCTCCCAGATCGCATCCTGGGCGCCAAAGGCGATGAAGGCGCGCTGTTGCAATTCGCCCTCGTCAGGCATGAACCAGCGCCCCGGTTCTTCGGCACGGGCCAGCCCCAGGGGCAGGCCAAGGCCAGCGCCGAGGCCGGCGGCCAACGACAGTTGCAGGAAGGTTCTACGGCTTGGCATGGTTCAGTCCTGTGCAGTCTTGAAGCGCGTCCACACACGCATGCGTGCCCGCATGTCGGCCTGTGGAATATCCCGGCCCGGAATCAGCCGGGCATAGGTGGCTTCGTCGAGATAGATATCGGGGTTGTCGCGCATGCGTGGGTCCACCGCCTGGCGCGCTTTGGCGCTGGCCGTGGGGTAGCCGGTGAAGTTGCTGATGGCAGCCATGTTCGCCGGGCGCATGACGAAGTTGATGAAACGATAGGCGTATTCCGGGTGCCTGGCATCGGCCGGAATGGCCATGGTGTCCATCCACACCGTGGTGCCTTGGCGCGGTACGCGGTACTGGAAGTCGAGGTGCTTGCCAGCGGACTCGGCGGTACGCTGGGCCTGGATCACATCGCCGCTGTAGCCCAGTGACAGGCACAAGTTCTCGTTGACCAATTCGGTCACCGGCTGGGACTGGAACTTGCGCACATACGGGCGTATCGCCTTGAGCAGTTCGCTGGCGGCGGCCAGGTCCTCACGCTTGGCACTGCGTGGTTCGCGGCCCAGGTAGTTGAGTACTACGGCCAGCACTTCATCGGGCGAGTCGATGACCGAGATACCACAGTCAGCGAACTTGGCCGCCAGCTCCGGCTTGAACAGCAAGTCGAGGTTGTCCAGCGGTGCACCAGGCATGCGCTGGCGAACCTTGTCGGCGTTCACCGTCAGGCCGATGGTGCCCCAGGTGTAGGGCACCGTGGCCTGGCTGGCCTTGGGGTATTGGGCATGCAGCTTGCGCAGGCCGGGCTCGATATCGTCGAGCGCCTCCAGGCGGCTGTGGTCCAGTGGCTGCAGGCTGCCAGCGCGCATCAAACGCTCTGCAACGGTATCGCCGGGGAACACCAGGTCGTAACCACTGCGCCCGGACATCAGCTTGGCTTCGAGCACTTCACTGCCGTCCATCACGTCGTAGATCACCTGAATACCGGTTTCGGCCGTGAACTGCTTGAGGGTGTCCTCGGCAAAATAGTCGGCCCAGTTGTACAGGCGCAGCACCGGCTGTTCGGCCAGTGCCTGGCCAGCGCAGGCGGCCAGTGCCAATGCGGCTAGAACGTGGTGTTTCATGCTCAGGCCCTCAGGCTGTGTGGGTGTGTACCGTCCAGGGTCAGCAGCGTTGCGTACATTTCCGGGCGGCGATCACGGAAGATGCCCCAACTCAGGCGGTCTTCGCGCATGCCGGCCAGGTCCAGGTCATGCAGCCAGATGCCGCTGCTGTCGCGGTCGGCTTCGGCGAGCATGGCGCCCTTGTGGTCGCAGATGAACGATGAGCCATAGAAGCGCATGGCTAGCGCTGCATCGCTGGCGGCAACTTCCTCGCCCACGCGGTTGGCTGCCACCACCGGCAGCAGGTTGGCGGCGGCATGGCCGCGCATGGCGACCTGCCAATGGTCGCGAGAGTCCAGTTCGGCGCAGCCCGGCTCGGAGCCGATGGCGGTGGGGAACAGCAGCACCTCGGCGCCCATCAGGGCCAGGCAGCGAGCGGTTTCGGGGAACCACTGATCCCAGCAGATACCGATGCCCAAGCGCCCGAAGGCGGTATCCCAGACCTTGAAGCCGGTGTCGCCAGGGCTGAAGTATTCCTTCTCCTGGTAGCCGATGGCGTTGGGGATGTGGGTCTTGCGGTACACACCGAGCAGGCGGCCATCGGCGTCGGCCACGGTCAGCGAATTGAAGAAGGCATTGCCGGCGCGCTCGTACCAGCTCAGCGGCAGAACCACGCCCAGCTCGCCGGCCAGCGCGGCGAAGCGCTGCAGGATCGGGCTGTCGGGGTAGGGCTGGGCAAGGGCCTGGTGCTGGTGATTCTGCTCGATGCAGAAGTACGGGGTAGCGAACAACTCCTGCAGCAGGATCACCTGGGCGCCCTTGGCAGCGGCCTGGCGTACCAGTTGCTCGGCGCGGTCGAGGTTGTCGGGCAGGTTCCAACTGCACGGCATCTGCGTGGTGGCGATACGCAACTGGCTCATGGCTGCACCTCGGGCTGCTGCTGGGTGATGCAATGAATGCCGCCACCGCCGTAGGCGATGTGGTCAATGCGCACCGGCACGATCTCCCGGCCTGGGAAGGCGTGGCCCAGCTGCGCAGCGGCCTCCTGGTCGGCAGCGATGCCATAGGCCGGCATGATGATCGCGCCGTTGGCGATGTAGAAGTTGGTGTAGGACGCGCAGAACACCTCGGCATTCTGATCGACGGCGGCGCTGGCCTCGTACAGGTCGAGCAGTTCGAAATGGCGGCCTTGGGCGTCGGTGGCCAGTTCCAGGGCGCGGCGGTTTTCCCGCACCACCTCGGCGTACACCGAGTGTTGCTCATGGGTGGCGTCGACCAGCAGCACGCCTGGGCGGGCGAAGGCGCATACGCCATCGACGTGGCCGTCGGTCATGTCACTGGTGACGTACTGCGGGTCACCCGGCAGCCAGATGGTCTTGCTGATGCCCAGGTAGCGGGCGAAACAGGCCTCGAATTCAGCCTTGCTGATGCCTGGGTTACGGTTAGGGTTGAGCAGCACCGATTCGGTGGTGATCAGTGTGCCTTCGCCATCCACATGGATCGCCCCACCTTCGTTGCACAGGGACGTGCTGAAACCGTCCAGGCCCAGCTGGTCGAGCATGCGTCGGCCAAGGCTGCGGTCCAGGCTGTGGTGCGACTTGCCGCCCCAGGCATTGAAACGCCAGCTCAGGCCGGCCAGGCCATGCTGTGGGTGGCAGACGAAGCTTGGGCCGCTGTCACGGCACCAGCTGTCGTCCACGGCCAGTTCGATCAGCTCGATATTGGCGCCGCACAAGGCGCGGGCGCTGGCCATGGCGGAGGGGTCGACCACCATCTTTACCGGTTCGAAACGGGCGATGGCCGCTGCGACACGGGCGTAGTCCTGTTGTACATCGGCCAGGCGCACGTGCCAGCCGCTTTCCCATACGGCCTGGTTGTGTGGCCAGACCATCCAGGTTGCCGCGTGGCGGGCCCATTCGGCAGGCATACGCCAGCCGCTGTTGAGGGACAGGTGCATAGTGAACTCCGATCTATTAAGGATTTTTATCAACGAAGCCCGCCGTCGCGGGTGTTGGTGTCCATGCTATGGCTAGGTTTGGCTGGCGACAAACGATAGATTTAGCGCATATCTGATTAGCGGGTCTTATCAATCATGCTCAAACACTGGCCACCCCTTAATGCCCTGCGCGGCTTCGAGGCCGCTGCGCGGCTAGGCAGCTTCCACAAGGCCGCCGAGGCGTTGAACCTGACCCAGTCGGCCATCAGCCAACAAATTCGCAGCCTGGAAACCTACCTGGAGCAGCCGCTGTTTCATCGCAGTGGCCGTAGCGTGAGCCTGACCGACGCCGGGCACGACCTGCTCAGCACCACGCAATCGCTGTTGCAGCACCTGGCCGTAGGCATTCGCCGGCTAGACCAGTACCGCAAGCCCAATCAGCTGGTGGTGAACACCAGCCCGGCTTTTGCCAGGCACTGGCTGCTGCCGCGGCTGGCGGACTTTCACCAGCGCTGTCCGCAGGTCGACTTGTGGTTGTTTACCAGTTTCGAGGTGCCGGACATGGCCACCGAGACCATCGACCTGGCTATCCGCGATGATCTCAGTGCCCAGGCTGAGTGCAGCTTCAGCGTGCTGCATCAGGACCAGCTGTACCCGGCTTGCCATCCTTCCCTGGCGACTGCAACCGCGCGTACGACCTTGCACGGCGAACGGGAGATGGACTGGAGCCATTGGCAACTGGAGGGCGGCGAGGATGTTGGGCAGCAGGGCAAGGGGCTGAATTTTTCCGACCCGGGGCTGTTGCTGGATGCGGCGAGCGAGGGGTTGGGGGTGGCGTTGGTCAGCCAGTTGCTGGCGCGTCGGGCCGTGCAAGAGGGGCGTTTGCAGGCGTTGTCGGCGCAGCGGGTGCGGGGGCCTGCGTGGGCTTGCCTGGTGCATCGGGAGAGTCAGGAGGATCCGCTGGCCCGGCAGTTTCTGGACTGGTTGAGAGCCGCGTTGGCCTTGGATTGATGCCGGCACGCAAGAACCTCGGTTTTGCATCCCCATGATCACCCCGTAATATGTGTCGGATAACCTGCGGGGGTAGTCTCACCCTCTGATCAATCGGAATCGCCCCAAGCGGCGCTTCCCCGGCATAAACCTGACGAGGTACAGACATTGGCCATCATTCATCCTAAGGTTCGCGGTTTCATCTGCACCACGACTCACCCGAAGGGCTGCGAGCTCAACGTCCGTGACCAGATCGAAGCCACCCGCAAGCTGGGCGTGCGCGAGGATGGCCCGAAGAAGGTCCTGGTCATTGGCGCTTCCAGCGGCTACGGCCTGGCAGCTCGCATCACCGCGGCGTTCGGCTTCAAGGCCGACACCCTGGGTGTGTTCTTCGAAAAGCCTGGCACTGAGACCAAGGCCGGCACCGCTGGCTGGTACAACTCTGCAGCCTTCGACAAGTTTGCCAAGGCCGAAGGCCTGTACAGCAAGTCGATCAACGGTGACGCCTTCTCTGACGAAGCCCGTGCCAAGGTCATCGAACTGATCAAGAACGAAATGGGTGGCAAGGTCGACCTGGTCATCTACTCGCTGGCATCGCCTGTGCGCAAGCTGCCGCAGACCGGTGAAGTGATTCGCTCGGCACTCAAGCCGATCGGCGAGCCGTACAAGTCGACCGCCATCGACACCAACAAGGACACCATCATCGAGGCCAGCATCGAGCCGGCCACGGAGCAGGAAATCGCCGACACCGTCACCGTCATGGGTGGCCAGGACTGGCAGCTGTGGATCGATGCCCTGGCAGGCGCCAACGTGCTGGCCGAAGGCGCTCGCACCGTGGCCTTCAGCTACATCGGCAGCGATATCACCTGGCCGATCTACTGGCACGGTGCCCTGGGCCAGGCCAAGCAGGACCTGGACGAAACCGCCCTGCGTCTGGACCAGAAACTGGCCGATGAAGTGAAAGGCGGCGCCAACGTGGCCGTGCTCAAGTCGGTGGTGACCCAGGCCAGCTCGGCCATCCCGGTGATGCCGCTGTACCTGTCGATGGTCTTCAAGATCATGCAGGAGAAAGGCATTCACGAAGGTACTCAGAACCAGCTCGACCGCATGTACCGCGACCGTATGTACCGTGCCGACGGTGCGCCGGCCGACGTTGACGAGAAGGGCCGTCTGCGCCTGGACGACTGGGAACTGCGCGACGACGTTCAGACCGCCTGCAAGGCCCTGTGGCCACAAGTGACCACCGAGAACCTGTTCGAGCTGACCGACTACGCCGGTTACAAGAAGCAGTTCCTCAACCTGTTCGGTTTCGAGCGCGCTGACGTCAACTACGACGAAGACGTGGCCACCGATGTCAAGTTCGACTGCATCGAGCTGTAACCGTAGTTAACCTGCACCGGCCCTTTTGCGGGTAAACCCGCGAAGAGGCCGGTACAGGCTATAAAATCTTTGCTAGCTTTGGCGCACAACAACAGGGAATGCGCCATGAGTAGCCTCACCCAACCCGCCGCCCCCTTTCGCCAGGCCACAGCCGACGGTTACAGCCTCGGCGGCTTCTGCTGGCGCCACGCTCGCCCTGACCCCCAGCGTCCGCTGGTGATCATCAACGCTGCCACTTCGGTACGCTGCCGCTATTACTCCCGCTTTGCCGACTACCTGTTTGCCCAGGGCTGCGATGTGCTGACCTACGATTACCGTGGCATCGGCGAGTCCCGCCCAGCTTCGTTGCGCGGCTTCCAGGCCTCGTGGAGCGATTGGGGCAGGCTGGATTTCGAAGCGATGCTGGCGCATGCGGCAGAGCATTTCCCCGGTCAGCCAGTAGACGTGGTGGGGCACAGTTTCGGCGGCTGCGCAGTAGGGCTGGCCGCGTCGGCAGGCCAGGTACGCCGGGTAGTGATGGTGGGCGCGCAGTTTGCCTATTGGCGCGACTACGCGGTCGGCCAGCGCTGGCAGCTGCTCGGCAAGTGGCATGTGGTAATGCCGCTACTGACCCGGATATTCGGCTACTTCCCCGGCAAACGCCTGGGTTGGCTTGAAGACACGCCATCCGGCGTGGTGCACGACTGGACCACACGTACCCCACGTTACGAGCATCGCCCCAGCGCTCGGGCGCTGGCGACGCTTCCGTTCGTTCAGGTGCGGGCGGCGACGCTGGCCATCAGCCTCACTGACGACCCGTTTGGCACCGTGGCGGCGACCGAGCGATTGTTGGGTTATCTACAGGGTGCCCGGCACCTGCGTATCGCGCCTGTGGATATCTCGGTCGACGAAATTGGCCATTTCGCGTTTTTCCATGACCGGTTTCGCGAAAGCTTGTGGCCGGTGGCCTTGCAGTGGCTGCAGCAGGGAGAGCTGAAAGAAGGGGGGCCTGGAACCATCATGGATTGAGGGTGGGATCGATATTTTGGGGCTGCTTTGCAGCCCATCGCGACACAAGGCCGCTCCCACAGGAGGTATGCGCCCCTTATGGGAGTGGCCCGGGCTATCTCAAGCCTTGCGCGACAGGGGCTGCCCGGCAAATTTCACGCCCGCCAGACCCTGCTTGATCAGCGCGCGGATATTGCCATGGTCGCTGCCCTCGGGCGTGGCCACCACGTCACGGTAGTGCTCGCCAAAGGCCAGCAGCGCTTCCTGGTCGCTCAGCCCTTCCAGCAAAGCCAGGCCCAGGGTTTTGCACGAACCTTCGTTTTGCCCGGCCGCATTCTCCACGCCGCCATTGTTGAACGCCTGAGGCTGGTAGCTGTAGTTGTCGGCAATGAACGCCAGGGTATCGGCAAAGACATGTTGGCCGCTGGCCAGGCTGGCGCGCAGGGTGTTCAGATCAGTCACGAGGTTTTCCTTTTTCGAACGCCGCTTGTTGTTCGGCGCTGGCTTCTTTCTGGTGTTGGGCTTTCCACTCGGCGTAGGGCATGCCGTACACCGCTTCGCGGGCATCATCCAGGCTCAGGTCGAGCTGGCGCTCGTCAGCCGCGGCCTTGTACCACTTGGACAGGCAGTTGCGGCAGAAACCGGACAGGTTCATCAGGTCGATGTTCTGTACATCGGTGCGCTTTTGCAGGTGTTCGACCAGGCGGCGGAACGCGGCGGCCTCAAGTTCGAGCTGTTGTTGTGGCGTCATGGGTGTCTCTCAAGTCATGCGGTTCTTCAGGTGGCGGCCACCGTTGATGACCACCTGGCTGCCGGTGCTGTACTGGCTGGCGAGCAGGTACTTGACTGTCTCGATCAGCGGGCCGGCGCCGGGTTCGAATTCCAGCAGGGCCTTTTTCAGGGTTTGCTGGCGGTAGGCTTCGTCACCCCCTTCCTTGAGGATCAGCAGCCCGGGCAGGATACCGTTCACGTGCACCTTGGGCGCATATTTTTCGGCAAATGACAGCACCATGTTCTGCAGCGCGGCCTTGGTGGCGGCGTAGCCGATGTGGCTTTTACTGCCGCGCGAAGAGGTTTCGTCGCAGATGTGGATGATGTCGGCCTTTTCCACCTTGGCCAGCAGGTCGCCCAGGGCCAGGTTGAGGTGGTAGGGCGCTTCGACGTGCAGGCGGAACATGGTGTCGAGGTTGTCGAGGCCATCGTCGAGCCACAGCGAGGCGTTATGGATGATGGCGCGCAAGCCGTCGTAATGGGTGTGCAGGTGGTCGATCAGGGCCTGGCGGTCGGCTGGCTGGCACAGGTCGGCCTGGAACTGCACGATGTTCGGGTGGGCCGCCTGTGGCTGGATGCTGCGGCTGGCACTGACCACCGTATGGCCGGCCTGTGCCAGTTCAAGGGCCAGGGCCAGCCCGACGCGCTGGCTGGCTCCGGTAACGAGAATGGGGCTGTTCATGTTCGGGGCGGTCAACTTGTCTGTCCTTTGGTTGCCACCCAGCATACCCGAACTGTTTCCCTGTTGTATGGCCTGGCCTCAGCGGCTGCGCAAGGCGCCAGTGGTGGCCGGGGAGGCCAGCAGCCAACTGGCTAGCAAGCGGGTGGACAACGGGATGAACAGGTACACCATCAGCGGCGTCAGGGCCAACGTGCTGAGCAGTACGCGGGGTATCAGGTCGAGTGCCGACAACCAGTGGCCGAACAGCAGGTTGAATGCCAGCGATACCGGGAAGAACGCCAGCCAGATGGCCACGGCCTGCTTCCAGCGCGGTGGTTTTTGCACCATGTTGGTGCCAAACCAGTCATCGATGCCGCTTACGCGCGCCTCTTTGGGGCGCTCGAACAGGCCGTTGCCGCGCTGCAGCCAAGCCCGCCGCGAAGCGGAATGTTCCCAGGCATGCAAGGTGGGCTCGTCGCTGAAACGGAAGATGATCTGGAATTCGTCGCCATCGCGTGGCGGGGCGAGGATGCCCGAGCCGAGGTAACCGGGGAAGTCGGTGGCCAGCTGCTCGCCTTCGTGCAGCCAGGCCAGCAGGTCCTGGTAGCGGCCATGGGCGGCGCGGCGCGACACCATCAAGGTGACGGGTGGGGTAGACATCGTGTATCTCCTGGCAACGGGGCTGGCGGGTAGCTGGCCCCTTTGGCTGCGTGGCCCGGGGTGGTGGGCGACGCAGGCGTGCATGCAAGAATCGGGCGCGGATTATCGCGCAGTTGCGATCACCGGCAAATGTCAGCCGGCAAATGGCTGCACCCTGCGGCGGGTGCTGTCGTAGTAGACTATGTGTTCAACTTCCGCACCCAGGGTACACCGTGCAGATGAACGAACAGGGACGTAGTCCGGTTATCGATGCCAGCTTCGAGCAGCAGGAGCTGTTTCCGATTCGTGAAGTTTCCCGCCTGACTGGCGTCAACGCCGTGACCCTGCGTGCCTGGGAGCGCCGCTATGGCCTGATCCAGCCAATTCGCACCGACAGTGGCCACCGCCTGTACTCACAGGCCGACATCGACGAGGTCCGCCGTATCCTTGGCTGGCTGGAGCGCGGTGTGTCGGTCAGCAAGGTGGGTAGTATTCTCGCGCGAGGCCATGCCCTTGCCGGGCAGGCGGGTGGCGCGACAGATGCCTGGCAGCGTTGGCAGCACCAGATTCGTCTAGCGGTGCAGAGCTTCGATCTGGCAGGCCTGGATCGCCTTTACGAGATGGTATTTGCCGCCAGCACCCTGGATCAGGTTTTCGCCGAAGTGTTCATGCCTGTGTGGCACGACATGGCCGTGCGGCAAGGCGGCTACGGGCAGACCAGTGAATGGCTGTTCCTTGACCAGTTCCTGCGCGGTCGGGTGTTCGCCCGTCTGCAGCTTGCCCATGTGCCGCGCAGCCGTAACGTGTTGTTGGCGCCATTGCCGGGGCAGTGTCATGAACTTGAGTTGCTGGTAACCAGCCTGCTCCTGAGCAGCGAGGAAACAGGTGTGACCCTACTGGCGAGCGGGCAGCCGCTGCGAGAACTGGCGTTGGTCTGCGAACGTCTGAGGCCGGACGCTCTGGTGCTGTTTTCTCATCAGGCACCGACAGCAGAAACTACCCGGCACGTTACGCGCCTGGCGGCGATGCTGGAATGCCCGTTGTTGCTGGCCGGCGAAGCGGCGGAAGTGGCACAGGAGAGCTTGGCTGGCAGCCTTGTCGCTTGCCTGGGGGCGCAAGGTAGTGTGATGCGCCAGCGTTTGCGGCAGTTCCTGGCCGGTCAGCTCGATACCTGAGTGTGCAGCTCGGGATGGGCCTGGCGATGGGCCTGGAGGATGTAGTCCCGCAACCGTTCGATTTCTTCGGCCGGGCTTTGGCTGAGGTCGTAGGCCGCCAGGTTTGGACCGATGCGCCGGCCCAATACGCCATGCAGTTCGATCGGGCTGATGCCGCCTGGGGCGAAGCGAAGCTCGAAGCGGGCGGGTGCCGCTGGCAGATCACGGATTTCCAGCAACACACCTTTGAAGGAAATATCACGCACCCACAGGCCGCTGGTCTGGTCATGGGCATCAAGCAGTGCGCTCGGCTGGTCCATCGACAGACGCCAAGGGCGCAGCATGGGGCCATCTTCGTAGATTTCCGGTGAGCCCAGTTGCAAGTGCAGGGCGTGAAACTCGTCCTCGACCAGTTGCAGCGGGAAACTGATCTGCTGGTTATTGAACTGGGCCTGCAAGGTCACTTGCTCGTTGGCCACCAGCTGGGTGAGCAAGTTCTGGATGCGGCGGTCGCCATTGACCAGCAGGCTCGACATGGAGTCGGCCAGGTTCAATTGCGGCGAGTGTTGCATGTTCTGTATGAAGTCCAGCTCGTCCTGGGTCAGGAGCACGTCTGCTTGCATGATCGAACTCGGTGGTGGCGATTTCTTCAACGGGGTTGACCGTGCGTGGCGTACTTGGTTCAGGCGCGTTCGTCGGTTTTCGGACGAGCGCACATCTTGGCCAGTTCCCGTTCCAGTTCGACCTGGCGGCTGACGTCTTTCTGGATGCCGATGAAGTAGGTGCGCTGGTCGGCGTCGCTTCTCACCGGCGTGATCGACAGTTCGTTCCAGAAGGCGCTGCCATCCTTGCGGTAGTTGCGCAGCACTTCGCGGCACGGGCGGCCTTCGGCCAGGGCCTTGCGGATGCGCGCGCGGCCAAGCTGGTCACGGTCGTCGGCCTGCAGAAAGCGACAATCCTGATAGAGGACTTCGTCGCGGCTGTAGCCAGTCAGGCGTTCGAAGGCGGCGTTCACGTAGATCAGGATAGTGTCGTCGCCTTCCTGTTCGGCGACCACGATCCCGTCATTGGACGCATCGACCATCGATTGCAGCAATTGCGCGTTGATCATGTTCGGGCCATTGAGCAAGAAGGGGCGAAGCAGGGCTGAAGGCGGCGACTTTGGTAGAGGCGGCCTTTTGCCATCGCTGGATGCTAGTATCCTACGTTTTCACTCAGTTTCGGAATCCTCTTCCCGATGAAAGTCGTCATTATTTCCGGATCGGTCTACGGCACCGCCGAAGAAGTCGCACGTCACGCTGAATCGCTGCTCAAGGCAGCGGGGCTGGAGGCCTGGCATGCGGCCCGCGCCACCCTTCAGGATCTTCAAGGCTTTGCCCCCGACGCCTTGCTGGCCGTGACCTCGACCACCGGCATGGGCGAGCTGCCGGACAACCTCATGCCGCTGTACAGCGCCATTCGTGACACCCTGCCTGCGGCCTGGCGCGGCCTGCCGGGCGCAGTGATTGCGCTGGGCGATTCCAGCTATGGTGACACCTACTGTGGTGGTGGCGAGCAGATGCGCGAGCTGTTTGCCGAGCTGGGCGTGCGCGAAGTGCAGCCGATGCTGCGCCTGGATGCGAGCGAGACAGTGACCCCGGAGGCAGATGCCGAGCCGTGGTTGGCTGAGTTGGCGAGTGCCTTCAAAGCCTGAGTCCGAAGGTAGAGCCGCTCCTACAGGGGCAGTGTCAGGCGTTGAGCTCGCGCAACAAGGCCAGCCACGCCTGAGCCGCCCGTGACAGATAGGCCCCGCGTCGCCAGATGAACGCAATATCCCACCGCAGGTCTTCCGGCGAACGCAGCGGCACACGCACCACCCCGGGGCGCTCCAGCGCTTTTGCCACTACCCGGGGCAGCAACACCACACCCTGGCCCGCCGCCACCAGCGCCGCCAAAAAATCTGCCTGGCCACTGCGCCCGCCTTCTTTCGGGGTAAAGCCCTGCTGCTGACACGCCTTCAACAGCCGATCGTTAAGCACGAAGCTGCGCTGGTACAGCAAGAACGGCGTATCGGCCAGTTGCCCCAGGTCCACTCCGGCCAAGCCCGACAAGGCATGCCCAGCCGGCAGCAAGGCGTCCAGGGGTTCGTTGCAGAACGGCTGGTAGTCGAATGCCTCGTCACTGGGCGTCAAGCTGCCGCCCAGTTCCAGCTCGCCGCTTCTGACAGCCTGTTCGACGCTGCGGCTACCGCCTTCGAGCAGTTGGATGGCGATGTTCGGGTGGCGCCGTCGGTACTCGGCGAACAGGCCGGCGAACAAGGCGTCGCTGCCTAGCATCGGTAAACCCAAGCGCAGTTCGCCACGCTCCATCAGGCTGAGATCGTCCAGTTCGTTGAGCAACGCCTGACGCTGACGCAGCAGGGCTTCGCCACGCTCCAGCACGATGCGCCCGGCAGCGGTCAGGTGCAGTTGCGAGGCCTGACGCTCCAGCAGCGGCTGGCCCACATCTTGCTCCAGCTGGGCTACCTGCTTGCTCACCGCCGACTGGCTGATGTGCAGCGTCTGTGCGGCCTGGGTAAAACCGCCCCGGTGGACCACTTCGATAAAGCTGCGCAGTTGTTTGAATTCCATGCTTGGATTCCATTATGGAATGGCGATCAGTCTAACAATTCGCTTCTGGCCTAGGCAGTCGAATCTTAAAATGAGGGCCTGTCGAGGAAACCCGCCATGAAACCCGCCTTATTGAAAAAAGCCCTGCGCCTGCTCATCGAGTTGGCGATCCTCTGTGCCCTGTTCCTGCTCGGCGGCCAGCTCGCCAATTGGTTGGGCTGGCCGATTCCCGGCGGCGTGATGGGCCTGGCCCTGCTGTTGATACTGTTCGCTTCGGGTGTGCTCAAGCCGGCCATGTTGCAATTGGGCGCCGGCTGGCTGATGGCCGAGATGCTGCTGTTCTTCATCCCGGCGCTGATGAGCCTGTTGGACTACGGCTCGCTGATCCGTGAAGAGGGCTGGCGCATCTTGCTGGTAATCGCTGTGAGCACGTTGATGGTGATGGTGGTGACGGCATTGACCGTGGAACTGGTGTGCCGTTGGAGGTTACGCCATGAGCCTTGAACCCATGCCGCTGTTCTGGCTGGCGCTGACCTTGCTGGCCTACCTGGGTAGCCGCTGGCTGTACCGGCGCAGCAAGCGCTACCTGCTGTCGCCATTGATCCTGGTGCCGGTTTTGCTGCTGGCGGTGGCCGTGCCGCTGCATACAGCCTATGCCGAGTATGCCCGCAACACCCACTGGTTGATGAGCGTGCTCGGCCCAGTGACCGTGGCTTTCGCGGTGCCGATCTGGCAGCAGCGGGCCATGCTGGCGCGCCATTGGCCAGCCCTGATGGTGGGCATGGTGGCTGGTAGCTGTGCCTCGATTGCCAGCTCCTGGGGCTTGGCGCACCTGCTGGCGCTGGACAGCGCAACCAGCCTGTCGCTGGTGCCGCGTTCGATCACCACGCCCTTCGCCATGCCGCTGGCCCACGACCTGGGTGGCGTGCCGGAACTGACGGCGGTGTTCGTGATGTTCACTGGCGTGCTCGGCGCCATGTTCGGCGGCGTGCTGCTGCGCTGGTTGCCGCTGCGTACACCGCTGGCACGGGGTGCGCTGTTTGGTGTTGGCGCGCATGGCGCCGGGGTCAGCCGGGCGCAGGAGGTGGGCCGCGAAGAAGGCTCGGTGGCCGGCCTGGTCATGGTCCTGACTGGGCTGCTCAACCTGTTCGCAGCGCCGCTGCTGGCCATGCTGCTCTGACCGTTCGTGCCACTGACTCGCTCAGTCATCAAGCTGGCTGGCAACGCAAGTTCCAGCCAACGGGCTGCTGGCTAGACTCTGCCTCGACATAGAGAGCACATGTATGTGCCGAGGTGACATGCAATGACCGCAGCCTTGCCCTATTCCGTCAACACCACTTCTCCGGGACCGCTCTGATGCCTATGGCCGAAATTCCATTGTGCGTCTGGCGTACCCGGGGACAGAGTTTCATCTTCCGGGGCCAGAGCATCCGCTACTGGACCGCAGGGCAAGGAGAGCCCCTGCTTCTGTTACACGGTTTTCCCACTGCCAGCTGGGATTGGCACTACCTGTGGGGGCCTTTGACCCAACGTTTCCGGGTGATCGCGTGCGACATGCTCGGTTTTGGCGATTCGGCCAAACCGGTTGATCATGCCTACAGCCTGATGGAGCAAGCGGACCTGCAGCAGGCCTTGCTTGCCCACCTGCAGGTCAAGCAGCCGGTGCATCTGCTGGCCCATGACTATGGCGGCAGCGTGGCCCAGGAATTGTTGGCGCGCCATCATGAGCAGCGCGCCGACATCGCCAGTTGCGTGTTCCTCAACAGCGGGCTGTTCCCCGAAAGCTGCCGCATGCTGCTGATCCAGAAGCTGCTGCTCAGCCGCTTTGGCTGGCTGGTGGGGCGTTCGTTCGGGCGTGACGACCTGGTGCGCAATGTGACCCAGGTCTATGGCCCCTGCACTCACCCCAGTGAGAGCGCGCTGGATGACTTCTGGAGCCTGATCGCTACCAACCGGGGTACACGCATCCTGCACAAGTTGGTGGGCTACATGCCCGAGCGCAGGTTGCACCGTGAACGCTGGGTCGGGGCGATGCAGCGCAAAGGCGTACCACTGCGCTTCATCAATGGCGTGGTCGACCCACTGTCCGGCGGGCACATGCTCGAGCGTTACCGGCAACTGGTGCCGGAGCCGGACACCGTGCAGCTGCACGGCATTGGCCATTACCCCCATACCGAAGCGCCGATGCAGGTGCTGCGCCACTACCTGGCCTTTCGCGAACAACCGTCCAGCTACTACCAGCCGAAAGTGGCGTGGTCCTGACGGGGCCTCATCGCCCTGCGTTATTGCCAGGCATTCAGCCTGCGTGAGCTTGATTGTCCGCCTGCCGCTGGCGGCGGACACTCGGCTGACCTGAACCTGCCTGGAGCCATGAGCATGAGCGAGCCCGTCCATTTGCAAGATCGCGTGGTGATCGTCACCGGCGCCGGTGGCGGCCTGGGCCGCGCCCACGCGCTGCTGTTCGCCGCGCGGGGTGCCAGGGTGGTGGTCAACGACCTTGGCGGTTCTACCCACGGGGAAGGTGCCAGCGCCTCGGCCGCCGACCGGGTGGTGGAGGAGATCCGCGCCGCCGGTGGCAGCGCCATCGCCAACCATGACTCGGTCAGCCACGGTGCACGTATCGTCGAGCAGGCGCTGGACACGTTCGGCCGGGTCGATGTGCTGGTGAACAACGCTGGCATCCTGCGCGACAAGACCTTTCACAAGATGGACGACAGCGATTGGGAGCAGGTGTACCAGGTGCATGTCGAAGGGGCCTTCAAAGTCACCCGCGCCGCCTGGCCACACTTGCGCGAGCAAAACTGGGGGCGGGTGATCTTCACGGCTTCCACCTCGGGTATCTACGGCAACTTTGGGCAGGCCAATTACGGCATGGCCAAGCTGGGCCTGTACGGGTTGACCCGCACGCTGGCCATCGAAGGGCGCAAGCACGGCATCCTGGTCAACGCCATTGCTCCCACGGGCGGTACCCGCATGACCGAGGGGCTGATCCCACCCCAGGTATTCGAGCGGCTCAAGCCCGAGCTGGTCAGCCCACTGGTGGTTTACCTGGGCAGCGAGCAGTGCCAGGGCACGGGGGAGCTGTTCGAGGTGGGCGGCGGCTGGGTGGGCAAGGTGCGTTGGGAGCGCAGCCTGGGAGTGGGTTTTGATCCGCGCGAGGGGTTTACCCCGGAGCAGGTGGCGGAGCACTGGGCGCAAATCGGCGACTTTGACGGGGCGGTGCATCCTCAGGACAGTTTGCAGGCATTGCAGCAGATGATGGCGAACCTGCAGAAATACCCGCTGGGCTGAAGATTTATCCGCTCAAATAAAAAAGGCCGCTGCAAGCCGCAGCGGCCAATCGAGACGTTAGATCAAGGAGCTTCAAAATCTACGTCGGTGAACCTCGCAGGCCTGAAAGGCGGGGGGGAGAGCCCTTCATGCCGGCCAGTGAGTTAAGAATAAGCGCTTGATCCGCTGGGAAAAATAGCTGCTTATGACATTCACCTTTACGTATCGGGCAATAGTGTCGCTAGCGCTCAGGTAGCGGGAGAATAGCCCATGCGCCAGCTGGTTTCCCGCGCTGCCGCCAGTAGCCGTTGCGCCGCTGGGCCATGTTCGTCGGCGTGGAAGATCGAAGTCGGCCCGACCACGGTCATCACCGCCGCCACCTGCCCCATGGCATTGAACACCGGCGCCGAAAGGGCATCCACGCCCGGCATCAGCAGGCCGTGCACATGGTGCAGGCCACGTTCGCGAATGCCTGCCAGCACCGGCTGGTAATCATCGGCGTGGTGCTGCAGGGCGGCCAGTTCGCGGTCACGCAACTCGACGGTTTCGCGCTCGGGCAGGTAGGCGGCGAACACCAGGCCGGTGGAGGAGGTGAGCAGCGGCAGCACCGAGCCCATCTGCGTCACCACGGTAACTGCACGCACCGCCGGTTCAATGCTGACCACGGTCGCGCCCTGGTTGCCCCACACGGCAATGAAGCAGCTCTCGTTAAGTTCGTCGCGCAGTTGCGACAGCGGCAGTGCGGCAGTTTTCAGCACATCGATGCTGCCCAGCGCCGCCAGCCCCACCCGCAATGCCTCGCGTCCCAGGCCGTAATGGTTGGTGGCGGCATCCTGTTCGGCAAAGCCGCTGGCGATCAGCGCTTGCAGGTAACGGTGCACTTTGCTTGCCGGCATTTGCACATGTTCCGCCAGGCGTGACAGCGAGGTGGACGGGGACAACTCGGCAAGGGCCTTGAGGATGTCGGTGCCGACCTCCGCCGAGCGGACTTTCTGCTTGCCGTTGTCGGCGGGGGAGCTGGCTTTGGTCATGGACATCTTCTTCTGGATTCTTCAAGTCGGGCCTTTATAGCTTGACGCCATGCGTGGAGCAAATTACGTTATTCGTAATCTGATTACGATAAAAACAATGCAGACGCGCTGCCACCCCACATCGGGCCAGCAGCCAGCTGCCCGCAACGGCTCGGCCAGAGCCCGGAGGCATCGATGAATCGCGACACCTCACCCGACCTTCACTACCTCAGCGGCTTCGGCAACGAGTTTGCCAGCGAAGCGCTGCCAGGGGCCTTGCCGGTCGGGCAGAACTCGCCACAGAAGGCACCCTATGGGCTGTATGCCGAGCTGCTCTCGGGCACGGCGTTCACCATGGCCCGCAGCGAGCTGCGTCGCACCTGGCTGTATCGCATTCGCCCGTCTGCCTTGCACCCTCGTTTCGAGCGCCTGGCGCGTCAGCCGCTGAGCGGGCCGCTGGGGGGCATCAACCCCAACCGCCTGCGTTGGAGCCCACAGCCGATTCCCGCCGAACCGACCGATTTCATCGAGGGCTGGTTGCCCATGGTGGCCAACGCCGCAGCGGAAAAACCGGCTGGCGTGAGCATCTACATCTACCGCGCCAACCGTTCCATGGAGCGGGTGTTCTTCAACGCCGACGGTGAACTTTTGCTGGTACCGGAACAGGGCCGCCTGCGCATTGCCACTGAACTGGGCGTAATGGAAGTCGAGCCGCTTGAAATTGCGGTGATCCCGCGTGGCATGAAGTTCCGTGTGGAACTGCTCGACGGCCAGGCCCGTGGCTACATCGCCGAAAACCACGGCGCGCCGCTGCGTATTCCAGACCTGGGCCCGATCGGCAGCAATGGCCTGGCCAACCCACGCGATTTCCTCACCCCGGTGGCGCACTACGAAGAGGCCGAAGCGCCGGTGCAACTGGTGCAGAAATTCCTGGGCGAACACTGGGCTTGCGAGCTGCAGCACTCGCCGCTGGACGTGGTGGCCTGGCACGGCAGCAACGTGCCGTACAAATACGACCTGCGCCGCTTCAATACCATCGGCACGGTCAGTTTCGACCACCCGGACCCTTCGATCTTTACCGTGCTGACCTCGCCGACCAGCGTGCATGGCCTGGCCAACATGGACTTCGTGATCTTCCCGCCACGCTGGATGGTGGCCGAGAACACCTTCCGCCCGCCATGGTTCCACCGCAACCTGATGAACGAGTTCATGGGCTTGATCAATGGTGCCTACGACGCCAAGGCCGAGGGCTTCCTGCCTGGCGGTGCCTCGCTGCACGGCGTGATGAGCGCCCACGGCCCCGACGCCGAAACCTGCGAAAAAGCCATTGCCGCCGACCTGGCGCCGCACAAGATCGACAACACCATGGCCTTCATGTTCGAGACCAGCCAGGTGCTGCGCCCGAGCCTGCAAGCCCTTGAATGCCCGCAATTGCAGGCCGACTACGATAGTTGCTGGGCAACCTTGCCAAGCACCTTCAACCCGAACCGGAGATAACCGATGAACCACACTGCCAATGCCCGTAGCTGGGTCGAGCACGCCAACGGGCACAGCGACTTCCCGCTGCAGAACCTGCCATTGGGCATCTTCAGCCGGCCGGGTGAAGCCCGGCGCTGTGGCGTGGCCATCGGCGACGCGATCCTCGACCTGGAAGCGGTGTTGGCCGCCGGCCTGTTCGCGGGGGAAGCCAAGGCCGCCGTCGAGGCTACTCGGGGTGGGGCACTGAACGCTTACTTCGCATTGGGCCGCAGCGCCCGTGTCGCCCTGCGCGAGCGTCTGCAGGTGCTGCTTGGCGAGCACAGCGAGCACCAGGCTGCTCTGCAGCCGGCACTGTATCCAGCCAGCGACTGCCAACTGCATGTGCCAGCGCAGGTCGGGGACTACACCGACTTCTACGTAGGCATCGAGCACGCCAAGAACGTGGGCAAGCTTTTCCGCCCCGACAACCCGCTGCTGCCCAACTACAAATATGTGCCGATCGGTTATCACGGCCGTGCCTCGACCATTCGCCCGTCCGGCACCGATGTACGCCGGCCAAAAGGCCAGACCCTCCCGGCTGGGCACACCGAGCCAAGTTTCGGCCCATGCGCACGCCTGGACTACGAACTGGAACTGGGCATCTGGATTGGCCAGGGCAATGACATGGGCCAGGCGATCCCGGTTGGCGATGCCGCCGAACACGTAGCGGGCCTGTGCCTGCTCAACGACTGGTCGGCGCGCGATATCCAGGCATGGGAATACCAGCCATTGGGGCCGTTCCTGTCCAAGAGTTTCATCACCAGCATATCGCCCTGGGTGGTTACCGCCGAAGCGCTGGAGCCGTTCCGCTGCGCCCAGCCTGCACGCCCGGAAGGCGACCCGCAGCCGCTGTCGTACCTGCTGGACAAGCGTGACCAGGCCGCCGGTGCATTCGATATTGAACTCGAAGTGTTGCTGCTGACCGAGCGCATGCGCGAGCAAGGTGTTGCCCCGCACCGCCTGACCCTGAGCAACACCCGCAGCATGTACTGGACCGTGGCGCAGTTGGTGGCGCACCACAGCGTCAACGGCTGCCAGCTGCAGCCGGGCGACCTGTTCGGTTCGGGCACGCTGTCGGGTGCTACGCCGGGTTCGTTCGGCAGCCTGCTGGAGATCACCGAAGGCGGCAAGCTGCCGATTGAGCTGGCCAGCGGCGAGGTGCGCAAGTTCCTCGAAGACGGCGACGAAATTATCCTGCGTGCCCGCTGCACGCGTGACGGCGTAGCCAGCATCGGCTTCGGCGAATGCCGTGGCACGGTCATCGCGGCCAACTAAGGAGGCAGGGGCATGGAGCTGTACACCTATTACCGTTCCACCTCGTCCTACCGGGTGCGCATTGCCTTGGCATTGAAGGGGCTGGCTTACCAGTCCCTGCCAGTCAACCTGCTGCAGGGGGAGCAGCGCGGTGCGGACTATACCGCCGTCAACCCGCAGGGCCGCGTGCCAGCCTTGCGCACTGACGGCGGTGAGTTGCTGGTGCAGTCGCCAGCCATCATCGAGTACCTGGAAGAGGTTTATCCACAACCTGCGTTGCTACCGACCACGGCCGTGGAAAGGGCAAAGGTGCGTGGTGTGGCGGCAATCATCGGCTGCGACATTCACCCGTTGCACAACGTCAGCGTGCTCAACCGGCTGCGCCAGGCGGGTCAGGACGAAGGGCAGGTCAATCAGTGGATCGGTCACTGGATAAGCCAGGGGCTGGCAGCAGTGGAGCGACTGATTGGCGATCACGGCTTCTGCTTTGGCGATACGCCTGGGTTGGCGGATGTGTACCTGATCCCGCAGTTGTATGCGGCCGAGCGCTTCAACATCGACCTCGACAGCTTCCCGCGCATCCTGCGGGTTGCCGCACTGGCGGCCGCGCACCCGGCGTTCGCCAAGGCCCACCCCGCCCAGCAGCCGGACAGCCCGGCTCAGTGAAGTGAACGGTTCGCCGCCGGAAGCTTGCCGATTCGCTCGGACAGCTTCAGGCGCTGGACCGGGTCTTCCGTCAGCAGCAACGCATGCTCCAGGTCGAAGCGCTCGGCCTGCGGGCAATCCAGTTGTTGGTAGAGCGAAGCGCGGGTCACGTAATCGCTGACTTGCACCGGGCCCAACTGCATGACCCGCTCGGCGTCGATCAGCGCGGCCAGGTGGTCATCGTTGCTGATGTGCAGTTGACGCAGGTTGCGCGACAGGCGTTGCAGCATCTGCAGCGGCGTAGCGCTGCGCATGTGCTCTGCCGTCAGCGCCACATGTGGGCCAAACTGGCGTGCCAGCAGTTCGCGGCAGTCACTCGGGTACAAGCGCCGACCGCCACAGGGGTCGAGCAGGTGGTCGGCACCCGGCACGCGCAGCAGGAAATGGCCAGGAAAGCCCACGCCCTCCAGCGGTATGGACAAGCGCCGGGCCAGCTCCAGGGAAAGAATGGCCAGGGTCAGCGGTTGGCCGCGGCGGCGCTGCAGTACTTTGTCCATCATCGCCGCATGCGGGCGTAACGGGTGGTATTCATCCTGCTGAAAGCCCAGCGCAATCAGTTGGCGCAGCAGTGGCTGGGCCAGTTCGCACACTGGCAGCATCGGCAGGTTGGCGCTTATCTCGCGCTGCAGCTCGTTCAGGGTGGCAAGGCTGGCCGCGGGCTCGACACTACGATCGTGCTCGGCGGCAATCCACAATGCGGCTTCCAGCAGGGCGACAGGCTCGCGTTCCAGGCAGGCCAGGCAGGCTTGACGTGGCTTCATGGGGCATCTCCACACACGTTTGAGTATTAGCTGTGACGCGTGGTTTCGTCCAGTGGTCCGGCAGCGGCGTCAATGCCGGGGCCGTGCCTATACTGGAAGGAGCACCTCGTGGGGGAGCCTGTCGATGTTCGCACTGATGCAAAGTACCCGGACCCAGTCACTGCATTTGTTCAACGACCCACCTACGGGCCTTAAGGCGGTGGTGGCGATCCACAGTGAGCACCTGGGCCCGGCCATGGGCGGTTGCCGCTACCTGCCTTACGCCGATGACGAAAGTGCCATGACCGACGCCATTCGCCTGGCCCAAGGCATGAGCTACAAGGCGGCATTGGCCGGCTTGCCGCTAGGTGGCGGCAAGGCGGTGATCATGCGCAACCCGCACGTGGAAAACCGTGCCGCGCTGTTCGAGGCCTTTGGCCGCTTCATCGATACCTTGCATGGGCGCTTCATCATCGCCGTGGACAGCGGCACCTCGACCCTGGACATGGACTGCATCGCCCAGAGTACTCCCCATGTGACCAGCACCACTGCCTCGGGCGACCCTTCGCCGCATGCGGCGATGGGGGTGTTCGCTGGCATCCGCGCCACGACCTCGTTCCGCCTGGGCAGCGATGACCTCAGGGGCCTGCGGGTGGCGGTGCAGGGGTTGGGTAATGTCGGTTATGCACTGGCCGAGCAACTGCATGCGGTGGGCGCGGAACTGCTGGTCAGCGACCTGGACCCCGGGCGGGTGCGGCTGGCGATGGAACAGTTCGATGCCAAGCCTGTGACCAACGATGCACTGATCAGTACCCCTTGCGACATCTTCGCCCCCTGCGGTGTGGGGCCGGTGCTGAACGGGCAGAGCGTGATGCAACTGCGTTGCGCGGCAGTGGCGGGGGCGGCCAACAACCAGCTGACCACCTTGCAGGTGGCAGACCAGCTGGAGTCGCGGGGGATACTGTATGCGCCTGACTACGTTATCAATGCCGGTGGGCTGATCTACGTGGCGCTGACCCATCGTGGCGAGGACCTGGGCACCATCACCGCGCACCTGGCGCGGATACCGTCACGGCTGACCGAAGTGTTTGGCCATGCGCAGGCGGAAAAACGTTCGCCGGCGCGGGTGGCGCAGATGTTGGCGGAGCGGTTGCTCTACGGCTGACTGTTGATGTTGGCTCTACTGGCCTCTTCGCGGGTTTACCCGCGAAGCAGCAACGTCGCTATCACTCGGCAGCGCCACCCTCTAGCAACTCGGCCAGGGCATCCGGCTGGCTTTTGAAGGCCCGAGCGAACACATCGCGGTTCTTGGCCATGTAGATACCGGCTTCCTCGACCTGTTGCTCGCTCAGCGACGGCACTGCCTTGTGCAGCACTTCGGCCAGGCGCTCGGCCAGTTCGAGCATCTTGTCGTGACGGTCTGCTTCGGCCTTATCCATGAACAAGCGCTCCGGGTCGCGGCTGCTGCGGTACACCACTTCGACGGCCATTCATCACCTCTATGCCTTTTTGCTGGTTGTGTTGCTGGTTACTGTATCTATATACAGTAATGGCATTTGCCATCACCACGCAACCAGATTCTCACGGCAAAAGCCTAGTACACAGGTGCCTTGCGGCAATCGGTCGCCTTCCAAGCCAAGGGCCTGGCCCTTTAACTGCATGGCACAAGCGTCACATCGGTGACGCATCATCCTTAAAGACGTATCGGGGAATGGAACATCGTGAACATCAAGTGGGCAGAAAAGCTGCGCAAGGGCCTGCACGGCTCGGCGGACTCGCTGGGCAACCTGTGCGTCGAGGCCTTCCATTACCTGGCGCTGTTCGGCATTGGCGCGATTACCGCCTATGCGGCAGTGGTGACCTTCCTGGACATGCTTGGCAAGGGTGGGGTCAGTGTCGATGACATCCTGCTGCTGTTCATCTACCTGGAGCTGGGGGCGATGGTCGGTATCTACTTCAAGACCAACCACATGCCGATCCGCTTCCTGTTGTACGTGGCGATTACCGCGCTGACCCGTCTGCTGATCGGCGATGTCTCGCACCACAAGGCGCCGGACGAAGGGCTGTTGTACCTGTGCGGCGGCATCTTGTTGCTGGCCTTCTCGATTCTGGTGGTGCGCTACGCCTCGTACCGCTACCCCTCGACCAAGGTGCTGGATGCCAACGGCAAGGAAGTGGAGGAGGGCAAGTAGCCTTCAGTTGGCCACGACATGGCGTGGGTGGTGGCGGGCATCGCGGGTCAATGCGGCCAGCACCTGCATGGGGTTCTGGCTGAGTTCGATGGCCAGGCCCAGGCGGATGCTGTCGATTACCCGTTGCAGGCGCACCGGGTCGTTGCGCTGGGCCTGGGTGATGAGGCGCTTGGCGACCACGCCTGCGTCGTCGGACAGGGTCAGCATGATGCTGCCATCGAGGTTTTCGATGCTCAGGTTGACCCGGTATTCGGGGGCAAATGCGGCACTGATGAGTTCGAATGGGTTGTTCATGTTCAGGCTTCTGCAGCGAATGAGTGCAGAAGTTGACTGGCAAAACGGCGGGTTGGTTCAGTGCCGTTGATCGCTGCAAATAAAAACGCCCGGCTCTAGGCCGGGCGTTTTGCATTGCCAATCAGGCGTCTGGGTCACTCAGTTCCAGGGCGCCGCGCTTGCTGCGCAGCTTGCCGTAGAAGTGTTCCAGCGCGTGGCTGAGCTTGGTGGCTGCACCGTCCACTGCCTGGTCCAGCGACGTGGCGGTGTGGGTCACCGAAATCGGTTGGTGGCCTTTGGGGCGAGCCTCCATCTGGCAGCGTTTGTCATGCGGTCCGGGCTTGGCGCCGTT
This sequence comes from Pseudomonas sp. NY8896, assembly GCF_039634505.1. Classification (NCBI taxonomy): domain Bacteria; kingdom Pseudomonadati; phylum Pseudomonadota; class Gammaproteobacteria; order Pseudomonadales; family Pseudomonadaceae; genus Pseudomonas; species Pseudomonas sp. NY8896. Next base: position 1,515,574 of record NZ_CP132350.1, read on the forward strand.
CTCGTCGCGCAGGTGAACCTCGATGCGGGTGAGGTCTTCTTCGTAACGTTCCAGCGAGTTCTGCAGTGTGCTGCGGACCCACTGATCAAGCCGGGCATTGCCTTCGAAATGGTTGCTGCTGTTGACCTGGATTTGCATGATTCAATCCTTATTCAGCTTGCTCGCATGGAGGCGCGCCTAGGCCCTTGAGACCCTTGGAATTTCTGCGCCTCTTGACTCTAAGGTCAGGCAACCACGAAACGAATTCAAGCCCTTTTTGAAAATAAATGTCTTGTTGCAAATGGGGCGGCAAAGCGGCCCCCCATTTGCAGTCGATCAGAATTCCACCGACGTCTGCACATACAAGGTACGCGGCTCACCCACGTACTTCCCTTTGTTGTTGTCATCGTAAGAGCGCGTGTAGTACTCGCGGTTGAACAGATTCTTCACCCCAACCGCCACTTTCAGGTTCGACAGCTGCGGGCCAAAGTCGTACCCGGCGCGGGTGCTGACCAGCATGTAGCCCGGAATGCGCCCGGTGCTGCCGTCGGCGCTTTCGGTGCTGGTGTTGGCGTTGTCTGCGTACTGGCTGCTCTGGAAGCTGCCGTCCAGGTTCAGCTGCCAAGGGCCATCGGTGTAGCCCACGCCCAGGTTGCCCTTGTGGCGTGACGAGAACGGCACCTGGTTGCCTTTGTTCGGCCCGTCCTCGCGGATAGTGGCGTCGACGAACGCATAGCTGGCATGCACATCGAAACCGGCCAGGGCGGGGCTCAGGCCGTCGAGCGCGTAGCGCACGCTGGTCTCGATGCCCTGGTGGCGAGTTTCGCCGCGGGCGATCACCGAGTCGTTGGTCTGGTTGCTTTCGTACTGGTTGTCGAAGTTGATCAGGAACGCGCCAATCTCGGCCTGCAGGTCACCATTGTCATAACGGGTACCCACTTCCCAGGTGCGCGCCTTTTCCGGTTTCACTTCGCCGCTACTGACCCGGTTGGGCATCTGGCTGTACTGCACGCTGCCGAACGAGCCCTCGGTGTTGGCGTACAAGTTCCAGCTGTCGGTCAGGTGGTACATCACGTTCAGCGCCGGCAGCGCGGTGTTGTAGCTGCCTTGGTAGCGCTGGCCGTTGAGCTTGTTGCTTTGCTCGGAGTCGATCATCTCGTAGCGCACACCGGGGGTGATGGTCCAGCGGCCGATGTCGATGCGGTCATCCAGGTAGATGGCGTGGGCTTCGGTGCTGCCACGGGTGTCGCGGTCATTGCGGCTGGCGGTGGTCGGCAGGCTGCCATTGACCGGCTCGCGGAAGCGCAGTTCGTGGCCGGCTTCGTTGACGTAACGGTAGCCGATGCCCAGCTCGTGCCAGCTGTCGCCAAGGGCCAGGCCCTGCGAGAAGCGGGTTTCGATGCCGCGTACCCAGTACTCGCGTGGCGACAGCGAGACGAAGCTGCCCTGGTCCAGGTAACCGCTGCGCAGGGTCTTGGTGAAGAAGCTGTTGACGCTGAACTGGCGGTCGTCCTGCTTGTAGTCGTAGCCGAAGTTGAACAGGGTGCGGCGGCCCCAGAACTTGTCCTTCAGGCGCGTCGACTGGTACGGGTCGGCAGCGAAATCGGCAGTGCTCAGGCCGCCGGGCATGTCGGCTTCACCCTCGTAGTACTGGGCCATGGCGTGCAGGCTGTTGGCTTCGTCCAGTTGCAGCTTGCCCTTGAGGATCAGGTCGTCGATTTGCGTGTCGCTGTGTTCGCGCCAGTCACCGCCACGGGTGCCAGAATACAGCAGGGCGCCGCCCAGGCCGTTGGCATTGGTGCCGCCGACCAGCAGGTTGGCGCTGTTCTTGAAGCCATCGTGGCTGGAAGACGGGCTGATCTGGTTCTGCATGGCGGCCTTGAACGTGGCCTGTTCAGGGATCGCCCGAGTGACGAAGTTGACGATGCCGCCAACGTTCTGCGGGCCGTAGCGCACCGCGCCGCCACCGCGCACCACATCCACGGCGTCCATGTTGCCCATGCTCAGTGGTGCCAGCGACAGCTGCGGCTGGCCGTACGGGGCGAAGGGCACCGGGATGCCGTCCATCAGCACGGTGGAGCGCGATGCCAGGCGTGGGTTGAGGCCACGGATGCCGAAGTTCAGCGCCAGGTCGTGGCTACCGGTGCCGTTGTTGTCGGGGGCGTTGACACCGGGGATACGGTTGAGCACTTCGCGAGCGGTGGTGGCGCCGTTGCGCTCGAATTCCTCGCGACGCACTACGTCGCGGGCACCGGGGTGCTCGAACACATTGTCCTGCTGGGCCTCGGCCAGCCAGTCGCCGACCACGGTGGACGCACCGAGCTCGACCGGCGCACCCGCAGCGGGGGTATCGATGGGCTGCAGGCTGAAGGCGTTGTCGGTTTCCTGCCGCACCTGCAGGCCGCTGCCGCGCAGCAGTGCATCGAGGCCCTGTCGCACGTCGTACTGGCCGTCCAGGCCTTGAGTGTGGATGCCTTGGGTCAGTTGCGAGCCGAACGAGATCAGCGCCCCGCTTTCGCGGCCAAACTGGTTGAGGGCGTCTTCAAGCGAGCCGGCGGCGATATGGTAGCTGCGGGTTTCGGCATAGGCGGCAGGCGTGGCCAGGCCGAGGGTGGTGGTGAACAGCAGGGCGTGGACGAACGGGCTGTGGCGCAACGGCATGGGTCGGGTCCTGAAAGAGGGGTTCTGCCATGTCTGTCACGCGAAGTTGGAAAAATGGCTCACTTGATTGAAAAAATGTACGTACGGCTCTACCCGATCTTCGGCTCGACCGTCACCCAGTACCGGGTGAACCGTCGCACCCGCACCGGTAGCGCCACCTCCAGCATCTGCAGGATGCGTTCACTGTCATCCAGCGGATACGATCCAGAAATACGCAAGTCGGCAACCTGCTCGCTACACCCCAACTGCCCATGGCGATAGCGCCCAAGTTCGGCAAGAAAGTCCGCCAGGCGCATCTGCGACGCCACCAGCATGCCGTCTACCCAGGCCCCGACATTAGGGTCGAGCGGCGTCACCGATCGCCAGGCGCCGGTGAAGCGGGCCTGTTGCCCGGCCCGCAGTGGCTGCCCAGCCGCGCTGGCAGCCCCCTGGAATACCGATACCAGGCTGTAACCGTCGAACTGGCGCACGTTGAAGCGCCCGCTGTCCAGGCGCAGCGCCCCTTCAGCGGTGCGCAACAGCAATGGCCGTGCATCGCTGGCCACTTGCAACGCCAGTTCACCTTCGAACAGACGCAGCAGTCGCTGCTGGCTGTCGAAGCGCGCGTCTGCGGCACTGCGGGTATTGAGTTGCAGCACGCTGCCATCAACCAGCTGCATGCGCCGACGCTGGCCGAGCGGGCTACGGTAGTCGGCCATCAACCCAGGCAGCGGATTGTGCTGTTGCAGGCCAAGCCCGGTGGCACTCGCCACACCGACCAACAGCAACGCCTTGAGTGCCCGGCGCCTGGCCGGCGAAGGCGGGGCTTGCAGCGTTGCATGCACCACGGGCGACGACACACCGCGCAGCCGCTGGTTGACCTGCTGGATATGGGCCCAGGCTCGCTGGTGCTCCTGGTTGGCCTGGAGCCAATGCTCAAGCGCCAGTTGCTGTACCTGGCCGAAGTCATCGCCCTGAGATTCGATCAGCCAGTGCACGGCCTGCTCCGCAACCTGCGCAGAGAACGAGGCGTTCACAGGGCAAAGTAACAGCGCATGGCTGCCTTGCTCAGGTAGCGTTTTACCGTGGCCAGGGAAATGCCCAGCTCACGGGCGATTTCGCCTTGGCCAAGGCCGTCGACCTGGGCCAACAGGAAGGCACGTTTGACCAATGGAGGCAGGCCGTCCAGCAGGCGGTCGAGTTCCAGCAGGGTCTCGAAGATGATCGCCTTCTGCTCCTCACTGGGTGCCACTTCTTCCGGTATTTGGGCCAGGGCCTGCAAGTAAGCGCGCTCCAGCTCCTGGCGGCGGAAGTGGTTGCACAACACACGCTTGGCCACGGTGGCGAGAAATGCGCGAGGTTCGATCAGTTGCGGTGTTTCGCGGGCCTGCAGCAGGCGCAGGTAGGTGTCCTGGGCCAGGTCGGCGGCACTCTGCGGGCAGCCCAGGCGGCGGCGCAACCAGCTGGTGAGCCAGTTGTGATGGGCGTGGTAAAGGCCTTCGACCGTGGAAGAGAGCGCGCTGGGCACCGTGATACTCCGGCGCTCGATCGCGCAACTGGTAGTAAGAATTGTTCGCATTATATGGACGGTCGCGCTACTCGGCAATCGTCACTCGTCTTGGGGCTTTGCTTATGAGAATTGAAATCATTATTATTGCAGCCCCGAAAACGCCCGGACCTTCGCCATGACGCGCAAAACCGCCGGCCTCCCGCTCAGCTATCGCCTGGCCGTGACCTCTCGCAGCCTCGCCGCGCTGCTGGGCGGCTACTTGCTGGCGTCCCTGGCGAGCGTCTGCATTGCCTTGCTGGCACCAATGCCAAAGGTGGATGCCACGCTCACCGGCCTGCTGCTGTCGTTCGTCTTCTACCTGCTGGCGTTCATCTGGTGCTTTGCCTGCCGCAGCGCTTGGCGTGCGTGGTTGGGCGTGCTGGCGCCAAGCCTGTTGCTGGGCATGATCAGCGGCGTTGCCTACTGGATGCAGAACCCATGAAAGAAGGCTTCCGCCAGGCCATGGCCTGGCTGCACACCTGGACAGGCTTGATCTTCGGCTGGCTGTTGTTCGCCATCTTCCTCACCGGCACGCTGTCGTATTTCAAGGAAGAAATCACTCACTGGTCGCAGCCCGAAGTGCGCAGCCACGCCCTGGACCCGGTCAACAGCCTGGGGGTGGCGCAACGTTACCTGCAGGACAATGCCGGGCATTCGGGTACCTGGTTCATCCGTATGCCCAATGCGCGTGAAGCGGCCCTGAGCGTGGGCTACCGCGACCCCAATGGCGGGCCGCGTGGCTTTGTCAGCAAAACCCTCGATACCCAGACCGGCCAGCCGGTGGAGGCACGCGACAGCCGCGGTGGTGAGTTCTTCTACCGCTTCCATTTCCAGCTGCAGATGCCTCATCCGTTTGGCCGTTGGCTGTCGACGTTCTGCGCTTTCATCATGCTGCTGGGGCTGGTCACCGGCATCATCACCCACAAGAAGATCTTCAAGGAGTTCTTCACCTTCCGCCCGGGCAAGGGCCAGCGCTCCTGGCTGGATGGGCACAATGCTATTGGCGTATTGGTGCTGCCGTTTCACCTGATGATCAGCTACAGCAGCCTGGTGCTGTTCATGTACATGGTGATGCCGGCAGGCATCATGGCCAGTTACGGCAATGACACCGACAAATACTTCAATGACCTGTTCGGCCGTAACGATGCGCCCAAGGCTGCCCAGGTGGCTACACCTCTGGTAGCGCTGCCGAGTTTGTACGCCAAGGTGCAGGCACTGCAGCCGGGGGCGCGCATTGGCAACATCCAGGTGCAGAACCCAGGCGACAGCAATGCCCGCGTCACCTTCACGCAATCGGCCGCCGACCACGTGGCTTATCGGCGCAGCGCCAACTGGACTTTCGATGGCGCCAGTGGTGCGCTGCTGAGCCAGGGCAAGCCGGAGAGCGGGGCAATGATGACCGCGTTCAGTTTCGCCGGGTTGCACATGGGTAACTTCGCCGGGCCCTGGCTGCGCTGGTTGTACTTCTTCTTTGGCGTGGCCGGTACTGCGGTGATCGGCACCGGGCTGGTGATGTGGTTGGGCAAGCGCCAGCTCAAGCACGCCAAAAGCGAGCACATGCCAGGCGAGCTACGCCTGGTCGAGGTGCTCAATATTGCCAGCATGAGCGGCCTGTTACTGGCAGTGGCGGGCTTTTTCTGGGCCAACCGGCTGATGCCCATGGGTGTCGAAGGCAGGTCGGACTGGGAGGTCAATGCATTCTTCATCGCCTGGGGGCTGTCGCTGGTGCACGCCGTTTTGCGCAGTGGGCGCAGAGCCTGGGGCGAGCAACTGGCGTTGGGCGCGCTGGCCTTTACCTTGTTGCCGCTGCTCAATGGCCTGACGACCGACCGGGGTTTGAACCATTCACTGCCGGAAGGTGACTGGGCCATGGCCGGCTTCGACCTGACTGCGCTGGGCACTGGCCTGTTCCTGGCCTGGCTGGCCAGCAAGATGCTGCGCAGCCCCAAGCCCGTAGCCAAGCGCGCCGCTCGTGCGGCAAAAAAGCCGAGCACTGAAACGGCGGAGGCGAGCTGATGCTGGGTAACGCACTGATCGCATTTGCAGGCTTCGTCGCCCTCTGCCTGGCCATGGAAAAGCACTTTAGCGACCTGCTTGGGCGCAAGCCGCGCCCAGGGCAGCTGCGCCTGTTGCGTGTCGTGGGTTGGCTGCTGCTGATGCTGTCGTTGGCCCTCAGCGTGCACCTGCGTGGCTGGGCTCATGGCCTGGTGGAGTGGACGGCGGTGACGATGGCCGGGGTGACGCTGTGGGTGTTTGGCCTGCCATACCAGCCGCGCCTGCTGTTGGGCCTGGCCGCCGCCAGTGGGGTGCTGGGCCCGTTGCTTGCCGTGTTTGCCGTGTGACGCTGTGAGCGAGCAGAGCGATAGCATAGAGCCTGACGCCGACAGCGCAGGCGCGCGTGCTCGTTTCGTCCAGGTGTTCCAGGCCCAGCGCGCGCGCATGGAGGCGCTGGTCAGCCGCAGGGTCGGCTGCCGAGCTACCGCTTCGGACCTGGTCCAGGAGCTTTTTCTACGCTTCTGGCGCCGCCCCGAGGTCAAGGTCGAAGCGTTGGACACCTACTTGCTGCGGTGCGCCGGTAACCTGGCCATCGACCACCTGCGCAGCGAGGGTAGCCGCGAACGCGTGGCCGAAGTTGCTCTGCAGGTGGATGAAGCGGCCATGGGCCATGCCCCGGAGCAGGCGGTGGAGATCGACCACGACTTGCAGCGAATCGAAGCCGCCTTGCGTGCCTTGCCCGAGCGCACCCGGCAGATCTTTTTGCTCAACCGCATTCACGGCTGCAAGTACGGCGAGATCGCCAAAGCCATGCAACTGTCCCAGAGTGCTGTGGAAAAGCATATGATGCGCGCCCTTGAAGCGTGCAAGGCAAGTATTGCCGAACCCGCGCCCACCCCACGCCGGCCAGGGAGCGCCCGTCGATGAGCAGCATGCCCCCCATCACCGAGGCGCAATCCCAGGCCGCCCTGCAATGGCTCAGCCGCATCAACGAGCAGCCCGCACAAGCCGAAGGGGCGGCGTTCAAGCGCTGGTTGTTGGCCGACCCAGGGCACCGTGCAGCCTACCGGCAGGCGCAGGCGCTGTGGCAGAAAAGTGCCGCCCCGGCGCAGCGGTTGGCCGACGAAGAACAGCAAGCCCTGCACCGCTACCTCGATGCCATGGCCAGGCCAGCGCCCCGTGGCCGGTGGCGGCGGGTGGCAGCACTGGCGATGGCAGCCTGCATGGTACTGGCCCTAGGTATTGCAGGTGGTTGGCACCCGGGTTACTGGTTGCAGGACCTGCAAGCGGACTACAGCAATAACGGGCAGGTGCGCCAGGTGACCTTGGCTGACCAGTCGCAGATCACGCTTGATGCAGGTAGCGCCATTGCGGTCGATTTCGCCCAGGGCGAGCGCCGTGTGCGGCTGCTGCATGGCGCAGCCTTCTTCCAGGTGACCCATACCGGCGAGCCTTTCATGGTCGAAGCTGCCGGTGGCGAGGTGCGAGTCCTCGGTACCCAGTTCGAGGTGCGCGAGCAGGGTGAGGGGGCGCTGGTCACGGTGCGCAGTGGGCGCGTGGGGGTTAGCCCTGTTCCGGGCGCGTTGGTGCGTGAACTGACTGCCAACCAGCAGGTGGCCTATCGCGCAGGGCGCGCGGGCGACACGTTGGCGGTGGACAGTGATAACCGCCTGGCCTGGCGGGAAGGCTGGCTGAACTACTACCAGGTGCCGCTGGCGCAGGTGCTCGAGGACCTTGGGCGCTATTACCCAGGGCGCATCCTGCTGCTGGATGGCGAACTGGGGCAGCGCAAGGTCAGCGGCAGTTTCCCGGTGGCCGAGCCGTTGCTGGCGCTGGATTCGTTGGGCAATGTGATGGGCTTTTCGCGGCAGACGGTGTTGGGGCGTTTGACCCTGATTCGGTAGTTGTCGGCGAAGCGGTCGGCACAGGAAAATATTTTTCAGATAGCGGGTGAGGTAACAGGACGTGGCATCCGTGTAATGAGTGGAAGTGCGATTCATTCGCAGTAATATCCCTCTCACAGGTCAGCGTCCATGAAGTTCTCCCCGCGTTGCGTCCCTCTCTGGCTAGGCCTTGCTACGCTGCCTGCCATCGCTGTCGCCCCCCTGGCCTGCGCCGCCGAGCAACAGCAGGCCTACGCCTTCGCCCAGCCAGCCCAGCCCTTGGCCCAGGCACTCAACGCTTTCAGTCGTACCACCGGCCAGAGCGTGGTCTACACCCTTGAGCTACCAGGCGTGCAGGCGCCTGCGCTAAATGGCCGGTACAGCGCCGAACAGGCCCTGCAACAGCTGCTGGGTACTTCCGGGCTGGCCTGGCGCCGCGTCGATGCACGCACCTTCACCCTCGAAGCCGCCGACACCTCCGGTGCCCTCAACCTGCAGGCCACAACGGTGACCTCGCAACTGGATGACTACAGCTATCAGCCCCCGGCTAGCGCCTCGATCATGCGCGGGCAGGGCCCTAACCAGGACATCCCCCAGGCGATCAACGTGGTACCGGCGCAGGTCATCCGTGATCAGGCGCCGCGTAACCTCGATGACGCCCTGGCCAATGTCAGCGGCATTACCCAGGGCAATAACTTCGGTGGCACGTCCGACACGGTGATGAAGCGTGGTTTCGGCGACAACCGCGATGGCTCGATCATGCGCGATGGCATGCCCATCGTGCAGGGCCGCAGCCTCAACGCCAGCACCGAGCGGGTCGAAGTGCTCAAGGGCCCGGCTTCGCTGCTGTACGGCATTCAGGACCCGGGTGGGGTGATCAACGTGGTCAGCAAGCGCCCGCAACTGCAGCAGTACAACGCCCTGACCGTGCGTGGCTCGACCTACGGCAGTGGTAAGAACGGCAGTGGCGGCGGGCTCGACAGCACTGGCGCGCTGGGCGACAGCAACTTCGCCTACCGCTTGGTCGTCGACCACGAGGACGAAGACTACTGGCGTAACTACGGCGTGCACCGCGAATCGCTGGTGGCGCCGTCGCTGGCCTGGCTGGGCGAAGATACCCAGGTGGTGGTGGCTTACGAGCACCGCGAGTTTCTCTACCCGTTCGATCGGGGTACCGCGTTCGGCAACAACGGCCACCCACTGAACATCCCCGCCACGCGTCGTCTGGACGAGCCCTTCAACGACATGGAAGGGCGCTCCGACTTGTATCGCCTGGAAGTCGACCATCAGTTGGCCGATGACTGGAAGCTGCACTTCGGCTACAGCTTCAACCGTGAAACCTACGATGCCAGCCAGGTGCGGGTGACGGCCGTCAACGAAGCAAAAGGCACGCTGACACGCAGCATCGACGGCACCCACAACGCCATGAGCCGTGACCAGTTCGCGACCGTCAGCCTGGCAGGCAACGTGGAAGTGGCCGGCATGCAGCACGACTTGCTGTTCGGCATCGACCACGAAGACCGCAAGATTTTCCGGGGTGATCTGATTCGCCAGACGGCCAAGTCCACGTTCAGCTATGTGGACCCAGTCTACGGTCAGGAAGTGGAAGGCAGCACGGTGCGCGCCAGTGACAGCGACCAGACCGACAAGCTGCGCACCGATGCGCTGTTCGTGCAGGACGCCTTGCACCTGGACGAGCACTGGATCCTGGTGGCCGGCGCGCGCTTCCAGCAGTACGACCAGTACGCCGGTCGCGGCCGCCCGTTCCACGTCAATACCGACATCAGTGGCCAGGCCTGGGTGCCTCACGCCGGCATTGTCTACAAGGTCGATGACCAGCTGTCGTTCTATGGCAGCTACAGCGAATCGTTCAAGCCAAACTCCACCATTGCGCCACTGACCGGCAATATCGTGCTCGACTCGTCGGTAGCCCCGGAAGAGGGCAAGTCGTGGGAGCTGGGGGCCAAGCTCGATATGCCGGGCCGCATCACGGGCACCCTGGCGCTGTTCGATATCACCAAACGCAACGTCCTGGTTTCGAACTTCGACGCCAGCACTAGCGAGACGGTCTACAGCAACGCGGGTGAAGTCAATTCACGAGGCGTGGAACTTGACCTGACCGGCCAGCTGACTGATCGCTGGAGCTTGATTGGCAGCTATGCCTACACGGATGCCAAGGTTACCAAGGACCCGGACCTGCAAGGCAACCGCCTGCAGAACGTAGCCAAGCACAGTGGTTCGTTGTCGGCTGTGTACGACTTCGGCAGCCTGTTCGGTGGCGACAAGCTGAGGGTAGGTGCGGGTGCGCGCTACGTGGGCGAGCGGTCGGGTAACTCGACCAACACCTTCGACCTGCCGTCCTACACCGTGGCGGATGCATTCGCCAGCTACGAGACCAAGCTCGATGAACACAACGTGCGCCTGCAGCTCAACGTGAAGAACCTGTTCGACAAGGTTTACTACAGCTCGGCGGTGAACCAGTACTTTGTGGCGATTGGAGATGCGCGGCAGGTGAGTTTGTCGAGTACCTTTGAGTTTTAAGTACAGCCTGTGCCGGCCTCTTCGCGGCTAAAGCCGCTCCTACAGGGATCGCGTTACTCTGTGGGAGCGGCTTTAGCCGCGAATGGCCGAGCGATATTCCCCAGGCGTTGCGCCAAGGGCCTGCCGGAAGCGGTTACTGAAATGGCTGGCACTGGCAAACCCGCACAACAGGGCAATTTCGCCCAGCGGCATTTCCCCCAGTCGCAACAACTCGCAAGCCCGCTGCAGCCGCCTGGCCAGCAAGTACTGGTGCGGCGGTAACCCGAAACTGGCGCGGAACATGCGTGCGAAGTGGTATTCGGACAAGTTGCAGCGCAAGGCCAGTTCACCCAGGGTAATCGGCTGGTCCAGGTGCGCTTCGATGTACTCGACCAACTGCCGGCGCAGGTTCGGCGCCAGCCCACCTTTCAGGCGCAGGCCTTGGCGCAGCCCGACCTGGTTGAGCAGCGCATGGTCGACGATTTCGTGTGCCAGGCTGCTGGCCAGCAGGCGTTCGCCGGGCTCGTCCCAGTCCAGCTGGATCAGTTGGCGAAAGCGTGCCGCCTGCTGTGGATCGTCCAGAAAGGTCGCCTCCTGCAGTTGCAGCTCCCGTGGCTCACGGTCGAGCAGGCGCACGCAGCCCAGGGCGAACTGCGCCTCGCTGACATACAGGTGTGCCAGCCGGATCGCGCCATTGACCACCCAGTTCGATTCCTGCCCGGCCGGCATCACGCACAGCTTGCCGGGTGCGCCCTTGTCGGCCGGGCGTTGGCGGCGGAAGGTGCCGGTGCCGTCGGCGATGTAGCACGACAGGGTGTGATGGGTCGGTGCCTGGTAATCACGAGCATCGTCACGGTTGCTCCACAACGCCGCCGCCAGCCCGTCGCCCAGGTGCGCGCTCAGCTCCAGCCGGGCGTGGGGCGAGGCATGCATGGCGTTGAACACTTGCAACTGGGTGAGTGGCGTCATGGCGGGTTCCTCTTGCCAGTCATCCTACTGCGCCCTGCACAGCGTGACATCTACTGGCGCAAGAAAAGCGCAAGTTTGTGCAAGCCGGTAAAGGCCCATCTAGCGAACACTGGTGACCCCTGTGGGAGCGGGTTTACCCGCGAAGCGCCGGGCACCGATCCTGAAAGGCCCAAGGAACTGCCGCCATGAACCTGTCACTCTACCTGCTCACCGTCCTGATCTGGGGCACTACCTGGATCGCCTTGAAGCTCCAGCTGGGCGTGGTCGCCATCCCGGTCTCGATCGTCTATCGCTTCGCCCTGGCTGGCCTGATTCTGTTCGCCATCCTGCTGCTCACCCGCCGCCTGCAGCCGATGAACCGGCGTGGCCACCAGATCTGTCTGGCACAGGGCTTTTGCCTGTTCTGCGTCAATTTCATGTGCTTTCTCACTGCCAGCCAGTGGATCGCCAGTGGTCTGATCGCCGTGGTGTTCTCCACTGCAACCCTGTGGAACGCACTTAATGCGCGGGTCTTCTTCGGCCAGAAAATCGCCGCCAATGTACTGGGCGGTGGTGCCCTGGGCCTGCTTGGGCTGGGGCTGCTGTTCTGGCCCGAGCTGTCCCATCATGCGGCCAGCCGTGAAACCCTGTACGGCCTTGGCCTGGCGCTGCTCGGCACGCTGTGCTTCTCGGCGGGCAACATGCTGTCGAGCATGCAGCAGAAGGCCGGGCTCAAGCCCATGACCACCAATGCCTGGGGCATGGTCTACGGGGCGGCCATGCTGATGGTTTATTGCCTGGTCAGCGGCATTCCTTTCAACATGGAGTGGAACACCCGCTACATCGGTTCGCTGATGTACCTGGTAATTCCGGGTTCGGTGATCGGTTTCACCGCCTACCTGACCCTGGTCGGCCGCATGGGGCCAGAGCGCGCGGCCTACTGCACGGTGCTGTTTCCGTTGGTGGCGTTGAATGTGTCGGCGGTGGCCGAGGGGTATCAGTGGACGGCACCGGCCTTGTTGGGGCTGGTGGCGGTGATGGCGGGGAATGTGCTGGTGTTTCGCAAGCCTCGGGTCCGGGTGGCTGGGGGTGTTGTGGTGGCCAAATAGGACATGCGTTGCCTGCACCGGCCCTTTCGCGGGTAAGCCCGCTCCCACAGCGTTCTGGACCTGTGGGAGCGGGTTTACCCGCGAAAGGGCCGGTGCAGGCAATAGAGCGCTATCAGCCCTTCCACACCTGCGGGTTCACCAGGTCCCGCGGCCGCTCGCCCAGCAGCGCCGCGCGCAGGTTGTCCATCGCCCGATTGGCCATGGCCAATCGGGTTTCGGCAGTGGCCGAACCAATGTGCGGCAAGGTCAGCGCATTGGGCAGCTTGAACAGCGGCGAATCGCTCAGCGGCTCCTTCTCGTACACATCCAGACCAGCCCCACGAAGGGTACCGTTCTGCAGGGCTTCGATCAGCGCCGCTTCATCCACCACCGGCCCGCGAGCGATGTTGATCAGGAAGGCACTCGGCTTCATCAGTTTCAGCTCGCGGGCGCCAATCAGCTTGCGGGTGGCGTCGGACAACGGCACCACAATGACCACGAAGTCCGCTTCGGCCAGCAACTGCTCCAGGCTGCGCAACTGCGCCCCAAGTTCTTGCTCCAGCGCGGTCTTGCGGCTGTTGCCAGCGTAGATGACCGACATGTTGAAACCGAACCGGCCGCGGCGGGCAATGGCAGCGCCGATGTTGCCCATGCCGACGATACCCAGCGTCTTGCCATGCACATCGCTGCCGAAATGGGCCGGGCCTACGGTGGCCTGCCAGTTGCCGGCCTTGGTCCAGGCATCCAGTTCGGCGGTGCGGCGGGCACAGCCCATGATCAGCGAGAAGCCCAGGTCGGCGGTGCTTTCGGTGAGCACGTCGGGGGTGTTGGTCAGGGCGATGCCGCGTTCGTTGAAGTAGTCCAAGTCGTAGTTGTCATAGCCGACCGAAACACTGGACACCACCTCCAGCTTGGCCGCGCCTTCAAGCTGTGCACGGCCCAGCTTGCGGCCAACGCCGATCAGGCCGTGGGCCTCGGGCAGGGCTTCGTTGAACTGGGCGTTGATGTCGCCGAGCTTGGGGTTGGGCAGAATCACGTTGAAGTCTTGCTGCAGGCGCTCGGCCATGGCCGGGGTGATACGGCTGAAGGCCAGGACAGTCTTTTTCATCGGGCAACTTCTCTGCAAGGCGGGGGTGGACATTGGTTAGCAACCTACCATTGTCCACCCCCGCCATGCAGCAGCTTTTTAGTTGGCGATGAGCACTTGATGGGTTTTCAGGTCCGCCTCATGGGCCGCGAGAATCTCTGGCAGCGAGTTGCGCAGGTACTCGACCCAGGTCTTGATCTTGGCATCCAGGTACTGCCGCGATGGGTAGATGGCGTACAGGTTCAGTTCCTGCAGGCGGTACTCGGGCAACACTCGCACCAGGCTACCGTCACGCAGGCCGTCGATGGCCGAATAGATCGGCAGCACGCCTACGCCCATGCCGCTGCGGATCGCGGTCTTCATGGCATCGGCGGTGTTGACCATGAACGGCGAGCTGGTGATGTTGACCATCTCCTGGCCTTCCGGTCCGTCGAACAGCCACTTTTCCAGCGGGATCACCGGGCTGACCATGCGAAGGCAGGCATGCTTGAGCAGGTCGGCGGGCTTGTGCGCAGTGCCGTGGCGGGCGATGTAGCCGGGCGAGGCGCAGACGATGCTGTAGGTGATGCCAAGGCGCTGTGACACGAACCCCGAATCGGGCAGTTCGGTGGCCAGCACGATGGACACGTCATAACCCTCGTCGAGCAGGTCGGGCACGCGGTTGGCCATGGTCAGGTCGAAGGTGACGTCCGGGTGCGACTCGCGGTAGCGGGCGATGGCATCGACCACGAAGTGCTGGCCCACCCCGGTCATCGAGTGCACCTTCAACTGCCCGGCCGGGCGGGCGTGGGCATCGCTGGCTTCGGCTTCGGCTTCTTCCACATAGGTAAGAATCTGTTCGCAACGCATCAGGTAACGCTTGCCGGCCTCGGTCAGCGCAATGCGGCGGGTGGTACGGTTGAGCAGCCTTGTTTGCAGATGGGCTTCCAGGTTGGAGACCGCCCGCGACACGTTCGCGGTGGTCGTATCCAGTTGCGCGGCAGCAGCGGTAAAGCTGCCAAGCTGGGCTACGCAACTGAAAGCACGCATGTTTTGCAGGGTGTCCATGGGTCACTCTCGATGTAGAGGACAAAATTGTGTCACGAAGTAACGCAAAAAAGCTGAAAAGTTACCTTCGACCAAAGGCGGATTATCGCTGTTTTGGTAACAAAGATTCGCAGGAATCTGCGCTTATCGCCAGTGCTGTCGCCCCCTAGAATTGCCCGGCCCCTTCACCTCTTCCTCGGGAAATCGCAGCTGTGCCGCGTCGCATCATCAGAACGCTCAATGCGTTCAGTGCCTGTGCCCTTGCCCTCACCTTGAGTGGCTGTATCGGAACCTGGGGCATCGCCCCGCAAAGCAAGACGCTGCAAGCCAATACCTTGACCACCGACGCGGCCATACGCGAAGCCGCGACCGACGCCCATTGGCCTGACCAGCAGTGGTGGCACGCCTATGGCGACCCGCAGCTGGACCGCTGGATTGCCCTGGCCGTGGCCGGCAGCCCAAGCCTGGCCATGGCCGCGGCGCGGGTGCGCGAAGCCAAGGCCATGGCTGGCGTGGTCGAGTCGGCGGAAAAGCTCCAGGCCAACGGCCAGGCCACGCTCAAGCGCCACAACTGGCCTGAAGACCAGTTCTACGGCCCTGGCGCGCTGTCGGGCGCCAACACCTGGGACAACAACGCTGCCATTGGCTTCAGCTACGCCCTCGACCTGTGGGGGCGCGAGCGCAACGCCAGTGAGCAGGCCGTGGACCAGGCGCACATGAGCGTGGCCGAAGCCCGCCAGGCGCAACTGGAGCTGCAGAACAACGTGGTGCGCGCCTACATCCAGCTGAGCCTGCACTTTGCCCAGCGCGATATCGTCAAGGCCGAACTGGAGCAGCAGGAGCAGATCCTGGCGCTGGCCAAGCGTCGCCTGGATGCCGGCATCGGCACTCACTTCGAAGTCAGCCAGGCCGAAGCGCCGCTGCCGGAAACCCACCGTCAGCTCGACAGCCTCGACGAAGAAATTGCCCTGACCCGCAACCAGCTGGCGGCGTTGGCTGGCAAAGGCCCGGGGGAGGGCGCACAGTTGCAGCGCCCGACCCTGGCCCTGGCCGCGCCGCTGAAGCTGCCCTCGAACCTGCCTGCCGAACTGGTCGGCCAGCGCCCCGATGTGGTCGCCAGCCGCTGGCAGGTGGCCGCTCAAGCGCGTGGCATCGATGTTGCCCATGCCGGCTTCTTCCCCAACGTCGACCTGGTCGGCAGCCTGGGCTTCATGGCTACCGGTGGTGGCCCGCTGGAGTTCCTGACCGGGCGCAAGTTCAACTACAACGTCGGCCCGGCGATCAGCTTGCCGATCTTCGACGGTGGCCGCCTGCGTTCGGAGCTGGGCGTGGCCTCGGCGGGGTACGACGTAGCGGTGGCGCGCTACAACCAGACCGTGATTGGTGCGCTGAAGAACATTTCCGACCAGTTGATCCGCCGCGAGTCGATGAAAGAGCAGTCGCACTTCGCGGCCGAGTCCGTCGCCGCAGCTCAGAAAACCTACGACATCGCCATGGTCGCCTTCCAGCGCGGCCTTACCGACTACCTGAACGTGCTCAATGCGCAGACATTGCTGTTCCGCCAGCAGCAGGTGCAGCAACAGGTGCAGGCCGCCCGCCTGGTCGCCCATGCCGAGCTGGTCACCGCCCTGGGCGGCGGCCTGCAGGCCGGCCAGGATGTGCCGAAGGAGGAACGCCAGGCTGCGCCGAAAACCCCGGCTACCCTGGCCATTTTCGACAAGAAGCCGGATAACGCCGAATGAGCACTTCCAGTTTGCCCGTGCGCTGGCTGCAAAGCCTGGAATGGCGCCGGGGCTTCTTTGCCTGGGCACGCACCGACGGCGTGACCTGGGTGTACATCTTCAAGGTGCTGGCCGCCGCGTTCATCACGTTGTGGCTGGCCATGCGCCTTGAGCTGCCGCAACCACGCACGGCCATGATCACCGTGTTCATCGTCATGCAGCCGCAAAGCGGGCATGTGTTCGCCAAAAGCTTCTACCGGGTGCTCGGCACCCTGGCCGGCTCGGCGATGATGGTGGCGTTGATCGCCATCTTCCCGCAAAACACCGAGCTGTTCCTGCCCAGCCTGGCGCTGTGGGTGGGCCTGTGCTCGGCCGGTGCCATGCGCTACCGCACCTTCCGCGCCTATGGCTTCGTGCTGGCCGGTTACACCGCTGCGATGATCGGCCTGCCGGTGCTGCAGCACCCTGACCAGGCGTTCATGGCAGCCGTATGGCGGGTGCTGGAGATTGCCCTGGGGATTCTGGTGTCGACCTTCGTCAGTGCCGCAATCCTGCCGCAGTCGGCCAGCGCCGCGATGCGTAACGCCCTGTACCAGCGCTTTGGCGTGTTCGCCGGGGTGGTGGTCGAGGCCCTGCGTGGCGATAGCCAAAAGGACCGTTTCGAGAGCAGCAACGTGCGTTTCGTGGCAGAGGCCGTAGGCCTTGAAAGCTTGCGCAACGTCACCGCCTTCGAAGACCCGCACATGCGCCGCCGCAGTGGTCGGCTGGTGCGGATGAACAGTGAGTTCATGGCCATCACCACGCGCTTCAACGCCCTGCACCGCTTGCTGGAGCGGCTGCGTGCCCGTGGCCCCCTGCAGATCGTCAGTGCCATCGAGCCGGGCCTGAATACC
Organism: Pseudomonas sp. NY8896; assembly: GCF_039634505.1. NCBI lineage: Bacteria > Pseudomonadati > Pseudomonadota > Gammaproteobacteria > Pseudomonadales > Pseudomonadaceae > Pseudomonas > Pseudomonas sp. NY8896. The sequence continues at coordinate 1,532,903 of NZ_CP132350.1, forward strand.
TTGGTGGAGCTGCTGCAGCCCTACGTGGGGCGGGCGTTGACCGACGCCGATGCACTGCGCCTGACCCTGGAGCTGGCCGCCTACAAAGAAGGCTTGCAGGCCCAGGTGCGCGGCTTGCGGGCCGAATACCTGGCGACCGACCCCAGTGAATCCGACTTGCTCGACTTTCACACTGCGTTCGAACTGCTGTATCGCTTCGTCGACGAGATGTTCAGCTACGCCGAAACCCATGCCTCGCTGGCCGCGCACACACACCAGCGCGAGCAGTGGGACGAGCCCTACGTGGCGCAGACCAGCTGGCTGGTGTCGCTGGCCGCCGGTGTGCGTGCCTCGGCGGTGCTGTTGCTGCTGGGTAGCTACTGGCTACTCAGTGACTGGCCCAGCGGCGCCATGATGACCCTGATCGCCACCGTCACCGTGGGCCTTTCGGCGGCGTCGCCGAACCCCAAGCGCATGTCGTTCCAGATGGCCTGCGGCACGGCCATCGGTGCTTTTGTCGGGTTCTTCGAAACGTTCTTCGTGTTCCCCTGGATCGACGGTTTCCCGCTGCTGTGCATGGTGCTGGCACCTGTGTTCGTGTTGGGCGCGTTTCTGTCGTCGCGCCCGGCCTATGCCGGCTACGGCATCGGCTTGCTGGTGTTTTTCGCGATTGGCTCGGTGCCGAACAACCTCACCGTGTATGACCCCTACACCTTCATCAACGACTACATCGGCATGGTGATCGGGATGTTCGTCTGTGCCGCCGCCGGGGCGATCATCCTGCCGCCCAACAGCCGCTGGTTGTGGAGCCGGCTGGAACAGGAGCTGCGTGAGCAGGTGCTGTTCGCCATCAGTGGTCGCCTGCGCGGCATCGGCACGGCGTTCGAAAGCCGCACCCGCGACCTGTTGCACCAGGCCTATGGCCTGGCGGCGGGCAAGCCGCAGGTGCAGAGCCAGTTGATGGGCTGGATGTTCACCGTGCTGGAAATCGGCCACGCCGTGATCGAGTTGCGCAAGGAGCAGGCCCGTGCGCCGGTGCACCCGGCCTACGCAGAGTCGCAGCCGTGGCGCCAGGCGATTCGCGTCATGGGCCGTGCCCTGGCGCGGTTGTTCCTGCAGCCAAGCGCCAGCAACCACGAGCGTGCATTGGTGGCCGTGGACCATGCCATCGCCCGCGTGCAGGCCACCGACGAGCCGTTCGCCCGGCACTTCGACACCTCGGTGCTGCGCCGTGCGCAAAGCTACCTGCACTTCATCCGTTCTTCCCTGCTGGACCCACAGTCGCCACTGGCACCGGCGAAAGGATTGCACCATGCCCCGTGAAATCGCCTTCCATGGCGTGTACATGCCCACCATGACCTTGATGTTCCTGTTCGCCCTGGGCCTGGCCTGGGGCCTGGACCGGTTCATCGCCAGCCATGATGGCTACCGTTTCTTCTGGCACCCGGCGCTGCTGCGCCTGAGCCTGTTCGTCTGCCTGTTCGGCGCCATGGCGCTTACTGTCTACTGGTGAGAAACCTTCGATGAAAAAGTTCTTCAGCCTGATCGCCACCCTGCTGGTGCTGGTCGCTGCCGTGGCCATCGGTCGCCAGTTGTGGTTGCACTACATGACCACCCCATGGACCCGCGACGGCCGCGTGCGTGCCGACATCATCAACGTCGCCGCCGACGTGCCCGGCTACGTGGTGGACGTACCGGTCAAGGACAACCAGCGGGTGAAGAAGGGCGACCTGCTGATCCAGATCGACCCCGAGCACTACCAGTTGGCGGTCGACCAGGCCAAGGCGCTGGTCGCCTCGCGCAAGGCCACCTGGGAAATGCGCAAGGTCAACGCCAAGCGCCGGGCCGACATGGACAACCTGGTGATCTCCAAGGAAAACCGCGACGATGCCAGCAACATTGCCAACGCTGCCCAAGCCGATTACCAGCAAGCCCTTGCTGAACTGGCCGCAGCCGAACTGAACCTCAAGCGCACGCACATCGTGGCCACGGTGGATGGCTATGTGACCAACCTGAACATCCACAAGGGCGACTATGCGCGTACCGGTGAGGCGGTGATGGCGGTGGTCGATGAGAACTCGTTCTGGGTGTACGGCTTCTTCGAAGAGACCAAGCTGCCGCACGTGAAGGTGGGTGACCAGGCCGAGCTGCAGATGATGAGCGGCGAGCGCATCAAGGGGCATGTGGAGAGCATCGCCCGTGGCATCTACGACCGCGACAACCCGCAAAGCCGCGAGCTGATTGCCGATGTGAACCCTACGTTCAACTGGGTGCGGCTGGCGCAGCGGGTGCCGGTGCGTATTCACATCGATGAAGTGCCGGAAGGGTTTTTGCTGGCGGCGGGGACGACGTGTACGGTGGTGGTGAAGCCGAGTTCGCCTTGAGAGATTTGTAGTCAGGAACATCGAGCACCGCCCGCGCGGCGCTCGATCTCAAAGGCGCTGTAAAAATCATGGCGAGCACCTGCATGCCCAAATGAAGCTCAGAGCCAAGCGTCCAATCTTCTGTGATTTCTACCCCGCCGCCCCCACCAACACCGGCACCTTCACCTGGTCAATCACCTTCGCGCTGATGGAAGGGTCGAGCAACCGTCCCAGCCGCGACAGGTGACGGTGGCCCATGATGATCAGCTCGCAATTGAGTTCGTGCGCCTTAGTCACGATCACATCGACCGGCTGCCCAGCCACCATGCAACCCCGGCTGGCAAAGCCGGCTTGCTGCAGTTCGCGCACGGCCTCGGTCACGGCGTGGTCGGCATGCTGCTGTTCCTCGCAGGCGGCGGGGTATTCCTCCAGCTCTTCGGTGGTATAGGGCGCTGGTTGCTCATGCACGGCGAAGGTGGAATCGATGGCCAGCAGCACGTGCAATTCGTGCTCGCCAGGGCGGCAGTAGCGGCGGGCGAGGGCCAGCAGGGCACTGGAAGCCGGGGAGGCGTCGATGGCGATCAGGACGGAGCTGGGCATGTAGGATCCTTGGCAATGGCTGGCGGGTGTATCTGCAGGATCGGCCCTTTCGCGGGCACGCCCGCGAAGAGGCCGATCCTGCCAATGCTCTATTTAAGGCCGAACACGGTCAGTGAATAAATGCCCCACAACGCACGAGCGCATTGCGTCTGGTGCAATCGAGCAACCTGTTACCATCGCCATTCCCACAGCTGTAACGGAAAACGGCCATGCAACTCCCGGACATGAACCTGCTCGTCGCCCTCGATGTCCTGCTCGACGAGGGCAGCGTGGTCGGCGCAGCTCAGCGAATGAACCTGAGCCCGGCGGCCATGAGCCGGACACTGGGGCGCATTCGCGAAGCCATGGGTGACCCGATCCTGGTGCGTGCCGGCCGTGGCCTTGTGCCCACGCCGCGGGCGCTGGCCCTGCGCGAGCAGGTGCATGGGTTGGTAGAGCAAGCCGGGCAGGTGTTCCGTAGCCGTGATGATGTCGACCTGGTGAACCTGGACCGTGCCTTCAACATACGCACCAATGACCTGTTCATCGCCCTGTACGGCGCCCAATTGCTGAGCATGATGCTGGCCCAGGCGCCGCGAACGGTGTTGCGCTTCGTCCCGGAGGGCAGCGGTGACGATGATGCGGTGCTGCGCAACGGGCATATCGATTTGATCATCAGCTCGGCCGTTGAACTTGGCCCGGAAATCAAGGTGCAGAGCCTGTTCAGCACCTACTTCGTGGGCCTGGCGCGTGTGGGGCACCCGATTTTCGACGCCCCGATCACCCCAGAGCGTTTTGCTGCCTACCCGCAGATCAGCGTATCGCGGCGCGGCCGGGCCAATGGGCCGATCGATGTGGCGTTGGCCAACCACAAGGTAGAGCGGCGGGTGGCCCTGATCACCACCAGCTTTCACTCGGCGATGTTCTCACTGCCGGATTCGGACTTGATCCTGCCGATACCCGCCAACATCCTCAACAGTGTGCAGCGGCTGAAGCTGCCATTGCGCTCGTTCGAAATCCCGGTGCCGTTGGAGAAAGTCAATGTGAAGCAGGCGTGGCACCCGCGTTTCGACAACGACCCCGCACACCGTTGGCTGCGCCAGACGTTGAAAGCGTGTGGGCGCATTGACCCGTGATGTCGCCATTGATTGCGTCTGACGCAATATAAAACTGCCAACAAGTCAGTTTTCGTCAGCATTCGACCTTCTTAAACTTGCTCCAGCCCTGAAATTGTTGCTGGAGATGTATTCCCATGAGTTCCCTGACCGCGCCCCCTGCGGCGCTGGCCGCCGCCCCCGCGCCGGCCGCGCCTGCGCAGACGGCGTTTGGCCTGCAGGTGGTAGTGGGGCTGTTCGGTGTGTTGCTGGCCGTGCTGTGCGCAGGCCTAAACGAGTCGGTTACCAAGATTTCCCTCGCCGATATCCGCGGTGCCATGGGCATCGGTGCTGACGAAGGTGCCTGGCTGCTGGCGGTGTACAGCGCCGCCTCGGTCTCGGCCATGGCCTTTGCGCCGTGGCTGGCCACCACCTTCTCGCTGCGGCGCTTCACCATGAGCGCCATCGGCCTGTTCGCCGTGCTCGGCTTGCTGCAACCGTTCGCCCCCAACCTGCACAGCCTGATGCTGCTGCGCGTGCTGCAGGGCTTTGCTTCGGGGGCCTTGCCACCGATGCTGATGAGTGTGGCCCTGCGCTTCCTGCCACCGGGCATCAAGGTCTACGGCCTGGCCTGCTATGCGCTGACCGCCACCTTCGGCCCCAACCTTGGCACGCCGTTGGCGGGGCTGTGGACCGAGTATGTCGGTTGGCAATGGGCGTTCTGGCAGATCATTCTGCCCTCGCTGCTGGCCATCGTCTGTGTCGGCTGGGGCCTGCCGCAGGACCCGCTGCGCCTGGAACGTTTCAAGCAGTTCGACTGGCGTGGCGTGCTGCTCGGCCTGCCCGCCATCAGTTGCATCGTACTGGGCCTGTCGCTGGGCGACCGCTGGGGCTGGTTCGATTCGCCGCTGATCTGCTGGCTGCTGGGCGGTGGCTTGGTGTTGCTGGTGCTGTTCATGTTCAACGAGTGGTCCGAACCGCTGCCGTTCTTCCAGTTGCGCATGTTGCAGCGGCGCAACCTGAGTTTCGCGCTGGTGACACTGGCCGGTGTGCTGATCGTGCTCTCGGGCGTGGGCAGCATTCCTTCGGCCTACCTGGCGCAGATCCAAGGCTACCGCCCGGCACAGACCAGCCCGCTGATGATGCTGGTGGCCATGCCTCAACTGATCGCCCTGCCGCTGACGGCGGCACTGTGCAACATCCGTGCAGTGGACTGCCGCTGGGTGCTGGGTATCGGCCTGGCGATGCTGGCGGTGTCCTGTGTCGGCAGCAGCCTGCTGACCAGCGAATGGATCCGTGGCGACTTCTACCCGTTCTACCTGCTGCAGGTGTTCGGCCAGCCGATGGCCGTGCTGCCGTTGCTGATGCTGTCCACCAATGGCATGACCCCGCAGGAAGGCCCGTTCGCCTCCAGCTGGTTCAACACCGTGAAGGGCTTGGCCGCCGTGATTGCCGGTGGCCTGCTGGACGCCCTTGGCACCCTGCGCCGGCACTTCCATTCCAACCACCTGGTGGACAGCCTGGGCAACGCGCCGCTGGTCGACGACAGCGCTGCAGGCCTGGCCAAGCGCATCCACGACCAGGCGTTGGTCCTGACCTCGGCCGACATGTACCTCGTCATGGCCTGCATTGCCGTGGCCTTGATCTGCCTGATTCCTTTCGTGCCTACCCGGGTCTATCCGCCGCGTGCGGTGGCCTGAACCCTGGATGAATTCGAGAACCGCTGAAATGACCAACAACCGCAAAACCCTGTTCATCGGCTCGGTGCTGGCCGTGGCCGTCCTGGCTGGCATCGTCGGCCCCTGGATGTTGGGCAGTGACCACCGCCAGAGCACCAATGACGCCTATGTGATCGCCGACTACACCGTGGTCGCGCCCAAAGTCGCCGGTTTCATCAAGGACGTGCTGGTGGAAGACAACCAGCAGGTCACCGCAGGCCAGTTGCTGGCGACCATCGATGCCCGTGACTACCAGGCCGCGCTGGATGCCGCGCAGGCGCAGTTGCTGGTAGCCCAGGCGCAAAGCGCCGATGCCCGTGCCACCCTGGAGCGCCAGGCGGCGCTGATTGCCCAGGCCGAGGCTGCTGTCAAAGCGGCCCAGGCCGAAGCGGCGTTCGCCGACCATGAAGTCAACCGCTACAGCCGCCTGGCCGAGCAGGGCGCCGGTACCGTGCAGAACGCCCAACAGGCGCGCAGCGGTGTCGACCAGGCCCGTGCTCGCCTGGCCAATGCCCAGGCGGCGCTGGTGGCGGCGCGCAAGCAAGTGGACATTCTCACCGCTCAGGTGGCCAGCGCCGATGGCCAGCTCAAACGTGCCGAAGCGGGGCTGGAAAAGGCTCAGCTCGACCTGTCCTACACCCGCATCACTGCACCGGTGGACGGTATGGTCGGCGAGCGTGCCCTGCGCGTCGGCGCCTACGTCAACCCAGGCGCCCGCCTGCTGTCGGTGGTGCCGTTGCAACAGGCCTATGTGGTCGGCAATTTCCAGGAAACCCAGCTGACCCACGTGCAACCGGGCCAGCCGGTGAGCATCAGCGTCGATACCTTCTCCGGCGAAAAGCTGCACGGCCATGTAGAAAGTATCGCTCCCGCCACCGGCGTCACCTTCGCTGCCGTGAAACCGGACAACGCCACCGGCAACTTCACCAAGGTGGTGCAGCGCATCCCGGTGAAAATCGTCTTCGATGACGGGCAGCCGCTGCTCAGCCGCCTACGTGTGGGCATGTCGGTGGAAGCGACCATCGACACCCGTGGTGACAAGCTGGACGGCAAAGAGGTAAGTGCACGATGAAATCGGCATTTCGCTTGAGCCCTTTATTGCTGGCCGTACTGATGGCAGGCTGCACCATGGGCCCGGACTTTCGGCGCCCCGACAGCCAGGCACCGCAACAGTGGGCGCCGCTGCAGGGTGAGGCAGCGGCCAGCCAGCCGCAGGCCGAACCGCTGGAGTTGCGCTGGTGGGAATCCTTTCACGATGCCCAGCTCAGTGCCTTGATCCAGCGCGTCGCCGAACGCAACCTCGACCTGCAGATGGCCAGCGCACGGTTGCTGCAAAGCCGTGCCCTGCGCAGCACCGTGGCCGCCGACGAAATGCCGTCGGTGGACGCCAACGCCGGCTACAGCCGCGCGCGTAACAGCGCCGAAGGCCTCAGCGACCCGTCCGGCAAAGCGGGTAAAGCGGCGTACAACCTCTGGCAAGGCGACCTGGTGGCAGGTTGGGAGTTGGACCTTTGGGGCCGCGTACGACGCCAGGTCGAGGCTGCCGATGCCAGCGTCGAAGTGGCTGAGAACGACCGCCGTGGGGTGCTGCTTGCCCTGCTGTCGGAAACCGCCGGCAACTACATCCAGCTGCGCGCGGTGCAGCACACCCTGGATGTGACGCAGGACAACCTCAAGGTTGCCCGGCACAGCCTGAAGCTGTCCGAAGACCGCCAGGCCGAAGGCGTTGCCACGCGCCTGGATGTGGCCCAGGCCAGCGCTCAGGTCGCGTCGATCGAGTCGCGACTGCCCAGCCTGGAAGCCCGCCGTGATGACCTGATCAACGCCCTCAGCCTGCTCGCTGCCGAACCGCCACGCAGTTTGCAGGCCGAATTGCTGCAGGGCGGCGAGCTGCCCGCGCCGCAGCAGAAGTTTGCCATTGGCTTGCCGTCCGAACTGGCCGAGCGCCGCCCGGACATCCGCCAGGCCGAGGCCCGCCTGCATGCCGCCACCGCCAGCATCGGTGTGGCCAAGGCAGATTTCTACCCGAGCATCCGGCTGTCGGGCAGTGTCGGTTTCCAGGCCATGCAGCTGTCTGATTTTGGTGGCTGGGATTCGCGTCGGTTTGCTTTCGGGCCTCAGCTGTCGCTGCCGATCTTCGAGGGTGGCCGGCTCAAGGGCACCCTGGAACTGCGCGAGGCGCAGCAGCAAGAGGCCGCGCTGAACTACCGCAAGGTGGTGCTGGGGGCCTGGCATGAAATTGACGATGTGCTACGCCTGTACAACGCCAGCCAGTTGCGCCGCGACCATTTGGCCGAGGCCGTGCGGCAGAACCGCATCGCCCTGGAAACCGCCCAGCGCCAGTATGTGGAAGGGGCGGTGGACTTTCTCAATGTGCTGACAGTGCAAGGGGCATTGCTGGCCAGCGAGGAGCAGTGGATCGACAGCTCGGCAGCGGTGTCGCAGGCGCTGGTGGGGTTGTACAAGGCCTTGGGGGGTGGCTGGCAGGCGTTTGATGAGCAGCCAGCGAACAAAGCCTAGAAAGCGGGGCCGCTGTGCGGCCCATCGCGACACAAGGCCGCTCCTACAGGAGACCGCGACTGCCTGTAGGAGCGGCCTTGTGTCGCGATGGGCTGCACAGCAGCCCCAGGGCATCCGAAAACTCAGAGCGGCCGCAGCAGCCCAAAGCGCTTGCGTAACGCCCAGTCCAGCAACCGCCGTGGCAGCAACCGGGCCATCAGCGGCAGCGCGGTACTGCCATTGCCCAACCGCACCACCCCCGGTACCGGCGACTTGCCGACTGCCGCCAACACCCCCCGGGCAAACACCGCCGCCGAAGTCGGCCTGTCCTGCGAAGCCCGCGCCCGTGCCTGCACATGCTCGCGCAGCGGCCACCACGGTGAATCCGCCGCCAGCACCTGCTCGGCCTGGCGCTGGGCATGGCTGGCGAACTGCGTGGCAATTGCCCCAGGCTGCACTTCCATTACCTGCACACCGAACGGCGCCAGCTCCAGGCGCAAGGCATCGCTCAGCGCATGCACGGCGGCTTTCGAGGCGCAGTAGGCACCGGCGAATGGCGTGACCAGCACACCGGAGACGCTGCCGATGTTCACCACCAGGCCCCGTGAGCGGCGTAGCAGCGGGAACAGCGCACGGGTAACGCCGACTACGGCGAAGACGTTGGTTTCGAACTGCTGGCGCAGGGCATCCACGCCGCCATCGAGCAACGGGCCCATGGCGCCGTATCCGGCGTTGTTGATCAGGATGTCGAGGCTTTCCAGTTCGTCGGCCAAGCGGGCCAGCGCCTCGCCGTCGTTCACATCCAACTGCCGGGCGGTGTAGCCGGCGGCGCTCAGTTGCTCGACATCTTCAGGCTTGCGGGCAGTGGCCCAGACGTGGTGGCCGGCATCGCGAAAAGCATCGGCCAAGGCGCGGCCGATGCCGCTGGAACAACCTGTGATCAGGACAGTGGGCATGGGAGAGGCCTTCGATTAATTGGCGAATGTACCTTGCAGATGCTCGGCACGAAATTCCAGGGTCTGTGGCCGGTACCCGGAGCGCAGCGGCGGCACCGGCAGGCAATCTTTCCACTCGGCTCCCGGCTGCAACTCACCCGGTCCACGGTAACGCGGTGCGTTGTAGGTATTCTCGGCCAGGTTCACGGTATCGCCCGGCGCATACGCCGCTACCCGCCAACGAAGCTCGGTGAGCGGGGCCTTGTTGCCGTTTTTCATGCGTACCTGCAGGGCGCGGTCGGCAGGGCACTGCTCGGGAGCGTAGCTCAGGCGCAGGTCCAGGCGGGCCAATTGCGAGGCTTCGCGGTTTTCCTGCCAGGCAACGAACAGGGCTACCAGGCCCAGGCCGCAAACGGCGGCCAGCGAAATCGGCAAGGCCTTGGCCGGGTAGCGCAACAGCAGCACCAGCCAGGTGAGGATGAGGAAGGCACCGATGATCATTGGGCTTGAAGACCTTGGTTGCGCGGGGTCTGACCATCGTAGCCTGAAATGGGGGAGGGCTCAAAAGCGCGAGGGCTTCGCCCTCGTGTCGAGAAAGGGCCGCAAAGCGGCCCCAGGGGTTTACTTACTGCGCAATCGTCTTGACCGAAACACCTCGCTCCACCGGCGTCGATGTCCGTCCATACACATCCTCGAAGCGCTCGATGTCATCCTCGCCCAAATAACTGCCGGACTGCACTTCGATGATCTCCAGCGGGATCTTGCCTGGGTTGCGCAGGCGGTGCACCGACGCGATCGGGATGTAGGTCGACTGGTTTTCGGTCAGCAGGAACACGTTCTCGTCGCAGGTGACCTCGGCGGTACCGGACACCACGATCCAATGCTCGGCGCGGTGGTGGTGCATCTGCAGCGACAGGCTGGCACCCGGCTTGACGGTGATGTGCTTGACCTGGAAGCGGCCACCCATGTCCACCGAGTCGTACGAGCCCCACGGGCGATACACTTCCAGGTGGTTCTGGGTTTCAGTGCGACCCTGTTCGTCGAGGGTCTTGACCATCTGCTTGACGCCCTGGACCTTGTCCTTGTGGGCAATCATCATGGCGTCCTTGGTTTCGACCACCACGATGTTTTCCAGGCCGATCACCGACACCAGCTTGCCGTTGCCGTGGATCATGCAATTGCGGCTGTCCTGCACCACCACGTCGCCCTTGGTGACGTTGCCGTTGTCGTCCTTCTCGTGCACTTCCCACAGCGATGACCAGCAGCCCACGTCGCTCCAGCCGGCCGACATCGGCACTACGCAGGCGCGCTGGGTTTTTTCCATCACCGCGTAGTCGATGGAGTTGTCCGGGCAGCAGGCGAAGGTGGCTTCGTCGATGCTCAGCACATCGCCGTCTTCCTCGCTGCGCTCCAGCGCCAGCACGCAGGTGTCGTAGATGTCGCCGTCGTGCTTTTTCAGCTCTTCGAGGAAGCGGCTGGCGCGGAACAGGAACATGCCGCTGTTCCAGAAGTAGCCACCGGCCTGGACGAACTCGGCGGCGCGTTTCTCATCGGGTTTCTCGACAAACTGGGCCACGCGTGCCACGCCTTCGGGCAGCAGGGCATCCTGGCTGGAGCGGATGTAGCCGTAGCCGGTTTCCGGCTTGGTCGCCGGCACGCCGAACAGCACCATCTCGCCACGCTCGGCGGCGATGGTGGCCAGGGCCAGGGCGCGCTGCAGGGCCTTCTGGTCGTCGATCACGTGGTCGGCTGGCAGTACCAGCATCAGCTCGTCGCGGCCTTCGTTGACCAGTTTCATGGCGGCCATGGCCACGGCCGGCGCGGTGTTACGGCCGAACGGCTCCATCAGGATGCCTTGGGTTTCCAGCTTCAGCGCAGCCAGCTGTTCCTGGACGATGAACTTGTGGTCCTTGTTGCAGACCACGATCGGTGTGTCCATGCCTTCGAACGCCAGGCGCTCGATGGTTTGCTGGAACAGGGTGTGTTCGCCGGTCAGGGCCAGGAACTGTTTTGGGAACTGCTTGCGCGACAGAGGCCACAGACGCGAACCGCTACCACCAGAAAGAATTACCGGGATCATCATGTTTCTCCAATAGTCGTTAAAGGCAGGGGGATCAGTTGCTAGCCACGGGGCGAGTTACCCACACCGGCGACAAGGCGTTGCCGGAACCCGTTACATACAGCACGGCGGCTTCGCCGCGCTCCAGGGCGACGGGTTTCACGTCACCCACTTTCTTGTCACCTTGGTACAGCGCCAGGTTGACCTTGACCGGGTTGATTTCGCGTTCGCCCCGGCCGTTTGCGGCCACCGGCTTGACCACTTCGGTCTTGCCGTCGGCGGTTTTCAGGGTCAGCTGCTGGTCGCTCAGGTTCTGCACGCGCACCAGGGCTTTCTGCTTGTTCTTGAACGGTGGTTCTTCGATCAACTGCGGGTTGCCGCTGCTGCTGTTGACCAGGGTGTAGTACTTGTCCGAGGCCAGCTTGACCGGCACGCTCTTGCCGCCGACCTGGGCTGTGTAGTCGCCGCCTGGCAGGAAGCTGAAGTCGCTGCTGGCCTGGGCGCCAACCTGCTTGATCTGGGTGTTGCCGACCGAGGCGGCGGCCGGTGCGCTGGCCGCGTTGTACAGGCGCACGAAGGTCGAGCCTTTCGGCGCGCTCGGGCCATACAGCGCGGCATCCGCGCCGGCGAAGGCCTGCATGGAAGCAAGGGACAGGCCGGCCGCGAGGGTGAGGGCTTTGGCAATGGAAGTCTTGGTAGTCATGTGCGTTTCCTCTCTATCGATCAGTGGCGCGTCTGGTTGGACGACAAGGCCAGGTTTTCTTCGGTTTTACGGGTGTTCTTCAGCTGCGCGATCCACTGCGGATCGAAACTGCTGAGGTCGTTTTTCATGGGCAGATAACGCTCGGGGAATTCCCACACCACCACTTGCGGTGCGGCGTTTTTAAAGGCATCGCTTTGCAGGTACTTGAGCATTGGCAGCAGCGGGCCATGGCCGTCTTCTGCGTAGTTGGCGACGTCGCTGTTCAGGGCCTGCTGCAGGGCACCAAGGAAGTTCCAGTGCGGGTTGGCGCTGTAGCTGGTACCCACCAGCGCAACCGGAATCTGCTTATCGGCGAACAGTGCGTCCCCCGCGTCACCCTCGGCATCGACCGGGCGGGTGGTGCGCTGCTGCAGGTTGTCCGGGGCCGGCAACAGGTTGCTGAACAAAGGGTCCAGTGGCAGGAAGTTGGTCAGGTCGCCTTTGTAGGGCGCGGTGCTGCCAGCTTCGGTGACGAAGGTTTGCGGGTCACCGTTGAGCAGGTTCTGCCGGCTTACCGCCTCGGCCAGCGTCTGGGCGGCGACTTCGGCGCCCATTGGTGTCCAGTGGGTGTCGGTGCGCAGGAATACCTGGCCGCGGGCTTTGGCTTGTTCCATGGCCGCTTGCAGGTCTGGGGCGAACACGTTGGCCTGGCGTACCTGGGCGTGGAACTGGTTGTACAGGTCATCGTGCAGGCTGGCCGGTTGCTCTTTGCCCAGGTATTCCGAATAGAGGCGCGCCTTGGCCGGGATGATCGCCAGCACCAGCTGGCTACCGTGCTGCTGCAAGGTGTCGCGCACGCCACGGATCAGCGCCAGGTTTTCCTGCATCAGTTGTTCGGCACCGGCGGTGGGCTTGAACTCTTCGTCGCTGAACAACCACTGGTCGCGGCCCAGTACCACACCGGGTCGGCCCTCGTTGAACAGCTTGAAGTCCATGGCCGCCCAAAGGTTCGTGCCCAGACGCTTGATCGGGAACTCGTCGTCGTAGTGGGTCTCGGCGGCCTTGGCCAGCTTGCCGTTGAGCAGGGTCATCTGCTCGGTGCGCTGAAAGCTTTGCAGGCCACCGGTGGACCACACGCCCATGCCCACCAGCAAGCCAAGGAACGACAGGGAATAAGTGATGCGTAATGTGCGGTTCATGTCATCGGCCTCAGAACTGGAAGTACAGGAACGGCGAGTAGCTCTGCGCCGAAAGCTTGAGGATCGAGGCGACGAACAGCAGCAGAATCAGGGCGCGGGTCATCACCCGGGTCCAGTCCAGGCCGATCGAGCCATCGCTGTTCACCTGCACCGGGGTTGCCTTGGGCGTCGGTTTGGCATTGCGGTAGAAGTCGCGTAGGCCGAAGAACGCCAGGGTGAGGTAGGCGATGACCAGGGTCGCCACCTGCAGGCCGGTCAGCTGGGCACTGTTGAGTTCCGAAAGCTGCCAGTCGCCGAAGCTGAACATGGCGCCGTACATGCGGCCGGCCACGTGCAGGTTCTCGGCGCGGAAGATCACCCAGCCGACTACCACCAGCAGGAAGGTGAAGGCCCATTTGACCGGGTTGAAGCGCTGCGGGTTGGTGTCGATGCCCAGCGCGCGTTCGATGGCCAGCCACATGCCGTGCCAGGCGCCCCAGATGATGTAAGTGAAGTTGGCACCGTGCCACAGGCCGCCCAGCAGCATGGTCAGGAACAGGTTGCGGTAGGTGTTGAAGGTGCCTTTGCGGTTACCGCCCAGGGTGATGTACAGGTAGTCGCGCAGCCAGGTCGACAGGCTGATGTGCCAGCGCCGCCAGAACTCGGTGATCGATTGGCTGATGTATGGCTGCTTGAAGTTCTCCATGAAGCGGAAGCCCATCATCAGGCCCAGGCCGATGGCCATGTCGCTGTAGCCGCTGAAGTCGAAGTACAGCTGTGCGGTGTACGCCAGCGCGCCCAGCCAGGCATCGCCCGTGGTCGGGTTTTGCAGGGCGAAGCAGTGGTCGGCGACCACGGCCAGGGTGTCGGCGATGAACACTTTCTTGATGAAGCCCTGCATGAAGCGGGTGCAGCCTTCGGAAAACTTGTCCAGGGTGTGGGTGCGGTTGTTGAATTGCTCGACCAGGTCCTTGAAGCGCAGCACGGGGCCTGCGATCAGGTGCGGGAAGATGGCCACGAACGCGGCGAAGTCGATCAGGTTGCGAGTAGCCGGGGTGTCGCCACGGTAGACGTCGATGATGTAACTGATCGACTCGAAGATGTAGAACGAGATACCGATCGGCAGCAGCACGTGGGTGAGGATGAACGGCTCAAGGCCGAACGAGGCCATGATCGCGTTGAGGCTGTCGACGCCGAAGTTGGCGTACTTGAAGTAGCCGAGAATCGCCAGGTCGACACCCACGCCAAGCAGCAGCCAGCGCTGGGCGGGCTTGGTGCGCACACCGGCGGCACCCACTTTGAGGCCGATCCAGTAATTCCACAGGGTGACCCCGGCGAACAGGGCCAGGAAGTCCACCCGCCACCAGGCATAGAAGATGTAGCTGGCGATCAGCAGCAGCAGGTTGCGATAACGTTGCCCGCTCAGGTAGTACAGGCCGAGGAAGATCGGCAAGAACAGGAACAGGAACACGTTGGACGAGAAGACCATCCCGGTTCTCCTAATTTGTTCACAGCATCCAGGGCAAAGCGCCCCCCAAACCCCCCAGCAAAAAGCTGGAGGAAACCGTTGTCACTTCATTCCTGATGGGCCGCAAAGCGGCCCTAACCCAGGCGACATCTATTTCTTGCTCTCTGCGTTCGGGTCGTAGACCCGGGTCAGGTCGCCGCCCAGCCGGAAGCTGTTGAACGGCTGCATGCCGTGCTTGCGCTGCAGGGTGTCGCCGACGCAGTGGTACAGTTCGCACCAGGGTTCGAGCCAGGCATACTTGCTGTCGACCTTGAGGTCCTTCATGTCCTGCTTCTCGCCGGTGCGGGCCTTGAACTGGCTCGGGTCGCGGGCACCGGCCAGTACGCCTTCACCCAGACGCTGCAGGGCGAAGTTGTTCTCTTTGCGCAGGTCCACGCCATTGGCCTGGGCAAAGCTGGCAATCATCGCCAGTGGCGGCAGGGCATAGTTGTGGTAGGCCAGTGCGCGCTGCTTGCGCTTGATTTCGTTGGGCAGAAAGCCCTGGTCATCCACCTGGTTGGCGCCCACCTTGTATTCCTTCACGGCCCAGTCGAACAGGTCGCGACGGTCGGTGGCGACAGCGGTCGCCATGACCGACCAGGCCGCCCAGTAGCTGTGGTTGTTGATCTTCTCCAGCGGCAGGTCGCTCCAGTCGCGCACGGTCTGTTCAGCCAGGCGGGCGAACCATTTTTCGATGACTTCGGCTTCAGCCTGGTGCGCGGCCAGCGGCTGCGAGTGGGAGAACTTCAGGCGCAGCCACGAGCCGCTCATGCTGCCCAGTGCCCATTTGCGCATCGACTTGCCGGTGTGGTTGTAGTCGGTGGACAGCAATGCGTCGGCGCGCGCCCAAGTGCCCAGCCAGGCCAAGGTGCAATCGAGCTGCGCCGGGCGGCCATCGCGCATGTACTGGCCAACCATCTTGCTCACGCCTTTCTCAAGCGTGGTGATGTCTTCGGTCGACTTGCGGAAGGCCTTTTCCGAGGCAACATTGAGCGTTGCCCGCGCCTTGTCAGAGCCTTCGTATTTGCTGCGAAACTGCAACGCGCCGGTGTACGGCTTGGGCGCCGCTTCGCAGCGGAAATTGCCGTCGCCGGTCTTGAGCTTTTCGATCCCCTCGTAGTAACCCTGCGGGGGTACCAGCGCAGCGTGCGCGGCACCGCCAAACAGGGCCAAAGCGAGCAGGGCGGGGCTGGAAATTCGCTTCAATAGGGTCATGGATCGCCTCACTGGCCGGCCTGCGCGGTCTGCGCAGGCACGGCGAAGTTGTTGCGTTTGCAGAGCTTGGCCTCGACCTTCTGGGTGCCGCTTTCCGGCCCCTGTACCTCGAACGCCAGCAGGCCCTGGCTGGCCCAGTCTTCGTCTTCACGCATTTGGAAGACGAAGCGGCCGTCGGTGTCGGAGGTTTCCGGTTTTTCCAGCTTGATGTCCTCGTGGCGGCCGTTGAGGTACCAGAGGGTGGCTTGCAACACCTTCACCGACGGGTCTTCGAACTTCACGTCCATCTGCAGGTTGCGGTTGATCAAGTCTTTGATCACGCCGCCCTTGCCGTTGACCATCAGCTCGTTCTTGCCGGGCTTGAGGGTGGTGCTGGCGCTCATCAGGGCAGGGCGGTCGTCGCAGCCGTCATCGAGCAGGCCAAGGATTTGCCGCCAGATGGTTTCCTGGTCCAGGCGGTACAGCGGGGAGAACTCCCACACCAGGATCTTCGGCGGGTGCTTCTGGAATTCCTCGCTGCCCAGGTACTGGATCATCGAGCCCTCCAGGCCACCGCCAGGGAAGGCGACGTTGAGCACGTCGGCGCCGATGTATTGCTCGAGGAAGCCCGAGAAGTTGTAGTTCTTGCCACTGTGGCTGGTGCCGACCAGGGTGATCTGCGCGTTGCCGCCGTCACCGAACAGGTCGTCGCCGCCGCTCGAACCTTTCGGCTCGGTGGCGAACTGGTCCATGTACTGCACCGCGTAGCTGGTGCCGCACAGCTGGCCGGCTACGTTATGCAGGGTGCCGGTCTTGCCCATGCGCCCGGACTTCTTGGTCTCGAATTCCTTGCGCGGTATGCCTTCGAAGGCCGGCATCTTGTGCACGGTGTCGGCCACGATTTTTGCCGCGCGCTCGGCGCCATAGGGCGTCCAGTGCTGGTCGCCACGGAAGTAGAAGTCCTTGCCCTGGTCGGCGGCGGCCAGTTGCTCGTTGGTCAGCGGCGACAGGTCGGGCACGTTGTAGCCCATGCTGGCGAAGCGCTTGAGCATGGCCTGGTAGTTGCCCAGGGCCTTTGGGTAGTCGAAGGCGGCTTTCTCGGCCGGGTTGAGCATGTTGCGGTTCACCAGGCCACGGGTCGGCTGGTACACCACCACCAGTTCCACGCCACGCTTCTTGAACGCGTCGTGCACTTGTTGCAGGCGCTTGTAGCCGGCCGGGGTGGTGGTGAACTCGGTGCGCAGGTCTTCGCGGGTACGGAACAGCCAGTCACCCTTGGCCTGCACCAGCGTGGTGAAGTTCTGCTGGTAGCGGGTGGTGTAGCGGCTGGCATCGTGCGCTTCGGGGCACAGCTGGCAGCAGGGCTCGGCGCTGAAGGTCGGGGCCTTGACGTCTTCGGCGCGCACGCCCTGGCTGATCGCCAGAAGGGCGGCGGACAGGCCCAGCAGTTTCATCAGGTGTGGAGTCATGGTCTGGGCTTCCTTAATCGATCATTTCGGTCTGGCGTTCGACCGGGTCGATCAGCACAGCCTTCTGCTGGCGTACCAGCAGGTCGAGGATTTCGTCCTGGCGCTCGCCCAGCACGCCATTGAGGCTGATGCCGCTGGCCTTGCGTGGGGCGAGCATGGACACCTTGTACAGTTCGACCGACAGCGGCGAGTCGATCGACAGCGGGCCGGAGCCGTTGGCCGCCAGCTCGCCACCCACCACGATCAGCGACACCTTGGTGTCGAACGGGTCGAGGGCAATATCGCGGTCGGTGTCGGACAGGTCCTTGATGTGGCCGTACACGCCGACCAGGCCGTTGGCCATGGCGACGTTTTCGTACAGACGGATGTTCACGCTGTTGCGCACGCGGATGCCGTGGCGGCGGTTGTTGATCAGCTTGTTGCCCCAGATCAGGTTGTCGCCACTTTCGTACAGGGTGATGCCGTCGGTGTGGTTGCGGTAAATCTCGTTGTAGGCCACCAGGTTGTTGACGCTGTTACGGTCGATCACTACGCCCGAGAGCTTGTTGTCGTAGCTCTTGTTGTTGATGATCCAGCTGTCGTTGACCTCACGCGAAACGATGATGCCGTGCTTCTTCTTGGTGCCGTACACCGTGTTGCCGGCGATGATCAGGCGGTGCGAGCGGTCGTGCGGGTCGATGCCGTAGACGATGTTGTCGCGGTAGGTGCTGTCCTTGACCACGAAATCCTGGGTTTCGTAGCAATAGAAGCCGTACCACATGTCGCTGAATTCCGAGCCGATGATCCAGCCGGTGGGTTCCGGGCGGCCCATGCGCTTGGCCATGTTCGGCGTGTACTGCGAAATGCTCACGCCATACGACTTGGACTTGGCGTAGCCGAAGCTGGCCATCCTGGTGTTGACGATGTAGGTCTCGGTGCCGCCCCACGACAGCAGGAACGGGCGGAATTCCTTGGGCGAGCGGAAGGTGGCCGGGCCATTGTCCTTTTCCCGCCAGCCGGTCACCTGGGTGTCGGTGACGAACAGCTTGCCGTCGTTGACCAGGAACGAACCGCCCTCCTGGGACAGGCGCAGCTGCTTGACCTTGCCGTCGATCTCGAGGATGCCCTTTTGCCCGACCACGATCGGCAGGCGCGCCAGGTACACACCGGGCTCGACTTCGCTGAGGTACTGTTTGGGCACCTTCTTGCTCAGCTCGACCAGGTCGACATGGCCGTCATCGACGAAGATCGCCTGCGGAATGCCGTGCTGGCGCTGCACCCACTCGGCTGCCTTGTTGTCGCCGCCGACGAACTCCTTGAGGGTGTCCTCCTGGAACATGCGGCGCAGGCTGACCTTGCCTTTGTGGCTACGGTCGATCTTCTTCTGCACCGCCTCGGCGGTGAAACCGGTCAAGTCGGGCAGCTTTGGCGGGTCCATCTGCAGCGGTTCGATCGGTGCGCTGGCCACTGTGTAGGTCTTGGCCTGCTGCAGCTCCTTGGCGATCACCTGGGGTTCTGCGGCAGCGGCCAGGCCGCTGGCCAGCAGCAAGGCGCTGGCCAACAGGCTGTGACGTAAGTGCGGGTGAAGGTTCATAACGGTCAGTCCCCTACCGGCCTCAGAAGCGCCAGATCACATCGACGAAGGCGCGGTGCATGTACGAGTCCGCTTCCTTGCCGTAGGCATCGCCCGGCTTGAATACACCGGCACGCAGGCGCACCAGAGCGGACGGCTCGTCGATGGCCTGGCTCATCGATGCCGGCAGCAGGCCTTGCTTGAAGTACTTGGTCACGACCACGTCCATTTCCTGGCCAAGGTCTTTTTCGCCGTCGACCAGCGGGCGGTTCACGCCGTTGTCGTTGACCACCGCGTTGATGCCGCTGGAGCCGATGTTCTGGTTACCGTCGACCCGCCAGAATTTGTGGTAGATCAGGCTGGCGTCGTAGTCGTCGCGCAGCTGCCAGGAGGCGAACAGGGTGGCTGCCTGCAAGTTGCCCAGCTCGCCACGGAAAGCTTCGCCGAAGCGGTGCACGCGCGAGCGGGTGCCGGTGAAGTTGGAGCGGTTGCTCTCAAGGCCGGTCTGCTCGAAGTTGTTCGAGCCGTCGTCGCCACCACCGCCGCTGCCACGGGCGTAGGCCGCACCGACCTGCCATTGCGGGTCCAGGCGCAGGCGAATGCCAAGGTCGGTGGCCCATGCATTGACGTCGCCGCTCTGCTTGCCGGTGGCAACCTGATCGTTGCCGACGGCCTGGCTGCTGAGGGTGTCGCGGTCACCGGTCAGCCAGGTGACGCTACCCCAGTAGTTGACGGTGTGGTCGTTGCGCCAGTTGTAGGCGTCGCTGTTGGCTTCCAGGCCCAGCCAGGTCAAGTCGCCAGTGCGGGTCTTGTCCAGCGCGTCGACGGTTTCGCCGGGGTTTTTCAGGCTGCCGCTGTCGTGCGTATGGTGTGCCCGCACGCCAACCCAATGGCCAGGCGTCCACTGCGTGGCGACGTTGCCGTAGATGTGGGTGCGGTCCTTGTCTTCCGGGGCCAGTTCGGTGAGGTCGGTGCGGTACTCGCTGAAGCGCTGGGCCACGCCCAGGTCGGCCTTGAGCAGGGTGGTGTCGAAGGTCCAGTTCAATGCTTCGATGTTGGTGTCGCGCCACATGCCATCGTCGCTGCGCAGGCGCTGGCGGCCGAAGCGCAGTTGCTCGCCGGGGTAGGCGGTGAGGCCGCTGTAGCCGACCCAGAACTCGCGCATGGCCAGGTAGCTTTTGTCCGGTTGGCGGCTGTCGTCGCCGGTTTCGGTGCTGGTGCCGTCGTCGTTCTGGCGCAGGGTGTCGGTTTCGATGGTGTCGGTGGCGGCGACGGCCTGGCCCATAGCATAGGCACTCCAGTTACCGCGCTCGCCGTACACCCAAGGGCGCAGGTCCAGGCCCAGGCCGTTGACGTCTCCACCAGGGCGGGTGCCCAGGTCGCGGTCGTCTTCCGACTGGCCGGTGATTTTCACGTCCAGGCCAAAATTCTTTTCAGCGGTCATTTCCGCCAGGGTCGGGCAGGACCACAGCAGGGCGAAGCTCAGGCCGATGCCGGCTTTCACGAAGGGATTGAGCGTCATAGCGAGTCCTCACCGTCTACTTCTTTTTCGTCGTCTTGCAGGGCTTCGAGGGCCAGGGTGCTGTTCGCGCCCTGCGCCATGCTGCCGCGTGCGCGCTTTTCCTGGCCCAACAGTTGCTGGGCCTGGCTGCGCTGGTCAGGCGTGAGTTGCTGGTCGAGTTGCTGCAGCAGTTCGCTCGATTGCGGCGTCGGGTTGGCCTGCGACAGCTGGGCGAACACCCAGGCGTTGCCCGGTTGCGGGCGGATGCCGTGGCCTTCGCTGAACAGCTGGGCCAGGGCATAGTCGGCGCTGTTCTGCCCACCACGGGCGGCGGCCAGCAGGTGATCGACGGCTTTCTGCGGCTCGACATTGCCCAGGTAGCCACGGCGGTACAGCTGGCCCAGGTAGTAATGGGCGCTGATTTCGCCAGCGTCGGCGGCGGCTTGCAGGTGCTGCTCGGCTTTTTTCGCGTCGGCTGGCAGGGTTTTGCCTTCGTAGTACAGGCGGCCCAGCAACAGTTCGGCGCGTGGTTGTTCGGCCTCGCGGCCCTTGTCGATGTAAGCCATTAGCTGGTCGGTATCGCCCAGTTCGGGGAAGTCGTACAGCAGTTGCGCCAGGCTGACCCAGGATGCCGGGTTGGCGGGGGCCACCTGCTCAAGCAGGTCCTTGGCGGTTTTCTCGTCGGTCTGGCCAAGGCTGCGGTCGGCCAGCACCCGGGCAACACTGTCGACCCGAGTGGCCGGCACCGCGCCACGGGCGTAGGCGGACTTCAACTGGGCGAGCAGGGCGGCTTGCTGGTCGGCCTGGCCACGCTTCTGGTACACGGTGGCCAGTTCGACGTAGCAGATGTCGGTGCTGTTCAGGGCGGCCTTGCAGATCTTCTCCACGTCGCCCAGGTGCTGGTCGTAGGTGCCCTGGGTGCGGTACAGCAGCACTTGGGCCAGGCCCGCTTCCGGGTTGCCGGCGGCGCGCCATTGGTCGATCTGCTGCTGCGCATTGACCTTGGGGAAGCTCTGCGGGTAGCTGAGGTAGAGCATTGCCAGCGGAATCAGGGTATTGCTTTCGCCCTGCTTCGCAGCCTGCTTGAGCAGGGTTTCGGCTTCTTCGCGTTCGGCCTGGGTGCTGTCGGGCTTGGCCACCAGCAGGCGGCCAAGGCGCGCCTGGGCACGGGGCGAAGTGGCCGCCGCTGCGCGGTAGGTGGCCTCGGCTTCCTTGATTTGCGATGGGTCGCGGGTGGCCACCTTGATGTCTGCCAGGCCTACTTGTGCTTCGCTGTAGCCCAGGTCGGCCAGGGCCTTGTAGTTGCGCTCGGCCAAAGCCGTGTCGCCGCGCTTCATGGCTTCGTTGGCCAGGCGCTGGTCAGGCAGGCCGGCACAGCCGGCCAGGGTAATGGCCAGGGCGAGTGTGCACCATGCGAATGGGCGAGCGCTGCGCGCTCGATCGCGACGCAAGGCCGCTCCTACAGGTTGAGTGCCAGGCGACAGATGGGAGAACGACTCGGACCCTGTAGGAGCGGCCTTGTGTCGCGATCGAGGGCAAAGCCCTCGCAACGGCGGCATGCTAGTCATCGCAAGTTCCTCTTACAGCCCACGGGCCACTGCTTTGTCGATCAGCCAGTTCATAGACGGGCCACGGTCGCTGTTGACCGAAGCCGGGCGGCCGGCCAGTTCGGCGGGCATTCCAGTGTCAGGCTTGATCTGCACGCGGATGTCGGAGGACAGGTCTTCGCTGTTGAGGCTGGTGCTGCTGACGATCTGGCCGGTGCGCACTTCGTCTTCGCCGGCGACCTGGAAGTTGACCCGGGTACCCGGCTTGACCTCGTCGAACTGGCGGTAGCTGAAGCGGGCCTCGACCATCGGCGTGGTGGTGCGCGGGATCAGCTGGAAGATCGCCTGGCCTTTAGCTGCGTACTGGCCATCGTCCACCAACTGGCGGGCGACCACGCAATCGCAGGGGCTGGTGAGGGTGCCGGACAGCTGCTTGCCGAACAGCTCCTCGATCTTCGCCGGCTCCAGCTGTGCGTCTTCAAGGTTGCCCTTGAGCATGTCCAGCATGCTGGTGGTGAAGCTGGCCAGTGGCGCGCCCTTGGCGATCTGCCCGCCACTTTCGACCAGGCTGCTCACAGTACCGTCGCGCGGCATGGTGACGGTGGTGGTCGGTACCGCGACCACACCCGCTTCGGCATGGCTGACGAAGTACATGCCGTACAGCGACTTGGCGACGAAGCCAAAAGCTGCAACGCCGACCACGAACACGCCGAGGGTGACGGTAACGGCCTTGAGCCGGCCGAAGGCGCTCAGGCCAGAACCACCGTCCTTCTGCTTGCGCGCCTTGGTGAAGTTGTCGCGCTGCAGGGTACTGAGCACGTCGCCGATGCTGATCAGCTCACCGGACAGGTGGCTGGTGATGATGTGCCGCAGCGTGGCGATGTCGCGTGGTTCAAGGTTCTGGAACTGCGCGCCGGTACGGCCATTGTCCGGGTTGTACGAGCGCACCTGGAACTCGATGTCGATCGACAGGCCCAGGTTGTCGACCACGAACTGCAGGCGCCCGCGCAGTACATCGCCTACCGTCAGCTGCTGCTTGGTGTGGAAGCTCAGGCCTCCTGCGGAAAGGTCGTCGACCTTGACTTCGTGGGTCTGGCGCTGGGCGTCCAGGAAGCGCAGCTTGGCGGGAATGCGTACCCGGGCGTGTTGGCGCTGGGCTTCGGACTCATGCACGACATTGACGTTCACGGCGGTATTCATGGTGGTTTGTTCCTGTTAGATCCGATCCGGGTTGGGCTCACACGACCATGAACAGCACAGCAACGAAGATGCTGGCAGCCGAGAAGGTCATGGTCCGCGAGGACCAGGTGTTGAACCATTGTTGAAAGCTGGCGAGGTCACGCTTGAGGGCAGTGGGCTGACGCGTCCACGACTGTTTGTCGAGGCGGAAGAACACGTAGATCTTCATCAGTGCGCCGATGATCTGGTTGTAATAGAGAATCAGCGGGTAGGCCGGGCCTACGTTGTGGCCGGAGCACAGCAGCATGATGGTGAGGATCAGGCGGGTAATGCCGATCCACAGCAGGTACACCAGCAGGAAGGCCAGGCCGAACTTGAGGCTGGCGATCACCGCCACGGTCAGGCCCAGCAGGCTGGTCCACATCGACACGCGCTGGTCGAACAGCACGATGCTGGTGAACAACCCCAGGCGGCCCAGGCCCAGGCCCAGTGCGCGGGAGTTCTGCCGCAGGTTGTTGCCGTACCAGCGGTACATCAGCTTGCGGCTGGCTTTGAAGAAGCTTTTTTCCGGCGGGTGCTCGACCGTGTTGATGGCCGCGTCCGGCACGTAGAACGTGTCGTAGCCCAGGCGCATCAGGCTGAACCAGCTGGACTTGTCGTCACCGGTGAGGAACTTGAAGCGGCCCAGGCGCCAGTGCATCAGTGAGTCGCTTTCAACATCGGCGATGAATTCGGGGTTGGTCACCACGCTGGCGCGGAACATCGACATGCGCCCGGTCATGGTCAGCACGCGCTTGCTCAGTGCCATCGAGCACATGTTGATGTGGCGCTGGGCGAAGCGCAGCTTGTGCCACTCGCTCATGATGTAGCCGCCGCGCACCTCGCAGAATTCGTTGGTGGTCAGGCCACCGACGTTGGGGAACAGCTTGAACCACGGTACGGTCTTGCGTACCACGCCATCGGCCAGCACGGTGTCCCCGTCGATCACCGCCACCACGGCGTTCTCGTCCGGCAGCATGCGTGAGATGGCGCGGAAGCCGTAGGCCAGGCCATCGCGCTTGCCGGTGCCGGCGATGCGCACGATGTCCAGCTTCACATGGGCTGGTGGGTTGTATTTGGCCCACAGGCTTTTCACCAGCAGCTCATCGGACATTTCCACCAGTGAGCAGACCACGGTGGTGGGGAAGCCGCAGTTGATCGCCTCGCGGATCACCGAGCTGTACACCTGGGCGGTGGTCAGCGCTTCGATGCGGAAGCTGGTCACCATCAGGTAAACGTGCGACGGGTCGGCAGCAGTGCCCATTTTCTGCACCTTGCGGCGCAGGTACGGGTACACGCCGTAGAGGAAGATCATGCCGCGGATGAAATGGGTGGCGCCCATGGAATAGCGCCAGATGCCGACTGCGCCGACCAGGAAGATGAAGTGCTTCGATTGCGAGTCGAAGATATCGGCTGGCAGGGCCAGGGCGATCAGCATGAGCAGGCTCATGTAGAGCAGCCACCCGGCGCACTGCAACAGCACGGTCTGGAGCCTTTGCATGTTCAGCATCCGTCGAGAATTCGGGGGAGGGTGGGCAGCGCAAGTGGGGAGGGCTTGCGCTGCCCGGTCAGGCACTTACCAGCAGATGCCTTCGGTACGGCTGGTGGTGCAGGTTGGTTTGCTCATGAAACCGACCAAGTCGATTACTTGCTTGCCAGCTGGCGCTTGCTGGGCCAGCGCGCGGAACTGCTCGTCACGGTTGCCGAGGACGATGATGTCGGCGTTGTCGATCACCTGCTGGAAGTTGGCATTGAGCAGCGACGACACATGCGGGATCTTCGATTCGATGTAGTCCTTGTTGGCGCCGTGGACGCGGGCGTACTGGACGTTCTCGTCGTAGATGTCCAACTGGTAGCCCTTGCCGATCAGGCGCTCGGCCAGCTCGACCAGTGGGCTTTCGCGCAGGTCGTCGGTGCCGGCTTTGAAGCTCAGGCCCAGCAGGGCGACCTTGCGCTTGTCGTGGGCTTCGATCAGCTCGAAAGCGTTCTGCACCTGCGATTCGTTGCTGCGCATCAGCGAGTCGAGCAGCGGTGCGCGCACATCGAGACTGGCAGCACGGTAGGTGAGGGCACGCACGTCCTTGGGCAGGCACGAGCCGCCGAAGGCGAAACCTGGGCGCATGTAGTACTGGGACAGGTTCAGCACCGTGTCCTGGCAGACCACGTCCATCACTTCACGGCCATCAACGCCTACCGCCTTGGCAATGTTGCCGATTTCGTTGGCGAAGGTGACCTTGGTGGCGTGCCACACGTTGCAGGTGTACTTGATCATCTCGGCCACCTCGATCGGCTTGCGGATGACCGGGGCGTCAAGCTCTTCGTACAGGGCCTGGAGGATGTCGCCGCTGGCGCTGTCCAGTTCGCCGATAACCGTCATCGGTGGCTGGTCGTAGTCCTTGATGGCGGTGCTTTCACGCAGGAATTCCGGGTTGACCGCGACACCGAAGTCGACGCCGGCCTTTTTGCCCGAGCAGTCTTCGAGGATCGGGATGACCACATTCTTGACGGTGCCCGGCAGCACGGTGCTGCGCACCACGATGGTGTGACGGCGGGTGGTGTCACGCAGCACGTAGCCGATTTCACGGCACACCGATTCGATGTACTCAAGGCCCAGGTCGCCGTTTTTCTTGCTGGGCGTACCCACGCAGATCATCGACACATCGCTGGCACGGATGGCTTCGGCGAAGTCGGTGGTGCCACGCAGGCGGCCATTGGCGATGCCCTGTTGCAGCAGTGCTTCCAGGCCAGGTTCGACGATGGGCGACTTGCCCTGGTTGATCAGGTCGATCTTGGTGCTGGACACGTCCACACCGATCACTTCATGGCCACGCGCCGTCAGGCAGCCTGCACAGACTGCACCCACATAACCCAAACCAAAGATGCTGATACGCATCGCTATCACCTCATGTGTTTATCACGCCGGCGCCTCCGCAGAGTGCCGGGCTGGGTTGATTAACAACAGTTTTCGGGCGCACGGATCCATGGCGAATGCACACTTCGCCGAGCGCAGGCAAAATAAATCCGGAGCGCAAAAAGTTATGCGCTCAAAGTTGGCAGTAAAAAGCCATCAATTAAAAAACGTGCCCTGAAATGCAGCCGTCTTTATTGCAATGCGCTACTTGGCGCGTTGCTGTGCTTGTTTTTTCAAGTGGATAAATCCTTTGAAATCAACCACTAGGACGATTTTTAAGGGGCGCGTATCTCCAGCATGGACACGGTCTTGGGGTGTTCCCGTAGTACCTGTCGAAGTTGTAAGGGCACGGTAGTGGATACCTGCCGTTGTCATCTGTAAGTCATCTCTCACAGCCCACAGGCAGGAAAATCGTTACGGCACTATGAGCGATTGCTCCTAGCAGAAGTTCCTGAGCCGGTTTCGCTCGGATGAAAGATTTCTAAATATTTATTCAGTTGTAGGCAGTTTCAATTTGATAGCACGCGGGTGTTTCACCCCCGTGTATCAAGGGTGTAACTGTTACGAGATGTTTTTATGCCAGTATCGGAAAATATTTTTCAAAATTCGTCAAAAAAGGTATGAACGGTCTTATGGCGTTTGGCGATAAAGGTAGGCATGTCGATTTGTTGGCGCCTGATTTATGGCGTGATGGCGATTTGCATCGTGCCCTGTTGCAGGGCGGAGGGGATGGGGCTTGGCTGATGGCCCCTTCGCGGACACGCCCGCGAAGAGGGCTTTGCAGGCTTAATCGGCAGGGTGATCGCGCAGGAACACCAGATGGTCCGGCTTGGACTGCTCGGCACTGTAGTAATAGCCCTGCACATCGAACTGCTTGAGCTGCTCTGGGTCGCTGATGCGCTGCTGGATGACGAAGCGGCTCATCATGCCGCGGGCTTTCTTGGCGTAGAAGCTGATGATCTTGTACTGGCCGTTCTTCAGGTCCTTGAAATCGACATTGATCACCCGGGCCTTCAGCGCGCTGCGTTTCACCGCGCTGAAGTACTCATTGCTGGCCAGGTTCAGCAGCACGTCATCACCCTGTTCGGCCAGGGCCTCGTTCAGCCATTCGCTGATGCGTGTGCCCCAGAAGGCGTACAGGTCCTTGCCGCGTGCGTTGGCCAGCTTGGTGCCCATTTCCAGGCGGTAGGGCTGCATCAGGTCCAGCGGGCGCAGCAGGCCGTACAGGCCAGAAAGCATGCGCAGGTGGTCTTGTGCGTAACTGAAGTCGTCTTCAGCCAGGCTTTCGGCGTCGAGGCCGGTGTACACGTCACCCTTGAACGCCAGCAGCGCCTGTTTGGCATTGGCGGGGGTGAAGTCTGGGGTCCAGCTGCCGAAACGAGCGGCATTCAGGCCCGCGAGCTTGTCGGACAGGTGCATCAGTTCGCTGATCTGCGCTGGCGACAGTTCGCGCAGCTGCTGGATCAGCGCCTGGGAGTCATCCAGGTACTGGGGCAGGGTGAAACGCTCGGTTACTGGCGGGGTGTCGTAGTCGAGGGTCTTGGCGGGGGAAATCACCGTCAGCATCGGGTCGGCTCCTGGCATCGTTGGTCGAGGATTCTACGGGCTGGGCGGTGCAAGTCCAAACTATGGCGACGATAGTCACAGACCATGGCCGATGCAGGCGCTATAGTTCGCGTTTTGCCGTTGCGGAGCCTTCGACCGTGCGCACTGCCTTTGCCTTGCTGGCCGCTCTGCTGAGCCTGGCCGTGCAAGCCGCCCCTTCACCCCAGGTCAGCCTGGACCGCAGCCTGTGGCCCGAGCAACTGAACAGCCCGGCGCTGTTCGACGTGGCCTCGCGGGCGGAAATCCTTTCGTTCGCCCAGGTGCTGCACGAAAGCGAGTTGCTGGATGACTCGGCGCTGGCGGCGAGGCTGGGGCTGCGGCAGATCAACCTGCAGAAGGTGCGCCAGGTGCGGGCACGTATGTGGCAGCGGTTGTGGGCAGGTTATCAACAGGCGCAGCGCAGTTGCGAGCAGGACGCGTCGTTCTGCTACCCGGTTACGTCGATGGCGGAGTTGCGCACGCAGGCAGCCACGTTCGCTGCTGATGTCGGCACGTTCTATACCGGCTGGGTCGAGCCAAGCCATCAGTTTCATGTGCGCTATCTGGACGAGCAGCTGCGCAAGGCGGCGTTGTTGCCGCAGACCAGTAGCGAAATCGAGCGGTTGTCTTCGCGCGAGCGCAATGGCGACGAATTGAACGACCGTATGTTCCTGCTGACCTTCGTCGGCGGGCCCGGGCCTGAGAGTGGCAGTACCGATTTACTCACCGATTACTTGCGCCGGCAGAAGCTCGAAGGCACGTTCTTCGTGCTCGGCAACCGTCTGCAGCAACGCCGGGATGGCGGGGCTGCGAACGCCTTGCGCCGGCTCTATGGCGGCCAGTGCGTGGGCATCCAGGGTTGGGAGTACCGCTCCCATGCGCAGTGGACCGACTGGCAGGATTCGCTGCGGCGCAGCCAGGCGCGGGTGCAGGCCGACTTGCCGGAACAGTATGTGCCGCTGTTCCGCCCGCCTTATGGCCAGCGCCGGGCCGACGGCGAGGCGTTCATGGCCAGCCAACAGCTGCGGGTATCGTTATGGGATATCGATGCCCAGGATGACGGCGCACTGAGCGCAGAGGCGTCGGCGCAGCGTGTACTGACCCTGATGCTGCTGTGGCGCAAGGGCGTGATCCAGTTCCATGACAGCCTGCCCAAGGCGCAGCCGGCGGTGGAATGGGTGCTGCGCAATACCGCCCAGAGCGGGATTGGCTGGGAGAGTTGCCGAGAATATGGATATAGCGAATAGAGGGTATGACTTCTGAGCGTAGACCCCTCTGGCCCTGCCGCCAAGAGGGCTTCGTCAATCAGAAAAATAAAGTTCAAAAACACGTAAAAATGCTTTTTTTGGTCATGGTTTTTGCGGTATGAAGAAACCAGACAGCCGATTCCTGCAGCACAGGTGGCGTCATCCAGGCCCACCTTGCCAGGTTCGCTTCCCGCCCGTAACAACGCGGATACGGGAACAGCGGCAGTCACTTTGCGGCGCAACAGACCGCGCCGTATGGCTTCGACATAAGGTGACCGAGTATGGATGACCAAGGACGCAACCCTTCCTCCAGCAAGCCAATCCTCTATGTGCTCGATACCAACGTCCTGATTCACGACCCCAACGCGTTACTGAACTTCGAGGAGCACCATGTCGCCATTCCGATGACGGTGCTGGAGGAACTCGACAAGCTCAAGACCGGTAAACAGACCATCGCCGCCGAATGCCGGCAGGCCATCCGCCTGATCGACCAGACCCTTGGTGACGCTTCGCCTAGCGATGTCGAGCAGGGCGTGCCGATCCAGCGCAACAAAAGCGGGCCCAAGGGCTTCCTGTCGATCCTGATGAGCCCGCGCAACGAGCCCAGCAAGTTGCTGCCGGAAAACCTCAACGACAACATCATCATCAACACCTTGCTCGACGTACGCAGCCGGCGCACCGACTTGGACGTGGTGCTGGTCACCAAAGACATCAACATGCGCCTGAAGGCGCGCGCCTGTGGCATTGCGGCCGAGGACTACAGCACCGACCAGTTGGTCGATGACGTGTCCTTGCTGTCCAAGGGTTACCACTCGGTCACCGGCTCGTTCTGGGACCGCGTCAGCAAGGTCGATACCCGCCAGGAGCGTGGCCGTACCTGGCATCGGGTGCAGATGATCGACAACTTGCCAGCCGTGCATATCAACGAGTTCATCATCGATGAGCAGGGCTTCGTCGGCTGGATCAAGGGCATCCGCAACGACGAACTGCTGCTGCTCGACTTGCACCAGGAACCGCTGCTGCACCAGGAAGCCTGGGGCCTGAAACCACGCGACATCCACCAAAGCCTGGCGCTGTTCGCCTTGCTCGACCCGGATATCCACCTGGTCAACCTGACCGGCGCCGCAGGCTCCGGCAAGACCATCCTGGCCCTGGCTGCGGCCATCGAGCAGACCATGGTCAGCAAGCGCTACCGGCGCATCATCGCCACCCGCAGCGTGCAGGGGCTGGACCAGGAGATCGGCTTCCTGCCGGGTACCGAAGCGGAGAAAATGGAGCCGTGGCTGGGCGCTATCACCGACAACCTCGAAGCCTTGCACATGGATGACGAAAGTACCCATGGCAGCGTCGAGTACATCCTCGAACGCGTGCCGTTGCAGTTCAAGTCGCTGAACTACATCCGTGGCCGCAGCTTCCAGCAAAGCCTGATCCTGATCGACGAGTGCCAGAACCTGACGCCGCACCAGATGAAAACCATCATTACCCGTGCCGGCTCCGGTTCCAAGGTGGTCTGCCTGGGCAACCTGGCGCAGATCGACACCCCCTACCTGTCCGCGACCAGCTCGGGCCTGACCTACCTGACCGAGCGTTTCAAGGACTTCCCCCACGGCGTGCACATCACCCTGCAGGGCGTGCCACGCTCGGTGCTGGCCGAGTACGCCGAGTCGCATCTGTAACCCTTGCCGCCGGGCGGTTCGCCGCCCGGCCTCTTCGCGGTCAAACCCTCTGCTCAAACCTGACCCACGGGTTTACACTGGCTGTTCCCTTCACAGGAGCAGAGCAGTGCTGACACATCTTGATTCCCAGGGGCGGGCCAACATGGTCGACGTCACTGAAAAGGCCGTGACCGAGCGCGAGGCCACCGCCGAGGCGCGGGTGCGCATGTTGCCGCAGACGTTGCAGATGATCGTCGACGGTGAACACCCCAAAGGCGACGTGTTCGCCGTGGCGCGCATTGCCGGGATCCAGGCGGCGAAGAAGACCAGCGACCTGATCCCGCTGTGCCACCCATTGATGCTGACCAGCGTCAAGGTCGAACTCAGTGCCGAGGGCCAGGACACTGTGCGTATCGTCGCCCGTTGCAAGCTGGCGGGGCAGACCGGTGTGGAGATGGAAGCGTTGACCGCAGCCAGTGTGGCGGCGCTGACGATCTATGACATGTGCAAGGCGGTGGACAAGGGCATGGTCATCGAGCAAGTGCGCCTGCTGGAAAAGCTCGGCGGCAAGAGCGGTCACTACAAGGTGCAGGCGTGATGAAGGTCAAGGTGAGTTATTTTGCCCGTTACCGCGAGCTGCTGGGCGTGGATGCCGAGCATGTAGAGGGCGCGTTCAAGGTGCTGGACGATGTCCGCCAGGTCCTGGTGGCCAAGGGCGGGCAATATGCGGTGCTGGCCGAGCAGAACCTGATGTCCGCGCGTAACGAAGAACTGTGCAAACTCGACGAGCCGCTGGCAGAGGGTGATGAAGTGGCGTTTTTCCCGCCGGTGACCGGAGGCTGAACATGGCAGTGCGAGTGCAGCAAGGCGCGTTCGACCCGGGGGCCGAGGTCAATGCCATGCATGCGGCCAACGTCGGCGTGGGCGCGGTGGTCGGTTTTGTCGGCTATGTGCGGGATTTCAACGATGGCCGTGAAGTGGCGGGGATGTTCCTTGAACACTATCCCGGCATGACCGAGAAGGCCTTGGCCAAGATCGTGGTCGAGGCCGAGCAGCGCTGGCCACTGCTGAAGGTGGAAGTGCTGCACCGCATCGGTGCGCTGGAGCCGGGTGAGCCGATCGTGTTCGTCGGTGTGGCCAGTGCCCATCGGCAGGCAGCGTTCGACGCCTGCAACTTCATCATGGACTACCTGAAGACCCGGGCGCCGTTCTGGAAGAAGGAGAATACCGAGGAAGGGCCGCGGTGGGTGGAAGGGAAGCAGAGTGACCAGGATGCGGCGGGGCGCTGGTAGTCAAGGTTGCACCGATTCCCTGTAGGAGCGGCCTTGTGTCGCGAAAGGGCCGCAAAGCGGCCCCGGCAATAGCTGCATTAAAGATGAAATCTTTGGGGCCGCTGCGCGGCCCTTTCGCGACACAAGGCCGCTCCTACAGGGACGGCGTTAGCATTTCGGGTAATCAGTGGTGCTTGCGCGGCACCGGCTTCAACAGCTCATCCGGCGGCATTTCACACTTGATCTTGCGCCCCAGCAGTTCTTCGATCGCCGGCAACTGGTAGGAATCATCCTCACCGGCAAAGCTGATCGACACACCACTGCTCCCCGCACGGCCAGTTCGGCCAATGCGGTGCACGTAGTCGTCCGGGTCTTCCGGCAGGGTGAAGTTGATCACATGGCTGATACCATCGATGTGAATACCACGCCCCGCCACGTCGGTCGCCACCAGCACGGTGATGCGCCCTTCACGGAAGCTCTCCAGGGTACGGATGCGCTTGTGTTGCGGCACGTCGCCCGACAGCTGGGCGGCATTGATGCCGTCACGCACCAGCTTTTCTTCGATACGCCGCACTTCGTCCTTGCGGTTGGCGAACACCATTACCCGTTCCCACTTGTTCTGGGTCACCAGGTTGTACAGCAGCTTGTACTTGTCGCTGCCGGCCACGGCATACACATGCTGCTCGACCGTTTCGCTGGCGACGTTTTCCGGTTCGATCTCGACGATGGCCGGGTTGGTGGTCCACTGCTTGGCCAGGTTCATCACGTCGTCGGTGAAGGTGGCGGAGAACAGCAGGGTCTGGCGCTCGCTCTTCGGCGGCGTCTGGCGAATGATCTGGCGAACCTGGGGGATGAAGCCCATGTCGAGCATGCGGTCGGCTTCGTCCAGCACCATCACCTCGACCATGTCCAGGTGCACCTCGCCGCGCTGATTGAAGTCCAGCAGGCGGCCCGGGGTGGCCACCAGGATATCGCAGTGGCGCGCTTCCAGGGCCTTGAGCTGCTTGTCGAAGTCCATGCCACCGACGAAGCTCATCACGTTCAGGCCGGTGTACTTGGTCAGGGCCGCGGCGTCCTTGGCGATCTGCACCACCAGCTCGCGGGTAGGGGCGATGATCAGCGCGCGCGGTTCGCCCATGTAGCGTTCCTTGGGCGGGGGCGTTTGCTGCAACTGGGAAATGATCGAGATCAGGAATGCGGCGGTCTTGCCGGTACCGGTCTGGGCCCGGCCGATGGCGTCCTGGCCACGCAGGGTGTAACCCAGTACCTGCGCCTGAATCGGCGTGCAGTATGGGAAGCCCAGGTCGTGGATGGCGTGCATCAGCTCGTTGGACAGCTTGAAGTCGTGGAAACGGGTTTTGCCTTCCTGCGGCTCGACCACGAAGTCTTCGGGCTTCCATAGGCTGGCCTGCGGTTTGGGCTTGCGCTCGCGACGCGGTTTGTCCTTGGCCGGCTTCTCGGCTGCTGGCGCTGGCGTAACGGCGGCAGGCCGCTCAGCCTTGGGGGTGGGGTTGGCGCGCGGGGCGGCCGGTTTGGCTGCGGGCCGGGGCTCGCTGGCGGGCGTGGGCGCCGGTGGCGTCACGCTGGCAGCAGGAGCGACGGCCTGTGGCGCGGCGTCTCCCTTGCCGAATATTTTCTTGAGTGCCTTGAGCACGATCGTCTCATCAACTGGTTAAGGAATGTACGCCGGGCAGTGTAATGCAAGATTCGGGCGCGGCGTAGTGGAATAGCCCTACAACTACAGGCGGTCGCGGCTTATTGCAGTTGCTTGGCCAGCCATTCGTGAATGTCGTTCAGCTCTTCGACTACCACTTCGTGCTCCATCGGGTACTCGTGCCAGCGGGCGGCGACGCCCCAGGTGTTCAGGTACTCGAAGGCGGTGCGGCCCATGGACGGGATCACTACCGGGTCGTGCACCCCATGCAGGCACAGGGCCGGGGTGCGTTGCTGGCAGGCACTCAACTGGTGCTGGTCGTTGAAGGTGGGGGCGTAGGTGGACAGGGCGATCACCCCGCCCAGTGCTTCTTGCCACTTTATATAGGCAGTGTGCAGCACCACCGCACCACCCTGGGAGAAACCGGCCAGGAAGATCCGCGACAGGTTGATGCCTTTGGCCTGCTCGGCCTTGATCAGGGCAACCACTTGCTCGGCCGACTCCTCCAGCTGAGCTTCGTCGATGGCGCGGGCTGGGGTCATGGCCTTGATGTCGTACCAGCTGGGCATGGCGTAGCCGCCGTTGATGGTCACGGGGCGGGTTGGCGCCTGGGGCATGATGAAGCGGGTGCTGAGCAGGCGCTCCTGCATGAATTCGGCCACAGGTAGGAAGTCGTAACGATCGGCCCCCAGACCGTGCAACCAGATCACACAGGCGTCAGCGGTTTTCTGTGGTTCGAGAATCAGCGGGTTGGTCATGACTGCTCCGAAAATGTGCGTGTCTTGTTATGGCGTGCGTGAAAAGAAGGCACGGGAAATGATTGTCGGAAAAAGAATGTCGCAACGATACAACTTTCCCTACTTGACGAGCGCTTAAACGCTACAGCCAAAGAATCTGGTACGCCCTTTGCAATTCAACCTGTGATGCAAAGGGCAAGCCGTGACGGTAACACCCTTTGCACGCGAAGGCTGTCACAGAACAGTCCATTGCGCCAATTGACCCAATAACAAGCCAATACGGGTCGGATACGCCTCAAAAGGGTGCGGTGCAATTCCGGCTCGATACAACAAGAGCGATTTGGAGGTTGTGAATGAAGATGTTGAAAACCACCCTGGCAGTCCTGACCGCTGCCGCCGCGCTGGGCGCCGTGAGCAATGCCCAGGCCGGCGCCACCCTCGATGCGGTAAAGAAAAAGGGCTTCGTCCAGTGTGGCGTGAGCGACGGTCTTCCAGGCTTCTCGGTACCTGATGCACAGGGCAAGATCGTCGGTATCGACGCCGATGTCTGCCGTGCCGTGGCCGCCGCCGTGTTTGGCGATGCCACCAAGGTCAAGTTCAGCCAGCTCAACGCCAAGGAACGCTTCACCGCCCTGCAATCGGGCGAAGTCGACGTGCTGTCGCGCAACACCACCTGGACCAGCTCGCGCGATGCGGGCATGGGCCTGGTGTTCGCCGGTGTCACCTACTATGACGGCGTCGGCTTCCTGGTCAACAAGAAGCTGGGTGTTTCCAGCGCCAAGGAGCTCGATGGCGCGACCATCTGCATCCAGGCCGGTACCACCACCGAGCTGAACGTATCGGACTTCTTCCGCGCCAATAACCTGAAGTACACCCCGATCACCTTCGACACGTCCGACGAAAGCGCCAAGTCGCTGGAGTCCGGCCGTTGCGACGTGCTGACTTCGGACAAGTCGCAGCTGTTCGCCCAGCGCTCCAAGCTGGCCGCGCCGACCGACTACGTGGTGCTGCCGGAAACCATCTCCAAGGAGCCACTGGGCCCGGTAGTGCGCAAGGGCGACGAGGAGTGGTTCAGCATCGTCAAATGGACCCTGTTCGCCATGCTCAACGCCGAAGAGGCGGGCATCACCTCGAAGAACGTCGAAGCTGAGGCCAAGGCCACCAAGAACCCGGACGTCGCCCGCCTGCTGGGTGGGGATGGCGAGTACGGCAAGGACCTCAAACTGCCCAAAGACTGGGTAGTGCAGATCGTCAAGCAAGTCGGCAACTACGGCGAAGTCTTCGAGAAGAACCTGGGCCAGAGCACCGACCTGAAGATCGACCGTGGCATGAACGCCCTGTGGAACAACGGCGGCATCCAGTACGCGCCACCTGTGCGCTGATGGTTGCACCCTGCGGCGGCATCCCGCCGCCGCAGGCTGTTCGAATCCCTACTGTCCGGGGCACTTCATGCAAAATCAAATCGGCGCACCCAAGGGCTTGTCCCTTAACGATCCGCGTGTGCGCGCGTGGCTGTTCCAGATTCTCACGATCGTCTTCGTGGTCGGTCTGGGCTGGTACCTGTTCCACAACACGCAAACCAACCTGCAGCACCGAGGCATCACGTCGGGCTTCGACTTTCTGGACCGCAGTGCCGGCTTCGGCATCGCCCAGCACCTGATCCCCTACGTGGAATCCGACAGCTATGCGCGGGTGTTCGTCATCGGCCTGCTCAATACCCTGCTGGTGACCTTCATCGGTGTCATCCTGGCGACGATCCTGGGCTTCATCATCGGTGTGGCGCGGCTGTCGCCAAACTGGATGATCAACAAGCTGGCGACCGTGTATGTGGAAACCTTCCGCAATATCCCGCCGCTGTTGCAGATCCTGTTCTGGTATTTCGCCGTGTTCCTGACCCTGCCAGGCCCACGGGGCAGCATCAACATCGACGATATGTTCTTCATCAGCAACCGTGGCCTGAACATGCCGGGCGCCTCCATGGCCGATGGTTTCTGGCCGTTTGCAGTGGCCGTGGTGGTGGCAATCGCGGCCATTGCCGTGATGGTGCGCATGGCCAACAAACGCTTTGACGAGACTGGCGTGCCGTTCCACAAGTTCTGGGCAGGGCTGGCGCTGTTGATCGCCATCCCGGGCTTGAGCGTGCTGTTGTTCGGCAGCCCGGTGACCTGGGAAGTACCGCAGCTGAAGGGCTTCAACTTCGTCGGTGGCTGGGTATTGATCCCCGAACTGCTGGCGCTGACCTTGGCGCTGACTATTTATACGGCAGCTTTCATCGCTGAAATCGTGCGTTCCGGCATCCGTTCGGTCAGCCATGGCCAGACCGAAGCCGCCCGTTCGCTCGGCCTGCGCGAGGGCCCGACCCTGCGCAAGGTGATCATCCCCCAGGCACTGCGGGTGATCATTCCGCCGCTGACCAGCCAGTACCTGAACCTTGCGAAGAACTCGTCGCTGGCGGCCGGTATCGGCTACCCGGAAATGGTCTCACTGTTCGCCGGTACCGTGCTCAACCAGACCGGCCAGGCCATCGAGGTGATCGCCATCACCATGAGTGTCTATCTCGCCATCAGCATCAGCATTTCGCTGCTGATGAACTGGTACAACAAGCGCATTGCGCTGATCGAGCGGTGAGGATACGCCCGTGAATGCCCATGTTTTCAAACCCGATATGCCGCCACCGGTGAAAACCGTCGGCGTGCTCGCATGGATGCGTGCCAATCTGTTCTCCAGCTGGCTCAACACGTTGTTGACCCTGTTTGCCCTGTACCTGGTGTGGCTGATCGTGCCGCCGTTGCTGCAGTGGGCGTTGATCGACGCCAACTGGGTCGGCACCACCCGCGCCGACTGCACCAAGGAGGGCGCCTGCTGGGTGTTCGTGCAGCAGCGCTTCGGCCAGTTCATGTACGGCTACTACCCGGCGGAGCTGCGCTGGCGCGTGGACCTGACCGTGTGGCTTGCCGTGCTCGGTGCCGCCCCGCTGTTCATCAAGCGCTTCCCGCGCAAGGCCTTCTATGGCCTGGGCTTCCTGGTGCTGTACCCGGTTTTGGCCTACACCCTGCTGCACGGGGGCTACCTGGGCCTGGATAGCGTGCCGACCAGCCAATGGGGCGGGCTGATGCTGACCCTGGTGATCGCCACCGTGGGTATCGTCGGTGCCTTGCCGCTGGGCATCCTGCTGGCCCTGGGCCGGCGTTCGCGGATGCCAGCCGTGAAGGTGGTGTGCGTGACCTTCATCGAGTTCTGGCGCGGCGTACCGCTGATCACCGTGCTGTTCATGTCCTCGGTGATGCTGCCGTTGTTCCTGCCTGAAGGCATGAGCTTCGACAAGCTGCTGCGGGCGATGATCGGCGTGATCCTGTTCCAGTCGGCGTACATCGCCGAGGTGGTGCGCGGTGGCCTGCAGGCCATCCCCAAGGGCCAGTACGAAGCCGCTGCGGCCATGGGCCTGGGCTACTGGCGCTCGATGGGCCTGGTGATCCTGCCGCAGGCACTCAAGCTGGTGATCCCCGGCATCGTCAACACCTTCATCGCCCTGTTCAAGGACACCAGCCTGGTGATCATCATCGGCCTGTTCGACCTGCTGAACAGCGTCAAGCAAGCCGCCGCTGACCCGGCCTGGCTGGGCATGGCCACCGAGGGCTATGTGTTCGCCGCCCTGGTGTTCTGGGTTTTCTGTTTCGGTATGTCCCGCTACTCCATGCATCTGGAGCGCAAGCTGGACACTGGCCACAAGCGTTAGGAGTTTCGAAATGAGTGAAGCGATCAAGCAGCCTGCTGGCCCCGAAGGCATCATCCAGATGCAGGGTGTGAACAAGTGGTACGGCCAGTTCCATGTGCTCAAGGACATCAACCTGAATGTGCGCCAGGGCGAGCGCATCGTGCTGTGCGGGCCGTCCGGCTCGGGCAAGTCCACCACCATCCGCTGCCTCAACCGCCTGGAAGAGCATCAGCAGGGGCGTATCGTGGTCGACGGGGTGGAGCTGACCAACGACCTCAAGCAGATCG
Organism: Pseudomonas sp. NY8896; assembly: GCF_039634505.1. Classification (NCBI taxonomy): domain Bacteria; kingdom Pseudomonadati; phylum Pseudomonadota; class Gammaproteobacteria; order Pseudomonadales; family Pseudomonadaceae; genus Pseudomonas; species Pseudomonas sp. NY8896. The sequence continues at coordinate 1,571,038 of NZ_CP132350.1, forward strand.
AGGCTATCCGCCGTGAAGTGGGCATGGTGTTCCAGCACTTCAACCTGTTCCCGCACCTGAGCATTCTGGAAAACTGCACCCTGGCGCCGATGTGGGTGCGCAAGATGCCACGGCGCAAGGCCGAGGAAATTGCCATGCATTACCTGGAGCGGGTGCGTATTCCGGAGCAGGCGCACAAGTACCCAGGGCAGTTGTCGGGTGGCCAGCAGCAGCGTGTGGCGATTGCCCGTGCGCTGTGCATGAAACCCAAGATCATGCTGTTCGATGAACCGACCTCGGCGCTGGACCCGGAAATGGTCAAGGAAGTGCTCGATACCATGGTGGGCCTGGCCGAAGATGGCATGACCATGCTTTGCGTAACCCACGAAATGGGCTTTGCCCGGACTGTGGCGAACCGGGTGATCTTCATGGACAAGGGGGAGATTGTGGAGCAAGCCGCGCCGGATGACTTCTTCGACCGGCCGCGCAGTGATCGGACCAAGTTGTTCCTCAGCCAGATCCTGCACTGATGCAGTTGGGGCCGCAAAGCGGCCCCATTTTTATTTCTCTTCCGGGTTGGCAGCCGGCGCCGGCGGCGGCCGCAGCCCCACCTCGGCAACCAGCTTCAATTGCTGCCCATTGCGCATCACCTCGATGGTGATCTTCTCATTGGGCTTGATCCGCGCCACCTGGTTCATCGACTTGCGCCCGTCACCGGCCGGCTCGCCGTTGATGCTCAGGATCACGTCACCCAGCTGCAGCCCGGCCTTGGCCGCCGGCCCTTCGCGGAAGATACCCGCCACCACGATGCCTGGGCGGTCCTTCATGCCGAACGACTCGGCCAGCTCCTGGCTCAGCGGCTGCACTTCGATACCCAGCCAGCCACGAATCACCTGGCCATGCTCGACGATCGACTTCATCACCTCCAGTGCCAGTTTTACCGGGATGGCAAAACCGATGCCTTGCGAGCCGCCGGACTTGGAAAAGATTGCCGTGTTGATGCCGACCAGGTTGCCATTGGCATCCACCAGCGCGCCACCCGAATTGCCGGGGTTGATCGCCGCGTCGGTCTGGATGAAGTCTTCGTAGTTGTTCAGGCCCAGCTGGTTGCGGCCGGTGGCGCTGATGATGCCCATGGTCACGGTCTGGCCGACGCCAAACGGGTTGCCGATGGCCAGCGACACGTCGCCGATATGGATGTTGTCGGAACGGCCGATGGTGATTGCCGGCAGATTCTTCAGGTCGATCTTGAGCACCGCCAGGTCGGTTTCCGGGTCGCTGCCGATCACGCGGGCCAAGGTTTCGCGGCCATCCTTCAGCGCAACGACGATCTGGTCGGCGCCGCTGGTGACGTGGTTGTTGGTCAGCAGGTAGCCCTCGGGGCTCATGATCACCGCCGAGCCCAGGCTTGATTCCCAGCGGCGCTGCTTGGGCAGGTTGTCGCCGAAAAAGCGGCGGAACTGCGGGTCTTCGAAGAGCGGGTGAGCGCTTTTGTTCACCACCTTGGTGGTGTACAGGTTGACCACAGCCGGGGCGGCCAATGTCACGGCGTCGGCGTACGACACCGGGCCTTGCATGATCCGCGTGGTCTGCGGTGCTTGCTGCAGGTTGACGTCCTGGCTGGGCAGGCCGACCCATTCCGGGAAACGCTGGATGATCAGCATGGCGATCAGTACGCCGGTAAGCAGGGGCCAGCCAAAGTAACGCAAAGCCTTGAACATGAACGAATCCTGGAAAGAGCGGGGGCCAGCGGCCGCGCAGTGGGGCATGAGCGCGCGCGATGATACACCGGTTCCCCCAGTGCCGGCGACGGCCCATAATGGCCGGCATTATACGGGCGTTCGCTAGGCGTTGTGCCTGGGAAAAGCGCAGTTTTCGAGGAGATTTTCATGGCCGTCGCTCTAAACACCCTGGTCGAAGAAGCCGAGCGTTACCTGGGTAGCGCGAAGATCCAGGATTATTGCCCCAATGGCCTGCAGGTCGAAGGCCGGCCACAGGTCAGCCGCATCGTCAGTGGCGTTACCGCCAGCCAGGCGTTACTGGACGCAGCGGTCGAGGCCGGGGCCGACCTGGTGCTGGTGCACCATGGTTACTTCTGGAAAGGTGAAAACCCATGCATCACCGGTATTCGCCAGCGTCGCCTGAAAACCTTGCTGAACAACGATATCAGCCTGCTGGCGTTTCACCTGCCGCTGGACGTGCACCCGGAGGTAGGTAACAACGTGCAACTGGCGCGGCAACTGGACATCACCGTCGAAGGGCCGCTGGACCCGGAGAACCCCAAAGTGGTCGGGTTGGTCGGTTCGCTGGCCGAGCCCGTGACCGCGCGTGATTTTGCAAGGCGGGTGCAGGACGTGCTGGGGCGTGAGCCGTTGCTGGTCGAAGGCGACGAGATGATCCGTCGGGTCGGCTGGTGCACCGGTGGCGGGCAGGGTTACATCGACACGGCGATTGCGGCCGGGGTGGACCTGTACCTCACAGGCGAGGCGTCGGAGCAGACTTACCACAGTGCCCGCGAGAATGGGGTCAGCTTCATTGCGGCCGGGCACCATGCCACCGAGCGCTATGGCGTGCAGGCGCTGGGCGATTACCTGGCGCGGCGGTTTGCCGTGGAGCACCTGTTCATCGATTGCCCGAACCCCATCTGAAATCAGTGCTGCCCTCTGCGCGGGCTCGCCTGCTCCCAAAGGGCCGCAACGCGGCCCCAATATCAGCCAAACCCCCAGTCATATCGTTAGACCTTTTCGATCTAGCCCGCCGCCTAAATAGAAGCAGCCGCTGTGATAAAGTGGCTCGCTCGAACACGGCCCGCAGGCCGTCCATAAGATCGTTTTTCGTGAGTAGCCATGGTCGACAAACTGACGCACTTGAAACAGCTGGAGGCGGAAAGCATCCATATCATCCGCGAGGTGGCCGCCGAGTTCGACAACCCGGTGATGCTGTACTCGATCGGCAAGGATTCCGCCGTGATGCTGCACCTGGCGCGCAAGGCCTTCTTCCCGGGCAAGCTGCCGTTCCCGGTGATGCACGTCGACACCCAGTGGAAATTCCAGGAGATGTACAGCTTCCGCGACAAGATGGTCGAGGAAATGGGCCTGGAACTGATCACCCACGTCAACCCCGAGGGTGTGGCGCAGGGCATCAACCCGTTCACCCATGGCAGCTCCAAGCACACCGACATCATGAAGACCCAGGGCCTGAAGCAGGCGTTGGACAAGCATGGTTTCGACGCCGCTTTCGGTGGCGCGCGCCGCGACGAAGAGAAGTCGCGGGCCAAGGAACGCGTGTATTCGTTCCGTGACAGCAAGCACCGTTGGGACCCGAAAAACCAGCGCCCAGAGCTGTGGAACGTGTACAACGGCAAGGTCAACAAGGGCGAGTCGATCCGCGTCTTCCCGCTGTCGAACTGGACCGAGCTGGACATCTGGCAGTACATCTACCTCGAAGGCATCCCGATCGTGCCGCTGTACTTCGCCGCCGAGCGTGAAGTCATCGAGAAGAACGGCACCCTGATCATGATCGACGACGAGCGCATTCTCGAGCACCTCTCCGAGGAAGAGAAAGCCCGCATCGTCAAGAAGAAGGTGCGTTTCCGTACCCTTGGCTGCTACCCGCTGACGGGCGCTGTCGAGTCGGAAGCCGAAACGCTCACCGACATCATTCAGGAAATGCTCCTGACGCGCACTTCCGAGCGCCAGGGCCGAGTCATCGACCACGATGGCGCCGGTTCCATGGAAGACAAAAAACGTCAGGGCTACTTCTAATTTTCAGGGTTACTCCATGTCGCACCAATCCGATTTGATCAGCGAAGACATCCTCGCTTATCTGGCTCAGCACGAGCGCAAAGAACTGCTGCGTTTCCTCACCTGCGGCAACGTGGATGACGGCAAGAGCACCCTGATCGGGCGCCTGCTGCACGATTCGAAGATGATCTACGAGGACCACCTCGAGGCCATCACCCGTGATTCGAAAAAAGTCGGTACCACCGGCGAAGAAGTCGACCTGGCACTGCTGGTAGACGGCCTGCAGGCCGAGCGTGAGCAGGGCATCACCATCGATGTTGCCTACCGCTACTTCTCCACCGCCAAGCGCAAGTTCATCATTGCCGACACCCCGGGCCACGAGCAGTACACCCGCAACATGGCCACCGGTGCATCCACCTGCGACCTGGCGATCATCCTGGTCGATGCCCGCTACGGCGTGCAGACCCAGACCCGCCGCCACAGCTACATCGCCTCGTTGCTGGGCATCAAGCACATCGTGGTCGCGGTCAACAAGATGGACCTCAAGGGCTTCGACCAAGACGTCTTCGAGTCGATCAAGGCCGACTACCTGCAGTTCGCCGAAGCCATCAACCTGACCCCGAGCAGCCTGCACTTCGTGCCGATGTCGGCGCTCAAGGGTGACAACGTGGTCAACCACAGCGAGCGTTCGCCGTGGTATGCCGGTCCGACGCTGATGGAAATCCTCGAAACCGTCGAAGTGTCGGCCGACCGCAACTTCACCGACCTGCGTTTCCCGGTGCAGTACGTGAACCGCCCGAACCTGAACTTCCGTGGCTTCGCCGGCACCATCGCCAGCGGCGTGGTGCACAAGGGCGACGAAATCGTCGTGCTGCCGTCGGGCAAGAGCAGCCGCGTCAAGTCCATTGTCACCTACGAAGGTGAGCTGGAAAACGCCGGCCCAGGCCAGGCAGTGACCCTGACCATGGAAGACGAGATCGACATCTCCCGTGGCGACCTGCTGGTACATGCCGACAACGTACCGCCGGTGACCGACCAGTTCGACGCCATGCTGGTGTGGATGGCCGAAGAGCCGATGCTCCCGGGCAAGAAGTACGACATCAAGCGCGCCACCAGCTATGTGCCGGGCTCGATTGCCAGCATCACCCACAAGGTCGATGTGAACACCCTGGAGCAGGGCGCTGCCAGCGCACTGCAGCTGAACGAGATCGGCCGCGTGAAGGTTGCACTGGACGCCTCGATCGCCCTGGACGGCTACGACAGCAACCGCACCACCGGTGCGTTCATTGTCATCGACCGCCTGACCAACGGCACCGTTGGCGCCGGCATGATCATCGCTCCGCCCGTTCTGCCACACGGCAGCACCGGCCAGCATGGCAAGCAGGCCCACGTGTCGACCGAAGAGCGCGCCCTGCGCTTCGGCCAGCAGCCAGCCACCGTGCTGTTCAGCGGCCTGTCCGGCGCTGGCAAGAGCACCCTGGCCTATGCCGTGGAGCGCAAGCTGTTCGACATGGGCCGTGCGGTGTACGTGCTCGACGGCCAGAACCTGCGCCACGACCTGAACAAGGGCCTGCCGCAAGACCGCGCCGGTCGCACCGAAAACTGGCGCCGCGCCGCCCATGTGGCGCGCCAGTTCAACGAGGCCGGCCTGCTGACCCTGGCTGCGTTCGTGGCCCCGGATGCCGAAGGCCGCGAACAGGCCAAGGCGCTGATCGGCAAGGACCGCCTGGTGACTGTTTACGTCCAGGCTTCGCCGCTGGCTTGCCGCGAGCGTGACCCGCAAGGCCTGTACGCCGCCGGCGGCGACAACATCCCGGGCGAAAGCTTCCCGTTCGATGTGCCGCTGGATGCTGACCTTGTGATCGACACCCAGTCCACCAGCGTGGACGAAGGTGTGAAGCTGGTGCTGGACGTGCTGCGTCAGCGTGGCGCGATCTAAGCGCTAGGCTGCAAGGAAAACCCCGCTTCGGCGGGGTTTTTTGTGTGCAATACCGGCTTGTGAGGCGATCATCACCCAATGCTGCGCCCGCTGTCAGTCCCTGAACACTGAAAGGCCCTTCGACGCTCTCCATGCCACGATGCGAGTCATTACCTGCCCAGTGCAGTCTTCCGGTTTATCCCCGGTGTAATAGATCAGGTCAGAACCATCGGGGTGCGCAACCAGCTCGATAAAATGCTCCAGCAGTCTTTCCTGCCATTCCCGGGAGCCTGTCGCCTGAATTAGCGCGTCTACTATCGAGCGGAACTCACTGTATGAATAGTCTGCCAGGTCCTGCTTCAGGCTTATCACCAGGGCGCCTCCGATGAAAGCGTGTACTGCATCGCGCTCATGATTCGCAGGTTTTCAGCGTCGTACATCAGCCCACCCCACTCGGGCGGGTTCAGGTGGCATAGCTGATAGGAGCGCAGCCCCTTTGCCGTCTCATGGAATGGCGCGCGAGGGGGCCAGCCTTTCTTGAGGCGGTTGAGCTGGGCGGGGATGAATTGCTGGCTGTAGATTGGGTCCTCTGCGATCGCCAGCCAGAAGGACTGGGAAAAATGGTCGAAGCTGTGGAATGTTCGACCTGCGAGTTTCTGGATGATGAACTCTGGAAGATGGCTGGCCATGGAGTCGTCCCTGGAATAAGAGGCATGGAAAGTGTGCCCGGAGACGAGTTTTATGTATGTCAGAGACGGACTGCGTGTCAGTAGGAACGTTCCTGCTGATTGGGAAGATCTGTCTTAGATGTGTTTTTCCGACACAGGTATTACCCTTTTCTCCTTCACCGCCTTGTAGGAAAAACTCGAATAGATCTCCTTCACCCCCGGCAGCCGTTGCAGCACTTCCCGGGTGAATTCGCCAAACGACTCCAGGTCCCGCGCCAGAATTTCCAGCAAAAAGTCATAGCGCCCTGAGATGTTGTGGCAGGCGACGATCTCGGGAATTTCCATCAGTCGCTGCTCGAACGCCAGCGCCATGTCCTTGGTGTGCGAGTCCATCATGATGCTGACGAACGCCGTCACGCCAAACCCCAGCGACTTGGGCGAGAGGATGGCCTGGTAGCCGGTGATGTAGCCGTTGTCTTCCAGCAGCTTGACCCGTCGCCAGCAGGGCGAGGTGGTCAGCGCCACCTGGTCGGCGAGCTCGGCGATGGTGAGGCGGGCGTTGTCCTGCAACGCAGCCAGCAGGGCGCGGTCGGTGCGATCGAGGCTTGAAGGCATATTTTGCCCTCCTGGTCCGTTGATTATTGTTTTCGTTCCAGCAAGCACGCGTATGCGTGGGCCAATTTGGAAAAAATCGGGCAGCCCGGTGGCATAAGCTTATAACAAACCACAAGAGGCTGTTGCCATGCGCGACTCCCATAACAACACCGGTTTTTCCACACGGGCCATTCACCATGGCTACGACCCGCTTTCCCACGGTGGTGCCCTGGTGCCACCGGTGTACCAGACCGCTACCTATGCCTTTCCCACCGTTGAGTACGGCGCAGCCTGCTTCGCCGGGGAGGAGGCGGGCCACTTTTACAGCCGCATCTCCAACCCCACCCTGGCCTTGCTCGAGCAACGCATGGCTTCGTTGGAGGGCGGTGAGGCGGGGCTGGCGCTGGCGTCGGGGATGGGCGCGATCACTTCGACCATCTGGACCTTGCTGCGGCCTGGCGATGAACTGATTGTCGGGCGTACTTTGTATGGCTGCACGTTCGCTTTCCTGCATCACGGCATTGGCGAGTTCGGGGTAAAGATCCACCATGTCGACCTCAATGATGCCAAGGCCCTGAAAGCGGCGATCAACAGCAAAACACGGATGATCTACTTCGAAACGCCGGCCAACCCCAACATGCAACTGGTGGATATAGCGGCGGTCGTCGAGGCAGTACGAGGGCGTGATGTACTTGTGGTGGTCGACAACACCTATTGCACGCCGTACCTGCAGCGGCCGCTGGAGCTTGGGGCGGACCTGGTGGTGCATTCGGCGACCAAGTACCTCAGTGGCCATGGTGATATCACGGCGGGCCTGGTGGTGGGGCGTAAGGCGCTGGTCGACCGCATTCGCCTGGAGGGGCTGAAGGACATGACCGGGGCGGTGCTGTCGCCGCATGACGCGTCGCTGCTGATGCGCGGTATCAAGACCTTGGCCCTGCGCATGGACCGCCATTGCGCCAACGCCTTGCAGGTGGCGCAGTTCCTCGCGCGGCAGCCGCAGGTGGAACTTATTCACTACCCAGGTTTGCCGTCGTTCGCCCAATACGAACTGGCGCAGCGGCAGATGCGCTTGCCGGGTGGGATGATTGCCTTCGAGCTCAAGGGGGGGATCGACGCCGGGCGGCGCTTCATGAATGCGCTGCAGCTGTTTGCACGGGCGGTGAGCTTGGGTGATGCCGAATCGCTGGCGCAGCATCCGGCGAGCATGACGCATTCCAGTTACACGCCGCAGGAGCGGGCGCATCACGGCATATCGGAAGGATTGGTGCGGTTGTCGGTGGGGCTGGAGGATGTGGAAGACCTGCTGGCGGATGTCGAGCAGGCATTGCAGGCTTGCAAATAGGCAGCCTGTACCAGCCCACAAAAAAGGCCTCTTGCGAGGCCTTTTTCATGTTCAGCCGATCAGCGCTTGAGCCCGTAGCTCTCGTCGAGCATGCCCGGCGAGTTCGGCGCTTTTGGCGCATAGTCGCGTGGCACTTCGGCGGTGTCCTTCGGCGGGGTCAGGCGGTCACGCGGGCCTTGCGGCGCTTCGGAATGCAGCGCAGCCAGCAGGCGCTGGCGGGTGACGTCGTCGAGGGCCAGGCTGTTGGCGCCTTCGGCCAGGTGATCCTGTACGTCCTGGTAGCTCTGGGTCAGTTTCTTGACCAGCATGGCGGTGCTGTTGAAGTGGGTGACCACTTCGTTCTGGTAGCTGTCGAAACGCTTCTGGATATCATCCAGTTGGCGCTGGGTGTTGCTCGGCGCCGCATTGGGCAGCAGGCGGGCAACGATGAAACCGACCGCCACACCGATGACCAGGGCCAGGGTTGGCAACAACCAAACAAGGAGCGAGAGTTCCACGAGTCCTTCCTCTATAAACGGCTTTGCTTTACGTTAACGGCTCAGACCTGCGCTGTATACCGCGAGCGATCGCAAATCAGAACAGAATTCCTCACCTAGACGAATCGACCCTTCCCGAGGTCACGGAGTAGTGCCTTGCTTGTCCGCGAAACCCCCTTGTTCATCGATGGCCCCAGCGGCCAGCTGGAAGCCTTGTACCTGGACGTGGCCGACGCCCGTGGCGCGGTGCTGATCTGCCACCCCAACCCGGTCCAGGGCGGCACCATGCTCAACAAGGTGGTCTCGACCCTGCAGCGCACCGCACGTGATGCCGGCTATGTGACCCTGCGTTTCAACTACCGTGGTGTTGGCCAGAGCGCCGGTAGCCATGACATGGGCGCTGGCGAAGTGGCCGATGCCGAGGCCGCTGCCGCCTGGCTGCGTGCCAAACACCCCGAGCTGCCACTTGTGCTGATGGGCTTCTCGTTCGGTGGTTTCGTGGCCACCAGCCTGGCTGGGCGCCTGGAAGCTGCAGGCACGCAGTTGCAGCATCTGTTCATGATCGCCCCCGCCGTCATGCGCCTGACCACCGAGTTCCCGGTGCCGCAGCGTTGCCCGATCACCGTGGTGCAACCGGACGCCGACGAAGTCGTCGCGCCGCAGCTGGTTTACGAGTGGTCCGACAGCTTGTCGCGCCCCCATGAGCTGCTGAAAGTGGCAGAATGCGGACACTTCTTCCATGGCAAGCTGACCGATCTGAAGGATCTGCTGCTGCCGCGCCTTTCGAACTGAGCCAAGCCTGAATAAGCGAACACCCATGACCACGCGCATTCTTACCGGTATCACCACCACCGGCACACCGCACCTGGGCAACTACGCCGGCGCCATCCGCCCGGCGATCCGTGCCAGCCAGCAGCCCGGTGTCGACTCGTTCTACTTCCTGGCCGACTACCACGCCCTGATCAAGTGCGACGACCCGCAGCGCATTCAACGTTCGCGTCTGGAAATCGCCGCCACTTGGTTGGCCGGTGGCCTGGACCCAGACAAGGTGACCTTCTACCGCCAGTCCGATATCCCGGAAATCCCCGAGCTGACCTGGCTGCTGACCTGCGTTGCCGCCAAGGGCCTGCTGAACCGTGCCCATGCCTACAAGGCCTCGGTGGACAAGAACGTCGAGAGCGGCGAAGACCCGGACGCCGGCGTGAGCATGGGCCTGTTCAGCTACCCGGTGCTGATGGCTGCCGACATCCTGATGTTCAACGCCAACAAGGTGCCGGTTGGCCGTGACCAGATCCAGCACGTGGAAATGGCCCGCGACATCGGCCAACGCTTCAACCACCTGTTCGGTCAGGGCCAGGACTTCTTCGCCCTGCCAGAAGCGGTGATCGAAGAAAGCGTGGCCACGCTGCCCGGCCTGGATGGGCGCAAGATGTCCAAGAGCTATGACAACACCATCCCGTTGTTCACCAGCGCCAAGGACATGAAGGACGCCATTTCGCGCATCGTCACCGACTCGCGCGCGCCAGGCGAAGCGAAAGACCCGGACAACTCGCACCTGTTCACCCTGTACCAGGCTTTCTCGACGCCGGAGCAATGCGCCGGCTTCCGTGAAGAGCTGCTGCAGGGTCTGGGCTGGGGCGATGCCAAGCAGCGCCTGTTCCAGTTGCTGGATGGCCAACTGGCCGAAAAACGCGAGTACTACCACCAGTTGATCGCCCGCCCGGCGGACCTGGAAGACATCCTGCTGGCCGGCGCCGCCAAGGCCCGCAAGATTGCCACGCCGTTCCTCGAGCAACTGCGCGAAGCCGTTGGCCTGCGTTCGTTCCGTACTGGCGTGCAGGCCACTGCCGAAGTGAAGAAAAAAGCCGCCAAGAGTGCGCGCTTTGTCAGCTTCCGTGACGAAGATGGCAGCTTCCGCTTCCGCCTGCTGGCCGCTGACGGCGAGCAACTGCTGCTGTCGCGCAGCTTTGCCGACGGCAAGAGCGCCGGCGCCGTGAGCAAGCAGCTGCAACAGGGTGGCGAGGCCGATGTACGGGTTGAAGGCCTGAGCTTCGGCCTGTGGCTGAATGGCGAGCAGGTTGCCGACGGGCCGCAGTTTGACAGCACCGAAGCCCGTGATGTGGCCATTCAAAGCCTGCGTGATGCCCTGGCACCACAGCACGACTGAGGCATATTGACGCAAGTCTGATTGCCATTAAGCGGGCCTGTCGCTACAGTGACGGCCCGTTTTTTGTTGCCTCGCTAACGAATCATGACTCCCTTAGAACGCTATCAAGCAGATCTGAAACGTCCCGACTTCTTCCATGACGCGGCGCAGGAAACTGCGGTGCGTCACCTGCAGCGCCTGTACGACGACCTGGTGCAGGCGCAGAACAATAAGCCAGGCATGTTCGGCAAGTTGTTCGGCAAGAAGGAGCAGACCCCGGTCAAGGGCCTGTACTTCTGGGGTGGGGTAGGGCGAGGCAAGACCTACCTGGTCGATACATTCTATGAAGCGCTGCCGTTCAAGCAGAAGATGCGCACGCACTTCCACCGCTTCATGAAGCGCGTGCACGAGGAAATGAAAACCCTCAAGGGCGAGAAGAACCCGCTGACCATCATCGCCAAGCGCTTCAGCGAAGAAGCCAAGGTCATCTGCTTCGACGAATTCTTCGTGTCGGACATTACCGATGCCATGATCCTCGGCACCCTGATGGAAGAACTGTTCAAGAACGGCGTATCGCTGGTGGCCACCTCCAACATCGTGCCGGACGGCTTGTACAAAGACGGCCTGCAACGTGCGCGCTTCCTGCCGGCCATCGCCATGATCAAGCAGTACACCGACGTGGTGAACGTGGATAGCGGCGTCGACTACCGCCTGCGTCATCTGGAACAGGCCGAACTGTTCCACTTCCCGCTCAATGATGCGGCGCATCAGAGCATGCGTGCCAGCTTCAAGGCGCTGACCCCTGAGTGCACCCAGGCGGTCGAGAACGACGTGCTGATGATCGAGAACCGCCCGATCAATGCCCTGCGTACGTGCGACGACGTCGCCTGGTTCGACTTCCGCGCCCTGTGCGACGGGCCGCGCAGCCAGAACGACTACATCGAACTGGGCAAGATCTTCCACGCCGTGTTGCTCAGCAACGTGGAGCAGATGGGCGTTACCACCGACGACATCGCCCGTCGCTTCATCAACATGGTGGACGAGTTCTACGACCGCAACGTCAAGTTGATCATCTCGGCCGAGGTGGAACTAAAGGACCTGTATACCGGTGGGCGCCTGAGCTTCGAGTTCCAGCGTACCCTGAGCCGGTTGCTGGAGATGCAGTCGCACGAATTCCTGTCGCGCGCGCACAAGCCATAAATTTGGGGGCCGCAAAGCGGCCCCATTGGCCTCAAGCCTCTTGCATGAACTGCTGCCGATACTGGTTTGGTGACAGCTCGGTGTGCTGGCGAAACAGCCGCGCGAAGAAACTGGCATCGTCATAACCGACCTCGTAGCTGATGGTCTTGATGCTCTTGCGCGTGCTCGACAACAACCCCTTGGCTGTCTCGATGCGTAGCCGTTGCAGGTAGTGCAGCGGCTTGTCACCCGTTGCGCCCTGGAACCGGCGCATGAAGTTGCGGATGCTCATGCCGTGGTTGCGGGCCACATCTTCGAAGCGGAACTTGTCGGCGAAGTGCTCTTCCAGCCAGTGCTGAATCTGCAGGATGATCAGGTCCTGGTGCAGTTTTTGCCCGCCAAAGCCCATGCGCCCCGGGGTGTAGTTGCGTTGCACTTCGTAAAGAATGTCGCGTGACACCGCACGGGCCACATTGGCACCGCAGAAGCGCTCGATCAGGTAGATGTACAGGTCGCAGGCTGAAGTTGCACCGCCGGCGCAATAGATATTGTCGGCATCGGTCAGGTGCTTGTCCTGGTTCAGGCGGATCTTCGGGAAGCGTTCGGCAAAGCTGCTGAAGAAGCGCCAGTAGGTGGTGGCCTCCTTGCCGTCGAGCAGGCCCGACTCGGCCAGCCAGAACACGCCACTGGCCTCGGCGCACAGCACCGCGCCACGCGCGTGCTGCTCACGCAGCCACGGCAGCACCTGCGGGTAACGTTGCAGGAGGTTGTCGAAGTCATCCCAGTAGGCCGGGAGAATGATCACATCGGCGTCGTCCAGGCCGCCATCGACCGGTAGCTGCACATTGCTGAAGCTGTCCACAGGTTGGCCGTCGGGGCTCACCAGGCGGATTTCGAACATGGGCTGCAAACCCAGGCCCAGCTGCTTGCTGTAGCGCAGGCTGGCGAGGTGGAAGAAGTCCTTGGCCTGCATCAAGGTCGAAGCAAACACCTTGTCAATGGCCAGGATGCTGACGCGCCGCAGCGACGCGGAGGGTTGGGTAAACATCATTGTCATTGTTCTTATAGGGTAGAGTGGTCAATCACCGGCTGGATCGTCTTATTTTTTGGCGATTGTGTCTACCCCATGTAACAGCGGGGCTGCTTTGCAGCTCAAGGTGCCGGGTTAGGCTGCTCCTGGTGGATGGCTTCAATCGCCGCCAGCAACTCATCGCTCAGGTTCAGCTCAAGGCTCGCCAGGTTGCTGTCCAGCTGTTGCAGGCTGGTGGCACCGATGATGTTGCTGGTCACGAACGGCTGTCGGGTGACGAACGCCAGGGCCATCTGCGCCGGGTCCAGGCCGTGCTCGCGGGCCAGTTGCACATAGCGGCTGCAGGCTGCCACGGTCTGCGGGTTGGAATAACGGGCAAAGCGGCTGAACAGGGTCAGGCGTGCGTTGCCCGGCCGTGCGCCGTTCTCGTACTTGCCCGAGAGCATGCCGAAGGCCAGCGGCGAATAGGCCAGCAGGCCGCACTGCTCGCGGATGGCCACTTCCGCCAGGCCTACCTCGAAGCTGCGGTTGAGCAGGTTATACGGGTTCTGGATCGACACCGCCCGCGGCCAGCCACGGCTTTCGGCCAACTGCAGGAACTTCATGGTGCCCCACGGCGTTTCGTTGGACAGGCCAATGTGGCGGATCTTGCCCGCGTGCACCTGCTCGTCGAGTACTTCGAGGGTTTCTTCCAGCGGGGTGAAATGGTCCTGTGGCAGGTGCTGGTAGCCCAGCTTGCCGAAGAAGTTGGTGCTGCGCTCCGGCCAGTGCAACTGATACAGGTCGATACGGTCGGTTTGCAGGCGCTTGAGGCTTTCGTCCAGCGCCGCGACGATGTGCTGGCGGTTGTGCTTGAGCTGGCCGTCGCGGATGTGGCTGATCCCGTTGCCGGGGCCTGCGACCTTGCTGGCCAGGACCCAGTCATCGCGATCGCCGTTGGCCCGGAACCAGTTGCCGATGATGCGTTCGGTGGCAGCGTAGGTTTCCGGGCGGGGTGGCACCGGGTACATTTCGGCGGTGTCGATGAAGTTGACCCCGGCTTTCTTGGCCCGGGCAATCTGTTCGAAGGCCTCGGCTTCAACGTTCTGCTCGCCCCAGGTCATGGTGCCCAGGCACAGGGCGCTGACGTTGAGGTCGGTACGGCCGAGCTGACGGTATTCCATCGGTTAGACACTCCTTGGCAATAGAAGCCTATCAAAGCAGGTTGAAATTTTTCTCGCAATCTGGATAATTCAGCCCCTCTCCGCGTGGCGGAAGTGATGCACCATCACGCAGGAAGAACCCCGTCGAACATTGGCGTGCCCGACCCGAGCCCCCAAAAGCGTCTGTGTTCGGCTGCGCGCTTGCCCTTGGCAAGCTGTGCACTATCCAGTAAGATTCGCCGTCTATTTTTCGCTGGGCGGCCTCTGAGGCTTTAGAGAATGAAAACTTTTACTGCTAAACCGGAAACAGTAAAGCGCGAGTGGTTCGTAGTCGACGCCGCTGGCCAGACCCTGGGTCGTCTGGCTACCGAAATCGCTACCCGTCTGCGTGGCAAACACAAACCAGAATACACCCCTCACGTTGACACCGGCGACTACATCGTCGTTATCAACGCCGAGCAGGTTCGTGTGACTGGTGCCAAGTCTTCCGACAAAATGTACTACTCCCACTCCGGCTTCCCGGGCGGTATCAAGGAAATCAACTTCGAGAAGTTGATCGCCAAGGCCCCTGAGCGTGTTATCGAAACCGCGGTCAAAGGCATGCTGCCTAAGAACCCGCTGGGTCGCGACATGTACCGCAAGCTGAAAGTGTACGCGGGTGCTGCTCACCCACACACTGCTCAGCAGCCTCAAGAACTGAAGATCTAACGGGATAGTTCATTATGTCGGCGACTCAAAATTACGGCACTGGCCGTCGCAAGACCGCAACCGCTCGCGTATTCCTGCGTCCGGGTACTGGTAACATTTCCATCAACAACCGTTCTCTGGACGTGTTCTTCGGTCGCGAAACCGCTCGCATGGTTGTTCGCCAGCCACTCGAGCTGACCGAAACCGTTGAGAAGTTCGACATCTACGTCACCGTTTCCGGTGGTGGTGTCAGCGGTCAAGCCGGTGCGATCCGTCACGGTATCACCCGCGCTCTGATGGAATACGACGAAACCCTGCGTGGCGCTCTGCGTCGTGCTGGCTACGTCACCCGCGACGCTCGTGAAGTTGAGCGTAAGAAAGTGGGTCTGCGTAAAGCGCGTAAGCGTCCTCAGTACTCCAAGCGTTAATACCGCTTCGGCAGTCGAAAAAAGCCCGGTTCCTTGGAACCGGGCTTTTTTTTTGGCTTGAACTAACCTGTCAGCATGTCAGTGGCCGCTTGTCGCATAGACACAGATCAAGCAAAGCGCGGGTTGTCACCCTTGCCGGGGTAATCACCTTGTCAGTGTGTGGATTTGTTTCTTACCATGGCGGCCAATTTTTAGTGCCATTGACACAACCTAAGTACAAGCCTGGTTCAACAGGCCAAGCAAGCTGATGGGAGAGGACTGAATGAGCAATGACGGCGTCAACGCAGGCCGGCGCCGCTTCCTCGTAGCCGCGACATCCGTGGTCGGGGCAGCGGGAGCAGTGGGGGCTGCGGTACCGTTCGTGGGGTCATGGTTTCCCAGTGCCAAGGCGAAAGCCGCGGGTGCACCGGTGAAGGTCAATATTGCCAAGGTCGAGGCCGGGCAGCAGATGGTGGCCGAGTGGCGTGGCCAGCCCGTATTCATCGTGCGCCGAACGGAGGAGATTCTCGGTAACCTGAAAAAAATCACCGGCGATCTGTCTGATCCAGAGTCCAAGGCCTCGGTCCAGCCGGCTTACGTCGACCCCGAGGTTCGCTCGATCAAGCCGGAAATCCTCATTCTCGTGGGCCTCTGCACGCACCTGGGTTGCTCGCCCACCTTCCGCCCGGAAGTCGCGCCCGCCGACCTTGGCCCGAAATGGGTAGGTGGCTACTTCTGCCCATGCCACGGCTCCCACTATGACCTGGCTGGCCGTGTCTACAAGTCGCAGCCGGCGCCTCTCAACCTGCCCGTGCCACCGCACTCTTACGAGTCGGACGAGATCATCGTCATTGGCGTCGACCAGGAGAACGCATGATGAGCAAGTTCATGGACTGGATTGATGCTCGCTTCCCCGCCACCAAGATGTGGGAAGACCACCTGAGCAAGTATTACGCGCCCAAGAACTTCAACTTCCTGTATTTCTTCGGCTCCTTGGCATTGCTGGTATTGGTGAATCAGATCGTTACCGGCGTGTGGCTGACCATGAGCTTCACGCCCTCGGCGGAAGAGGCGTTCGCCTCGGTCGAGTACATCATGCGTGATGTGGAGTACGGCTGGATTCTGCGCTACCTGCACTCTACCGGTGCGTCTGCGTTCTTCATCGTGGTCTACCTGCACATGTTCCGCGGCCTGCTCTACGGCTCCTACCAGAAGCCACGCGAACTGGTCTGGTTGTTCGGCATGCTGATCTACCTGGCGCTGATGGCTGAAGCGTTCATGGGCTACCTGTTGCCGTGGGGGCAGATGTCTTACTGGGGCGCCCAGGTGATCATTTCGCTGTTCGGTGCCATCCCGGTGATCGGTGACGACCTCACCCAGTGGATCCGTGGTGACTACCTGATCTCGGGCATCACCCTGAACCGCTTCTTCGCCCTGCACGTGGTTGCCCTGCCAATCGTGATTCTCGGCCTGGTGGTGCTGCATATCCTTGCGCTGCACGAAGTGGGTTCGAACAACCCTGATGGCGTGGACATCAAGAAGAAAAAGGACGAAAACGGCATTCCGCTGGACGGCATTCCGTTCCACCCGTACTACACCGTCAAAGACATTGTCGGGGTGGTGGTGTTCCTGTTCGTGTTCTGCGCCGTGGTGTTCTTCTTCCCGGAAATGGGCGGTTACTTCCTGGAAAAACCGAACTTCGAGCAGGCCAACGCGTTCAAGACCCCTGAGCACATCGCTCCGGTGTGGTACTTCACACCCTTCTACGCGATCCTGCGTGCGGTGCCCGACAAGCTGATGGGTGTCATTGCCATGGGTGCGGCCATCGCCGTGCTGTTCGTACTGCCCTGGCTCGACCGTAGCCCGGTGCGTTCCATGCGTTACAAGGGCTGGATCAGCAAGGTCTTCCTGCTGGTGTTCTGCGTGGCCTTCGTCATCCTCGGCGTGCTGGGCGTACTGGCGCCGACACCTGGGCGTACCTTGTTGTCGCAGGTATGCACGGTGCTGTACTTCGCCTACTTCCTGCTGATGCCGTTCTACACAAGGCTCGAGAAGACCAAACCGGTTCCGGAAAGGGTGACTGGCTGATGAAAAAGTTGATTGCAGTATTTTTGCTGGCAGTGATGCCTGCCTTTTCCTTCGCTGCCGAACACGGCCTGGAGCTGGACAAGGCCGATATCGACCTGACCGACAAGGCCGCCATGCAGGACGGTGCGCGTACCTTCGCCAACTATTGCATGGGTTGCCACAGTGCCAAGTTCCAGCGTTACGAGCGAGTGGCCGATGACCTGGGCATTCCGCACGAGCTGATGCTCGAGAAGCTGGTGTTCACCGGTGCCAAGATCGGTGACCACATGCAGATCGGCATGAAGCCCAGCGACGCCAAGACTTGGTTCGGCGCTGCGCCACCCGACCTGACCCTGGTGGCTCGGGTGCGCGGTACCGACTGGCTGTACACCTATCTGCGCAGCTTCTACGAGGACCCGTCGCGGCCTTACGGGGTGAACAACAAGGTGTTCCCGAACGTCGGCATGCCGAACGTGTTGGTTGGCCTGCAGGGTAACCAGGTGATCGGCTGCAAGCAGGTGCAGACCGTGACCGATGGCAAGAAGCAATTCGACCCGTTGACCGGCAGCCCGATAACCCATGAAGCCTGTGACCAGCTGACCATTACGCCGAAATCCGGTACCCTGACCACTGAGCAGTTCGACGAGAAGGTCAAGAACCTGGTGACCTTCCTGGCCTATTCGGCCAACCCGGTCAAACTGGAAAGCCAGCGCATCGGTACCTACGTGTTGCTGTACCTGGCTTTCTTCTTCGTATTCGCCTACTTGCTCAAGCGTGAATACTGGAAGGACGTGCACTGATCACGCAGTAGTTTCTGGTTGTTGAACGCGCCCGTGGCGCCCTGGCAATACTGCCAGGGTGCCCCGGGCGCGTTTTCATTTACAGTGTCACAAGCATCCCGTGCGAGGAGCCGCTACATGGGCGCAACCAACAGGTTAGCCTGCTATTCCGATCCCGCTGATCACTATTCTCATCGGGTTCGCCTGGTGCTGGCCGAGAAGGGTGTGAGCGTGCAGGTCATCGATGTCGACCCTGCTCGCCTGCCGCCCAAGCTGGTCGAGGTCAACCCTTACGGCAGCGTGCCGACTTTGGTCGACCGAGACCTGGCGTTGTATGAGTCGACCGTGGTGATGGAATACCTCGAAGAGCGTTACCCGCACCCGCCGCTGATGCCGGTCTACCCGGTTGCGCGCGGCAACAGCCGTTTGCTGATTCACCGCATCCAGCGCGACTGGTGTGCCCTGGCCGATACCGTCCTCGACCCGCGCAGCAAAGAGGCTGTCCGAGCCGATGCGCGTAAGGCCTTGCGTGAAAGCCTGACCGGGGTCTCGCCGTTGTTCAGCGAGTTCGCCTGCTTCATGAGTGATGAGCAAAGCCTGGTCGATTGCTGTCTATTGCCCATACTCTGGCGTCTGCCGGTGTTGGGTATCGAGTTGCCGCGGCAAGCCAAGCCGCTGCTTGATTACATGGAGCGCCAGTTCGCCCGCGAGTCTTTCCAGGCGAGCCTGTCCTCCGTAGAACGTGAAATGCGCAAGCTTTAAGGAGCCGTTGATGAACTCCAGTCGCCCCTATCTGGTTCGAGCACTGTACGAGTGGATCGTCGACAACGATTGCACGCCCCATATGCTGGTCAATGCCGAATTCCCGAAAGTTCAGGTGCCGGATGGTTTCGCCAGTGATGGCCAGATCGTCTTGAATATCTCGCCAAGTGCCGTGCGGAGCCTGAAGATGGACAACGAAGCGGTCAGTTTCGATGGCCGCTTCGGTGGCGTGCCTCATTCGTTGTACGTGCCGGTTGGCGCCATCCTGGGCATTTATGCTCGCGAAAATGGCCAGGGTATGGTCTTCGAGCTGGAGTCCCCGTTGATGGATGGCGACGACCTTGAAGACGATGATGTACAGCCGGATGACGATGGCCCGCCAGAGGGCGGTGGCCAGCCGCCGCGTCCGACTGGTCGGCCAAGCCTGAAAGTGGTCAAGTAACAAAAAAGGCGATCCAACCGGATCGCCTTTTTCTTTACCGCCAATCTGGGTTACAGGTCGCTGATGGTGCGTACCTGGTCCTTGTTGATGCGGGTGCGCTTGCCGTCGAGCTGTTGGAACTCGTAGAAGCCGGCGTCGCGGTCGAACTTTGGTGCATCGACAGCCTGAATTTCACGGCCATCGTTGAGGGTGATCAGGCTTGGGGTGGAGCAGCCGGCCAGGGTGGCGAAGGTGCCGATCAGCAGGGCGGGCAGCAGAAGCTTTTTCATGCGGTGTTTCCTGGGTTTCTTGAGGGTGTTGTCTGCGCCGGCCTCTTCGCGGCTAAAGCCGCTCCTACAGGGTGTAGCGTACCCCTGTAGGAGCGGCTTTAGCCGCGAAGAGGCCGGAGAGTCAGTCGATGTACTCGAACAGCTTGACGATCTTTTGCACGCCCGACACGCCTTGCACCACGGCAGTGGCCGAGTTGGCCTCTTGCTGGGTGACCAGGCCAAGCAGGTAGACGATGCCGTTTTCGGTGATCACCTTGATGCGCGAGCTTGGCACCGCATTGTCGGTCAGCATCTGGGTCTTGATCTTGGTGGTCAGCCAGGCGTCGTTGTTGCGCGCCAGGATGGAGGAGGGCTGCATCACCTGCAGCTCGTTGTGCACTTTCTTGACCCGTTGTACCTGGCTGGCGGTTTGCTCGGCCAGGCTCTTGAGGTCGGCGCGTGGGGTCTGGCCGGCCAGCAGGACAATGCCGTTGTAGCTGCTGACAACGATGTGCGAGCCCTTGTCCAGGTCTGGGTTGGCCTTGGAGATGTTCACGGCGGCCTTGGTCTCGATCAGCGAGTCGTCGATCTTGCTGCCAATGGTGCGCGTACCGCGATCGTCCTCGATCGGCGAATTGCGGGTAGAGGTGAGTACCGAGCTGCAACCGGTGACGCTCAGGCACAGGGTCAGGGCCATCAGGCCGAGGCGCATAGGGGTCATTCTTCACTCCCGAACAGTTGGCTGTCGATCAGATCGCACAGGCAGTGGATCGCCAGCAGGTGGACTTCCTGGATGCGCGCGGTAACCGTCGAAGGAACGCGGATTTCCACGTCCTCGGGCAGCAGCAGCGAAGCCATGCCGCCGCCGTCGCGACCAGTCAATGCTACGACAATCATTTCGCGGTCATGTGCGGCCTGGATCGCTTGAATGACGTTGGCCGAGTTGCCGCTGGTGGAGATCGCCAGCAGAACGTCGCCGGGCTGGCCCAGGGCGCGGATCTGCTTGGAAAAGACTTCGTTGTAGCTGTAGTCGTTGGCGATAGAGGTCAGGGTCGAGCTGTCGGTGGTCAGCGCGATGGCCGGCAGGCTCGGGCGCTCGCGCTCGAAGCGGTTGAGCAGCTCTGAAGAAAAGTGCTGGGCATCGCCGGCCGAGCCGCCGTTGCCACAGGCGAGCATCTTGCCCTCGTTGAGCAGCGCATTGACCATGACCAGGCTAGCCTGCTCGATGTGCGGTGCCAGGATGTCCATTGCCTGTTGCTTGGTATCGATGCTGGCCTGAAACAGCCGGCGAATTCGGGATTGCATGTCCATCTGGTGACCTTAAGTGGGGCGGTGGCCTTTGCTACGCGCAACAACGACCAGCCCGCGAAACATAGAGCAAAAAAAACGAAGTGGGTTCAGCATTCGAAGGCGTTTTTCAGCCATTGAAGCGGTCTGCCTGCATGGTGGCTGCCCTGCAGGGCGACTACGTCGAAGCGGCAGGGGTGGTTGCCCCAGTGGGGCTCCTTCTGCAGGAACAGGCTGGCGGCAAGCACCAGCCGTTTCTGCTTGCGCCCATCGATACTGTCGAGGGCGCCTCCGAAGCCCGCGTGCAACCGGTAGCGGACTTCGACGAATACTACTGTATCGGCGTCGAGCATGACCAGATCAAGCTCACCGCCTTTGCATCGCCAGTTGCGTGCCAGCAGTTGCAGGCCTTGCCCCTGAAGGTACTCAAGGGCTTGGGTCTCTGCTGCTTGCCCGGCACGGGTAGGCGATGCTGCAGGCATCAGCGCGGGGTGTCAGGCAGGCGCTTGACCTGGCCGCCGGCAAACTCG
The DNA here is from genome assembly GCF_039634505.1 of Pseudomonas sp. NY8896. Lineage (NCBI taxonomy): Bacteria > Pseudomonadati > Pseudomonadota > Gammaproteobacteria > Pseudomonadales > Pseudomonadaceae > Pseudomonas > Pseudomonas sp. NY8896. Next base: position 1,592,467 of record NZ_CP132350.1, read on the forward strand.
GCCCATGGCAGCTGGCGCTCGACGCGTTGGTTGGCGTTGATGCTCAGGCTGCCCGAAAGGCCCAGGACGCGGTTGTCCGGCAGTGCTTTCAGCTGGCCCAGGCGTGGCGCCAGGCTGTAGGCATCGACGCCCATGGCATACAGACGGCCCAGGCTGCCAGCGGCCTGTGGCCACTGCTGTACGACCTGTTGGCGCAGGCTGTTGCTGGTGTCGAGCAGCCACGGCGTTTCGCAGAAGCGGATGCCGTTCATGTCGTTGTACTGGTTGACGTCACCGCTGGCGCTGTACAGGTTCGAGGTGGCGTAGACCGGTACGTCACCGGCGTACTGGAAGTTCAGGGTCGGCTTGATCTGCTGGGCCTGCTGTGGGGTCGAGGCGAGGAAAATGAAGTCGATGTCCTGGCGGCGCGACGGTTGTGCGGCAATGCTGCCGCCTACCGTGCTTTGCAGGCTCTTGGCGCGGCCTTCGCTCTGGCGCAGTTGGAACAGGTCGGCAATCTGCTGGGCCAGGGCGACCGGCTGGGCGATGCGCTCGGCGGCGAGCAGGGTGCCACCATTGCCTTCCCAGTCCTGACGGAAGGCGGCCAGTACGCGGTCGCCCCATTCACCGCTCGGCACCAGGGCCACGGCGCGGACCATGCCATCGGCGCGGGCGCGGCGGGCTACTTCGCGGGCTTCGTCTTCGGCAGCCAGGCCGAACTGGAACAGTTGCGGCGGGGCTTTCTGGCCGGCGTCGGCGTAGTTCAGGGCCAGGGTAGTGATCGGCAATTGCGGTTTGGCGGCCAGTTGCTTCACCAGCGGCTTTTCCAGCGGGCCGATGACCAGTTGCACGCCGGCGGCCTGGGCCTGGCGATAGAAGTCATCGAGCGAGCCGATGCGCGAGCTGTCGAACACCTGCACGGCAGGTGCCGGTTGGCCGGCTTGCTGGGCCTGGAAGTGAGCGGCCATGAAGCCGTCACGCAGGGCGCGGGCAACACCGGCCAGCGGGCCCTCCTGAGGCAGCAGCAGGGCGACCTTGGTCAGCGGTTGGCTGGCCAGTTCCTTGAGCTTGGTCAGCGCCAGCGGCAGTTGCTGGGCGGCAGGGTGGTCCGGGTGTTGTTTGACCCAGGTCTCGATGGCCGCTTGTTGCTGTTCCAGGGTGCCTGCACTTTTCACGGCGAAGGCCAGGCTGGTCCAGCCGGCCAGGGTCTGATCGTTGGCTGGCTGTTGCAGTTGCTCTGCCGGCAGTGAGGCAACCAGGGCCCAGATGGCGTCATTGTTGGCGCTGGCGGCCTGGCCGCTGAGCAGCGGGGCCAGCAGCACGCGCTGTTGTGCGGCCGCCAAGGCCTGGCCGTCGGCTTCGAGGGCGGCGGCATGCACGTTGTAGGTGCGCGCTTGCTGTTCCTTTGGCAGCTCAGCTACGCGCTGCAGGCTGGGGTGGGCCAGGGCAGCCAGGGCCGCTTTGGGCTGGTTGCGGCTCATGGCCAGCTCGGCGGCGAGGGTGCTGGCGAACACTTGCTGGGCCGGCTTGAGCGTGTCCAGCGGAACCTGCTCGAGAATGCGTGCGGCGCGTGGGAAATCCTTCTGCTTGTAGGCCAGGTCGGCCGCGCTCAGGCGCAGCAGGGCCGCGTCTTCAGCAGACTTGCTGGAAGCGGCTTTTTCGAGCAGTTGCTCGATGCTGGCGTCCGGGGTGCGTGGCAGTTCGCCCAGGCTGGATGAGGGCGAGCTGGCGCAGGCTGCCAGCAGGGCGGCGAGGCAGAGGGCTGTGAGCAGCCGCAGGCAAGCGATCATGTAAAGGTCCTGTTACTCGATCAAGTTGGCCGGCAATTGTACCCAAGCACTGGCCGGGGCGCGATGTTGCTGTGTCGATCCTTCACTATAGGCGGCTTGTTACTGATCGCCGGCGAAGATCTTTGCGCCCTGTTGCAGGCGCTCGGGCTACAATGGCGCCTTTGATCCAAATGACAGGTGTACGCAGTGACTGATGTGGCAGGGGCTTCGAAATCCACGGTGGGGACGCTGTATGTGGTGGCAACCCCCATCGGCAATCTCGACGACATGAGCGCCCGGGCGCTGAAGGTGCTGGCGGATGTGGCCCTGATCGCCGCCGAAGACACCCGTCATTCGATCCGCCTGCTGCAACACTTTGGCATCGATACGCCGTTGGCGGCCTGCCATGAGCACAACGAGCGCGACGAGGGCGGGCGCTTTCTCACCAAGCTGCTCGCGGGTGAGCATGTGGCGCTGGTTTCCGATGCCGGCACGCCGCTGATTTCCGATCCGGGTTACCACCTGGTGCGCCAGGCGCGGGCCGCGGGCGTGAACGTGGTGCCGGTGCCGGGCGCCTGTGCTTTGATCGCCGCGCTGTCGGCAGCCGGCTTGCCGTCGGACCGCTTCATCTTCGAAGGCTTCCTGCCGGCCAAGCAGGCCGGGCGTCGGGCACGCCTGGAGCAAGTAAAGGAAGAGCCACGTACGCTGATTTTCTATGAGGCCCCGCACCGGATCCTGGAGTGCCTTGAGGACATGGAAGCGGTATTTGGTGGCGACCGCCCGGCGTTGCTGGCGCGCGAATTGACTAAAACCTTCGAGACCCTGAAGGGTTTGCCGCTGGCGGAGCTACGTGCATTCGTTGCTGGTGATAGCAACCAGCAGCGCGGTGAATGCGTGGTGCTGGTCGGCGGCTGGAGTGCGCCGGAGGGCGAGCAGGCCATCAGCGCCGAGGCGCAGCGTGTGCTCGACCTGCTGTTGGCCGAGTTGCCGCTGAAGCGGGCGGCGGCACTTGCCGCGGAAATTACCGGTGTGCGCAAGAACCTGTTGTATCAACTTGCCCTTGAAAAGCAGAAAGCCGAATAGTGGCACTTTGATATAAATACCGGTATTGCTTGTTCTTGTGCGCGCGTGCCGGTAACCTTGGCGGCGGAGAGTCGATCAGACAGTCGCTGCCTGTTTTTGTTCCGCAACTTTGTTGTGTGGACAGCAGGGGGAGGAAAGTCCGGGCTCCATAGGGCAGAGTGCCAGGTAACGCCTGGGAGGCGCGAGCCTACGGAAAGTGCCACAGAAAATAACCGCCTAAGCACTTCGGTGCCGGTAAGGGTGAAAAGGTGCGGTAAGAGCGCACCGCACGTCTGGCAACAGTGCGTGGCTAGGTAAACCCCACTCGGAGCAAGACCAAATAGGGTTCCATCAGGCGTGGCCCGCGTCGGAACCGGGTAGGTTGCTAGAGGCGTCCAGTGATGGCCGTCGTAGAGGAATGACTGTCCTCGACAAAACCCGGCTTACAGATCGACTCTCCACCTTTCCTTCCCTGCGTGATTCGGTAGCAGATCCTCTCTGGTAATACCGAAAAAATCTTACTCTTGATAAATCACTTTAACTTTGAACTCCATTCGCTTGAGTGGGTTTGATTTTTCACGTGTTTTTTTCTCTTCGGCAGTCCTTCCACATTCCCTTATCGCGCTAAATCTCGGTCCTGTAAGGCTTTTCCTTATGAACGCGCCTTGACGGTGCTGCGGACGGATTCCTATAGTGTGCGCAAGTGGCAGAAAGTGGGATGAAGTGGGTTTTCTGGCACAAAAAAGCTAACATTGTGGGGAATCGCAGCCGTGTTCCGCGGAGCCAACGCCGTCAGCCTCGATGCCAAGGGCCGTCTCGCCATGCCGAGCCGGTACCGTGACGAGCTCGATTCGCGTTGCAATGGTCAGCTGATCGTGACCATCGACGCCGTAGACCCCTGCTTGTGTGTTTATCCCCTCGATGAGTGGGAACAGATAGAAGCCAAGTTGCGTGCCTTGCCATCGTTGCGTGAGGAAAACCGCCGCCTGCAGCGCTTGCTGATTGGTAATGCGGTTGACCTGGAGCTCGATGGCAGTGGTCGTTTCCTGGTGCCGCCCCGCCTGCGTGAGTACGCCAAGCTCGACAAGAAGGCGATGCTGGTGGGGCAACTGAACAAATTCCAGCTGTGGGATGAAGATGCCTGGAACGCGGTTTCGGCAGCCGACCTTGCAGCTATTCAACAACCGGGCGCCATGCCCGACGAATTGCGTGACCTGATCCTGTGACCATAGATAGCGGCTTCAACCACATTACCGTCCTGCTCGACGAAGCTGTCGAGGCATTGGCCCTGCGCGCCGACGGTTGCTATCTGGACGGCACCTTTGGCCGTGGCGGACACAGCCGGCTGATACTCAGCAAGCTCGGGCCGCAAGGGCGGCTGCTGGGCTTCGACAAAGATCCACAGGCGATTGCCACGGGGCAAGCGCTGGCGGCCGAAGACGGCCGCTTTGTCATTGTGCAGCGCAGCTTTGCCGAGCTGGGCGCTGAGGTGGCCGAGCGCGGCCTGCACGGGAAGGTCAGTGGTGTGCTGCTGGACCTGGGCGTGTCTTCGCCGCAGCTGGATGACCCCGAGCGTGGCTTCAGCTTCCTCAATGATGGCCCGCTGGACATGCGTATGAACCCGGGCCAGGGCATCAGTGCCGCGGAGTTCATCGCCACTGCGCCAGTAGAAGAAATCGCCCGCGTCTTCAAGGAGTACGGCGAGGAGCGTTTCGCTGGGCGTATGGCGCGGGCCGTGGTCGAACGCCGCGAAAAGCAGCCGTTCACCCGTACCGCCGACCTGGCAGAAGTGCTCAAGGTGGCCAACCCGGCTTGGGAAAAAGGTAAAAACCCGGCTACCCGTGCCTTCCAGGGGCTTCGCATTCACGTCAACAACGAGCTGGGCGACCTTGAGGCTGGCCTTGAAGCCGCACTCGATGCGCTCGAAGTCGGGGGCCGTCTGGCGGTCATCAGTTTCCACTCGTTGGAAGACCGTATCGTCAAGCTGTTCATGCGCAAGCTGGTGAAAGGCGAGGCCGACAACCTGCCGCGCAACCTGCCGGTGCAGCACAAGGTCTTCGAGCCAAAAATCAAACTCATCGGCAAGGCCCAGTTCGCCTCCGAAGCCGAGCTCAAGGCCAACCCGCGGTCGCGTAGCGCCGTGATGCGTGTGGCGGAGAAACTGCGGTGAGCAGGCTGTTCGCCAAGCCTTTGCCAGGCGGAAGCTTCCTGATGCTTCTGCTGTTCGTTGGCGTGCTGGTTTCGGCCATTGCCGTGTCCTACAGCGCGCACTGGAACCGCCAGCTGCTCAATACCCTGTACGGTGAATTGAGCGAGCGCGACAAGGCTCAGGCCGAATGGGGCCGGCTGATTCTGGAGCAGAGCACCTGGACCGCCGCCAGCCGTATCGAGAACCTGGCTTCCGAACAGCTGAAAATGCGCGTGCCGTCGGCTGACGAAGTACGGATGGTGGCGCCATGATGAAGCTCGAAGGCGCACTCTACCCGTGGCGCTTCCGCGTGGTGATCGGCTTGCTGGCAATCATGGTCGGTGCGATCTGCTGGCGCATCATCGACCTGCAGGTAGTTGACCGTGACTTCCTCAAGGGCCAGGGCGATGCGCGCAGCCTGCGTCACATTCCCATCCCGGCGCACCGTGGGTTGATTACCGACCGCAACGGTGAGCCATTGGCCGTGAGTACCCCGGTTACCACCCTGTGGGCCAACCCCAAGGAAATGCAGGCCTCCAAGGAGCGCTGGCCGCAACTGGCTGCCGCGCTGGGGCAAAACCCGCAACAGCTGATCGAACGCCTGACTCAGCAGGCCAACAAAGAGTTCATCTACCTGGTGCGTGGCCTGACCCCGGAGCAGGGCCAGCACGTGCTCGACTTGAAAGTGCCGGGTGTGTACGGCCTGGAAGAATTCCGCCGCTTCTACCCGGCCGGTGATGTCACCGCGCACATGGTCGGCTTTACCGACCTCGACGACCACGGTCGTGAAGGGGTGGAGCTGGCCTATGACGAGTGGCTGGCCGGTGTCCCAGGCAAGCGCCAGGTGATCAAGGACCGGCGCGGCAGGCTGATCAAGGACATCCAGGTAACCAAGAACGCCAAGGCCGGGAAGACCTTGGCGTTGTCGATAGACCTGCGCCTGCAGTACCTGGCTACCCGCGAGCTGCGCAATGCCATTGCCGAGCAGGACGCCAAGGCCGGCAGCCTGGTGATCATGGACGTGAAGACCGGTGAGGTCCTGGCCATGGTCAACCAGCCGACCTACAACCCCAACAACCGCCGCAGCATGTTCCCGGCGGCCATGCGTAACCGGGCGATCATCGATGTGTTCGAGCCGGGTTCCACGGTCAAGCCGATTTCCATGAGCGCGGCGCTGCAGAGCGGCCGCTGGAAGCCGACCGACAAGGTCGAGGTGTACCCGGGTAGCCTGCAGATCGGCCGCTACACCATCAAGGACGTGTCGCGCAGCGAGGGCCCGATCCTCGACCTGACCGGCATCCTGATCAACTCCAGTAACGTCGGCATGAGCAAGATCGCCTTCGACATCGGGGGCGAGGCCATCTACCGGGTCATGTCCCAGGTCGGTCTGGGTCAGTACACCGGCCTTGGCTTCCCGGGCGAGCGTGTCGGTAACCTGCCCAACCACCGCGAGTGGCGCAAGGCCGAGACCGCGACGCTGTCCTATGGCTATGGCTTGTCGGTGACTGCCTTGCAACTGGTGCATGCCTACGCAGCGCTGGCCAACGACGGCAAGATGGTGCCGCTGTCGATCATCAAGGTCGACAAGGCCCCGGAAGCGGTGCAGGCCATTCCGAAGGAAACCGCCGAAACCGTTCAAGGCATGCTGCAGCAGGTGATTGAAGCGCCGCGTGGTGTGTTCCGTGCCCAGGTGCCGTTCTATCACGTGGCCGGCAAGTCCGGCACCGCGCGTAAAGCCACCGTGGGCTCCAAGGGTTACACCGAAAACGCCTACCGCTCGCTGTTCGCCGGCTTCGGGCCGATGAGCGACCCGCGCTACGCCATCGTCGTGGTCATCGACGAGCCGGGCAAGGGTGGTTACTTCGGTGGTCTGGTCTCGGCGCCGGTGTTCAGCAAGGTCATGTCCGGCACCCTGCGCCTGATGAACGTGCCGCCAGACAACCTGCCGCCACCAGCACCCGCGGCACCTGCCGTGCAATCGCAAGTCAATGCAACAGCCGCCAAGGGAGGGCGTGGATGATGACAATGCCATTAAGCAAACTTTTCGCCCACGCCAGCCGTGACCCGCTGATTCGTGAACTGACCCTGGACAGCCGCAACGTGCGCCCGGGTGACCTGTTCCTGGCCGTGCCGGGTGCCAAGGTCGATGGCCGCGAGCATATCGCCGATGCCTTGACCCGTGGTGCCGCCGCCGTGGCCTATGAAGAGCAGGGCGCCACCGTGCTGCCGCTGACCGAAGTGCCATTGATTCCGGTCAAGGGCCTGATCGCACAGCTGTCGGATGTCGCCGGGCGTTTTTATGGCGAACCCAGCCGCCAGCTGAACCTGGTCGGTGTGACCGGGACCAACGGCAAGACCAGCGTTACCCAATTGGTGGCCCAGGCGCTCGACCTGCTCGGCCAGCGCTGCGGCTTGATCGGCACCCTGGGTACCGGCTTCTACGGGGAGCTGCAGAGCGGCCGTCTGACCACGCCCGACCCGATTGCCGTGCAGTCGACCCTTTACGATTTGAAAAAGCAGGGCGCCAAGGCTGTGGCCATGGAGGTTTCCTCTCACGCCCTGGAGCAAGGCCGAGTCGCCGCATTGGAGTTCGACATCGCGGTGATGACCAACCTGTCCCGCGACCACCTCGACTACCACGGCAGCATGGAGGCCTATGAGGCCGCCAAGGCCAAGCTGTTCGCCTGGCCCAGCCTGCGTTGCCAGGTGGTCAACCTGGATGACGCCTTTGGCCGTCGCCTGGCCGCTGACTTTGCCCGCCGTCCGAGCGTCGACCATATCGACACCCGGCTGCTGAGCTACAGCCTGGAAAACCCAGATGCCTCGCTGTTCTGTCGCGAGGCCGCGTTCAGTGACGATGGCGTGCGCGCGACGATCGTTACCGCACAAGGTGAGCGTATCCTGCGCAGTCAGCTGCTGGGGCGCTTCAACCTGAGCAACATGCTCGCCGCTGTCGCGACACTGCTGGCACTGGATTATGCACTGGACGAAATCCTCAAGGTCACCCCGCAACTGCACGGTCCGGTAGGCCGTATGCAGCGCCTGGGTGGCGGCGACAAACCGCTGGTGGTGGTCGATTACGCCCACACCCCGGACGCCCTTGAAAAAGTGCTCGAAGCGCTGCGCCCACACGCCCACGGTAAGTTGCTGTGCCTGTTCGGCTGCGGCGGCGACCGTGATCGCGGCAAGCGCCCGCTGATGGCCGAAGTGGCCGAGCGCCTGGCCGATCGCGTACTGGTCACCGATGACAACCCACGTACCGAAGACCCACAGCGCATCTTCGACGACATCCGTCCCGGTTTCGCCCGGCCTGTCTCGGTCGAGTTCGTTGCCGGTCGTGGCGAGGCCATCGCGCAGTTGATTGCCTCCGCTGCTGCCAACGACGTGATCGTGCTGGCTGGCAAGGGGCACGAGGATTACCAGGAGATCAATGGCGAGCGCCATGACTTCTCCGATTTGACCGAAGCCGAAAAGGCACTTGCAGCCTGGGAGGCGCCACATGCTTAAGCCACTATCACTCAGCCAGCTGACCACAGCACTGAGTGGTCGACAAATCGGTGCCGACGCCACGTTTACCGGTGTCAGCATCGACAGCCGCAGTGTCGGCGCCGGGCAACTGTTCGTCGCCCTGGCCGGTCCGCGTTTCGATGGTCACGACTACCTGGCCGATGTAAAAGCCAAAGGCGCGGTCGCAGCCTTGGTAGAGCGTGAAGTCGCCGATGTAGACCTGCCACAGCTGTTGGTGGCCGATTGCCGCCTGGCCCTTGGCCAACTCGGTGCATTGAACCGCGCCGCATTCGACAAACCGGTGGTGGCCATTACCGGCTCCAGCGGCAAGACCACGGTCAAGGAAATGCTCGCCAGCATCCTGCGTACCCGTGGCCTGGTGCACGCTACCCGTGGCAACTTGAACAACGACCTCGGTGCGCCGCTGACACTGCTGGAGATCGCCCCGGAGCACAGCGCCGCAGTGATCGAGCTGGGCGCCTCGCGCATCGGTGAGATCCGCTACACCGTGGGCCTGACCCAGCCGCAGGTGGTCATCATCAACAACGCCGGTACCGCCCACGTTGGCGAGTTCGGCGGCCCGGAGAAGATTGTCGAAGCCAAGGGCGAGATTCTCGAAGGCCTGGGCGAGGGCGGCATTGCCATCCTCAACCTGGACGACAAGGCCTTCGCCATCTGGAGTGCGCGTGCCGGCTCGCACAAGGTCGTCAGTTTCGCGCGCAGCAACCCGAAGGCCGATTTCCACGCCACGGACATCGGTCGCGATGCACGTGGCTGTCCGTCGTTCAAGCTGCATGGCGCGGGTGAAACAGTAGACGTGCAACTCAATGTGCTGGGCGAGCACAACGTCAGCAATGCCCTGGCCGCTGCCGCCGCTGCGCATGCCGTTGGTCTGAGCCTGAACGGTATTGCTGCCGGCCTGGCTGCAGTGCAGCCGGTCAAGGGCCGTACCGTGGCACAGATTGCGCCGAACGGGGTACGGGTGATCGACGACAGTTACAACGCAAATCCCTCCTCCATGTGCGCGGCCATTGATATACTCGCCGGCTTTTCCGGACGCACCGTCCTGGTGCTTGGGGATATCGGCGAATTGGGGCAATGGGCGGAAGAAGGCCATCGTCAGGTGGGTGACTACGCGCGTGGCAAGGTCGATGCCCTGTACGCAGTGGGTTCCAACATGACACACGCGGTCAAGGCGTTCGGCGCCAATGGCCGCCATTTCGCTACTCAAGCTGAGCTGATCGACGCAGTTAGCGCCGAACACGCCAGCGACACCACTATTTTGATCAAGGGCTCGCGCAGCGCTGCGATGGAAAACGTCGTGGCGGCATTGTGCGGTGCCAGCGGGGAGAAACATTAATGCTGCTGCTGTTGGCCGAGTATCTGCAACAGTTCCACAAAGGCTTCGCGGTCTTCCAGTACCTGTCCCTGCGCGGGATTCTTGGTGTACTGACCGCGTTGTCCCTGGCGCTGTGGCTGGGGCCGTGGATGATCCGTACCCTGCAAATTCGCCAGATCGGCCAGGCCGTGCGTAACGACGGCCCGCAATCGCACCTGTCCAAGTCCGGCACCCCGACCATGGGTGGCGCGCTGATCCTGTCGGCCATCGCCGTCAGCACCCTGCTGTGGGCGGACCTGAGCAACCGTTACGTCTGGGTTGTGCTGATCGTCACCCTGGCGTTCGGTGCCATCGGCTGGGTCGATGACTACCGCAAGGTGATCGAAAAGAACTCGCGTGGCCTGCCGAGCCGCTGGAAGTATTTCTGGCAGTCGGTGTTCGGCCTGGCGGCGGCAGTGTTCCTGTACAAGACCGCGCCAACCAGCGTGGAGACCACCCTGATCCTGCCGTTCATCAAGGATGTCACCATTCCGCTGGGCGTCGGCTTCGTGGTGCTGACTTACTTCGTCATCGTCGGCTCGAGCAACGCGGTCAACCTCACCGATGGCCTCGACGGCCTGGCAATCATGCCGACAGTGATGGTCGGCGGTGCGCTGGGCATCTTCTGCTACCTGTCAGGTAACGTGAAGTTCGCCGAATACCTGCTGATCCCCTATGTGCCGGGCTCGGGCGAGCTGATTGTGTTTTGCGGCGCGCTGATCGGTGCCGGCCTGGGCTTCCTGTGGTTCAACACCTACCCGGCACAAGTGTTCATGGGCGACGTCGGCGCGCTTGCGCTGGGCGCTGCGCTGGGCACCATCGCCGTGATCGTGCGCCAGGAAATCGTGCTGTTCATCATGGGGGGCATCTTCGTTGTCGAAACCCTGTCGGTGGTGATCCAGGTCGCCTCCTTCAAGCTGACCGGCAAGCGCGTGTTCCGCATGGCGCCGATCCACCACCACTTTGAACTCAAGGGCTGGCCAGAGCCACGGGTGATCGTCCGCTTCTGGATCATCACCGTGATCCTGGTGCTGATCGGCCTTGCAACCCTGAAACTGAGGTAGATGAGCGTGTCTTTGATCGCTTCCGACCAATTCCGCATCGTTGTCGGCCTCGGCAAGAGCGGCATGTCCCTGGTTCGCTTCCTGGCGAACCGGGGCATTGCCTTTGCGGTCGCCGACACCCGCGAGCAACCGCCGGAACTGGACACCCTGCGCCGTGATTACCCGCAGGTGGAAGTGCGCTGTGGTGAGTTGGACGTGGACTTCCTGTGCCGCGCCAACGAGCTGTACGTGAGCCCTGGCCTGGCCTTGGCCACGCCGGCCCTGCAGCAGGCGGCCGCGCGCGGCGTGAAGCTGTCCGGCGATATCGAGTTGTTCGCCCGCCATGCCACCGCGCCGATCATTGCCATCAGCGGTTCCAACGCCAAGAGCACCGTCACTACCCTGGTCGGCGAAATGGCCGCCAAGGCCGGCAAGCGCGTGGCCGTGGGCGGCAACCTCGGTACTCCGGCGCTGGACCTGCTGGCCGATGATGTCGAGCTGTACGTGCTGGAGCTGTCCAGCTTCCAGCTGGAAACCACTGACCAGCTCAACGCTGAAGTGGCTACGGTGCTGAACATCAGCGAAGACCACATGGATCGCTACAGCGGCCTGCCTGCCTACCACTTGGCCAAGCACCGGATCTTCCGGGGCGCCAAGCAGGTGGTGGTCAACCGTCAGGACGCCCTGAGCCGGCCGCTGCCGGTGGAAGGCCGCCCATGCTGGACCTTCGGCCTCAACCAGCCGGACTTCAAGGCCTTTGGCCTGCGTGAAGTGGATGGCGAAAAATACCTGGCGTTCGAGTTCCAGGCGCTGATGCCGGCGCGCGAGCTGAAGGTTCGCGGCGCTCACAACCAGAGCAACGCCCTGGCGGCCCTGGCCTTGGGGCATGCCGCCGGCCTGCCGTTCGAGCCCATGCTCGAAGCCCTGCGTGAGTTCGGTGGCCTGGCCCACCGTTGCCAGTGGGTACGCGAGCGTAACGGGGTGAACTGGTACGACGATTCCAAGGCCACCAACGTGGGTGCTGCCCTGGCCGCCATCGAAGGCCTGGGGGCCGATATCGAAGGCAAGCTGGTGCTGATTGCCGGTGGCGATGGCAAGGGCGCTGAATTCACCGCACTGCGCGAGCCGGTCAAGCGTTTCTGCCGCGCCGTGGTGTTGCTGGGGCGTGATGCCGAGCGTCTGGCCGACGCCTTGGGCGATGACGTGCCGCTGGTACGGGTCAAGAGCCTCGACGACGCCGTGCAGCAGTGTGCCCAGCTGGCCCAGGCCGGTGATGCCGTGCTGCTGTCGCCGGCGTGCGCCAGCCTCGACATGTTCAAGAACTTCGAAGAACGCGGGCGCCTGTTCGCCCAGGCAGCGGGAGGCCTTGCATGATCTTCGGCATCCTCAAGCCTTACCCGTCGCCGCTGATCAGCGGCCGTGGCATCGACCTGGACTTCCCGATGCTTGCCGGTTGCCTGGCCTTGCTGGGCCTTGGCCTGGTGATGATCACCTCGGCGTCCTCGGAAGTGGCTGCGGTGCAGTCGGGCAACCCGCTTTACCACATGTTCCGCCACCTGGTTTACGTATCCCTTGGCCTGGTTGCCTGTGGTGCGACCATGCTGGTGCCGATCGCCACCTGGCAGCGCATGGGCTTCATGATGCTGCTGGGCGCCTTCGGCCTGCTGGTGCTGGTGCTGGTGCCAGGCATCGGTCGTGAAGTGAACGGCTCCATGCGCTGGATCGGTTTCAGCTTCTTCAACGTGCAGCCTTCGGAAATTGCCAAGGTGTTCGTGGTCATCTACCTGGCCGGCTACCTGGTGCGCCGTCAGACCGAGGTGCGCGAAACCTGGATGGGCTTCTTCAAACCGTTCATCGTGCTGCTGCCCATGGCTGCACTGCTGCTGATGGAGCCGGACTTCGGTGCCACCGTGGTGATGATGGGCGCGGCGGCGGCGATGCTGTTCCTTGGCGGGGTGGGGCTGTTCCGCTTCAGCCTGATGGTGGTGCTGGCGGTGCTGGCGGTGTTCGTGCTGGTACAGGCGCAGCCGTACCGGATGGCGCGCCTTATCACATTCACCGACCCGTGGTCCGACCAGTTCGGCTCGGGTTACCAGCTGACCCAGGCGCTGATTGCCTTCGGCCGTGGCGAGTGGCTGGGTGTTGGCCTGGGCAACAGTGTGCAGAAGCAGTTCTACCTGCCTGAAGCGCACACCGACTTCGTGTTCTCGGTATTGGCCGAAGAGTTGGGCGTGGTCGGCTCGCTGGTGACCATCGCCTTGTTCGTGTTCGTCACCGTGCGTGCCCTGTACATCGGCCTGTGGGCCGAGAAGGCCAAGCAGTTCTTTGCCGCCTATATGGCGTTCGGCCTGGCCTTCCTGTGGATCGGCCAGTTCCTGATCAACATTGGCGTGAACGTCGGCCTGCTGCCGACCAAGGGCCTGACCTTGCCATTCCTCAGTTACGGGGGCAGCTCGCTGGTGATCTGCTGTGCCTGCGTGGGCCTGTTGCTGCGCATCGAGTGGGAAAGCCGCACGCACCTGGGCAGCGAGGAACACGAATTCAGTGAAAGCGATTTTGCCGAGGAGACCAGTCATGGCCGCTGACGGCAAGAATGTATTGATCATGGCAGGCGGCACCGGGGGCCATGTGTTCCCGGCCCTGGCCTGCGCCCGAGAGTTCCAGGCACGCGGTTACAGCGTGCACTGGCTGGGCACCCCGCGCGGCATCGAGAACGAGCTGGTGCCACAGGCAGGCTTGCCATTGCACCTGATCCAGGTCAGCGGCTTGCGCGGCAAGGGCAAGCTGTCGTTGCTCAAGGCGCCGTTCACCCTGATCAAGGCCGTGCTGCAGGCGCGGCGGATCATTCGTCAGCTCAAGCCGGTATGCGTACTGGGCTTTGGCGGTTACGTGACCGGCCCTGGTGGCGTTGCTGCGCGGCTGTGCGGCGTGCCGCTGGTGATTCACGAGCAGAATGCCCGGGCCGGTACCGCCAATCGCCTGCTGGTGCCACTTTCGGCGCGGGTCTGCGAAGCTTTCCCGAACACCTTCGAGGCTAGCGACAAACGTCGCACCACCGGCAACCCGGTGCGCCCGGAGCTGTTCATGGACGCGCAACGCGCGCCCCTGGCCGAGCGCCGTGCACGCCTGTTGGTGCTCGGTGGCAGCCTGGGTGCGGAACCATTGAACAAATTGTTGCCTAAGGCCCTGTCCGAGGTGCCCGCTGGGCTGCGGCCAGAGGTGTTCCACCAGGCCGGCAAGCAACACGCGCCGATCACTGCCGAGCGTTATCACGAGGCGGGCGTCGCAGCTCAGGTAGAGCCCTTCATCAAAGACATGGCCCAAGCCTATGGCTGGGCCGACATGGTGGTGTGCCGGGCCGGTGCCCTGACCGTCAGCGAGCTGGCGGCAGCAGGCCTGCCTTCGATGCTGGTGCCTTTGCCCCACGCAATCGACGACCACCAGACCCACAACGCCCAATATCTGGCCCGCGAAGGCGCTGCCTTCCTGATGCCACAAGCGACAACTGGCGCAGCGCAGCTCGCTGAACGCCTGAACGAGGTGCTGATGCAACCCGAGAAACTCAACGTCATGGCAGGCACCGCACGGCGCCTGGCCAAACCTGCCGCAACCAGCACCGTGGTCGATATCTGCCTGGAGGTGGCCCATGGTTGAGAGCCAGAAAGCCATGCCCCAGCCGAAGATGGGCCGTATTCGCCGTATTCACTTCGTCGGTATCGGCGGCGTGGGCATGTGCGGTATTGCCGAAGTGCTGCTGAACCTGGGCTATGAAGTGTCCGGTTCCGACCTTAAAGCTTCGCCGGTCACCGAGCGCCTGGAATCGTTCGGCGCCGAGATTTTCGTTGGCCACCGTGCCGAGAACGCCGCCACCGCCGACGTGCTGGTGGTGTCCAGCGCCATCAACCCGGCCAACCCGGAAGTGGCCACCGCCCTCGAGCGGCGCATCCCAGTGGTACCGCGTGCCGAGATGCTGGCTGAGCTGATGCGCTATCGCCACGGCGTTGCCGTTGCCGGTACCCATGGCAAGACCACCACCACCAGCCTGCTGGCGTCGGTGTTCGCCGCCGGTGGCCTGGACCCGACCTTCGTCATCGGTGGCCGCCTGACCGCCGCCGGTACCAATGCCCAGCTGGGCACCAGCCGCTACCTGATCGCCGAAGCAGACGAAAGCGATGCCAGCTTCCTGCACCTGCAGCCGATGGTGGCCGTGGTCACCAACATCGACGCCGACCACATGGCGACCTACGAAGGTGACTTCAACAAGCTGAAGAAAACCTTCGTCGAGTTTCTGCACAACCTGCCGTTCTACGGCCTGGCCGTGATGTGCCTGGACGACCCGGTGGTGCGCGAAATCCTGCCGCAGGTGAAGCGTCCGACCGTGACCTACGGCTTCAGCGAAGAGGCCGACATCCGCGCCATCAACGTGCGCCAGCAGGGCATGCAGACCCACTTCACCGTGCTGCGCCGTGACTGCGAGCCATTGGAGGTGTCGGTGAACATGCCCGGCAACCACAACGTGCTCAACGCCTTGGCCACCATCGCCATTGCCACTGACGAAGGCATCACTGACGAAGCCATCATCCAAGGCCTTTCTGGCTTCCAGGGTGTCGGCCGTCGCTTCCAGGTGTACGGCGAGCTGCCGGTCGAAGGCGGCAGCGTGATGCTGGTCGACGACTATGGTCATCACCCGACCGAAGTGGCCGCGGTGATCAAGGCCGTGCGCGGTGGCTGGCCAAGCCGTCGCCTGGTGATCGTTTACCAGCCGCACCGCTACAGCCGCACCCGCGACCTGTATGACGATTTCGTCCAGGTACTGGGCGATGCCAACGTGCTGCTGCTGATGGAAGTGTACCCGGCCGGCGAAGAGCCGATCCCCGGTGCCGACAGCCGTCAGCTGTGCCACAGCATCCGTCAGCGCGGCAAGCTGGACCCGATCTATATCGAGCGTGGCGCCGAGCTGGCGCCGCTGGTCAAGCCACTGCTGCGCGCTGGTGACATCCTGATCTGCCAGGGTGCCGGCGATGTTGGCGGCCTGGCCCCGCAGTTGATGAAAAGCCCGCTGTTCGCAGGCGCCAAGCAGGAGAAGTCGAAATGACCAGCGCCTACGACAAGCTGCACTCCACCTTGGACGTCAAGGCATTCGGCCGCGTTGCCGTGCTGTACGGTGGCAAGAGCGCCGAGCGTGAGGTGTCGTTGAAGTCTGGCGCTGCGGTGATCGATGCGCTGACAACTGCCGGTGTCGACGTGGTTGCCATCGACGTCGGTGACGACCTGCTCGCGCGCCTGCAAAGCGAGGAAATCGACCGCGCCTTCATCATCCTCCACGGCCGTGGCGGTGAAGACGGCAGCATGCAAGGCCTGCTGGAGTGCCTTGGCATCCCCTACACCGGCAGCGGCATCCTTGCTTCGGCGCTGGCCATGGACAAGCTGCGCACCAAGCAGGTGTGGCAGAGCCTGGGCATTCCGACCCCGCGTCACGCGGTATTGGCGAGCGAAAGCGATTGTTTGCAGGCCAGTACGGAACTGGGCTTCCCGCTTATCGTCAAACCCGCCCATGAAGGCTCTAGCATCGGCATGGCCAAGGTGAACAGCGCCCAGGAACTGGTCGCCGCCTGGCAGGACGCCGCCAAATACGATTCCCAGGTACTGGTGGAACAGTGGATCCACGGCCCGGAGTTCACCATCGCGGTACTGCGCGGCCAGGTGCTGCCGCCGATCGCCCTGGGTACGCCGCACGTGTTCTACGACTACGACGCCAAGTACATCGCCAACGATACCCAGTACCGCATCCCGTGCGGCCTGGATAGCGCCAAGGAACAGGAACTGATCGACCTGACCGCACGTGCCTGCGATGCCATCGGCATCGAAGGCTGGGGGCGGCTGGACGTGATGCAGGACGAGCAGGGCCGGTTCTGGCTGCTCGAAGTCAACACCGCACCAGGCATGACAGATCATAGCCTGGTGCCCATGGCGGCCCGCGCGGCCGGCTTGGACTTCCAGCAACTGGTGCTGGCAATCCTGGCCGAAAGCGTGGCGACGCGAGGTTAACAACCATGCAAGGCGCGATGATACGTCAGCAGCAACCCGTTACCGGCCGTAGCAAGCCGGTGCCGCGTGGTGCCAGCCGGCTGGTGGCCGACGAGCCCGTATCGGCGCGCCTGCCACGGCCAAGCCTGGGCGGCCTCAAGCGCCTGCTGTGGCCGGTGCTGCTGGTGGCGGCCGGTTTTGGTGCCTACGAGGGCGCCATTCGGCTGATGCCGTACGCCGACCGGCCCATCACCAAGATCGACGTGCAGGGTGACCTCAGCTACATCAGCCAGCAGTCGGTGCAGCAGCGTATCGCGCCCTACGTGGCGGCAAGCTTCTTCAGTGTCGACCTGCCGGCGATGCGTGCCGAGCTTGAGCAGATGCCCTGGATCGCCCATGCCGAAGTGCGCCGGGTGTGGCCCGACGAGGTGGTGATCCGCCTGGAAGAGCAACTGCCGGTAGCCCGCTGGGGTGATGAAGCTTTGCTCAACAACCAGGGCCAGGCCTTTACCCCGCGCGAGCTGGCCAACTACGAACACCTGCCGCAGCTGGCCGGGCCGCAGCGTGCGCAGCAACAAGTCATGCAGCAGTATCAGGTATTGAGCCAGATGCTGCGCCCCCTGGGCTTTTCCATCGCTCGCCTGGAGCTGCGCGAGCGAGGCAGCTGGTTCCTGACCACCGGTGCGAGCAGTGCCGGGCCGGGCATCGAGCTGCTGCTGGGGCGCGACCATCTGGTGGAGAAGATGCGCCGTTTCATTGCCATTTACGACAAGACACTCAAAGACCAGATCACCACTATCGCCCGCATTGATCTGCGTTATTCCAACGGACTTGCCGTTGGTTGGCGGGAACCGATTGCACCGACGACGGCCCAACCCGCCGTTGCGAAGAATTAGAGAGAGGCAGGACCATGGCAAACGCGCATAGCGGCAAAATGATCGTCGGGCTGGACATTGGCACCTCCAAGGTGGTGGCGCTGGTGGGCGAAGTGGGCGAAGACGGCACCCTGGAAATCGTCGGGATCGGCACTCATCCGTCCCGTGGCCTGAAGAAGGGCGTGGTGGTGAACATCGAGTCCACCGTGCAGTCGATCCAGCGCGCCGTGGAAGAGGCACAGCTGATGGCCGGCTGCCGCATTCACTCGGCGTTCGTCGGCGTGGCTGGCAATCACATCCGCAGCCTGAACTCCCACGGTATCGTCGCCATCCGCGACCGCGAGGTCAGCGTGGCCGACCTGGAGCGCGTACTCGACGCCGCTCAGGCCGTGGCGATTCCGGCCGACCAGCGCGTGCTGCACACCCTGCCGCAGGATTACGTGATCGACAACCAGGAAGGCGTGCGCGAGCCGCTGGGCATGTCGGGCGTACGCCTGGAAGCCAAGGTTCACGTGGTCACCTGCGCGGTCAACGCGGCGCAGAACATCGAGAAGTGCGTACGCCGCTGTGGTCTGGAAATCGACGACATCATCCTCGAGCAGCTGGCTTCGGCCTATTCGGTACTGACCGATGATGAAAAAGAGCTGGGAGTGTGCCTGGTGGACATCGGTGGCGGCACCACCGACATCGCCATCTTCACCGAGGGTGCCATCCGCCACACCGCGGTCATCCCGATTGCCGGCGACCAGGTGACCAACGACATCGCCATGGCCCTGCGTACCCCTACCCAGTACGCCGAAGAAATCAAGATCCGCTACGCCTGCGCCCTGGCCAAACTGGCCGGCGCCGGCGAGACCATCAAGGTGCCGAGTGTGGGCGACCGCCCACCGCGTGAGCTGTCGCGCCAGGCCCTGGCCGAGGTGGTGGAGCCACGTTACGACGAGCTCTTCACCCTGATCCAGGCCGAACTGCGCCGCAGCGGCTACGAGGACCTGGTGCCGGCCGGCATCGTGCTCACCGGCGGCACCGCGAAGATGGAAGGCGCCGTGGAACTGGCCGAGGAAATCTTCCATATGCCGGTACGCCTGGGCGTACCGCACAGCGTTCGGGGGCTGAGCGACGTGGTGCGCAACCCGATCTATTCCACCGGCGTGGGCTTGCTCACCTATGGCCTGCTGAAGCAGTCCGAGGACCTGGTCCTGACCGGTAACAGCAACAGCAGCAACAACAGCTATGGCGATGAACCGAAGGCCCCAGTGCTTGAGCGCTTCAAGAAATGGGTCCAGGGCAACTTCTAAGTTTCAAAGCAGTAGTGGTAGGCGCAACAACTAGAGAACTGTAAGGAGAGGGAAAATGTTCGAGCTCGTAGACAACGTCCCGCAAAGCCCGGTCATCAAGGTGATCGGCGTTGGTGGTGGTGGCGGCAACGCCGTCAATCACATGGTCAAGAGCAGCATCGAAGGCGTGGAATTCATCTGCGCCAACACCGATGCCCAGGCGCTGAAAAACATTGGCGCGCGCACCATTCTGCAATTGGGCACTGGCGTGACCAAGGGCCTGGGTGCTGGTGCCAATCCGGAAGTCGGCCGTCAGGCCGCGCTGGAAGACCGTGAGCGCATCGCTGAAGTGCTGCAAGGCACCAACATG
Source organism: Pseudomonas sp. NY8896 (assembly GCF_039634505.1). NCBI lineage: Bacteria > Pseudomonadati > Pseudomonadota > Gammaproteobacteria > Pseudomonadales > Pseudomonadaceae > Pseudomonas > Pseudomonas sp. NY8896. The sequence goes on from NZ_CP132350.1 coordinate 1,611,942, forward strand.
GTGTTCATCACCACTGGCATGGGCGGCGGTACCGGTACCGGTGCAGCGCCGATCATTGCCGAAGTGGCCAAGGAAATGGGCATTCTCACCGTAGCCGTGGTGACCCGTCCGTTCCCGTTCGAGGGTCGCAAACGTATGCAGATCGCCGATGAAGGCATCCGCATGCTGGCTGAAAGCGTCGACTCGTTGATCACCATCCCCAACGAGAAGCTGCTGACCATCCTGGGCAAGGATGCCAGCCTGCTGTCCGCCTTCGCCAAGGCTGACGATGTACTGGCCGGTGCCGTGCGCGGTATTTCCGACATCATCAAGCGCCCTGGCATGATCAACGTCGACTTTGCCGACGTGCGTACCGTAATGGGTGAGATGGGCATGGCCATGATGGGTACTGGCTGCGCCAGCGGCCCGAACCGTGCGCGTGAAGCCACCGAAGCCGCGATCCGCAACCCGCTGCTGGAAGACGTCAACCTGCAGGGCGCGCGCGGCATCCTGGTGAACATCACCGCAGGCCCGGACCTGTCGCTGGGTGAGTACTCCGACGTGGGTAGCATCATCGAAGCCTTCGCCTCTGACCACGCGATGGTCAAGGTCGGCACCGTGATCGACCCGGACATGCGCGACGAACTGCACGTGACGGTCGTGGCCACTGGCCTGGGCGCGCGCATCGAGAAGCCTGTGAAGGTAGTCGACAACACCCTGCAGACCGCCCAGCAGGCGTACGAAGCGTCCAACCCTGCGCCGGCCCGCCAGGAGCAGCCAGCGGTCAACTACCGTGACCTGGAGCGCCCGACCGTAATGCGCAACCAGGCCCATGCAGGTGCTGCCGCAGCCGCTAAACTGAACCCTCAGGATGACCTGGACTACCTCGATATCCCGGCTTTCCTGCGTCGTCAGGCTGATTAATGGAATTTATCAGGGGTATAAAGGTGATTGGTATTCATCAAAGGTTGGGTCTGTTATCATCCCCAGCCTTTGTTGATACCTGTTCGCAATTTGCGCTGAAGCGGCCAATGCCATGATTAAACAACGCACCCTGAAGAATACCATCCGTGCCACAGGTGTCGGTCTGCACTCCGGGGAGAAGGTTTACCTGACCCTCAAGCCTGCACCTGTTGACACCGGCATCGTCTTCCGCCGCGCCGACCTCGACCCTGTGGTCGAGATCCCTGCGCGTGCGGCCAACGTCGGCGAGACAACCATGTCGACGACGCTGGTCAACGGTGACGTCAAGGTCGATACGGTCGAGCACCTGCTCTCCGCCATGGCGGGCCTGGGCATCGATAACGCCTACGTCGAGCTCTCCGCCTCGGAAGTGCCGATCATGGATGGCAGCGCCGGACCCTTTGTATTTCTGATTCAGTCTGCCGGCCTGGAAGAACAGGACGCAGCCAAGAAGTTCATCCGCATCCTGCGTGAGGTAACTGTGGAAGAGGGCGACAAGCGCGCCACATTCCTGCCTTTCGAAGGGTTCAAGGTGAGCTTCGAGATCGACTTCGATCACCCGGTGCTTCGCAACCGGACCCAAAGCGCCAGCGTCGACTTTTCCAGCACCTCGTTCGTGAAGGAAGTCAGCCGCGCGCGTACCTTCGGCTTCATGCGTGATATCGAGTACCTGCGCAAGCACAACCTTGCGTTGGGTGGCAGTGTCGAGAACGCCATCGTGGTCGATGAGGACGGCGTGCTCAACGAAGACGGCCTTCGTTACGAAGACGAATTCGTCAAGCACAAGATCCTCGACGCCATTGGCGACCTGTACCTGCTGGGCAACAGCTTGATTGGCGAGTTCAAGGGCTACAAGTCCGGCCACGCGCTGAACAACCAGTTGCTGCGCAAGCTGATTGCTGAAACCGATGCCTGGGAAGTGGTCACTTTCGAAGATGCCAGTACGGCACCGATCTCGTACATGCGCCCTGTTGCGGCCGTGTAAGTTCGAACACTCTCTCTAGTGTTGTAATCAAGGCCACCTTCGGGTGGCCTTTTTTATGGGTGCGCCAGGCATGGCGCGTTGCGCGTAGCGCAACCCGCTTGGTTGTGGTGGCCAAAGCGGGTGACTTGGAGGTGAAAGTCCTCTACACACCCGGCAAGGGGAAGTGTTAGCCAGAGGCAAGGGTGTCGTGGGCGACCGCGAATCTGAAGGAAGCCCGAGGCAAACTGCTGGCCTGACGAACAGGAAGCGGATAGAGGCGGCACAGCGGGGTGAGGCGGCCCAAATCGTCAAAGCCCAGTACTTGCACGGGACGCTGTGACGTAAATCCGACAGGCATAAGCAGGAAGGTCACGCGAATTACCCTGGGAGATCTGCACGTTTGCCACTGTGCTACCGAGCGTCGAGAGGCGACGGGACGAGCGTGCAGAAGTCAGCCGAGGCCGTAGTAAGTGGCGGTTAACCGCGCCACCAAGGGCCGAACAGGTTATGCCGCCAGTAGGCGTCACTGTCTCGTTGGTAGCCGTAATGCAGAAATTTCCTACAACGGAATCTGTCACTCCGAATCCCGGCCAGAAGCCGAGGGTGATGCCTGACAGTGCAAAGGTGCCGGCGGCGTCAGCGACGTGGACGAACGCGGAGCCGGACACGCTGATGGAGCGGGTGCTTGCACCGGCCAACCTCAGGCGTGCGTATCAACGCGTGGTTAGCAACAAGGGGGCTCCGGGTGCCGATGGCATGACGGTCGCTGACTTGGCGGGCTACGTGAAACAGTATTGGCCAACCCTCAAGGCCAGGTTGCTGGCCGGTGAATACCATCCCCAAGCAGTGCGAGCGGTTGAAATTCCCAAGCCGCAGGGCGGCACACGGCAACTGGGAATCCCCACCGTCGTGGATCGCCTGATCCAGCAAGCATTACAGCAACAACTCACGCTACTCTTCGATCCGCTGTTTTCGGACTACAGCTACGGTTTTCGTCCGGGCAAAAGCGCTCACCAAGCCGTTGAACTGGCCCGCTCCCATGTGGCGGCGGGGCATCGCTGGTGCGTGGAGCTTGATCTGGAAAAGTTCTTTGATCGGGTCAACCACGACATCCTGATGGCCTGCTTGCAGCGTCGCGTCGAAGACAAGCGAGTGCTTAGGCTCATCCGCCGCTACCTTGAAGCTGGGGCCATGTCGGGCGGTATCGTCAGCCAACGGCAAGAGGGGACACCGCAAGGCGGCCCACTCTCGCCGTTGCTGTCGAATATCCTTCTGGATGAGCTCGACCGCGAATTGGAACGGCGGGGTCATCGCTTCGTGCGCTACGCCGATGATGCGAACATTTATGTGCGCAGTCCTCGGGCGGGCGAGCGGGTGTTGGCCAGTATCGAGCGCTTCCTGTGCCATCGTTTGAAACTGACGGTGAACCGGAAGAAGAGCCAAGTAGCAGGGGCTTGGAAGTGTGACTACTTGGGTTACGGGATGAGCAGGCACCAGCAACCAAGGCTGCGTGTGGCAACGATGAGCCTGGGGCGCTTACGCGACCGACTCAGAATATTGCTACGCAGTGTAAGGGCCCGCAAAGTGGCGACTGTCATTGAGCGAATCAACCCTGTCCTGCGAGGCTGGGCTGGCTACTTCAAGCTCAGCCAGAGCAAACGCCCACTTGAGAAATTGGATGGTTGGGTCAGGCATAAACTTCGCTGCGTCATCTGGCGTCAATGGAAACGGCCCTCAACGAGGGCGCGCAACCTGATGCGCCTGGGCCTGAGCGAAGAACGTGCCTGTAAATCGGCCTTTAATGGCCGAGGCCCGTGGTGGAACTCGGGAGCATCTCATGTGAATCAGGCGCTACCGAAGAGGCTATGGGATAGGTTCGGACTGGTCTCGATACTGGATACGATAAACCGGCTTAGCCGTATAACCTGAACCGCCGTGTACGGAACCGTACGCACGGTGGTGTGAGAGGACGGCGGCTGTGAAGCCGCCTCCTACTCGATCTTGTGCTGAGCGTGGGCTGCCAGCCGTTCCAGCGCTGCGCGCAGCTTGGGGTCGGTGATGCCCTCGGCGGTATCGCGCAGGCTTTCGGCTGCGCTGTTCGACAGCTCTGCGGCGTGCCCACCACGCTTGGCCGGCACCAGCGGCGGCTGCACCTTGTACAGGATGCGCCTGAGGTTGCCGAAGGCTTCCATGGCCTGCAATGCCGCCAGCAAATGCTTCTGCTGGTAGCGCAGGCGGGTTGCCCAATGGCCGTCGGTCACCACCAGCAACAAGGTGCCATCACGCCACGACGCCACGTGACAGTGCTCGCGGGCCGCCGGTTGCAGTTGGCTTTCCAGCAGGCGCTGCAGGTGCTCCAGGCGCTCGGCCTGGTTCAGCAGCAGGCGCAGTGGGCGCACCTGGCGCAGCAGGGCGGAGGGCGGCTGGGCGGGGGAGGGTTTGTAGGCCATGGGGTACGCATGAGATGGCAAGAGCGGCAGTTTAACACCTCTATAGCCTGTGGCGGCCGTTCGCGGGCAATGCAAGATACGAGTCATTCTCGATACGTTTCATGAACACGGGCCTTGAACTCAGGGAAAATGCCCCTATCTAAAACAAGCCCCCGCCAAAACGCTGTAATAGCATCGTGGAAATCCACCACTTTCCTCACCATCGTTTCCGGGTAGAATGCTCGTTCGCATGCGGCCTTAGGGCTGCACGGGCGACTCATGGGGCCGCCCTCCATCCCTACGTGTGGAAGATCCTGCCGATATGTTTGCGCCTTTGTTAAAAAAACTTTTTGGAAGCAAGAACGAGCGTGAAGTCAAACGCATGCTCAAGACGGTGAGTATCGTCAATGCCTTCGAAGAGAAGATGGTGGCCCTCTCCGACGAGCAGCTGCGGGGCAAGACCGCAGAGTTCAAGGAGCGCCTGGCCAAAGGCGAGACACTGGACCAATTGCTGCCCGAAGCCTTCGCCGTGGCCCGTGAGGCCGGCAAGCGCGTAATGGGCATGCGCCACTTCGACGTGCAGCTGATCGGTGGTATGACCCTGCACGAGGGTATGATCGCAGAAATGCGCACCGGTGAAGGCAAGACCTTGGTCGGTACCCTGGCCGTGTACCTCAACGCATTGTCCGGCAAGGGCGTGCACGTGGTCACCGTCAACGACTACCTGGCCCGCCGTGACGCCAACTGGATGCGCCCGCTGTACGAGTTCCTCGGCCTGTCGGTCGGTATCGTCTCGGCCTTCCAGCCGCCGGAAGAAAAGCGCGCCGCTTATGCGTCCGACATCACCTACGGCACCAACAACGAATTCGGTTTCGACTACCTGCGCGACAACATGGCGTTCAGCCAGGAGGAGAAGTTCCAGCGTGAACTGAACTTCGCCGTGATCGACGAAGTCGACTCGATCCTCATCGACGAAGCGCGTACCCCGCTGATCATTTCCGGCCAGGCTGAAGACAGCTCCAAGCTGTACATCGAAATCAACCGCCTGATCCCGCGCCTGACCCAGCACATCGAAGAGGTCGAAGGCCAGGTCACCCAGGAAGGCCACTTCACCATCGACGAGAAGAGCCGTCAGGTCGAGCTGAACGAGGCCGGTCACCAGTTCATCGAAGAGATGCTGACCCAAGCGGGCCTGCTGGCCGAAGGCGAGAGCCTGTACTCCGCCCATAACTTGGGCCTGTTGACCCACGTTTACGCTGGCCTGCGCGCGCACAAACTGTTCCACCGCAACGTCGAGTACATCGTCCAGGACGGCCAGGTCCTGCTGATCGACGAGCACACCGGCCGTACCATGCCGGGCCGTCGTCTGTCCGAGGGCCTGCACCAGGCCATCGAGGCGAAAGAAAACCTGAACATCCAGGCCGAGAGCCAGACCCTGGCTTCGACCACCTTCCAGAACTACTTCCGCCTGTACACCAAGCTGTCCGGCATGACCGGTACCGCCGACACCGAAGCGTTCGAGTTCCAGTCGATCTACGCCCTCAACGTGATGGTCATTCCGCCGAACAAGCCGCTGGCGCGCAAGGACTTCAACGACCTGGTGTACCTGACCGCCGACGAGAAATACGCCGCGATCATTGCCGACATCAAGGAAAGCATGACCAAGGGGCGGCCGATCCTGGTGGGTACCGCGACCATCGAAACTTCCGAGCACATGTCGAACCTGCTCAAGAAGGAAGGCATCGACCACAAGGTACTGAACGCCAAGTACCACGAAAAGGAAGCCGAGATCATCGCGCAAGCGGGTGCTCCGGGTGCCCTGACCATCGCCACCAACATGGCTGGCCGTGGTACCGACATCCTGTTGGGCGGTAACTGGGAAGCCGAAGTGGCCGCCCTGGAAAACCCGAGCGCCGAACAGATCGCCCAGATCAAGGCCGACTGGCAGAAGCGTCACCAGCAGGTGATCGAGGCCGGTGGCCTGCACGTAATCGCCTCCGAACGTCACGAATCGCGTCGAATCGACAACCAGCTGCGTGGCCGTTCCGGCCGTCAGGGCGACCCAGGCTCCAGCCGCTTCTACCTGTCGCTGGAAGACAGCCTGATGCGCATCTTCGCCTCTGACCGGGTGAAGAACTTCATGAAGGCACTGGGCATGCAGTCGGGCGAGGCCATCGAGCACCGCATGGTCACCAACGCCATCGAGAAGGCCCAGCGCAAGGTCGAAGGCCGCAACTTCGACATCCGTAAGCAACTGCTCGAATACGACGACGTGGCCAACGAGCAGCGCAAGGTGATCTACCACATGCGCAACAGCCTGTTGGCCGCCGAGAACATCGGCGACACCATCGTCGAATTCCGCCAGGAAGTTCTGGACGCTACCATCAGCCAGCACATTCCGCCGCAGTCGCTGCCCGAGCAGTGGGACGTGGCCGGCCTGGAAGCTTCGCTGGCCAGCGATTTCGCCATGAAGCTGCCGATTCAGCAGTGGCTCGACGAGGATGATCACCTCTACGAAGAGACCCTGCGCGAGAAGCTGCTTAACGAAATCACTACCGCCTACACCGAGAAGGAAGACCAGGCCGGTATCGAAGCCCTGCGTACCTTCGAGAAACAGATCCTGCTGCGCGTGCTGGACGACCTGTGGAAAGACCACCTGTCGACCATGGACCACCTGCGTCACGGTATTCACCTGCGCGGCTATGCGCAGAAGAACCCGAAGCAGGAGTACAAGCGCGAGTCGTTCAGCCTGTTCCAGGAGCTGCTGGAGTCGATCAAGCGCGACACCATCCGCGTGCTGTCGCACGTACAGGTTCGCCGCGAAGACCCTATCGAAGAAGAAGCCCGCCTGCGTCGCGAGGCCGAAGAACTGGCCAGCCGCATGCAGTTCCAGCACGCCGCCGCACCGGGCCTGGAAAGCGAGCAACTGAGCGAGGAGGGTGCCGAAGTGGCGGTAGCCGCGGCGCCAGTACGTAACGACCAGAAGCTGGGCCGCAACGAACCGTGCTGGTGTGGTTCGGGCAAGAAGTTCAAGCATTGCCACGGGCAGATCGAGTGATCTGATCCACTCGCAGTAACGTGACAAATCCGGGGCCGCCGTGCGGCCCATTCGCGGCACAAGGCCGCTCCCACAAGGACCGCGCCGCATTCTAGGCTGCGATGCCCTTGTGGGAGCGGCCTTGTGCCGCGAATGGGGCGCGAAGCGGCCCCGCTCTTCCATCATCATTTCACCGTTTTTCTAGGAGCGCTCTAATGGCTGTTGGTCTTGGTCCTTTGCCCACCCTGCACCCGGTTCCGGGTTTTGAACTCGGCATCGCTTCTGCCGGCATCAAGCGCCCAGGGCGCAAGGATGTGGTGGTCATGCGCTGTGCCGAAGGCTCCAGCGTGGCTGGCGTGTTCACCCTCAACGCCTTCTGCGCGGCGCCGGTGATCCTGTCCAAGCAGCGCGTTCAGGGCACCGTGCGCTACCTGCTGACCAACACCGGTAACGCCAATGCCGGTACCGGCGCGCCAGGCCTGGCCGCAGCCGAACGTACCTGCGCCAAGCTGGCCGAGCTGGCGGGTGTGCCAGCTGAATCGGTATTGCCGTTTTCCACCGGCGTGATCGGCGAACCACTGCCGGTAGAGAAGATCGAGGGAGCACTGCAGGCCGCCCTCGACAACCTGTCGGAAAACCACTGGGCTGAAGCCGCCACCGGCATCATGACCACCGACACCCTGCCCAAGGGCGCCAGCCGCCAGTTCCAGCACGAAGGCGTGACCGTTACCGTGACTGGCATCAGCAAGGGTGCAGGCATGATCCGCCCGAACATGGCCACCATGCTCGGCTACATCGCCACCGACGCCAAGGTTGCCCCTGCGGTGCTCAAGGACCTGATGCTGGACGGCGCCAACAAGTCGTTCAACCGCATCACTATCGATGGCGACACCTCGACCAACGACTGCTGCATGCTGATCGCCACCGGCAAGGCCAACCTGCCGGAAGTGACCGAAGCCAGCGGCGCGCTGTTCGAAGCGCTGAAAAAAGCGGTGTTCGAAGTGTGCATGGAAGTGGCCCAGGCCATTGTCCGTGACGGCGAAGGCGCCACCAAGTTCGTGACCGTGCAAGTCAACGGTGGTGGCAACCACCAGGAGTGCCTGGACGTCGGCTACGCCGTGGCCCATTCGCCGCTGATCAAGACTGCGCTGTTCGCCTCCGACCCGAACTGGGGCCGTATCCTTGCCGCCGTTGGCCGTGCCGGCGTACCGGAGCTGGACGTGAGCTTGATCGACGTGTACCTGGACAGTGTGTGCATCGCCAGCAAAGGCGGCCGCAGCCCAAGCTACACCGAAGCGCAGGGTTCGGCAGTGATGGCCCAGGAGGAGATCACCATCCGTATCGAGCTGGGCCGTGGCCAGTGCAGCGAAACCATCTGGACGACCGACCTGTCCCACGAGTACGTGAAGATCAACGCCGAGTACCGTACCTGATCGAAAATGGGGCCGCGTTGCGGCCCAATCGCGACACAAGGCCGCTCCCACAAGGTCCTGTGAGAGCGGCCTTGTGTCGCGATTGGGCTGCAAAGCAGCCCCAAGACATCCAAACCAATGGAGCCGAACCATGAGCTATCACCTGATCATCGGCGACAAGCTGTATTCCTCCTGGTCGCTGCGTGGCGCCCTGGCCCTCGAGCTGGCTGGCGTGCCCTACGAAGAAACCCTGATCAAGCTCAACCAGCCTGATACCCGTCAGCGCATCCTCGCTTTTTCCTCCACCGGCAAGGTGCCGCTGCTCAAGAGTGAGCAGGGTGTGATCGCCGATTCCCTGGCCATTGCCGAATACCTCAACGAACAGCACCCCGAAGCCCAACTGTGGCCTGCCGACGTAGCCGCCCGTGCCCAGGCCCGTTCGGCTTGCGCACAGATGCACAGCGGTTTCTTCGCCTTGCGCAGCGCCATGCCGTTCGACCTGTCGCGTGACCAGGCCCTGGACGATATACCGCTTGAGGTGCAGGTCGACATCGATCGCATCGTCGCGCTGTGGTCCGAATGCCGTGTGGTGGCCAAGGACAGCGGCCCGTTCCTGTTCGGCAAGCCGAGCCTGGCCGACGCCTTCTTCGCCCCGGTGGCCGTGCGCCTGCGCACCTACCGCGTAGAGGTGCCGGCAGAGGCGGCAGCCTACATCGAAACCATTTATCAGTGGCCAGCCTTCCAGGCATGGCAGCAGGCCGGCCTGGCGGAGCGTGAAGGGTGAAACGGATACATGTTGTAGCTGCGGTCATTCGTGGTACTGACGGCCGCATTCTGATTGCACGCAGGGCCGATACCCAGCACCAGGGCGGCCTGTGGGAGTTTCCCGGCGGCAAAGTGGAGGAGGGGGAAGGCGTGGAAGCGGCATTGGCCCGTGAGCTGCGCGAGGAGCTGGGCATCGAGGTGACCCGCTCGCGTGCGCTGATCAAGGTCAGCCATGACTACCCGGACAAACAGGTGCTGCTGGACGTGCGCGAGGTCGAAGCGTTCACGGGCGAACCTCATGGCGCGGAAGGGCAGCCGCTGGAATGGGTTGCGCCGCGCGATTTGCCGCAGTACGAATTCCCTGAGGCCAACAAGCCGATCGTTGCAGCCGCACGCCTGCCGGACCAGTACCTGATTACCCCGGATGGCCTGGAAGTGCCGCAGATGCTCAAAGGCATCCAGAGGGCGGTGGCCAACGGTACGCGCTTGATTCAGTTGCGGGCGCCGGACATGTACGACCCCAAGTACCGCGATGTAGCGGTGGATGCCGTCGGGCTGTGCGCAGGCAAGGCTCAGTTGATGCTCAAGGGGCCGCTGGAATGGCTGGGCGATTTCCCGTCGGCGGGTTGGCACCTGACGGCTGCGCAGTTGCGCAAGTACGCCGCCAAAGGCAGGCCGTTCCCCAAGGAACGCTGGCTGGCGGCGTCCTGCCACAGCGTCGAGGAACTGGCGCTGGCTGAGCAGATGGGCGTGGACTTTGTCACCTTGTCGCCGGTGCAGGCGACCCAGACTCACCCAGAGGCGGTGCCGCTGGGGTGGGATGAGGCGCAGCGATTGATTGCCGGGTTCAGCAAGCCGGTTTACCTGTTGGGCGGGGTAGGGCCGGGCGAGCGCGAGCAGGCCTGGAATGCCGGGGCACAGGGTGTGGCAGGGATCCGCGCGTTCTGGCCTGAAATCTGAGTCAATTGGGCCCCAGTGGGAGCGGGTTCATCGAGGCGTCGAACCGCCGCGAACACCGGCGCAGCCGGTGCCATACACCGCGTTGGATGCTTCGCGGGTAAATCCGCTCCCACAGGGAATCGCGTAAATTTCAGCCTTTCGGTTTCTCAGCAGGCTGCCACAACACCTCAGCCACGCCCTGGCGTCTGCCAATGATCCGCGCTGCCACGAACAGCAGATCGGAAAGCCGATTGATGTACGCCAACCCAACGCCTTGCAGCGGCTCTATGGCATTCAACTGCTGACACCGCCGCTCTGCACTGCGCGCCAGGCTGCGGCACACATGGGCTTGTGCCACCAGCGCCGAACCACTGGGCAAGATGAAGTTCTTCAACGGCCCCAGCTCTTCGTTCCATACATCGATGGCCGCCTCCAGGCGCTCCACCTCTGCCAGGGTCAACGCCTGGTAACTGGGCATCGCCAGCTCACCACCCAGGTCGAACAAGCGGTGCTGACATGGCACCAGCACAGCACTCAGCTCGTCCAGCCCTTGCTCGTCCAGCCCCGCCAGCAGCAGGCCCAACTGGCTGTTCAGGCTGTCCACCTCGCCAATTGCCTCGATCCGCGGGTGGTCCTTGGGTACCCGGCGTCCGTCGCCCAGGCCGGTTTCGCCCTTGTCGCCGGTGCGAGTGTAGATCTTCGACAGGCGGTAGCCCATGTCACTTCTCCGTGTTGGCCGGCGTCGCCGGCTGGCCGAGGGGCAGGCGCAGGGTAAAGCAAGTGCCCTGGCCGGGCGTGGACTGCACTTCCATCTGCCCCTTATGGTTGTTGGTGATGATGAAGTACGAGACCGACAGGCCAAGCCCGGTGCCCTGGCCGATTTCCTTGGTGGTGAAGAACGGCTCGAAGGTGCGCTTGCGCACCGCCTCGGGCATGCCGACGCCGTTGTCCTCGACCTGGATCTCCGCCCATGGCGGGTTCAGCCGGGTACGCAGGGTGATGCGCCCGGGCTCACTCGGCTGCGGGCGCTGGTGGATGGCCTGGGCGGCGTTCTTCAGCAAGTTGAGCAGCACTTGTTCCAGCTCGTTGGCCGTGCAGGGTACTGGCCCCAGGTTGGGGTCGAACTGGCGCACGATGGCCTGGCCCTTGAAGTCGAAACCGATGGCCAGGTCGAAGTCATTCCCAGCAATTTCCAGTGCCTGGTCGATCAGTGCCGGCAGCTCGCACGGCACCAGCTGGCGGTTGCTGCGGCGGCTGAAGCTGAGCATGTGGGTTACGATTTTCGCCGCCCGGGCGCCGGCTTGCGCGATGCCGTCGAGCAGTTGCGGCACCTCGCGGCTGTCCAGGTAGCGGTTGACCGTGGCCAGGTCGATGCCCAGCTCTTGGGCCTGTTCCTGGTTGCGCGGCAGGTCGGTCGACAGGCGTCGGCGTATGTTTTGCACGTTGTGCAGGATGGCGCCCAGCGGGTTGTTGATTTCGTGGGCCATGCCGGCAGCCAGGCCACCGACCGAAAGCATTTTCTCCGATTGCACCATCATTTCTTCCAGTGACAGGCGCTGGGTGATGTCGTCGATACGGATGACCACACCGCGCCCGCCGCCGCCGGTCAGCGGGTAGAAGGTCAGGGCGTAATGGCGCAGGTCGTCGTCTTTGGGCCAGGTAACCCGCTCGATCTTCGCCACCCGGTGTTTTTCCACGGTTTCCTTCAGCTGTGGCAGGAACGGCTTGAGCGGTTCAAAGGCAATGAACACTGGCTGGTTCAGTGCTTCGTCCAGCGGCGTGCCGGAAAGCACCGTGGCTTCGTGGTTCCACTGGGTCACGTAAAGTTGTTCGTCGAGGGCGATCAGTGCCGAGGGCATCGAGTCGATGATGCTGTTGAGGTAGTTCTGGAAGCCGGTGAGCTTTTTCTCGATCTTGCTGCGCACCTGCACTTCCAGTTCCAGCTTGCGGTTGGTGTGGCGGGTCTCCTCGGCCAGGCCCTGAGCCTGGTCATAGGCATCCTGGAATTCGTCGCGGGCGCGCTTGAGCTGATGCTCGCGGGCCTCGATGCGCGACAGCATGGTATTGAAAGCCTCGGCCAGGCTGCCGATTTCATCGTCGTTGCCGCGCCGGGCGCGCAAGGCGTAGCTCTCTTCGCGGGTGACCTGGCGGCTGAGTTCTTCCAGCTGGTTGATCGGCTGGGTGATCAGGCGTTTGATCTGCCGGGCGATGACGATCCACAGCAGGATACTGAACACCAGAATGCCCAGGCTGGCGCTGAGGGTGCCGGTGTAGAAGGCCGTGGGCAGTTCGCTGCTGGCCACCAGCAGCAGGTGCGCCGGTGGGTTGGCATCGCGCGGAATGCGAATCAGCTGAGTGCTTCGAAATTCCATCAGGCGCCAGCCGTCGATGTTGCGAAAACGCTTGGGCAGGGCCAGCGGCTCGCCATGCTGCAGTTGTGCAAGCAGGCGACCATCACCCCCGTAGACAGCGGCAGCGCGCAGCGGTGTGTAGCTGTCCAGCTCCTTGAGCAGGGCGCTGGCGGTGTCGGGGGTATCGCCGGCGCGGGCCGCAAGCTGCGGGTTGGCTACCAGCCGGCCTATGGTCTGCAGAGCCTGCGGTGCCATGCTTTCCTGGGTGATCCAGTAGGCGGCGCTGATGAAGGTAAGGTTGGCCACCAGCAGGATGGTTACCAGCAATACCAGCAGGGCCGCCAGCAGCTTCTGCCCGACCGGCAGGTTTTCCAGGCGTTGGCGCAAGGTCATGGGCTAGGCAATGTCCGTATCCGGTTGGAGGGCCGCGTCAGTCGCAGGGCAAGCCACGCGTGCGCAGGTTTTCGACCAGGCGCTGCAGCAGGTGTTCCAGCTGCGGCAGCTGCAGGCCATGCCGGCCTGCGGCCCGGCAGGCATGGCCGAGCAGGTAGTGCAGCTCGGTGCGCCGGCCCGCGCGCACGTCCTGGTACATCGAAGAGTAGTTGGCTGCGGTGGCGAGGATAACCCGCTGCACTTCTTCGTCCAGCTCATCGGCTGCTTTCGGCTGACCACAGCGGCGTAGCAACTGGGCCAGCTCGACGCACAGAGCCTGCACTTCAGCCAAGTGCCCCAGCAGCCCGCCGTTCTGGCAGTCGTGCAGCACAGTCAGCGGGTTGATGGCGCAATTGAGCGCCAGCTTGCGCCACAAGCGGGTGAGAATGTCCACCGTCCACTCAGCGGGAATGCCTGCTTCGTGCAGGTCATCGAACCAGGCAGGGATCGTGGGGTTGCGTGGGTCGCCCAGCCAGTTGAAGCCATGGCCGGCAAAACGCACCTGCCAGTCCCCTTCGCGAAAGGCCCCCTCGGTGCTGGAGACGAAGATGCAGCGCGCGCGTGGCACCAGGTCGGCGACCTCATCCTGGCTGCCAAGGCCATTTTGCAACAGCAGTACCTCGGCGCCCTCGGCAAGCCGCGGTGCTACACCGGCGATCGCCAGCGCCGCATCATAGGCCTTGCAGGCTACCAGCAGGCGGTGGATCGGGCCTTGCGCCTGCGCGGTTTCGGCAGGGATGGCGTAGTGCTGGGGTTGTTCCTGTTCGACCAGGGTCAGGCCGCCGGCCTGCTGATAAGCCTGCAGCCGTTGCCCGTCGCGCAGGGTCAGGCGCACTGCCTTGCCCGCCCGTGCCAGGCGGCAGGCCCACAGGCTGCCCAGGCTGCCGGCGCCGAGAATATGCCAGGTGCTGCTCATATGCGTTTCGCAACCCGTTATAATGAGCCCGCATTTTAACCGTCAAACCCAGCGCGCTCCATCTTCAGCCTGAGCGCGCTTTTATTTTGGGAGAACAACCATGCCTTCGTTCGACGTGGTATCGGAACTGGACAAGCACGAAGTGCAGAACGCCGTTGATAACGCCATCAAGGAGCTTGATCGCCGTTACGACCTGAAGGGCAAGGGCTCCTTCGAGTTCAAGGACAAAGATCAGACCGTGATGCTGACCGCCGAGGAAGAGTTCCAGCTCGAAGCGATGCTGGAAATCCTGCGCCTGGCACTGGTCAAACGCAAGATCGACGTGAAATGCCTGGAAACCAAGGATCCGTACCCTTCCGGCAAGGAAAAGAAACAGGAAGCCAAGTTCCGCGAGGGCATCGACAAGGACCTGGCGAAAAAGATCGTTGCCACCATCAAGGACGGCAAGCTGAAAGTACAGGCCGCCATTCAGGGCGAGCAGGTGCGCGTAACTGGCAAGAAGCGCGACGACCTGCAGGAAGCCATTGCCCTGCTGCGCACCAAGGAATTCGACATGCCTCTGCAGTTCAACAACTTCCGCGACTGATGCAGGCGCCGCCCGGAACCCCGATGGCGTAATGATGTCCATGGGGGCCGGGGCTGCGTAAACGCGCGCGGCCTGTTTTACCGTGTACTTGCCGCTCGGCATCAGGAGATGAGTATGGATTTGAACGCTGAAGTCGATCAGCTGGTCCGCCAATCGCAAACCTGGATCCCTTTGATCATGGAATACGGCAGCCGTGTGCTGCTGGCACTGCTCACCCTCGCGGTCGGCTGGTGGATCATCAACAAAGTCAGCGCCCGCCTCGGCAAGCTGGTTGGCCTGCGCAACGCCGACCTGGCGCTGCAGGGTTTTATCAGTACCCTGGCGAACATCGTGCTGAAGGTGCTGCTGATGGTCAGCGTGGCCTCGATGATCGGCATCGAGACCACCTCGTTCGTTGCCGCCATCGGTGCCGCAGGCCTGGCCATCGGCTTGGCCTTGCAAGGTAGCCTGGCGAACTTCGCCGGCGGTGTGTTGATTTTGATGTTCCGCCCGTTCCGTATCGGTGATTGGATCGAGGCGCAGGGTGTTTCCGGCACCGTCGACAGCATCCAGATCTTCCACACCGTGCTGCGCACCGGTGACAACAAGACCGTCATCATGCCCAACGGTAGCCTGTCCAACGGCATCATCACCAACACCAACCGCCAGCCGACGCGCAAGGTGGTGTTCGATGTAGGTGTGGACTACGAGGCCGACCTGCAGAAGGCCCGCAATGTGCTGCTGGCGCTGGCAGAGGACCCGCGTGTGCTGCCTGACCCTGCACCGCAGGCGGTAGTGGCGACGTTGGGCGACAGCTCGATTACCGTGTCGCTGCGGTTGTGGACCAAGACGTCCGATTACTGGGACGTGATGTTCATGCTCAACGAGCATGCGCGTGACCGGTTAAAGGCCGAAGGGATCGACATTCCGTTCCCGCAGCGGGTGATTCGTGTGGTGCAGGAGACTGCAGCGCAGTAATTGCGCATGAGACCGGGGCCGCAATGCGGCCCTTTTTTACACTTGTTCACAGCAATATCACCCCATTTCTGGCATATAGCCTGACCCTTCCTGTCACACCCGATACGCCATCATGAAACCACTGCTGTACATCACCCCCCTACGTGCCTTGCTGTTCGGCCTGACCCTGGCTCTGTTCGAGCTGCTGACCTACCTGGCCAGCGACGCGGTCATGCCGGCCATGCCGGTGGTGGTCGGCGACCTGAACGCCAGCCCCGAATACATTCCCCATGCTCTCAACCTGTACCTGCTGGGGGGCGTGGTACTGCAATGGCTGATCGGCCCGCTGGCCGACCGATATGGCCGGCGCCCGTTGCTGCTGGTCGGTTGCGCGTTCTTCGGTTTGTCCTGCCTGGCCACCTTCTGGGTCCATGATATTGGCCTGTTCAACCTGCTGCGCCTGTTGCAGGGCATAGGCCTGGGCTTTGTGGTCACGGTCAGCTACCCGGCGCTGAACGAGGCCTTCAGCGAGGCTGATGCCGTGCGCATGATGGCCTTGCTGGCCAACATTGCCCTGCTGTCGCCGCTGCTCGGGCCGCTGGTGGGCACCTTGTTGCTGCAGTGGCTGGACTGGCGCTGGCTGTTCGTGGCGTTCGCCATTGGCGCGGTGTTGGTCTGGCTGCTGCTGTATCGCCTGATGCCGGAAACCCTGGGTGTGGAACGCCGAGATGGCTCGCGCCTGGCATTCACACCAATCCACCTGCTGCCACTGCTGGCGGGTTACGGCCAGTTGCTGGCCAACCGCCGCTTCGTTGCCGGCAGCGCTGCCCTTGGGCTGGTCGGCTTGCCGCTGATTGGCTGGATTGGCCTGTCGCCGGTGCTGCTGATTCACGATGAGGGTTTAAGCACCCTGGAATACGCTTTGTGGCAGTTGCCGGTATTTGGCGGGCTGATTCTCGGCAACCTGATCATCAACCGTATCGCCGACCGCTACCCGTTGCCGGCTTTGGTGCGTGGCGCGCTGTGGCCGTACCTGGCCGGCCTGAGCCTGATGGTGCTGGTGACCTGGTACTGGCCGAGCGTGACCAGTGTGGTGGCGGGCATGTCGCTGTACGCACTGGGGTTGGGCGTGGCCAACGCGGTGCTGTACCGCATGACGTTGTTCTCCAGCGAGCAAAGCAAGGGCCTGGTTTCGGCCATGCTGGGGATGATCACCATTGCCTTGTTGGGGCTGGGCGGGGCGTTGCTGGCGATGATTGGCGCCGGTGCCAGCTTGCTGCACTTTGCCCTGGCGGCGGGTGTGGCGGGGGCGTTGGCGTTGTGGCCGTTGTGGTTTGTCGTAGGCGGGCGCCATGGGGAAGGGGCTGTAGCTCAGTAACTTCATTGCCTGTACTGGCCTGCGCGAGTTCACCCGCGAATAGGCCAGTACAGGGGCCATCGATCTATCAGGGCCGCTCGGCCGCCGAGTTTTCCTCTGCCACCGGGGTGCCTCGCCCAGCCTCCTGGCGCCACTGCAGGGCGATCAGAATCAATGTAGGCACGCCCAGCAAGGCAGTAATCAGGAAGAAGTCGTGGTAACCGAACTTCTCCACCATC
Organism: Pseudomonas sp. NY8896; assembly: GCF_039634505.1. NCBI lineage: Bacteria > Pseudomonadati > Pseudomonadota > Gammaproteobacteria > Pseudomonadales > Pseudomonadaceae > Pseudomonas > Pseudomonas sp. NY8896. The sequence continues at coordinate 1,629,247 of NZ_CP132350.1, forward strand.
ACCCCCGAATAGCCGCCGATCAGGCGTGGCAACAGCAGCATGATCGAGCTGAGCAGCGCATATTGGGTCGCCGAGAACTTGAGGTTGGTCAGGCTCGACAGGTAGGCGACAAAGGCCGAAGTGGCCATGCCAGAGCTGAAGTTGTCCAGCGAGATGGTCACCACCAGCATTTCCAGGTTCGGGCCCATGTCTGCCAGCATCAGGAACAGGATGTTGGTGCCGGCCGAGGCTACGCCGCCGATGAACAGGATCGGCATGATCCCGAAGCGCACGATCAACAGGCCGCCGACCCCGGCGCCGACCAGGGTCATGATCAGGCCGAAGATCTTGCTGACGCTGGCGATCTGGTCCTTGGTGAAGCCCATGTCGATGTAGAACACGTTGGCCATTACGCCCATCACCGTGTCCGACATGCGATAGGTGGCAATCAGGCCAAGCAGCAGCAGGGCTTGCCAGCGGTAGCGGGCGATGAAGTCGTTGACCGGGGTCAGCACTGGGGCCAGGCCGCGACGGCCGAGGCTCGACAGGCACGCCCAGGTCAGCAGCACGTAAAGGATCAGGCGCAGGAAAGCGCGGTCTTCCAGTAACAGATCGAGCGGCGTGGCGTCACCGGAAATCACGCTGGACCAGCCGGTGTTGAACATCTGGGTGAAGCTGGCCGGTACCGACACCAGGAGGATGATCAACACGAACACTGAGGCCATCTGGTGCACCAGCCCATAGCGTGCTGCCGACAGCTGAGTGCGCATGGGCACTGGCGGTTCGCGCATGACCAGGGTGGTGAACAGGGCGGGCAGCATCATGACCCCGAACATCACGTAGGTGCCGGCCCATGCCTTGTGCAGATAGCTGAAACCGGTGGAGCCGAACCATTCGGCAAAGAACAGCGCGCCGGCCGTGGCCAGCAGGGCAGCTACCCGGTACCCGGCCATGTAGCTGGCAGCGAGCGCAGCCTGACGCTGGTCGTCAGCGATCTCCAAGCGGTAGGCGTCCACAGCGATGTCCTGGGTCGCCGAGGCAAAGGCCACCAGCACGGCCATGGCAATCAGCCATGACAGATGTTGTTGCGGGTCGCACAGGCTCATGCCGACCAAGCCGATCACCACCAGCGCCTGCGATAACAGCAGCCACGAGCGGCGGCGACCCAGGCCACCGAGCAGCGGCAGGCGCCATTGGTCGAGCAGCGGCGACCACACCCACTTGAAGGCGTAGGCCAGGCCGATCAGGCTGGCATAACCAATGGTTTCACGGGCCACGCCGGCTTCGCGCAACCACACCGACAGGGTCGAGAACACCAGCATGTAGGGCAGGCCGGCGGCGAAACCGAGTAGCAAAAGTACCAAGGTTGACGGGCTGGCATAGGCAGCAAGCGCAGCGCGCCAGGTTTTACGGGGCATGGGCCAACATCTGCCTCAAGTTTGCGAAAACAAAGCGCGCACTCTAACCGCTGTGCTCCATTGGGCGCCAGCCATGGCGCGTCATATCCACACGATTGTTGGTTACATTCACACCTTCCGCGCGTAGTCGCGCCCGTTGTTCATCCCCCGATGGGGTGCCCAGTGCCAGGCTCAACCGGCCCCCTGCACCGAGCACCCGGTGCCAGGGCAGGCGTGTGTCCTCGGGCAACTGCCCAAGGGTACGCCCGACCCAGCGCGCTGCTCGGCCAAGCCCCGCCAGTTCGGCCAGTTGGCCATAGCTCACCACTTTGCCGGCCGGCACCTGCCCAAGTACTGAATATAGCGCCGTTCGTCGGCCCTCGGCGGAATCAAGCGCGTGCGCATATCCATCAGACATCACGCCCCCCTTGGGCTGTAGATGAAACCGGACCGGTGGTCCGGCAAATGAGAGTTGAACTCAACGGCATGTGCTCGGTCTGTCCTTGCTCTGGCCGGCGGTATCTGGATAATGCCCGGCTTTTTTCGTCGAATCGAACCCGTAGTCCGCTTATGAATACTAGATCGTTGTTGTGCCTGCTAGCTGCCTCCTTGTGCGCCTCCCCGGTGTTCGCCGACACCGTGTGGATGAAAAACGGTGACCGGCTCAGTGGCAAGATCAAAGTTTTCGACGGCGGCAAGCTGCTGCTGGAAACCCCCTATGGCGGGTCGATCGCCCTGGACTGGAAAGAAGTCCAAACCCTGGAAAGCGACCAGGAGATGCTGGTCAAGCAGGACGCCTACAGCGGTGAGAAGGCCAAGTCGCTGAAGGCCGCCGAGCCAGGCAAGGTGACTCTGGCCAATGGCGAGGCGCCGAAAACGGTGGAACTGGCCAGCATCGAGCAGATCATGAAGCCCAAGCCCCTGGTCGAGGACTTCGTATGGAAAGGCAACGTCGACGTAGCGCTGGACTACAAGCGCGCCGAGAACGACACCGACGATTACGACGTAGGCTTCAAGACCACCGCCCGCCATGGCCGCTGGCGGCACAATGCCGAAGGCGAATACAACCGCGAGACCAAGGACGACGTCACCACCACCGACAACTGGAGCGCCGAGTACGCCCTGGACCGCTTCATGACCGAGAAGTGGTTCTGGCAGGGGCGTGCGGAATACAAGCGCGACCGTATCGAAGACCTGGCCCGTCAGCGTACCGTCGGCACCGGCCCGGGTTACCAGTTCTGGGATGACGAACTGGGCGCGTTCTCGCTGGGCTCGCTGATCAACCGCACCGACTTCGAGTACCAGGACGGCTCCAAGGACAACTTCTATTCCGCGGCGGTGAAGTGGGACTACACCCGCTACCTGATCGGCAAGAACGTGCAATTGTTCACCAACGGCGAGTTCGCCAAACCGTTGGGTGGCGTGGCCGACTACTCGCTGGATGCCGAGATTGGCCTGCGCTACAAGGTCACCGAGTGGGCCTCGCTGAACCTCAAGGCGGAGAAGGACATCATCACCGGCACGCGTGAGAGTGACCTGGACAAGACGCGCTATACCGCGGGCTTCGGCGTTACCTGGTAATTTTTTGGGGCCGCTTTGCGGCCCATCGCGACACAGGGCCGCTCCTACAGGGGATGGTGTACGGCCTGCAGGCGGTCGGAAGGACCCCATTGGCACTGGACCTGATAATGCTTATCTTGTCCTCCATCCAGTCCGCCAGGAGCCGCCCTCAAGTGAGTACCAACGCCATCCGCCCCGCCCGGGAACTGCTGCTCAAGGAATACCGTGGCGTGCTCTCGACTCATTCCAAGTCGATGCCCGGCTACCCCTTCGGTTCCGTCGTGCCGTACTGCATGGACGCCCAGGGCAACCCGCTGATCCTCATCAGCCGCATTGCCCAGCACACCCACAACCTGCAGAAAGACCCGAAATGCTCGCTGCTGGTGGGGGAGCGCGAGGCGGAGGATGTGCAGGCCGTGGGGCGCCTGACCGTGATGGCCGAGGCACACAAGCTGGTCGACGAAGCCGCTATCGAGGCGGCTGCCGAGCGCTACTACCGCTATTTCCCGGAAGCGGCCAACTACCACAAGGCCCACGACTTCGATTTCTGGGTGTTGCAGCCAGTGCGCCACCGCTACATCGGCGGCTTCGGCGCCATCCACTGGCTTGACCAGGTAACCCTGGGCAATCCGTTCGCCGGCAAGGCCGAGGCAAGCATGGTCGAGCACATGAACAGCGATCATGCCAACGCCATCGCCCATTACGTCGAACTGACCGACCTGCCGCAGCATGCGCCGGCGCAGATGGTTGGCGTAGACAGCGAAGGCATGCACCTGCGCATCGGTCAGGCCGTGTATTGGCTGCCATTCCCGAATACTTGCAACACGCCGACACAAGTCCGCGAAGCCTTGGTTTTACTGGCGCGCGCCGACCAGTGGCCGGTTCAGGCGCAAGTCGAGGGTTGAAATCTGGAGCGCAGGCATCCATGTGAGGTCTTATTGGAAGGTTATCTTCCGTCGAGGAACCCTTGATGCGTGCTTTTCTACTGCTGTTTCTGATTTTTCCTGTGCTGGAGCTGTTCGTCTTCGTGAAGGTCAGCGCGGCAATCGGTTTCTTCCCGGCGTTGCTGCTGATCATCGCCGGCTCCGCCCTGGGTGTGCTGGTGATGCGGGTGGCCGGCCTGGCCACCGCACTGCGCGCCCGTGAAAGCCTGCAACGTGGCGAATTGCCCGCCGAGGACATGTTCCAGGGCATGATGCTGGCCGTGGGTGGTGGCCTGCTGCTGCTGCCGGGCTTCATCAGCGATGTGCTGGGCGTGCTGTGCCTGCTGCCGTTCACCCGCCGCCTGGCGGCGCGCAAGATGCGTGAGCGTGCCGAGGCCCAGGCCATGCGTCAGCGTGCGTTCCAGGATGACCCGTTCCAGGCGCAGCCACGAGAGGGTGGCCATCGCCCGAACGTGATCGAAGGCGAGTACGAGCGCCGCGACAAGTAAAACGCCCGGGGCCGCGCAAGCGGCCCCGGTTTTTTTGGGTGCGCCAGGCATGGCGCGTTGCGCGTAGCGCAACCCGCTTGGTTGTGGTGGCCAAAGCGGGTGACTTGGAGGTGAAAGTCCTCTACACACCCGGCAAGGGGAAGTGTTAGCCAGAGGCAAGGGTGTCGTGGGCGACCGCGAATCTGAAGGAAGCCCGAGGCAAACTGCTGGCCTGACGAACAGGAAGCGGATAGAGGCGGCACAGCGGGGTGAGGCGGCCCAAATCGTCAAAGCCCAGTACTTGCACGGGACGCTGTGACGTAAATCCGACAGGCATAAGCAGGAAGGTCACGCGAATTACCCTGGGAGATCTGCACGTTTGCCACTGTGCTACCGAGCGTCGAGAGGCGACGGGACGAGCGTGCAGAAGTCAGCCGAGGCCGTAGTAAGTGGCGGTTAACCGCGCCACCAAGGGCCGAACAGGTTATGCCGCCAGTAGGCGTCACTGTCTCGTTGGTAGCCGTAATGCAGAAATTTCCTACAACGGAATCTGTCACTCCGAATCCCGGCCAGAAGCCGAGGGTGATGCCTGACAGTGCAAAGGTGCCGGCGGCGTCAGCGACGTGGACGAACGCGGAGCCGGACACGCTGATGGAGCGGGTGCTTGCACCGGCCAACCTCAGGCGTGCGTATCAACGCGTGGTTAGCAACAAGGGGGCTCCGGGTGCCGATGGCATGACGGTCGCTGACTTGGCGGGCTACGTGAAACAGTATTGGCCAACCCTCAAGGCCAGGTTGCTGGCCGGTGAATACCATCCCCAAGCAGTGCGAGCGGTTGAAATTCCCAAGCCGCAGGGCGGCACACGGCAACTGGGAATCCCCACCGTCGTGGATCGCCTGATCCAGCAAGCATTACAGCAACAACTCACGCTACTCTTCGATCCGCTGTTTTCGGACTACAGCTACGGTTTTCGTCCGGGCAAAAGCGCTCACCAAGCCGTTGAACTGGCCCGCTCCCATGTGGCGGCGGGGCATCGCTGGTGCGTGGAGCTTGATCTGGAAAAGTTCTTTGATCGGGTCAACCACGACATCCTGATGGCCTGCTTGCAGCGTCGCGTCGAAGACAAGCGAGTGCTTAGGCTCATCCGCCGCTACCTTGAAGCTGGGGCCATGTCGGGCGGTATCGTCAGCCAACGGCAAGAGGGGACACCGCAAGGCGGCCCACTCTCGCCGTTGCTGTCGAATATCCTTCTGGATGAGCTCGACCGCGAATTGGAACGGCGGGGTCATCGCTTCGTGCGCTACGCCGATGATGCGAACATTTATGTGCGCAGTCCTCGGGCGGGCGAGCGGGTGTTGGCCAGTATCGAGCGCTTCCTGTGCCATCGTTTGAAACTGACGGTGAACCGGAAGAAGAGCCAAGTAGCAGGGGCTTGGAAGTGTGACTACTTGGGTTACGGGATGAGCAGGCACCAGCAACCAAGGCTGCGTGTGGCAACGATGAGCCTGGGGCGCTTACGCGACCGACTCAGAATATTGCTACGCAGTGTAAGGGCCCGCAAAGTGGCGACTGTCATTGAGCGAATCAACCCTGTCCTGCGAGGCTGGGCTGGCTACTTCAAGCTCAGCCAGAGCAAACGCCCACTTGAGAAATTGGATGGTTGGGTCAGGCATAAACTTCGCTGCGTCATCTGGCGTCAATGGAAACGGCCCTCAACGAGGGCGCGCAACCTGATGCGCCTGGGCCTGAGCGAAGAACGTGCCTGTAAATCGGCCTTTAATGGCCGAGGCCCGTGGTGGAACTCGGGAGCATCTCATGTGAATCAGGCGCTACCGAAGAGGCTATGGGATAGGTTCGGACTGGTCTCGATACTGGATACGATAAACCGGCTTAGCCGTATAACCTGAACCGCCGTGTACGGAACCGTACGCACGGTGGTGTGAGAGGACGGCGGCTGTGAAGCCGCCTCCTACTCGATTCTGACGAAAAATTTTGTATCTCAAGCCTTGTAATTGATTATGGCGGCCTCATGTATGTGGTCACCGCAAGGTTTCTGGCGGCAACGCCAGACATTACACAGGTGGTTCGCCCATTGCGGGCCACCTCCCGGCAACGCCGGACAGCATCAACCCGCCGGTGTCGATACCGGCCGATGAAAACCACAATTTGGGAGAGATCGACAATGAAGCTTCGTCCTCTGCATGACCGCGTCGTTATCCGTCGCAGCGAAGAAGAATCGAAAACCGCTGGCGGTATCGTCCTGCCGGGTTCGGCCGCTGAAAAACCAAACCGCGGCGAAGTTGTTGCCGTCGGCACCGGTCGCATCCTGGAAAACGGCGAAGTTCGCGCGCTGGCCGTGAAAGTGGGTGACAAAGTGGTTTTCGGCCCTTACTCGGGCAGCAACACCGTGAAAGTCGATGGCGAAGACCTGTTGGTCATGGCCGAGAACGAAATCCTCGCCGTCATCGAAGGCTGATTTCCCCGACTTCCCGTTACTCCAAAGAATTCCAAGGATTAAACGATCATGGCTGCTAAAGACGTAAAATTCGGCGATTCCGCTCGTAAGAAAATGCTGGTTGGTGTCAACGTTCTGGCTGACGCGGTAAAAGCGACCCTGGGCCCGAAAGGCCGTAACGTGGTACTGGCCAAGAGCTTCGGCGCGCCAACCATCACCAAGGACGGCGTTTCCGTCGCCAAAGAAATCGAGCTGAAAGACGCGTTCGAAAACATGGGCGCCCAGCTGGTCAAGGAAGTGGCTTCCAAGGCCAACGACGCTGCCGGTGACGGCACCACCACCGCTACCGTTCTGGCTCAGGCCATCGTCAACGAAGGCCTGAAAGCCGTCGCTGCCGGCATGAACCCGATGGACCTCAAGCGCGGTATCGACAAGGCTACCGCTGCAGTCGTTGCCGAGCTGAAGAACCTGTCCAAGCCATGCGCCGACTCCAAGGCCATCGCCCAGGTAGGCACCATCTCCGCCAACTCTGACGACTCCATCGGCAACATCATTGCCGAAGCCATGGAAAAAGTCGGTAAAGAAGGCGTGATCACCGTTGAAGAAGGCTCGGGCCTGGAAAACGAACTGTCCGTCGTAGAAGGCATGCAGTTCGACCGTGGCTACCTGTCGCCATACTTCGTCAACAAGCCAGACACCATGGTTGCCGAGCTGGAAGGCCCGCTGCTGCTGCTGGTCGACAAGAAAATCTCCAACATCCGTGAGCTGCTGCCAGTTCTGGAAGCCGTTGCCAAGGCCGGCCGCCCACTGCTGATCGTTGCCGAAGATGTCGAAGGCGAAGCGCTGGCTACCCTGGTAGTCAACAACATGCGCGGCATCGTCAAGGTTGCAGCGGTCAAGGCGCCAGGCTTCGGCGACCGCCGCAAGGCCATGCTGCAGGACATCGCCGTCCTGACTGGCGGCCAGGTCATCTCCGAAGAAATCGGTCTGTCCCTGGAAACCGCTACCCTGGAGCACCTGGGTAACGCCAAGCGCGTCATCCTGTCCAAGGAAAACACCACCATCATCGACGGCGCTGGCGCCGACACCGAGATCGAAGCACGCGTCAAGCAGATCCGCGCCCAGATCGAAGAAACTTCTTCGGACTACGACCGTGAGAAGCTGCAAGAGCGTCTGGCCAAGCTGGCTGGCGGTGTTGCCGTGATCAAGGTCGGTGCCGGCACCGAAGTTGAAATGAAAGAGAAGAAAGCCCGCGTTGAAGACGCCCTGCACGCTACCCGTGCAGCCGTTGAAGAAGGCGTGGTGCCTGGCGGTGGTGTTGCCCTGGTTCGTGCCCTGGCCGCGATCGTTGACCTGAAAGGCGAAAACGAAGACCAGAACGTCGGTATCGCCCTGCTGCGCCGTGCTGTTGAAGCCCCGCTGCGCCAGATCACTGCCAACGCCGGCGACGAGCCAAGCGTTGTCGCTGACAAGGTCAAGCAAGGTTCGGGTAACTTCGGTTACAACGCTGCTACCGGTGAATACGGCGACATGATCGAGATGGGTATCCTGGACCCAGCCAAGGTCACCCGTTCGGCCCTGCAAGCTGCTGCTTCGATTGGCGGTCTGATGATCACCACCGAAGCCATGATTGCTGACGCTCCGAGCGAAGCCCCAGCTGGCGGCGGCATGCCAGACATGGGCGGCATGGGTGGCATGGGCGGCATGATGTAAGCCAGCCTTACCCCCTGCACCATCAAAAAGCCCCGGTTCGTGAGAACCGGGGCTTTTTGCTTGGTGTGGGTTATGTGGCGCCTGCGAGATCGAGCGCCGCGCGGGCGGCGCTCGGTTTACGCACCGCATCAAACTCAAGACATGCTCCTCTGTCAAGCGACGCTACGCTCGACGACAGGCTCCTCAGCCACCCCATGCCGATACAGCACAAGGTAATAAGACCCCAACCCTATCAACCAGCAGAACACTGCCGTCCACACGTTGTGCGACAAGAAGTGCGCCCCTTGCATCATTCTGCCCACCGACAGCACCGACCCTGCTATCAAGGCCACCACGAATGCCACCTGTGCCAGACGCGGCTTGCGATCACGCAACATGAAGAACAGGCCGAACAGGCAGAACCCGGTGGCTGCATGCCCACCCGGCCAGCACAGCCCGGCTTTGTCGGTAGCCGGCCGTGGCTCCAGCAGCTTGCTGTAGGTTTCCGTGCCGCCAAACTGTGTGAGGCTCCACGGGCACTGCACCTGGGTGACCTTCTTCAGCGGTGTGACAAACGCCGTGGACAAGCCCAGTGCCAGCACCAGGCAGCCCAATTCGCGGCGCCAGCCGAACAAGCGCTTCCAGAAAAAGCTCGCAGCAAAGGTGAACAGCGATAGCACCCCCAGCAAAATCACCACTTGCTTGACCCGGTCATGCAGGATGTTTTCCAGAAGGTAGCTGTGGCGGCCAATGAACTGCCCGGCAACGGGATCGAAGAACAGGTTGGCCACATCCATGTCGACCGAAGTCAGCTCCAGCAGAATCAAGGCCAGCGCGGTCGCCAGGGGTATCCCCAGGTACAGCCAGTAGTTGATCGGGCGAGGGCGGGTGCGTTGCTGCATGACGGCTCCAGGGCGCGAAAAAGATCGGGCATTGTCGGCTGGCCGCTATCCTGTGTCCGTGAAGGATCAGTGAAAAAACCGTCAAGTGCGGTGAATTTTCCCAGGGGCTGGCACCGTGCAGGCATAGGCCTTAAGCTGCGCCTGCCGCGCACCACAGCGAGAAGCGCCGCACAGGAGAAACCGATGCGCATTCTTTTGGTTGAAGACAACCGCGATATCCTGGCCAACCTGGCCGATTACCTGGGCATGAAGGGTTACACCGTCGACTGTGCCCAGGATGGCCTGTCCGGCCTGCACCTGGCCGCCACCGAACACTACGATTTGATCGTGCTCGACATCATGCTGCCCGGCATCGATGGCTACACCCTGTGCAAGCGCCTGCGCGAAGACGCCCGCCGCGACACGCCGGTGATCATGCTCACCGCCCGTGACCAGCTCGACGACCGCTTGCAAGGCTTCCGCTCAGGTGCCGATGACTACCTGCTCAAGCCGTTTGCCCTGTCGGAGTTGGCGGCGCGCATCGAAGCGGTGCTGCGCCGTGCCCAGGGCGGCGGGCGCCGTACCCTGCAGGTGGCGGACCTCAGCTACGACCTCGACACCCTCGAAGTTACCCGCCAGGGCCGCCTGCTCAAGCTCAACCCGGTCGGCCTCAAGCTGCTGGCGGTGCTGATGCAAAAAAGCCCGCACGTCCTGCGCCGCGAGGTGCTGGAAGAAGCCCTGTGGGGCGACGACTGCCCCGACAGCGACAGCTTGCGCAGCCATGTGCACCAGCTGCGCCAGGTGATCGACAAACCGTTTGAAAAACCGTTGTTGCATACCGTCCATGGCGTCGGCTATCGCCTCGCCGAGGGCCGCGATGGAGTTTAAGCAAAGCCTTGCCCAGCGCATCATCATTGCTTTTGCCTTGATGAGTGCGCTGGTGGCCGGGGCCTTCGCCTTTGGCATCGTCGCCACCGTGCACCTGGTTGAAGAGCGGCTGATTTCCTCGGTACTGGGCGGTGACCTGCAGCGCCTGTTGCGTATGGACAGCGTCAGTGACTGGAGCCACCGGCCGCGTCCCGACCAGCTGTTCTACTTCAGCGGCGGGCGCGACGATTTCGAGCTGCCCAAGGACTTGCGCCACCTCGATCGCGGCTTCCACGAGGTGTTCCGCGACCAACTGTCGTATCACGCCATGGTCGAGATCGTCGATGGCCGCCGCTATGTACTGCTGCAGGATCAGAGCGATTTCGAAGAGCGCGAGCGTGTGCTGTTCGCGGTGGTGGTGGTGGGCTTCGTGCTCAGCCTGGTGCTGGCCGTGATCCTCGGCTGGCTGGTGGCACGTCGGGTAATGGCACCGGTCATCCGTCTGGCGCGCCAGGTGCGTCACCGCGACCAGTTGCTGGGCCTGGCCCCGCCACTGGCACCGGATTACGCGGCGGACGAAGTGGGCCAGCTGGCAGTCGCGTTCGATGACACCCTGGGCCGCCTGCGCGACGCGTTGACCCGCGAACGGCTGTTCACCAGTGACGTCAGCCACGAGCTGCGCACACCGTTGATGGTGCTGGCGACCTCCTGCGAGTTGCTGATGGAAAACCCTAACCTCGATGCTCGCGCGCGCAGCCAGGTGGAACGTGTGGCGCGGGCCACCGAGGAAATGCGCGAATTGGTCAAGACTTTCCTCATGCTGGCCCGGGCGCAGCGCGACGAGGGTGCGGTGGCATCGCAGGCGACCCTGCGCGAAGTGGCCGATGAGCTGATCGGCGTATGGCGCGACACCATCGAACAGAAGGGCCTCACCCTGTACTTCGATGGCCGTGTCAGCGCCAGCCCGGTGCTGTACAACGCCACCTTCCTGCAGTCGGTGATGGGCAACCTGCTGCGTAATGCGGCGCACTACACCGATGGCGGCTACATACGCCTGAGCCTGGAAGCCAACGGCTTCAGTGTAGAGGACAGCGGCGTGGGTATTCCTGAAGAGCAGCGCGAGGCCATGTTCAAACCGTTCGTGCGTGGTGATGAACGGCGTGGTGAGGGCCTGGGCCTGGGCCTGTCGTTGGTGCAGCGAATTTGTGACGACCAGGGCTGGCATGTCACCCTGACATCCACTTTGCCGCATGGTTGCCGCTTTCGGGTAGACCTGAGCAACACAGCCGGCCAAGGCGACCCGGATGCCTTGGCTGAGTAATCTGTTGTAACAGGTCAAATGGGGCTCAACGTTTTTTTCACATTGGCATGACCTGATTCCAACGCTTGCCTACCTAATGTGCTCGCAATGGAGTCAGGAGATACCCAATGCGTAGCCCCATCAAGCTTGAATTTTCCGAGAAGTACGACAAAGACCATGCGCGTGAGTACTTTCTCAAGCACCAGGACGGCCTGGCGCGACGCCTTTCCCACAAGCGAGATGAGCAGCTGGCGCGTCGCGCCCTGGCATTGGCTGGCGAGCCTGGCCTGGTACTGGACCTGCCGTGCGGTGCCGGCCGCTTCTGGCCACTGCTGGCGGAAAAGCCCAACCGGGTGATCATCGGGGCCGACAACTCCGAGGCGATGATCGAGACGGCCTGTGCGGCGCAACCGCCAGAGGTGGTGGCACGGGTACGGCCTTTGCAGACTTCGGCATTTGCTATCGACCTGCCGGACAACTCGGTGGACAGCATTTTTTGTATGCGCCTGTTCCACCACATTGGCGAATCGGCGCACAGAAAGACCATACTTTCGGAATTTCAGCGGGTTAGCCGTGATAGTGTGATCCTGTCCCTGTGGGTGGATGGCAACTTCAAGGCCTGGCGCCGGAAAAAACTCGAGCAGCGCCGCAGCGCCAAGGCCGAACAGGACAATTACCAGAACCGTTTCGTGTTACCGGCCGAAACGGTCGAAGAAGAATTCACAGCCGCCGGCTTCAGAATCCAGGAACGCCTCGACTTCCTGCCGTTCTATGCCATGTGGCGGGTCTACGTATTGCGTAAGGGGTAGTGTTTGATGGCTGTAGCCCAGAGAGGGGAGTCGCGCTTCGATTTTTATTGGCGCCAGCAAGGCGAGTGGGTCGAGGAGCCTAACCAGCGGCGCGGCGGTGAGAGTGGCGTGCAACGCCTCAACGATGCCAATGGCAAGCTGCTGTATGCCAAACGGCAGGTCGGGCATATCTACCGCAGCCTGCTGCACCCTTTCGGCCGGCCTACGGTATTGCGTGAACTGGATGCGTTGAACAGCTTCGAGCAACTGGGCGTGCGTGTACCGCGCATTGTTTTCTGTGGCGCCGAGCGCGATGCCGACCACCAGTGGCGTGCGCTGCTGGTCAGTGAAGCGCTGGACGGCTTTGTCGAGCTCGACACCTGGCATGCCGAAGGTGCCCGCGAGCGGTACCCACAGGTGGTGCATGAGCGCATGCTCAAGGACCTGGCGGACAACCTGGCACGCATGCACCTGGGGCACTGGCAGCACGGCTGCCTGTATGGCAAGCACGTGTTCATCAAGGTAATTGGCGAGGGTGAGCAGGCCCGCGTCGAGGTGGCGCTGTTGGACCTGGAAAAGTGCCGACGGCGCATCAGCTGCCAGCGTGCAGCAGGTAACGACCTGCGCCAGCTGCGCCGCCATTCGTCGATCAATGACGCGGAATGGCAGACGCTGCTCTACTTTTACAAGATGGCGTTTGGCAGCGCTGTCAAAGGGTTAGAGTAATGAAACTAGAAATAGCTCGAGCTTTGTTCCTGGTAGCTGGCCTGGCGGTGACCACCGTGGCGGTGGCAGCCTGGGAAGAGCCGAGGCCGAACGTGTTCAGCAAGGCCGAGATGGCCGACCAGTGCGCATTGCCGCGGGAAGCGAAACCGCAGCAACAGGCACAGGTCGCGCCAGATCAGGACCTGTTGCTGTTCCTGTTCGGCCTGCGTCAGGGGTTGCGGCCATTTGGTTGAGCCCTGCGTTAGCTAGAAATGCCAGAGGCCTCGCGATTGCGGGGCCTCTGGCATTTTTGCATCTGCAGTGCGGGCCTCTTCGCGGGCTTGCCCGCTCCCACAAGCCCGTGAAGAGGCCGGATCAGGCTATTGCAGCTTCCTTGGCTTTCGCCTTGTGCGCCAACAAGGTATAGATACAAGGCAGCACAAACAGGGTAAACAGCGTGCCAATCGACATCCCGGTGGCAATCACCGTCCCGATGTCAAAACGGCTGACCGCCCCCGCCCCGGTCGCGAGAATCAGCGGCACCATGCCGAACACCATCGCCGCCGTGGTCATCAGCACCGGCCGCAGGCGAATCGCCGCCGCTTCCTCGATGGCCTCGCGCACGCTCAAGCCGCGCTCCTCACGCAACTGATTGGCGAACTCGACAATGAGAATGCCGTGCTTGCTGATCAGGCCGATCAAGGTCACCAGGCCGACCTGGGTGTAGATGTTCATGCTCGATATGCCCAGGAACAGCGGCAACAGCGCGCCACAGATCGACAAGGGCACGGTTACCAGAATCACCAACGGGTCGCGGAAGCTTTCGAACTGCGCCGCCAGCACCAGGAAGATGATCGCCAGTGCCAGGCCGAAGGTAACCCACAGCGCGCTGCCTTCCTGAACATACTGGCGGGCCACGCCGGCATAGTCGAAGGCGAAGCCTTCCGGTGCCTCTTCGCGGGCGATGTCCTGCACGGTCTTCAGCGCTTCGCCCAGGCTGACCATGGGCACGCCCTGGATGATGGCCGAGTTCAGTTGCTGGAACTGATTGAGCTGGCGTGGGCGGGCGCGGTCGGTGAGGGTGATCAGGGTCGACAGCGGCAGCAATTGGTTCTGGTCGTTCTTCACGTAGTAGTTGTTCAGCCAGCCCGGGTTGTCGCGGTACGGCCGTTCTACCTGGGCGATCACCTTGTAGCTGCGGCCCTCAAGCGTGAAGCGGTTGATTTCCGCTTCGCCCAGCAAGGTCGCAAGGGTGCCGCCGAGGGTGTCCATCGACACCCCCATCTGCGCCGCCTTGGCCCGGTCGATATCCACCACCACCTCGGGCTTGTCGAAGGCTAGGTCGACGTCGAGGAAGGCGAACTTGCCCGATTCCTGCGCGCGCGCCTTGATGCGCTGGGCCACTTCCAGCAGTGCTGGGTAGTCGCCAGCGGTATTGATCACGAACTGGAACGGCAGGCCCTCGCCAGTGCCCGGCAACGACGGCAGGTTGAAGCCGAAGATCTGCAGGCCGCCGATTTCTTCGAGTTTGGCCTGCACCAGCGGCAGCAACTCCATCTGCGTGCGCTCGCGCTCGTTCCAGGGCTTGAGCAAAAAGCCACCAATGCCGGTCTGCACGCCGTTGAAACCGTTGATCTGGAACGATGAGTAGTATTCGGGGAAAGCCTTGAACAGCGGCGTGAACTGGTCGGTGTAGGCGTTGAGGTAATCGAGGTTGGCCGGTTGCGGCGAACTGCTCATCATGAATATCACCCCCTGGTCCTCGTTGGGCGCCAGTTCGTTCTGGGTGAACTTGAGCAGCACCGGGATCAGGCACAGGATGATCACGGCAAACACCAGCACTACCGGCCGGCTGTCGAGGGTGGCGTGCAGCAGCTTCTGGTAGCGCACCTTCAGGCGTTCGAACAGTTGGTCGAGGCGGTGGGCCAGGCCGCTGGGGTTCTGCTCCTGGCGCAGCAGCAGGGCGCACATCATCGGTGACAGGGTGAGGGCAACGATACCGGAAATGATCACCGCCCCAGCCAGGGTCAGGGCGAACTCCTTGAACAGGGCCCCTGTGAGCCCGGTGAGGAAGCCGATCGGTGCGTATACGGCGGCCAAGGTGATGGTCATCGACACCACGGGCATGGCGATCTCGCGGGCACCTTCCAGGGCTGCGTCGAACGGTGACTTCCCTTCCTCCATGTGCCGGTGGATGTTTTCCACCACGACAATGGCATCGTCCACCACCAGACCGATGGCCAGGACCATCGCCAGCAGGGTCAGCAAGTTAAGCGAATAGCCCATCATCTGCATGAAGAACAGCACGCCGATCATCGACAACGGTATGGTCACCACCGGGATCAGTACCGAACGCAGGGCACCGAGGAACAGGAACACCACCACGATGACGATCAGCACCGCTTCGCCGAGGGTCTTGATCACTTCGTCGATGGAGGCCTGGATGAACAGTGTGGCGTCGTAGGCGATCGACACTTTCAGGGCCGAGGGCAGCTGGCTTTGCAGTTCGGGCATGATGCGCCGCACTTCCTTGATCACCTCCAGCGGGTTGGCGGCGGGGGTGGCCTTGATGCCGATGTACACCGACGGGGTGCCATCGAACGAGCTGACCGTGTCGTAGTTTTCCGCGCCCATTTCGACCCGCGCCACATCGCCCAGCAGCACGCGGCTGTCACCGCTGGTCTTGACCGGCAGGGCGGCGAACGCCTCGGCCGACTTCAACTCGGTACTGGCGTTGATACTGGTGACCACGTATTCGCCCTTTACCTCGCCGGCGGCGGAGAGGAAGTTGTAGCGGCGTACGGCGTTGGTCACGTCGGTGGCCGACAGGCCGAAACCGGCCAGTTTGACCGGGTCCAGCCACAGCCGCATGGCGAACACCTGGTTGCCGAGGATTTCCGCCTCGGCCATGCCCGGCAAAGTGGCCAGCTTGGGTTGGATCACCCGCGACAGGTAGTCGGTGATCTGCGGGTTGCTCATTTCCTTGCTGTAGAAGCTGACGTACATCAGCGCCGAGGCATCGGCGGCTTCCTTGCTCAGTACCGGGTCTTCGGAGTCCTGGGGCAGCTTGTTGCGCACTTCGTTGGCCTTGGCCAGCAACTCGGTGAACAGCCTGTCGCTGTCGGCGCCGATCCGCGCGTAGATGGAAATGATCGAGAAGTTCTGCCGGCTCACCGAGGTCATGTAGTCGATGCCTTCGGCGCTGGCCAGGCTTTGTTGCAGCGGCTGGGTGATGTAGCCCTGGATGGTTTCGGCGTTGGCCCCAGGGTAGGCGGTAGTTACCGTGATCAGGGCGTTTTCCATCTGCGGGTACTGGCGGATCTGCAGCTTGTTCCAGGCCTGGAAGCCCAGCAGCAGGATCAGCAGGCTGACCACACTGGCCAGCACCGGGCGGCGGATGAACGGGTCGGTGAACGCCATGCCAGCCTCCTGTCAGTCCTTGGCCGCTGTGCCCGGTGCGGGCTTTAGAGCGTTATCCTGGCCGATGCGTATCGCAGCACCGGGGGTGAGTTTCAGCTGCCCGGCAGTGACCACTTGCTCCCCTGCCTGCAGGCCTTTGCTGACCACCACCACGCCGTCTCGGCGCTCGCCGGTCTGAACGGTGCGCTGTTCGGCCACCCGTTGGGGTTGGCCTTTGTCGTCGTTTTCCGGCTTGCCGTCCTTGTCTTTTTTCGGCGAGGCGACATACACCGAGTTGCCATACAGGGTGTAAGTAATGGCGCTTTCCGGCACCACCACTTGCGGCTGTGGGTTGGGCAGCAGGATCAACAGGCTGGCGAACATGCCCGGCAGCAGTTTGCCGTCGGGGTTGGCCATGGTGGCGCGTACCAGCAGGTTGCGCGTGGCTTCCTCGACCTTGGGGTTGATGGCGCTCAGGCTGGCGGGGAAAGTCTGGCCCGGGTAAGCGGCCACTTGCACCAGCACCTGCTGGCCCAGGCTCAGGCGTGGCAGGGCCTGTTCCGGTACGTTGAAGTCGACGTACAGGCTGGAGGTGTCCTGCAGGGTGGCGATCACTGTGCCGGCGGCCAGGTATTGGCCGATGTCCACCTGGCGGATGCCGATGGTGCCGCTGAACGGGGCGTTGATGCTTTTCTTGATCTTCTGCGCCTTGAGCTGCTCGACCACCGCCTGGTTACGCCGGTATTGGGAGGTAAGGCGATCGAACTCGCCACGGGAGATGGCCGCGTCGCCGACCAGCTGGCTACCACGGCCGAAATCGACCTTGGCCAGGCCCAGGTCGGCCTGGGCGGTGCCGAGCAGGGCGGTTTCCTGGTCGTCATTGAGTTGCAGCAACAGTTGCCCGGCCTTGACCTGCTGGCCCGAGTCGAAATGCAAGGCTTTGACGATGCCTTCCACCTCCAGGCTCAGGTCAACGCCTTGCAGGGCCTTGAGGCTGCCGACGGCGGGCAGGCGCTCTTGCCACTGGCGCTGTTCGGCCACAGCGGCCGCTACGGTGATGGGCGGCTTGGGGGCAGTGAACATCTGGATCTGCTGGTAGATCGAAAAGGCTTTGTAGCCCCCCAGGGCCAGCACGATCAGCAGAACCACGGCCAACATGATGAGCATGCGGCGGCGCAGCATAGGTCCGGTTCCTTGGATGCAGTTGTTATTCGTTTGGACACGAAAACGGGCGATCCTGCCCACGTGGCTGGGAGAATTATTGACTGTTTTTGGGAGGAAGGGGAGTGAAATGCCTGTGCCCGCGAAGAGGCCGGTGAGGGCAGCAGAAAAATCAGACGAGATGCAGGTGGTTGTCCCAGAAACCGGACGGCAGGTTCATCGGCTGCCCGACCAGCTCGGCCTTGGTGCAGTCGTAGAACCGGCAACGGCCCTGCCCGGACGTGACGACAAAACCATCTTTCACCGTACCCACCCCTGCGCAATCGGGCATCGGCGCATCCAGCCGCACCGCGCCGCTGTCCAGGTCCCAGACGAACAGGCGGTTGGCCCGTGGTGCAGTCAGCGCCACCAGCCGCAGTTCGCTGTGGATGGCAACGCTGGCGGTGTACTGGGCCATGGCCTGCAACTGCCGCTCTGGCACCGGGAAGGCCTTGAACGGCTTGCCTGGGCGCTTGATCGCCAGCAGCTCGGCCGTTTCATCGGCATCGCCCATGAACTGCTGGCAAGCGGCGATGGTGCCGTCGCTGCCCACCGCCAGGTGGCGCACGCTGTTCATCTGCTGGGCCAGGGTTTCCTTGCTCAACAGGGTGCCGTCGCGCTGCATCAGTACCAGGCTTGGCTCCATGGCATTGAGGTTCATCTCCACCCGGCTTTCGGCTTCGGTGCGAATGCCGCCATTGGCCACGATCAGCGTTTCGCCGTCGGGCAGCCAGGCCACCTCGTGTGGGCCGATGCCGTGGGTTGGGATCTCGCCGGTGTGCACCAGGCGCTCGCCCTCGAAACGGTATACCCCAAGCACGCCGCGCCCAGGGTCGGTGGTGTCGTTCTCGGTGGCATACAGCCATTCGCCGCCTTTGTGCACCACGGCGTGGCCATAAAAGTGCCGGTTTGGCTGTGAGGCGAGCGTTTGTAGCAAGCGCCCGTCGCGCAAATCGATCAGGTAACTTTCGGTACCGGGGCGGCGGGCGACGAACAGGGCGATCGGCTGCTCGGGGTGGTGGATGATGGCATGGCAACGCTGGGCGACCTGAGTGCTGAACACCTGGGTGCCGTCCAGGCGGAAACCGACGGCATAGTGCTTGCCGTCGCCGTCGTCACGCGCCGAGAGCAGCAAGGGTTCGCTGCCTTTGTTGCGGAACAGGCTCCAGCCGCCCAGGGTGAGGGCGCTGAGCAATACGCTACCGAGTTTGAGTGCCTGGCGTCGCAGCATGATCAGTCACCGTCGTTGGCATTGAAGCCCAGCTGGATGTTCAGCGCCTTGGCCAGGTCGCCTTCGTGCAGGCGGTGGACGGCGTTGAGGCTGTCGTAGATCTGGTTGAGGGTTTGCTGGCCAGCGTCGTCGGCCAGCAACTCACCGAGGGTTTTCTGGTTGTCGGCCAGCAGTTTGAGCGAGGTAGCGTAGGCGGCGTCGATCTTGTCCGCCAGCGCTTTCTGATCGCTGGGCAGCAAGCCGCGCAGGCCCTGGTTGTCGACACCGACCCAGACGGTTTCGGCAGCCTTGAGGGTGGCTTCCAGGCTCTTCAGCGAGGAATGGCTGCGCCAGGCTTCGGCCTGCAGCGGCTGCGGGATGCCCTTGCTTTGGCGGCCCATCGGCGCGCCCAGCTTCTTCTTCAGGGTATCCAGGGCGGTGACCTGGGAGCGCAACAGGTCGGCGATGGCCTCGTGGGAGTCAGCGTAGCGCTGGTTGGGGAACTTGGTCATCTGCGAGAGCATGCCGTCGGTGCTGTTCCAGCTCTTGAGGATCTCCTCGGCCAAGACCTTCTGGTGTTCACCGATGGCCACCAACAGTGGGCAGTAACGGGCTTTCTGCTCGGCAGTGGCGATGTCTGGCTTGCTGTCGAACAGGATGTACTCGTAGGCCGACAGGCCACGTACTACCACGCTGGCTTTGCCCAGAGCGGCGGCATCGACGGGCTTGTCGCCGTTGACCAGTTGCTCGACCTGGCGGCCGACCAGGTTCTTCTTGTCGGGCCAGAACTGGACCTGCCAGGCGCGGTTGCCTTCGGCCAGCGGGCCGACCAGCAGCGGTTGCAGCTCGGCCCAGGCTTTTTGCGCGTTGAGGAAGTCGGCGCGGGCTTTATCCAGGGACTCCTTGCCTTCGCAGTAGGCCAGGGCGCTGGCGGCCAGCGTGCGGTCGGCTTCGACCCAGCGGCTGTAGGTTGGCAGGATCACCTGCTTGGCGATGGCGGCGGAGGTCACGGCTTGCGGGTCCTGCGGCGAGCAGGCACCGAGGGCGAGTGCGGCGAGGCTGGTGAACAACAGTTTGGGTCGGAACATGCCCGGCTCCTTTGCGCGTTTTAAAGTGAATTCAGGAACGCCAGCAACGCGGCGCGCTGCTCTGCGTTGAATGTGAGCACGAAGTTGCGTGCCGCCTCGGCTTCGCCACCGTGCCAGAGCACGGCTTCTAGCAGGTTGCGGGCGCGCCCGTCGTGCAGGAACTGGCTGTGGCCACTGACCGTTTCACTCAGGCCGATGCCCCACAGGGGCGGGGTACGCCAGTCCTGGCCGTTGGCGGCGAATTCGGTACGCTCGTCGGCCAGGCCAGGGCCCATGTCATGCAGCAGCAGGTCGCTGTAAGGGCGGATGACCTGGTTGGCCAATTCTGGCTCGGTCGCATCGGCGGCAGTGGTGAACTGCGGTGTGTGGCACCCCTGGCAGCCGGCCTGGTAGAACAGGTTCTTGCCCGCCAGCACCTGCGGCGAGCCAACGTCGCGGCGGGCCGGCACCGCCAGGTTGCGGGTGTAGAAGGTGACCAGGCGCAGGATGTTGTCGCTGACTTCTTTCTCGCCATCGGCGCCGTCGCCGTTGGGCGCAGCCAGGCAGTCGGTTTGTGCCGGGGTGCAATCGTCATTGGGCTGCAGGGTGCTGGTAAGGCCCATGTCGCCGGCAAAAGCGTGCACGTTCTGCTGGTTGACGTTGGGCTGCCCGGCTTTCCAGCCGAAGCGGCCGATCACGGTCTTGCCCTGGGCGTCGTCCCACACACGGTTGGCACGCCCGCGGATGCCGTCGCGGTTGCGGTCGTCCGGGTCTTCGTTGGCCAGCAGGTCGGCTTCGGGGATGGCCTCGAGCAGGCCCAGGCCGATCATCGGCGGGGCCACCCTCGCCGAAAAGCGTGTGTCGGGGTGCATGACGCCGTAGCCGAGCTGGGTGATCTGCAGGGCAGGCTTGCGCAGCTCGACCTGATGACCGTCCTTGAACGCTACCGTTTCCTGGGTGTAGCTCACCCGTACCTTGCCTTCTGGCGCCACGCCCGGGATGGCCATGTCCTGCAACTGGGTGCCGTACACCGGCTCCGGCACCACGCCGAGGCGTTCGATCACTTTGGCGAGGTAAGGCTGGTCGGGGATCGACAAGCGCACCAGCATGCCCACCGCGTTGCTGTTGCCAGGCTCCGGCGGGTGACCGCGGCCATCGCGCACATGGCAGTTCTGGCAGGCGTTGGTGTTGAACAGCGGGCCCAACCCGTCGCGAGCAGTGGTGGTGGACGGGGCGATCACCCAGGGGTTGCGGAAGAAACTGTTGCCTACGGCGAAGTCCACGCGCCGCTCGGGCGAGAGGTTGGCCGAAGGCAGGGAATAGGCGTTGCGGTCAGTGCGCTGCACAGTCGCCTTGCCGGCCGACAACGCTTCGCCAGGCTCGGCTTGGGTGAAACGCGGGGCGTCGTCACAGGCGGCGAGGGCAAAGGCCAGCAGCAAGGGGGAGAGTCGGGACAGCGACAAGGACATGCAAAATCCTGGGCGTGGACGAAAAACCGGCGTGCAAGCTTAGCAGGCCAGCGGCTCTTGAATAAGAGCAATTTGCAATTACCTGGGTGAAAGGGATGTGAAATGCCAGCATTTTCATGTGCCTGTTCGCGGTCCGGTTGGCCGCGAACAGGCCATCAGCAAAAAAGGCGACCCGAAGGCCGCCTCTTTCAGTACCGCTACAGCAGGATCAGAATTCGTGATCCGCAGTGTCCGGGTTCAGGTTGGCGATGCCCAGCTTGCCTGCAGCCTGCTCGATCGAACCGGTCTGCTTGACCAGGGCGGCGATGGCGTCACGCACGATCTGGTTGCCGGCCGCGTTGTCGGCAGCGATCAGTTGGTCGTAGTGCTCGCCTTTGAGGGCGTGGTCGACGATCACCTGAATCTTGGCTTCGGTGGCCTCCAGGTCGGCCTTGAGGGCTGCATCGGTAGCCGGGTCGACCTTGGCGACCAACGACGACAGGCTTGGGCCGCTTACCTTGGTGCCGTCCGGGCGGGTGTACTCGCCCAGGTAGACGTTGCGGATGCCCTTGGCGTCGTAGAAGTGCGAGTAGTGGGTGTTGTCGCTGAAGCAGTCCTGCTCGTCTTCCGGCGAGTTGGCTTCCAGCGAAACCTTCATGCGCTCGCCAGCCAGTTCGCCCAGCGACAGGCTGCCCATGCCGAACAGCATCTTGCGCAGGCCGTCGTTGACAGGCTCGGCTTCCAGCTTGGCGCGGTAGTTGTCGGCGACGTTCGGTGCCCAGTTGCCGACCATCTCTTCGAGGTCGCTGACCAGCAGGTCGGTAACCGCTTTCAGGTAGGCACGACGGCGGTCGTTGTGGCCACCGGTAGCGCCCTGGCCTTCCAGGTAGTCGGATGCCGGGCGGTTGCCAGCGCCTGGGCCGGTGCCGTTCAGGTCCTGGCCCCAGAGCAGGAACTCGATGGCGTGGTAGCCGGTGGCGACGTTGGCCTCGGAGCCCGCCAGCTCGTTCAGGCTGGCCAGTTTCTCGGGGGTAATGTCCTTGACGTCGACCTTCTCTTCACCCACCTGAATCTCGGTGTTGGCGATGATGTTGGCGCCGGCGGCCGGGTTGCCCAAGGCGTGCTCGTAGCTCTTGTCGACGTAGTCGATCAGGCCTTCGTCCAGGGGCCAGGCGTTCACCTGGCCTTCCCAGTCGTCGATGATGGTGTTGCCGAAGCGGAAGGCTTCGCTTTGCAGGTACGGTACGCGCGCGGCGAACCAGGCTTCCTTGGCGGCCTTCAGGGTTTCGTCGTTGGGCTTGGCCAGGAACGCGTCGATGGCGGTCTGCAGTGTCTTGGCGGTGCTCAGCGAGTCGCTGTACACGGCGTAGACCATTTCGGTGTAATGCTTGACCACGGCTTTGCCGGCGGCTTCGTCGACGGCCCCTGGCGCAGCAGCGGTGGTGCTGGCGGCAGCAGGTGCCTGGGCTTGCGGCGCGGCGGCTTTTTCGTCCTTGCCTTCGCCGCAACCGGCGAGGGCGATGGCAATGGCCAGCAGACTGGCGGAGGCCAGAGGCATTCGAATCATTATTGGTTTTCCTGCGTCGTGTGGTTGGACCAAGGGGTGGACCGTGCGCCGTGGCACGCGAAACCGCAACATCATGCGAAAGATTTGCATTTGCTGTAAAGGGGCGGGCACGCAATTCATGTAATTCCCGGTCACAGCCTGTAACCGGGCAGGTGGGCTCAGAACATCGAAACCTGGTTGCGTTGCGCCTGCTTGAGGAAGTGGGTCAGCTCGCGGGCCGACAGCGGCTTGCTGTAGTGGTAACCCTGGCCCTCGTGGCAACCCTGGGCAACGATGTAGGTTTCTTGCTCGGCGGTTTCCACGCCTTCGGCGATTACCTGCATGCCCAGGCTCTTGCCCAGCTGGATGATGGCGCGAACGATGGTGGCGTCGTCATCGTCGTCGAGCAGGTCCTGGACGAAGCTCTTGTCGATCTTGATCTTGTCCAGCGGTAGCGACTTCAGGTAACTGAGCGATGAGTAGCCGGTGCCGAAGTCATCGATGGCAATAAGCGCCCCGGAGCGGCGCAGGCTCAGCAGGTGCTGGGCGGCGGTGCTGATGTCTTCCATCAGGCCGGTTTCGGTGACCTCCAGCTCCAGGCTGCGCGGCGGCAGGCGATAGGCCTGCAGCAGGTTGTTGACCACCCGTGGCAGCTCGCTGTGGTGCAACTGCACGGTGGACAGGTTGACTGCCATGCGCAGGTCGCTGAAGCCCTGGTCGTGCCATTCGCGTAATTGCCGGCAAGCCTGGTCCAGCACCCACTCGCCGATGCTGATGATGCTGCCGTTCTGCTCGGCCAGGGGGATGAACTGGTCGGGTGGCACCATGCCCAGCTCCGGGTGCTGCCAACGCAACAGCGCCTCTACGCCGACCACGCGGTGGTCGCGGTAGCTGATCTGTGGCTGATACACCAGGTACAGCTGGTTGCGCGGCAAGGCTTCACGCAGGTCCTTTTCCAGCTCGCGGCGGCGGCGCATCTCGCTGTCGACGCTGGCGATGTAGAACTGGTAGCGGTTGCGCGAACGGGCCTTGGCCAGGGTCATGGTCTGTTCGGCTTTCTGCAGCAGTTTCTCGGTGCTGTCGCCGTCTTCAGGGAACAGGGTGATGCCGATGGTGGCGCGCAGGCGGATCTGCTCGTGGTCGAGGTCGAACGGCACTTCCAGGTCGTCGAGGATGCTTTGCGCCAGTTCGGCCGCTTCGTAGGGCTGCTCGATATTGGCCTGCACCAGGGCGAACTGGTCGCCGCCCAACCGCGCCAGCGCGCCCAGGCGGCCGCTGTGGGCGCGCAGGCGGTCGGCCAGGGCCAGCAGCAGCTGGTCACCGACCTGGTAGCTGAATTGCTCGTTGATGCCCTTGAAATCGTCCAGACCCACGCACAGTACCGCCACGCGATGCTGCAGGCGGCCGCCGTCGACAAGAATCTTGTCCAGTTGCTGCTGCAATTGCTGGCGGTTGGGCAGACCGGTGAGGAAGTCGTACTGGGCCATGCGCTGCAGGCTGTTTTCCGCCTCGTGGCGCAGGTGGGTGTTGCGCTCGATCGAGGCCAGCAACTGGTTGGCGGTGTTCACCCACAGGCCCAGCTCGTTCTTCTCGTGGCCTTTGAGCAGCGGTAGCTGGTGCTGGCTGGGGCGGTCGGGGTTGATCTGGGTGAGGTGCTCGATGATCTTCGACAGCGGTTTGGTCAGCAGCCAGTGGTACACCAGATACAGCACCAGGCCCATGGCCAGGGCCCGCAGCACGCCGGAAATGAAGATGATCACCGCGTTGATCAGGAAGTCTTCACCGTAGGACGAGGTGTCCAGGGTAATGCTGAGGTCGCCGTAGTATTCGCTGTAGGGGCCGCGGCCAACCAGTTGCGTGGTATAGGTGCGTTCCTGGCCGAGGATCAGGTCGGTGAGCCAGCGCATGGACATGTCCTGCAATGGACGTGACTTTTCTGCCAGCATGGTTTCGTTGGGGTGGCCAATGGAGGCCATGCGCACCGATTCGTCCTGGAACAGGCCTTCCATCACCTGCATGCCCATTTCGCGGTCGAGGCTGTACACCGCCTGGGTCGAAGGGTCGCGGAACATGTCGAGGATGCGCTGGGCATCATTGTTCACGGCCTGGCGGGTCTTGTAGGTGTCGTAGACGATTTGCGCACAGCTGAGCACGACGCCGACCGCCAGCGCCGACAGCAGCACGACCCTGAGCAACTTGACCGACAAGCTGTTCCGCAATTCCAGCTTCAATGGGGTTTCCTTAATCCATGCGCATGGCATCATTTTGCCATCAACGATGACGATACACTATCGGCCGATCATGAGCAGTGTATCGGTTGCCTGACCCCGCAACTTGAGTGCGCTGTATCAATCTTCCAGAGGTTTGATGTTAGCGCGCTATGCGGGCTGAGCAAGCAAAACCGTGCGTGCCTCTGTGGCTGCGGGTTACCCGTGAAGGGGGCCGGCACAGGCATAAAAAAACCCGGCACATGGCCGGGTCTTTTCATTCAGGGCTGAAGACTCAGGCCTTGAAGGTCTTGCCTTCGAACTGCTCGGCAACGAAGGCCCAGTTGACCAGGTTCCAGAACGCCTCGACGTACTTCGGACGCAGGTTGCGGTAGTCGATGTAGTAGGCGTGTTCCCAGACGTCGCAGGTCAGCAGCGGGGTATCGCCGCTGGTCAGCGGGCAGCCGGCGCCGATGGTGCTGGCCAGGGCCAGGGAACCGTCAGCTTTCTTCACCAGCCAGCCCCAGCCGGAACCGAAGGTGCCAACCGAAGTCTTGGTGAATTCTTCCTTGAACTTGTCGAAGGAACCGAAAGCGGCGTTGATGGCGTCTGCCAGGGCACCGGTCGGCTGGCCACCGGCGTTAGGGGCCAGGCAGTTCCAGTAGAAGGTGTGGTTCCAGACCTGAGCGGCGTTGTTGAAGATGCCGCCCGAAGAGGTCTTGACGATCTCTTCCAGGGTCTTGCCTTCGAATTCGGTGCCTGGGACCAGGTTGTTCAGGTTCACGACATAGGTGTTGTGGTGCTTGTCGTGGTGAAACTCCAGGGTTTCCTTGGAGATGTGCGGCTGCAGGGCATCGTGGGCGTACGGCAGCGGCGGCAATTCAAAAGCCATGGTGGATCTCCTGATTCAGGTCTAGTTCGCGGTTTGCGCAGGGCCGATCACGGGCGGCCCTATGAGCGTCGGCGAGTTTGTACTCTTTGCGACGCAAGGGGTCGATCATAGCACCAGCCCCGGCGCATAACCACGCAACAAACATAGGGAATAGAGGTTCCAGAGCGGTTGGCGGTCGCCGACCAGTGGTGGTCGTTTTCAGGCCAGCAGGTGTGTGCCGGGCCTTGCAGGCCTGCGATCAGTTGAAGATCAACTGCGCTGCCACCGCGAACATCATCACCGCCACCATCAGGTCGAGCATGCGCCAGGTCGCCGGCCTTGCCAGCCATGGGGCCAGCCAGGCCGCGCCGATCGCCAGGGTCGAAAACCACAGCAGCGAGGCGCTGGCGGCGCCGGCCACGTAGGCGCCGGGGGCGGTCTGCTGGGCGCCCAGCGAGCCGATCAGCAACACCGTGTCGAGGTACACGTGCGGGTTTAGCAGGGTCACCGCCAGGGCGCTGAGCAGCACGGCACGGCGTGAGCGGGCGCCCTGGCCTTGCTGGTGCTGCAGGCTCTGCTTGGAGCAGGCGCTGCGCAGGGCCTTGGCGCCGTACCAGATCAGAAACACCGCGCCGCCCCAGCGTGCGACCGCCAGCAAGGTCGGGTTGTGCGCCAGCACGGTGGCCAGGCCGAACACCCCGGCTGCCACCAGGAGGGCATCACAGACGATGCACAGTGCCGCCACCGGCAGGTGATGCTCACGGCGCAGGCTTTGGGCAAGTACGAAGGCGTTCTGCGCGCCGATGGCCATGATCAGGCCGAAGGCCACCAGCATGCCGTTGAGGTAGCTTTGCCACATGGCTGGGCTCTCCAAAAAGGTCGTAAAAGATGCTGGTTATTGTGAGGTTCGGCACTGTATAAGAAAAACAAATAAAGCTGATCCGTCATTAGGAAAATCGATGTTCGACTACAAGCTCCTGGCCGCCCTCGCGGCGGTGATCGAACAAGGTGGTTTCGAGCGTGCGGCGCAAATACTGGGCTTGTCGCAATCGGCCATCTCCCAGCGCATCAAGCTGCTCGAAGCGCGGGTTGGGCAGCCGGTGCTGGTGCGTGCCACGCCACCCAGCCCGACCGAAGTCGGCCGCCAGTTGCTCAACCACGTGCAGCAGGTGCGCCTGCTTGAACGTGACTTGCAGCGCCAGGTGCCGGCGCTGGATGAAGAGGGCATGCCGGAGCGCCTGCGCATAGCCCTCAACGCCGATAGCCTGGCCACCTGGTGGGCCGGTGCGGTGGGCAATTTCTGTGCGCAACAGAACGTGCTGACCGACCTGGTGGTAGAAGACCAGGAGGTGGGCCTGAAACGCATGCGTGCTGGCGAAGTGGCGGCCTGCCTGTGTGGCAGTGAACGCCCGGTAGCCGGCGCACGCAGCCTGCTACTGGGGGCCATGCGTTACCGGGCGTTGGCCAGCCCCGGGTTCATGGCGCGGCATTTCCCCCACGGCTTCGTCGCCAGCCGCCTGGCCCGCACCCCGGCGATCGTGTACGGCCCGGATGATTTCCTGCAGCATCGCTACCTGGCATCGCTGGGCATCGAGGACGGCTTCCTGCACCACCTGTGCCCGTCATCCGAAGGCTTCCTGCGCATGACCGAAGCCGGGTTGGGGTGGGGCCTGGTGCCAGAACTGCAGGCCCAGGAGCAGCTGGCCAACGGGCAATTGGTGGAAATCTGCCGCGATACCCCTATCGATGTGCCGCTGTACTGGCATCATTGGCGCAATGGCGGGCAATTGCTCGCGCAACTGACCGACCACCTGCGGTACACCGCACGGCATTGGCTGGTGCCCTTGTAGCCACGGCTGGCGTCAGTTGCATCTGAAATCTGGCAAGACGGAGTGTTACATGCGAATTCTGGTCACCGGCGCGAGTGGCTTCATTGGTGGGCGCTTTGCGCGCTTCGCCCTGGAGCAGGGCCTGGACGTGCGCGTCAGCGGCCGCCGTGCCGAAGGGGTGGAGCACCTGGTCAAGCGCGGCGCCCAGTTCATCCCCGGCGACCTGGGCGATGCCGAGTTGGCCCGGCGTTTGTGCCAGGGCGTCGAGGCGGTGGTGCACTGTGCAGGCGCGGTGGGCAACTGGGGGCGTTATCAGGACTTCTACCAGGGCAACGTGGTGGTTACCGAGAATGTGGTCGAGGGCTGCCTGAAAGAGCATGTACGGCGCCTGGTTCATCTGTCTTCGCCGTCGATCTATTTCAATGGCCGTTCACGCCTGGACATCCGTGAAGACCAGGTGCCGCGCCGTTTCCACGACCACTATGGGCAAACCAAACACCTGGCCGAGCAGAAAGTGTTCGGTGCCCAGGAGTTCGGCCTCGAAGTATTGGCGCTGCGCCCGCGCTTCGTCACCGGCGCCGGCGATGCCAGCATTTTCCCGCGGCTGATGCAGATGCAGCGCAAAGGCCGTGTGGCGATCATCGGCAATGGCCTGAACAAGGTCGATTTCACCAGTGTGCACAACCTCAACGAGGCGCTGCTCAGTGCGCTGTTCGTTGATGAACGGGCGCTGGGCCAGGCTTACAACATCAGCAACGGGCAGCCGCTGCCGCTGTGGGACGTGGTCAACTACGTGATGCGCCAGATGCAGTTGCCACAGGTTACCCGCTACCGTTCCTACGGCCTGGCCTACAGCTTCGCCGCGCTGAACGAGGCGGCTTGCATGCTGTGGCCAGGGCGCCCGCAACCGACCTTGTCGCGCCTGGGCATGCAGGTGATGAGCCGTGATTTCACCCTGGATATCAGCCGCGCCCGGCAATACCTGGACTACCAGCCCAAAGTCAGCCTGTGGACGGCGCTGGATGAATTCTGTGGCTGGTGGAAGCACTTGCCGCCGGGGCATTGAAGCCGCCCGGCGGACAATGGTCATCAACGCGCCGCGCTGGCGGTTTATACTCGTGCCTCTTTGCGACTACCGCGGTTGAATGTATCCATGCGTAACCATGCTCACGATGACTACGATGACGTGCCTACCTTGCGGGCGGGCACGGTTGATGATGACGAACTGATGCCGGCGCACGTGGTGCGCAGCCGCCAGAAGGCCGCCCGTGGGGCCAGCACGGCGCCGTTGTGGGCGTTGTTGTGCGCCTCGTTTATCGCGTTGGCGGGCTTGGGCTGGTGGAGCTTTCAGCAGATCTCGCTGATGGAGCAGCAACTGGTGGCGACCCAGGAGAGCTTTGCCCGCATCAGTGAAGAAGCGGCCGGGCGCCTGCAGGCGATCAGTGGCAAGGTGGAGGCCAGCGAATCCGGTGTGACTACCAGCAGCGAGGCGCTGAAGCTGCAGTTGCGTCAGCTGCAGCAGGGCGTGGCCGGGCAGACCGGTGATCTGGGCAAGCGCCTGGAGCAGGTGCTGGCCGATACCCGTGCACAGCAGAAAGCGGTGACTGAGCTGCAAGGCCAGTTGCAGGCGCAGTTGAAGTTGGTGAATGGTGAGCTGGCGGCGCTGCGTTCGGGGCAGGTTGATGGTGGCAAGCTGGATACCCAGTTCAAGGGTTTGAACGAGCAGGTTGCCGCGCTGAAGGCTGCGCAGGTGGATGGCGGCAAGCTGGACGTGCAACTCAAGAGCCTGGGTAGCGATGTGGCTGCCTTGAAGAAACAAGGCAACCCGAGTGCTGCTATCCAGAGCCTGGAGCAGGACATGTTGGTGCTCAAGAGCCAGATCGATAATCGTCCGGCTGCTTCGTCGGCAGGCGGTGCTTCGGTGCAGGAGTTCGATGCGTTCCGGGCGCAGATGACCCGCAACCTGAATACCTTGCAGAGCCAGATCCAGAACCTGCAGCAGCAGATCAACTCCCGTCCGTAACATGGCAGGGGAGGGCCTTGCCCTCCTTTCGCGGCACAAGGCCGCAAAGCGGCCCCGGCGAAATCAGTTACAACCGCGGATAATCGATATACCCCACCGGCCCCTTGCTATAGAAAGTGTCCGGCCGGGCGTCATTCAACGGCGCATCCGCCGCCAGCCGCGCCGGCAGGTCGGGGTTGGCGATGAACGGCACGCCGAACGCCACCGCATCGGCCTTGCCACTGGCCAGGGCCGCATTGGCACTGGCTTTGTCAAACCGCTCGTTGACGATGTACGGGCCGCCGAACGCTTCTTTGATCAGTTGGCCAATGCTGTCGTCGGCTTCCCGTTCCCGCGAGCAGATGAAGGCGATGCCGCGCTTGCCCAGCTCGCGCGCCACATAAGTGAAGGTTTCGGCGCGGTCGGCGTCGCCCATGTCGTGGGCGTCGGCACGCGGCGCCAGGTGCACGCCCACGCGGTTCGCGCCCCACACTTCAATGGCCGCATCGGTCACTTCCAGCAGCAGGCGCGCGCGGTTTTCCAGTGAGCCGCCGTAACGGTCGGTGCGCTGGTTGGTGCTGCTTTGCAGGAACTGGTCGAGCAGGTAACCGTTGGCACCGTGGATCTCCACACCATCGAAGCCGGCCGCCTTGGCATTTTCCGCGCCGCTGCGGTAGGCCTCGACGATGTCAGTGATTTCTTCGGTTTCCAGCGCACGCGGGGTGGGGTAGTCACTCAGTGGGCGTACCAGGCTGACATGGCCCTTGGCCTGGATCGCGCTGGGAGCCACCGGCAGTTCGCCATTCAGGTAGCTGGGGTGGGAGATGCGGCCCACGTGCCACAGCTGCAGGAAGATACGCCCGCCTGCGCCGTGTACGGCCTTGGTCACATTGTTCCAGCCACGAACTTGTTCATCGTTCCAGATACCGGGGGTATCCGGGTAGCCGACCCCCATGGCGCTGACCGAGGTCGCCTCGCTGAGAATCAGCCCGGCACTGGCACGCTGTACGTAGTACTCGGCCATCAGCGCATTGGGCACGCGCCCTTCATCGGCGCGGCAGCGGGTGAGCGGGGCCATGATGATGCGGTTGGGCAGTTGCAGGTCGCCCAGGGTGATCGGATCGAAAAGCGTGGTCATAGCGGTTACCTGCCTTGTCAAAGTGCTTGGCGCAGTTGTTCGAGGAACGCCTGGATGGTGTCTTCGTCGCGTTTGAAGAAGTGCCATTGGCCAATCTTCTGGCTGCTGATGAGCCCGGCGCGCTGCAAGGTGGCCAGGTGGGCAGAGACGGTCGACTGCGACAGGCCGCAGCGTTGGTCGATCTGCCCGGCGCACACACCGTTTTCGGTGCTGTGGTACTGGTCGGGAAACTGGGTTGCCGGGTCTTTCAGCCAGCTGAGGATTTCTCGCCTGACCGGATGGGCCAGCGCTTTTATGATTTCGTCGAGATCGAGTGGCATGGTTGAGGCTCGTTGTAGCGGCATATCGCGATAGGGCGAAATGTAAATCGCTGAATTCCGATATACAAATACGAAGGTGTTCTGAGCTGAGCGCGAATCGGTATATCGCGTTATAACGATATACGTGCTGGCGGTGCTAGACTGCGTGCATGAATTACCTCGCACACTTGCACCTGGGCGGCCCGGCGCCGCAACAACTGCTTGGCAGCCTGTATGGCGACTTTGTCAAAGGCTCGCTGGAAGGGCGCTTTCCGCCTGCGCTGGAGGCGGCCATTCGGCTGCATCGGCATATCGACAGCTACACCGATCGGCACCCGTTGGTATTGGCGGCGCTGGCGCGTTTTCCGCGTGAGCGGCGGCGCTTTGCCGGCATTGTCCTGGATGTGTTCTTCGACCATTGCCTGGCGCGACATTGGCGTGATTATGCCGAGCAGCCACTGGCACAGTTCACTGGGGCGTTTTACCGGGTGCTGCTGGCAGAGCCACAACTGCCGGGGCGGCTGGCGCGGATTGCACCGTTCATGGCGGCGGATGACTGGCTGGGGGCCTATGGTGATTTCGCCACATTGGAGCAGGTGTTCAATGGCATTGCTCGGCGCCTGTCACGCCCTGAAGGGATGTCCGGGGTGATGGGCGAGCTGGAGCGGCTGTATGAGCCATTGCTGGCGGACTTCAGGGCGTTTTATCCGCAGTTGCAGGCCTTTGCGGCGGCGGGGCGGTTGTCTGACAGTTAGTTCTGTTTCGGCCTCTTCGCGGGCACGCCCGCGAAGAGGCCGGTAGCGATAGTGCGAAAAATCAGGCAGCCCGTGCCTGCCGCCGTGGCGCCAGCTCAACTTCTTCAACCCCGAACAACGCCAAATGGATCGCCTGCTGTGCCTGCAACGCCAGCACCGCACGTTCCTTGCCCACACTACCAATCGGCTGCAGCAGGTGAATGCACACCTCGGCCCGCGGTTGGGCAAACAAGCGCATCAGGTGCGATACCAGGTCGTCATCACCGATGAACGGCGCAATCGGATCGAGCTGGCCATCGCGCAAATACTGGATAGCCACCGGCTGCACCGCCACACCTCGGTCGATGGCTCCGGCCAGCAGGCGGCCATGGAAGGTGCGCAAGGTGCGACCGTTGGTCGTGGTGCCTTCGGGGAAGATCAGCAGCGGTCGAGCCAGGCCCAACTGCCCGGCGATCTGTTCGCGCAGGCGCTGGCTGTCGCCACCGCCCCGACGAATGAAAAGCGTGCCGGCTTTTTCCGCCAGCCAGCCGGCCACCGGCCAGTGGCGCACTTCGGCCTTGGACAGAAACGACAGCGGCATCAGCATGCCCAGCAGAGGGATGTCGGCCCAGGACACATGGTTGCTGACCCACAGCATCGGCCGCTGCGGCAGCTCGCCGATGACTTTCACGTCGAAGGGCAGGGCAGCGACCAAGCGCTTCATGAACAGGCAGGTCCAGCGTTGACGGCGCTCGATCGGCGTCTTGAAGCCCAGTCGCTCGCTCAAGGCAATCATGCTGGCCATCAGCATGCCCAGCGCCAGTACCAGCAGCAGTCGAGTCAGGCGGGCCAACACCCGCAACTTCGGCATCAGACCGCCGCCTTGAAGTGGCGAGCGTAGCGTGGGCACAGTTCGTCGCGCTTGAGCAGGATGAACACGTCAGCCACCTGGAAGTCCTCGTCCCAGCATGGCTCGCCGCAAATCTTCGCGCCCAGGCGCATGTAGGCTTTGAGCAGCGGTGGCATTTCGGCAATGACGTTAGTGGGCAGGGCCAGCTTCGGCAGCGGGTTTTTCGGCTCGGCACGCAGGTGCTCGGTGCACAGGTAACGGTCACGCAGGCGCTGCATCACCGCATGGGCCTGCACGCCGCCGTCCTGCATGGGGATGCTGGCGCAGCCCATCAGGTAGCTGTAGCGACCCTCGTTGAGCACCTCGGCCAGTTCGCCCCAGAGCACGGCGATGGTGCCGCCGTTGCGGTAGTCGGGGGCCACGCAGGTACGGCCCAGTTCAAGGATCGGGCCTTGCAGTTGCAACAGGCCGTGCAGGCTGAATTCTTCTTCGCTGTAGAAACGGCCCAGGCTGCTGGCGGCCTGGTGGTCGAGCAGGCGGGTGGTGGCAACCAGTTCGCCGGTGCTCAGGTCGCGCACACCAATGTGGCGGCAGTGCACGTCGTAGTCGTCCATGTCCAGGCCCTGCTCGGCACCTTTGAGCTTGGCCTTGAATTCTGCGCTGAACACTTTGTAGCGCAGGGCCTGGGCTTCTTGCAGCGCCGCGGCGCCAACCAGGCGTTCGGCTTGCAGACGGCGTTCAGTGCTGTTGTCGCTAGCGTGAGCGATCCGAGTCATTGCGAGTCTCCATAAGCCAGCCATGAAGGGTTGCGGCCGGTCGGCTTTGTTGTGCAAAGTCAGCCTAGGTAGACGTGGTGTCACCCCTGTGAATCTTTGGTGATGCTTGCGTGACACCCCCTGAGCCTTCCCCGAAAGCCCCCAGCAAGGAGCTGTGCCATGGCCTGGTTGCAACGACTCAACGACCCGCTTCGCCACGCGCTGGCAGGCACCCTGGGCGAAACCTACGCCGGGCTGCTCGAGCGCCTCGGACCGGTTGCCCCGTTCGAACTCGCGGCACTGGGCGGGCGCGCGATGGCCACCCCTGGCCTGGCCTTTCTGGTGGGTTACCAGGCCGCTCTGCGGGTGCTTTGGCCCAGTGCGCCGCCCAGCCTTGGCGCCTTGTGTGCCACCGAGCGGCGCAGTGTGCGGCCAGCGGACATGCACACGCGGCTGGACGGCTTGCGGCTGACGGGCAGCAAGGACTTCGTTACCGCAGGCCTGGAGGCGGAGTGGTTGCTGGTGGCGGCGCGTAGCGAAGCGGCTGGCGCGGCGCCGCAACTGAACCTGGCGGTGGTTTATCCCGGTGAGCCGGGGGTGAAGCTGGAGCCACTGCCGACCCTGCCGCTGATGCCGGAAGTGGGCCATGGCCGATTGCTGCTGGAGCAGGCCGCGTGCGAGTTGCTGGCCGGTGACGGCTGGGATGCCTACGTGAAGCCGTTTCGCTCGCTGGAAGACTTGTATGTGCTCACGGCACTGACGGCCTGGTTGTATGGCGTGGGGCAGGAGAGCGCCTGGCCACAGGACTTGCGCCTGCAACTGCTGGGGTTGCTGGCAGGGTGTGCCGAGGGCAGCCGGCAGTGTGCTGACAGCACGGGTTGCCATTTGCTGCTGGGTGGGTTGTTCGCGCAGTTTCAGGCGTTGCGAGGGGCGATCGACGCGGCCTTGGCAGCAGGGCCGGTGCATTGGGCGCAAATCTGGCAGCGTGACCAAGGGGTGATGGCGTTGGCTGCGGCGGCGCGGGAGAAACGGTTGAACAAAGCTTGGGCGGCTGCCGGATTGTCATGAATGGCTGATAGCTTTGGGTGAACTTCTGAATCCTGGGGCCGCGTTGCTGCCCCAACAAAAGTGAGCCTGTATGGGGATGCTGAAAGGTCTGCTGCTGCTTTTGTGCATGGCCATGGCGCCCGCCTGGGCTGAAGAGTGGCCTGACCCGGAGTGGCAAAGCGACCCTGCCGCATTCGATTGGCAAGCCGTCGACGCCTACGCCTTCCCCGAACGCGCCCCCTCCGAGCGTAGTGGCATCCGCACCGACGCCTTGCTGATCATCCGCGACGGTCGTATCGTCCACGAGCGCTACACCGCGCCCACCACTGCCGCCACCGCGCACCTGACCTGGTCGGTGAGCAAAAGCGTACTGGCCACGCTACTGGGGGTGGCCCAGGGCGAAGGCCGCTTTCAGCTGCAAGACGCGGTCAGCCGCTTCTATCCACCCATGCGCGCGCATCCGGGCGTGCGTATGGCCGACCTGCTGCACTGGGCCAGTGGCCTTGCCTGGCAGGAAGACTACGAGTACGCCCCGCTGAAATCCTCAGTGGTGGCCATGTTGTATACCCGTGGTCGTGCGGACATGGCGGCCTACACGGCCGCGCGGGGTACGTCGGCCAGCCCTGGGCAGCGATTTCTCTATTCCAGTGGCGACAGCAACCTGCTGGCCGCCGCGCTGCGCGGCATGCTCGATGCGGGCCAGTACCCGGATTACCCCTGGCAGGCACTGTTCACCCCGCTGGGTATCGACAGTGCGGTGTGGGAGCGTGACCGGGCAGGCACTTACGTGGGCTCTTCCTATCTGTACCTCAGTACCCGCGACCTGGCGCGTATCGGCCTGCTGATGCAGCGCGACGGCCGCTGGCAGGGCCGGCAACTGCTGCCAAAGGCCTGGGTAGCCTTCAACCGCACACCGTTTGCCCAGGCCGAAGTGCTGAGCGGCGAGGCCAACCCTGGTGGGCACTGGTGGCTCAACCAGCCGCTGACCGACGCCCAACGGCCTTGGCCGAGTGCCCCCGCAGCTACCTTCGCCGCCCTTGGCCACTGGGGCCAGGCGCTGTACGTGCTACCGGAGCAAAAATTGGTGATCGTGCGTTACGCCGATGACCGCGACGGCAGCTATCAGCACGACGAACTGCTGAAGCGGGTGCTGGCGGCATTGGCCGGGGCGGGAGCATGAAGCGGTTAGCGCTGCTGGTGCTGGCGGGGCTGTTGTACTGGGCTTGGCAGGAGCGCCAGGCGCTGGCGGATTTCCCCGACATTCTCTCGGCCTACTCGGCCAAGGAATATTGTTCGTGCCGCTTTGTCATGGGCTTCGATCAGGCGTATTGCCACGGTTACGTGAAGCAATGGCTGCCGCTGACCCTGCTGGAAGAAAACAGCCGGCAGCGCCAAGTGACCGCAGAGGGTCTGGGGCGGCGCAACCAGGCCGCTTGGCAAGGCGCGCGCGAGGGCTGCCGCTTGCTGCCATGAAGGCAGGCGGGTAAGGTTGGCGGCTTGGTTTCACGAGATCTGTCATGTTCAAGCTGCCCCGTCTGTTACCCGCCTTGCTGCTGGCTTTGTGCCTGCCTGCCCATGCCAATTGGCACCTTGATGGCGAGTCTTCACGCCTGTCGTTCATTACCGGCAAGAACGGCGACACCGCCGAAGTGCATCGCTTTCTGGTGTTGCACGGTACGGTCGACCGCAAGGGTGTGGCGGGGTTGAGTATCGAGATGGACTCGGTGAGCAGCGGCATCCCGCTGCGTGACGAGCAGATGCGCGACAACCTGTTCGAGGTCGAGCGATTTGCCGAGGCCACAGTGAAGGCACAGATCGACCTGCGGCCGATCAATGACCTGGCCGACGGTGCGCAGATCGAGTTGCGCCTGCCGCTAACGGTTACCCTGCATGGCCAGTCGCACAGCTACAACGCCCTGCTACTGGCCACCCGCCTGGATGCGCGGCGCTTCCAGGTTGTAACCCTCGAGCCGCTGCTGCTGCGTGCCGAGGATTTCGGCTTGCTGCCTGGGCTGGAAAGCCTGCGCAAGTTTGCCAAGTTGAAGTCCATCAACCCATCGGTGCCGGTGAGTGCGGTGCTGATTTTCACCGCTCGCTGACATGGCGGGGCCAGTCTTCCCCTGGCGGGATGGCAACCAGTTCGAATTGCTGATCGACGGCCCCGCGTTCTTCCCACGCATGCTCAATGCGATCGAGCACGCGGAGTTTCAGGTGGACCTGGAACTGTACCTGGTCGAGGCCGGCGCCTGTGCCGAGGCGGTGGTCGAAGCGCTGGAACAGGCCGCCCGGCGCGGCGTGCGGGTGCGTTGCCTGTTTGACGACTACGGCTCATTGGCTTTCAACAGCGCGCTGCGCCAACGCCTGTCGGACGCCGGCGTGTACCTGCGCTGGTACAACCGCCTGCGCTGGAAGCGTGGCCTGCGCAACCTGTATCGCGACCACCGCAAACTGCTGCTGGTGGACGAGCGTTGGGCAGTGGTGGGGGGCAC
Source organism: Pseudomonas sp. NY8896 (assembly GCF_039634505.1). Taxonomy (NCBI): domain Bacteria; kingdom Pseudomonadati; phylum Pseudomonadota; class Gammaproteobacteria; order Pseudomonadales; family Pseudomonadaceae; genus Pseudomonas; species Pseudomonas sp. NY8896. Next base: position 1,666,374 of record NZ_CP132350.1, read on the forward strand.
GGGCGTTACCGACGAATTCTGGACGCCGGGCGAAGCGACCAGCGAATGGCACGAAGTGATGGTGCAGATGCAGGGGCCAGTGGTGAACGACTGGCAGTTGCTGTTCGATCGCCAGTGGCACGCCAACAACCGCCGCACCGCCTGGCGCCCTGCCGAGGGCTTTGGCCTGCCGCGCCTGCCCAAGGTGCCCGCACAAGGGCAAGGCATGGGCCGGGTCGCTTATGCCGACGCCCGCCAGCACCAGGACATCCTGCATGCGCTGGTGAGGGCGCTGAACAGCGGCAAGCAACGGGTGTGGCTGGCCACACCGTACTTCCTGCCGACCTGGAGCGTGCGCCGCTCGTTGCGCCGGGCCGCCAGCAAGGGGCTGGACGTGCGCCTGCTGCTGACCGGCCCCCGCACCGACCATCCCTCGGTGCGCTACGCCGGGCATCGCTACTACCCACGCCTGCTGCGCGCCGGGGTGCGGATTTTCGAGTACCAGCCGTGCTTCCTGCACCTGAAAATGGCGGTGGTGGACGACTGGGTCAGCGTCGGTTCGTGCAACTTCGACCACTGGAACCTGCGCTTCAACCTTGAAGCCAACATCGAGGCGCTGGACCCATCGTTGACGGCGGCGGTGGTGGCCAGCTTCGAGCGCGATTTTGCCCAATGCGAGGAAGTCGACCTTGCCCATTGGCATGCGCGCCCTTTGTGGCGCAGGGTGAAACAACGGATCTGGGGCTGGCTCGATCGGTTGGTGGTCAACTTCCTCGACCGTCGGGACTGACAGCGGCTATCGTGCAGTGACTATTCACAGTTAACCGAAGGAGTGGGCGTGATGACGGCGAAGAAAATTCTCATGCTGGTGGGCGACTACGTTGAAGATTATGAAGCGATGGTGCCGTTTCAGGCCCTGAGCATGGTCGGCCACACAGTGCATGCGGTGTGCCCGGAAAAGCTGGCCGGGCAGACTGTGCGCACCGCGATTCATGACTTCGAGGGTGAGCAGACCTACAGCGAAAAGCCTGGGCACAACTTTGCCCTGAATTATGACTTCGTGCGGGTGCGGCCCGAAAGTTACGACGCATTGCTGATCCCGGGTGGCCGTGCGCCAGAGTACCTGCGCCTGGATGAAAAGGTGCTGGAGCTGGTGCGGGCGTTCGACCAGGCCGGCAAGCCGATTGCGGCGGTGTGCCATGGCGCTCAGCTGCTGGCGGCGGCCGGGGTGCTCGAGGGGCGTGAGTGCAGTGCGTACCCGGCATGTGCGCCGGAAGTGCGATTGGCGGGCGGTACGTTCATCGATATCGCAGTGGACCAGGCGCATGTGGACGGCAACCTGGTCACTGCCCCCGCATGGCCAGCGCATCCGGCGTGGCTGGCGGCCTTCCTCAAAGTGCTGGGTACCCGTATCGCCTGATCGGGCCCCTTCGCAGGCACGCCTGCTCCCGCAGGTTTACCACCGCCCCCGGGAGCAGGCGTGTCAGGCTTAGGCAACCTGCTCAACCCAGTCATTGAGGTTGTAGTAGTTGGTCACCCGGGCAATCTTGCCGCAGTGGATGTAGAAGAAAGCCCCCGCCGGCAGTACATAGGTCTGCCCGTTGGCAGTTGGCAGCCCTTGGTCATCGGCCAAGTATTCGCCATGCACGGTGAACTCCGCTGCCGCGCGGCTGCCATCGGCGTTTTGCATCACCACGATGTCGGCCAGACGTTCGCGGTAGCAGCGGTTCATCTTGTCCATGAACGCAGCAAACCTGGCCTTGCCCATCTGCCGCTCGCCCTGGTTGATGTCGTGGATCACGTCCTCGCTGAGCAGCGCCAGAAAGCCCGGCATGTCGCCGGCGTTGAAGGCGGCGTAGTAAGCATTTACCAGTTCGGTAGCGGTCATGGAACAATACCTGTCGTGTAGGGAAAAGGCGGGTCGTTGCCTCGGATGATAGGGTTTCCCCTCAAGCCCGGCTTAGCCGAGCGCGTCATCCACATCGACAAAACGACCGCCAAGCATGGAAATACGCCTGTTGCACGGCGCCGCTATCGCGCCTTACATCGATGACCTCGCTCGCCTGCGCCTTACCGTGTTCCGCGAGTTTCCCTACCTTTACGACGGCACCCCGGAGTATGAGGCTGACTACCTGTCCAACTACGCCCGCTCCGGGCGCAGCCTGGTAGTGCTGGCGCTGGACGACGGCAAGGTGGTCGGTGCCTCTACCGGCCTGCCGCTGGTGGATGTCGCGGCCGAATTCCAGCAGCCGTTCCTGGCCCAAGGCCGCGACCCCGCCAGTGTGTATTACTTTGGCGAATCGCTGGTGCTGCCCGAATACCGTGGCCAGGGCCTGGGGGTGCGCTTCTTCATCGAACGCGAGTCCTACGCGCACAAACTGGCCGAGTTCGATTACTGCGCGTTCTGCGCGGTGGAGCGGCCAGGCGTGCACCCGCGACGGCCAGCGGACTACAAACCCTTGCACGGCTTCTGGCGCAATCGCGGCTTTCTGCATGACCCGTCGCTACGCACCCGCTATGCCTGGCGCGACTTGGACGAACCGGAAAGCTCCGACAAGTTGATGTCGTTCTGGCTCAAGGCGCTGCCGATATGATTCGTATGGCGGCCTGCCAATACGCCATCGAACTGCATGAAACCTGGGACGCCTACGCCGACCATCTGCAACGCCTGTGTGCCGAGGCGGTAGAGGCGGGCGCTCGCTTGCTGTTGTTACCGGAGTACGCCGGGCTGGTGCTGAGTGGCCAGCTGAGTGCCGAGCAGCGAGGGGACCTGAAGGCTTCGATTGCCGGTATTCAGCCGCTGATCGAACCCTGGAAAGCACTGTGCGAGGGTCTTGCCCGGCGCTGGGGGATCTACCTGCAACCGGGTAGCGTGCCGGTGCTGGACAGCGATGGGCGCTACCGCAACCGTGCCTGGCTGTTCGGCCCCCAGGGTGTGCTGGGCTACCAGGAAAAACTGATGATGACCCGGTTCGAGCGCGAACAGTGGGACATCGCTGCAGGCCAGGGGCTGCAGGTGTTCGACACCGAATTGGGTCGGCTGGGGATTCTGATCTGTTATGACAATGAGTTCCCCATGCTGGCCCGGCGTTTGGCCGAGGCTGGTGCCGACCTGATCCTGGCGCCGAGCTGTACCGATACCGAGGCCGGTTACCACCGGGTACGCATTGGCGCCCAGGCGCGGGCGCTGGAGAACCAGATCGCCGTGTTGCAGAGCCCTACGGTTGGGTTGGCACCCTGGTCACCGGCGTTGGACGAGAATATTGGCCGGGCAGGGTTGTTCGTGCCGCCGGATCATGGGATGCCGGGGGATGGGGTGGTGGCGTTGAGTGAGGCGCTGAGCCCAGATTGCAGCCAGTGGCTGGTGTGTGAGGTGGACCTGGAGGAGGTGCGGCGGGTGAGGCGGGAAGGGCAGGTGTTTACCTGGCGGGACTGGCCGGAGCAGTTTGAAAGAGCCCTGTGATGACAGCAGTGGCCTCTTCGCGGGCAAGCCCGTTCCCACACGTACAGCGCAAGCCAGAAGGCTACGCGTTACCTGTGGGAGCGGGCGCCGCAGTTACATCTGGTTACTTCACTTCGACTGCCAGGCTTTGGGCAATCTTGCTCTGCCACAGGGCAGGGCCAGTGATGTGTACCGACTCACCGTTGCTATCGACGGCGACGGTAACCGGCATGTCCTTGACCTCGAACTCGTAGATCGCTTCCATGCCCAGCTCGGCGAAGGCCAGTACCTTCGACTTGCGGATGGCCTGGGCTACCAGGTAGGCAGCACCGCCAACGGCCATCAGGTACACGGCCTTGTTGTCCTTGATCGCCTCGATGGCGGTCGGGCCACGCTCGGACTTGCCGATCATGCCCAGCAGGCCGGTCTGCTCGAGGATCTGGCGGGTGAACTTGTCCATGCGAGTGGCGGTGGTCGGGCCGGCTGGGCCTACCACTTCGTCACCGACCGGGTCGACCGGGCCTACGTAGTAGATGAAGCGGCCTTTCAGGTCGACTGGCAGTTCTTCGCCACGGTTGAGCATTTCAACCATGCGCTTGTGCGCGGCATCGCGGCCGGTCAGCATCTTGCCGTTGAGCAGGATGGTTTCGCCCGGCTTCCAGCTGGCGACTTCTTCCGGGGTGATGTCGTCGAGGTTGACGCGACGGGCGCTCGGGCCAGCTTCCCAGACGATTTCCGGGTAGGCATCCAGCGACGGCGCTTCCAGTTCTGCCGGGCCGGAGCCATCGAGCACGAAGTGGGCGTGGCGGGTGGCGGCGCAGTTGGGGATCATGCACACCGGCAGGGAGGCGGCGTGGGTCGGGTAGTCCATGATCTTGACGTCGAGCACGGTGGTCAGGCCACCCAGGCCCTGGGCGCCGATGCCCAGCTGGTTGACCTTCTCGAACAGCTCCAGACGGATTTCTTCCAGGCGGTTTTGCGGGCCGCGGGCTTTCAGCTCATGGATGTCGATGGACTCCATCAACACTTCCTTGGCCATTACTGCGGCTTTCTCGGCGGTACCGCCGATGCCGATGCCGAGCATGCCAGGCGGGCACCAGCCAGCGCCCATGGTCGGCACGGTCTTCAGCACCCAGTCGACGATCGAGTCGGACGGGTTGAGCATGGCCATCTTCGACTTGTTCTCCGAGCCGCCGCCCTTGGCTGCGACATCGACCTCGACCTTGTCGCCGGGGACGATGGAGTAGTGGATCACTGCCGGGGTGTTGTCCTTGGTGTTCTTGCGAGCACCGGCCGGGTCGGCCAGGATCGAGGCGCGCAGGACGTTTTCAGGCAGGTTGTAGGCGCGACGCACACCTTCGTTGATCATGTCGTCGACGCTCAGGGTGGCGCCGTCCCAGCGTACGTCCATGCCCACGCGCACGAACACGGTGACGATACCGGTGTCCTGGCAGATCGGGCGGTGGCCGGTGGCGCACATGCGCGAGTTGATCAGGATCTGGGCGATGGAATCGCGTGCAGCAGGCGACTCTTCACGCAGATAGGCCTCGTGCATGGCCTGGATGAAATCGACGGGGTGGTAGTACGAGATGAATTGCAGGGCGTCGGCGACGCTCTGAATCAGGTCGTCTTGCTTGATCACGGTCATGCAGCGCGCTCCTCTTAAAGACGGGAACATTCAAAAAGACGCTCGACATTGCCGACCAGCATGTCGAAGCGCCTTGCAAGGCGCCGGCAGGTCAGGCCGACGGAAAAAGGCGCGGCAGTATAGCGCGCATCCGTGGCGGACACACCTGCGGCCGGTCTGGACCATGGTCGGCAGCGGTCAGGCATCCTTTTTGCTGGCGTGCTCTGCTTGGCTTACAGTGAGCCTGGGATAGCAGGAGAAGTACCGAACATGCCCGAAATTTGCGTGGGCGAGCACCGTTGGGCGGTGCCGACTGGCAGCAACCTGCTCGATGCCCTGAACGAGGCCGGGTTGAATGTGCCCTACAGCTGCCGCGCCGGCAGTTGCCATGCCTGCCTGGTGCACTGCCTGGCGGGGCAACCGTTGGATGCCTTGCCCGAGGCGCTGGCGCTTGACAAGCATGCCCAGGGCTGGCGCCTGGCCTGTCAGTGCCGTGTGGTCGAGGACCTGCGCCTGGTGCTGTTCGACTCTCGGCACGACGGTGTGCCGGCCAAGGTCAGTGCGCTGGACTGGTTCGGCGATGTGCTGCGTTTGCGCCTGCAGCCAGAGCGTGCGTTGCGCTATCAGGCGGGTCAGCATGTGGTGCTGTGGCTGGACGAGGTTGCACGGCCTTATTCCCTGGCCAGCCTGCCAGGTGAAGATGATCAACTTGAGTTTCATATCGACTGCCAGCGCCCTGGTGCCTTTTGTGACAAGGCGCGCGGTCTACGGGTTGGCGATGAAATGCGTCTGGGTGAATTGAGAGGGGGGGCTTTGCATTACGACCCGGACTGGCAGGAGCGGCCGCTGTGGTTGTTGGCAGCGGGCACCGGGTTGGCGCCATTGTGGGGCATCTTGCGCGAGGCGCTACGCCAGGGGCATCGGGGGGAAATTCGGCTGTTGCATGTGGCACGGGATCGGGCGGGGCACTATTTGGCGGAGCCATTGCAGCAGTTGCCAGGGGTGAAAGTCGAGTTGGTGCTGGCGGAACAGATGGATGATGCGCTGGCCGGGTTGCGGCTGGCGTCACGGCAGACGGTGGCGCTGGTGTGCGGGGCGCCGGGGAGTGTGGAGCGTTTTGCCCGGCGGCTGTTCATTGCCGGGGTGCCACGGGGGCAGGTGTTTGCTGATGTGTTTGTCGAGCATGCCTGAATAGCAGGGGGCCGCAAAGCGGCCCCCTTTGTAGCAGCAGATCAACCGACCAGCGGGTCACCGACATGCAGGATCTTCATGCCGTTGGTGCCACCGATGGTGTGGTAGCTGTCACCCTTGGTCAGGATCACCCAGTCACCTTGCTGCACCAGGCCACGCTTGAGCAGCTCGTCCACGGCTGCCTGGCTCACCTTGTCGGCCGGCAGCGAAGCCGGGTCGAAGGCAATCGGGTACACGCCACGGAACATGTTGGCGCGCGCCTGGGTAGCGCGGTGCGGCGACAGGGCGAAGATCGGCACGTGCGAACGCAGGCGCGACATGATCAGCGGGGTGTAGCCGCTTTCGGTCAGGGCGATGATCGCCTTCACGCCCGGGAAGTGGTTGGCGGTGTACATGGCCGCCAAGGCGATGCTTTCGTCGCAGCGCTCGAAGGTGGTGTGCAGGCGGTGGCTGGACTTCTGGCTGGTCGGGTGCTTTTCGGCACCCAGGCAGATGCGGGCCATGGCCTGGACGGCTTCGATCGGGTAGGAACCTGCGGCGCTTTCGGCCGACAGCATCACCGCGTCGGTGTTGTCCAGCACGGCATTGGCCACGTCGGACACTTCGGCACGGGTCGGCATCGGGTTCTGGATCATCGACTCCATCATCTGGGTCGCCACGATCACCGCCTTGTTGTTGCGGCGGGCGTGCTGGATGATCTTCTTCTGGATGGCGATCAGCTCGGCGTCGCCGATTTCCACGCCCAGGTCGCCACGGGCAACCATCACTGCGTCGGAGGCGGCGATCAGCTTGTCGAGGGTCTCGTCGTCGGCAACCGCTTCGGCGCGTTCGATCTTGGCCACCAGCCAGGCGCTGCCGCCGGACTCGTCACGCAGCTTGCGCGCGTATTCCATGTCGCTGGCGTCACGTGGGAAGGATACGGCCAGATAGTCCAGGTCCATTTCCGCGGCCAGCTTGATGTCGGCCTTGTCTTTTTCGGTCAGGGCCGGTGCGGTCAGGCCGCCACCTTTACGGTTGATGCCTTTGTGGTCTGACAGCGGGCCACCGATGATCACCACGCAGTGCAGGGCGTCTGCAGTGGCGGTTTCGACGCGCATGACCACGCGACCATCGTCGAGCAGCAGCTCGTCACCAACGCCGCAGTCCTTGACCAGGTCGGGGTAGTCGATACCGACGATGTCCTGGTTGCCTTCGGTCAGCGGGTGGGCGGTGGAGAAGGTGAACTTGTCACCGATCTTCAATTCGATGCGCTTGTTGGCGAACTTGGCGATGCGGATCTTCGGACCCTGCAGGTCGCCCAGCAATGCAACATGGCGGCCGTTCTTGGCGGCGATGTCACGGATCAGGCGCGCACGGGCCTTGTGCTCGTCCGGCGTGCCGTGGGAGAAGTTCAGGCGTGCCACGTCCAGGCCGGCAAGGATCAGCTGTTCGATCACTTCCGGCGAGTTGCTGGCGGGGCCAAGGGTGGCGACGATTTTGGTACGGCGGATGCTCATGCACAAACTCCTATAGTGAAGCGCAGCGAAAGGCTACTCCTGAATCTCGCTGTAGTCATTGTTCCGTTGCACTACCTGCGACCAAGGCAGGGTGGCATTTGAACGGGCAGGGTATCCTTGCAAAAGGGTGTGAAGATTTGCAGGCAAACGCCGATACACTGGCATCAAAGGAGATCCCCATGCGAGCCCTGATCGTTTTAGCCCTGGCCGTCAGCGCCGTCGGCTGCACCCGCTGGTCGATGGACCACCACCTGAACAATGCCTACCGCGCCTACGACCGGGGCGATTGTGCACGCGTCATGCTCGAGTTGTCGCAGGTTGACCGCACCAGCCGTGCACGGCCGTTCATCCACCCCGAGGTATCGTTGCTGCGCGGCCAGTGCCTGGAGCGCCAGGCGTTGTACGTGGATGCTGCGCAGACTTACCAATACTTGATCCAGCAGTACCCGGGCAACGAGTACGCCTATCGTGCCCAGGCGCGCCTGCAGACGCTGGAAAAACTCGGCCATGTGCGCGGCGTTGAAGCGGCCGTGGCCAGCCCGGTGACGACCGCACCTTGGCGCTAACACCAAGGTGTGGTTTATTTCACGAGATTTGCTGCGCGCGCTGCGCTAATCTGTAACTCAGCTGTTACAACAACCGCCAGTACCTTGTATTCCTGGCATCAGGTACGGAATACACTCGCGATCATGTTCAACAAGCGCCACATCGAACGTCATCAACTGCCTTGCGTCCTCAAGGTGTTCAACCGTTTTACCGGTCAGGAACTCGGTCAGCTGGGCAATGCCTCCGAAGATGGCTTGATGGTCATCAGCCAGCTACCCGTGCTGGTCGGGCCTGATTACGAGCTGCAACTGCGCATGCCACTGGCTGGCGGCGGGCACCAGTTCGTCAACCTCACCGCCAGTTGCCTGTGGTGCCGCGAGGACCAGACGCCGGGGCACTACGATTCGGGCTTCATGCTGCTGCAGTCTCCACGCGAGTACGATGATTTCGTGCGCTCGCTGCGCGAGTATTTCAGTTTCCGCCCCGCCAACGCTCGCGTCTGAACCTTGGCTTTCTAGAATCGCGCTAGAATCGGGTCGACCTCGATACAGGACGACCCCGTGAGCTCCAGCATTTTCTGGCACGACTACGAAACCACCGGCATCAACCCGCGCTGCGATCGGCCGCTGCAGGTGGCTGGTGTGCGCACTGACTTCGACCTCAACGAAATCGACGAGCCGATCAGCCTTTATTGCCGGCCCTCGGACGATATCCTGCCGCACCCGGCGGCCTGCCTGGTAACCGGCATCACCCCGCAGTTGCTGGCTGAGCAGGGCCTGTGCGAAGCCGAGTTCATGACCCAGGTGTACGCACAACTGGCGCAGCCGGGTACCTGTGGCGCGGGCTACAACACGCTGCGCTTCGACGATGAAGTGACCCGCTACAGTTTGTACCGCAATTTTTTCGACCCCTATGCCCGTGAGTGGCAGGGCGGTAACAGCCGCTGGGACCTGATCGACATCGTGCGCACCGCCTATGCCCTGCGCCCGGATGGCATCCAATGGCCGCAGCAGGACGGGCGCACCAGCCTGCGCCTGGAACTGCTGAGCAAGGCCAATGGCATTGACCACGGGCATGCCCACGAAGCGCTTTCCGACGTGCGGGCAACCATTGCCCTGGCCCGCCTGATTCGGCAGAAACAGCCCAAGTTGTATGACTGGCTGTTCCAGTTGCGCAGCAAGCATAAAGTGATGGAGCAAATTCGTTTGTTGCAGCCTCTGGTGCATATATCCGGGCGTTTTTCTGCGGCGCGTAATTACCTGGGTGTCGTATTGCCACTGGCCTGGCACCCGCGTAATCGCAATGCGCTGATTGTCTGCGACCTGCACCATGAAACCCTACCGTTACTACGGGAAAGTGCTGAAATTCTGCGTCAGCGCTTGTACACCCGTCATGATGAATTGGCCGAAGGTGAATTACCGGTACCGCTCAAATTGGTGCAGATCAATCGCTGCCCGGTACTGGCGCCGCTGTCGGTATTGCGCCCGGCCGATCAACAACGGTTGGGTCTGGACTTGACGTTGTTACAATCGCGCGGTGAACAGTTGGCCAATCAACAGGCGCAATGGCAAGACAAGCTGGAACACATCTATGGCAAGGATGAGTTCGCCCCGAGTGAAGACCCGGAACAGCAGTTGTATGAGGGATTTATCGGTGACCGCGACCGGCGTTTATGCGAGCAAGTTCGTGCGCTGGAACCGGCGCAGTTGAGCCGTGGCCACTGGATGTTCGATGACCCGCGTTTGCCGGAGCTGTTGTTCCGTTATCGGGCTCGTAACTTCCCTGAAACCTTGACCAGCGAAGAGCTGCAACGGTGGTACGGCTTCTGCCAGCAACGCCTGAGCGACCCGCAGTGGGGCGCACCCAATACCCTGGGCGACTTTGAACAGGCGCGCCAGCAAGCCTGGCAGGGGGCCGACGAGGCGGGCCGGCGAGTGCTCGAGGCCTGGCAAGTGCATGCCCGTCAATTGCAGGCACAATTTGCAATTGGCTGATGGTAGGTAAACAAAAACGCCGGCAATGTGCCGGCGTTTTTGTTGTGTGAAGCAAACGGTGTATGCGGACTATCAGTCCAGCAGGGTTGCCCAGCTTTCAACCACATCGCCGCCCCAAGTGGCTTTCCACTCTTTCAGGGTTTTGTGGTTGCCGCCTTTGGTTTCGATCACTTCACCGTTGTGCGGGTTTTTGTATTGCTTGACCTTACGTGCACGCTTGGTGGCGGTAGTCTTGACCGCGCCACGCGGTGCTTTGCTCAGTTTCGACTCTGGGTCGAGCAGGGCAATCACGTCGCGCAGCGACTTGGAGTACTCGCCCATCAGTGTGCGCAGTTTGCCTTCGAACTCCAGTTCTTTCTTCAGCTTGTCATCCTGCGACAGGTTGGCCAGGCGGGCCTGAAGTTCCTTGATGGCTTCTTCGGTAGCGCGGTACTCGTTGATCAGGGACATGGAGTGTTCCTTAATGCGTGTTCAGAAATGTGTGGGGCAATAATAGACAGGCGATACTCGCAAGTAAACATAAGATTGGACCATTAACTGTTAATTAAGCTGTGACAACATTTCTCAACGTGAACAAAATTTTACATAAAGCCCATGTCTGCCAGACGCTGCCCGTGCATCGATTTGGGCCTGCATATGCCATCGTGGCTGCGATCAATACTGCGCTTTTGCTGGCGTGCCGCTAGAATGGGCGCCTTTGCGAAGTTCTGGAGTCTCATTCATGCGCACCTATCGTCTGGTGATCGCCTGCCCCGACCGTGTAGGCATCGTGGCGAAAGTCAGTAATTTCCTGGCCTTGTACAATGGCTGGATCAACGAAGCCAGCCACCACTCCGATGAGCAGAGCGGTTGGTTCTTCATGCGCCATGAAATCCGCGCTGAATCTCTGCCGTTCGGTATCGAAGCTTTCCGTGAGGCGTTTGCGCCAATCGCCGAAGAGTTCTCCATGGCCTGGCGCATTACCGACTCGGCGCAGAAAAAACGCGTGGTACTGATGGCCAGCCGTGAGTCTCACTGCCTGGCAGACTTGCTGCACCGCTGGCACACCGATGAGCTGGACTGCGAGATCCCTTGCGTGATCTCCAACCATAATGATTTGCGCAGCATGGTCGAGTGGCACGGTATTCCGTTCTTCCATGTGCCGGTCGATCCCAAGGACAAGGCCCCGGCCTTCGCCGAGGTGTCGCGCCTGGTGCAGGAGCACGCCGCCGACGTGGTGGTACTGGCCCGCTATATGCAAATCCTGCCGCCGCAACTGTGCCGGGACTATGCAGAGAAGGTCATCAACATTCACCACAGCTTCCTGCCTTCGTTCGTCGGCGCCAAGCCGTACCACCAGGCCGCCCTGCGTGGCGTGAAGCTGATCGGTGCGACCTGCCACTACGTCACCGAAGAGCTGGACGCCGGCCCGATCATCGAGCAGGACGTGGTGCGTGTCAGCCATGCCGACAGCATCGAGGACATGGTCCGCTTTGGCCGTGATGTGGAGAAGATGGTGCTGGCCCGTGGCCTGCGCTATCACCTGGAAGACCGCGTGCTGGTGCATGGCAACAAGACTGTCGTGTTTGACTGAAACAGCAGGTTGCCTGTGGGATTTTTGGGCCGCAAAGCGGCCCCAAAAATCTTGAAAGGATCGCTAATGGCCAAGCAGCGCAATGCCCCAACCGCCTCACCCCCACCCACCCTTGGCGAAGGGTGCCTGGCCCGTTACGACCCCGAAGCCCTGGACGAAACCGACGGCACCGACTTCCCAGGCGCCGCCGAACTCTGGCAACAGCTCAACCCGCCTGCCGCCGCCAGCGCTCCAGCAAAGGACGCGCCAGCAGGCACACGAACACAGGCCCGCCTGCCAGCAGATAAAAGTAGTAAGTAACCCCTCGCCATATCAGGATCGCCGCCGCTGCGGTCGAGCTGCCCACCAAGGGTGTCAGCAAGGTGGCCGAAGTCAGCTCGGCGGCCCCGGCCCCGCCAGGCAGCAGGCTGAACTGGCCGGCACTGAGCGACAGCATCTGCACCAGGAAGCTGGGGATCCACGCCAGCTCTACCCCCAGCCCCCGCAACACCAGGAACAGCACGCTGTAGCGCAGCCCCCAGTGGACGCAGGTGAGGGTGAACACCAGGCTCAAGGTGCGCTTGGGCAGGCGCCAGGTCTGTGCCAGGGCAGCGATGAAGTGCAGCAGTTTGCGCGCCCAGCGGCGGTTGCGCGGCGGCCCCATGCCCAGGCGCTGCAACAGCCTGCCGTTCATGCGCATTACCGTGCGTCGGTAGCGCAACAGCGCGACCACACCGGCCAGCGTTGTGCACAGCAGTAATGCACTGCCAAGCAGCATGCTTTCCTGGCTGCGGCCCAGGCTGTGGAACAGTGCGTAGCCGGCGATCGTCAGCATCGCGCAGAAGAAGAACACCAGGTCGTTCAGCTGGTCCATGGCGAATACCGCAGCGCTGCGCGCCGGGCCGATGCGATTGCGCGCCAGCAGGGCCATCAGGGTCAACGGACCGCCACTGCCGCCGGGGGTGGTGCAGATGGCGAACTCGGTGGCCATCACCACGCCCAGGCTGCGTGCAGGGCTCAACTGCTTTGCCTGCTCGCCGAGCAACAAGCGCAGGCGCAAGGCGTTGATGAGCCAGCACGACAAAATCATGCCAAGCAATATCAGCATCAGTTGTGGGTCGAACCGGCTTAGCCTTGGCAGCAGCTCGCTACCACCCAGCAGCACGGGCACCAGCGCTGCACCCAGCAATGCCAGCGCCAGCCAGGCCCAGCGGTTCATGCTGGCACCTGGCGCTCCAGCCAGGCAGATTTGGTCAGCGGCTCGCGGCCGTCCTTCAACAGGCTTTCGAGTGTTCGCAGCCAATAGTCACGGGATGAGCGGTGGCGCATGTCCACAGGGTGCAGCCCGAGGCGCAATGTGCTCGCGTCCTGCCAGCGTTGACATTGCCAGTTGCAGACTGCGCGGGACAAAGTACGACGCCATGCGCTCCGGGCACTCCAGACCAGGCCTGGCGCATCGATGGCTGTGAAGTCCGGCAAACGGTAAAGGTGTTGCGGTGTGCTGGTGTACTTCAGCGGCAGGCGGCGCAAGGCTTGCCGAGTGCCCTGGCTCATGAGCCAGGCGGGTGCGACAAAGCCTGCTACGGGCCAGCCGTGGTCCTCGAACAGCGCCAGGCCATCCTGCAGCCGGGTAAGCGCGGCGTGCTCATCGAGGCTATAGAACTCACCTTCATGCGTGTAGATGCGCCGCATGAAGTAGTCGATGGGGCTGCGCGGTGCCGGCCCTTCGTCGGCATGGGCGTAACCGTGCAGCGCCAGCTCGTCGCCGTTGGCCAGGCGTTCGTCCAGCACGCGGCAGAACGAGGGTGCCTGGTGCAGCGGATTACGCCGATGGAAGTCAGGGACCACCAGCCATGTCATGGGCACGTTGCCCAGCGCATCCACGGCGTGTACGAACGGCGCATAGTCCGGCCAGGTTTCTGGGGCCATATCATGCAATACCAGCAGGAGGCTGCGTTGCCTGGAGGAGGGCTCAAGCATGGGCACGCACCTGTGGCTGATGGCCGAGCACGGCTTGGTAGTGCTGTAGCAGGCCCGCCACCACCTTATCCCATGAATAATGTTGCTCTACATGACGACGGGCCTGCATGCCGAGCTTGCGGACCCCCGCCTCGAACGCCTCGCGCACTGCCATCGCCATCGCCCGACCCTCGTTGGGCGTGCACAGGCGGCCACACTGCTCGTTGATGATTTCAGTGAACGCACCTGCGCGTACGGCCACCACGGGTGTGGCGCTGGCCATGGCTTCGAGGATGACCAGGCCGAAGGTTTCCTGGTCGCCAGCATGCACCAGCAGGTCGGCACTGGCCATCAGCCGGGCCACCTCTGCAGCGGGGCAGAAGTGGTCGATGACGCTGACGTTGTGCGGCACGCTGGCCGGCATGTTCGAGCCCACCAGCAGCAGGTGGTAGGGGTGGCCGAGTTGCTGCATGCAGTCGAGCAGCACCGGCAGGTTCTTTTCCCGCGAGCCGCGGCCGGCGTAGATCAACAGGCGGCTGGTGTCGGCTATGCCCAGTTCGGCGCGCAGGTGCGGGTCGCGCTGGGCGGGATGGAACGTGGCAAGGTCAACGCCCAGCGGCTGCACGTGTACATCGCGCACGCCCAGGCGGCGTAATTTGTCGGCCATGACCTGGCTGGGCGCCAGTACCCGGTCGAAATTGCCGTACAGCTTGCTGACATAGGCTTCGACATTGGGCGTGAACCAGTTGCCCATGCGGTTGCTCACCAGCAACGGCAAGTCGGAATGGTAGAAACCGATTACCGGCACGTCGAGTTGGCGCCGGGCCTCCAGCGCGGCCCATGCGGTGAGGTAGGGGTCGCCGACTTCTATCAGGTCGGGTTTGAGCGTGCGCAGCGTATTGCACCATGGGGCCAGGCGTACAGGAAAACGATAGCCCTTGCCAAACGGCAAGGGTGGAGCGGGAACCTGGTAGATGCCATCGGCTTGGTGGGCGCTGGCGCCGGGGATCAACAGGCTGTGGCGTACGCCGTGGATGGCGTCGAGACGGTGATGTTTGGCATCAAGATAGGTACGTACGCCACCGCTGGCCGGGGCGTAGAACATGGTGATGTCGGCGATATGCACGATCAGCATCCCTCCGGGATCGTCTTCGGGTCTGTCATCCGGCGGTGGCTTGCCGGCGATGACGCGCCTAAAGGTTGACCTGTGTGAAGGATAGTTTGTTCGATCGGGGTTGGGTGGGGCAGGCTCGTCGAGTGGTGTTGGTTGTTTCGCGGGCTCGCCCGCCCCCACAGGTAGGGCGCAACCCTTCGGGGTTGTGCTGTCCTTGTGGGGGCGGGCGGTGCGGTCTGTATTTAGATGCGGAAGCTGCCCACCAGGTGCTTCAGGCGGCCAGCCTGCTGCTCAAGGTCGGAGCACGCGCGCAGGGTCGCCTGCAGGTTTTCCACGCCTTCCTGGTTGAGCATGTTGATCTCGTTGATGTCCATGTTGATCGCCTCGACCACGGCGGTCTGTTCTTCGGTGGCAGTGGCCACCGATTGGTTCATGCCATCGATCTCGCCAATGCGCACGGTCACGCTGTCCAGCCGCTCACCGGCCTGGTTGGCGATCTGCATGCTGTCCTGGCTGTGGCGCTGGCTCTGGTCCATGGTGTCGACCGACTCGCGGGCACCGACCTGCAGCTCTTCGATCATGGTCTGCACCTGCTGCGCCGATTCCTGGGTGCGGTGCGCCAGGTTGCGCACTTCGTCGGCAACCACGGCAAAACCACGCCCGGCTTCACCGGCGCGGGCTGCTTCGATGGCGGCGTTCAGCGCCAGCAGGTTGGTCTGCTGGGAGATGCTGGTGATCACTTCGAGGATCTGGCCGATATTCACGGTCTTGCTGTTCAGCGTTTCGATGTGCTCGCTGGACGTGACGATCAGGTCGGACAGGCGGTTCATCGCAGCAATGTTGCGCTCGACCACTTGCTGGCCCTCTTCGGCCAGCAGGCGCGCGGAACTGGCGTGCTGCGAGGCTTGAGCAGCATTGCCGGCAATTTCCTGAGCGGCGGCGCCCAACTCGTTGATGGCGGCGGCGACACTGTTGGTGCGGTTGGACTGCTCGTCGGAGTTGGTCATCGATGAATTCGAAGCACTGATGACCCGCAGGGCCACTTCGTTGACCTGCTCGGTGGCAGAAGACACTTCGCGGATGCTGCTGTGAATACGCTCGACGAACCGGTTGAAGGCGTTGCCGAGGATGCCGAATTCGTCGTGGTTGTGGATGCGCAGGCGCTTGGTCAGGTCGCCTTCACCTTCGGCAATGTCTTCCATGGCGCGCGTCATGGTGTGCAGCGGCTGCATCAACACGCGAATCAGCAAACCGAGCAGGCCGATGATGATCACCACCGCCACTACCGTGGCGATCACCGCCGAGGTGCGGAAGGTGCTGAGCATCGAGAAGGCCTTGTTCTTGTCCACCGACAAACCGATGTACCAGTTGGCCGACGGCAAGCCGGTGATCGGGGTGAAGGTCAGCAGGCGGGCCTGGCCATCGCTCTGCACTTCGGTCAGCTCGCCTGTCAGTTTTGGCGTGTGCTGCGGGAACAGGTCTGACAGTGACTTCATCACCAGGTCTTTGTCCGGGTGCACCAGGATCTTGCCCTGGTCGTTGACCAGGAAGGCATAGCCCATGCCGCCGAAGTTCAGCGAGTTGATGATCTGCACCAGGCCGTCCAGGGCCAGGTCGCCACCAACCACGCCAACGCTGCTGGAGACCTTGCTGAGGATACCGATGACCATCTTGTTGGTGGTCATGTCGATGTACGGTTCGGTCAGGGTTGCGCCGCTGGCGCTCATGCCGTCCTTGTACCAGGGACGGGTACGTGGGTCATAGCCGTCGGGCATCTTCGCGTCGGGGCGCACGCTGAAACCGCCGTCGACCTTGCCCAGGTACACGGTAAGGAAGCTGGATATCAGCGCATTCTGGCCCATCAGGGTTTCGGCGTTGGTCGGGTCCTGGGCAATGTTCTGTGCCAGGTTCTCCACCAGTTTGATGCGGCCTTCGAACAGGTTGCGGATGTTGGTCGAAGTGGAGGTGCCCATTTCAGCCAGATAGTTTTCCAGGTCCTCGCGGATCGCATTACGCTGGAGGTAATCGTTGTAGAGGGTGAAAAGGCTGAAGGCAAGTATCACGATCAGTGATGCTGCCAAAAGAATCTTGTGGCTGAAACGAAGGCTTTTGTTCATGGCGTAATCGGTTCCGCTAAGGTTTTATATCAGGCGTTCGCACGAGTGGAGCGGTAGGCAGTGCAACATCCAGAAAAGTACCTTTTCGGTTGTTCCTCTCTATTAAGGCGAATATCACCCACAGGTATCGGCCGAATTAAGCTAAAGCTTGAGCAGAGGATTAAAGAGATGTCGGAATTTTCGACCATCGTTGTAGGTGCTGGCCCGGATGGCCAGCCAGTCGGGCAAGCAATGCGCCTGGCCAACCGCCACGGTCTGGTGGCGGGCGCAACCGGTACAGGCAAGACCGTGACCCTGCAGCACCTGGCGGAAGTGTTCAGCGACGCCGGGGTGGCGGTGTTCGCTGCTGATGTCAAAGGTGACCTCTGCGGCCTGGGCGCAGCCGGTGCACCCCAGGGCAAGGTGGCCGAGCGCATCGCCGGCATGCCGTGGCTGGGGCATACGCCTCGGGCTTACCCGGTGAGCTTGTGGGACATTGCCGGGCAGTCCGGCCACCCGCTGCGCACCACCCTCAGTGAAATGGGGCCGCTGCTGCTGGGCAACTTGCTGGAGCTGACCGACAGCCAGCAGGCGGCGCTGTATGCAGCCTTCAAGGTGGCTGACCGCGAAGGCCTGCTGCTGCTGGACCTCAAGGACCTCAAGGCTCTGCTTGCGCACCTGAAAGACAACCCGCAACTGCTCGGCGAAGACAGTGCGCTGATGACCACGGCCTCCACTCAGGCCTTGCTGCGCCGGCTCGCAACCCTTGAGCAGCAGGGAGCGGAGGCGCTGTTTGGTGAGCCGGCATTGCAGTTGGAGGACTTGCTGCGCCCGGACCCGGATGGCCGTGGCCGCATCCACTTGCTCGATGCCAGCCGGCTGGTGCACGAAGCACCCAAAGTGTATGCGACGTTCCTGTTGTGGCTGCTGGCCGAGTTGTTCGAGCAGTTGCCCGAGCGCGGCGATGCCGACAAGCCGGTGCTGGCACTGTTCTTCGATGAGGCGCACTTGCTGTTCAACGGCACGCCCAAGGCATTGCAGGACCGTCTTGAGCAAGTGGTGCGGCTCATCCGCTCCAAGGGCGTGGGGGTGTATTTCGTCACCCAGTCGCCAGGAGACTTGCCCGACGCGGTGCTGGCCCAGCTAGGTTTGCGCATACAACATGGTCTGCGGGCGTTTACTGCCAAGGAGCAGAAGGCGCTGCGGGCTGTGGCCGATGGCTTCCGCCCCAATCCTGCGTTCGACACCCTGGCGGTGTTGACTGAGTTGGGGATTGGCGAGGCGCTGGTGGGCACGCTGGAAGAAAAGGGCACGCCGGCCATGGTGCAGCGGGTACTGGTTGCACCGCCGCAGTCACGTATAGGGCCGCTGAGTGCAGTTGAGCGCAGTGCGTTGGTTGCGGCCTCGCCGTTGGCGGGGCGCTATGACAAGCCTGTGGACCGTGAGTCGGCCTATGAGATGCTGACCCAGCGCAAGGGCGAGGCGGTGGAACCGGCGCCGCAACCGAAGGCGGATGAGGAGAGCTTTACCGACAAGGCCGGTGAGTTCTTGCAGAGTGCGGCGGGGCAGGCGATCAAGTCGGCGGTACGCCAGGCGGCCAACCAGTTGGGGCGGCAGTTGGTACGCGGGTTGATGGGGTCGTTGCTCGGCGGCAAGAAAAAGTGATGACCTGCACCTGGCAGGCGACCTGCTCCTACTAAGTGCAGGAAAATAGCCATAGAAAAGGCGCCCTTGGGCGCCTTTTTCTATTGCGGTGTCCGTCAGCCAATGGCTTTGGACGCCAGCCAGAACAGGCCGGCCGCCAAGCCCATCGAGGCAGGCAGGGTCAGGATCCAGGCCAGCAGGATGGTCTTCACGGTGCCGCCTTGCAGGCCACTTTTGTTGGCGACCATGGTGCCGGCCACACCGGACGACAGCACATGGGTGGTCGATACCGGCAGGGCGAACACGTTGGCCATGCCGATGGCGCAGGCTGCGGTGATCTGTGCCGACATACCTTGGGCGTATGTCATGCCCTGTTTGCCGATCTTCTCGCCAACGGTCAACACCACACGCTTCCAGCCAACCATGGTGCCAAGGCCCAGGGCCAGGGCGACGGCCACGATTACCCAGAATGGGGCGTATTCGGTGGTGGCGGTGAGGTCTTTGCGCAGTTTCTCAAGGTCGGCCTTTTCACGGGCTTCCAGGCCTGGCAGTTTGCCAACCTTCTTCGCCGTGTCATCCAGGCACAGCAGGTAGCGACGCACTTCGACGCGCTTCTCGGCGTCCAGGCTGTGGTAGTCGGTCACGCCTTGCAACGAGGACTGCAGTGCGGCGATGGTCGGTTCGGTCTGCTGTGGGTTGCAGCTGAACTGCTCCGGCAGGTCGCTGGCCTTGGCCTTGCCCAGTGCCAGGAATTCGCCCAGGGTCGCGGCATTGCGCTGGTAGAACTGGCTCATGTGCAGGGTAGCGTCGCGGGTACGCTCGATCTGGTACGTGGTGCTGTTCAGGTCGAGGACGAACTTGGCCGGGACGATACCGATCAGTACCAGCATGATCAGGCCGATGCCTTTCTGGCCGTCGTTGGAGCCGTGCACGAAGCTTACACCCATGGCGGAAACCACCAGGACCAGGCGGTTCCAGAACGGCGGGTGCTTCTTGTCGTCGAGCTTGCGGCGCTGCTCGGGGGTTTTGTGCATCTTCGACAGCGGGCGCCACCATTTCAGGCCGATCAGCACCAGGGCGGCAACGGCGAAGCCGGCCATGGGCGAGACCACCAGCGACATGGCGATGTCGATCGCCTTTTGCCAGTTGACGCCGTCGCCCAGCGGGATGTCGTTGATCAGGGCGTTGGCCAAGCCGACACCGAGAATGGAGCCGATCAGCGTGTGCGAGCTGGAGGCCGGGATGCCGAAGTACCAAGTGCCCAGGTTCCAGGTGATGGCCGCAGCCAGCAGCGAGAAGACCATGGCCAGGCCGTGTCCGGTGTTCACATTGATCAGCAGCTCTACCGGCAGCAGGTGCACGATGGCATAGGCCACCCCAACACCACCGAGCAGAACGCCAAGGAAGTTGAACACGCCGGAGAAGAACACGGCGAGGTGCGGCGGCATGGCTTTGGTATAGATGACAGTAGCTACCGCGTTGGCGGTGTCATGAAAGCCATTGATGAACTCGAAGGCGAGTACGAAGGTCAAGGCGAGCAGCAGGCTCACCAACACCCAGGCATCCAGTCCGCTGAATAAATCGATCATGAAGGTTGTCTGGCGGGTCATAGGGGGGCGGGATTATGCCAGAAAACCTTGGCAATCGATGCACCTGCTGCAGACCGATGGCAATCTTCATGGCGCACGCGAGCCGTGCTTGACGGGGACGATGGGTAGGTGAAAATCGGCTAAAAAGCACAAACGCTGGCGAAAAAAGACATAAAAGCGAAGAAAAATCCGCTTCGCCATTATTCAAACGGCCGTATGAAATTTGTGTAATTCCATTTCATCATCAGCCGGACAGTAAAAATCGACCGCGCCCGGGCTGGCCGGGCGACGACGCGCGGGCGTGGCTCCGAGCCTCAGGGATTGTCGCTGCGCAGTTCCTTTTCCATGCGTTCCAGTTCCTGGCTGAAGGACTGGTCACGCACGCTGGCACGTTTGCGCCAAGGTTTGCGTTCTGGATCCGGTTGTGCGGCGTAAGTGGTGACTTCGCCACCGTAAACATCCTTGTAACGTTCAGCCTGGCGCTCGAGTTCTGCGCGCAGTTCATCTTTCGTCACATGCAGTACCTGAATGAAGAGTAATGACTGTTGTTATGCATGGTGCACATGCACATGCCTTGCTGGCCGCAACGGCTTGATACAGCGGAAGGTTCCATTACCACGGTAGCGTGGGGGCCTGCGTAATCGATTATAGCAATCGATAATTTGCCGAACATCGTTATTTACCAAACCTGACATCAGCTGATGCAAGTACTGGGATGTGTTCGGAATCAGTTTGGACCTTTCGTACAAGTTTGAAAGGCATCACCGATAAAAGTTCGCTGCATTGCCGGAGCGCGGCTGTAATGAAAAACGGCCTCGCCGGAAGGCGAGGCCGTTGCCTGGGGACTTCTACGGTGGGTACCTGACCAGTCTCTCCAAAGAAGCCACAAGTGGCATGAGAAAGGTATAAGCAAAAGTGTCGGCGGTCAATTGCGATTATCGGCCGTTTGTTCGATAATCGCACGAACCGGCGTTTTTTTTGAGGTGTGCGATGAGTGACGAAACCCTGGGCAACGATTCCGGCAATCCGGAGGCAGCACGACCTGCTTCGGCTGCCATGGCGCCGCCGATCGTGGCCTCCCCGGCCAAGCGCATCCAGGCCTTTACCGGTGATCCGGACTTCATGACCTCCCTGGCGCGTGGCCTGGCCGTGATCCAGGCGTTCCAGGAGCGCAAACGCCACCTGACCATCGCCCAGATCAGCCACCGCACCGAAATCCCCCGCGCAGCGGTGCGCCGTTGCCTGCACACGTTGATCAAGCTCGGTTATGCCACCACAGACGGGCGTACCTATTCGCTGCTGCCCAAAGTGCTGACCCTGGGGCATGCGTACCTGTCGTCGACGCCGCTGGCGATTTCTGCCCAACCCTACCTGGACCGCATCAGCGATCAGTTGCATGAGGCGGCCAACATGGCCACCCTCGAAGGTGACGACATCCTTTATATAGCGCGTTCGGCCACGGTGGAGCGGCTGATTTCGGTCGACCTGTCGGTGGGCGGTCGCTTGCCGGCGTATTGCACGTCGATGGGGCGCATTCTGCTGGCGGCCATGGACGACACCAGCCTGCGTGAGTACCTGGACCGTGCCGACCTGAAGGCGCGCACCAGTCGGACGCTGAATGACCCAGAGTCATTGTTTGCCTGCATTCAGCAGGTACGCGCCCAAGGGTGGTGCGTGGTGGACCAGGAGCTGGAGCAGGGGTTGCGCTCGATTGCCGTGCCGGTTTACGACGCTTCGGGGCAAGTGTTGGCGGCATTGAACGTGAGTACCCATGTTGGCCGGGTGACGCGCAGCGAGCTGGAGCAGCGGTTCTTGCCGATTCTGCTGGCGGCCAGCCGCGACCTTTGCCATCAGTTGTTCGGGTGAGGCCGCAGGGGCCGCAAAGCGGCCCCAAAATAGAACAGGCAAAACCGTTTCTTGTGCGATAAACGCACAGTGTCGTTCCGGGTGAATTGCTTCACCTACGCCCGCTGATTAATGTTTCTCGCAGCGGTCGGCTTGCCGACCGAACAAGAAAAACATAAGAGGCACTTACCCATGAATACTGTCACCTCGCTGCTGCGGCCGCACCCGCACGCAGTACCGTTGTATCCAGGCTGACGCAGGCCCTATTTCCAATCATCGCCCTCTTGCACCGGTTATTCGCGTGCAGTGGCCTTGCTGTGCCCCACATTCTGGATAACAACAATGAACCAAGCACAAACCAACGTCGGCAAAAGCCTCGACGTTCAGTCGTTCATCAATCAGCAGCCGCTGTCCCGCTATCAGTGGCGGGTCGTGCTGTTGTGCTTCCTGATCGTTTTTCTCGATGGCCTGGACACCGCCGCCATGGGTTTCATTGCCCCGGCCCTGTCGCAGGAGTGGGGGATCGATCGCGCCAGCCTCGGCCCGGTGATGAGTGCCGCATTGATCGGGATGGTGTTCGGCGCCTTGGGCTCCGGGCCGCTGGCTGACCGTTTCGGCCGCAAAGGCGTGCTGGTGGGTGCTGTGCTGGTGTTCGGTGGCTTCAGCCTGGCCTCGGCCTATGCCACCAACGTCGACCAACTGCTGGTGTTGCGCTTCCTGACAGGGCTGGGCCTGGGGGCAGGTATGCCCAATGCCACCACGTTGCTGTCCGAATACACCCCTGAACGCCTCAAGTCGTTGCTGGTGACCAGCATGTTCTGCGGTTTCAACCTGGGCATGGCGGGTGGTGGCTTCATCTCCGCCAAGCTGATCCCGGCCTACGGCTGGCACAGCCTGCTGGTGATCGGTGGCGTGTTGCCGTTGCTGCTGGCACTGGTGTTGATGCTCTGGCTGCCGGAGTCGGCGCGGTTCCTGGTAGTACGCAACCGAGGCACCGACAAGGTGCGCAAGACTTTGTCGCCGATTGCGCCGCACGTAGTGGCCGAGGCCGGCAGCTTCAGCGTGCCGGAGCAAAAGGCGGTGGCTGCACGCAACGTGTTTGCGGTGATCTTCTCTGGCACCTATGGGCTGGGCACCGTGCTGCTGTGGCTGACCTATTTCATGGGCCTGGTGATCGTCTACCTGCTGACCAGTTGGCTACCCACCCTGATGCGTGACAGCGGCGCGAGCATGGAACAGGCCGCGTTCATCGGCGCGCTGTTCCAGTTCGGTGGCGTGCTCAGTGCAGTTGGCGTGGGTTGGGCCATGGACCGTTTCAACCCACACAAGGTGATCGGCATTTTCTACCTGCTGGCCGGGGTGTTCGCCTACGCCGTGGGGCAGAGCCTGGGCAACATCACCTTGCTGGCCACGCTGGTGCTGATCGCCGGCATGTGCGTGAACGGTGCACAGTCGGCGATGCCATCTTTGGCGGCACGCTTCTACCCCACCCAGGGCCGGGCCACCGGTGTATCGTGGATGCTGGGTATCGGCCGCTTTGGCGCCATTCTGGGGGCCTGGAGCGGCGCGACGCTGCTGGGCCTGGGCTGGAACTTCGAGCAAGTGCTGACCGCACTGTTGGTGCCGGCGGCGCTGGCGGCCGTGGGTGTGATCGTGAAGGGCCTGGTGAGTCACGCGGACGCGACGTGATAAGCGGTGGGCCGCTATGCGGCCCATTCGCAGCAACGGCTCGATGCTTAGGCAAGCAACAAATGGTTCGATAATCGCACATATAGTCGATTATCGAATTGAAAGCTACCTGCCAGTCTCCTTAATCTGGGGCCACCGAAGCACCCTGACCAGGAGCCTCCAAATGCCACGTGCAGACCATTACCGAACCCACCCAAGTCGAGCTGTCCACCCTGTGTGACCTCGAAGCCCGTACCGCCGCAGCCCATGGCCAAGTGGCAGGAGAAAGCCTGATGCACGACGTATTCATCTGTGACGCCATCCGCACCCCGATCGGCCGCTTCGGCGGCGCCCTGGCCAGCGTGCGGGCCGATGACCTGGCCGCCGTGCCGCTGAAGGCGCTGATCGAGCGCAACCCCGGCGTGCAGTGGGACCAGGTGGACGAGGTGTTCTTCGGCTGCGCCAACCAGGCCGGTGAAGACAACCGCAACGTGGCACGCATGGCGCTGCTGCTGGCCGGCCTGCCGGACAGCATCCCCGGCGTCACCCTGAACCGCCTGTGCGCATCGGGCATGGATGCCATCGGCACCGCCTTCCGCGCCATTGCCAGTGGCGAAATGGAGCTGGTGATTGCCGGTGGTGTCGAGTCGATGTCGCGCGCCCCGTTCGTCATGGGCAAAGCCGAAAGCGGTTATTCGCGCAACATGAAGCTGGAAGACACCACCATCGGCTGGCGCTTCATCAACCCACTGATGAAGCACCAGTACGGCGTGGATTCCATGCCGGAGACCGCCGACAACGTGGCCGACGACTATCAGGTTTCGCGTGCTGACCAGGACGCTTTCGCCCTGCGCAGCCAGCAGAAAGCTGCAGCCGCCCAAGCGGCGGGCTACTTCGCCGAAGAGATCGTGCCGGTGCGCATTGCGCACAAGAAGGGTGAAACCATCGTTGAGCGTGACGAGCACCTGCGCCCGGAAACCACGCTGGAAGCGCTGACCAAGCTCAAGCCGGTCAATGGCCCTGACAAGACGGTCACCGCTGGCAACGCCTCGGGTGTGAACGACGGTGCGGCGGCGCTGATCCTGGCGTCGGCCGCAGCGGTGAAGAAACACGGCCTGACCCCACGTGCCCGCGTGTTGGGCATGGCCAGTGGCGGCGTTGCGCCACGTGTCATGGGCATTGGCCCGGTGCCGGCGGTGCGCAAGTTGACCGAGCGCCTGGGTGTGGCGGTCAGTGATTTCGATGTGATCGAGCTTAACGAAGCGTTTGCCAGCCAAGGCCTGGCGGTGTTGCGTGAGCTGGGTGTGGCCGACGACGCGCCGCAGGTGAACCCTAACGGCGGCGCGATCGCCCTGGGTCACCCGCTGGGCATGAGCGGTGCGCGCCTGGTGCTGACTGCACTGCATCAGTTGGAGAGGAGTGGTGGGCGCAAGGGCCTGGCAACCATGTGTGTGGGTGTCGGTCAGGGCCTGGCACTGGCCATCGAGCGGGTTTGACCTGTACCGGCCTCTTCGCGGGCAAGCCCGCTCCCACAGGTGGAACCACGCCTCCTACTGTGGGAGCGGGCTTGCCCGCGAAGAGGCCGGACCTGTTAGACACAAGGCCAATTGCCAGCCTGATAGCGGAACGAGTGTGTTACCAGGTATGTCTAGACTTACCTAGGACCCTCCAGGAGTAAAACCGTCATGACCTCAACCTATTACACCGGCGAAGAACGCAGCAAGCGCATCTTCGCCATTGTCGGTGCCTCATCAGGCAACCTGGTGGAATGGTTCGACTTCTACGTCTACGCCTTTTGCGCGATCTACTTCGCCCCGGCCTTCTTCCCCTCCGATGACCCTACCGTGCAGCTGTTGAACACGGCAGGCGTGTTCGCTGCAGGCTTTTTGATGCGCCCCATCGGTGGCTGGATCTTCGGCCGTCTCGCTGACCGCCACGGTCGCAAGAATTCCTTGATGATCTCGGTGCTGATGATGTGTTTCGGCTCCTTGATGATCGCTTGCCTGCCTACCTATGCCAGCATCGGCACCTGGGCCCCGGCGCTGCTGTTGCTGGCCCGCCTGATCCAGGGCCTGTCGGTGGGTGGCGAATACGGCACCACCGCCACCTACATGAGTGAAGTGGCCCTGCGCGGCCAGCGCGGTTTCTTTGCTTCGTTCCAGTACGTCACCCTGATTGGCGGCCAGTTGCTGGCGGTGCTGGTGGTGGTGATCCTGCAACAACTGCTGACTGAAGATGAACTGCGGGCCTGGGGCTGGCGCATCCCATTCGTGGTGGGCGCCATCGCCGCGCTGATCTCGCTGATGCTGCGCCGCTCGCTGCACGAGACCAGCAGCGCCGAAACCCGTAATGACAAGGATGCAGGTTCGATTGGTGGCCTGTTCCGCAACCACGCAGCGGCGTTCATCACGGTGCTGGGTTACACCGCTGGCGGCTCGTTGATCTTCTACACCTTCACCACCTACATGCAGAAGTACCTGGTCAACACTGCAGGCATGACGGCGAAAAACGCCAGCTACGTGATGACCGGTGCGCTGTTCCTGTTCATGGTGCTGCAGCCGTTCTTCGGCATGTTGTCGGACCGCATCGGTCGGCGCAACTCGATGCTGCTGTTCGGCGCTTTGGGTACCCTGTTCACCGTGCCATTGCTGATGGCGCTGAAAACCGTGACCAGCCCGTTCATGGCCTTCGTTCTGATCAGCCTGGCCTTGTGTATCGTCAGTTTCTACACCTCCATCAGCGGCCTGGTGAAGGCCGAGATGTTCCCGCCGCAAGTACGCGCGCTGGGTGTGGGCCTGGCCTATGCGGTGGCCAACGCGGCATTCGGCGGTTCGGCCGAGTACGTGGCCTTGGGCCTGAAAACCCTGGGCATGGAAAACACCTTCTACTGGTACGTGACGGCGATGATGGCGATTGCCTTCCTGTTCAGCCTGCGCCTGCCGAAGCAGGCGGCGTACCTGCACCATGATGATTAAGGACGCTGCATGAGCAACCAACTGTTCGACGCCTACTTCACCGCGCCGGCCATGCGCGAGGTTTTTTCCGACCGTGGCCGGCTGCAGGGCATGCTCGATTTCGAAGCCGCGCTGGCCCATGCCGAGGCCGCTGCCGGGCTGGTCCCGCACAGCGCTGTGGCGGCCATCGAGGCGGCGTGCCAGGCCGAGCGCTATGACGTTGGCGCGCTGGCCAATGCCATCGCCACCGCTGGTAACTCGGCGATCCCGCTGGTGAAGGCGTTGGGCAAGGTGATTGCCACGGGCGTGCCTGAAGCCGAGCGCTATGTGCACCTGGGGGCTACCAGCCAGGACGCGATGGACACCGGTCTTGTGTTGCAGTTGCGCGATGCCCTCGATTTGATCGAAGCCGACCTTGGCAAACTGGCCGACACCCTGTCGCAGCAGGCCTTGAAGCATGCCGATACGCCATTGGTGGGCCGCACCTGGCTGCAGCACGCCACCCCTGTGACCCTGGGCATGAAACTGGCCGGTGTGTTGGGCGCCTTGACCCGCCACCGTCAGCGCCTGCGGGAACTTCGTCCGCGCCTGCTGGTGCTGCAGTTCGGCGGTGCCTCGGGCAGCCTGGCGGCACTGGGCAGCAAGGCGATGCCGGTGGCTGAAGCGCTGGCCGAGCAACTCAAGCTGACCCTGCCCGAGCAACCCTGGCACACCCAGCGCGACCGCCTGGTGGAATTTGCCTCGGTACTGGGCCTGGTTGCCGGCAGCCTGGGCAAGTTCGGCCGCGATATCAGCCTGCTGATGCAAACCGAGGCGGAGGAGGTGTTCGAACCTTCCGCACCAGGCAAGGGCGGTTCTTCGACCATGCCGCACAAGCGCAACCCGGTCGGTGCCGCGGTGTTGATCGGTGCTGCCACTCGCGTGCCGGGCCTGCTGTCGACGCTGTTCGCCGCCATGCCCCAGGAGCACGAGCGCAGCCTCGGCCTGTGGCACGCCGAATGGGAAACCCTGCCGGATATCTGCTGCCTGGTCTCTGGCGCCCTGCGCCAGGCCCAGGTGATTGCCGAGGGCATGGAGGTGGATGCCGTGCGCATGCGCCACAACCTCGATCTGAC
Organism: Pseudomonas sp. NY8896; assembly: GCF_039634505.1. Classification (NCBI taxonomy): domain Bacteria; kingdom Pseudomonadati; phylum Pseudomonadota; class Gammaproteobacteria; order Pseudomonadales; family Pseudomonadaceae; genus Pseudomonas; species Pseudomonas sp. NY8896. The sequence continues at coordinate 1,694,185 of NZ_CP132350.1, forward strand.
CCAAGGCCTGGTGCTGGCCGAAGCGGTGAGCATCGTCCTCGCCCAACGCCTGGGCCGTGACCGTGCTCACCACCTGTTGGAACAATGCTGCCAGCGCGCGGTGGCTGAACAGCGCCACCTGCGTGCTGTGCTGGGTGACGAGCCGCAGGTCAGCGCCGAGCTGTCTGGCGAAGAACTCGATCGCCTGCTCGACCCTGCCCATTACCTGGGCCAGGCCCGCGTCTGGGTGGCGCGCGCCGTATCCGAACATCAACATTTCACTGCCTGAAGGAGACTGCTGTGGCGCATTTGCAACTGGCCGATGGCGTTTTGAACTACCAGATCGATGGCCCGGACAACGCCCCGGTGCTGGTATTGTCCAACTCGCTGGGTACCGACCTGGGCATGTGGGACACCCAGATTCCGCTGTGGAGCCAGCACTTCCGTGTGCTGCGCTACGACACCCGTGGCCATGGCGCATCGCTGGTCACCGAAGGCCCTTACAGCATCGAACAGCTGGGCCGTGACGTGCTGGCCCTGCTCGATGGCCTGGACATCCAGAAAGCGCACTTCGTCGGCCTGTCGATGGGGGGGCTGATCGGCCAGTGGCTGGGCATCAACGCCGGCGAGCGCCTGCACAGCCTGACCCTGTGCAACACCGCCGCCAAGATCGCCAATGACGAGGTGTGGAACACCCGTATCGACACCGTGCTCAAAGGTGGCCAGCAGGCCATGGTCGATCTGCGCGATGGTTCCATCGCCCGTTGGTTCACCCCAGGCTTTGCCCAGGCCCAGCCAGAGCAAGCCCAGCGCATTTGCCAGATGCTGGCGCAAACCAGCCCGCAGGGCTATGCCGGTAACTGCGCAGCAGTGCGTGACGCCGATTACCGTGAGCAACTGGGCCGCATCCAGGTGCCTGCACTGATCGTTGCCGGCACCGAAGACGTGGTCACCACCCCTGAACATGGCCGCTTCATGCAGGCCGGTATCCAAGGTGCCGAGTACGTCGACTTCCCGGCAGCGCACCTGTCCAACGTCGAAATTGGCGAGGCGTTCAGCCGCCGCGTGCTCGACTTCCTGCTGGCTCACTGAGGGCAACGCCATGGATGAAAAACAGCGTTACGACGCCGGCATGCAAGTGCGCCGTGCGGTGCTTGGCGATGCCCATGTGGACCGCAGCCTGGAGAAGCTCAACGACTTCAACGGCGAATTCCAGGAAATGATCACCCGCCACGCCTGGGGTGATATCTGGACCCGCCCAGGCCTGCCGCGCCATACCCGTAGCCTGATCACCATCGCCATGCTGATCGGCATGAACCGCAACGACGAGCTGAAGCTGCACCTGCGGGCGGCGGCCAACAACGGCGTGACCCGCGACGAGATCAAGGAAGTGCTGATGCAGAGCGCGATTTACTGCGGCATTCCGGCAGCCAATGCCACCTTCCACATGGCTGAGTCGGTGTGGGACGAACTGGGTGTAGAGTCGCGTAGCTGAGTGCTACGCGGTCGCTCCTACACAGACCGCATCACAACAGGGCCTGCGTTGTTTTCTACGGCCTGTTTCAGGGCCGGGCACAGGCCCAGCATGAACGCGGCTTCTGCCACCACGAACAGCGGCCCGATGATCAAGCCGCTGACATCGTCGACGAAGGCCGGTTTGCGGCCTTCATAGTAGTGGCCGACGAACTGGATGATCCAACCCACCACGAATGCCCCTAGCCCGGCGCTGAGCCACAGTGCAGTCGTTTGCACTGCCAGCACCTGGCCGACCCACAGACATAGCCCCAGCAATGCACCCATCACCAGGCCGAAGCGCAGGTCCAGGCGCAGGTAGAACCATACCGATGCCGCCGCTGCCAGCAGGGCAGGGGAAAGCCACATGCCGGCAAATTCCCAGCCTGGGCGTGAAAGCAGGATGGTGACCGCCAGCACGATCATAGGGATACCGATGAAGTGAGTGATGATGTTGCGTGGGTCGCGGTGGTAGCTGGCGTACTGGCTCAGGTGGTCGACGAGGGTTTTCATTGTTATGCCTCCCTGGTTTGCCTGATCGGGGTGTATTGCCTGTACCCGCGAAGAGGCCGGTACAGGCAACCGATATAGCTCAGGATAGCCTGCGGCTACCACCATCATCAGCTCAGCGAATGGCAGCAGCCCGTACAGGCGTATCCAGCCCCACCAGTGTCTCGATCATCGCCCGCGCCGCTGGCGACAGACGGTAGCCACTGCGGCTGACCACGCCACAGCGAACGCTCAACACTTCCAGCGCCGGCGGCAGGTTGCGCCAGTGCAGGCGCACCAGGCTTCCGTTGGCCAGGTCATCGGCCACGGCCTCTTCACTGGCAGTGCCGATAGCATCGCTGGCCTGCACCACGCTGCGCAGTATGGCCAGGTGCTCGGTTTGCAGGTGCGGCGTGAAGTCGCTTCGCCCACTGAGGTTGGCCAGGCGTTTGCGTACACCGGGGTTAAGCAAAGCGCTGGCCAGCGGGTAGCTGAACAGGTCGTTGGTCGACAGGCTGTCCTTGGCCAGCAACGGGTGGCCAGGGCGGCAGAAGAAAAGGCCGGGGCGGGGTGACAAGGCTTCGGGGTGGAAGTTGGGGTCGGCTTCGAACGGGCGGATATCGTCGACGAAAAACTCGATCTGTTCACGGCGAAGGGCCTGACCCAGGCGTTCGGTATTGTCCACCAGCAGCGAGGTGCGGATGCCTGGGTGGCGTTCGATGAAGTGGCGCAAGGCATCGGGCACCAGGCGTACGGCCAGCGCCGGGCCACTGCCGAAGTGCAGTTCGCCGGCGTCGAGCTTGGTCATTTGCAGCACTTCGTTGCTCAACTGCGCAGCCCCCTGTACCAGGCGCCGGGCATGTTGCAGCACCACAAGGCCTTCTGGGGTGGGCGGCAGGGCTTTGCTGGCGCGGTCGACCAGTGGGCAGCCGAACGTGTGTTCCAGGCCCTGGATGGCGCGGCTGAAGGCGGGTTGGGTGATGCCCATGGCCTCGGCGGCCCGAACGAAACTGCGGTATTCGGTGAGGGCAATGAAGTAGCGCAGCTGGCGGAGGTCCATGTCACGGCTCTGGGGCGGGGATCAGGGCTCTATTCAAGCGGTTACAGCTTATATCGTCAAAGAAGCTTTAAGGATTTGTTTATTTCTTTTGGTTATTTTGTTGTATCTCTGGCCTCTTCGCGAGTTCCTCGCGAAGAGGCCAGCAGATTCAAAGCAGATTCAGCGGGTAACTCACGATCAGGCGGTTCTCATCGAACGCATTGGTGCTGAAGTCCCGGCGCATGGTGGAGTTGCGCCATTTCACCGACAGGTCCTTGAAGCTGCCCGACTGCACCACATAGGCCAGCTCGGTTTCCCGTGCCCATTCCTTGCCATCGTCCACGTTGCCAACGGTCACGTTGTCACCCTTGATGTAGCGGTTCATCAGGGTCAGGCCGGGTACGCCGACGGTGGCGAAGTTGAAGTCATGGCGAACCTGCCAGGAGCGCTCCTTGGCATTGTCGAAGCTCGAGTTGTAGCTGTCGTTGGCCAGGGTGCCGCCACTGGTGCCATTGACCCGCATCCAGGCATCGTCGCCGCTCACCTTCTGCAGCCCGACATAGAAGGTATGGCCTTGGTAGCGTGCCGAAAGCAGGGCGGAAGCGGTGCGGTTGTCCAGCTTGCCGGCACGTTCGCCGCCGTCTTCCTTGCCGATGAAGTAGCCCAGGTTGGCGCCCAGGGTCCAGTCGCCCAGCGGCTGGCTGTGCGTCAGGTTGAGGTACTGCTGGCGGTAGATGTCCTTGAGCTGGGCGTCCCACAGGCCAATCATGGTGCGCTTGTCGTTGAAGGTGTACTCACCGCCGCCGAAGTTGAATCGGTCGGAGGTGAACGCGGCTTTGCCGTTCAGCGACATGTCTTCCATGCTGGCGTCATTGCGCGGGCTGTTGCCGCGGAACTGGCCGGCGTACAGGGTCAGGCCGGCGATTTCCTTGGAGGTCAGCTGGCCACCGCGGAAGGTTTGCGGCAGCGAACGGCCATCGTCCGAGCGCAGGATCGGTAGTACCGGCATCCATTCGCCGACTTTCAGTTCGGTTTCGGACAGCTTGGCTTTCAGTGCTACACCCAACCGGCCAAAGTCATCGGCAGGGCGGCCGTCGTCATGCACGGGCAGCAGGTGAGTGTTGGTGGTGCCTTTGCCACCGTCGAGCTTGACCGAATACAGGCCCAGGACGTCCACGCCGAAACCGACGGTGCCCTGGGTAAACCCGGAACGGGCGTCGAGGATAAAGCTTTGCGTCCATTCCTCGGCCTTGCCCTGCGGATGGGCCGGGTCGACGAAGTTGCGGTTGATGTAGAAGTTGCGCAGGTTGAGGGTGGCCTTGGCATCCTCCATGAATCCACCTTCGTTGGCGGCGAACACGGGGAGGGCGCAGGACATGGCCAACAGGCCGGGCAGCAGCTGGCGTGCGGGTTGCAAAGTGCTCATCTGTCGTGGATCTCTTGTTTTTATGGGGCGAGCCGGTGCACTGCTGGATCGAGCCGGCAGGTGCGGGTCTTTAGTGATGAACTTGGGCAACGTTGCGTGGGGGGATGGTGCGGGGTTGGGCGGGGGTGAGGCAATTCGCCGCAAACGGAACGGGGCGATAATCGAACGGAATGTTCCGGTTGGTTAATTCTTTCTGTACCGACGAATAAAAAGCCCACCGTGAAGGTGGGCTTGACGTTGCTGCGAACTCAATCAGCCTTTCGGTGCATCCACCGATGCCTGCTGGTTGGCCTGCCCGGTCTGCTCGTACCAGCCACCGCCGAGCGCCTTGTACAGGTTGACCTCGCTGGTCAGCTGCGAAAGACGGTCGCCGATCAGTGCCTGTTGGGCGCTGAACAGGTTGCGCTGGGCGTCGAGGAAGGTCAGGTTGCTGTCGATCCCGATGCGATAACGGCGTTCGGCCAAGCGGTAGTAATCCTGGTTCGCCTGCACCAGGTCGCGCTGGGCCTGCAGCTGCTCTTCGAAGGTCTTGCGCGCCGCCAGGCCATCGGAGACTTCCTGGAAGGCGGTCTGGATGGTTTTTTCGTACTTGGCGACGTTGATGTCCTTCTGGATCTTCGAATAATCCAGGCTGGCCTTCAGGCTGCCGGCGTTGAAGATCGGCAGGTTGATCTGCGGCTGGAACAGCCAGGTGCCCTGGCCGCCTGCGAACAGGTGGCCCATGTCGGGGCTCAGGCTGCCCGCGTTGGCGGTCAGGCTGATGCTCGGGAAGAACGCTGCGCGGGCCGCGCCAATGTTGGCATTGGCGGCCTTGAGCAGGTGCTCGGCTTCCTGGATGTCCGGGCGGCGCTGGAGGATATCCGACGGCAGGCCGGCCGGCACTTCGGCCAACTGGTCGGCATTGAGTTCCAGCGGCTTGGCCAGGTCGGCTGGAATGCCGGTGCCCAGCAGCACGGTCAGGCTGTTGACGTCCTGGGCGACCAGGCGCTGATACTGCGAGTACTTGACCCGGGCGCCTTCCACGGCGGTGCGTGCCTGGCTGACGTCGAGTGCAGAAGCGACGCCGACTTCATTGCTGCGACGGGTGAGGTTGTAGCTTTCCTCGTAGGTCTTCAGCGTTTCTTCGGTCAGCTTGAACAGGGCCTGGTCGGCCTGCCAGGTGTAGTAGGCATTGGCCACGCTGGCCACCAGGGCGATTTGCGTGGAACGACGCGCCTGCTCGCTGGACAGATAGGTTTCCAAGGCTTGCTCGGTCAGGCTGCGCACGCGGCCGAACAGGTCCAGCTCGTAGGCGCTGACACCCAGGGTGGCCGAATACTGGCTGGTGATGCCAGATTCACCGGTTTGCGACATGTTCGCCGGGACGCGCTGGCGGCTGCCGCTGCCGGTGGCCGAAACCGCCGGGAACAGGTCGGCACGCTGAATGCGGTACTGCGCGCGGTAGGCGTCCAGGTTCAGCGCCGCGACGCGCAGGTCGCGGTTGTTCACCAGCGAGGTCTGGATCAGCTGTTGCAGTGCCGGATCGTGGAAGAACTGGCGCCAGCCCTGTTCGGCGGCGGCAACATCCGCCGATTGCGTTGGCGAGTACGCAGGGCCTTGCGGCCACTGCGCAGCCACCGGCGCTTCCGGGGTCTGGTAGTCAGGGATCAGCGAGCAGCCGCCAAGAATGAAAGCGGTTACCGCCAGGGACAACAAAGACTTGGTCATTGCCCAGCCTCATAACGTGGAGTTTCAGGGGTGACGTCTTTTTCCGGCTCTTTGCTGCCGAACAGCGACGACACTGCGACGAAGAACAGCGGTACCCAGAAGATAGCCAGTACGGTCGCACTGATCATGCCGCCGATCACACCCGTACCGATGGCGTGCTGGCTGCCGGCGCCGGCGCCGCTGGCGATGGTCAACGGTACCACGCCAAGGATGAACGCCAGCGAGGTCATGATGATCGGGCGCAGACGCATGCGGCACGCCTCGATCGCCGCGTCGTACAGGCTGCGGCCTTGCTCGTGCAGTTCCTTGGCGAACTCGACGATCAGAATGGCGTTTTTCGCCGCCAGGCCGATGGTGGTCAACAGGCCGACCAGGAAGTACACGTCGTTGGACAAGCCGCGCAGACTGGTGGCGATCAGTGCACCGATGATACCCAGCGGTACTACCAGTACCACGGCGATCGGGATCGACCAGCTTTCGTACAGGGCTGCCAGGCACAGGAACACGAACAGTACCGAGAGGGCGAACAGCGCCGGCATCTGCGAACCGGAGAGCTTTTCCTCGTAGGACATGCCGGTCCAGGAGAAGCCTACGCCGCTTGGCAGTTCGCCAGCGATGCGCTCGACCTCGGCCATGGCTTCACCGGTACTGTAGCCCGGCGCCGGCGCACCGAGGATTTCCATCGCCTCGACGCCGTTGTAACGCGACAGTTTCGGCGAGCCGTAGGTCCATTCGCCTTTGGCGAAGGAGGAGAACGGCACCATCTCGCCTTTGCCGTTGCGCACGTACCACTTCTGCAGGTCTTCAGGGCTCATTCGGGCGTTGGGTTCGCCCTGGATGTACACCTTCTTGACTCGGCCACGGTCGATGAAGTCGTTGACGTAGCTGGCACCCAGGGCAATCGACAGGGTGTTGTTGATGTCGGCAATGGTCACGCCCAGGGCGCTGGCACGCTCGTCATCGATGGTCAACTGGTACTGCGGTTCATCGTTCAGGCCGTTAGGGCGCACAGCGCTGAGGATCTTGCTCTGCGCGGCCTTGGCCAGGAACTGGTTGCGCGCTTCCATCAACTTCTCGTGGCCGACACCACCGCGGTCCTGCAGGAACACGTCGAAACCGGTGGCGTTACCCAGTTCGAGTACCGCAGGTGGGGCGAAGGCGAACACCATTGCATCACGGAAGGTGAAGAAGTGCTGCTGGGCACGCTGGGCCAGGGCGAACACGCTGTTCTCCTTGGAACGTTCATCCCAGGGTTTGAGCATGATGAATGCCATGCCCGAACTCTGCCCGCGACCGGCAAAGTTGAAGCCGTTGACGGTGAACACGGACGCTACGGTGTCGGCTTCATCCTTCAACAGATACTCACGCATCTGGTCGACCACCACCTGGGTGCGCTCGGCACTGGAGCCTGCCGGGGTTTGCACCTGGGCGAACAGCACGCCCTGGTCTTCCTCGGGCAGGAACGCGGTTGGGATGCGAGCGAACAGCCAGATCATGCCGACCACGATCAGCGCATAGGCCAGCAGGAACGGCACCTTGTTGCGCAGGATAGTGCCCACGCTGCGCTCGTAGCCGTTCACGCTGCGGTCGAAGTTGCGGTTGAACCAACCGAAGAAGCCGCCTTTGGCAGTGTGGTGCTCGCCCTTCTTCAGCGGCTTGAGCATGGTGGCGCAAAGCGCCGGGGTGAAGATAAGCGCAACCAGCACCGACAGGCCCATGGCCGAGACGATGGTGATGGAGAACTGCCGGTAGATCACACCCGTGGAACCGCCGAAGAACGCCATCGGCAGCAGTACGGCCGACAGCACCAGGGCGATACCCACCAGGGCACCCTGGATCTGTTCCATCGAACGCTTGGTGGCTTCCTTGGGCGGCAAGCCTTCCTCGGACATCACCCGCTCGACGTTTTCCACCACGACGATGGCGTCGTCCACCAGCAAACCGATGGCCAGGACCATGGCGAACATGGTCAGGGTGTTGATGCTGAAGCCCGCGGCGGCAAGGATGCCGAAGGTACCCAGCAACACCACCGGTACGGTCATGGTGGTGATGATGGTAGCGCGGAAGTTCTGCAGGAACAGGTACATCACCAGGAACACCAGGACCACGGCTTCGATCAGGGTGTGGATCACGCCGCTGATCGATTCGGTGACCACCGGAGTGGTGTCATACGGGAATACCGCTTTCACCCCAGGCGGGAAGAACGGTTCCAGGCCTTTGATGGTTTCGCGCAGTGCCTTGGCGGTGTCCAGGGCGTTGGCGCCGGTAGCCAGTTTTACTGCCAGGCCGGAAGCCGGCTTGCCGTTGAACTGAGCGCTGACCGCGTAGTTTTCACCCCCCAGGCCTACCTGGGCGACATCACCCAGACGCACCTGCGAACCGTCGTTGTTGACCTTGAGCAGGATCTTCTCGAACTGCTCGGCGGTTTGCAGGCGGGTCTTGCCGATGATGGTGGCGTTCAGCTGGGTGCCCGGCATGGCCGGCAGGCCGCCGAGCTGGCCGGAGGACACCTGCACGTTCTGCGCGGCCACGGCGGTCTTGACGTCGACCGGGGTCAGCTGGAATTTGTTCAGCTTGGCCGGGTCGAGCCAGATACGCATGGCGTACTGTGCGCCGAACACCTGGAAGTCACCCACACCCGCTGTACGCGAGATCGGGTCCTGCATGTTGGAGACGATGTAGTTGGCCAAGTCATCCTTGGTCATGCTGCCGTCTTCGGACACCAGGCCGATCACCAGCAGGAAGTTCTTCACAGCCTTGGTGACGCGGATACCTTGCTGTTGCACTTCTTGTGGCAGCAGTGGGGTGGCCAGGTTCAGCTTGTTCTGTACCTGAACCTGGGCGGTGTCAGGGTTGGTGCCCTGTTCGAAGGTGGCGGTAATGGTCATGCTGCCGTCGGAGTTACTTTCCGACGACACATAACGCAGGTTGTCGATACCGTTGAGCTGCTGCTCGATCACCTGCACTACGGTGTCCTGCACGGTTTGCGCCGAGGCGCCCGGGTAGGTCACGGCGATGGCGATGGCCGGCGGTGCGATGCTGGGGTACTGGTTGATCGGCAACTTCAGGATCGACAAGGCCCCGACCAGCATGATCACCAAGGCGATCACCCAGGCGAAGATCGGGCGATCGATAAAGAACTTCGACATGGTTTACTCCGCTTTGGCGTCTGCTTTTGCCGCGTTGGCCTGATCAGGGCTGGCCGGCTTCTGGACGTTGGTGGCTTCGCTGACCTTCACCTCGACACCTGGGCGCACGTACTGCAGCCCTTCGGTAATCAGGCGGTCACCTGGGTTGAGGCCTTCTTCGATCAGCCAGTCGCTGCCCAGGGTACGGTTGGCCTTCAACTGACGCAGTTCGACCTTGTTTTCCTGGTTGACCACCAGTGCGGTCGGCGCGCCTTTCAGGTCGCGGGTCACGCCTTGTTGCGGCGCCAGGATGGCGTTGGCGTTGACCCCGGCCTTCAGCCGCGCATGCACGAACATGCCTGGCAGCAGGGTGTGGTCAGGGTTGGGGAACAGGGCGCGCAGGGTGACCGAGCCGGTGGTTTCGTCGACCGCGACTTCGGAGAACTCCAGGCGACCTTCCTGCTTGAACAGGCTGCCGTCTTCCAGCACCAGCTGAACCGAGGCGGCGTTGTCGCCGGCCTTCTGCAACTGGCCGCTCTCCAGGTCACGGCGCAGCTTGAGCAGCTCGGCGGTGGACTGGGTAACGTCGACGTAGATCGGGTCGAGTTGCTGGATGGTGGCCATGGCGTTGGTCTGGCCGTTGCTCACCAGTGCACCTTCGGTGAACGAAGAACGACCGATACGGCCGCTGATCGGTGCCAGAACCTTGGTGTAGCGCAGGTCGATCTGGGCGCTCTTGAGCGAAGCCTCGGCCTGCAATCGTTTGGCATTGGCGTCGTCGTATTCCTGTTTGGAGACGGCTTGCTCGTCAATCAGCTGCTTGTAGCGCTCGGCCAGTGAGCGGGTAGCCTGCAGGTTGGCCTGGGCATTGGCCAGGGTGGCTTCGTACACGGCAGGGTCGATCTGGTACAGCTGCTGGCCTTCCTTGACGTCGCTGCCTTCCTTGAACAGGCGCTTGAGGATGATGCCGTTGACCTGCGGGCGCACCTCGGCGACGCGGTAGGCAGTGGTACGCCCCGGCAATTCCGAGGTCAGGGTGAAGGCTTGGGGCTGGATGGTCACGACGCCGACCTGAGGAGCCTGCGCCGCTGGCGCTGCTTCTTCTTTCTTGCAGCCACTGAGCAGGGTTGCCAGGGCGACGGCGGAAACCAGAGCGGTAACGGCTGGCTTGAATTGCATGAGGATCCTCGGGTCGCAGGAGCAGGGAGACGCTCAAGAGTAATGGAAGAGACTTGATCTGGAAAAATTGCTATCCGGTGGATAAATAGCTTGCTAAGGAATATACTTACATTCATGGTTGTTTGTAAATACCGCTGGGTTGTACTTGGGTACTGCCACAGCCCTTGATTAGCTCATCCGTGAGGCCCCCTGCAGAGGTGCCACCGGAGCGTTCCCCGCACGCGCTGCGCGTTCGGGCCAGATGAGGTTGTACTGCCATGGTCCGTCGAACCAAAGAAGAAGCCCAGGAAACCCGCGCCCAGATCATCGAGGCGGCGGAAAAGGCCTTCTACAAGCGCGGGGTTGCGCGAACCACACTGGCTGACATCGCCGAACTCGCGGGTGTGACGCGCGGGGCTATCTACTGGCACTTCAACAACAAGGCCGAGTTGGTGCAGGCGTTGCTCGACAGCCTGCACGAGACCCATGACCATTTGGCGCGGGCGAGCGAAAGCGAGGACGAACTCGACCCGCTTGGCTGCATGCGCAAGCTGCTGTTGCAAGTGTTCAACGAGCTGGTGCTCGATGCCCGAACCCGGCGTATCAATGAAATCCTGCATCACAAGTGCGAGTTCACCGATGACATGTGTGAAATTCGCCAGCAGCGCCAGGGTGCGGTGCTGGATTGCCACAAGGGCATCACCCTGGCGTTGGCCAATGCCGTACGCCGGGGCCAGTTGCCTGGCGAGCTGGATGTCGAGCGCGCGGCGGTGGCCATGTTCGCCTATGTCGATGGCCTGATCGGGCGCTGGCTGCTGCTGCCTGACAGTGTCGATCTGTTGGGTGATGTCGAAAAGTGGGTCGACACCGGGCTGGATATGCTGCGCTTGAGCCCGGCGTTGCGCAAATGACACTTTGTTAAGGATTGTGAGGGAGTGTTTCCCCTTTGTGTTAAGAGGGGATTAACAGCGTGGCCGCCTTGCAGCCCCTGGGATATTAGTACCCGCGCAGTTGTCTGTCAGGCAACGCCAATGCGGCAAAAAGCCCCAGTACCGCAATCAGCGCGCTGCCCATCAGCAACTGCCGGAATGTCTCCAGCAAGCGTCCCTGTGTCACCAGGTCCACTTCACCGGCCTTCAGGCTCCCCAGCAACGGGTTACCCAGCAATTCGAAACCACCTTGGTGCAGCAGTGCCAGCAACAGGCTGGACATGCACGCCACGCCCATGGCCCCGCCCAGCGAGCGGAACAGGTTGGTGGTGCTGGTGGCCACGCCAATGTCCTTGCTGGCCACCGCGCTTTGCGTGCCCACCAGCGAGGTCGGAAACTGCAGCCCGCAAGCAATGCCGGTCAGCAGCATGAACAGTGCACTGAGCAACGTTGACTGCGGCGGCGTCAGTGCCATGGCGAAAATGGCCACTGGCATCAGCAGCGCACCGGCCAGGATCTGCGGCTTGTAGCGCCCGGTCCGGCTGGTCATGCGCCCGCCTGTAAAGGCCCCCATGGGCAACCCCATGGCCAGTGGCAGCAGGTGCAGGGCAGCGCTGTCGGCACCGGCGCCAGTGATGCCCTGGTAGCGCAAGGGCATGAGCATGGTCAGGGAAATCGACTGGAAGCTGGCGAAGAAGATCACCCCCCAGCAAAGTACCGCCACCCGGTTGCCGAACAGCCCGAGCGGCAGCAGCGGCTCTGGGCAGCGGCGCTCGTGGGCGATGAACAACGCCAGGCCGAGTAGGGCGCAGGCGAACAGCGCCAGCACGGCCGGGTCGGCCCAGGCGTGGCCCTGGCCGACCAAGGTGATCCCCAGCAGCAGGCTGCCAAGGCCGAGGATCAACAGCACGGCGCCAAGGTAGTCGACCTGGGCCTCGCGACGCTGCACCGGCATGCTGGCGAGGGCGCGGCGTATGGCCCACAAGGCGACCAGCCCCAGCGGCAGGTTGATCCAGAATACCCAGCGCCACGACAAGTACTCGGTCAGCCAGCCGCCCAGCACTGGCCCGGCGACGCTGGCCACGGCGTACATGCTGCTGAAATAGCCCTGGTAGCGGCCGCGTTCACGCGGCGGTACGAAGTCGCCGATGATCGCCTGGCTCACCGAGACCATACCGCCCGCGCCAATGCCCTGGAGTACCCGGGCCAGCACCAACTGCTGCATGTCCTGGGCCATGGCACAGGCAATCGAGGCCAGGGTGAACAAGCTGATCCCGGTGAGGATCATCCGGCGCCGGCCGTAAAGGTCGCCCAGCTTGCCGTAGATTGGTACGGCCACGGTCATTGCCACCATGTACCCGGAGATCACCCAGGCCAGCAGGCCGACGTCGTTGAACTGGGCCGAGATGGCCGGCAGCGAGACGGCGACGATGGTCTGGTCCAGTGCGCCGAGGAAGATGGCCAGCATCAGGGCAGTGAGCACGTTGCGCAGGGTGGTGGGGGGCAGGGCAGCAGTCACGGGAATACCTTGTCTTGTCTATGCAAGCCTCTTTGTGGGCAAGCCCACTCCCATAGAGGCCCACGAATTGTAACCTGAGTTAGGTAGCTTCCTATGTACTATCTGCATCCCCTATGCCGAATCGGCATTGGCGCATTCATCCAGTGCTGCATGGCCGCGTGATATCGTTGGTATGCCACAGGGGCTGAAATCCGGGGCTTGCACCAGGTTGGTGCAACATTCTGCCGCAGGTTTTTCAGGCCGCTGTCTCCCACACCTTTTATTCCTCTGCCTGCATGTCGAGCATGACCGCCCAGATGGCGACGGTTGGAACAGGTCAGGTAGACCCGATTACAGGGGTCGGTAGTTACCGTTCAAATTTCAACTTAATTGCGGAGTGATCATGCCCAAGGCTTCCCATCAAGATCTGCGTTTTGCCTTCCGCGAGCTGCTCGCTTCAGGTTCCTGTTTCCACACGGCATCGGTGTTCGACCCGATGTCGGCACGCATTGCCGCAGACCTGGGCTTCGAGGTCGGTATCCTCGGTGGTTCCGTTGCATCCTTGCAGGTGCTGGCCGCACCGGACTTCGCCCTGATCACCCTCAGCGAGTTCGTCGAGCAGGCCACCCGTATCGGTCGGGTCGCGCAACTGCCGGTGCTGGCCGACGCTGACCACGGCTATGGCAATGCGCTGAACGTGATGCGCACGGTGATCGAACTGGAGCGCGCCGGTGTGGCCGCACTGACCATCGAAGACACGCTGCTGCCAGCCCAGTTCGGGCGCAAGTCCACCGACCTGATCCCGGTCGAAGAGGGCGTTGGCAAGATCCGTGCGGCCCTGGAGGCGCGGGTCGATTCGTCGCTGTCGATCATTGCCCGTACCAACGCTGGGGTACTCAGCACCGAAGAAATCATTGTGCGTACCCAGAGCTACCAGAAGGCCGGTGCCGATGCTATCTGCATGGTGGGGGTTAAGGACTTCGAACAGCTCGAGCAGATTGCCGAGCACTTGACTGTGCCGCTGATGCTGGTCACCTATGGCAACCCGAACCTGCGCGACGACGAGCGCCTGGCGCGCTTGGGCGTGCGCATTGTGGTCGATGGTCACGCGGCCTACTTTGCCGCGATCAAGGCCACCTACGATTGCTTGCGGCTGCAGCGTGGCCAGCAGAACAAGTCGGAAAACCTCAGTGCCACCGAACTCTCGCACACCTACACCCAGCCTGAGGATTACATCCGCTGGGCCAAGGAATACATGAGCGTCGAAGAGTGACCGGCAGGGCGCCGTCGACTCAACGGACGGCGCTCAAGGTTGCGGTGTGGGGCACGCAATGTGCCCGCTCGCAGCTGTTGGCGGCGCTAGGCTGGCTGCGCAGCAGCTCGACGCGCCAGCAGGCCGAGCCATACAGCCCTGCGACTGCGGTCAGGGCCATGACAACGGCGACTCTTCTTGATTTGATACCCATGGTGCTCACCTCCCATTACAGCGATAGGGGTGTACAGCATTAGTATAGATCCTGGTCCCACTCCGGCTCGTCCTTGAACCGCAGCACTAGAAAATCCAGCATGCTCCGCAAGGTTGCCGGCATGTGTTTGCGCGACGTGTACACCGCATTCAGGTTCAATTCACGCGGCCTCGCCTCGGGCAGCAGGCGAATCAGTTCGCCTCGGCGCAGGGCCTCGGCTGCCTGATAGGTCGGCAGCATGGCGATACCCGCGCCAGCCAGTGCTGCCTTCTGCAGGGTCATCGCCTCGTTGGCGCTGATGTTCCCCGCCACCGGCACGGCGACGTGCTGCCCGGCCACCTCGAAATGCCACAGGCTGTGGCCGAAGTAGGCGTGGGTCAGGCAGTTGTGTCGGCTCAGTTCCTCGACCCGTTGTGGCGTGCCGTGCTCGTGCAGGTAGGCCGGTGCCGCGCACACCACCGAGCGGCACACGCTCAGGCGCCGGGCGATCAGGTTGGGGTCCAGGTCGTTGCTGGTACGAATGGCCAGGTCGATGCGCTCGTCCACCAGGTTGACGGTGCGGTCGAGCATTTGCAGTTCCACCTTCACTCCAGGGTAACGCTGCACGTAGGCTGCTACGGCGTCCACCAACTGTGCTTGGCCAAATGAGGTACTGACGCTGATACGCAGTGCACCCTTTGGTGCGTCTTCCGGCTGCTGCACGGCGGCCTGCAGGTCGCCGGCCAGGTCCAGCAGTTGCCGGCAGCGGGGCAGGGTTTCCTGGCCGGCGGCCGTGAGGCTGAGCTTGCGCGTGGTGCGCTGCATCAGCCGCGCGCCAACCCAGTCCTCCAGCTCGGCCAGATAGCGCGATACTACCGGTCGCGACAATTGCAGATGATCCGCTGCCGCCGACTGGCTGCCCAGGTCGACGACGGTTACGAATACGCGCATGGCGTTCAGACGGTCCATGATTTGCCCGATTTCAGAAACAAACTATGTTCGAGCATCGCATTTTTTGTGACGGATTGGGCAACTAAGCTGTTGGGCATTGTTCAGCTGAAGGCGTTGCTCATGTCCCTGTTCTCTCCTTTGCGTGGCCTGCTGCTGGCCTGCGTTACCCTGGCCGGCCCGGTGCTGGCTGCCGAGCCCTTGCAGCTGGAAGTCTACAACCCCGGGCACGAAGCGATATTCCCGATCAGCTCGGTGATCGTCAGTGGCCAACATGACGCCGTGCTGGTCGATGCCCAGTTCGGCAAAGCCCAGGCCGAGCAGTTGGTACAGCGCTTGCGAGCCGGTGGCAAGCACCTGACCAGCATCTACATCAGCCATGGCGACCCGGATTACTATTTCGGCCTGGATACCCTGACCCAGGCTTTCCCCGACGCCAAGGTGCTGGCTTCGGCCGCGACCGTTGCGCATATTCGCCAGACCATGGACGCCAAGCTGGCGTACTGGGGGCCGCAGATGGGGGCGGACAAGCCCGCGCGGCTGGTGCTGCCGCAAGTGCTCGAAGGCAACCGCCTGATGCTGGAAGGGCAGGCCTTGGACGTGGTTGGCCTTGACGGCCCACAGCCAGACCGCAGCTTTGTCTGGATCCCGTCGATCAAGGCGGTGGTCGGTGGGGTAGTGGTGTCCGAGCATATTCATGTGTGGATGGCCGATACCCAAACAGCCAAGTCGCATGCCGATTGGCTCGCCACCCTGGCGCGGATCGAAGCGCTGGCGCCGCGCACAGTCGTCCCGGGCCATTATCTGGGGGACAGCAGCCGTTCATTGCAAGCTGTGCGTTTCACTGCGAACTACATTCGTGATTTCGATGCCGAAACCGTCAAAGCAAAAGATGCTGGCGCCTTGATCGAGGCCATGAAGCATCGTTACCCAGGCCTGGCCGATGAAAGCTCCCTGGAGCTTGGGGCCAAGGTCGCCAAGGGCGAGATGAAGTGGTAATTCCGTTCAACTGATGGAGAGTTTCCCATGAGCAAGATTGCAATCATCGGTGCCACTGGCCGCGCTGGCAGCCAGTTGCTGGAAGAGGCCCTGCGCCGTGGCCATAGTGTGCTGGCCATTGCCCGCGACCCTTCCCGTTTGCAGGGGCGTGACGGGGTGACCGTCAAAGCGCTGGATGCCAAGGATAGCGCGGCCCTGCAAGCGGCTGTCGAGGGTGTGGACGCGGTGTTGAGCGCGGCGCATTTTTCGACCATCGAGCCGCACGCGATCATCGAGCCTGTCAAGCGCGCCGGGGTCAAGCGGTTGCTGGTGGTGGGGGGGGCCGGCAGCCTGTTGTTGCCGTCGGGGCACCGGGTGATCGACAGCCCGGACTTCCCGGAAGCCTACAAGGCCGAGGCCACTGCCGGGGTGCGTTTTCTGGAGGCGTTGCAGCGCGAGCCAAACCTGGACTGGACCTTTCTCTCGCCGTCGGCGGAGTTCGTTGAAGGTGAACGTAGCGGGCGCTACACGTTGGGTAAGGATCACCTGCTGATCGGTGCGGACGGCAAGAGCTGGATCACCTTTGCCGATTATGCGATTGCCATGCTCGACGAGCTGGAAAAGCCTGCGCATTCACGGCAGCGCTTCACAGTCGGTTACTGAGTCGCCTGCTTCGTGGGCACGCACGCTCCCACAGGTATTGCACAAATTCCAAGCCCTGTGCTGTACCTGTGGGAGCGTGCGTGCCCGTGTATGGGCCCTCACTGGCTAGCCTGGCGCTGCAGCCAATCCAGCAACTCCACTAAACCCGGTGGCAAGCTTCTGGCCTGGCTTACCAGGTAATAACCTTTACCCGTCAGCACCTTCAGCGCAAACGGCATGCACAGCCGCCCCCCGCGCAAGTCATCGCCAATCAGCGACCAATCACCGATAGCCACGCCAGTCCCCTGCGAGGCCATGGCCATTGCCATGTCCAGCGTCTCGAAATGCTGCTTGGGCCCATGACTGGCCAGCGTCACACCTGCTGCCTGCAACCACAACCGCCAATCATGCTCATCTCGTGACGGGTGCAGCAGCATGTGCCGCGCCAGGTCTTCCACCTGCTGCAAGGGCAGCGGCCCTTGAAGCAGTGACGGTGCGCATACCGGTGTCAGTTGCTCATCGAACAACTTGCGCACGTGCAGCCCGTGGTTCGGTGCATCGCCATAGACCACCGCGGCGTCAAAGCCCTCGCGGCGAAAATCCACCCCATGCTGCACGGTGGTGGTGAGTTCGACCGGTATGTCCGGGCGCAGGGCTTGCCATTCCATCAGGCGTGGCAGTAGCCAGCGCATCACGCAGGTCGGCGCCTTGAGCTGCAAGGTCGTGCTGTGCTCGCCCACCTCGCGCACGCCTTGATCGATCAGCGCGAACACCTGCTGCACCCGAGGCAGCCAGTCCTGGCCTTCACGGGTCAGGCTCAAACCGCGGGCCTCACGCTTGAACAGCGCATAACCCAGGTGCTCTTCGAGGGCTGCGATCTGCCGGCTGACGGCGCCCTGGGTGATGTGCAACTGTTGCCCTGCACGGGTGAAATTGCAGTGCTGGGCAGTGACCAGAAAGGTGTACAGGGTAGGCAGAGGCGGGAGGCGTTTCATTGCAGTAAGCCATGATCACAGGACATGGCTAGTATGTGTTTTTTTACATTGTGGGGATAGCCGTGGCTTGGGTCCAATAAGGGCATAACCCAACAAGATTCATGGTGAACCCCAATGGCAACCTGCGGTGAAGTACTGGTCAAACTCCTTGAAGGCTATGGCGTGGACCATGTCTTCGGCATTCCCGGTGTACATACCGTGGAGCTCTACCGTGGCCTGGCGGGTTCGTCCATTCGCCACATCACCCCGCGTCACGAGCAGGGGGCCGGGTTCATGGCTGACGGCTATGCGCGCACCCGTGGCAAACCCGGGGTGTGCTTCATCATCACCGGCCCTGGCATGACCAACATCACCACGGCCATGGGCCAGGCCTATGCCGATTCGATTCCGATGCTGGTAATTTCCAGCGTGCAGACCCGCGACCAGTTGGGCGGTGGCCGTGGCAAGCTGCATGAGCTGCCCAACCAGGCCGCGCTGGTAGCGGGTGTGGCTGCGTTTTCCCACACCTTGATGAGTGCCGCAGACTTGCCGCAGGTGCTGGCCCGAGCATTTGCCGTGTTCGACAGTGCCCGGCCGCGCCCGGTGCACATCGAGATACCGCTCGATGTACTGGTCGAACCGGCTGACTTCCTGTTGCCGGGCCGCCCGGTACGTGGCAGCCGGGCAGGAGCGGCTCCGCAGGCGGTGGCGCAGATGGCTGAGCGCCTGGCCAGTGCACGTCGGCCGCTGATTCTTGCCGGTGGCGGGGCATTGGCTGCGGGGGCTGCGCTGGCACGCCTGGCTGAACACCTTCAGGCCCCGGTGGCGCTGACCATCAATGCCAAAGGCTTGCTGCCGGCCAGCCACCCGTTGCAGATCGGTTCGACCCAGTCGCTGCCGGCCACACGTGAGTTGGTGGCCGAGGCCGACGTGGTGCTGGCGATTGGCACCGAACTTGCCGAAACCGATTACGACGTGACCTTCAAGGGCGGTTTCGAGATCCCGGGCAGCCTGCTGCGCATCGATATCGACCCGGACCAGACGGTGCGCAACTACCTGCCGGAGCTGGCGCTGGTCGCCGATGCCGAGCTGGCCGCCGAAGCGTTGTTCGGTGCCTTGCAGGCCCAGCCGCAACCGGTGCACGAAAGCACTTGGGGTGAGGCCCGCGTGGCCAAGCTACGCCAGGCTCTGGCAGCAGATTGGGACCAGCCGACCTTGAGCCAGACGCGTTTGCTGAACGCCATTCTCGAACGCCTGCCCAATGCCATTCTGGTGGGCGATTCCACCCAACCGGTGTACACCGGCAACCTGACCCTGGACATGCACCAGCCGCGTCGCTGGTTCAATGCCTCGACCGGTTACGGCACCCTGGGTTATGCACTGCCTGCGGCCATGGGCGCCTGGTTGGGCAGTGCCGAACAGGCCGACCAACGTGCGCCAGCGGTGTGCTTGATTGGTGATGGCGGCTTGCAGTTCACCCTGCCGGAGCTGGCCAGTGCGGTGGAGGCGCAGGTGCCGCTGGTCGTGCTGTTGTGGAATAACCAGGGGTACGAGGAGATCAAGAAGTACATGGTCAACCGGGCGATCGAGCCGGTAGGCGTGGATATCCATACCCCGGACTTCATCGGTGTGGCGCGGGCGTTGGGCGCGGCGGCGGAGCATGTGACGGATGTGGTGCAGCTACAGGCAGCACTGGGGCTGGCGTTGGAGCGCAAGGGGCCGACCTTGATCCAGGTTGACCAGAACCAGTGGCAAGAAACAGTGCTGCGATGATGTAGCGCTTAACCTGTTACGGCCACTTCGCGGGGTTACCCGCGAAGTGGCCAGTACAGGATCAGCCCGACTTTAGCCAGCAGTAGCCCGCAACCTGGCCACATCCCGAATCGGTGGCGCGCCGTAAAGCCGGCTGTATTCACGGCTGAACTGCGACGGGCTTTCATACCCCACCCTATAGGCCGCCACCGCCGCCTCGAGCCCGTCGTTCAGCATGAGCCGCCGGGCCTCCTGCAGGCGCAACTGCTTCTGATACTGCAACGGGCTCATCGACGTCACGGCCTTGAAGCGGTGGTGCAAGGTCGAGGTGCTGAGGTTGACCTCACGGGCCAGGTCCTCGATACGCAGCGGCTGCTGGTAGTTGTTGTTAAGCCAGGTTATGGCTTGGCAAACCCGGTGGGTCTGGCTGTTGGCCAACGCGATTTCATACAGCCTGCAACCCTGCGGCCCACGCAGCAAACGGTAGAGAATCTCGCGGCGGAACAGCGGTGCCAACATCGCGATATCACGCGGTGTGTCCAGCAGGCGGATCAGCCGTAGCAGGGCGTCAAGCAACGCCGCATCAGTCCTTTCCACGTACAAGCCACGGCCCGAAGGTCTATTGGGTACCAGCATCGGTCCGCTCTCGGCGATCAGCTGGCTGATTTCGGCCGGGTCCAGGTCCATGCGCAGGCCCAGGCTGGGGTTCTCCGGGCTGGCATCGAGCTTCACGCCGCTTAGCGGCAAGGTCACCGAGACCACCATGTAATGCAGTGGGTCGTAGGCGTACTGCTCGTCGCCGAGAAACAGGCTTTTGCTGCCTTGGGCAAGGATGCACAGGGCGGGTTGCGCAAGGGTCGGCACCGAGCGCACGTTCTCGGTGTAGCGCACCAGGTACAGGTCATCGATGGCCGAGGCCGGGCCGTGGGGCTCGCCGGCGTGGCGGGTAATCAATTCGGCCAGTTCCAGGCGCTGCAGTTCCAGGGTGGGGTCGGTGGACGTGGCGGTGGTCATGATGGCTTTCCTCTACTGACCGACGCAGCATAGGTTTGGGCACAGACGGGCGCTAGTCGAAAGCTGCACGTCGATTGCCTGATCCTGCAGCGCTGCAGGATCAGGCAATCGACGTGCAGTATTGGCCTAACGCGCCGCGCGGGTGAGCCCCTAACCTTGGCAGCCTGGCTTTTCCGTCCGCCCGCTTCAAGGAGATTGTGCAATGACCCTAAAACAACCGGTCACCCATCTTGCTTTCATTCGTGCCAGCAGCGGGCGTTCTGCAGAGCTGGGCGCGCGCCTGCGTGACCTGCTCGAGCCCTCGCTGCGTGCGCCGGGTTGCCTGAGTTTCACCGTGCAGCGTTCGCAGGCTGATGCTGACCTGTGGCTGCTCAGTGGTAGCTGGCAGGACCAGCAGGCGATGAGTGGCTACTTTGCTTCGCCGACGCTGGAGGTGTTTGGTGAGCTGGTGCAGGCGCGTGTGGTCAGTAGCCTGGACTTGCATACCTTCGATTGAGGGTGGATGAGGTAAAGTGACGCACTTGTTCAACCAAGCGGATAGCGACATGGCACGTAGGGAATTTACTCATTTCGAAGCGGTTTCGGCGATGGTGCCGGTGGAGGGGGGTGGCTACAACGCGGCCATCGCGGTCAAGGCCCTGGGCATGGGCGGTGCACCACGCTTTCACAAGGTGCTCGACGGGCAGGTGTTCAAGGGCGCCGTGGCCGCCGACGAAGCGGCCACCGCCGAGCTGCAACGCCTGCAGGGCGTCAGCGAAGAGGGCGAGCTGGTCTGGTGATCAGGCTGGCGGCCGGGCCATCTTGAACAGATTGCCCAGTTCGAAATAGTCCGCCGGGCCACCGCCACGCAGGATCGGCTCGGCGGCAGCGGTATCGTAGATGCCGTTGTTCAACAGGTGCTCGGCAATGTGCACCGCCACGACTTCCCCGAGGATCAGCCAGCTAGGCACCAATGCCTGGTCGGCCCGCTTGAGCTGGACGATCTGGCTGACCTTGCACTCGAAGGCTACCGGGGTTTCGCCCACGCGCGGCACCTTGACGATGCTCGACGGTGCGGCAGTGAGGCCGCTCAGTTCAAATTCGCTCACATCGGCAGCAACTGGCGCGCAGCTCAGGTTCATTTGCTCGGCCAGTGGGCGGGTGGCCAGGTTCCAGACGAATTCACCGGTCTGCTCGATGTTGTTCAGGCTGTCTTTGCGCCCGACGCTGCAGAAACCGATGATCGGCGGGATGTAGTTGAAGGCGTTGAAGAAGCTGTATGGCGCCAGGTTCAGGCGACCGTCGCGGTCTTGAGAGGAGATCCAGCCGATAGGGCGGGGACCGACGATGGCATTGAACGGGTCGTGGGGCAGGCCGTGGCCTTTGGCGGGTTCGTAGTAATACATCTGTGCTGGGCTTGCTGGCCCTACCTCCTGGTGGACAAGGTGCCTAGTGTGCCAAGCCTGAGCTCGCCTGCAAATGATCAAGCCCGGCTAAAGCCGGGCTGGGTGCTCGCATCAGGGATCAGCTGATGCGGTGGGCGTTGGTGCGGTCGAAGCCATCTTCGGCGAAGCGTTGGCCGCCGGTGCGGTCGAAGCCGTCTTCGGCGAAGCGTTGGCCGCCGGTGCGGTCGAAGCCGTCTTCGGCGAAGCGTTGGCCGCCGGTGCGGTCAAAGCCGTCTTCAACGTAACTAGCGGATTGAGTCTGGGCTGCGGCGAAGGTGTGGGCGTTGGTGCGATCGAAGCCATCTTCGGCAAAGGCGCCCGTTGCGAGAACCGAGAGGGCCAGGGTGAGGATCAGTTTGTTTTTCATGGTCGTTGCTCCAGGGGTTCGTGAGTTGTTTGTTTCTATGGGTTAAATGCTACGCCTATTAATTAGATTAAAAAGCGCAAAAAATAGCGGTTAAAAATCTAATAAATAGATATATATGGGTGCGCATACCATCAATCAGGCAGCAGCCTGGCCCAAGGTACGTCGGTGCTTGCACCAACGTTCTGCCAGCCATTGCAGCTTGATGAGGTGGAATTAATAGGGCGTTAAGAAGGAAAAATCTGAAGCAGATGGCCGATGAACGTATTTTTCATCTATCACCAACCGATTTTTCAGACGCTGCTCAGCACCATCGCCGCACCTAAAACTGGAGCGGCACAACAATGAACAAACTCCCGCAAATCACCTTGGCCTTCTGGGTCATGAAGATCTGCGCTACCACCCTGGGTGAAACAGCAGGCGACTTGCTGTCGATGACCCTGAACATCGGCTATGCACTTAGCTCGCTGCTGCTGATCAGCGTGTTTCTGCTGACGTTGCTGGGCCAGTTGTACTCGCGCCGCTATCACCCGATGCTGTACTGGTTGGTTATTCTCTCCACCAGTACCGCTGGCACCACCATGTCCGATTTCATGGACCGTACCCTGGGGCTGGGTTATGCCACGGGTTCGGCGCTGCTCATCGGCATCCTGTTACTGACCTTCCTGGTCTGGCGTCTGAGTGGCAACCCGCTGGATGTCACCCGTATCAAGAACCGCACGGGCGAGCTGTTCTACTGGGTGGCAATCCTGTTTTCCAACACCCTCGGCACCGCGCTGGGCGATTACCTGGCCGATGACTCGGGGCTGGGCTTTGCCGGTGGCGCACTGTTGATTGGCAGTGCCATTGCATTGGTGGTGGTGGCTCGATATTGGACCCGCATCCCAGGCGTTGTGTTGTTCTGGGTCGCGTTCGTGCTCACCCGGCCGTTTGGCGCCACCTTGGGTGACTTCCTGACCAAGCCGCATGAGAAGGGCGGCCTGGACTTTGGCACGGTCGGCTCTTCGGCAGTGCTGGGCGGGGTGCTGCTGGTGCTGGTGCTGATGGCCAACTGGTACCAGCGCCGTGAACCGCGTCAGGCGTTGGAGGTGTCTTGAATCGGCTCATCAGGGGCTTTGGAGGTATGGCTTGATGTTTGCGGTGTTGCTGAAATCGAGCGCCGCGCGCGGCGCTCGATCTCGAAGGCGATAAACCTGTTTTGACAAGCACTTGGCAGCCGAGATGCTTTATCAGAGCGGGCATAAAAAAGGGGCGCCCCATACAATGGTGCGCCCCTTTCAGTATTACCAGGCCTGCGTCAATCAGTAGTAATTCGCGAGTGTTGCTTGGTGTCCTTCATGGTTGCGTAAACCAGCAGCGAGCAAGCGATGCAGGCGGTAACGTACCAGTAGAAGCCGCTTTCCATGCCGACGCTCTTGAACCACAGGGCCACGTACTCAGCGGTACCGCCGAAGATCGACACGGTCAGCGCATATGGCAGGCCTACGCCCAGTGCGCGAATTTCAGTTGGGAACAGCTCGGCCTTGACCACGGCGTTGATCGAGGTGTAGCCGCTGACGATGATCAAAGCAGCCATGATCAGGAAGAACGCGCCCCACCAGGTTTGGATGGTGTGCAGGGTGCTGAGGATCGGTACGGTGAACAGGGTGCCGAGCACACCGAAGGCGATCAGGATCGGACGTCGGCCGATCTTGTCGGACAGCCCGCCGATCACCGGCTGCAGGCACATGAACAGGAACAGCGTGGCGGCCGAGATGGTGGTCGAGTCGCTGATGCTCATGCCCACGGTGTTGACCAGGTACTTCTGCATGTAGGTGGTGTAGGTGTAGAAGGCCAGGGTGCCGCCCATGGTCAGGCCGACCACTGTCATCAGCTCCTTGGGGTGACGCAGTAGGGTGCGCATCAGGCTTTCCTTGGCCTTTTCCTTCTTGGTGAACGATGCGGTTTCTTCCATGCCGCGACGCAGGTACAGGGCCACTACGGCGCACAGCGCACCGATCACGAACGGCACGCGCCAGCCCCAGGCATACAGCTGCTCGGTGGTCAGGGTCTGCTGCAGGACGATCAATACCGCCAGGGCGATGAGCTGGCCGGAGATCAGGGTCACGTACTGGAAGCTGGAGAAGAAGCCACGGCGTTCCTTGCTGGCCATTTCGCTGAGGTAGGTGGCCGAGGTGCCGTACTCACCACCTACCGACAGGCCCTGCAGCAGGCGTGCGATGACCAGCAGGATAGGCGCGGCGACGCCGATGGTTTCGTAACCCGGGGTCAGGGCGATGACCAACGAGCCTGCGCACATCAGCAGTACCGAAGCCATGAGCGCGGCCTTGCGGCCCTTGCGGTCGGCGTACAGGCCCATCAGCCAGCCGCCGATCGGGCGCATCAGAAAGCCCACGGCGAAGATCGCGGCGGTGTTGAGCAGTTGTGCGGTGGAGTCGCCGGCCGGGAAGAAGGCCTTGGCGAAGTACAGCGAGAACGCGGCGTAGACGTACCAGTCGTACCATTCGACCATGTTGCCGATGGACCCGCTGAAAATCGACTTCAGGCGGCTGGCGGTGGTTTTTTCTGCGGCAGGCGCGGTGGCCGCCCCGGCGGGCAGGGAGGTGGCGTTATCCATCAGGGATACCTTCTCGTTGTTTTTGTGGAGCGCGCCGTGGCGCAGCTTGCACAGGTGATTGCAGAAGGTGTGCCAAATGGGTGCAGGCTGATTCATTTGAGGGCGTAGTCTGCCCAGACCCCGCATGTTAGTGGCCTTGTAGGAGCGGCCTTGCGTCGCGATGGGCTGCAAAGCAGCCCCAAGATCGCCGAGAAGTAAGCGGATGTTTGCTTATTAGTCATTACCAATAAGCGGATTTCCGCTCATTCGCGCCCGACAAAATCCTCACGTACCAAACCATGCCGCTGCATCTTCTCGTTCAGTGTGCGCCGCGGCAGCTGCAACGCCTCCATCACTGCATTGATCGCCCCACCATGCTGGCGCAACGCCGCGCGTAGGCATTGCGCCTCGAACGCTTCCATTTGCTCGCCCAGCGATTGCCCGGCAGGCGCCACCTCGATGTTCGGCGAACCCAAACCCAATGCATGCCGCTCCGCCGCATTGGCCAGTTCACGCACATTGCCCGGCCAGTCATGCGACAGCAGTTGCGCCAGCTGTGCTCCCGACGGCGGCGGCGCGGCACGCCCAAGCTTTTCGCTTGCTGCACGGGCAAAGTGGTCGAACAGCAGCGCGATGTCCTCACGCCGTTCACGCAATGGTGCCAGGCGCAGCTCGGCCACGTTCAAGCGGTAGGCCAGGTCTTCGCGAAAGCGCCCGGCACGGGCTTCGTCGAGCAGGTCGGGCTTGGTCGCGGCAATGATTCGCAAGTCGACGCTGATGCTCTGGTTGGCCCCCAGGCGCTCCACCTTCTGTTCCTGAATCACCCGTAGCAGCTTGGCCTGCTGCGCCAGTGGCATGCTCTCGATTTCGTCAAGGAACACCGTGCCACCGTTGGCGTACTCCAGCTTGCCGATGCGCTTGCCCTGGGCGCCGGTAAAGGCGCCGCTCTCGTGACCGAACAGCTCGGCCTCGAACAGCGACTCTGGGATTGCTGCACAGTTGAGGGCAACGAACGGCTTGTCGGCGCGCGGGCCAAAATCGTGCAGGCAGCGGGCGACACGCTCCTTGCCACTGCCGGTTTCACCACGAATCAGCACATTGACCGGCAGGCTGGCCAGCTCCAGCACTTGCCGGCGCAGCTGCTGCAGGCCTTGGGACATGCCAAGCAGCGTCCCCTCCAGGCGTGACTTGAGGTCGGCCTGCTCGTGCAACCGGCGGTTCTCCAGCACCAGCTGGCGCTTCTCCAGGGCTCGGCGCAGGCTGCCCAGCAAGTGTTGCGGGGTAAAGGGTTTTTCAAGGAAGTCATAGGCCCCGTTGCGCATGGCTTCTACCGCCATGGGCACATCACCGTGGCCGGTGAGCAAAATCACGGGCAGGTCGGGGTCATCCGCCTGCAGGCGTTCGAGCAATTGCAGGCCATCCATGCCCGGCATGCGGACATCGCTGATGATCACCCCGGGAAAGTGCCGCGGCAGGTGTGCCAGGCACTCTTCGGCGCGGGCGAACAACTGCACGCTGAAGCCGGACAGGCTCAGCCATTGCTCGACAGCCGTGCGGATACTGGCTTCATCATCGACGACGATCACCGAATTCAACATACAGGCTCCAGGTCACGGGGCAGGGTAAGGCTCAGGCGCGCGCCGCCGGGCAGGTTTTCGGCCTGTAGCTGGCCACCGGCCTCGTGCACGATGCCATAGGAAATGGCCAGGCCCAGCCCCAGCCCTTCACCCACTGGCTTGGTGGTGAAGAATGGGTCGAAGACCTTGGCCAGGTCGGCTTCGGCAATGCCGCCACCGGAGTCGAGCACGCTAAGGCGCCACAGCTCGCCGTCGGGCTCAATGCGGATTTCCAGGCGTTTGTAGCGCTTGTCGGCCATGGCGTCGAGGGCATTGCGCAGCAGGTTGATCAGTACCTGCTCCAGGCGGATGGCATCGCCACGTACCCAGGCCGGGCGTGCCAGGTACAGGGCCACCTCTACTTCTTCGCTGCGAATGCGCGCTTCGAGCAGGTGCAAGGCCTGGTCGACCACGGTGGCCAGGTCGAGGCGCTCGCGCAGGCCCACCGGGCTGTTGCGGGCGAAGGTTTTCAGGTGGCTGGTAAGCGCTGCCATGCGTGTGAGCATTTGTTCCAGCGGCTCCAGCGCCTGCCGCGCTTCGTCATGGCGGCCATGGTCAAGCAGCAGGCGCAGGGTTTCCAGCTGCATGCGTTGGGTGGTCAGCGGTTGGTTTATTTCGTGGGCCATGGCCGCCGACATCTGCCCGAGCGCGGCCAGTTTGGCGGATTGCACCAGGCCTTCCTGGGCGGTACGCAGCTCGCGCGTGCGCTCCTCGACCTGGCGCTTGAGCTCTTGTCGGCTGCGCTGGCGCAGGCGGGCCAGGCGCAGGCGCTGGCTGACGAACAGCGCAGCGAACACCAGGCTCAGCCAGACGGCGGCGGCGCCGAGGGCGGCATTGCGGCCATCGGCGGCGACCTGCGGTTTGCGCAGCAGGTGCAACGTCCAGTTTTCGCCTTCCAGCGGCAGGCTCTCCCACAAGTACTCGGCGCTGCCCTCCGGGCCTTGCACGCGGCTAAGGGTGCTGTTGGCGGCAAAGCGCGTCAGCACCTGATGTTGCAGCGGCACCAACGGTTGCTTGTCGTACTGGCGGGTTTCGGCCAGTTCGGCCCGGTCGGCGCCACTGAGCGGCTGCAGCTCGCGGTAGCGCCAGCCGTCCTGGTTGGCAATGAAGGTAATGCCGCGGGCGTCGCTGACCAGCAGGGTATCGCTGCCCTGGCGCCATTCGCGTTCCAGTTCGGGGAACTCCAGCTTCACCACCATGGCGCCGAGGAAGCGGCCATGCTCATCGTTGACCGCGCTGGCGAGGAAGTAACCCGGCACGCCACTGGTCACCCCCACGGCGTAGAAGCGGCCGCTGCCCTGGCTGCGGGTTTGCTTGAAGTAGGGCCGGAAGCCGTAGTTGGAACCCACGTAGCTGCTGGGCAGCCGCCAGTTGCTGGCAGCAATGGCCAGGCCGGTGCGGTCGAGCAGTTCGAGGGTGGAGGAATTGGCGGCGCCGTTGATGCGTTCGAGCTTGTGGTTCAGGGCGTCCTGTACGTGTTCGGTGACCGGACCGCGCAACGCGGCGATCAGCTCCGGGTCCAGCGCCAGCACGGCGGGCAGGGCGCGGTAGCGGTCGATCAGGGTGTGCAGGGCGTTGGCGTACAGGCCCAACTGCTGGCTGGCACGCTGGGCGTCGTCTTCCATGGCCTGGCGCTTGGCCTGGTGCATGGCCCAGCCGGCACTGAGGGCGGTACCCAGCACGATCAGCAGGGTGATCAGCCCCAGACGCAGGGCGCGAAAGGAAAAGGGCATGGGGGCGGATCCGGATGATTGGGATGTCGGGGCCAGCCCTTTCGCGGGGAAGCCCGCGAAAGGGCCGGTACAGGCGACCTTTCAGTTACAGCAGCTCGAAACTCTGTTGCTGCACCGCCTGGGAATCCAGCCCGACCTGGACATTGAATTCCCCGGGCTCGGCAACCCGCTGTAGCTGGCCATTGTAGAACTTCAGGTCGTCCTCGCTGATGCTGAAGGTCAATGTGCGCGTCTCGCCAGGCTTGAGCATAAGCTTCTGGAAGTTTTTCAGCTCCTTCACCGGGCGGCTCATCGAGGCGGACACATCCTGCAGGTACAGCTGCACCACCGTCTCGCCTGCCACCTTGCCGGTGTTCTTGACCGTTACCTTGGCTTCCAGCGTATCGCCGCGCTTGAGGTCTTTGCTCGACAGCGCCAGGCCCGACAACTCGAAGCTGCTGTAGCTCAGGCCATAGCCGAACGGGTACAGCGGCCCGTTGGGCTCTTCGAAGTACTGCGAGGTGTAGTTGCCCGGCTTGCCCGGCGTGAATGGCCGGCCGATACGGGTGTGGTTGTAGTACATCGGGATTTGCCCGACCGAGCGCGGGAAGGTGATGGCCAGCTTGCCAGAGGGGTTGTAATCGCCAAACAGTACGTCGGCGATGGCATTGCCGCCTTCGGTGCCGGCGAACCAGGTTTCGAGGATCGCGTCGGCCTGCTCGCGTTCCCAGCTGATCGACAGCGGGCGGCCGTTCATCAGCACCAGCACCAGTGGTTTACCGGTTGCCTTGAGGGCCTTGATCAGCTCGCGCTGGCTGGCCGGGATTTCCAGGGTGGTACGGCTCGACGACTCGTGGGACATGCCGCGCGACTCGCCGACCACTGCCACGATCACATCGGACTGCTTGGCCGCCTTGACCGCTTCATCGATCAGCACCGCAGGCGGACGTGGGTCGTCGACGATTTCCGGGGCATCGAAGTTGAGGAAGTTCAGGTAATCGAGGATCGCCTTGTCGCCCGTGACGTTGGAGCCTTTGGCATAGACCAGCTTGGCCTTGCCCTCCATGGCACGGCGCAAGCCTTCGCGAACGGTCACCGAGTGCACGGGTTTTCCGTCGGCGGCCCAGCTGCCCATCATGTCGATCGGGGCATCGGCCAGCGGGCCGACCAAGGCAATGGTGCCGGCTTTTTTCAGTGGCAGGGTCTGGTTGCGGTTTTCCAGCAGCACCAGGCTGCGGCGGGCCACGTCACGCGCGGCTTCGCGGTGCAGGCGGTCGTTGCCGTAGTAGTCTTTCAGGTCGGTTTCGGCCTTGCCGATACGCACGTACGGGTCTTTGAACAGGCCCATGTCGTACTTGGCACCCAGCACTTCACGCACCGCCTGGTCCAGCTCGCGCTGGGTCACTTCGCCAGACTTCAGCAAGCCCGGCAGCTCTTCGCCGTACAGGGTGTCGTTCATGCTCATGTCGATGCCGGCCTTGATCGCCAGCTTGGCGGCTTCACGGCCGTCGCGGGCGACGCCGTGGCGGATCAACTCCTGGATTGCACCGTGGTCGCTGATGGTCACGCCCTTGAAGCCCCACTCCTTGCGCAGCAGGTCGTTCATCAGCCAGGTGTTGGAGGTGGCTGGCACGCCATTGATCGAGTTCAGCGCCACCATCACCCCGCCGGCACCTGCATCGAGTGCGGCGCGGTAGGGCGGCAGGTAGTCGTTGTACATTTTCGGCAGGCTCATATCGACTGTGTTGTAGTCGCGCCCGCCTTCCACCGCGCCATACAGGGCGAAGTGCTTGACGATGGCCATGATGCTGTCGGGGTTGGCCGGGCTGCTGCCCTGGAACGAGCGCACCATCACCTGGCCGATTTTCGAGGTCAGGTAGGTGTCTTCGCCGAAGCCTTCACTGGTGCGGCCCCAGCGCGGGTCACGGGCGATATCGACCATCGGTGCGAAGGTCATGTCCAAGGCGTCGGCCGAGGCTTCGATAGCGGCGGTGCGACCGACCTTGGCAACCGCGTCCATGTCCCAGGTGGCAGCCATGCCCAGGCCGATCGGGAAGATGGTGCGTTCGCCGTGGATGGTGTCGTAGGCGAAGAACATCGGGATCTTCAGGCGACTGCGCATGGCGGCGTCTTGCATCGGCCTGTTTTCCGGGGCGGTGCGTGAGTTGAAAGTGCCACCGATGCGGCCGGCGGCGATTTCCTCGCGAATCTTGTCGTGGGGCATTTCTGGACCGATGCTGATCAGGCGCAACTGTCCGATTTTCTCGGCTTCGGTCATCTGGCTGATCAGATGGTCGATGAATGCCTGCTTGTCCTGCAGGGGCGGGGCGGTGGGGGCGGCGAGGGCCGCCTGACTGGCAAGGCCCATGGCCAGGCCCAGCAAAGACAGTTTCATCATCAATTCCGTTGTGGGGCCTCTGCCGTATCCACGGTGATACGTGCGCGACCGAAGTTTTCAGGCGGCTATTGTTGTACGATTTGCAGGCATTTCTTCCAGCGGCGGATTATGCCTGAATATGTCGCTAGCGGATGAAGCCCCGAATGCCGGGACAACAACTATAAGAACGCTCAAGAGACCGACGGCATGACCCCTTTCGATGAGTACCATCAGCGGCAGATTGCCGAAGCCATTGCCCGTGCCGAACGGCGTACCGATGCCGAACTGGTGACGGTGCTGGCCCGCCGTGCCGATGACTACGCCTATTGGCCTTTGTTCTGGGCCGCCGTACTGGCGCTGGCCGTGCCTGGGCTGTTGCACTGGCTGCTGGGCTGGCCTGGCGTGCGAGGCTTGTTGGTGGCCAATGTGTTGCTGTTCGTCGGCCTGTGCCTGCTGCTGCGCAACCCACGCCTGGCCGGCTGGCTGATCCCTCGGGGCCTGCGCCGCTGGCGTGCCTCGCGCCTGGCCCGGCAGCAGTTTCGCGAGCAGAACCTGCAGCGCACTGCAGGCGCCACGGGCGTGCTGATCTTTGTCAGCGAAGCGGAGCGGCATGTGGAGATTTTGGTCGACCGTGGTATCGAACATTACCTGGATACCACCGCCCGCGCGGCCATCGTGGCCCGCTTTGCCGAGCAGGTGCGCCAGGGCCGGACCTTGCAGGGCTTTGTCGAGTGCATCGAGGCCTGCGGCGAGTTATTGAGCGAGCACGTGCCGCCAACCCATGCCCGTAACGAGTTGCCCAACCGCCTGGTGATTCTCGATTGAGTCGGAAGCCGGCAGCATAGGGTGTAGAATGCGCTTCCCGCTATTCGAGGCACCGTTTCTCCATGTCCGCCAGTACTTCCGCCCCCTGTGCGCCAGATGCGCGCACCCAGTTTCTCGACCTGCTGAACGCCGCCTTGCACGGCAACACCCTGGTCAAGCTGGTGCTGGCGCGCCATGTCGGTGCCGACCAGACCTTGCAACGGATCATTGCCAAGCCGCTGCAGGTCAAGGGCCAGCCATGCCTGTCGCTGGTCTACCGCCACCAGACACGCGACATCACCCGCAACCTGCCGCTGGAGCAGGCCCAGGTGCTGGTCGCCGAGCTGCTGCCGGACAGCTTTCGCAATGCCCACCTGTTCGACGCTGACGGCGAAGTGCAGCTGACATTCAGCAAGAAGGGCAAACCGATGCTTCAGCGTCACGGTGCACAAGCACCGCGCGAGGCCGTCGCAGGCAGCGGCCACGACCGCGAGAAAAAGCGCTACCTGGAGCTGTCGCGGCCGTTCCTGCGCGACCTTGGCGTGACCGACGCACAAGGCGCATTGATCCCGTCCATGTCGCGCAAGTGGAAGCAGATCAACAAGTTCATCGAGGTCTTCGACCACGCCCTGGCCAGCGCGCCGGTGCCGGCGCAGCAGGCGCTGCGGGTCGCCGACTTCGGTTCGGGCAAGGGTTACCTGACCTTCGCCATGCATGACTACCTGCGCAACAGCCTGGGCCGCGATGCACAGGTGACTGGCGTGGAGTTGCGCCAGGACATGGTCGACCTGTGCAACGCCGCCGCCTCGCGCCTTGAGCACCCAGGGCTGGAGTTCCAGTGCGGTGACGTGCGCAGCGTAGTGCCTGCGGCCATTGAGGTGATGATCGCCCTGCATGCCTGCGACATCGCCACCGACTACGCCATTCACACCGGCATCCGCTGCAACGCTGCGATCATCATGTGTTCGCCGTGCTGCCACAAACAGATCCGTCCGCAACTGCACAGCCCAGGGTTGCTGCAACCGATGCTGCAGTACGGCCTGCACTTGGGCCAGCAGGCCGAAATGCTCACCGACAGCCTGCGCGCGCTGTACCTGGAAGCCTGCGGCTATGAAACCAAGGTGTTCGAGTTCATCTCGCTGGAGCACACCAACAAGAACAAGATGATTCTTGCGGTGAAGCGGCGGCAGGCGGTGGACAACGGCGCGCTGCTGGAGAAGATCGCCCAGCTCAAGGCGTTCTACGGGGTGCAGGAGCATTGCCTGGAGACGTTGTTGCGGGCGGATGGGTTGCTCTGACGGCCACCCACCTGCAGGTCTGTGGAGGACGTGTCAGCGTCGAGCAGAGGGTGGCTCGATCGCCAATGTCGCCTGCCCCAGCGGATGCGTACTGGCATCAAAGAAGTGCAGCGTGGTACTCACCAAGTCGGCGAACCGATCCACGAAATGCTGCTTCTGGTTGATCACCGAAGCCTCGCTCAACGGCCGGATAGCAATCGAAAGCTGCTTCGGCCGAGCCAGGCGAATGGCGTCGAGCAGGTGCTGGTCACTGCTGTCCAGATGCTGCCCGAACAGGCATAGCCCCTGGCTTTCCCGTGCCAGCTGCCCCAGGCACCAGCTCAGGTAGTCCGAGTGGCGGATGGCACGCAGTTTCTCGTCGCTGCGGTCTTCGTTGACGAACAGCGGTACTTCACCTGGGATGTTCACGGCAAACCCATCGAGCAGCTCGGCGCTTTCGGCGCTGCGTTGGCGGGTGGTGCCGTCGGGCAGCTTGAGCAGGTGCAGGCCGCCATGCAGGTGCAGCACGCGGGTGCCTTCGCTGCGGGTGCGGCGCACGTCGAAGTAGCCTTGCTCGTCGAACAGTTCGGCGAAGCCCTGCGGGGCGTATTGCACGGCCCACGGCAGCAGCAGGTCGTAGTTGCTGGTGTAGACGCTGCGGTAGCCGCGCAGGGCCTGGTTGAGCGCGGCCAGGGTGGTGGCAGGCATCAGTGGCCAGGGCAGGTGCACGGTACGCACGGCGTGGATCAGCGCTTCCTTGATCGAGTAGTAGCGGTTCAGCGGCGCGGTGGAGTTGATGGCCAGTGCGGCGTTGGCGCGTACTGTGATGTTGAGGGTGCTGAGTACGGGCTCGAACAGCTCCGTGCCCAAGGATTTGAACAATGCCTGGTCGCTGACCGCCAGGCCTTTCTTGCGGCCGGCGCGTTGCGCTTCCTCGAACAGCGAGAAGTAGCCGAACGGTTTCCACACTGCGCGGCTGGCGCCGTTGCCCAGCAGCAGGGCGTCGCAGGGGTGGCGGGCGGCGAGTGCTGGCCAGGAGGTGAGGGTGGCGTCGAGTGCGGGCATGCTGGGGTCCGTTGGGTGGAGCGGGGAACGGGGCGACTTTAGCATGTCGAGCGAGGTTCTCGAGAGCCGCTGTCCAGTTCCCGTCAGCGCTGTTCAGCTGTTTGCACACTTCGATTTCTGTTGCGCCAAACCCGATACGCCCGAATGCCTGCCCGCACCGAGCCGAACAGCAGTTTGTCTTCCATCTCCCGCGCCATCCCCGAGCGCACCAGCATGCGCAGGAAGGTACCCCGCGCGCGCGCGATGGCGAAGAAAATGCCCTGGGCGGCCAAGGTGTCGCGCACTTCGCGCAGGGCGGCGATGCCGCTGACATCGATGCTGGTGACGGCTTCGGCATCGAACAGCACGGCCTTTGGCTGGTTTTGGCTTTGCACGGCTTCTAGCAGGCGCATCTTGAAGTAGTCGGCGTTGAAGAACAGGATGGCGTCGTCGAAGCGGTACACCACCAGGCCAGGCACGGTGCGCGCGTCCTTGAATTTGCGGATGTCGACCTGGCCTTCGGTGCCCGGCAGCCAGCCCAGCACGGCATCGGTGGGCTGATAGATGCTGTAGAGCAGGCGCAGGATCGCCAGGGTCACGGCAAACACGATGCCGGGCAGCACGCCCAGGCCCAGCACTCCCGCCGTGGTCAGCAGGCACAGCCAGAACTCGAAGCGGCTTAGGCGTCGGATACGCCCCAGCGACTTGATGTCGATCAGCCCCCAGCCGGCCATCAGCAGCACGGCGCCCAGCGCCGCTTGCGGGATCCACGCCATGGGCGCGGTGAAGAACAGCAGGATCAGGGCAATCACCAGTGCAGCGATGATGCCCACCAGCTGGCTTTTGCCACCGACCATGTCGTTGACCGCGGTGCGCGAGTCGGCGCCGCTGATGGCAAAGCCCTGGGAAATACCGGCCGCCAGGTTACTCACACCCAGGGCGACGAATTCGTGGTTGGCATTGATCGCATAGCCATGCCGGGCGGCAAAGCTGCGTGCAGTGAGCATGGCGCTGCAGAAACTGACGGTTGCGATACCCAAGGCATCGCGCAGCAGGCTCTTCATTTCCGCCAGGTTGCTGTGCGGCCAGGCCAGTTTCGGGATGCCGGCAGGCACCGGACCGAGGATGGCAACGCCAAAGCGGTCAAGGCCGAACAGGCCGACCAGCAGCATGAACAGCGCCACCACCGTGAGGGCTGCAGGCAGGCGCGGGTAGCGACGTGGCAGCCAGATCAGCAAGCCCAGGGCGGCCAGGCCGATGATCAATGTTACCCAGTGGATTTCGCCCAGGCGCTGGAAGAAGTTGATCAGGCTGAGGATGAAGCCGTCGCCCTCGATCTTGAACCCCACTACCTTGGACAACTGGCCGGCGATCAGGCTGAGGCCGATACCGTTGAGGTACCCGATCAGGATTGGCCGCGAGAAGAAGCTGGCGATGAAACCGGCCCGCGCCAAGCCTGCGGCGATCAACATCACCCCGACCAGCACCGTGACGATAACTGACAGCTCGGCAATCCGCTGCGGGTCGCCCATGGCCAGCGGCGCCACGGCGCCGGCAATCATCGCGCAGGTAGCGGCGTCGGGGCCGACCATCAATTGGCGTGAGCTGCCGATCAGCGCGTAGACCATCATCGGCAGCACACAGGCGTAAAGGCCATATTGCGGTGGCAGGCCGACGATCTGTGCGTAGGCGATGGCAATGGGGATCTGGATCGCGGCTACCGACAGGCCAGCTTGCATGTCGGCGTGGAACCACTCGCGGCGGTAATGCAGCAAGTTGGCAAGGCCTGGTAACCAGCGGGAGAGAAACATGCGTTGTCCTTTCGAAATGTTTCACGAATCCATTGAGCATATCCGCCAAAAGCCGTTTCGCTTGCACGCGCATACGCCCGCTGCGCATTGAAGCGGATCGGCGGGTAAATGGCCATGGGCCAGATCAAAGCAGAGGGGGAGAAACGAAAAAAGGAGCCATGGCTCCTTTTGACTGCGATGACGTTGCTGGAACGCCATGCGGGAATGCGATGTGGAGCGGGTGATGGGAATCACCCAAGGCAACCAACCCATTGATTAATAACGATTTTTTCTGGTTACCCAAGCCAGAAATGGCCTCTAAGTGTACCACCCCGACCCTCTTGGCGAAAGACGTACATCCACCGCCTTCCGCTGGCGGCCACCGACAGCCACTGCGATCAGGAAGCGACCGATTTTACGATCTGTAGTGCCCTTCGCTCGAATCGCTCGGAAACAGAGTTCGCTTGCCCTTGGAGCCTATGCAGGTGCGTCACGATTTCGTAGGGGCCGTCGTCCAGGGGGCGCGTGCTGATTCCCCATCCATGGGCGCGCTTGATGCGCGATTGCGCGGATACCCCGACGCCGTAGCCGGCAGAAACCCATAGCGCCATCAGCTCGAAAGACGTGACGTACTGAAGATTCTGCTGGTCAGCAGGCAAGAGCGAGAGCAGCCGATGATCCAGCGAAGAACAAGCCTCAGCCCTCCAGCGAAAGATCGGGTAGTCCTGTAGATCGGCGACGGTGAGCGATGCCTGATCCAGCAAGGGAAACCGCAGCGGTATCGCAACGGCCATGCTCTCAACCCACAAAGGCTGGGTTTGGATGGCCGGATCGCTCGACCCTTGAAGCGACACCCCTACGTCATAGCGGCCTTCACGGAGTCCATCAAGCAACTCGTCGCCTGCAACCTCAAGGAACGCGATGCTGACCTCTGGCTCTTGCGCACGTTGCAGCGCGAGCAGCGCCGAAAGCTGAGATGACGATACGCCTGGCGCTATCGCAAGCCTGAGGTGGGCAGGTTGGCTGGTGATGTTGTCCATGGAGAACCCACAGAAGCGACGAAGCAGGTCAAGGGCAAACCAGCATCATAGTAAAGAGAGAACTTTAACGTCTATATGTTTAACGTGGTTAATTTAAGAGGATTGTTCGACGCTTCTGTCGATGCAGAAGCGTACTATTCAGCCAGGTCGTCCACCTGGCACACCCACCTATGAATCCGAACCAGCATTAGCTTTCGGGCGGGCCGTGCGTGCCGCTCGCGTCGCGCAAGGCGTCGCTCAAGACGACTTTGCATTTCAGGCTGGAATATCGCGTTCGCACATGGGCAAAATCGAACGCGGGGAGCATGTGCCGACGCTTCCCCTGATACTGAAAATTGCTGCCGCACTCGGGATAAGCGCCAGCGAGTTGATGGCAGCGACTGAAAGGAACCTCAGCGCTGGTAGTGAGCCGCAAGGCTCGGCATAGCGACTCGGCACGAGGCAAAGGGCGCAGCCCGTGAACCCGGCGGCGGAACGCCGGTGTGCTCCTTACGTATTCACGGCAACGACGTTAACCGCAGGGATTTTCTGGGCAACAGCAGCGTAAAGATCAACGTCCATCTGCTGGGTCTGAATGGATACCACCAAGCTATATCGCGCCGGCAGGCCATAGCGCTCCAGCGCAGGTCGTGTCCGCCACCATCCAGCCGAAGGATAGACAGCAATGAATCCGCGGCTGGCCAATTCAGCCGCTGTGCCCTTCCAGACATCCTGGTGCAGCGAACCACGATGCCGCTGCCGTTCGCCCAACAGCCAGTTGGGGTCGGATGGGTTCACAGGGTCACCCTCATCCTCGCGCTGGGCCGCCGCATTTACCCGTGCGACAAAATTCTCGGTGGATGCATCAAGCGGACGCTGCACATCGAATCGCAGACGATGCGAAGGGTAGTGATACTTCGAGGCGATACCGCGCGCCGAAGGGTTGGGTTCGATGAAGTAGGAGAGCGTGATGCGCATCTCGACGGGCGTGTCCTGCAGTGCCTCCAACTCATCCTTCGGCCAAGGCAAGGAGTGCAGATTCATGTCGCGCGTTACGATGCCCTTGCCCTGAACCTTTGCATAAGGATGTACCACGTCTTCAACCAGTAGGGTCAGCGAGTCTCCCGCGCTCCAGAGCGCCCGGTTCAAGTCCGGGACTCCCCAGCCGCAATGACGAATCAGGTGAACATAATCGTCCTTGTTCGGCACTGCGGGCAAGAACATCCCGCGCATGCTCTCGCTCCATTGTGCCGAATGCACCAGCAACGCACGCACGGTTTCCGGCCGGAGGTTCGGATAGGCTGCCATGATCTGAGCTGCCATTCCCGCACACAATGCAGATGCGGCACTGGTGGCGTTGCTGGTGGTGAACAAGCGATCCAGCGGCTGGTTATGGGGCGTCAGCAAGTTCAGACTGGCCATGCCTACCGCACCCAGCTCATCCTTGGCTGCATTGCCTCCTTCTAGCACCACTTCGGGTTTCAAGGGCCACGCTCGGTCCCATGTCCGGGTCGTTGTGGTAAAGGGGCTAAGGCCACCGGCTTCTGCGACGTGATTCAAGGAAGGATGGCCTTCCGTGTCGATCTTGTCAGTGCACGCCCCTACCGTGATGGCATTCCATGCCTGGCCGGGGTCATGGACAAGATTGGTGGCGAGGCTATCGGGATACCCGGCCCATGCATTGGGATCGCGCGTGTTGCCTGCGGACAGCACGAACAGACGTGGACTGTCACCCGCCCCATCGGTATCTGCTGCAAGACCATCGACGGCAGCAGACCATGACGAAGGACGGCCACGATCACGGTAGTCCGAAGCCGTCACTGCTGATGCAAACACGCGCGTCCGATTCGGGGCTGAAATTTCAGGGCGTGCGACACCTTCGGTAAAAAGATAAGCATGGTGACGCGCATCGCCTTCGTTGGCGCCTTCCGTAGGCACCAGCTTGACCGACTCCAACCGATGCGGAACGCTGATCGAGTCAGCAGATGAAAGGATATCTGTGAGATCGCCATAGGCCGCCAGGCCAGCCAGCCCTGTGCCGTGATTCGCCTCGTCTTCCACGCCCCATGCCGGCTCCACCGTATGCAGGTCTCCCGCATCCATCAGAGGCTCCAGCAGCGGATGCGTGCGCGTCACGCCGGAGTCCAATAAACATACGCGGGGGGCTGCATCATCCGACGGCGGCAACTGGGCGCGACGCAGCAAATCGTCCGCCCATTCACGTTGCTCACCCACATCCATGCCATCGAAGAATTCGGCGGTTTCCTTGGCATAGCGAAGTTCGGCAACACAATTCAGCGTCATTACTGACCGAGAAAGCTGCTGCTGCGATCCGTACATCAGCAGCACAGTGCGCTCGGGGAAGTTGACCTGTTTGTCGCTGACGACACATTCTGCCAAGCGGGCGAGCTTCTTGAAGTCCCCTACAACGACTTGCCGCTGTCCCGCCCCTCGAACCGGAAGCCATACCTCCCACCAGAAGGCGGTAGCGAGATCGTCAGGCAGTAGTTCGGGGACGTCAGTCCACAGAGCCCTGATTTCTGCTGCTCGAATGGATTCGATTGCATCCAACAGCTTCCTGTGATCGCGTGCTTGACCGCGACTATCCTTCTTCTCCTCCAGATAGTCGGAGATGTATTTTTCAAAATGCGCCAGCTTTCCATCAGGGACGAAGACATTAGCGAAGGTTTGATTGCCCTCGCGGCGAACACTGAGAAGTTCAATCTTCTTGGTTTCGTTCGCCAAGCTCTCGAACGCCAACTCGACATCAGGCTGGCTGGAAAACTGGATTTGTAAGCCCAATCCGCTTTCCAGTTGCAGGTCTCGCTGACCTTGAGCCGCTTCTGCTGCTACGGGCTTCAAGTTTTCAACCTGGCCGCGAAGGGATGCCCCGTGCTGCTGCCGGGGCAAGGTCGGCACGTTGCGTGTCGATCCACCTCCAGCAGAGTGCGCTTTGAATTCGACGGCTTGGGATGTATCTCGAAGAATGAAATGCGGGCGTTTAGCTTGCGGTTGATCCGGCATGGTTCGGCGCGACCTTCTTATTGTTCATACTGAGGCTGAATTTGCGGCGCTCATCGAAAGCGCGTTTCAGCACATCTGCCTTCACGCGCTCCTCGTCGTGCATCACTGCCTCTTTGATGGATTCATCCACAGCGCGTCTGATCTCCGCGTAACTCAACCCGTCCGCCTTGGCTGTGATGGCCTTGAGTGGAAAGGGCTTGGGCGCGAACTTCCCGAGTCGCGACTGGATCAGCTTGGCAGCCTGCGGCGCGCTTGGAAGCCGATACTCGATCACGTCATCAAACCGGCGAAACAGTGCGTAGTCAAGGATCTCCGCATGGTTCGTCGCCGCGACGATCAAACTATGGGATTGGTCGCTCTCAATCATTTGCAGAAAGCTGTTCAGTACTCGCCGAATCTCTCCCACATCGTTGGCCAGTCCTCTTTGTGAGCCGATGGCGTCGAACTCGTCAAAGAAGTAAACGCCTCTCACATCATTGATGGCATCGAATATTTGGCGCAACTTGGCGGCGGTCTCGCCCATGAACTTGGTGATCAAGGCATCCAGTCGAACGGCAAACAACGGGATACCAAGCTCACCAGCCAGTACGGAGGCCGTCATCGTCTTGCCGGTACCCGGCGGGCCGACCAGCAGCAGCTTGCGTCTCGGCGACAGGCCATGCTCGCGGATGCGCAAATGGTGCTTCTGCTCTTTCATGATGCGGCCAAGCTGTTCGACCATCTCCGCATCGAGCACCATGTCCGACAGACGATTCTTCGGATAGGAAACCGTCAGCAAGTTCGCTAGCTCACCGCGCGGACGGGCCAACGGCACCAGCTTACCCTCGGTGCCATTCGGTGAGACACGGGCTTTCGCCGCGTCGATCATGTCGCGCAGTTCTTCGGCAAGCTTGCCGTGACCGACCTTCGCTTCACGGGCCGCGACCTGCATGGCGACAGAATAGAAGTGCTGATCATCCCGCTCGATATGGGATTTCACCAACGCCTTGAGTTGTTCGGCATTAGCCATAGTGACCTCCCACCTGCGCTGTCATGTTGGCCGATGTTTCCAGTGATGCCAGCGCAGACTGCATCAATTGATCGGCGACGTGCTCGTCGATCGCACCCAGCTCATTCGAGTCGGCAGCCAGAACGAACAGCAGGCCGACAGGCACATGCAATGCCTCGGCGATCCTGGTGACCGTCGAAAGTGTCGGGTCGCGCTTATTGTTCTCAAGCATCGACAAGTACGACACGGAACAATTGGCTCGGTTCGCAATGGTGCTTTGAGAGTCCCCCCGTTGCGTTCGGCACAGTCGAATGGCTTGTCCAACATTCATGACGCTTGCCTTCTCACGGGTTGCGACGAGCATAAGTATCTCGAAATTTTACCACCAGTGAACATCATTGGCGAGACTTTCCCTGCGAAGAACTGCCCGATCAATCGCCCGAGTGCTCGCGCAGGCGCGCGATGAACCGCTCCACCGACACCGGCATGCTCTCGCTGGTAGGTCGCAGCAAGTAGGTCGTGATGATCGCGGAATCCATAGCCAGGGGACGGATCACCACATCGGGGCGCGGGCTCGCCGCGACCCTGGTTGCCGTGATGAAGCCTACCCCGTAGCCCGCACCGACCAGGGTAAGCATCATGTCCAGCGAAGACACATGCTCGACAACGTCGGGCTCACGCTCTAGCGGCCGCAGGAGCCGCACCAGTTCGCGGTAGCAGCCTTCGCATATCTGCGGATCGCATAAGACCAGTGGGTAGCTCGCAAGCTGATGCAGCGGAACGGCCTTGTGTGAAAGCAATGGGTGTCTGGCGGGCACCGCGACCGCCAGCGAGTCGTGCCAGAGCGGCTCGGTCAGGATGTCATCGCCGACCTCCGCCGTGTGCGCGAACCCGATCGAGAAATCGCCCGAGCGCAACCCGCGCAACTGCTCGGCCAGCGGCACTTCGGACAGGCGAATCTCGATCTCCGGCTCTTCCTCACGGCAACGGGCCAGGAGGGCTGACAGCCGGGGATCGATGGCGCCGTCGGACACGGCGATGCGAAGGCTTCCGCTCAGCCCCGCCGCGACCGCCCGGACATTCTCCTGAGCCTGTTTCAGCGCGGCGAACACCCTGCGCACGTCTTGCAGGAAAGTCGCGCCAGCCTCGGTAAGCACCGTACCTCGGCGGTTGCGCACGAAGAGCACCGCGCCCAGGTCGTCCTCAAGCTCCTTGATGGCGCGGGACAATGGTGGCTGTTCGATATGAAGGCGCTCGGCGGCCCGAGTGAAGTGCAGCTCCTCTGCGAGAGCCACAAAGCAGCGAAGGTGTCGCAGTTCCATGGGCCGTGCTCCTGTTCCCTATCAAGGCTCTATTCGCACCAGCTTTCGTCCGCAGAAGCCTGCTGGATGCACGCTATTCCACGGCGTTCCTGGTGCGCTCCGCTGGACTCATCACCTACTCGTCCATGCGAGATCACTCATTTGCGCCTCAAAAATGGTTATCATAATGCAGCGCACTAACAAATCAACTTAGATTTATAGACGTCTTTCTACACAGACCATATACTTTCGGCGGAAATCTGCATAAGCATTCGCTAACCCGAACGAGCCAACCAGGATGCCCCACGAACAGCTTGCCGATCTAACCCAGCCACAGCGCGACCGGCTCGCGTTCGTGGAGTTGCGCGTGCGCTTCATTGGGGAGATGCGCCGCCAGGATTTGGTCGCGCGGTTTGGTATCCAGTCCGCTGCTGCGTCCAGGGACCTGGCGCTGTACAAGGACTTGGCTCCGGGCAACATCGACTACGACGGCAAAGGCAAGTTCTACGTCCTCGGCCCGAGCTTCCAGCCAATCTTCGATTTCCCGCCCGAGCGGGTGTTGTCGTGGCTGACGCAGGGTTTTGGCGACGGTGAACCGATGCACATCAAAGCCTGGGTGGCCAGCGAAAGCCCGTCCCGGCTCACCCACCCTGACCTGAACATCCTGGCGAGCGTGACCCGTGCCATCCACTACGAATGCCCGCTCGGCATCGAGTACCACTCCATCTCCAGCGGCCGCACCGTGCGGGAGATCGTCCCGTTCGCGCTGATCGACAACGGCCTGCGCTGGCACGTCCGCGCCTTCGACCGCAAATCGCAGGAGTTCCGGGATTTCGTCATCACCCGCATCAAGCGCCCGGTGGTGCGCAAGGGGCAGCCCGTGGCGCCCCACGAGATGAGCGATCAGGACATTCAGTGGACCCGGATCGTCGAGCTGGAGCTGGTTCCTCACCCGGATCAGCCCCGGCCAGAAATCACCGAAATGGACTACTGCATGCAAGGCGGCGTGTTGCACATGAAGCTGCGTGCCGCTACGGCTGGCTACATCCTGCGCAAATGGAGTGTGGACTGCTCCCCCGACCATAGCCTGCGCGGCCCCGAGTACCGGCTGTGGCTCAGCGACCCGTTGGCGCTGTACGGCGTAGAGAACGCCAAGCTGGCTCCCGGCTACCAAGCGCCGAGCAGCCCCAAGAAACGATAGGAAAGAACAAGCGCAATGGCCAAAACACTTGAAGCGCACGACAAGCTGATCCGCGAAATTTTCGAAGGCAGCTACCAGTTCGAGATCCCGGACTACCAGCGCCCTTACGCCTGGACAACCGAGCAGGCGGGCGAGTTGTTCGACGATCTGATCTCGGCCATGCAGGACGCCCGTATCTCCGGCGCGACCAGTCAATATTTCCTCGGCAGCATCGTTCTGATCAAGAACGACCGGGAGCCGAAGTCGTCGGTGGTCGATGGCCAGCAGCGTCTGTCCACGTTGACGATGCTGTTCGCCGTGCTGCGTGAGGCCATGCCGCACGCAGCCGACGACATCACCGACTTCCTCTACAAGAAGGGCAAGGTCAGCCTCGGCGAGAAGAACGAATACCGCCTGACCGCCCGTGAAGAAGATGCCGCCTTCTTCCGCGTCAACGTTCAAGAGCCGGGTGGCATCGCGCAGCTGGTCGACAGCACCTCCAAGCTGGAGGACAGCCGCCTGCGCTACCGCGAAAACGCCACGCTGCTGCTCGGCAAGGCCAAGGCGCTGCCGCCCGCCGATTTGATCGCGCTGTGGCAGTTTCTCGCCAACGACTGCTCGCTGGTCGTCATCTCCACGCCCGACCTCGAAGCCGCGTACCGCATCTTTTCGGTGCTCAACAACCGGGGGCTCGATCTCGCGCCCATCGACATCATCAAGGCGCAGGTGCTGGGCCTGATCCGCACTACGGCAGGCGACGTCAAGAGCCGTGCCTACGCCAAAGAGTGGAGCCGCATCGAGACTGCCCTGGGCCGCGACGCCTTTGGCGACCTGTTCGGCCACATCCGCACCATTTACGCCAAGCAGAAGCAGCGGGCCACGCTGGTCAAGGAATTCCAGGAGCACGTCACCGAGTACAAGGCTCCCATCGACTTGGTCGACAAGGTCATCAAGCCCTACGCCGAAGTGTGGGACTTCGTGCGCGATGCAGACTTCGAAGCCACCGAGCACGCCGAGACGATCAACCAGCACCTGTCCTGGCTCAGCCGCGTGGACTTCAAGGACTGGGTGCCCCCGGCGCTGGTGTATTTCAAGCGCT
The DNA here is from genome assembly GCF_039634505.1 of Pseudomonas sp. NY8896. Taxonomy (NCBI): domain Bacteria; kingdom Pseudomonadati; phylum Pseudomonadota; class Gammaproteobacteria; order Pseudomonadales; family Pseudomonadaceae; genus Pseudomonas; species Pseudomonas sp. NY8896. The sequence goes on from NZ_CP132350.1 coordinate 1,738,418, forward strand.
TCCGGCAAAAGCCCGCGCTGCTCGCGGAATTCTTCGCGTCACTGGAACGCCTCACCTATTTCCTGCTGGTCACCAAGGTAGGCATCAACGAGCGCATCGAAACCTACGCCGCGCTCACCAAGGAAGTCGAACCGGAGACTTTCAAGGGAGATTTGGCCGATCTCACCACGCTGGCTCTGACTGACGCGCAAAAGCGCAAGTTCATCGCGGCACTCGATGGGGACATCTATGACGATCTGCCCAAGGCACGCATGGCGCTGGTCTTGCGCCTTGAATCCTTGGTGCGCGCCCCCGGCGTGCAGTTCCAGAATGCCGTGTCGTTGGAACACGTCCTGCCACAAACACCGTCCGACGGTTCGGACTGGCTCCAGTGGTTCCCCGACAAGGACGAGCGCGATGGCTGGATGCACCGCCTCGCCAACCTGGTTCCGCTGGACAGGAACAAGAACTCGTCCGCCAGCAACTACGACTTTGCCAAGAAGAAGGACGCCTACTTCAGAGGCAAGGGCACCGCATCACCCTTCGTGCTGACGCAGGAAGTTCGGTCAGAAAACACGTGGACACCGGCACTGCTGATTGATCGGCAGAAGCGCCTCGTCGGTGTGCTCGAAAAGCACTGGAACCTTGCCGTGCCACCAACCGATTCAGTCAGCAAAACGGCTGACACCACAACAGCGATGCAAGGGCAGGTTTGATGAAACCCGTAAAACAACAAGACCAAAGCAACCTGAAGTGGGTCGCCGACTTCATCTGGAACATTGCTGACGACCGCCTGCGCGACGTGTACGTGCGCGGCAAGTACCGTGACGTGATCCTCCCCTTTACCGTGCTGCGGCGGCTCGACGCCGTGCTGGAATCCACCAAGCAGGCGGTGCTGGAGCGCAAGAGGTTTCTCGACACGCACAAGGTGGCCGAACAGGACGGAGCGCTGCGGATGGCGGCGGGGCAGGCCTTCTACAACACGTCAGAGTTCACCCTCGCGACGCTCACCGCCAGTGGGCAGGGGCAGCGTTTGCGCGACAACTTCGTTGATTACCTGAACGGCTTCTCGCCCAACGTTCAGGACATCCTGGCGAAATTCAAGTTTCGTGACCAAATCCAGACGATGGTTGAGGCTGACATCCTCGGCCATCTAATCAACGACTTCCTCGACCCCGAGGTCAACATCTCGCCCTTGCCAGTCAAGGATGCCGATGGCCGCATCAAGCTGCCCGCACTTGACAACCACGGCATGGGCACCGTGTTCGAGGAGTTGATCCGCCGCTTCAACGAAGAGAACAACGAAGAGGCTGGCGAACACTTCACCCCGCGCGACGTGGTCAACCTCATGGCCAAGCTGCTGTTCCTGCCGGTGGCCGACCAGATCCAGTCCGGCACCTACCTGCTGTATGACGGCAGTTGCGGCACTGGCGGCATGCTCACCGTGGCGGACGAGGCGCTTCAGGAACTGGCCGCGAGCCACGACAAGGAAGTCTCGATTCACCTGTTCGGGCAGGAAATCAACCCCGAAACCTACGCCATCTGCAAGGCCGACTTGCTGCTCAAGGGCGAAGGCGACGAGGCCGAGAACATCGTCGGCGGCGCGGACAAGTCCACGCTGTCGGCCGATCAGTTCCGCTCACGCGAGTTCGACTTCATGATCTCCAACCCGCCCTACGGCAAGAGCTGGAAGACCGATCTCGACCGGATGGGCGGCAAGAAGGAATTCAGCGACCCGCGCTTCATCGTCAACCACGGCGGCTATGCCGAATTCAAGCTCATCACCCGTTCCAGCGACGGGCAGTTGATGTTCCTGGTGAACAAGCTGCAGAAGATGAAGCACAACACGCCGCTGGGCAGTCGCATCGCGCTGGTGCATAACGGCTCGGCGCTGTTTACCGGCGACGCGGGCCAGGGCGAGAGCAACATCCGCCGCTGGGTGCTGGAGAACGACTGGCTCGAAGCCATCATCGCCCTGCCGCTCAACATCTTCTACAACACTGGCATCGCCACCTACATCTGGGTGCTGGCCAACAAGAAGGCCGCGCATCGCAGGGGCAAGGTGCAACTGATCGACGCCTCGCAGTGGTTCCAGCCGATGCGGCGCAACCTCGGCAAGAAGAACTGCGAACTGGCGGATGCGGATATTGACCGCATCCTCAAGCACTACCTCGACGAGCCGCCCACCGATGCCGAGGCCGCGAAGGCAACACCTGAGTGCAAGTGGTTCGACAACGCCGACTTCGGCTACTGGAAGATCACAGTTGATCGCCCGCTGCGCCTCAAGAGCCAACTCAAACGCAACGCCATCGAAAGCCTGCGCTTTGCCACCGGTGACGAGGCGCTGCGCAGCGAGATGTACGCCAAGCACGGCGACAAGCTGTACACCGAATTCGCCAAGCTCAAGCCCGAAATCGAAGCGTGGCTGAAAGGTGACGATGGCGACGACGATGCCGATGATGAGTCGGATGACGAAGACGCCAAGATCACCAAGAAGGCCGTGCCGGAGAAGCGGCGTAAGAAGCTGCTCGACCCCGCGACCTGGCTGCGCGACAAGTCCCTGCTGGAAACGGCCAAGCTGGCGCAGCAGGAACTGGGCGAAGGCGTGTTTGACGACCACAACGAATTCCGCACGCGCTTTGACGCCACGATGAAGGCGCACGGCAAGAAGCTGGGCGCGCCCGAAAAGAAGGCCATTTACAAGGCGGTGAGCTGGCGCGACGAGTCGGCACCGCCGGTCATTGCCAAGCGCAGCAAGCTCAAGGCGGGCGACCATTTCGAACCCGGCTACGACGGGGCGTACCTGCAGACCGTGGGCAAGGATCGCTTCATGGTCGAGTACGAGGCCGACACCGACCTGCGCGACACCGAACAGGTGCCGCTCAAGGAAGCCGGCGGCATCGAGGCCTTCTTTGTGCGCGAGGTGCTGCCCCACGCGCCGGATGCGTGGATCGCGATGGACGCCACCAAGATCGGCTACGAGATCTCGTTCGCCCGCTACTTCTACAAGCCGACCCCGCTGCGCACGCTGGAGCAGATTCGTGCCGACATTCTGAAGCTGGAAGAGCAGACCGACGGTCTGCTGCACAAGATCGTGGGGGCGGCGTGATGGGAGTGCAGGCAAGGTATCCCGCGTACCAAGAGTCGGGATTGCCTTGGGCTCCCAAGGTGCCACAGGGCTGGAGTGTGCTGCGCAACGGTCGTTTGTTCGCGCACCGGGTGCAGACCGGCTTCCCCGAGCTGCCGATTCTGGAGGTGTCCCTGCGTACGGGCGTGCGTGTGCGTGACATGGAAAACCTCAAGCGCAAACAGGTGATGAGCCAGAAGGAGAAGTACAAGCGCGCCGCCAAGGGTGACATCGCCTACAACATGATGCGGATGTGGCAAGGCGCACTCGGTCCCGCCCCGGTTGACGGGTTGGTCAGCCCCGCCTACGTGGTGGTCAAACCCTTCGAGGAGGCCAACAGCGCCTACTACAGCTACTTGTTCCGCACCGATGCTTACATGCGCGAAGTGAACAAGTTCTCACGCGGCATCGTGGCTGATCGCAACCGGCTCTATTGGGACGAGTTCAAGCAAATGCCGTCCTTGGTTCCACCCCGCCCCGAGCAAGACCAGATCGTCGCCTACCTGCGCGTGCAGGACGGCCACATCGCCCGGCTCATCAAGGCCAAGCGCGATCTCATCCGCCTGCTCACCGAACAGAAGCTGCGCATCATCGACCACGCCGTCACGCGCGGCCTCGATGCCTCGGTCGCGTTGAAGCCGTCCGGCATCGAGTGGCTGGGGGATGTGCCAAAGCATTGGGAAGTCGCATTTCTCAAGCACATCGCAGACGTGCGTTTTAGCGGCGTGGACAAACATTCTCACGATGACGAAACGCCGATTCGCCTGTGCAACTACACCGATGTCTACAAGAACGACCGCATTACTGGCGATATGGATCTGATGCGCGCTACAGCGACTTCGGCGGAAATTGCCCGCCTCACGCTGAAAGCTGGCGACGTCATCATCACTAAGGACTCTGAGACACCGAACGACATTGCCGTACCAGCGTGGGTGCCGAAAAGCTTGCCCGGCGTGGTGTGTGCCTATCACCTCGGCTTGCTACGACCGGAACCGGATCGTGTCCTAGGCGAGTTCCTGTTTCGCGCCATTGGCTCGGCGCGGATTGCGCAGCAATTTCACGTTCTCGCTACAGGCGTCACGCGCTTCGCACTCGGCAAGCACGATGTAAAGAACGCTGTCATTGCGCTGCCACCTGTCGAAGAACAAAAGGTCATCTGCAAGCGGATCGACGACGAGTGCCAGCCACTCGACGAGGCCATCGCTCGTGCAGAGGAAGAAATCAAACTGATCCGCGAATACCGCGACCGGCAGATTGCCGATGTCGTCACCGGCCAAGTGGACGTGCGCGGCTGGGTGCCGGGCCCGGATGATGGGGTGGCCGAGGAAGACTTGGCCGCACTGGGTGGCGACGAAGACATGGATACCGACGGGGAGGACGAGGATGGCGAAGAACACTGAGCCCGCCTTGGCTGGAGGCAGCCTGCTCACCGAACTGCGCGGCCTGATCGAGTCCGCCCGCCAGCACGTCGCGCAGACCGCCAATGCCACGCTGACGGTGCTGCACTGGCATGTAGGCCAGCGTATCCGCCACGAGGTGCTGCGCAACGGTCGCGCCGAGTACGGCGAGGAGATTTTGCCGACACTGTCGGCAAAATTGGTGCGTGATTACGGGCGCGGCTTCAGTGCACGCAATCTGGCGCGCATGATCAAGTTCTCAGAGGCGTTCCCGGACGAGGCAATTGTTGCGACGCTGTCGCAACAATTGAGCTGGAGCCACTTCATCGAAATTTTGCCGCTCAAGCAGCCGTTGGAGCGCGAATACTACGCCGAGCTATGCCGCGTGGAGCGCTGGAGCGTGCGCACTCTACGCGAGCGCATCGGCAGCCAGTTGTACCTGCGCACGGCCATCGCCAAGCAGCCCGAAGCCGTGGTGAAGGCGGAAATCAGCCACCTTCGCGACGGCGGCCAGATGACGCCCGAGCTGGTGTTCCGCGACCCCTACATGCTGGACTTCCTGGGCCTGCCGCACGACTTCAGCGAGCGCGATCTGGAAGACGCCATCCTGCGTGAGATGGAGCGCTTCCTGCTGGAGCTGGGCGTGGGCTTCACCTTCGTGGCGCGGCAAAAGCGCATCAGCGTCGGCGCGGACGACTTCTACCTTGACCTGCTGTTCTATCACCGTCATCTCAAACGCCTGGTCGCGGTGGAGTTGAAGCTGGAGAAGTTTCAGCCCGCGCACAAGGGGCAGATGGAGCTGTACCTGCGCTGGCTCGACCAGTACGACCGCGCGGCGGGCGAGGAGCCGCCCATCGGCCTGATTTTGTGCGCCAGCAAGGACGCCGAGCAGGTGAAATTGCTGGACATGGAAGCGTCCAATATCCGCGTGGCGGAATACCTGGCGCACATCCCGGATATGCAGGTATTGCAGGCCCAGTTGCATCGCGCGGTGGAGCTGGCGCGCGAACGCGCAGTGCGAGGCCTGTTGCCGAACGAGACAAAGGGAGCCACCGAATGAAACCCACCGACACCAGCGAAAGAGCGCTGGAGCAGTTGATCGTGCGCCATTTGGCGGGTATCAGCGAGCACCCGTCAGTCGCGACCAACACGGCGGCAGATGCACAGGCCGTGTACGCACCCGGCGGCTACGTGCTTGGCCGGGCGGCGGACTACAACCGCGACGTGGCGGTGGATGTGGTGCAGTTGCTGGCGTTTCTGCAGGCCACCCAGCCCAAGGCGGTCGAAACACTGGAGCTGGCCAGCGAGGGCATCAAGCGCACGCAGTTCCTGCACCGCATCCAGGGCGAGATCGCCAAGCGCGGCGTGGTGGATGTGCTGCGCAAGGGCGTGGGCCACGGCCCGGTTCACGTCGATCTGTACAAGCTGCTGCCGACGCCGGGCAACGTCAGTGCCGCCGAGAACTTTGGCAAGAACATTTTCAGCGTCACCCGCCAGTTGCGCTACAGCAATGACGAATCGCAGCGTTCGCTGGACATGGCCATCTTCATTAACGGCCTGCCGGTGCTGACCTTCGAGTTGAAGAACTCGCTGACCAAGCAAACCGTGGCCGACGCCATCACCCAGTACCAGACCGACCGCAATCCAGCCGAGTTGCTGTTCCAGTTGGGGCGCTGCGTGGCGCACATGGCGGTGGACGATGCCGAGGTGCGGTTTTGCCCGCATCTCACCGGCAAGACCTCGTGGTTCTTGCCGTTCAACCAGGGCTGGAACAGCGGTGCGGGCAATCCGCCGAACCCGCACGGCCTGAAAACCGATTACCTGTGGAAGCAGGTGCTGCAGAAGGACTCGCTGGCCAACATCATCGAGAACTTCACGCAGGTGGTGGACGAGGAAGACGAAAAGGGCAAGAAGCGGCGCAAGCAGGTGTTCCCGCGTTTTCACCAACTACGTACCGTCCGCGCCTTACTGCACCGCTCCCGCGAGGACGGGGTCGGCAAGCGCTATCTGATTCAGCACTCGGCGGGCAGCGGCAAGAGCAACACCATTGCGTGGCTGGCCCATCAGTTGGTGGAGCTCAAGACCGCTGCCGATGCGATGCTGGCCCAGTTCGATTCGGTCATTGTCATCACCGACCGGCGCGCGCTGGATACCCAGATCGCCCGCACCATCAAGAGCTACGACCACGTGGCGTCGATCTTCGGCCATTCCGAGGACGCTGCCGAGTTGCGCACCTTCCTGCGCAAGGGCAAGAAGATCATCGTGACGACGGTGCAGAAGTTCCCGTTCATCCTCGATGAGCTGGGCGACCTCGGGGACAAGAAATTCGCTCTGCTGATCGACGAGGCGCATTCCAGCCAGGGCGGCAAGACCACGGCCAAGATGCACATGGCCCTGTCTGGCGCTGCTGGCGACGATGAGGATGACGACGAATCCGTTGAGGACGCTGTCAACAAGCTGATCGAGTCGCGCAAGATGCTGGCGAACGCCAGCTACTTCGCTTTCACGGCCACGCCGAAAAACCGGACGCTGGAGTTGTTCGGCGAGCGCTACGTGGAGGGCAGCGAAGCGCGCTACCGTTCGCCGGAGGAGTTGACCTACACCACCAAGCAGGCGATCCAGGAGGGTTTCATCCTCGACGTGATTGCGAACTACACCTCGGTGGACAGCTTCTATCACGTCGCCAAGACGGTGGAGGACGACCCGGATTTCGACAAGGTGAAGGCGCTGAAGAAGATTCGCCACTACGTCGAATCCCACGACAAGGCAATCCGCAAGAAGGCCGAGATCATGGTCGATCACTTCAACGCGCAGGTGGCGGGCAAGCACAAGATCGGCGGCAAGGCACGGGCCATGATTGTCTGCAACGGCATCGCGCGGGCCATCGACTACTGGCGCGAGGTGTCGGATTACCTCGCCACGATCAAGAGTCCATTCAAGGCCATCGTGGCGTATTCGGGCGACTTCGAGATTGGCGGGGTGAAGAAGACCGAGGCCGACCTCAACGACTTCCCGAGCAAGGACATTCCGTCCAAGCTCAAACAAGACCCGTATCGCTTCCTGATCGTCGCCAACAAGTTCGTCACGGGTTTCGACGAGCCGCTGCTGCACACGATGTACGTGGACAAGCCGCTGGCGGGCGTGCTGGCGGTGCAGACGCTCTCAAGGCTGAATCGGGCACACCCGCAGAAGCGCGACACCTTCGTGCTCGACTTTGCCGACAACGCCGAGCCGGTGAAGGTGGCCTTCCAGGACTACTACCGCGCCACGATCCAGACCGGCGAAACCGACGCCAACAAGCTGCACGACCTGAAAAACGACCTCGATGCGAAGCAGGTGTACAGCTGGCAGCAGGTTGAGGATTTGGTGGCGCTCTACGTCACAGGCGCAGACCGCGACAAGCTAGACCCCATCCTCGATGCCTGCGTGGCCGAGTACATCGACAAATTGGACGAAGACGGCCAAGTCGAGTTCAAGGGCAAGGCCAAGTCCTTCGTGCGCAGCTATGGCTTCCTCGCGGCGATCCTGACTTACGGTCACCCGGCCTGGGAAAAGCTGGCGATCTTCCTGAACTTCCTGATTCCGAAGCTCCCCGCGCCGAAGGAGGAAGACCTCTCCAAGGGAGTGCTGGAAGCCATCGACATGGACAGCTACCGCGTGGAGGCACAGGCATCGCTGAAGATGTCGATGGACAATGCCGACGCCTTCATCGAACCGCCCCCGCCCGGTGGTGGCGGAGGTGGCGGCACGCCCGATATCGACAAGCTATCGAACATCATCAAGGCCTTCAACGATATGTTCGGCAACATCGAGTGGAAGGACGGCGACAAGATTCGAAAGGTCATCACCGAGGAAATTCCGGCGCGCGTGGCGCAGGACAAGGCCTACCAGAACGCACAGGCCAACTCCGACAAGCAGAACGCGAAGCTGGAGCACGACAAGGCGCTGAATCGCGTGGTGCTGGAGCTGATCTCCGACCACAACGGAGCTGTTCAAACAGTTCAGCGATAACCCCAGCTTCAAGCGCTGGCTGACCGATATGGTCTTTGACTCGACGTATCACCCGGCTGCGGTGCCACTGAAGGTACCACCGCAGGCTGGGGCGCGCCTGTGACGGAGGGGAAAAAGCGATGAAGCTGAATTTGGTGAAGGTGGTTGTCGATTACCTAAAGGCTCGGCCGGGCGAGAAGTTCCACGCCCGACAGGTCGCCGCAAGTGCAAGCATCAAATTGCCAAGAATATCGCGCAAATCGGGGTGGTTCTATGCGAGCGCCTCGTCACGCGGGTCTAGGAAATCATTTCTCTAATTTCAAGGAGTCCTGTCTATGAGCAACACCCCATTCGATCCGTCGAAATTTACCGCGCCGAAAGCCAAACCACTGCCGGTAATTCTCCTGCTCGATGTCAGCGGCAGCATGAGTGGAGAAAAAATCCGCAATGTGAATGATGCTGTTCGCGATATGTTGGATACGTTCAGCGACACCGAGAACGGTGAAACTGAAATCCATGTGGCGATCATCACTTTCGGCTCTCAGGTAGTGCTGCATCAGCCGCTTGCCAGCGCCAGCGATATTCATTGGCAGGATCTTTCTGCTGGCGGCATGACCCCGCTTGGCACGGCATTGCAAATGGCCAAAGCGATGATCGAGGACAAAGATGTCGTCCCTTCGCGTGCGTATCGTCCGACGGTCGTATTGGTTTCTGATGGCGGGCCGAATGATGCGTGGGAAAAGCCTCTGAACGCATTCATTAGCGATGGTCGCTCTGCAAAATGTGACCGTTTGGCAATGGCGATAGGCGCTGATGCTGACGAGGCAGTACTTGGGAAATTTATCGAAGGCACCTCTAATCGCCTCTTCTACGCAGAGAATGCCAAGCAGCTACGTGACTTCTTCAAGTTTGTCACCATGTCGGTGACCATCCGCACGAAGTCACAGACGCCAAACAATGTGCCTGAAGCGAGCGCCATTGACATCCAGCCCGCCACAATCGAAGCACGTCAGGATAAACAGAACTCTGCGACACAAAGTTCTTCGACAGAAGATGGAGGGTATTGGTAATGGCGCAAGCAATTGGCGATCCAGAAGAGCTAGAGCGCTTCGCCTATTCGTTACAACAGTTTGTCGATTCGCTCAACGATGCAGTAGGCAACCTTAACGGTGCCTTTGCTTCACTCGGAGACACCTGGCAAGACGAAAAGCGGGCGCGATTTGAGGAGGATTACAACGCGCTCGTTCAGCAGTTGCAGCACTTCAACGACAACGCGTCCGAGCAGGTTCCATATCTGGCAGCGCTCGCGTCGCGCCTGCGAGATTATTTGCAAAGCTAAGGGCAGCGAGGTCGCAGTGGCACAAGTTTCAATTGGGCAAGTGGAGAATCTGGAAGACCTCGTGCGCGAGCTGCAGTCAGTGCGCGAGGCGCTAGAGGCCGCATGTCGCGAACAAATTGCTGTTGCGGAGCAGAAATGTGCAGAGGCTCGTGAAGAAGCGCAGAGCAGCGCAAGCATGTTGGAAAGCGCCATCGAGCAGGAGCAAGCCGCCACGCAAAATGTCGATGGCGCTGAACAAGCGCTTGATAGCAGTCAGAGCTCGCTTTCTTCCGCCCAGTCTTCGCTATCTACTTGCCTTGCTCAGCCGCACGATGACGATGGACGTTGCCCAGACTGCTCCGGCGAGGACTCTGCCGTCACCGAAGCAGAAACCGCTGTTGAGCAGGCTCAGAGCATGCTGGAACAAGCAAGAGCAGAGCTTGAGGTGGCGACAGGAGATCGCATCTCCATGGAGCAGCGCATGGATCTTGCGAAGCAGGCCCAGGCGATGGCCGAACATGCCCTGGAGCAGGCCCTACAAGCATGCAATACGCACTTGGCAACTGTCGGTCAGGCGATTGAAGTTGGCACTGCGCGCTTGATATCCGCGCAACAGGCACTGGATGCCTATCTCGCGACAAACCCGTCCGCTGCGCAATTCCATGCATGGTTGAAATGGGACCCTGCCAAAGATGGCCGCCCTGTGACTCCGGATATGTTGCGAGACCGCATGAACCTATCGTCAGAGCAGAGACGATTGCTTCAGGAATATCTTTACGACCGTGATCCAGCGTATCGCAAGCAGGTCGATAAATTTCGGAACCAATGGGTAGCCGCCAAGGGTGATGCAGAGCGAAACATCGTCGCACGTAAGGCACGGATACACCTGAGCGGTGAATTCGGGGAGCAGATAGTTCGGCACGCACTTGCGCCACTTGGCGGCCGGATCGAGACGCAAGGGCGAACCTTTGTGGGCGATAACGGACGCTACACAAAAACAGATTTGATAGTCACTGACTTGCGGGTTCCGGTCATTCTGGGGCGTGGTGAGGGCATGGGGGCTCCTGTGGGAGGCTCGATGGCATTCGAAGTGAAATGCGGCAAGGCGGAATACCTCTATTCGCAGAAAGATCACATGATTTTTCAGGCCGAAGGGCACAAGCAAGCAGACGCGCAATGCACTCTTTGCTCACGAGACATCCACGATTTGCCAGAAGAAAAACAGAAAGAACTGCGCGATGCCCTGCGCGAAGCTGGCTCACCGATGGTGGGAATGTTGCCAAGGAAAAATGAAATAGATCAGTCCTGTCTTGATTTCATCCGCCAAAACGAGGAGGAGCAACCATGAAAATACGTTTCGCAATTATTAGCCATGACCTTCTCGCGCAAGTTCGAGCTGAAGTTGACGTCCTCCTGCGTGCAGTCAATGTCGGAGATATGGATGGCGTGGATGCGTCCACCACACGCCTCTTGGAGCTGACAGTTAATTGCAGATCGATTGAGTTGTCCGAGCAAGAGTGGCGCGCATTTCTAAACGAAATCAGGGTCAAGAACCCCGAGTTCGAATCGAGCTACCTTTTGCCTGGGACTATTTGCGCCCCCCTATTTCCAAAGCTCTCGGTAGCTGACGACTATGTTCTCGAACTTCCAATCGATGGTGATATGGAAGAGGAGGAAGCTAATGTTTGATGAGGCCTTTGGAATGACTGCGATGTGTACTGGAAAATTTCGCGAGGGAGTGCGTGATACGTTCGGCGCATCCATTGTTGCCGATGTACTTGATCCGATTCTCAAGGAAGTCGATTCACTCCGCATTCTCAATGCTGCTTTCAAGCAGCAAGCGTTCGCCATTGATCGAACCTTGAATGATGCGCGCGAGCTGCAGTTCAAAGACAGTGGGTGGAATCAATGAGTCGAAGCGCGAAGGATATTCAGAGCGTAATTTCCAAGCTACACAAGGCAATTGCGGACTATCAAGAAGGTTGTGCGCGCATCGACCGCGAATTCGATACCACTAAAAAAGCATTAAACGAAGATCAGGAGCGCAATCGGAGCATAAGGAAGTCGAATTGGCAGGCAGGCTTTGCCAAAGAGTGGGAAAGAAATGCAACTGCTATAGCGAACGCAAGTTCGCAGCTTAGACAACATCAGCCTGCCTTCGTGGATTTTGTCGTAGACAAGCCATTGATGGCATCGGAAATTCCAGCAGGTCTTGTGCTTGGCTCGGAGCAAGTCTCTTTTGAGAAGCTCTCTTGTCATGCCTCAAAAGTCATCTCATTTCCCTTCTCCAGCGCTCTTATTTTTCCACAAGGCGATGCAGAGCAGAAACACCTCGTGTGTCATTTTCAGAAGACGACTGCACCAGTTGATTGGGCGTAATGGCTGTTGTGCAGCCAGCTCCTGACAGTTCAATATCAGAAGTGATCTGCACCAATCTCGACTATGCTCAATACTCGTGTGCACCAAAGCGAGGTGAGCATGGCGACGGAGGCTCTGTTGCAAAGATTGGCGGCAGTCAGAGGTAGGCTGTCGCTCTGCGCCGATCAGGCGGCTGCTGCGAAATGGTGGTTGAGCATGCCCATGGCCTCCGTCAGCGCCGAGGGCCCAATGCCAAAAGCTCTCTCCACAAGGCGCACCTCGCCCCTGATGCCGGGCTGCAGGCACCAGGGGCGAGCCTGTCCTTTGCGCAGGGCTCGCATGACTTCGAATCCCTTGATCGTGGCATAGGCCGTGGGGATCGATTTGAAACCGCGCACCGGCTTGATCAGTATCTTGAGCTTTCCGTGATCGGCCTCGATCACGTTATTGAGATACTTCACCTGCCGGTGGGCCGTCTCCCGGTCCAGCTTTCCTTCGCGCTTCAATTCGGTGATCGCTGCACCATAGCTCGGCGCTTTGTCGGTATTGAGCGTGGCAGGCTTTTCCCAGTGCTTCAGGCCTCGCAGGGCCTTGCCCAGGAACCGCTTCGCTGCCTTGGCGCTGCGGGTCGGCGACAGGTAGAAATCGATCGTGTCGCCCCGCTTGTCGACTGCCCGGTACAGGTAGGTCCACTTGCCCCGCACCTTGACGTAGGTTTCATCCAGGCGCCAGCTCGGATCAAAGCCACGCCGCCAGAACCAGCGCAGCCGCTTCTCCATCTCCGGGGCGTAGCACTGGACCCAGCGATAGATCGTCGTATGGTCGACCGAAATGCCGCGTTCCGCCAGCATTTCCTCAAGGTGGGGTCGTCTCAGAAAACGGAAAATAAAGCACGCTAAGGCGTAACTACCCTCGGCTACACCGCGTCGGCACCACGCGGCTCTTTCTCCCCTTGCAGCGAAGCAATCAGCGGGCAAGAAACGTTCCCTTGCCGCGCATGGCAGGCGAACACAAGTTCGGATAGCACGGTTTCCATGCGCGCCAGGTCGGTCATTTTTTCGCGCACGTCCTGAAGCTTGTGCTCGGCCAGGCTGCTGGCTTCCTCGCAGTGGGTGCCGTCATCCAGCCTCAGCAGCTCTGCGATCTCGTCGAGGCTGAATCCGAGCCGCTGGGCTGATTTCACGAAGCGCACCCGCGTCACATCCGCCTCGCCATAGCGGCGGATGCTGCCATAGGGCTTGTCCGGCTCCGGCAACAAGCCCTTGCGCTGATAGAACCGGATTGTTTCCACGTTGACCCCGGCCGCCTTGGCGAAAACGCCAATAGTCAGATTCTCCAAATTTTTTTCCATATCGCTTGACTCCGTACATTGGTACGGAAGTAAGCTTAAGCTATCCAATCCAGATTTGAAAGGACAAGCGTATGTCTGAACCTCAAAACGGGCGCGGGGCGCTCTTCACTGGCGGGCTAGCCGCCATCCTCGCCTCGGCTTGCTGCCTGGGGCCGCTGGTTCTGATCGCCCTGGGGTTCAGCGGCGCTTGGATCGGCAACTTGACGGTGTTGGAACCTTATCGCCCGATCTTCATCGGCGCGGCGTTGGTGGCGCTGTTTTTCGCCTGGCGGCGCATCTACCGACCGGCGCAAGCCTGCAAACCAGGGGATGTGTGTGCGATTCCCCAAGTGCGCGCTACTTACAAGCTCATTTTCTGGGTCGTGGCCGCGCTGGTTCTGGTCGCGCTCGGATTTCCCTACGTCATGCCATTTTTCTATTAATCACAGGAGTTCATCATGAAAAAACTGTTTGCCTCTCTCGCCATCGCTGCCGTTGTTGCCCCCGTGTGGGCCGCCACCCAGACCGTCACGCTGTCCGTACCGGGCATGACCTGCTCCGCTTGTCCGATCACCGTCAAGAAGGCGATTTCCAAGGTCGAAGGCGTCAGCAAAGTTAACGTGACCTTCGAGACACGCGAAGCGGTTGTCACCTTCGATGATGCCAAGACCAGCGTGCAGAAGCTGACCAAGGCCACCGAAGACGCAGGCTATCCGTCCAGCGTCAAGAAGTGAGGCACTGAAAACGGCAGCGCAGCACATCTGACGCCCTTGTCTGCTACCACAAACGAAAAAGGATCTGTCGCATGACCCATCTAAAAATCACCGGCATGACCTGCGACTCGTGCGCGGCGCACGTCAAGGAAGCGCTGGAAAAAGTACCCGGCGTCCAATCTGCCATAGTGTCCTATGCCAAGGGCGCGGCCCAGCTCGCCCTTGATCCAGGCACAGCGCCGGACGCACTGACCGCCGCCGTGGCTGGCCTGGGCTACAAAGCGATGCTCGCCGATGCCCCGCCGACCGACAACCGCACTGGGCTGTTCGACAAGGTGCGCGGCTGGATGGGTGCCGCCGACAAGGGCAGCGGCGGCGAGCGCCCGTTGCAAGTCGCCGTGATCGGCAGCGGTGGAGCCGCGATGGCGGCAGCACTGAAGGCCGTCGAGCAAGGCGCGCAGGTCACGCTGATTGAGCGCGGCACCATCGGCGGCACCTGCGTCAACGTCGGTTGTGTGCCGTCCAAGATCATGATCCGCGCCGCCCACATCGCCCATCTGCGCCGGGAAAGCCCATTCGACGGCGGCATGCCACCCACACCGCCGACGATCTTGCGCGAGCGGCTGCTGGCCCAGCAGCAGGCCCGTGTCGAAGAACTCCGTCATGCCAAGTACGAAGGCATCCTGGACGGCAATTCAGCCATCACCGTTCTGCACGGTGAAGCGCGTTTCAAGGACGACCAGAGCCTTATCGTTAGTTTGAACGAGGGTGGTGAGCGCGTCGTGATGTTCGACCGCTGCCTGGTCGCCACGGGTGCCAGTCCGGCCATGCCGCCGATTCCGGGCCTGAAAGAGTCACCCTACTGGACTTCGACCGAGGCCTTGGTCAGCGACACCATTCCCGAACGCCTGGCCGTCATCGGCTCGTCGGTGGTGGCGCTGGAACTGGCGCAAGCCTTCGCCCGGCTGGGTAGCCAGGTCACGATCCTTGCGCGCAGCACGCTGTTCTTCCGCGAAGACCCTGCCATCGGCGAGGCCGTCACAGCCGCCTTCCGTGCCGAAGGAATCAAGGTACTGGAACATACGCAAGCCAGCCAAGTCGCCCATGTGGACGGCGAATTCGTGCTGACCACTGGACAGGGCGAAGTGCGCGCCGACAAGCTGCTGGTCGCCACCGGCCGGACACCGAACACGCGCAGCCTGGCATTGGAAGCGGCGG
Source organism: Pseudomonas sp. NY8896 (assembly GCF_039634505.1). Classification (NCBI taxonomy): domain Bacteria; kingdom Pseudomonadati; phylum Pseudomonadota; class Gammaproteobacteria; order Pseudomonadales; family Pseudomonadaceae; genus Pseudomonas; species Pseudomonas sp. NY8896. The sequence goes on from NZ_CP132350.1 coordinate 1,753,848, forward strand.
GGGTAGCCGTCAATGCGCAGGGGGCCATCGTCATCGACAAGGGCATGCGCACCAGTAGCCCGAACATCTACGCGGCCGGCGACTGCACCGACCAGCCGCAGTTCGTCTATGTGGCGGCAGCGGCCGGCACTCGTGCGGCCATTAACATGACCGGCGGCGACGCCGCCATCAATCTGACCGCGATGCCGGCCGTGGTGTTCACCGACCCGCAAGTGGCGACCGTGGGCTACAGCGAGGCGGAAGCGCACCACGATGGCATCGAAACCGACAGCCGCACGCTGACGCTCGACAACGTGCCGCGTGCGCTCGCCAACTTCGATACCCGCGGCTTCATCAAGCTGGTCATCGAGGAAGGCAGCGGACGGCTGATTGGCGTACAGGTGGTGGCCCCGGAAGCGGGCGAACTGATCCAGACGGCTGTTCTCGCCATTCGCAACCGCATGACGGTGCAGGAACTAGCCGACCAGTTGTTCCCCTACCTAACGATGGTCGAGGGCTTGAAGCTCGCGGCGCAGACCTTCAGCAAGGACGTGAAGCAACTGTCCTGCTGCGCCGGATAAGGAAAAGGAGGTGTTCGATGAACGCCTACACAGTGTCCCGACTGGCCCTTGAGGCCGGGGTGAGCGTGCATATCGTGCGCGACTACCTGCTGCGCGGATTGCTGCGGCCAGTCGCCTGCACCACGGGCGGCTACGGCTTGTTCGATGACGCCGCCTTGCAGCGGCTGTGCTTTGTGCGGGCCGCTTTTGAGGCGGGCATCGGCCTGGACGCATTGGCGCGGTTGTGCCGGGCGCTGGATGCGGCGGACTGCGATGAAACAGCCGCACAGCTTGCCGTACTGAGTCAGTTCGTCGAACGCCGACGCGAAGCGTTGGCCGATCTGGAAGTGCAGTTGGCCGCGATGCCGACCGCGCCGGCCCAGCAAGCGGAGAGTCTGCCATGAACAGCCCCGAGCGCTTGCCGACCGAGACACACAAGCCGTTCACCGGCTACCTGTGGGGTGCGCTGGCGGTGCTCACCTGTCCCTGTCATTTGCCGATTCTCGCCATTGTGCTGGCCGGCACGACGGCCGGCGCGTTCATCGGCGAGCACTGGGGTATTGCAGCCCTCACGCTGAGCGGCTTGTTTGTCCTGTCTGTGACGCGGCTGCTGCGGGCCTTCAGAGGTCGATCATGAGCGCTTCCCAGCCAATTGAATGGACAGTGGCGCAACTGGCGCAGGCGGTCGAGCGCGGGCAGCTTGAGCTGCACTACCAGCCGATTGTCGATTTGCGCAGTGAGCAGATTGTCGGCGCGGAAGCCCTGTTGCGCTGGCGTCATCCGACGCTCGGACTGTTGCCGCCGGGCCAGTTCCTGCCCGTGATCGAATCGTCCGGCCTGATGCCGGAAATCGGCGCATGGGTGCTGGGCGCAGCCTGCCGTCAAATGCGCGACTGGCGGGTGCTGGCATGGCAACCGTTCCGGCTGGCCGTCAATGTTGCGGCGAGCCAAGTGGGGCCAGATTTCGACAAGTGGGTAAAGGGCGTGCTGGCCGATGCCGGGTTGCCCGCCGCGTATCTTGAAATTGAGCTGACCGAATCGGTTGCGTTCGGTGATCCGGCGATCTTCCCCGCCCTGGAAGCTTTGCGACAGATCGGTGTGCGCTTCGCCGCCGACGACTTCGGCACCGGCTATTCCTGCCTGCAACACCTGAAATGCTGCCCCATCAGCACGCTCAAGATCGACCAATCGTTTGTCGCCGGACTCGCCAACGACCACCGCGACCAGACCATCGTGCGCACCGTGATTCAGCTTGCGCATGGGCTTGGCATGGAAGTAGTGGCCGAAGGCGTGGAAACATCGGCGAGTCTTGATTTGTTGCGACAAGCGGACTGCGACACAGGACAAGGCTTCCTGTTCGCCAAGCCGATGCCGGCGGCGGCATTCGCCGTCTTCGTCAGTCAATGGAGGGGTGCCACCATGAATGCAAATGATCCGACTGCCACCAGTTGCTGCGTGTGCTGCAAGGAAATCCCGCTCGATGCCGCCTTCACCCCGGAAGGCGCGGAATACGTCGAGCACTTCTGCGGGCTGGAGTGCTATCAGCGCTTCCAGGCGCGCGCCAAGACCGGGAGCGAAACCGATGCCGATCCGAACGCCTGCGACTCATCACTGTCAGACTGAGGCATACCCTATCCTGATGTCAGGAGAAGCCACCCAGCAACGTCAGAATAGAGTTAACTTTTGTGTTTCTTGACACCTGCGGCGAAAGGTCATAGATTTCTTCCTGACACTTTCGTATTTGGAGGTATCTTGCAGGGTCAACGCATCGGCTACGTCCGGGTCAGCAGCTTCGACCAGAACCCGGAGCGGCAACTGGAGCATGTCGAAGTCGGCAGGGTGTTCACCGACAAGGCGTCGGGCAAGGACACCCAGCGGCCCGAGCTTGATTCGCTGCTGGCCTTCGTGCGCGAAGGCGACACCGTGGTGGTTCACAGCATGGATCGCTTGGCGCGCAACCTCGATGACTTGCGCCGCCTCGTACAAAAGCTGACCAAGCGCGGCGTGCGCATCGAGTTCGTCAAGGAAAGCCTGACCTTCACCGGCGAGGATTCACCGATGGCGAACCTGATGCTGTCGGTCATGGGGGCATTCGCCGAATTCGAGCGGGCCTTGATCCGTGAGCGGCAGCGCGAAGGCATCGCGCTCGCTAAGCAACGCGGAGCCTACCGAGGCCGAAAGAAGTCTCTGAGCGGTGAACAGATTGCTGAACTGAAACGGCGCGTCACGGCGGGCGAGCAAAAAGCGAAGCTGGCCCGTGAATTTGGTGTCAGCCGGGAGACCCTGTATCAATACTTGAAATTGGATCAATAAATATGCCTCGTCGTTCCATACTGTCCGCCGCCGAGCGGGAAAGCCTGTTGGCGTTGCCGGACACCAAGGACGACCTAATTCGACATTACACGTTCAGCGATACCGATCTCTCCATCATCCGCCAGCGGCGCGGGCCTGCGAATCGCTTGGGCTTTGCCGTGCAGCTCTGCTACCTGCGCTTTCCCGGAATCTTCCTTGGTGTCGATCAGGCGCCGTCTTTGCCCCTACTGAAACTGGTCGCCGACCAGCTCAAGGTCGGCGTCGAAAGCTGGGACGACTACGGGCAGCGGGAGCAGACCCGGCGCGAGCACCTGGTCGAGCTGCAAACGGTGTTTGGCTTCCAGCCGTTCACCATGAGCCACTACCGGCAGGCCGTGCACACGCTGACCGACCTGGCCATGCAAACCGACAAAGGCATCGTGCTGGCTAGCACCTTGGTTGAGCATCTGCGGCGACAGTCGATCATCCTGCCCGCGCTCAACGCCATCGAGCGCGCTAGCGCCGAGGCCATCACTCGCGCCAACCGGCGCATCTATGACGCCTTGGCCGAACCACTGTCGGACACGCATCGCCGCCGCCTCGACGATCTGCTCAGGCGCCGGGACAACGGCAAGACGACCTGGCTGGCCTGGCTGCGCCAGTCGCCGGTTAAACCGAACTCGCGGCACATGCTGGAACACATCGAACGCCTCAAGGCGTGGCAGGCGCTCGATCTGCCTTCCGGTATCGAGCGGTCGGTGCACCAGAACCGCCTGCTCAAGATCGCCCGTGAGGGTGGCCAGATGACGCCCGCCGACTTAGCCAAGTTCGAGCCGCAACGGCGCTACGCCACCCTCGTGGCGCTGGCCATCGAGGGCATGGCCACGGTCACCGACGAAATCATCGACTTGCACGACCGCATCCTGGGCAAGCTGTTCAACGCCGCCAAAAACAAGCATCAGCAGCAGTTTCAGGCATCCGGCAAGGCGATCAACGCCAAGGTGCGGCTGTTCGGGCGCATCGGCCAGGCGCTGATCGAGGCCAAGCAAGCTGGCCGCGATCCGTTCGCCGCCATCGAGGCCGTCATGTCCTGGGATGCCTTCGCCGAAAGCGTCACCGAGGCGCAGAAGCTCGCTCAGCCCGATGACTTCGATTTCCTGCACCGCATCGGCGAAAGTTACGCCACCTTGCGCCGCTACGCGCCGGAATTCCTTGCCGTGCTCAAGCTGCGGGCCGCACCCGCCGCCAAGAACGTGCTCGATGCCATCGAGGTACTGCGTGGCATGAACACCGACAACGCCCGCAAAGTGCCTGCCGATGCCCCGACCGACTTCATCAAGCCGCGCTGGCAGAAGCTGGTGATGACTGACGCGGGTATCGACCGGCGCTACTACGAGCTGTGCGCGCTGTCCGAGCTGAAGAACTCGCTGCGCTCGGGCGACATCTGGGTGCAGGGATCGCGCCAGTTCAAGGACTTCGAGGACTACCTGGTGCCGCCCGCGAAGTTCGCCAGCCTCAAGCAGTCCAGCGCATTGCCGCTGGCCGTGGCCACCGACTGCGACCAGTACCTGCACGACCGCCTGACGCTGCTTGAAGCGCAGCTTGCCACGGTCAACCGCATGGCAGCGGCCAACGACCTGCCGAATGCGATCATCACCGAGTCGGGCCTGAAGATCACGCCGCTGGATGCGGCGGTACCCGACACCGCGCAGGCGCTGATCGACCAGACAGCCATGATCCTGCCACACGTCAAGATCACCGAACTGCTGCTCGAAGTCGATGAGTGGACGGGCTTCACCCGCCACTTCACGCACCTGAAATCGGGCGATCTGGCCAAGGACAAAAATCTGCTGTTGACCACCATCCTGGCCGACGCGATCAACCTGGGCCTGACCAAGATGGCCGAGTCCTGCCCCGGCACGACCTACGCCAAGCTCGCCTGGCTACAAGCCTGGCATACCCGCGACGAAACCTATTCGACAGCGCTGGCCGAGTTGGTGAACGCCCAATTCCGGCATCCCTTCGCCGAACACTGGGGCGACGGCACCACGTCATCGTCGGACGGCCAGAACTTCCGAACCGGGAGCAAGGCCGAGAGTACCGGTCACATCAACCCGAAATATGGCAGCAGCCCTGGGCGAACCTTCTACACCCATATATCCGACCAGTACGCGCCGTTCCACACCAAGGTGGTCAATGTCGGCGTGCGCGACTCGACCTATGTACTTGACGGCCTGCTGTACCACGAGTCCGACCTGCGCATCGAGGAACACTACACCGACACGGCAGGCTTCACCGATCACGTCTTTGCCCTGATGCATCTCCTGGGCTTCCGCTTTGCGCCGCGCATCCGTGACCTGGGCGACACCAAGCTGTTCATCCCCAAGGGGGATACCGCCTATGACGCGCTCAAACCGATGATTAGCAGCGACAGGCTGAACATCAAGGCTATTCGTGCCCACTGGGATGAAATTCTGCGGCTGGCGACCTCGATCAAGCAGGGCACGGTGACAGCCTCGCTGATGCTTCGGAAACTCGGCAGCTATCCGCGCCAGAACGGCTTAGCCATCGCCCTGCGCGAGCTGGGGCGCATCGAACGCACGCTGTTCATCCTGGACTGGTTGCAAAGCGTGGAGCTGCGCCGCCGCGTCCACGCTGGACTGAACAAGGGCGAAGCGCGCAACGCGCTGGCCCGCGCCGTATTCTTCAACCGTCTGGGCGAAATCCGCGACCGCAGCTTCGAGCAGCAGCGCTACCGGGCCAGCGGCCTCAACCTGGTGACGGCGGCCGTCGTGTTGTGGAACACGGTCTATCTGGAGCGCGCAGCACATGCGTTGCGTGGCAACGGGCATGCTGTCGATGACGCGCTATTGCAATACCTGTCGCCGCTCGGCTGGGAACACATCAACCTGACCGGCGATTACCTCTGGCGCAGCAGCGCCAAGATCGGCGCGGGCAAGTTCAGGCCGCTACGACCGTTGCAACCGGCTTAGCGTGCTTTATTTTCCGTTTTCTGAGGCGACCCCAAGGTCGCGATAGCTGATCGGATAGCGACAATACCAGCGCACCGCCCACAGGATCACATCACCCTGGAAATGGCGCCACTTGAAATCCGTCATCGTTCCGTCCGTCCAATCTCCGCCAAGCATGCTCAAGCTTCACGATTTTTGCAACAGAGCCCACACGAGTATTGAGCATAGTCGAGATTGGTGCAGATCACTTCTGATATTGAACTGTCAGGAGCTGGCTGCACAACAGCCATTACGCCCAATCAACTGGTGCAGTCGTCTTCTGAAAATGACATTTGGTATCTCTCATAAACGGATGTTTTTGAGAGAACTATCTTCGGCCTTCACACGCACGAAAGGCGGCGAAGCTCCGCCGTTAATCCGTCCGCCGGAGATCTCGCCCAGGCAGGCTGAAGGCCGAGCAAGCCTGACAGGCCCGAAAAGCCCGGCACGGGCGTCGGCGGCGATGACGGCGGCGGCATTATCCAGGGTTGATGATGGAAGTGGAGGATATCGACAACCTCTCGCGCAACCAAGACATCGCGGTCGGACTGCAAGTGATCTTGAAGCCACGGGCCCGTCCCACCCCGACATGGACCTCGATGCCCGAACGGACGTTAGATTTCGAGTTCTAGGCGTTCTGCGATGAAGGTTGGATCCCAGCCGGGATTGAAAGTGTCGACGTGGGTGAATCCGAGCCGCTCGTATAGGCCACGCAGGTTCGGGTGGCAGTCGAGCCGCAGCTTGGCGCACCCCTGCGTTCGCGCGGCATGGCGGCAAGCCTCGATCAGCGCGGAGCTGACACCCCGGCCCGCATGTGTCCGTCGCACCGCGAGCTTGTGCAGATATGCGGCCTCCCCCTTGAGGGCGTCGGGCCAGAACTCGGGATCCTCGGCCGACAAGGTGCAACAGCCGACGATGCCGTCGCTGCAACTCGCGACTAGGAGCTCGGATCTCAGGACGAAGGTCTCCGCGAATGTCCGGTCGATCCGCGCGACGTCCCAGGCGGGCGTTCCCTTGGCGGACATCCACGCCGCAGCGTCGTGCATCAGCCGCACAACCTCGTCGATATCACCCGAGCAGGCGATCCGAACGTTCGGAGGCTCCTCGCTGTCCATTCGCTCCCCTGGCGCGGTATGAACCACCGCCTCATAGTGCAGTTTGATCCTGACGAGCCCAGCATGTCTGCGCCCACCTTCGCGGAACCTGACCAGGGTCCGCTAGCGGGCGGCCGGAAGGTGAATGCTAGGCATGATCTAACCCTCGGTCTCTGGCGTCGCGACTGCGAAATTTCGCGAGGGTTTCCGAGAAGGTGATTGCGCTTCGCAGATCTCCAGGCGCGTGGGTGCGGACGTAGTCAGCGCCATTGCCGATCGCGTGAAGTTCCGCCGCAAGGCTCGCTGGACCCAGATCCTTTACAGGAAGGCCAACGGTGGCGCCCAAGAAGGATTTCCGCGACACCGAGACCAATAGCGGAAGCCCCAACGCCGACTTCAGCTTTTGAAGGTTCGACAGCACGTGCAGCGATGTTTCCGGTGCGGGGCTCAAGAAAAATCCCATCCCCGGATCGAGGATGAGCCGGTCGGCAGCGACCCCGCTCCGTCGCAAGGCGGAAACCCGCGCCTCGAAGAACCGCACAATCTCGTCGAGCGCGTCTTCGGGTCGAAGGTGACCGGTGCGGGTGGCGATGCCATCCCGCTGCGCTGAGTGCATAACCACCAGCCTGCAGTCCGCCTCAGCAATATCGGGATAGAGCGCAGGGTCAGGAAATCCTTGGATATCGTTCAGGTAGCCCACGCCGCGCTTGAGCGCATAGCGCTGGGTTTCCGGTTGGAAGCTGTCGATTGAAACACGGTGCATCTGATCGGACAGGGCGTCTAAGAGCGGCGCAATACGTCTGATCTCATCGGCCGGCGATACAGGCCTCGCGTCCGGATGGCTGGCGGCCGGTCCGACATCCACGACGTCTGATCCGACTCGCAGCATTTCGATCGCCGCGGTGACAGCGCCGGCGGGGTCTAGCCGCCGGCTCTCATCGAAGAAGGAGTCCTCGGTGAGATTCAGAATGCCGAACACCGTCACCATGGCGTCGGCCTCCGCAGCGACTTCCACGATGGGGATCGGGCGAGCAAAAAGGCAGCAATTATGAGCCCCATACCTACAAAGCCCCACGCATCAAGCTTTTGCCCATGAAGCAACCAGGCAATGGCTGTAATTATGACGACGCCGAGTCCCGACCAGACTGCATAAGCAACACCGACAGGGATGGATTTCAGAACCAGAGAAAGAAAATAAAATGCGATGCCATAACCGATTATGACAACGGCGGAAGGGGCAAGCTTAGTAAAGCCCTCGCTAGATTTTAATGCGGATGTTGCGATTACTTCGCCAACTATTGCGATAACAAGAAAAAGCCAGCCTTTCATGATATATCTCCCAATTTGTGTAGGGCTTATTATGCACGCTTAAAAATAATAAAAGCAGACTTGACCTGATAGTTTGGCTGTGAGCAATTATGTGCTTAGTGCATCTAACGCCGCCATAAGTTGCGGCTTTGGAGTTGATTGTTTTGTGGTAGCGTAGCGTTAAACCACAAAACAAGCGACGGAAAAGCCGTCAACTTGATGGCCTTGTTAGCCTTATCAGCGCGACTGTGATGTATAAACGTCAAAAATTGAATGACCAATTTTAACAATCGCATCATTTCGCTCTGCCATTGAAGCCTGTGTTTGAGCTAGATAGATGCTCACAATAATTGGGGCTTGATGCTCACTCCACACAACTGCTGTAATACTCCGAGCACCAAATCCGCCAGCACCTGAGCGATCCGCAATGTTCCATCCCGCCGGCAATACTGAACGTAGTAAATTACCAGTGACTTGATTGTTCACCATCCAAGACTCTAATTTTTTCTGGTTCATTTCAGATAGCGCGGAACCAAATAAAAATTTATTCAAAGTACTGGCTATTGCCTTAGGAGTTGTCGTATCCCTCAAATCACCGAGCTTACCTTCATTTAAATCAGGCTCAATACGGTCTAGACGAGTCTCTTTGTCCCCAATTTGTCTTAAAAAATCAGTAACGCCTTTGGGGCCACCTACAGCACTTAGGATGATATTTGCCGCAGTATTATCACTTGTAGTCATAGTTGCGAAGCACGCATCATCGAGTGTGATTGCCTGCCCTACTTGCTTTTCTATTACAGGGGAATAGGTCACAAGATCTGCTTTCTTAATCTCGACTGTACTATTGGGATTAACTTTTCCTTGCTCAGCATCATATAGTAATTTAGCGCAAGCTATTGTTTTAAAAGTACTTGTTAACGGGAAGCGCTGATTGCCATTGTAATCCCAATATTCTCCATTTTGAGTATCAAGAACGGAAACACCTATACGAGCAGAAAGAGAAACTTCAATTGCCTTAACGTCTTGTTCAACTTGCTGAAACTTTGAACTACTTGCAAAAACCACGGATGGTATTAAAAGCGAAAATGCCAATAAAAACTTCATGTAAGTAACCCCATAATTTTGATTGTCACACATTTTATATAAAAGCATGAGGCTCCATAATATGGCTAACACCTGAGTTAAGCCGCGCCGCGAAGCGGCGTCGGCTTGGATGCTGTAATGGACTCTCCCCGCGCCACGGTTCTATACCTAGAACTGCGGTGGCTTATCATTGGGAGAGACGTTATGAAGCGAATTGCGGTTGATCTGGCCAAGTCCGTTTACCAAGTTGCCGAGAGTGTCCGTTCCGGCCAGGTGGTGCAGCGCAAGCGGCTGAACCGAGAGGCGTTTAGGCGATATATACAGGAGCAAGCCGAGCCGGTCGAGTGGGTGATGGAAGCCTGTGGCACGGCTCACTACTGGGGGCGTGTCGCGCAAGCGCTGGGCCACCGGGTAAAACTGATCCATCCTCGCTATGTACGGCCCTATCGTCGTCGCAACAAAACCGACCGTAACGACTGCGATGCCATGCTAGAAGCCTCGCGTTGCAACGATATTCATCCAGTCCCGGTGAAAACCCAGGAGCAACAGCTGTTACAGCAACTTCACGGTATGCGCGAAACCTGGAAGAAGAGCCGTACCCAGCGCATCAACCTGCTGCGCGGTATTTTGCGCGAGGCGGGTATCGAAGCCCCAACCGCCACTGCCGCGTTTATCCGTGCCGCCCATGAATTAGTTGATCGCCCAGAGATCGCGCCCTTGAGTCATCAACTGCATATCGTCCTGGCGGAAATCAACCTGCACGAACAGTGCATGGTCGAGTGCGAACAGCAACTCAAGCGCTGGCATGCCGACGATGAAGTGGTACGTAAACTCGATGAGGTCAGCGGTATTGGTCTGCTGACCGCCAGCGCCCTGAAAACCGCAGTAGGCAAGCCCGAGCGTTTTACTAATGGCCGCCAACTCAGCGCTTGGTTGGGCATGACACCGCGTGAATTCAGCAGCGGCGACCGACGTAAACTGGGCCACATCAGCCGACAGGGCAACGTCTATGTGCGCACCTTATTGATCCACGGTTCGCGAGCGGCCTTGCTGGCGGCACAGCGATGTCAGGCCCGCACGCCGGAGAAACTGACCCAGTTACAACGCTGGGCCGTCGAGACAGCGGCACGTATCGGCCACAACAAAGCAGCTGTGGCGCTGGCCAATAAATTGGTAAGGATTTGCTGGGCTGTGTGGTGCAACGAGCGGCGTTTCAGTGGTGACTGGCAAAGCGTAAAGCCCGCCTGACGGCGGAGCAATCAGCAAGATGTGATGATTTTCTTGTGGTTGTGGTGAGCAGCAACACTGTCGAAACAGGCGAGTCCTGCAACGGAATAAGGCCGATAACAATCATGATCTTCGTGATCGATTGAACGCTTGGCCCCCGCTGCGCGAACTACAGAGTGGCCAGGGCAGTAAAGCCCAAAATAGGCCGGATATACGAATGCAACCGCGCTGACGACAGGGTTAGGAAAGCTTTGCTCACTACTTGTGGGGAGAGTCCATATACGAATTGTTAGGCCGCATATCGCGACCTGAAAGCGGCACGCAAGACCTCAACCTTTTCCGCCCCGAGTGAGGTGCATGCGAGCCTGTAGGACTCTATGTGCTTTGTAGGCCAGTCCACTGGTGGTACTTCATCGGCATAGTAAAAGTAATCCCAGATGATCGCCTCCCAGCTGTTACAACGGACTGGCCGCCCGGCGATGACGCCCTCAGCCGCCTCTGGGCACGAGCCCTGCGGAGCCTCCGCGATTTCATACGCTTCGTCTGCCCACCAAGCAGGTTCGCAGTCAAGTAACTCATCCCCGATCTCCGCTAAGAATCCATAGTCCAACTCCTCCATGACGCGCCCGCCGAGCATTTCAACTATTGCCTCGAGCTCGCCGCGCCTCTCGCCGGGAAACGTCAGATCAATATCATCGTGCTTGCGTGTTACACGCCCTAGCCGTGCATCGATCGCCCAGCCCCCACCGATCCAGAGCGGCAGATTTCGCTCATCTGCCGCAGCTAGAATTTTGTGTATCAATGTGACCTGCGTTGTGTCCATGCGGCCTAACTTTGTTTTAGGGCGACTGCCCTGCTGCGTAACATCGTTGCTGCTCCATAACATCAAACATCGACCCACGGCGTAACGCGCTTGCTGCTTGGATGCCCGAGGCATAGACTGTACAAAAAAACAGTCATAACAAGCCATGAAAACCGCCACTGCGCCGTTACCACCGCTGCGTTCGGTCAAGGTTCTGGACCAGTTGCGTGAGCGCATACGCTACTTGCATTACAGCTTACCAACCGAACAGGCTTATGTCCACTGGGTTCGTGCCTTCATCCGTTTCCACGGTGTGCGTCACCCGGCAACCTTGGGCAGCAGCGAAGTCGAGGCATTTCTGTCCTGGCTGGCGAACGAGCGCAAGGTTTCGGTCTCCACGCATCGTCAGGCATTGGCGGCCTTGCTGTTCTTCTACGGCAAGGTGCTGTGCACGGATCTGCCCTGGCAGGGCATCAACGAAGACCAGAACCTGGGCATCGCCATCACCCGCCGTGCGCTGGAAGCCCCGCTGCGCGCCATCGTGGCCAACGCCGGTGAAGAACCGAGCGTGATCGTGGCCAACGTCAAGGCCGGCGAAGGCAGCTACGGCTACAACGCCGCCACCGGCGAGTTCGGCGACATGATCGCCATGGGCATCCTGGACCCGACCAAGGTGACCCGCTCGGCCCTGCAGCACGCCGCTTCCGTCGCCGGCCTTGCGATCACGACCGAAGTGGTCGTGGCCGAAGTGCCGAAGAAGGAAGAGCCGGCCATGCCGGGTGCTGGCGGTATGGGCGGCATGGGCGGCATGGATTTCTGATCCGGTTGGCCCGGTCGTCAGGGAACCGGACCGCGCCAGCGCGGTCCGATCCCGGCAACGACCCGACATCAAGGCCCCAAGGACGGGGCCGGAGCCCGGCAGCGATGCCGGGCTTTTTGTTGTGCCCGCGCCGCGGCAATGTCTGACGCGAAGATCAGAACGCACCGATACGAACGTGCGAACACAGGCGCAACACTGAGCAGCCGTCCCCGCACCGGAGCGCTGCGTGCCGCGCCTCGCCACATCCCGGCGGCAAGCCGCGGGATGCGCGCCACTGCCGTCCGCCCACACCGGTTCGCGGTACGCGCGCCACGCGCCCGAGCGCACGCTGCTGTACGCGTTGGTAGAGGCGCACTACCCGGACTTCATTGCACGGATCGAAGCGGAGGGCCGCTCGCTGCCCGGGTATGTCCGCGAGGCGTTCGATGCCTACCTGCGTTGCGGCGTACTCGAGCACGGCTTCCTGCGGGTGGTGTGCGAGCACTGCCGTGCAGAGAGGCTGGTGGCCTTCTCCTGCAAGAAGCGCGGGTTCTGCCCGAGTTGCGGCGCGCGACGCATGGCCGAGAGTGCGCGGCACCTGGTCGAGGAGGTGTTCGGCCCGCGGCCTGTGCGGCAATGGGTGCTGAGCTTTCCGTACCCCTTGCGTTTCCTGTTCGCCAGCAAGCCAGAAGCCATTGGCCCGGTGCTGGGCATCGTGCAGCGCGTGATCGCCGGCTGGTTGGCCGATCAAGCCGGCATCGACCGCGCCAGCGCCCAGTGCGGCGCGGTGACGCTGATCCAGCGTTTCGGCAGCGCGCTGAACCTGAACATCCACTTCCACATGCTGTGGCTCGACGGCGTGTACGTGGAAGCCACCGAGCTGCCGCGGCGCGAACTGCGCCTGCACCGCGCCCGTGCGCCCACCACCGCGCAGTTGACCCAGCTGGCAGCTACCATCGCGCACCGGGTGTGTCGGCACCTGACGCGCAAAGGCTGGCTCGAAGGGGAGGGCGAATCGGCCTTCCTGGCAGACAGCGCTGCAGGCGACGACAGCATGGATGGGCTGCGGATGAGTTCGATCACCTACCGCATCGCCACCGGCCGCGACGCTGGCTGCAAGGTCGTCACGCTGCAAACGCTGCCCGGTGACGCCGGTTCGCTGGAGGGCGAAGCCGGCAAGGTCGGCGGCTTCTCACTGCATGCCGGCGTGGCGGCCGAAGCACACGAAAGCCACAAGCTGGAAAAGCTGTGCCGCTACATCACGCGCCCGGCGATCAGCGAGAAGCGGCTGTCGATAGCGCTCCAGGGCAGGGTGCGTTACCAGCTCAAGACCCCGTGGCGCAATGGCACCACGCATGTGGAATGGGATCCGGTGGATTTCATCGCCAAGCTGGCGGCGCTGGTCCCGCCACCTCGCGCGCATCTCACCCGCTTCCACGGCGTATTCGCCCCGAATGCAAACCTGCGTGCGCAGCTGACGCCCTCGGGGCGCGGCAAGCGGCCTGCGGGCGATGCGGCGCCAGTGGACGTCAGCGCCCACGACGCGCCGCGCAGCCCCGAGGAGAAGCGCCGTGCGATGAGCTGGGCGCAACGGCTCAAGCGGGTCTTTTCCATCGACGTCACCGCCTGCGTCCACTGCGGTGGCACCGTGCGGATCGTCGCCAGCATCGAGGAACCCACCGCCATCCGCGCCATCCTCGCCCACTTCGAGAAGCACGGCGCGCGGGAAGAAGCGCACTACAGGCCCGCAGCGCGCGCGCCGCCAGTGCAAGCCGCGTGACGATCTGCCGGCTGCACAGCCGACGGCGAAACCGGAATCCGAGCCGATGCGGCCACGATCCGCAGGGCGGCGCTCGGCCCGCTGTCGGGAATCAGCGAAGCATGGCTGCTGACAACGCCGCTGCGTGGCCCCGCGATGCCGAAATCCCACTCACAGACGTCCGATCCGTGCCCAAAACGGGGCTTGCGCGACCGCCGCCTACCCAGCAGACTGCCCGAAAAGGGCGTTTGAACTTCCTATACGCCGCCCAGCTTCTGTATGGAACGGGCATGCGGATCAGTGAGGGTTTGCAACTGCGGGTCAAGGATCTGGATTTCGATCACGGCACGATCATCGTGCGGGAGGGCAAGGGCTCCAAGGATCGGGCCTTGATGTTACCCGAGAGCTTGGCACCCAGCCTGCGCGAGCAGCTGTCGCGTGCACGGGCATGGTGGCTGAAGGACCAGGCCGAGGGCCGCAGCGGCGTTGCGCTTCCCGACGCCCTTGAGCGGAAGTATCCGCGCGCCGGGCATTCCTGGCCGTGGTTCTGGGTTTTTGCGCAGCACACGCATTCGACCGATCCACGGAGCGGTGTCGTGCGTCGCCATCACATGTATGACCAGACCTTTCAGCGCGCCTTCAAACGTGCCGTAGAACAAGCAGGCATCACGAAGCCCGCCACACCGCACACCCTCCGCCACTCGTTCGCGACGGCCTTGCTCCGCAGCGGTTACGACATTCGAACCGTGCAGGATCTGCTCGGCCATTCCGACGTCTCTACGACGATGATTTACACGCATGTGCTGAAAGTTGGCGGTGCCGGAGTGCGCTCACCGCTTGATGCGCTGCCGCCCCTCACTAGTGAGAGGTAGGGCAGCGCAAGTCAATCCTGGCGGATTCACTACCCCTGCGCGAAGGCCATCGGTGCCGCATCGAACGGCCGGTTGCGGAAAGTCCTCCCTGCGTCCGCTGATGGCCGGCAGCAGCCCGTCGTTGCCTGATGGATCCAACCCCTCCGCTGCTATAGTGCAGTCGGCTTCTGACGTTCAGTGCAGCCGTCTTCTGAAAACGACATCGTGCATTGTCTCTTGTTACGGTTGCTGCAGGCTTTGCCAGTAGGTCAAATAGAGTTGACACTGATTGACCCCCTGCAGCAGGGGCAATCGGTCGAGCCATTCCTGCCATTGCTGAAGGTTGAGCAATTGGTGCCGCAAGGTCATGTTCTTACTCGTTCGGACGAAATCGAAGCCGCGCTCGGCAAGCTGACGGACGAAATCGAGGAGTTGATCCAGCAGCGGTTCAATGACAAGGCATCCAACTGGTCACAATACAACGCAGTTCAACCCGATGCCCCGTTGCCTTACAAGGTAGTACTGCTCTTTGATGTGCCAGAGCAAATATCGGAAAAATCTCTTTGGTTCCTTGGACGCATTTGCGAAAACGGTCCACGCTGCGGTGTGCTGCCCATCATTGCAATTGATGAGCAGCGCATGGAAGACCGGCGATATGAAAAGCTCAACGCCACGCTGAAAAACTCAACCACGCAACTGAATGATCTGTTGCAACGCGCTGGGGCTGGCGAGCTGTCATTCACATACCAGCCGGAGCAATGGCCGCGACAGGATGTGCTGGATGGCTTTCTCGCAAAGCTCGTTGAAGATTGTGCTGCCAAGACGCGCTTCAAGAAAACGATGCCTGATCTCTGGACGAGCTTCGGCAAGGGGGAGACGACTCTTGGTGGCTTTGATATTCCCATTGGCTGGACGACCGCAGGCGACTTCGCGACCCTGAGACTGGGCGCGACGGACTCCGAGCATCATGTACTGCTTGCGGGGAAGACAGGCTCGGGAAAATCCAATCTGCTCCATGTTTTGATTCACACGTTATGCGAGAAATATCCGACCGAGGAGCTTGATCTTTATCTACTGGATTACAAGGAATCGACTGAGTTCAATATTTACGCAACGCCCCCAGTCCCACAGGCCCGCCTTGTCGCTACGGAAAGTGACCCTGAATATGGCGTCACTGTATTAAGGCATCTTGTGGATGAACTGGAAACGCGTGCACGCATATTCAAGTCAAAAAATGTCAACGATTTCAGCGAATACCGTAAATCAAGCGGGGTACGGTTGCCCCGCGTTCTGCTAGTCATAGATGAGTTCCAAATTCTGTTCTCAGAAAGTCGCCAGGTGGCAGAAGCTGCTGAGCAGCTGCTGTCGAAGCTCTTGAAACAGGGGCGCTCGTTCGGTATTCACATCCTCCTGGCTACTCAGACTTTGAAAGGCATCAACGCGCAGTCAATCGGAAGCATCATCACCCAGTTGGGATGCCGTATCGCACTGGCTTGTGGGCAGGAAGACTCCGCAATGATCCTCGGGGGCGGGAACTGGGCAGCCGCAGAGCTGCGCAGCCCACCTGAAGGCATCATCAACAATGCTAACGGTGCCAAATCCGGCAATGTGAAGTTCATGATTCCATTCGCCGGAGAAAGCGAGCATCGCCGTGATTTGTTGACGAATTTGATAGTGCGTACATCTTTTTCTGGGGAGGCTGCAAAAACCAAAATCTTCAGCGGAGCATTCCTTCCGCAGATGCCGTCTCCCTTTGAATATCAGACAGCTTGTGCGCATGAAGAAGCTCTTCTTTTGGGCGAAAATCTCGCATTCGATTCAAAACCGTTGACGGTATCACTTACTCGTCGATCCGCGTTCAATGTTCTATTCAGCGGCTACAACGACCACATTCACGATGGACTCCTGTCCGCTACGCTTTTTAGTCTGACTTTCGTCGATGGCTTTGATGAAATCGTGTACTTCAACGCGCGCGGGGTCCCCCCAGGAGGAGGATTCTCAGCCGCAGCGCAGATGCTCGGTGCACGCCTCAAGATATTCGACGATATATCCGAGCTACCACTTCAAGCGATATCAGACGATATTGGGAATCGCCGCGTAGCATTGATTATCGATGGCCTGGATTCCGAGAAAGCACTACAGCCAGCCCCAGCGTTTAGATCGCTCAAGCCTGGCGAACCACCTACCCCGGCTGACTTGTTAAAGCGTCTCGCCGAGGACGGCCCAAGAAAGGGGACGTTTGTATTTATTTTTGTTGACCGTTGGCAGCGCTGTGCCAGTGCCAGCAAAGACCTTTTCTCCTTTTTCGAATTGCGCGTGGCGTACTGCATGAACGAAGACGATGCCGGATCGCTTGTGAGTGGCGGTGTTGGTAAGTTCAAAGGTATTGAAAAACCGAGCCGAGCTGTATTCGTAAACAAAATGACGAATGACATCACATGGTTCCGGCCATATGTTCAGGAAAGCACTCAATGAAGAGGTTTCTGCTCACGTGGTATGGAATCACCGATTTTCGCGCGTCTCTGGGGTTTGAGAATACCGACGGCCCTATTGCGAGCGCCCTTGCGGGTGCGTCCTACTCGGACATCATTATCCTGGGTTACACCCGGACGGATAATGATGCCTGCGAATTGATCGAGGCGCAGAAGACGTTCACGCTTGAATTGGCGTCAATACGAAGCATGGGGCAAGAGAAAGACTGGAAGCTTACTAATCAGTTTGTCTCCAGGTTCGCTAATACCTCTGTCGCACATGAACATTTTGAAGCCTGGCTGAAAAAGAAAGCCGCCGCCCTGGGCTGCAACGCAAGGATCCGTTTAAATAGCGAGAAACTTTACCAGCTCAACGACACCGAAGGTATTTACGCTAGCGCAATGCGGGCGCTGGATGGGGTTGAACAGGAGCCAGGTGAAAAGCTCGTCACGCTCTATCTCAGCCCAGGAACTCCGGTGATGGCCTTTGTCTGGGCGCTCGCGGCGCTGAGCTACCCTGAACTCAAAAAAAGACTCATAGCATCGTCCATCATTGGCAAAGCACCCGAAGTCATAGCGTTGCCTGCCGAGTGGCTTGAGCGACACAGCTCAAAACAGGCTGCGATCCGAGGCATCTCCAACGGGTTCGATGTGACATTCCATCTTTTTGGTGAGCAACGGATGCCTGCCTTGTTGAGCATCCGGCAATTTGAGTCGGCGCATCACATTTTTGTCAACTCAAAAGACTTCCCTGCTGCATGTATGCGAACCTTTATTGGCTCTCGGGACCTGCATGAACTTACCGTTGACCCCTGGGATGATAGCGCTGTTCACGAACAAATCACCGAGCTGGCAAAGCAATTTCCAGAAAAAACACGAATTGGAATCAATTTAACTGGCGGCACAAAATTGATGTTTGCTGGCGCGCTCTCTGCTGCACGTGAACTGGGCGCTGTTCCGTTTTATTTTGACAGCAAGAATCGTCGCGTCACATTCATTGACAGTGTTCGGCGCGAAAAAATCAGGCAGATTGATTCAATCGAGACATTTTTGCACCTGAATAGCGATGGTTTGGAGATTGCAGGCAGTTCCTTCATGAAGGATATATCGCCAAATCGCCAACTTCTGACCGAGACCCTTTGGCTGCATCGTGACAAGGTGCGTAGATTTTATAGAGAACTGACCGACTATAACAATGCATTCAGGCCATTCGAGATTTGTCGTGACGGCTTCAATTTCAAGCTGGATGACATGGAGGCAGTATCCGTCCAGGGCTACGGATTAGATCTGAGATTTGAGAAATGGCCTGATTTCGCCAAATACCTATCTGGCGGCTGGTTCGAGGAGTTTATTTATTTGCAGTGCAAACCCTACGAGGATGCTGGAGTCATTCAAGACTTGCGCATCAATGTCAAGCTGAACTTGAATTTAGAAGAGTCAAAAGGCTATTCGAGCTTCGGTGTTGAATACAACGAGCTGGACATCACATTCACCGACGGTTATTCGCTTTATATCGTGGAATGCAAGGCGGGCAATGTAACGCAAGAGCAGATTATGAAGCTGCAGAACCTTGTGCGCTTCTACGGAGGAATTGAAGGTCGCGGTATCGTTGCCTGCTGTGTTCTCCCAAATACTGAGTCGGTCAAGAAAAAAATAAAAGATGCCAGGCTGATGCTTTGGAGTGGTGCATCACTTTCTGAGCAGATAACGGCAATGATGAACAGCATCACTGAGCGGGCTGAAGCGAGTGAGGCAACGCCATGATGCTCCATTTGGTTTGCGACATCTCCGGCAGCATGAGTGAAGGAGGCAAGCCCTTCATCCTGCGAACCTTGGCCACGACCGTGGCGCAATGGGTGCGGCATGGGTATGGACAGGCGGAAATCCGCCTTTGTGCTTGGAGCAGCGAGGCACGCAGCATCCCGAACTGGAGCGTCACGGACGATCTCCCGGTGGAAATGCTGGTTTGCCATGGAAGCACCAATGGCGAGGCGCTGGTTCAACTGTTGGGTAGCGAGCCGGATGGAAAGGTTCTGATTCTCACGGATGGATTCTGGACAAGAGACGACGTGAAGACTCTGAGCCGCTGGCAGGAAGGCCTACCGCCGGATACGCTGCGCGTCATCCAAATCGGCGCGGATGCCAACCCGCATCTTTCCAAGGGGCTCAAAGGCGCAAAGGTGTTTGCCGCAGAAGAAGTGCTCGCCGTACTCGATAACTGGCTGCAGGCGGATGAGGAATGGGCATGACGCTTTGGAAAAGTTTTGGGGCAAGCGTTCGCGGCCCGAGCCATATCGCCGAAGGTTTGCCAAATCAGGATGCATGGGCGAAGTTTCACCATGTTTGGGGTGATGGCATCGTCGTGTCCGACGGGGTTGGCTCCAAGCCCTTCTCCAGCTTCGGCAGCCATGCTGCCTGTCTCGCCGTCGAGTTCGCAGCCCGGGCTTGTTGCACCAGTGGTGAAATCGAACACAACGCGCTGTTTAGCAACATCCAAGCTAACTGGCTGAGGCTTGTTGCTCCGCTGGAACCTCGCGATTGCGCGGCCACCTGTCTTTTCGCACTACGCCTGGATGGCGTAATCCACCTAGGGATGCTTGGCGACGGACTTGCCGCTATTGCCAAGTCCGATGGATCAGTCGTTTCGCTGTCGGAAAACAAGACACAAGGCTTCTCCAATATCACCATTGCGCTGTCCTCCAAGGTCTCCGCCAAAGACTGGCAGTATTTGTCGCTGCCGGGGGAGCAGTGCATCGCAGTATTGCTCTGCACTGATGGGGTGGCTGACGATTTGGATAACGCTGACGGGTTTGTGAGCAGTTTCGCCGAAACGCATCGAACCCTCGCGCCGGTAAGTGCCAACCGGCGCATCCACGAGATGCTCGAAAACTGGCCCACGCCCAAGCACAGCGACGATAAAACCCTCGCCTGCCTGTGCAGTGAGGAGGTTGCAGATGAGTAACGCCGAACACCAGGCTCTGAAGCCACTTGTGGATGAATACGACAATGTTCATCAGATGGCCGATGAGCTTGCGCGCGGTGGACAAGGCGTGGTCTATCGCACCAAGGATGCGGATTTGGCCGTCAAGCAGCCGCTGGACGCAGCCGGCCAGCCGGACAAAAACGCCAATCTGCGCGAGCGCTTCCAGCACGTCCGCCTGTTGCCCATACCACGGCGCATCCCCGTTTCCCTGCCACTCGCCAACCTGCGCGACGAGCCGGGCTATGTGATGCGTCTGTTGAGCGGCATGAAGCCCTTCGCCAGTTTCGATTTGGACGGCAGAAGCAAAAAGAAGCTGGAAGATCAAAGCCAAGCCTTGCCCCAATGGCTGACGAAGATTCCTGACAAGGACCTGGCGCTGCGACTGCTGCATTACGCACAAACTGGCTCCACCCGCCGCCGTTCGCTCGCGCTTGCCAAGTGCGCTGCCATCCTCGCCCGCCTGCACAGCGCGGGACTGGTCTATGGCGACATTTCCACCAACAACGCTTTCATTGGCGAAGACGACACCACCGATGTCTGGCTCATAGATGCCGACAATATGCGCCTGGAGTTACCCAGCGGCGGCGTGTCCGTCTATACGCCGGGCTACGGTGCACCGGAGGTAGTGCAGGGCCGTGACCAATCCCGCCCGCGAACCGACTGCTGGGCTTTCGCTGTGATGACATTCAAGCTACTGGCGCTTTGCCACCCTTTCATTGGCAAGAAAGTACTGGAGCCCGAAGATGAAGAAGACGGCTGGGATGCCGACCCTGCGCCCAATGGCACTGCCACCGATCTGAACGAACAGGCATTCGCTGGTTTCTTGCCTTTCGTGGATGACGAAAATGACGATTCCAACGAAGGAGTTGGAGGCCTGCCCCGTGTATTAGTCGCAACAGAAGGATTACGCCGCCTGTTTCAGGAAACTTTCGGTGCAGGACGTGAACTGCCGCACCGCCGCCCGACAATGGCGTTCTGGATATTGGAGCTTGCGAGGGCGGCGGACCAGTCGCTGGATTGCCTCGAATGTGGCATGAGCCATTTCGCCGATGAATACGCGCAATGCCCGTATTGTGGCGCGGCGCGCCCGGCTTTCATTCGCGTCAAAACGCCACGTTGGGAAATCCTGATTCCTGGTGGTGCCACGGAGTTCAGATTTCCGCAGCGGCTTTTTCACCCGTTTTCATTCGAGTATTTCGATAACACAGCATACGAAGCCATGCTGAACTTCGCGGCCAAAACCGCAGTCCCCGTGCGGGGCACGCTGCCTTTCCCGGACAACCTCACCTTTGAGTTCGTGGAGGCCTGCAAATGAAGTTTCAGGACATTCCTGTCAACATCATAACTGTCCGCATCAAGCGGTCTGACAATGTCGAAGCCCTGCAAGAGCAGCCAGTATTCTCGGTAGAGGCCAGCCT
This sequence comes from Pseudomonas sp. NY8896, assembly GCF_039634505.1. NCBI lineage: Bacteria > Pseudomonadati > Pseudomonadota > Gammaproteobacteria > Pseudomonadales > Pseudomonadaceae > Pseudomonas > Pseudomonas sp. NY8896. The sequence continues at coordinate 1,775,485 of NZ_CP132350.1, forward strand.
ATCCCGCGCAGATGAATTTGAAATCCGCCTGAGAGACGCGGTTGTTTTCGTTCGCCCCGTCGCGGCTGTTGACATCCGCCGCCTCAACGCTGAACTTGCCAGTGGGCGTTCCCTGCTTGCACAACTTGAAAACCCTGCCGCCGATGGCAGCATCGAGTTGAAGATCGGTTTTTTCACCGGCGTCTGCATGGAAATGGGCGATGTTGAAATCGGTGTGGATGAGTATGTGCAAGAAAAGATGCGGACGAAGGGCGAGGCACTTTACAAGAGGCTGGGCGAACTTTGCTGCTTCCAACAGGGAAACGACGCATTTTTCTTCCTGACTGCTGGCCCGGCGATTGATGAAGAACTGAAACCTGTCGGCGAGGACACGCCACGCGATGCAGCTGCGGAGCCGACCCGAATAAACGCTTTCTGTGTTACTGGCGAAGGTATCCGCTTCATTGCCACCGAAAAAGCAATGCCAGGCGGCCAAACCATCTACATCGCCACACGCATAACCAGGACCAAAAAAGAACCCGACCGCGCCCTGCGCCTCGCCAAAGGCCGGCTGCGTTTTGCCGATTGGACACAAGCAGGGCAAGTGCAAACTCTTGCCAAAGCGCAAATGCGCGCTCTTACCCAAGACGACAACAGCTACCTGAAAAAGTGGGATGAATTTGGTGACATGGAGGGCGAATTGCTGCTCAAGCAAGCGCGCGAAGTGGGGGCTTTACAATTCACAGAGATGGCTCAGGAGCGGGATGGAACCGTCACGGTTCGCATTTCACAGGCACTTGACTCTGCATTGAAAGCGCTGAGGAACGGTGCCGTACCTGAAGTCGAGTTGGTGGATGAACTGCCGGACTATTTGAAATATGAACGCTTGAGCTTCAAGGATTTTGCAAGTGGAATTGAGCAAGCGGAGAAGATCAAGCAGGGCGACGGAAATCGCGAGCAACGTGAAGGAAAGACCTACCTTGATGTCGTCGGGTTTGACCAGGAAACCCGTGTGCTTACGCTCAAAATCGAGGCTCTGCCCAAGGAATCCGGCACGCTCATCCTGTCGCTGGCCGGTGAAACCACCCAGATCAAACGGCGTATGGCGGCCCGTCAAGCCATTCTGGAAGGCCGTTCCGCCAATCCACAGCTTGGGCTATTGATTGAGGAACAGGGGCAAATCACACAAGTCCGCCCGCCGCAAAAAGTCCAGTCACTCACCGCATTCGTTCGCAACAAGGTCTTTCGCAATCCGCCAACCGTCATGCAGGAAAGGGCTATTGAGGTTGCGCTGAATACGCCAGATCTCGCGCTTATTCAGGGGCCGCCGGGAACGGGAAAAACCACCGTCATCGCCGCCATTCTGGAGCGGCTGAACGAGATGGCCGACAAGCGCGGCGCGAACATCAAAGGCCAAGTGCTGCTGACCGGCTTTCAGCACGATGCGGTGGAAAACATGATCGAGCGGCTCTCGCTCAACAGCCTGCCCGTGCCGAAATTCGGCAAACGGTCTGGCGCGACGGAAGACGATCTCAGCACCTTCGAGCGCAATCTTGAAGCCTGGTGCAGCTCGCTTGCCACCGAACTGCGCGAGCGCAATCCCCAGATTGCGGAAGCCGAGCAGGAGCGGGAAATAAAAAACCTGTGCCTGCAATATGTCCAAGCCCCGTCACGCGCGCTCGCCGCCAACCTTGCTGGGAAAATCACAGCGCTCGGCAGTGTAATTCTTGGCGAAGACGGCGCTCGGCGGTCGGCGAATTTGGCGAAAAAGCTCGCGCACGAGGAAAACCTCAACGATGGCTCCACCCAATGGCTTGATGCAGCGCGCCGTCTGCGTGTTCGCCATGAAAGCTTTTCTGACGACGGGCCAGAAAGGGCGATGGACGCACTGGATGACCTGCGTGATGTGCTTGAAGAAGACGAACGCAAACTGCTGGACAAAGCCAGTCTGTGGCGCAATGAAGATGGCCCAGCGCCATTTTTGGACAACCTGGTCGCGTTGAAAAAGAGGCTCTTCGCCCGGTTCACCGCTCCACCGATTTTTCGCGTGGAAAAGCAGAACGACGCAGTGCTTGCATTGGCAGAATTCGCCATACAACGCATCAAAAACGCCGAGTATTCGGCTAAGGATAAAAAATCTGCTGCGCTGGCCGAGTTTCTGGCCGAACTGGAAGGCAACCCCTATGGCATGGTAGATGCCCTGTCCGAATACAGTTTTGCCTTTGCCGCCACCAGCCAACAGAGCGTCAATCGTGATATGCAAAAGCGCAAAGGGCTTGTCGGGCGCGACGTCAATGAAAACCAGAAAGGCATGGAATACGAATATGTCATCGTGGATGAAGCCGCTCGCGTTTCACCCCGCGACCTGATGGTTCCGATGGCGCAAGGCAAGCGCATCATTCTGGTGGGCGACCATCGGCAGTTGCCGCATATCATTGATGAGGAGGTAGCACGCCAAATGGAGGCTGGCGAGGCAGCATCGGCCGACGAACCGGCACAGAATGAAACTGACTGGCTCAAGAAATCCATGTTCCAGTATCTGTTCGCCACCCGCTTGAAAACGCTGGAAGACGGCGACGGTATCTCCCGCCGTGTCACGCTCGACAAGCAGTATCGGATGCACCCACTGCTCGGCAGCTTTATCAGCCGCAATTTTTATGAACGCTTCGATCCGACGGAACAATTCGGCTCTGGACGGCCTGAAAGCGATTTCGCCCACAACCTGCCCGGCATAAACGGTAAACCTGCTGTGTGGCTGGACGTGCCAGCGGCGAAAGGCAGACACCAGCGCAGCGGAACCAGTTGGACGCGCCCGGCAGAGGCCACCGTTATTGCCCGCCAATTGCAGGCGTGGATGAGTTCAGATGCAGGCAAAGACCTCTCGTTCGGCGTGATTTCGTTCTACAAGGCGCAGGCCGAACTCATCAAGAGACAACTCGGCAGCATCGCGGACGACGAGAGAAAACTCCGCGTCGGCACGGTGGACTCATTCCAGGGCATGGAGTTCGATGTCGTCTTCCTCTCAATGGTGCGAACCCTGCCGCATAACTGGAAATCCAAGAGCGATGACCGTGAAAAGCAGGCCACAGGGTTGTTCGGACACCTTTGCCTTTACAACCGCCTGAATGTCTCGATGAGTCGTCAGAAGAAGCTACTGGTGGTCGTTGGCGATACGGGTTTGCTGCAAAGTGAACTCGCGGCGGACTTTGTGCCGGGACTGGTGGATTTCCTTCGACTATGCCGCGAGCAAGGAGTGGTGCTGCCATGCTGAAGCTCCTTGATTACGGTAAACCTGCCCCCTTCGGAGGGATCATCGGCAGGCCTCGCCACCTCGCGTGGCCGGTGAACGTATACCGCGTGACCTTGCCCAGAGTTCTTGACGATGGCGATGGCTTGAACGCATTTGAACGCGTCATCCTGAAACTGCTTGAAACTGTCGGCTTGATGAACGCCGATGCGCTGGCGGATGAAACCCGCATTCCAGTCGATTTGGTCAAGAGCGTTCTGCTCCGTTTGCAAGACAAGGACTTGATTGACGACCACCATGCCATCATTGAGCGGGAGCGCGAAGAAGAATGTGCCCCGGCATTCGTTACCGCGCTTTTGTTCCGCGAACTCGCCACTGGAAAAATTCTGCCCTTCCTGCATTGGCTGGACGACACAAACCCCATGCGGAAAAAGGAAAACGAGGACAAAGACTTCCGGATAATCCGCTGGGATGGTGTCCAAAGAAAAGCGATACCCGCGCCGCGTGATGTAATCAGAACTTTGCGCGCAATGAAAAAGCGCTCGTCTGCGTTCGGCAAGGACACCAAGATGCCCGTAGTCCAGCAGATCACGATAGTCGCCGAGCCCGACCTGCTTCACCTTGACTGCCCTATCGCCATCCAGAAAAGCGATGGCGAATTCCGCATCGCCGACCCATTCGGCAACGGTTTTTCCTTGATTCTCGAAAAATCGTTCGAACAGTTGCTTGAGCAGGAGGAAAGCCTGACCACGTGGCTGCATGGTTGGAAGCAGTCATTGAGCACTCCTCGTCCAGAAAAGCAGGATGCCACGGTCAAAGAGCCGTTCGACAACGACGCCAACTGGCAAAGTTACCCGAAGCTCGTCGCTAATTTGCGCCCCTTGCGGAATAGCCCGTTCCGCTCCATCGCCCAAATCCATGCCGCCATCGAATGGGCACTGTTTTATGCCAGTTGCCGCCGGCCGGTTGATTCCGTCATTAAAAGGCTGAAATTCACTGCGCAAGACCAGCACGCCGCCCTGCTTGAGCAGGCCGCGAAAACCGTCGGTCTTGAGCCGCCGCCGAACGGCTTCAGACCGATTCGGGAAGGTAAGCTGCGGGAATTTGAGGACGGTGGTGCGTTCCAAGAGACGGTTCTCGCGATCGCTCTGCTTCAAGCGCAAGACGATGCGTTGCATCCCTTGCGCCGTGTTGTGGTCGCGTATTCAGACCTCATTAACCGCCTTCTTGCCATCAACGCCAAACGTAACGAGAAGGGCCACGGCAAGGGCGGCGCGGACGCCCCGCAGCAGGCACTAACTGACGATTCGTTCATGCGCGAAGTCGTTCATGCGCTTGTGCCAGACATCATGTTTACCGACACGCCTCCTACCGCGCCAAACAAGGACGAGCAGGGTGATGCACTGCTGGATGCCCGTACCAGCATTCAAGAGGAGTTCGGCCACCAGCTGTTCAACCGCCTGGGCGCAAACCTGCAAGACCGGCTGGTTCACGCGGAGCGTTTTTTCCAGTCGTGTCATGACGGGGATGACTCTTTGGCCTATGTTCGCGATCTTTATGCCGCAATCCAGTCATCATTTGCGAGAGCTTTGGCAGGCAGGCTGCCGCCTGATACCTGTGAAGGGCAGATCAAAGACATGGCTGAAAGTAAAGCTGCTGAGGCTGGTTTCTGCGAGGGCTTACCTGAGAGCCTGCGCACCGTCAAAACGTCGGCTGTGCGTCAGACACTGCAAGGCGGCAGCCAAACACTCGGAGCTTGCGTTCTTGCATGGTTGCTGGTGAGCGATGCTGATGAACTTGCCGCAATTCATGACACGCAGCCGTCCTTGATCGGCGATATGGCAAACCTTATCGCTCGGCGTGGGCATGGCAACGAGCCGCTGCCATTGCCCAAAGAGAACATCGCACAGCTTCGCAAAGCTGCTTTCACAACTATCAGAACACTTATGGAATCTTGAAAATGAACAGCCCCGTCCAACCCGACACCGAAGCCCAGCGGCTTGCCGATTTGAACGCGCGTGAGAGCTGGATAAACACCAAGGAAAGCGAAATCGCCAGCCGTGAAACCGCCGTGGCTACACGTGAAAGGGATGCGACTGCAGAGCGTCAAGTCATCGAGCAAGACAAGGCCAAGCTGGCGCAGCGCGAGCAGGCCGTCACGCAGGCTGAGCAAAAGTGTGATGCAGGTTTTGCCGATGAACGAGCCGCGCTGAATGATGAGCTGCGTGAAAAGCGCGCCCAGGGCGAAAGAGCAATTGCCGAGATGCGAGAGAAAAACCTTTCAGCGTTGGAGGTTGAAATTTCCGAGCTGAAAGCAAAGCGACTGGGTGCGGTTGCCCATGCCGAAAACGCCGAACGGGAGCGCATTCGGACAGAAATCGCCCAAGAGCGCGATGCATGGACAAAACAACAGGGTGACGCTCGAAAGCAGTTGAATGCAGAGCGCACGGAATTTGAGAAACAAAAAGGCGCACTCTCCGCCTTGCAAAGCGAAGTCGAAGGAAGACAGGCAGAGCTTGAGACTTCAGAGCGGACACTCGAACGCAAAGAACAACGGCTGGAACAGCAGAACCAGAGGCGCAGCGAGCAACTGGACGATGAGGTTGAGAGGCGTGTTGAGGATCGCCGAAAATCGCTAGAGGCTGCTCTGCAATCTGCCAAAGAGGAAAACATTCGACTGCGCGAGGCGTTTAAAACTCAAGACGAACTTCTCGGCGCGTTCGAACAGTTAAAGTTGCAACTTGGTGGCAAAGACCCTGCTGAAATTCTGCGTGCGCTGAACAGCCAGGCCGACGAACTCAAACGCCTACGAGAGGAGCTTGCTACCCGACCTACTGAGGAAATGCGCGAGCGGTATCAAGCCCTTGAATCAGAAGCCAAAAATCAGAAAACACGGGCAGACCAGTTAGAACGGCAACTTTCCACCAATGAGGCTGCGGTCGCTGAAATTGGCGAGCTGCGCCGTCAAGGCTCGGAGCTCAACGCCGAAAACAAATCTCTGGCGCAAAGGGCATCCATCTTCGAGGGAGCAGCCAACGAAGCGCAAGCCGAACTCAAGCGTTTGCGTGCAGCTTATGAGCGCCCTGCTGAAGTTACCGCTCGCTACAAAGAAATTGAGATGCCGCACATCAGTGTGGATAAGGTCAAGCAGCCGGTGCAGCACGAGATCGATGAGCTAACTTGGCTCACTGGGATTGGTAATGCTTGCGATACATACGGACTACATTTCAATCCACGTATTTTGAAAGCTTTTCATACAGCTCTCAAAACAGCGGAATGGTCGCCGCTCACTGTCCTGGCAGGGGTTTCCGGAACCGGAAAATCCGAACTGCCGCGCCTCTACTCGCACTTTGGCGGAATTTATTTCGAGCCGCTGTCTGTCCAGCCTAATTGGGATTCGCAGGAATCCATGCTGGGCTTTTTCAATTCCATAGACAATAAATTCGATGCACAGCCGGTGCTGCGTTTTCTCGCGCAAAGTCAGATATCAGGCCGCGAACAATATGAACAGCGCATTAGACGTTGGCAGAGTATGTCGCCAGATCAGCAAATAGCACTTGACCCTGAGAAGGACAAAGAGCTGATTGAAGCGTTGAAACAAGCAGATTATCCAGGATTGCAGGACGCAGTGTGTCTTGTTCTGCTTGATGAGATGAATCTGGCACACCCTGAGCTTTATTTTGCAGAGTTTTTGAGCAAGCTAGAACTGCGGCGTGGCAGAAAGGGTGATGATGTTCCGTTCATACCGGTGAAAATTGGCGCCGGCATGGAACCCTATAAGCTTCCCCTCGGTCGTAATGTACTCTGGACAGGGACGATGAACCAGGACGAAACCACCAAGTCCCTTTCGGACAAGGTGCTTGACCGTTCCATCATCATCAACTTTCCGCGCCCGACGGAACTCAAACGCCGCCTGAAGCTTGCTCCACTTGATGACAAAAATCGAGGCCCGGCGCTACACAAAACGTCGTGGCAGAGTTGGCTAGCACAGGGCAGCAACTTCTCCGACGATCAAGTCAGCCCGTTCAAAAAATTCATTGAAGCAATCAATGCTTCTTTAGCGGTTACAGGCCGTGCCCTCGGTCACCGCGTTTGGCAATCCATTGAATACTACATGGCCAATTACCCGGATGTCCGTGCTGCACGCGATAAAGATGCGCTTGCCAGAGCTATGCATGTCGCCTTCGAGGATCAACTCGTGCAGAAGGTCATGCCCAAATTGCGGGGTATTGATACACGCGGCAAGAGCAAGACAGAGTGCCTGGACAGGATTCGTGGACAACTCGTTACAGGAATCGGCAGTAACTCATTCAATCTGACAGAGGATTTCGACCTTGCCTGTGATCTTGGCTATGGTCAGTTTATTTGGCAATCGGCAAATTACCTAAACGTCGGTGACACGGAAACCAATGATAGATCCACGGCCAGTCGAGACTCGGACAATGCTGAATTGCCACACTCCCTTTTTATGAAAGATGAACCAGATTCAGACAAGCGTCATAAAATGTGGAACTTAAAGACACCAGAGCAACGAGATGAGCTGCGCGTGAAACTTGAAGAAAATGCCAGAGCAGGAAGGATTCACGCCAAGCAATGAGTATTACTCTGGAAAAAATCTATACCGACTTCCGTGCCAAAGAAAAACTTGCCAAAAAACTGCTTGAGCAAATGAATTGGTTTGGTTCAATCACGGATTTCGATCCTAAGACCGGCGCGGCTCTGCCGAAATCCTTGTCAGGGTTCCTCGCCAAAGTCGCACAGCCAGAAGCGAGTGAGATAACCCGTGACCGCCTTTGGCGCATAACGGAACACTGCCGCGCTTCTGTCGAGCGATTATTTCATTCTCTCAACGAAAGTCCTCGCCGCGAACACGCTCTACTGCCTGTTCATGCTGTGCGTGAACTGGATGCCAACAGTTTTATTAAGCTGAGTAATCGTCCGGGTCGTACCATTCGGGAAAAACTGGCAGGTAACCCCTACATACAGGCTGTGCGTCGTTTTCAATCCGTCGACCTGCCGGAAAATCGCTTGCTGAAAGCCTTTGCCATTCGCCTTGCGGAAATGCTTGATTTACGCGGTGATTGTCTCGGTCAAGAGGATGAGCTTCTATCAAAAATCTACTTATGGTTGCGTTCTGATGAGGCGCAAGCCATCGGCAATTGGGAAAATCTGCCACCTAACAACACGCTACTAGCACACCGAGATTACCGTCACGTGTGGGATGCATGGCGCTGGCTGCAAACCCTCGATGAGGACATCACCAGCGACCTTTCTCAACTGGATGTCCGCGAGAAAACCATGCGCCTTTGGCAGCAATGCGCGCAAATGTGGCTTGATGGAAAGCATCTTTTTGCTGAGATACCGTTACTATTCGATTATGAAAAGTTTGAGATTCTTCCGTGGACTTCCAAGCCACCTTTGTTCAAGGAAGTGAAGTACAAGATGCCCCGGCATTTGCGACAAAGCGCGAGTGCCGAACCAATTTGTGTTGATATCACAGCCCTGCATCCCCGCTATGCCAGTGGTGACGGAAAAGGAGCGCAGTCGCTGGCGGCCCCCTTTCTTTGGCAGAGGTGGCAGCGCGAAAATGAAACCGTTGACATCGAACTCTTTGGTTCCGATGCCGTTTGGCTGAATCCCGATGCGACCACCATTTCTGCGCCAGATCTGTTTTTCGCCAAAGACAACGCCACTGAGCTTTTTGACCCCGCCGCCCGCGCGTTCACTACTCGGCTACGCGAAGAGTTCAAGAACGATACACTCATCTGGCTTGCGCCTGACTTTCTCAACGATTTCGAGCTTGAAGTCATCCGTCGCAACCTCAACGCGCGTTTCCCGAATGCCGAGCCGTTGCCGCGAAGTGTGGCGGCCGTGTTCGCTCAAGCTGACCCGGCCAAAATCACGGGCGAGGGTTACGCCATCATCGTCGTTGATTCCATTGGCGGCAAGACGACCGCCACCAAGCTCATCGCCAAGCGCGACAAAGACCTGGCGAAACGTCTTCCCATCACCAAAGGCTTTTATTGGGAGCGTTGCCCGCCGGTTGTTATCCCTGGCGAGGAAGCAGAAAGGCTAGGTGGCAGCGGCTACGACATCATCACGCTGGATGCCAACGGGCGGTGGCACGATGCGATCCGCCCGGCAAAGCCCCCATTCATTGAGGCAGCACACCTGAAGCGTATTCCAAACATCGGGAATTTCGCGTTCTGCATCAATTTGATGGAAAGCCCCGTTATGGGCGGAATCCATCTACATGCTTTACAACAACAGGTGGCTGATATTCCACTTTGGCGCGACCAGATTCCTGAGCTTTCAGTCAAAGTGATGAAGGATGGACATCAGCAACGATTCCACCTGGTTTTGCGCGGAACGACAGTCAAACCCATTCGGGGTAAACCCGTCACCATCCCGGTTGATGAATTCTTCACACTGCCCGCTGGCAGGCCGCATTACTCGTTTCCGCTCTATGTCGGCGATAAGGGTGACGACTTCGGTTTCTCTGCTCGTCTCGATTCACCCGCCTTCCCATTGGAAAACAAGGTTGACTGCGAGTTGAACCTGACCTTTGAATACGGCGCGGATGATCCCTATAAACTCGTCTTCACACCGCGCGACAAATCTTTCCCACCCATCCGCGCTACCTGGCGACGCACGGAAGAAATCACCGATGCCCCTGCGCCGGAATATCCGCAGCCAATGAATTGGGCGGAGTTGCAGCGGTTTCCGAAGCAAGACAGTAATAAAACCTCTGATCTGTTGGACTGGGTGGAAAGGGCAATTGAACAGCTTGACCGTGATTTTTACATCCGCCCCAAACAGAGGACGACTGGCACGGTAAACAGAAAGTGGCTGACCGACAAAATAGGCGGGCAGTTTACCTTTGCTACATGTAAATCCACCGATGAGTCTGTATTCATTCATCAGAACAGTTTTGTTCATGAACTGAGCTACGCCGACTTCACTGAGGGGGCAGAAATTTCATTCGAGCTTCAGGAGCGCGATGGGAAATTCTCTGGCTGGAAAGTGGCAGGGCCGAGATACAAAGATGAAGTGCGTCTGAAAAACTTTGACGAAGAATCAGCAAAAAATCTGGTTGCCAGTATACGCAAGAGACTTTACTTTCCTGTCATTCAGGTTTGGCGCGATGGGCGCTCGACTGGAGACCGTGAATGTCCGAAAGGGTTTGCCGACGCAATGAAGGCCAGAGGAGAACACCTCGTTGCCCTGCTGAACGAGAGTGGCATTCCTGAGCAAGTAAAGAATGAAATTCGATTTCTAATGGCCTGTATGCACAAGGATGCGCCTGAAAATTGCGTTCAGTGGATAACCGGGCAGGTTGAGGGTCAGAAAATTCGTGACCTGCGAGCCGTCGGCTTCGCGCTTGGTGATGTTTCGCAGCAATGGCAGAAAGATTTGCTATCCCAGCTCGTTGCGAATCCGTCAAATGACGCGCTCAGTATTTTGGCCTATGCCATCTGGCGAGAGCAGCAGTTTGTTGAGAAATTCAGCCTCGCCAACTTGCAGTCCATTCTGAATGCTCTGAACATCATGCTCAACATCAAGCAATATCCGCCCCGGAAAGACGAGTGGACTGCTCGCAACTGGATTCGCGCCACGACAGAACCGCTTGAACTTCTGCTCGGCCTGCTTCGCACCCGTGCATCATCCACCCCCGAAATCAAGATTCTCCTTCAGCCGCATCAAAAAATCACCAAGGAATTGGCCAAGAAAATCGAGCGAGTGACAGAAATTGTCACACTGTCCAACATCAAGCTCTTCTCCCGTGTGAAAATCAACATCCAGAAACCCTCAGGCGACCGCACCCCCGATCTGCTCTACGCGCTGCGCCTGTACCTCACTGGTGACGATGGTGCGAACGCTATTCACATATCTAGTGTTTCTGATGGAAATACTGATGAGACCATTTAATTTTGATAGATGATTTTCATATCTTGATCTTCATAGGCCGGGAAATTTCATTGAAAATATATATGGGTTATTTGGAGGCGTAAATTCGAAAACCATTTCTGGTTTGATAAGTAAATAGCCATGTAGCTTCCTCGATTTTCTGGCGCCTGTGACTTCGCAAGTCCAGATGTTCAGGCCACTTGGTTGCTTGCGATGCAATTGCAGTCGCTCGAAGCGCTTCTGCACCCACTGCCAATCCTGCAGGTTCTCCTGTTTGGCCAGTTTGCCTACCTGCGGGTGTTCCTGCGCATAGCGCTGGAACACGCCAGGGCTGACCAGGTAGGCGGTGTCGCTCACGGTATGCACCAGCGCTTTCGCATCGTTGATGATGAGCCGCCGCGTGGCGATGCCATGTTTCAGCCACGCCATGAAGTGCTCGCCGGATGGCTGTGTCGTCGAGGACGTGAAGGCCGGTGACGAAGGCGCAGCGGCGGCCAAGGGCGGCTGGGTCGCATCGGGGAGAGTTGCGGGTACTTCGTCCGGGACGGTTTCCACATCCTGATCTGTGGTTGGCGAGTTTCCCGTTCCCACCATCGCCAGCATGTCCGCTATGACGTCGGGGCTGGCCTGGGCCTTGGGTGGAGGGGCTGAGGTGATGCCACTACCCTCCGCTGGCGGAGCGTTTGGATTCTCCAAAGCGGACGTCGCGCCTTTCGCAGAAAGGGTGGCTCCTGCTTCGACATCTTCAACTGCGGTGGGCGTGTCGATCGTCAACGTCCCGGTGAACGGTGCCGGTCGCTCACCAGATTCCCAGATCAGCGCGGGTGCCAGCCGTAGCAACGTAAACGAGTGGCTCCAGCCGGTGGAACTGGTCACGGTCGCACGCCAGATCGCTTTGCCGTCCGGCGTGGGCTGCAACATGCCGTGATCCTGCAGCACGTTGAACACGGCGGTGTTGTTCGCTGGGATGCCGTCGATGCCTTGGGACAGCAGATGTGCCCGAAGCTTGTCCGAGACCGTCTTGCTCACCAGCCACAAACCATCCTCGGTGAGCCAGCCATCCGAGGCTTCGTGTTGGTTCAGCTTCAGCTCCTCCTTGAGCAGGTAACGCAGCCCGTCGAGCAGCTTGCGTTGCAGTGCGTGCTTGGGCGCGGCCATGGCGCGTGTGGGATCGCCGCCCAGTTCCTGGGCCACGGAAGCTCGGTCGGCCTGCACCACCAATTCGCCCAGCACGCCAGCGTGCTCGTACTGCCCGGCCAGGACGTAGAGCAGCGGTGCCCACAGCGACGGATAGCAGCTGAGCCAATCCAGGACTTCACGGTCAAGCAGTTGCCGGTAGAGCAAGCCTGTCGCGGCGCTGTGGAGCCGGTACTCGCGATCGTCTCGGTAGCGGAAGCGGTATGGCTGGCACAGCGGGCCGTGCCACGGATGCCAGATCGAGCCGTCGGCCAGCTCGACGTGCAGATCGACGGCGATCTTGCCGATGTCGTGCAGCAGTGCGGCGTAGGCGACGGCAGCGGTCCAGGCTTCGGCTTGCGCAGCCTGATCCTCGGGGTTGGCGCCGATGGGCAGCAGATGGGACTGCCGCAGTTTCAGGCTGTAGGCGACGATTTCCAGGCCATGGTCGAGCATGCCGCCTGGGTAGGCGTGGTGATGCGCCTCGGAGGCCGGGAAGGCCTGGACCAGCTCGGCATAACGTTCCATCGGCGTGCGGTACAGCGCGGCGAACTGCTTGCGCGAGAGCGAGGTGCGCTGCCAGATGTGTTCCAGCAGCTTCTGCCGGCGCGGTGTCGCCAGCAGCGATGCGGCCGATTCCGGTTGCAGCAGCCCTTTCGGGAGATCGGTGACGGGTGCAGGCGACGGAGCGGCAGCGACCGGAGGCCGTTTCCGCTGGAACAGAGAGAGCATGTGGGTGTCCTGGTGGCGGGCAAGCGGGCGGCCTTTTCGCCTTTTCGGGTAGGGCCTTTCCCCTTGCACCCCATTCCCTTGCCGTTTCGGCCCTTTGGCCTTTAGAAGCCTTTGGATATAGAGCGGTGAGCATTGGTTGTCCACCGTCAATGCGGGTATGGCGGGGCCGGATTGATGCAGGAAGGCTGGCTGTTCCCACCCTACGATGAGATTCATTGTTGGATGCTGGAGGACCCCGGTGAGACCTTTCATTGACGAGGTAAGGATATTTCCTTACAATACGGGAATTGCGATCAAGAGAGCCGCCATGCCTGCCATTCACGAAGTTGCCACGCTGACCTCCAAAGGCCAGATCACGCTACCCAAGTCCATCCGACAGGCACTTGGGGCCGATACCGGCAGCAAGCTTGCGTTCGAGCTTCGTGGCAGTGAGGTCGTCGTGACCCGCGCCGATGCCGAGCACGAGGACCCGGCCATTGCCGCGTTTCTGACCTTGCTGGCCCGCGACATTGAAGCGGGTCGGAATGTGCGCGGCCTGCCCGAGAATCTGGCTCGCACAATGCTGGAGCACGCGGGGCACAAGGTGGACCTGGGCGATGATTTCGATGAGGACGTGGAAATCTGATGCAACAGCATGGCTGGACACTGCTGTTCCACGACAACCTGATCGAGCAGTTGATGAAGCTGCGCGCGGCTGTGCTGCGCGCCCAAGGCAACGACCCGGAAGGGTTCGGATCGAACGCCAACGTCAAGTTCTTCCGGGCCTTGACCCAGTTGATACAAGACGTGATACCGAGTGACCCGGCGCGCGATGAGTACCGGCAAGGCAACACCATGGGGCCGGCATATCGCCACTGGCGGCGGGCCAAGCTCGGAAGGCGATACCGGCTGTTCTTCCGCTACGACTCGAAGGCGAAGGTCATCGTGTACGCCTGGGTCAACGATGAACAGACCCTGCGGTCTTCGGGAAGCAAATCAGACCCGTATGCCGTGTTCGAGAAGATGCTCGGGCGCGGGAATCCGCCGGACGAATGGAGCGCATTGGTACAGGCAAGCAAGCAGGATTGGAGCAAACTGGAGTAGTGATTTCACATATAGCAGGTGACGACCATGAACACGACGACCCGCATCAGCACCGCAGAACGCCTCGGCCGTAGCTTTGGCCGTGGATGGCGCGCCTATGCGCGTGGCGAACGGCGGGCGTCGAGCTGGTTGGTGTACAGGGGCGTGCCGGTAGTTGGTGCCACCGTGCTGTTGTGGGTGGTCAAGCTGGCCGTGCTCGGTGTACTGCTCTATTCCGCGTTCTGGCTGGCACTGCTGTTGGTTTGTGTCGTGGCTGTGGGATGGGCAGCAAATCAGAGCCATTCAGACGAAGAGTTCCATTTGCAGTTTCCTACCACCTTGGAAGAACTTCGAGAGACACCGGGTTATGACCCGAATCTCTACAACGACACATCTCATGAGATGTACAAGGATGATGACTGACACTCGGCTTGAGCGTGCGTCACTTCAACTTCCTTGACATTGCGCCAGCTCCTTTTCCACCGGCAGCGCCTGCGTCCCTCGTACCTGCTGAGAAACTGTTTGCGATCGTTCCAGCGCGGATTCCGGCCCAGGTCAGCGCACCGATCCAAAAGGTGGGCAGCACGATGAACATCGTCCCCATAACGAAGTTCAACAACAGGTCGCCAAAGGCGTTGTTCAGCCCCACCAGTGGATCGAAGTTGGCGTGTGGCCGGTTCCAGCCGAAGCCCCAGCCATAAAGCGCATCGAGGATGGTGCTGTCGATCCAGCGCGCGAGCTGGAACCAGAAATCGACGAAGAACAGCGCGAACTGCACGACGCTCACGGTAACGACCGTCTTCAAGTCATAGGTGCCCACAACCAGCACCAGCGGGATGCAGATGACCAGCGCCATCTTGAGCAAGCCGAGCACCATGGGCAGCGCTTGGCGCACCACGTCCATGGCGGGAAACGCGGCAATCGCGCCGACAGCCATGCCGACGTCGCCCGTGGCCCGCGTCACGATGTTTGGCAGGGTCTTGTCGATTTGGCCGCCGTAGTCCGTATAGACGTTGCCCTGGTTCAGTTTCTGCTGCCGCGGCGAGGCGATGGTGCGGATTACCGAGTCGTCCACCTCGGCTCGGCTCAGAAAGCCGGCCCAGCCCGCCAGGCGATTCAGCAGGCTTGGGTCTACCTGCCCCAGCAGGCGTGCGCGCAGGCCATTGCTGCCATCGGCCCACCACTGCCTGCAGGACGGATAGCCGCCACCGCTGGCCACCTGCGCAAGCCCGGCATCACGGTTGCTGTCGTAGGGCCAGTCATCGCGTGGTGTGCTGGAGCGATAGCTGTCGTAGTAGCCGCCGGTGTCCGTGAAGAAGCGCGAGCCGATCCAGGTCACGTCGTGCATTTGTGTCTCATCGAGGTCCGGGCGCTGCATGAAGAGCTTGGCGCGTGCCGGTCCGTAGCAGTCCCGCGAGAAATCCGCCACTTCCTGAGCCAATACCGGGTCGTCGATGCGCGTCGCGTCGATCTCCATGCGCATCTGCCGCAAGTCGGTGCCGCAGGGAATCGCCGCCACAGAGGCACCGGTCACTGCTCGCGAGAGTGTGTGCATAAAGGCCCACCAGACGGGCACCTTCGCCGACTGGTTGTTGATAGTGCTGAAGGACTGCGACCAGCCGGTATCGGTGGGCTGCGGCACGCTGACTTGGCATTGGGCCGAGCGCGAGCTGTCGTAGCGGATGGTGTTGAGATCCACGTCGATGAATGGGATGCCGGCGAACATCACCACCACGATGGCGACGAACACCCGGTTCTCAATGCGCGCAGCCGAGAGCACGCCCTTGTTGCCTTCGTCGGCGCCCTCCGCACGGGCCTTCAGCCATTCCTGCACGATGATGGCAATGAAAGGCAGCGCGAATACGCCGCTCGCCACCAGCACGGCCCAGATGCCGTTATGGACGATCCACGACACCAGCGTCAGGTAGTACTCCAAGTAGTCGGTGGTGAAAAGCGTCATGTCCTCGCCCCTTCAAGCGGCCTGCATCAACAGGCTGGCTTCCAGCGCCACAATGGCGGCGACGCCGGCGATCTCGCTGCGCAGCAGGCGCCGTCGCGCCTGCCTATCAGCCCCGCGTTGGGCCTCACGCGCCAGCAGCCGGCGGCGCATCCAGACCCAGCCGTAGGCTGTCGCGCCGTACAGGCACATCCGCCACACTAGAAAGTAGCCTGCCGTGGCCGCCAGCCACCGCTCCCAGTTGGCAACGCTGCCGACGAGATAAATGCCGACGATGTTGGCGCCCACAGCGGCGGCAACGAGCAACACCGTCCACAGCAGCGCCTTCATCGCGCGCCGGTTGAACAGCCAGCGCGGGCGCAGCCAGCTGGCACGCGACGGGTTCATGGGTTGCCTCCCGGATTGCCCTTCTGGAGCCGGTCGAGGCGGTCGGGAATGGGATCGCCTTCGTAGATGCCACGTGAGCCAGCCGCGCGTGTGCCATGGCGCTGGATGATGGCCATGGGCGAGTTGTTCGCCAGCTCGCGGCGCAGCTCCAGCTCGGTCTTGAGGTTGCGGATTTCCTGGTCGAGCGTGTCGCTCTCGTGGTTCACGGCCTCGACCGCCAACTGGTTCGCCGCGACGTTGGGCTCCTTCTTGCCGGTCAGCAGGGTGCGCTGGAGCAGCAATGCCTTCTCCAGCACCGACGCCAGCGCGACCTCCGAGGCCAGGCGCCGCGCCAGCAGGTCTTGATCCGGCTCGTCGCGCAGCGCCTCGATGACGCCGCGTGTGATGGGCAGCGAGGTGCTGCCAGCCGCACGCAGGTTCTCGAAGGTGGTGTTGCGCGTTCCCGAGACCAGTTCCTGCAAGGCTTCCAGCTTTGCCTCGTACTCCTCCTGGATCAGCGGCGTCAGCCCGACGCCGGGCACCGTTTCGGTCTTGGTGCAGGCATCGCAAGTGCGCTGCACCTGTTCGCCGAGAACCCGTGTGGCCCATTCGGTCGCCTGCTGTGGCGAGGTCCAGGTCTGGCAAGACAGACTCGCGCAACTGGCGGCAGCGATGGACGATGTGTCGGTCACGCTGCGGCCGTTGACCAGGTTGTAGCCTGCGCGGGTGACGTCGCCGACCACGCGGATGGCCGACTGGCCTGCGCCGCCCGCATTGCTACCACCCACCCAAGGCACGCCGTCGTTGCCGCGGCGCGTCTCCGCCTGTTCAATTGCCGACACGGCATCCGTGCTCGACACCGCATCGCGCAGTGCCATGCCTTCGGCCATCTGGCTCCAGCCGAGTTGTCCGCCCGCCGTGTCGGCCATCTTCTCGGCCATGGCACGGCAGGTCAGCTTGGAGCGGTCGAAATCCAGGCGCGCCTGCAGCACGCCGTTGGTCAGCAGGTTGTACAGGCCGGGATCGGCGCGCTGGATGATCAGCGCAGGCAGCGATGCCACCGCGCTGGTGGCGCTCTGGATCACGTTGCTCATGATCTGCTGAAAGCCGTTGGTGACGCCGTTGAGCTGGTTGCGCAGCGTGGTCTGGATGCTCATGTCGCCGCAGATCAGGTTGCTGTTCCAGCCCACGCCAACGCCGATCGAGCGCATGCCGGCAGCGCGGCCCATGGACACTGCGCTGCCGCCGCCAATCGAATACATCACCTCGTCGCCGATCACGGAGCCGCCGGTTTGAAAGCCGGTCTGCGCCCACGCCAGGCCGCCGCCAAGAACGAGTCCGCCAGCCAGCAGCCCAGCCGATACCCGAGCCAATACCATGGGGCGCAGCAGGCGGCGTGCCTTTGGGGAGAGGTTCATCAGTTCAGGACGCTTCATCGCCGTACCCTCATTGGAAATCGACGCTGCCGAGGAACATTTGCCCCCGGCGTTCGCAGCACGCATAGGGACGCCACAGCGCCCAGGCGTAGTCGCCTTGCTGCGCCTGGGTCAGGAAGCCGCTGCGCGGGAACACCGTGCAGGACGAGGACAGGACGGGCGTGAGTTCCTGCCACTTGCCCGTCGAGGCATCGCCTTCCATCAGCGCGCCGGCAGGCCAGTAGCCGGGCCGCGAGTTGGCGAGCAGCGGCTGATAGACGTGAATCTGCCCACGGCGCGTGACGACATCGCCAGCGCGCTGGGCCACCACGGCGCCGGCCTTGTGGTCGTCGGCCTGGTGCAGGAAGCCGCCACGCGGATACACGTTGCCCCAGAGGTTCATCGTGGTGCGCGCGCCGACCTCGCGCCTGCCAGGAATCAGCGCCTCCGGGTAGACCATCTCGGGCACGTTGTAGCGCCAGGCCAGTGTGTCCAGGGTGCTGAGCAGGTACGGCATGAACGCCGTGCCCGCGCCCTCGCAGAAGTAGCCCGACGATGAGACGAACTGGTTGAACACCTCGACGCCGGGATGGCCGATGACATCCGCGTTCTTGAACTTGGCGAGATTGTTCTCGTGGTCTTCGTTGGTGGTGCCGTCTCCGCCGGCCTGGGCCGAAGGGTTGGGCGTGCTCATCGGTCGAACTTCGACCCAGGGGTTCTCGCCGGTGTTGCTGTAGCTGGAGACGACCGCATCGGGGATGTAGTGGCGGACTTTGATGGACGTGCGCACCGTGCAGCCCGTCCAGGTGCAGTAGAGCCAGTAGCAGATGCCGACGACGCGGTATTCGAGGCAGTCTGGCGATGCCACTGAGCCAACGATGGTTGCGGTGTTGAGGGCGTAGCTGCCCGTGGCGCTGAGCAGCAGCACTGAGGCCACGCCAGCACGCAGGCGGCGCATCCGCTCGAAGGGTCGGGTCATGGCTGCGGCCTCCGGTGTTGCGCAATGCGCGCGACGGCACGGGCCACGTCCGGCTCGCCATAGACCACGTAACGCTGATCCACCAGGACCGCCGGAATGCTGGTGACACCCAGGCTCCATGCGTCGGCGACGCCCTGGTATGCCGACGCAATGCGGCGCTGGAGGTCGGCACCGCCGTTGTTCAGGCGGCGCTTGACGATGACCGCGGCCTGCTCAGGATCGGCGGGCAGCTGTGCGGAAAGCTCGGCTTCGATGCGCGGGCCTTCATCCAGCTCGATCAGCCGTTCCCCACCCATGGTCTTGACCGGGTGGCGGCTGTCGGTGACGACCACCACATCGGCGGCGAAGGTGGTTGGGCTGAAAACGGCCAAGGATGCCGGCAGTGCAACGGCCAGGCCAAGGGTTCGCCAGCCGGATGCGAAGCGGAATAAAGATGCTGGCATGTCGCGTGCCCTGGAAGTTGATCAGAGCCATAGTCGAACGCGAACCCGCTGCCGCCCCAACAAACAATGCGCATCGCGGGCACCCCGCATACCTGTTCGATGCTGCCGCATGGAAGAAAGCGGAGGCCGAAGCCCCCGCTGTGATTACAAAAGACCAGACTCGGCGAATGAGTACGGTGCGCCCTGACCAATCACAAAATGGTCGAGTACCCGCACGTCGATAAGCGCCAAGGCCGTCTTCAACTGTTCGGTCAGCAAGCGATCCGCATTGGATGGCTCGGTGGTGCCCGAGGGGTGCTGATGGGCGAAGATGACCGCAGCGGCGTTCAGTTGCAACGCTCGCTGCAGCACGACACGCGGATAAACCGAGGTCGCATTGATCGTTCCATGGAACATCGGCTCCACGGCCAGCACGTCGTGCATGCTGTTCATGAACACGACGACGAATATCTCATTGGGCTCGGCGACCAGCTTCAAGCGAAGGTAGTCCCTGACCGCAGCGGGCCGCTCAAGACGTGGCCCTGCTTTGAAAACCCGTCGCTCCAGCAACACGATGGCTTGCTGGACGATCCAGTCCTCGTTCTGAACAGAAATATCGGAAAGCGACTCCAGGCAGGAGTCATTGATGACGACAGACATGGCGAACCTCCAGGCAGGGAAATCGGAGGGCGCACATGCCCCTGGAGGGCAGGCCCTCCAGGGAATGGAACAACGGAACAAGGTGCATCCATCACCGCTGCTGCGGTGATCGTTCGTGGCAGGATGCGAGGCGAACGGGTAGCGGTCAGCGCAGCGTGCTGCGCCGTAGCCTCAATGACCGCAGGCTACCTGGGCATGTCGCCGACGACGTCGGCAGGCATTTCGGTAGTGGGTGAAGTGACCGAATCCTCAGCCGCCAGCATGTCCATGGCCGACAGCAGTGCATCGCCTTCGATCGGCCCCTGCAGCAGGATCGCCTGGCCGGTCTGACGATCATGCAGCCGAAGCGATGGCGTCGCAGTTACGCCGCCCTTCGTGGCTTCCTCGGCCTGAGCGCGAATCAACGCTACGGGCCGCTCGCTGGCCAAACACTTCTCGACGGCTGGGTTGAGGCCGGGATAGCGCAGACCCTCGGGCAATCCCAGGCCGTCACTGCGCGTGTGCGCATAGACCCATTCGATGGCCTGCCAGAAGGCTGCATGCCCACCTGTTTCGGCGGCGCACTCTGCCAGGCGTGCCTCGGCGGATGCGGCTGGTTCGTGTACGGCCAGCGGCTGGTGCTGCCATTGCAGGGCTACGTCCGCGTTGGCGCCCACCCAGCGCTTGAGCTGCGGGAAGTACGCTCGGCAGAACGGGCATTCGAGGTCGGCATAGAGCGTCAGCGTGAATCGGCCCTCGGGGTTGCCCATCTGCCAGGGAGGTCCGGCTACCTGCGCAGCACTGACCGGCGCGGGAGCCAGCGACGCGGGTTCGCTGGGAGTGCGGGACACGAGCCAGATCAGCAGCAGTGTGATCAAGCCAGCGGCCAAGAACCAGGGCCAGCGCTTGCGCGAGCGCCGACGGCGGAACGCCTGCACCGGCATAGGAATGGAAGGACGTTTCGGTTTCACGGCAGTCTCCGGCGGCTATTGCGGCAGGCCCAAGGCTGGCGACTCGATGCCGCGCGCCTGGTCGATCTTCTCGGCCACCTTGAAGGCCGCGTCGAGTTCACTGATGCCGTGCTGCTGCATGAGTTGGTAACGCTCGGCTTTCTCCTCGGGTTCGGTCTGCGCGAGCGCGAGATAGAGGCTCGGTGGCACGGCCCGGAACAACACTTCCAGGCTCTTGGAGAGGATGACGCCCTCGGTGAACTTCCCAGCTTCTTTGCGCGCTGAAAGCATCAGCGCCTTCTGCGCAGGCGAGAGTTCGCGGAACCGGGCGATCTTCTCCACCTCATCGGGCGGCATCGACAGACAGATCCACCACTCGATCATGTTGAGCATGGGCTCTGCGGCGCGCGGCAAGTCGTCGATGTTTTGTGTGGCGAGCCAGAACCAGGCCCCCAACTTGCGCCACATCTTGGTGATCTTCACCACGTAGGGGGCGAGCAGCGGGTTTTTGGTGATGATGTGCCCTTCGTCGGTGACGTTGATGATCGGGCGGCCCAGGTACTGATCGCGCTCGGCAATGTTGTTCACCGTGCTGATCAGGCTGATGTAGGCAATGGAGAGCTGCGCGTTGTAGCCCTCGCGGGCATAGGTCGCCAGATCGACCAGGGTGATGTCGGCTTCGGGCCACGGCGAACCGTCGCGGTCGAACATTTCGCCGTCCGTGCCTTGGCAGAACATGTCCATGGCGTCGGCCATCTCCAGCAGTCGCACACGCCGCATTTCCGGCAGCGTCGGGTCCTGGCTGCGCGTGCGCAGCGCATTGCGCACATCGCGCGTGAGCACGGTGCGCTTCTCGCCATCCTTGCTGTGGCAGTGTTCTGCGGCATCGAGGATGCACTGACGGATCAGCGAGCGGTCGGCCCGCGTCATCCGGGCTTCTTCCTTGTCTTCGCCACCGGTGATCATCAGCCTCGCGGTGATCTCCAATTCGCCCAGTACGTCGCGCTGCTCATCTGCCTCCATGGCCACAGCATCGGGCGGCAGGTCTTCGTCCAGGGCATCGGCGTCGAGCGTCTGCACGTCGCTGGGCGTCTCGATCAGCCGGCGCGCATCCGCGAACGGCGCCAGGGTAACGCCCGAGCCCGGCGCGAGCTTGACCCGGTTCACGGTCAGGCCCAGGCGCCGGGCAAAGTCGCTGAACAAGCCAAAGCTGTTGCCGGCCTCGACAATGAACAGGCGGGGTCGGTAGATCGCCGTGACCTGATTCAAGAGGTTGTTGAGGGTCGCCGACTTGCCCGAACCCGTCGGGCCGAACAGGAACAGGTGGGCGTTCATCTGCCGGTCCAGGCGGTTGAGCGGGTCGAAGGTGATCGGCCCGCCGCCGCGGTTGAACATCGTGATGCCGGGGTGCCCCGTACCCTGGGCGCGGCCCCACACCGGCGAGAGGTTCGCCGCGTGCTGGGCGAACATCAGTTGGGTGTACCACTTGCGCCGATCCTGGCCGGGGTTGTAGCAGCACGGCAGCCAGCGCAGGTAGCTGTTGAGCGGTGCCACCTCGTCGTCCTCGCGCACCGGCTGCAGGCCAGCGTTGAGCATGACGTTCGCCAGATCCAGGCCGCGTCGGTCCAGTTCCGCCTCATCGCGCCCGCGCAGGTAGAACGCCAGCGTGCCGCGATAGAGCTTGTGCGCGCTGCCGATCAGGGAACGGGCTTCATGCACGTCCTTGAGCGTCTGCTCCGACGCCAGGGTTTCGCCGACCGCTTTCTTGGCCAGGTGGTTCAAGTCCGCCTCAAGGACATCCTGCGGCGTGGCGACCATCGTCAGGCAAAGGGTGGTGTCCTCGGGCATCTGGTCGAACAGCGTGTTGATGGCATCGCCTTTGCGTGTCTCGCCGGTCAGGTGCCCTGTGCCCGGCGGCATGCGCAGGCGGTCGGTGATCAGCACGCGGTGCGGCAGGCCGTCGAAATGCCAGGTGCCCTGCGCCACGTCGGAGCGCGGCTGGCCGAAGAACAGCCGCTGGCTGAAATCCCGCCCGCTCGCCAATTCGATCTCGCCGTCTTCGCCGGCCTCCGTACTGTCGGGGTAG
This sequence comes from Pseudomonas sp. NY8896, assembly GCF_039634505.1. Classification (NCBI taxonomy): domain Bacteria; kingdom Pseudomonadati; phylum Pseudomonadota; class Gammaproteobacteria; order Pseudomonadales; family Pseudomonadaceae; genus Pseudomonas; species Pseudomonas sp. NY8896. The sequence continues at coordinate 1,798,403 of NZ_CP132350.1, forward strand.
CGCGCCAGCGCATAGAAGCGCTCCCTGTCTTCGGCCCCAGGCCCAAGCAACGTGGGACGCGGGTTGAACCAGCGCAGCAGCCAGTCGTGAACATCCGCAGCCACCATGCGCCGGGCCTGAATGCCGGCGTTCGCCAGTCCGCCGCACAGGCGGTCGCAAACGATATTGAGCATCTGCTCGGGCGTCTGCCCGCGGCGGCTGTTTTGCCCTTGGCCGGTCACGCGGCGATAGACCACCATGCGCACACGCCGGGTCTGGCCGCGCCAGCGCAGCCGTGTGACCACCGTGTCCTCGAACAGACCGCCCGGCTTGGCCACCGCGCGCAGGTGATGGCCGAAGAAGCGCAGGTAGAACTCGGTGAACGCCGTCTCACGGGCGCGCGGCTGCACATAGTCGCGCAGGGTCTGCATGTACTGGTCGAAACTGGGCTCGTCCTGAGCGTAGAGCTGCAGCACCCAGGGGTTCTCATCCAGTTCATCGAAACTGTCCTGCAGCGCGTTTTCCAAGGCATCGCGGGCCTGCGCGAGCCAGCCAGGTTCCCGGCCTTCGGTGCCCAGCGGCACCAGCTCGTAGAACGCCGCCACCGATTGCCCGTCCTCCAGCAACATGGCTTTCGACTGCGCCAGGAACTCCACCCAGGGCAGCAGTTCCACGAACGACGGCGCGACCTCGTACAGCGCCTGCTCGTCTGCCAGGGTCGCCGGCCTGCGGCCTTGCACCGCCGTGCCGGGTTCGGGGATGCCGACCTGGCGCAGTGCCTCGACGTGGCGTTGCCAGCCGTCCGGCTGCTCGTCGTCGTCAGCATCGGATGCGGCCAGCTTCGGCGCGGTCGGCTTCGGTCTGGGGAGTTTCCAGCGCATCAGTAATCCTCCACGCGCTCGCCTGGCATGGCGTACTGCACGCGCTGGTACAGCGGGAACACGGTCGTATAGCCCGGAATCGGCACTGGGTCGGTGCCCGCCAAATGCGGATACACGTACATCACGAGATCGGGGTTAGGCAGGCGCTGGAACTGGCGGTAGACCTCGTTGCGCGCCGTGCGCGTGTAGCGCATCTGCTCGGCAGGCGCGGCCTGCACGTCCATCTCGGTCAGCGGCCTGCGCAGGCTCTGGCGCGCATCGAGCAACTGCCTGCGCGCTACCTGGCCGGCACCACCGCCGCCGTCGCCGGCGTTCTGCTGCCAGATGTTCATCATCGTGCTGTCGCCGTGGGTCAGCAGCTTTTCCTTGCTGGTGGCGCAGCCACCGAGCAGCGCGACGGCCAAGGCCAGCGCCAGGCCCTGAGCCCAGCTATTCAAGTTCGAGGGCATGGCTTTCTCCTGCGCGGTGATCGACCTTGCGGCCTTCGGGATCGAAGTCGATGGCGAGCGGTTTTTCGAGGTGGACGGCGACCTTGGCACCGGGCTGCACATAAACGGCAGCGAAGGCCTGGCCGTAGAGCTTGTTGACCCAGCTCGACATGTCCTGGACGCCGCTGGCGAGAATCCGGCCCACGGCTTCCTGGCCGCTGATGCCCACGCTGCCGATGGAGCCGTCGGCGCCGACATAGGACGCCCTGCCACTGTCGGATTCGATCAGCGAGGCCACGCCAGCCCCAGCCGCCGTGATCAGCGCCTGGGTGCCGAGGTACTGCTGCGCATTGCTGCGCCGCTCGCCGCTGACACAGGGAATGCCGTGCGGGTCGCTGATCCAGCCCAGGCCGTCGCGTTGTTGGTTGTTCTGCTGGTTGCCCTCACGATCCTCGGGGATGGTGCGGATGGTCCCGTCATGGAACACGAAGGTGATGCTGCGCACCTGGCCGCGCACGCAGGAGAGCGTCCAGTCGCCCGATGCGGTGCCGGAGAACACGGCCCCGGCCACATCGGGAATGTCGATGCCGTTCGCGGTCAAATTGTCAGGCCCGACCAAGACCTTGAAGGGGTATGGATCGTTCACCGTGCCGTCGATCGGCACGCGGCCAATCAGCGCCGTCATCGCCACCGACCCCATCAGCGTCGAGTTGGTCGGCACGGTATAGACGGGCGTCGGGCTCTTGACGCCTGCCGCGCGTGCGCCCGCGTTCGCCACGGTTTGCGCTGTGGTTTCCAGCGTGCTCTGTGCGGAACCGAAGCTGGTGGGGAAGCTTATGCCGCCATTCGACCTGCCACGCCCGTCGCTTTGTTTCGCGTCATCCGGCTCCACCCAGCGCATACCGCCTTCCATGCCGGCCTCGTCGCCGTCACGCAGGCCCAGCCCCACCGGCAAATCGGCATGGCCGCCGCCACGCCCGCCGATGCTGTCCAGGCGCTGCTGCAGGTCAGCGAGCAGCCCCTCGGTCTGCTGGCGCGCGCTGGCCGCCTGCTGTTGGTCGCGGCGCAGGTTGGAGCGCTCGGATTCGAGGGCGGAACTGATGCGTTGGTCGATGGCGTTCTCGCGCTGGCGCAGTCGCTGGTTCTCCTCACGCTGCGACCTGTTGTCGGACAGCGCGGTCTGAAGCTCGGTGCGCAACTGCTTCACCTGGGCAACCAGCGTCGCCACGGTGTCGCGCGGGGTGTCACCCTCGATGCCCAGCGCCTTCATTTCTTCCGGCGTAAGCCTGCCGCCGCCATCCGCGACAGGCGGTGCCGACGCACCGCCACCGGAAAACAGCCGGATGGCGACAAACAGCACCAGCAGGGCCACGGGGATCAGCAGCCACTTCAGGAGTCCGTTACTGCGCATGGCGGGCCTCCCTGTCGTCGCTGGCTGCTGCTTTGGGCTGCGGGAGATGCACAGCGGGGTCGAAGCGATGGATCGCCGGCAGCAGCGATTGCGCGAGGCCGTGCCCGCGCGTCACCAGGTACAGGACGGTGGTGTCCTCGGGGGTTCCGCGCGGGCCAAGCGCCTCGTGCTGGAAGGTGGCGGTGAGGAAATCCCCTTGCAGCACGCGCGGGTCGAGGCTGATCCAGTCGCTGCTACTGTTGGTCAGGCGCACGGCAGTGACCCACTGGTCTTCCAGGCGCCACGAGGCGAGCGCGACCGCGCGTGCCGGCAAGGTCGGCATCAGCGTGCCGAGGTCGAGGTCGCGGCGCAGGTTGACCCGCATGACGCCTGGCAAGGCTTCCACGGTGCGCAGCGGTGCGTAGAGGTTCTGCGCAGCAAAACGTGTCAGCACGACGGGGATTGGCGTTTCGCGCCGCGCCGTCCGGGTGCCCGCCTGCTCCTGAGCGCGTGCATGGGGCGCATCGGCACCGTCAGGCTGATCGCCATAGCGCGCTGTTGAGTTGTTGCCCTCGACGATTCGCACCGGTTCCAGCTCGGCTTCGCCGTCCTTGGGCGGCTCCGCCGCAATGTCGAGCAGGATCAGCGCGCCGGTGTCGGCGTCCTGCAATTGCAGCCGAGTGGGCTCGATCGGCTCGCTGGCGCGCAGGTACACCGCGCCGCCCGCGCTCTGCACGCGCAAGCGCTCACCGACGCCTGCGGGAACGCCCACGCGGACGTTTCGGTCGATGAACACGATGCGCTCCTGGCCGACCTTCAACGGCACCGCCAGCGGCATGCGCTCCCAACGCAGGATCTCCACCGCCTGGACAGCGGGGGACACGACCACTGCGGCGGCCACGGCCAGCAGCCCCAGCAGCGCGAGTACAGGATGCTTCATGGGCTTCATGGGGAATTACCTCCTTGAGGCGCTTGCGGCGTCAGGCCACCAGGCACCGGGCGCGTCGGCTCCGGTGCGCTGATGCGCTGGGGCGTGCCCTCGTAGCAGTCGATCACCAGGCCGAACGGGTTGCGTGCGGGATCGACGTCCACCCGCGCGACCTTTACGGGGTAGCGCACCAGGGCGCGTTTGACCTGCTCGGCGCCGTAGTACTCGTCGGCGCTGATGTCCAACGTCACCACCCAGTCGCGGTCGGAGATCACACGCACGCGCGCCGTGGGGTTGTCGCCATAGCTGCGACCGGGGATTTCGTAGATGCCGCGCACCCGCTGGCGCAGTTCGCCGGTGCTGCGGCGGTAGTCGTAGTCCGCCTTGAGGAATGCCTGGCAGGACGGGGTGAGGTACGGCGAGAGCGTATGGAGGTTGCGCGGGTAATCTTCTTCGCCATTCGTCGGCCAGCGGTTGAGGGTCTGGAACACGTAGAACGTGAACGCATAGACCGACTCGGGCGGCACTTCCCACCACTTGCGGGTACTGCCGGAGCGTAGGTCAGGCGGGACGTGGATGGTCAGATCGCGCGGTGCGCTCCACCAGCCGCCGCCCATGACCAGGGCGACGATGACCAGCGCACCCGCGCCGAGGCGCAGCGTCTTGATGTGCGCCTGCAGGTGGGTGATCTCGTTCTTGAAACGGCTCATCGCGCGCCCCCGTGCATGCCCCTGCGGATGGTCCAGAAGCCGGAGCGCGAGATCAGCACATGGCCGCCCACCCAACCGGCCATCAGCGGATGGCGCGTGGCAATGCGCCACTACAACTGCCGGTACAGCCAGGTGTCGGGACGCCCACGCTTGAGACGGCGCAGGATGCCGCCGCCGATGAAAACGCCCAGCGCCACGCCCAGGACAACGAAGGTCGGCGCGATGGCAATGGTGCGTAACACCCAGGACAGCGGCGCGCCAACCACCAGGCCGGCAGCGCCGGACAGGCCGCAGCAAATCCACAACTCATCGGCAGTGAGGCCGCGCACGACCACCGGGTGCCTGTTGAGCCGGTGTGGAAGGAACGTGACTGTCCCATCGGCACGGACATGCTGTTGCTCGGACATAGCCCGTCCTCGCTTACAGGATGCCGGTGGCTTCGGTGAGCAGCCAGATGCCGATCACGAGCAGGACGGCGCCGATGGCGACCGTGAGACCGAACTGCCCCCAAGTCTTGCGACCGGTGTGGATTTCCGCGTAGGTGCCGTAGGCGTGGTAGCACACGCCAATGAACATCGACGCCACCACCAGGAGGGCCACGAGCATGATGATGTCGTAGCCGTAGTTCCTGATTGTTTCCATGATGCCGCTGCCGGCGCCGCGGGTCGGGTTTTCCAGCTGCGGCAGACCTTGCGCAAACGACAGCGCGGGCAGCGCGGCGGCACCCAGGGCGACGGCGGCGCGTTGGACAAAACGAGTAGTGAGGATGCGGTTTGGCATGGTCAATCCCTTCAGGTCAGGAGAGGAGGAAGAACGTCATGACGAGGTACATCGCGACGAAGCGGATGCAGACGCCGAGGAACTGGCGTTGGTTGAGGCGGTTCTCGGCCCACCCCACGTAGGCCGTTCGGATGGCCCAGACGCCCCAGACGAGCAGAACCGCAAACACGATGCCGACCAGAACGGTCGCCATCGCGGACGGCGCGATACCGCTGTTGGCTTGAAATGCCGAGACCTGGGCGCCGTTCATGGTCTGCCCTGCGCAGTCGTCGGCAGCGATGGCGGGGCGGTCCGCTCGGTGCGGTACTCACCAGCCAGTTCGGAGAGGTCGCGTGGCTGGGCGCGCGACGGTGTGAGATGGGCCTGGATGCCGGCGCGCACACGCGCCAGATCAGCCAGCAGTCGTGGGTAATCGAAGTGGTAGCGCTCGCCCGGCTGGATGGGTGCGTGTGCAGCGCCATCCGCGATGGTGCGCTCCAGCGCGTCGAGCTGGCGTAGCGCGGCAACCAGCTCCTGGCGCTGTGCCGGGGATTCGGCCAAGGCAACCGGGAACTGACCCATCAGCAGGGCCGTCACGAGAAAAGTGGGCACGCCGCGATGCGCGGCGCGCAGCCAGATCGGAGCCAACATCGCGCCATTCCTGTGTGATAAGCAATGGCTTGATCGTGGCGATCAAAGGCGTATCAGGCCGCAAACAATAAGAACCTGCGGATGACCGGATTGATGGCCTAGAGGTACTTCTTGAAGCTCCCTGCAGTCAGGCTCACGGCCAGCCCCAGCAAGCCGGCGCTGGGCAGCAGGATCAGCAGCGGATGCACCGAGATCGGCAGCGCCAGGTACGTGACCCAGGGCAGCACGGCCAGCGGCATCAGGCTCGCTTTCGCTCGGTGATAGATAAAGCCGGATTCCCGGCCTGCGCCGAACCGGCGCACATCCCGCCGTACCAAACCGTCGATCAGGCCGACGAAAGCGGCCGTGAAGATCAGCGGCAGCGTGAGCGCCAGGACCAGCAGGCGCACGAGGAAAGTAAGCGTCGTGAAGGCTGCGGCGATCAGGTAGCTCTCCGTCCAGACATAGACCTGGCTGATGAAGTAGCGGAAGTTGCGCCCTCCGTCCTGGTTTTTCCCCTGGCTGGGCGCGCGGGCGCGCTCGGCGGTCTGGCTCATGCGCTCCAGGAGCCCTGATCGCACGAACACCCATTCATAACCCGTGTCCACCAGCTCGTGCGCCGTTCGCCCCGGCTCCTGCACGACCACGCTGCGCGTGAAATGCTTGGACAGGTGCCCCAGCTCGTACTGCAACATTTGCTGGGAGTGCTGCCAGCCCTGGTCTTTCCAGAACAGGTGCATGCCGATGCACTCCATCAGGATCGAGAACAGCAGCGAGCCGACCAGCACCCCGAGCAGCCGGAGCGGCAAGGTGATGGTGCCGACGATCAAGCCCTGGCGGCGGTTCTGCTCGCGCTGCGCAGTCGAGGCGGCATCGCTCATGGCGCGGCCTCTTCGCTGGCCGTGTCGCCCGTGCCGGTGATGGGTGTGGCGATGGCCGTCTCATCGAGCAGATCGTCCGGCAAGGCCGCGTCCTGCAAGACCGGGGAGCTGGTGAACTCCCACCACTGCGTGGCCTCGCTGTAGCTCTGGCGCATGTGCCCGGCCAGTTGCTGCAAGTCCGCCGGCATCACTTCATCCGGGTCTGGCGCCGGCAACGGCATACGCACCTTCCAAAGCTGACCGCCCTGCAGCAGCGCGAAGCACTGGCCTTTGGGCAGGCCGACGATGTGCGATGGCTCGATCATCGGCACGCTGGACATGCTGATGCGGTCCTGGGTGTTTGACGTAAAGTCTGTCGCTCCACGAATATCGGAGCTGTCGGTCGCGCCGCTGACGATGGTGGTCGTATAGACCTCGACCTTCGGCAATTGCCGGGTCAGCAATTCAGCGGTAGCCGTCTCGCGCACGCGCAGCATGAACAGGTTGTTGAAGTTGCCGATCACCTGACCGGCCTTCGCGCGGTTGCCAATGCGTGCTTCGATGTCCGAGAGCGTCTGTGTGTACGCGGTGACTTGCAGGCCAGCGCCGCCGCCCTTGTTGATCAGCGGGATGAACTCGTCGCCCATCAACTCGTTGAACTCATCGGCATGGACGTTGATCGGCACGCGCGAGCCAGCCGAGGCGCCCGGCAGGCCGTCGTCGATCCCGTGCTTGTAGATGTGGCCAGCGACCGAAACCAAGTCGGAGAACATGGAATTGCCGACCGCTGCGGCGACCTCGGCATCGGACAGCGCATCCAGGCCGACATAGACCACGGCGCGCTTTCGGATCACCTGCATCCAATCGAAGATCGGACGCGGGTCGGCCAGGTCGGAGTAGTTCGGGGCCAGAAGCTGGGCGATCTTGCCGCTTGTGAGCTTCTCCAGCAGCGGCAGCAGCGATGCAACGATCTTGTCGAAGTAGGTCTTGTCGTAGCGCACCGCCGAGCGCAGGCCGTCGAGCACCGGGTCGTAGTTGCGCGCCTGCGAGAGATACTGCTCCAGCGCCACCACGCGCTTTTCGCGCCCGATCATGTTGCGCGGGATGTTCTTCTCGTTGAGCTTGGCCTCGATCTGGACGATCACCTCCCAGGCCTTGGGCTCGGTCTTGGCGAAGTAATGTTGGGCGTACTCGATGAACAGCGCGTCGATGTTTATGACATGCCGCTGGATCAGCATGTAGTCAGGACGCTGCCCCAGTTCCACCAGGGCACGGGCGATGATGTTCACGAAGCGCCAGGCGAACTCGCGAAATGCCGCGCTGTTGCCTTCCCCGGAGAGCTGTCCTGCAACACGGGTGGCCACCTCGCTGATGCGCCCAAAGCGGCCCACGGCGTTGTAGCGCGCGGAAATGTCCGGCCAGCCCAAATGGAAGACATAGAACTCGCTCTCGCGGCCCGCATGCTTGGCCTCGACGTACACCCGCTTCAAAAGATCGGCGTCGCCCTTGGGGTCGATGACGATGACGACCTCGTGCTCACCGTCGGCGTTCTTGCGCCGAATGTCCTGGGTCACGAACAACTCGGCCAACCGCGTCTTGCCCACGCGCGTGGTGCCCAGCACCAGCGAATGCCCGACGCGCTCACCCAGCGGCAGGCTGACGTCCACCTCATCGGGCTCGATGCCGTGCAGGCGCGGCAGGCCGCCCACAGGCGGCAGCGGGCGCACCGGGTTGAAAGGCACATCCCAGCCCGTGAGCGCAGGCAGCCGGGACAGCGGGAACGGCGCGAACTCCAGTCGTTCCTCCAGCCTGCGTGCCAGCCGGTAGGCCGGCGTTGGCTCGACGTAGCGGCGAAATTCCGGTCGGTACGTCTGCATAAGCCTATGGGTGTGTTTCTGCTCCCACAGAAACCCGCGCCCCACGAACAGACGCTGCTGGCTGACCGGCACGTCCTTGCTGGTCATCACGTAGCGCGGCAAGCGGCGAATGTTGCGCCGGTAGCGCAGGATGACGCGGGCATCGCGGTAGCGGATGGCACCGTAGACGCAGAACGCCAGCGCACTGCCGACGCCCATGGCGGGGCTCAGCGCGAGCGACCACGGGGCCACCAGGGACAGAAACGCGGCGCCTGCACACGCCGCGACGGTATAGAACTCCACCGCTGGGCGCAGCAAAACCTCGACCGGCTGTTTCCCCGACATGGCTTCATTGCTCGATGCCGGTGGCTGTGATCAGCACCGGGTAATGGCGCAGACCCAGGCGCTCGGCCAAGTCGTCACCGGCCACAGGCGCAAGGGCTACGCCCGGCACCAGGGCACGCAGCCGTGCCAGGCCTTGCGCGGTTTCGACGTTGACCACCAGGCCGACCGCGCCGCGTTCGCGCAAAGCCGCGGCGCGCCGCTGCAGCCAGGCCCGGGAAGCCTCGTCGTCGCCGATGACCGCGAACGGCCGCAGGCCGGGCGCTTCGATCACGCGCCGCGCGACGGTGCCAGGCGTGAGTTTGGCACTGCGCACCGGCAACATCGCGGCTTCGTCCATGGGCGTGGCGGGCACCGGGAGCATCGGGATGGGCGGTCGGGCCGGGGCATTGGCGCGCGGCTGGAGGTTCAGAGCCTCGTAGTACGGCAGCGCCGACGTGCCGCCACGGTCCTCGACGACGATCAGGGGCTCTCCGGCGCGCGAGGCCAGTGGCAGAGCCGCCAGCAGCACGAGCAGGCCCTTCAGCGTGAGATTGGTCAGTTGGAACTTCGTCATGGGGATTTCTCCTGGTGCGCGACGAGTGCCGCAGCGGTTGGGCGCGTGCCCTGCACACGGGCAAGGTGGCGCGACACGCTGCGCCGGTAGCGGGCGGCAGGCTCTCCGCCCGCAGGGCGGTGGTAGCGACCGATTGCCAGTAACCAGTCCTCGCCAGTGGTGTGCTGCTCCTTCAGGATTTCCGCGGCGATGGCAAGGTTGCGGTATGGATCGAGCAGGTCGCACGGGCTGGCGTAGCGCTGCTGGTGGTAACCGAGGTTGATCTGCCCGAGGCCCGCGTCGATGCGCGTGTGCTGCGTGGAGCGCATCGCCTGCTGCAGTCCGGCGCAGGCGTCGGCACGGGTAGCGAAGCGGTGCGACTGGCCGGCGACGTTGAGCGACCACGGCCACGGGACGATGCGCCCGTTGCGGCGGATGCCGCTCTCCTGCAAGGCCACGGCGTAGAGCACCGTCGAGGGAACGCCCGCGCGCTGGGCGGCGAGTTGGTAAGCCGGTGGCGGAACTTCCTGGGCATGGGCGGCGCAGGCGCACAGGCCCGCCGCGAGCGCCAGTGTGCGCAAGCACTGCGAAACGGAGGTGGCCACTAAGGCTGGCGCTGCCATTGGCCGTTCACCTCGCGCACGACTGCTGGAAGCTCGCCGGGCAAGCTCAGCGACAGCCACCGCCCGCCATCATGGTTGAGCGTGATGCCACCGCTGCGCACGCGCGCCGGATCGACGTTCGCACGCTTGGCCCAGTCGCGAATACGTGTGTCGTCCTGGCGGCTACCAACCATGTACAGGTCGAACTCGGTGCCAGAGGATTGCAGGCGCTGCACAAGCTGCCCGCAGGCCGCGCAGCCGTCCTTGACGAACACCGCCGTGCGGCCGGAGCCGCGCAAGGGATTGGCGCTTGTGCCGGTGTCGGGCTTGTCGTCAGGCAGGTTCATCCGCTGCATGCCTGGATTCAGGCGCCGCCAGGCCGCGTCGTAGGCACGCTGGTAGGCGAGCAGTCTCTCGACACGGCGCGCTTCGATCTGCACCTGCAGTTCGGCGTAGCGGCGCCGCTCCTCGTCTGTGCGCGCCTCGATGCCCAGGGCGGACAGTGGGTCCAGGTTGGGTGAGTAGATGCCCAACGGCCCGTCCATCAGTTCGCGATAACGCGCCCACTCCTGCGGTTGCAGGCCCCAGTCGCTTGCCACCCGGTCGTCCACGGAGCGGGCGATCAGCGAGCGCTCCTGACTTTGTGTATTGCGGGTGGGAGCCGTGGCCGGCTGCTGCGCCCAGGCGGACAACTGGGCAGACGCCAGCAGGAGCGCGGAAAGGATGATGGACGGCCTCATGTAACGTGCTCCGCTCAGGGAATCGCCATGCGATGGGTCTGGTCGCCGGTCTGGAACACGGCGGAGTTGCCCTCGACCGCCTGCAAGCGCCACGGGCCGACGGCATCGCCGGGAAGCAGCACCTCAAGCTGGTCGGGCGTGAAGTTCCCGTTGTTCGGCGCGACGGACAGGCTGCGCTGGCCGGCGCGAAGTTCGGCGCCGACAATGCGGAACGGCAGTGGCGGCGGTTCCCGCTTGGCGGTGGGCTTGCTCGGTGCGCGCGGCTGAGCGGGTGCTGCGGCACGCAGGGCGCTCTGGCGTGCCTTGATCTGCTCGACTTCCGCACGAAGAGCCTGAAGGTCGTCAGCAGCGGCATAGCCGCTCAGCGTTGTCTCGACCAGGGCAGCGCGTGCTTCCAGGAGTTCGCGAGTTTCTTTGAAGTCTGCCGCTGTTGCGACGGCTGGACGCTGCTGGATGGCTTCGATCGTCTCGGCCAGACCCGTCGCCTGCGCTTCGAGACTTTGCAGGCGGGAATCAAGCCGCTTCTGGTCGGCCTGGTCGTTCATGGTCTGGTAGCTCAGGGCAGCGAAAACGCTGAGGCCGATCAGCCAGAGCCACATCAGGCTCTGCAACACCACGGCGGTGATTGGGCGGCGGGGAAACTGCGCGGCATTCATGGCTGGCCTCCCAAAACCGAAGGCACTAGCGGAAACGCCTGTACCCCCTCGGCAGCAGGCGGCTCGTGTGCGTGCTCGGCGGTCGCACTGCCTCCAGGCTGCTCAAAGCAAATCTGCCGTGCCCGATCATTCGCGTGCAGTTCCCAGGCCGGGCCAGCCAGGGTGAGCAGCGCATCGCGCAAGGTCATGTGGCCAAGATGTAGGTGCGCTGCCGGCAGCGGGAGCGCATACAACTCGGTCACGGCGCGAGGCGCCTCGCAAAGTTGGTAGCCGCTGCGTTTGAGCACATGCCGCAGGCCATCGCCGACCGTGGCACGGGCATCCTCGGGCATGGACACGTCGATGGTCTGCAACAGCAAGTCACGCTGCGCCGCCGTGGGTGCCAGCTCGACCAGCGTGTAGCGACCATAGCGCACGACGGGAATGAACTCGGGGGCCTCGGGTTGGGGAATGGAGGCGACTTCTTCTATGGCGTCTGGCACCAGCGGCGCGGTCGTGGTGGCGCAGCCGCTGGCCAGCGCTGCGGCCAGGAGACCAGCGCCGACCAGACGCCGGGATACATGGATTGCGGGCATGGCATCGGCTCTTCTGTTGCGATGCCGATACCTTGGCGGCGCGCCGCAGCGCGGTCAGCCAGAAATGCGAACTGGGTGGTGCCCGGTTTCAGGGGCAACCCGGATGCCTACTGCGTATCGTCCAGGCGGTACAGACGCACCCGCTGTTGCGCACAACCAGTAGCTCATGGATCAAGGGATGGATCTGCAGTTAAGTCGCAATACGGGACGGAAAACGGTGTATTTCGCAAATCAATTGCAGATTCGTGGCGAAACCATGGGTTCCGCCTCAGCAAGGCGCCACTACATAATGCAGCAAGCCCACCTGACGAAAGGCACGCTCAGTGCGCAAGAAGCCAATGCGCATCTCGCGCGCCTTGGCAAGGCAGGCTTTCGCCGCGATATGGACACGCTGCTGCGGCCTGACCTGCCGTTCTTTATGCATCCAGTTACACACATCTCAAAGCGCCATCCGAGCAAATCGCAGCCCCTGCACGAACACGGCCACATCGCGCATGCTCAGCCACAGCGTCTTGGCTCCGGGCTCGTCATCGCCCTTGCGGCCTAGGAAACCTCCAGGCTTAGCAATCCGGCGCACCACCGTGTTCAGCGCCGGAGCCTCCTTGGGCGGCTTTTTCTTGTTGAGCACGTACGTCACCTGCCACTCGTCTTGGTCGAACAGCAAGTGCGCAGAACGGTGCTGACCTTCGTCCTTCTGCCGGAGTCAATTTTCTTGATCTTCGGGGTATGGCACTTGAGGAATCGGCACCCAGCCATCACGGGTGATGCCCGCACCGATGCGTATGTTCTGGCTTTCAGTTGCCGCCCAGTGCCCACCCCGGTGCAATACAGCGCGAATCACCGACTTCCGCGGATGATCCTCATCCGCCTTGGCAGAACTGCATATGGCATTCCAATGGTGCTTGTCCGGCATACTGTTCAACCGTGGGCCAAGCAATTGATCCAAGACTTCGGTCGAAACGTTGTGTCGCCCGCCGTGATGGGGCACTTGGAAATACCGAATACCTGGCAGCGCGAGTCCCACGAAAGGCGCGTAGTCGATCACCTCCTGCAGTGCTTCACGCCCGGCATCGCCAGTAAGCATGACGCGATGACCGTTCAAGACAGCCGACTGCACCACACTCATTTCATTCTCACGACTGGTCGGCTCAGGCGGGAAATATTCCTCGCCCCACAGGGACTTGATGTAGGCGGTCGCAGCCTTCACTGCCCGGAATATGCTGCTCAGCGCGCTATCAAAAGCACTTTCTTCGACAGCTTCCGGTGTCTTCGCGGAGTCCACGATCAGGTCCAAGTAGCGCCCCAGGGTAGGTGCCATGACCGCGAACGGACCGATGCTCTGCCCCTGAAGGGGGGCATGGATTGGAATTCCCTTCTCCACCGCAATATCCTCAAGAATTGCCGTGGCATCGTAGATTGAGCGCAACTTCCGTCGCAGGGCTTCAATCGATTCATAGGTCTCAAAGCGATCGATCAACTGGTCCGCGTATATCCACGGCCGGTTGATCCAAAGATTCCTGACTGTGCATTGCTCCAGGACTTTTCGTAGCCCATTGGCGTGATCGCGATCTGGGTGCGTGAGGATCACATGGTCGATGACTGTTGTTCCATAGTACGTCTTCAGATGCTCGACTATCTCATCACCCGTATCCAGATACCCTCCGTCAACAACGTGCACGCCCTCGGTGCCATTCACCGAGTAGCGCAGCGTGATCGCGTCCCCGCTTTTCGCTGTTTCGACGCCAAGAAAGTCGATCTCGAAGTAGTCAGCCATACATCCCTCTTGTTTTATGCCAACAAAGTGCCGGTGGCTTTGCACCTACCAGCGATCCACCGCACACGTGAGTCCTGTCGGAGTCCATACCAACGACACGGCCGGAAGGCCGCCAGCATCCTCGGCGATGCCGCGCAATGTATTTCGGTCGATACCCGAATGTGCGCCGCCTTTCGGGTGGCTGTGCCACGTTCCTATAAAGGCGAGATACCCCAAAGAGGCCGCATTTGCGGCGCGCAAATTTTGAACAAGCCCGTTGGTTCCGAGGACGAAGCGGGCGGTCTCTCGAACACTGTCAGGTGGTGCCTCAACAAGGCCTGCAATGGTGATGGTTCGATTTTCAAACGAGATGCGGCCGATCAAGGCGCCGCCTGTTTCCAGAGCACCCCAGCGCAGCGCATCAGCATGGATTGCTTGCGCAACTGGGGACAGGACCCGAATGTTCCAGCCACCATCGTCTGCGACTTCAAGCGCAGTGGTCGGGCCAAGGCTGGCGCGGGTCCATGCCATTCCAAGGCCTTCGGCATCTGAGATTCCGGCGCAAAGCGTCGCTTCCTTCGGAAGCCCATCAACGAGCCATCGTTCCAGTTGCAGGCCGACCAGTGACGCCGACCGCGAAACAACGGCGTCAGACATAGGCATCGTCAGCGAACGACAGTTGTCACCCACGAAAATCCGAGTCGGCTCAGACGTATCGCCTGCAATCGACGCACGCAGTTCCGGTGCAAACCGGCAGCACTCGAACAAGAACGCCGTGAGGTCGTCAACTCGGCCGGCGCGGCCAGCTCCTTCGAGCAATACCGCCACACAGCGCCCCTGACCATACATCGCGATCCGTGCCAATCGGGCAGGGGATTGATCCAACGCTGCCGATTGTGTTTCTGCAGCCAGCACCTGAAGTGACGCCGTCGCATCCACGATGAGGGCCGCATCCTGCGGAACGGTTGCCGCAAACTGTTCCGGATCGACCAAAAGAGTCACTGCGTCGGTGTCGAACGCTCGCGATTGAAGATGCGACAGCGATTCAAAGGCTGTCTTCATCAGCGCCGACTTCCGAGGCGGAACCAGAACTGATGCCCGCTCAATGAGTGCATGCCGCGCGGCGTTGTGAGGCGACATGGGTTCGTTGTCGACGAAAGTCATCGAACCAAAGCCCGCTCGCCCAAGTTGCATCGCGACTTTCGATCCCACGCTTCCGCAGCCGAGCACGACCAGCGGCTGTGATGTGGCTGCGTATGGAATGCCAGACGTCCTTGCCAGCAGTTCAGGAGACAACGCATGCGCGTGAAAGGCCGGGTGAACCGTGGCGTTTCGCTCCAGGAGCGATTGAGCGTTGAGTTCATAGCGCACCACATAGGGCAATACCTCGACACTCCTCCCTGGCGAGCCCACAAGCGACGCGGGCCTTTGCACAGCCAGAATCACAATCGCGTACAAACCATGCACCCAGCCATGCGAGTCCTGTCGCATATCCAAGATTGAGCGTCCGAAATAACCGTCCACTTCCTGGGCCAAAGCGTCGCGATCAATACCAAGCTGCGCTGCTCGATCGAGCAGCGTCGCGAGATCGACAACTGTCTCTGGTTGATAGCGTCCGATCACATGCGGGAGGCCGTCGGTCATCGGAGCGCGCGCGATGAAGGCCGCGGTATGGCCGTTCCCCCATTTGCCCAGCTTGTCGTTGTGAACATCCTGATAAAACACAGGATCGACTTGTGCGGTCAGTTCGGCGTTGATGATGGCGTACAGACCGCCATCGATCGTCACGTAACCTGCGGGAACCACCAGAATCGTGCCGTCAGTGGGAGCGGCGGCCGCGACCTTCTCGGCACTGAATACAACGGTCGAAGGACAGCTGTCTCGGCGCGTTGGTTCCCACCCCTGCTCCAGGTCCAGGAGTGTTCCGGCCGCGGCCTTGTGCAGCCAGTCGATCAACTGATCGACAACGGCGTCCAGGCCAAACCGATGCAGCAGCTCGTTCAACGACCCTTCGAATAGGCACGGCGAGACTAACTCGCCTTGGCGATGGGGGTTGATGTGCGGCAAGTTGAGCGGGAAGTCCGCACGTAAGAAGGGCTCGGGTGCGGACAGGGGCCAGTCACTACCGAATACCAGCACGCACGTCTCGACGGTGCGCACTCCGGTCTCAGAGATACCATTGCGCCGAGACCTGTTCGGCAGTTGGACCGCAACATCGACTTCAATCTCCGTCGATGCACCAGTTGTCCTTGGCTCGCCAACGCGGATAAGGCCTCGATGCCGCTGAAGTTGATGCAGTGCGTCTGCGATGGTGCCCGTCATGATGCTCCGTGCGGCATGGGGGTGCGCGCAGAGGTCACCACGGCAGCGGCCTTCGATCCGGACTCCTTCTTCGAGGGAGGCTGCACACCCTGAGCGGTTACGGTGAAAACGAGCGGTTCCACGGACTTTTCGCTGGGGTACTCGCCTGTGCAGTAGAACTCGCCTTTTGCTTCGTCCACGATCGTCACGTACTCACGCTTCGCACGGATGCAGGGCGGATCGCTGTCATCGTCTGCAATCGGCTTGCAGCTGGCGACGATGACGGCGCCGTCACGGGTCTGCGAAAGCGCCTTGCGGGCATCAGCATCGAGCTTGGCTTTTTCACGGTAGTCGGACCAGCTGTCATAGGACAGCGAATGCCAGGAACAATGATGAGGCGCCTGCATGATGTCGTACTCAAGCACATCTGCTTCAGCCTTGTGGCGTTGCCACTGGCGGTTCCAGATGAACACCTCAGCATCGCCACCAGTAAGGAATTTCGCACCATCCGGCGTCTGCGCGTCAGCCGCCAACGTGATGTTCAGAATAACGCTGGACTGGTTCTTGACCAGGCACTCTTCCTCTTCCTCGTCATCCTGGGCGTCCAGTGGGGCCAAAAGAAACGCAGAAAAGAATGCGGAACTCTTGCCATTGATCGTTGAAAAGCGCGTGTCCACCTTCCGCACAATCGAGGTGAGATCATCGGTTTTTCCGTCGATGTCCTCGCCCATGATCTGAATGCGGTCACCGTTCCCGACGGCGAAATTCTTGTCACGGTTCAGTTGCACGCGCCGACGCGCCTCCGTGTTGAATGCCTTGGCGTCGTCGCTCAAGGTGTGCGTCTTGCTGGTGCGTCGAAACACGATCGGGGACGACCACATCTCGCGGATCACGATTTTCTTGTCCTTGTCGTCCTTCTTGTCGTCCGGGTACTTGTCGAGTGGCCCTAGGTGGAAGTGTCGCTTCAGCCCTCGGCAATGGTCTTGGTCCGGGTGGCTCAGCAGGAACGCATCGACATACGGCCTGCCGTTCTCATCCTTCTTCAGTCGTTCGCGCAAATCCTTGGCGACATCGCGCGCCTCCCCGTTAGGGTCATCGGCGTCTTGCCTGATGTTTACGTCGATCAGCAGGGTTGTTGCATCGAGATCGCCGAACTTGATGAGGGTCATGTCCCCGTTGTCGACGGGAAAAAACGTGATGGTTGTGGGCACTGGAGTCTCCGGGTAGACGACCGAAGGGTGATCGCGTATAGTTAATGTACGACTATTTTTTATACCCGTCTACTTTTTAGGCGCTACTGATGCAAGAGCCTTCCGTTCCTGCCGCCGAACCTGCTGAGCCCAAGGGGCTAAGTTGGGGGTTGGAGAGCAGACTTCAATTCATCGATTTCCGTCTGCGCTGGGAGCGGCGCATCAACCGGATGGATCTCACCGAGCACTTTGGCATTTCGGTCCCGCAGGCATCACTGGACATTGCCAAGTACACGGAACTGGCGCCGAGCAACCTGACTTACGACCGCAGTTCCAAGACCTACACGGCAGCGCCGAGTTTTCACCCGCTTTATCAACGAAGCTCGGCGCAACGCTATCTAGCAGAGCTGCTAGCGACCAAGATGGGAGTTGTCGAGCCGACGGCCAGCTTCATCGGTTCTGCACCGGAGACAGATTGGGCACCTTCCCCCTGGCGCACGATCAATGAACAGACCGTCGAAGCAGTGGTCCGAGCGATTCGGCAACAGGAAGCCATTCGGGTGAGCTACCAGTCCATGACGTCCTTGGACGAGTCGATACGCCTGCTATCCCCGCACGCCCTTGGCAACGATGGTTTTCGCTGGCACATGCGCGCGTTTTGCCACAAGCGTCGACGCTTCAGCGATTTCGTCCTGGCCCGAATCCTGCGCATTGAAGGCTTCGAATCGAGCCAAGTGGACGCCAGCCAGGATGCACATTGGCATACGGTGCTGATGCTGGTGCTTGCACCTCATCCCGATTTACCTGCGGCCAAGAAACGGGTCTTGGAACTGGACTACGGCATGGAAGACGGACAGGCCAAACTTCCATGCCGCCAAGCGTTTCTGTACTACACGCTGAGGCGTTTAGGCTTGCATACCAAGGAAGCCCCCGACCCGCTCGCGCAACAGATTACGCTGAAAAATCGCGATGAAATCCAACCATACATTGATGCCTTGACGGCACAGGCTTGACTTCACATGACAACAATTTTTGAACTGGTCAAGGACCCCTACGAGCGTAAGGCACGCGTTGTTCCTGGACTTCTTGTGGCCTTGCCGGTACTAGTGCCGTTGTTGTGCGTCTACGGAGCCAAGCACCCTATTCTTACGGGCGTGATCGGCTTGCTTGGTGGTTGCGGGGCTATTTATGCGCTTGCGAGTGTGGCCCGTGGGCGCGGTAAAAAACTCGAAGAAATCTTAGTTGCCAAGTGGGGCGGCATGCCCACCACCATTGCGCTGCGCCATCGCGACAGGTTTCTCGATGGTGTCAGCAAGCAGCGCTACCACACGGCAATCACAGGCAAGCTCGGCATCGCGATGCCAACAGCGGAAGAAGAGTCGGCCAATCCCGAGCAGGCAGACGACACGTACATAGGAGCAACCAAACGACTTCGCGAACTCACGCGCTCAAACAAGCAGCTCTTGCTGAAAGAGAACATCGCTTATGGATTTCATCGCAACATGCTGGCGATGAAGCCCGTCGGTATCGTGTCGTGTCTCCTGGGCATCCTCTACGGATTGTTGATTGCAAAGGTTCTACAGGTCGCACCTCCCCACTTCAACCCTATGCATTTTGCTGATCCAGGACTCGCCGCAGGCTTGACGCTGCTCGTTTCGCTGGCGTTACTTGCGGCTTGGCTGCTGTATTTCGATCAGGATTCGGTCAGACGGATGGGCTTCGTCTACGCAGAACGCCTATTCGAGTGCTTGCCGTCTTTGTCTTCTTCGGTCCCGCGGAAAAGAGCACTAAAAACGGCTATGGACTGAGACTCATTCCATCTTCAAGCTGGCTCTTAGCGCCGCTGAGTAATTGCCCGCAAGATGAGTTCAGGCATGGAGATGTTCATGCCTCTTGGCTGGCAGTCGTGTGATTGCGATGCAGGTCCGAAACTACCGCGATCAACCTGTTGATCGGTTCGGCCAGCCGTTTCGGCTTGATCTTCGCCATGATGACTCCTCAGAAAGCCCGGTTTCCAAGAGCCGCATGGGAGCCACGCGAGGGGAAGCCGGGTCAAGCTTCGGAAAGCACCGGCATATGTTGAGCTAGCCTATGTTATTGATACACCTGCTGTATCGAGCCTCGGCGCAGTCCAGTAAATTGCGGTACTGGAGTGATCGTGAATAATAAAAAACGCAGCCCCGCCCACGAAGAACGCGGTTGGGGCTGCAAGATGGGAACAACGGAAAGCCGGCGGCGCGAGGCCGGCGGGCGTGGGAATCAGGCAGCGACCAGTTGCCGGGCCAGTGCGACCTCGACGGAATCGCCGTCCTGGTTGAGCACATCCAGCCCCGATTCGGGCACATCGCCCGAGGTGGACTGCGAGACCATGATCTTCTTGGCCATCAGTTCCAGGCAGGTCATCTGCGAGGAACCGGCGTAGCCGAGGTAGATCACGCGCACGTGCTGTTTTTGCCCGATGCGCCAGGAGCGGCGTGCTGCCTGTTGGAGCGAGTACACGTTGTAGCCACTTTGCATGAACACAATCGTCGGGAACTCCAGCAGATCCAGTCCCGTCTTGACCAGCTCGGGATTGGTGACAAGCACGTCGATGCCCCGATCCAGTTGCTCGGCGATCCAGTCCTCGCGGCGGCTGGCATCCACGCTTGCGCGCAGCACCGCCACCTTGAAGCCTTCCTGCTCCAGCAGCCCCTTCAGGCGCGACGTGGTGTCGCGCGTGCCGGTATAGACCGTGTATGCCAGAACCTTGCGGCCCTGTTCCTTCTCCGCTTTGCAGATATCGATCAGCTCACGCTCCTTGGGACTGATCTCGAACTCATTGAACTGAGCCGGGACAAACGCCAAGGTGTTGCGCGTGCGTGGATGCACCACGGTCTCCGACCGGAAGCAGCAATCCGGCCAGGCCAGCAGCACGTTGAGGACCACGCCCAGCAAGGTCGTGTCGCGTCGCGCCAGAGCCTGTTTCAGCTCTGCGGTCAGCCGACCCGCCAAATCGCGGTAGGCCGCAGCTTGCGCCACGTCCATCTGGACTTCACGAAACTCCTCGTCATACGGCGGCAGGACGTTGCCACCGATGTCCTTGAGCTTGAGAAAGATCGTGAACGGCAGGATGCAGCGCAAGACGCCTTTCGGGCCGAAGCCGGGAGCCTTGACCGTGCGCACCGATACCTTGGTGCCCTTGGCCGTCTTGTGCGCCGTGCCGGCGCTCTCGGAGTAGATGTCCTTGAGGACGCCGTGATCGCGCATGAACGCCATCGCAGCCGAGGTCATGCTGCCGCTCGTGGTCGGGCGGTAGCCGTCTTCGATCATCCGTCCAGGCAATGCCCGGAACAGCAGATAGAACAGATCATCGCCGTAGCCGCCCATCAGCGTGCCGGTCAGCAGCAAGGTCTTGCGAGCCTTCGCCGCCAGCACGCCCATGGCTTGGCCCTGGGCACTGCCACCGTTCTTGTACTCGTGTGCCTCGTCGGCGATGAGCAGGTCGAACGTGCCTTGCGGCAGGTAGCGTTTGATGAACTCGGACGGTTGGTAGCCGCCCTCGCCAAAGCCAAACTCCATGTTGGCCATCGCACGTTCCATGCGCGTGGCCTGACGGTCAGAAAACACCAGCTCGCCGTTGCCATCCATGAGGTTGATGAACTCGTGGATGTTGTCGCCGAGCATCGACGCCAGGAAACCGTCACCGAACTTCTGCATCAGCTTCTGCGCGGTAACCTCCCCGATAGTCGGGATGCGCTTCAAGGCTTTGAGGACGACCGAGGACTGGTCGCTGCCGGACAGACTACGCGGGCGGATCAGCGTCCACAGGGGCGCGGCGCAGTGGCTGCACTTCCTGCGGGACTCCTCGGCTTCGAGCGCGACCGGGTTGACCGGCTCGCCGTCGAGGTCGGTGATGACCGTGCCGCAGTCCGGGCACGCTGCCACGTCGCCGTGGCGGGTGCGTCGCTGGGTGAAGACCGGCTTCCAGTGGAACCCCATCCGCATCCTGACGCGCCCCAGGATGAAAAACTCCTGGCCCGTGGGCGGCACACCCAACTGCTCGCGCAGCTTGATGAGCTTGACCAGCGTGTCCGGGCCATTGAGCACCCAGACCTTGGCACCGGCCACCGTCTCCTGGATCTCGCGCCGCCACTTGTAGACCAGGTGGGGAGGCGAAAGCACCAGGGTGCGGCGGTAGCCTTCGGCGTTGAGCACCGCGGCCGTGGCGATGCCGACGGTCGTCTTGCCGCAGCCCATTTCGCCATTGACGATCGCAGCGCGTTCGCCTTGATCGACCAGCAGCTCGGCTGCGGCATGGACAACGTCGGCCTGGGCCTGGAACAGCTTGCGCTTGAGGCTGGCAACGACGAGCTGTCGCAGCGCCTGTGCTTGACCAACATAGACCGGCGGGTTGGCGCGGTTGAGAGAATCGAGCAGTTCGTCGCCGAACTCGCCGACAAAATCCTGAAGGCTCAGGGTGAGATGGTTGGATTCCGCTTCAAGCAGATCGCCTTGTGCGGGTGCAGTCTCGATGGCAGTGGTTTCAAGATCGGTAGACATGGTGGTGCTCCAAAAAAAGAATGAGGCATGCACCACCCCAGCGGGGCGATGACATGCCCCGTGGTGGGAAGAGAGACGGCGAACCGTCGGTGCTTGGACAGTGCAGGCGCTCGTGGCCTGCGGTGACAACTCGCGGTCAGTACTCGGACGGCAGCACGATGCGGGTCGCTCTGCGATCTGCTTCGGTGAAGATATGGATGCTCAGGTCACGGGTGACGACGTACAACGAGTCGAGGCGTTCGCCAGACTCCAACGCAGCGTTGTTCTGCTGCCATTGGTAGTCCGCGACGTCGCCCCAGTCGCCACGCATGTGGCGTTCGAAAAGCGGCATGGGATCGAGCCGGCCTTCGTTCATCAGGCGTTCGACGCCTTCGCTGAACTCCAGTGCACCGATCTCGAACAGCCGTTTGCGGCGATGCCTGTCATGTTGGTTGGAGGTCATGTGGCTTCCTTCAGAGTGAAGGGGCTACAGCACCCTTGCGGGGTGTCGGTGGCCCCGCGTTGGAGAAGATCAGTACCCGCTGGGCAGCAGCAGCGTGGTGACGCTGCGATCCCATTCGGTGATGATCCAGAGCTTCAGACCGGGTGCGACCTGGTAGGAAGAGAACAGGCGATCCTCACCGGACTTCAGCGCGGCATCGTTCTGCTGCCTGTCGCCGTCGTCGAGATCGCCCCAATCGCCGCCGAGGTGGCGACGCAGATAGGGCGTCGGGTTGAGCCGGCCCTGTTGGACCAGGTCATCGACGCCGATGGTCATAACCACCTGGCCTGGCGAGAAGCGCAGGCTCGGTGTCTGGCTGATGGAAAGTGCTTGGGCTGCCATGGAAGGCTCCTGGAGATGGAGGGGCCACGGCACCCCATCGGGGCGACTGGACCCCGGTGGGTGGAAAAAATCGACGGCGAACTGTCGGCGGTGGAGAAACGATCAGCGGATGGTCAACACCTCGCCCCGTGTCGGGGAGCCAGGCGTCATGTCCCACGCGCGGATCACGGGAACGAACTTGTCGGTGAGGATGCGCGTCTCGGCAATCGAGCCGTCTTCGCGTTCGGTGAATTCCCGCTGGAGCGTCTTGTCCTTGTGGGTGTCACCTTTGACGACGAGCACGCGACCCGTCTTGGATTGCACAACTCCCGAGATCGCGCCCGCGGCCAGAGCGAGGGCAAGATGCCAGTGGGACAAGGCCCGCGCCGGAGGACGCAGCGTCTGCTGCGCGGCTCCCAACTGCGTATCCCGCGACGGCCAGAGGCCTTGCAGCCTGCCAACCTCATCGGCGAACTGCTCCGGCTCCATCGTCACGCGGAAGAAATGCCCCGGCTCGGCCGGACTGGCGGGGACGATGTACGGCAGGAATGGCCACTCGCTCGGCAGCTCCTCGGCTTCGACTTCGCCAAGCCCAACCTGCAGCAGCAGATTGCGCACGGCCTTGACGCCATCGGGCGTCTGCTCGCGCTGGCGCACCCGGCGTCCGAAGATCACCACCTGCTTGAACTGCGTTTCCACCGCTCGGTAGATGCGCAGGTCGGTGTAGTGGCGCGTCAGCCAGCCGACCAGCTCGGCGTCGAGCACGTAGCCGGGAACGATGAAAACCAGCACGCCGCCGTACTGCAACAGGGGCAGCGTGCGCTGGTAGAACAGTTTTTCGAGGCGGGCTCGGCCCTGACCCTGATAGCCAATGTTGCCGTTGACGTCCTTGGACAGGTCGCCATACGGCGGATTGAGCCAGAGCAGCCCAAAGGACTGTTTGGAGATCATCGTATCCATCAGATCCGCGTGCAGGCAGTGATCGACCAGGCTGCGGGCATGGCGCGCCCGCTCTGCGTCGAACTCGACGGCGAACGCCTTGGCCTGCTCGCGCCCCAGGGCATGAGCCGCTTCGGCAATCGCCACGCCTTCGCCGGCGCAGGGATCGAGGATGCACATCGGTCCATTGGATTCAGGCGCACTGGGCATCAGTGCATTGAGGGCTCTTTCGAGCGTCGGTTCGTCGGTCGGGAAGTACCCGTTCTTCACGAAATTGCGGGCGAGCCGCGGGAACATGAGAGCCATGGAAGTCTCCTGGTTGGCGGGGATAAATGGCGCAGGCGGGCCTTGGCGTACCTGCGCAGGTGGTTCAAGCCGCTACCGTTTCCGGCGTCCAAATTTTGGCCGGGTATGGGTAGGCGGTGAGCACGTCACTGCGGATCAGCGAGCCGAGCGCCTGGGTCAGCGCCGGCACGTCGATGGCGAGCCGATGGCCCACCAAAGGCCCGAGGGCGAATGGCAAACGGGTCAGCATCTCGCGGCTTTGCAGCAGTTCCAGCACGGTTTCGCGCCAGTGGTCGAGCAGTGGCAGTGGGCAGGTGTCCTGCACCAACGGCCACAGGCGGTCAAATCGGTGGTCGCTATCGCGGGGCAGCAATGCCAGTGCGCTGGCGTTGGCCTTGTCGGGCTTGACGCAGCGCCGATCGAACAGCCACACGTTGGACAGCGAACCGAACAGCGTTCGCCGGTAGGCGCGGGTCATGCGCTTTTCCAGGCGATCGACGTTGCCGACGAACACCGGAACGCTGCCACCCTGGTCGGTGATGAGGTGGAACTGCTCCAGTCCCTGCTCGTCGCGCCCGAGGGTCAGGCGAGCCAGGAACTGCTGGACGGCGGTGTCCCGCGCCCAGATCGACAGGAAGATCAGGTTGCCCTGGTCATCGCCGACGCAAGCGTCGGCCATCACGTCCGGGCATTCGTCGATGCGGTACAGCGTGGTGGAGGAAGTGTTTGCGGGCATGGTGATGTCCTCGGATGAGAGGGAACAGCACCGCCCGCAGGGGCAAGCACTGCCCCTTGGGGTGGAAAGAAAAACGCCCTGGTTCAGACCGTCAGCGCCGTAGCTGGGGCTGTGCTTGCCTTGGGTGTGCGCCGCTTTGCGTGGTAGGCGCGAACGCCTGCACGCCATTCGGCGGACTGCTCCGGTGCGAGGTCCAGATAGGACAGCGGGCACGAGTAGTAGTACGGGTGCATGGATTCGTCCAGCGGCTTGTAGCCCCACTGGCCGCCGCTGCGCTCCAGCAGATCGCAGCGGATGGTGCACAGGGACTGGCCCGGTGCGAGATCACGGTGTACGCCTTCGGCCTTGGCTGTGACTTGCGTAACAGACCAGAGGACGTTGCCACGCAGCGCGTGGGCGATGACCTTAACGCTGGCGCGCTCGGTCTCTTGCGGTGCAATCAACTCCGCGATCAGTTCAGACCGCGATTGGGGTGAGAAATACCAGCCCATGAGAGGCCTCCTGGAAAAATTGAGCCAGAAGCCTCCCCGGTGGGGAAGGCCCCCAGCGGGTGGATGAAGTACACCGCAGATGCTGTGTCCAGTACTACGCAGGTTGCAGTTCGGCCTGGCGGCTCCACTCCTGCGTCTTGAAGTCCAGCGCGTAGCCCAGCTCGCCCAGGCGGAAGATCTGCGCGCGCAAGGTGCGGCGGTCGATGGTCGAATCCAGTTTGACGGACTCGCCCAGCGGCCAGAGCAGGCTGAACAGCGCGGCGTCGCCATCTTCGGTACTGCCGGGAGCAGTTGCCGCAGAGGGCGTCGGCGCATCCACGCCGAAGGGCGTGGTATCAACCAGCGGGTCCGTGGATGCCTGCACTGGTGCGGGCTTGGCGGGCCTGGAAGTTTTGCTGGGCTTGGCCGGTGTTGCCGGCGTTATTGCAGGCTGTGCGCCCAACTCTTCATCAAGTGGATCGAGATCCTGGGTGGCGAAGCTGCGTGCCTCGTCACGGCTCAGTTTGTCGATGTCGTAGAGCGTCATTCCGTCCAGGCTGGCGCGGATCTCGAAGCGCATGCCGCCACCGACCGGGTAGGACTTCGGGAAGATGTACCTGATGATGAACTCCCCGTCGTACTTGCCTTCGGGGTATTGCTCCAGCTCCGGGTCCTTGACCTCGAACGTACCAAGGTGCGTGGCGAGGCGTCCGACCGTGAAGGGGCCGTTCTTGCCGCGGATGGTACGCAGCGTGAGCTGGCCGGGGACGATGATGGGCGAAACCGATTGCTCGGATGCCGATTTGGCTGTCATGGTGGTACTCCTGATGATGAATGACGGACGGCTGGTGGCAGCCGGTGGATGAGAGGAAATGAACCTCGCCCGAGGTGGGCAAGGTCCACTTGGCATCACGCCTTGAGCTGGCGCATGCCTTCGGCCAGGAGCCACAACGCCCGGTTCAGGCGCAGGTTCTGGTCGATGCCTTGCACCGGGCGGGTGCGCTGATTGCGGCCATTGGCCGAGCGTCCATTCAGGCCCCCCTTGACGAGGTTCTCTTGGACACGGTTGAAGACGGCCCACAGGTCATCCCTGCGGTCGTCCCAGCGCCTGGGCGCGAGCAGTTGACGCTCCGTGACAGGCGTCGGCTTGGCAGGATCGTCGTACTTGAGTGCCAGCGCTGAGTGCGCGAAGATTTCTGCTTCGCCCTCATCGAGGGTGATGGTGCGCATCGCATCGCGCGAGTCCTTCACGCGCTCGAAGCCTTCAAGGACTTCGTAGGCGCCTTCGATCACCTGGCTGGCCACATCCCCCTTGTGCGGGACACGGATGTCGGCGGTGGTATCGCCGCAGACCAGGCCGTTGTGGCAGACGAATCTGAACATGCCTGCCAGCATCTGGTAACTGCTCGTGCCGTCGTGGCTGTTGAGCAGGATGATCTCGTTCGCCTCGTCGCCGTTGATCTGGCTGGCATGGCGAAGTCGGATGAGATGCTTGGTGTGCTCGCGCCGATCCTCGTTGCGCACGCGCGTCTGGAACACCATGAAGGGCTCGAAACCCTCCTGGCGCAGCTTGGCGAGCACGGTCGAGGTCGGTATGTAGGCATACCGCTCGGATCGGCTCCCATGCGGAGCGTCGGCGAAGATTGATGGAGCAATGGCGCGAATGCGGTCGTCCGAGAGCGGGCGATCTGAGCGCAGGATCGGGGACTGCGGAGCAAAACGGGATGCCAGAGACATGGCTGTTCTCCTGTGAAAAATGCGACAACCGCGCGGCCGTCTGACCACGCGGAACTCGGGGGAAGAAATGCGCGAGCGCGCTATGCGGATGGAGGACGCTGCAGATGCAGCAAGGAGAAGCGGCAAGGCCCCATGAGGGGCCATGCCGGATCAGAACGAAGCAGCCAATGCCGGCTCCTGCTCCTCGACTTCACCTTCGGGCTCGCACTCGGCGGGCTCGGCAGGCTGATCTGCAGCGGGGGCGGCGTCCTCGGCTTCGGGCGCGGGAGCGTCCTGGGCCGGCGGCGAATCTGCTTGCGCGGGGCTCGTCGGATAGACCTTGGTGCCGTCGATCTTGATCAGGCCGATGTGGATCAGTGTCGAATCCAGGCTTGCGGCCGGTTCCCCAGCGCGCTCACCCTTGGTGCGGATGTACGGATCGATCTTCATGTCGTTGAGACGGAAAGCGATCAGCACCTTGCAGTCCCCTTCGATGGCCTGCACGCACCGGCGAACCAGATGCTCGGCTTCAGGGGTGGTGACGATGGTGTCGAAGTACCGATACTCCGGTTCATCGACAGGCCCGGCCAGAGCGGCGACGGTGCAAGAGAGGAACGGGTCGCCATCTTTGGGTGTGACGTCCTTCGGACGGCTGAGGTAGCCGATGCCGCGGGTGACCAGCTCGTGCTGCCTGATCGAAGCCAGTTCGGCCCGGTCAAGCGGCTCGGCCTTGAGCAGTCGCGCCTTGAGGGACGCGGCGGCTTGGCCTTTCTGCTCACCCTTGTCGCGGATATACGCATCGCCCCACAGGTCGCCGAGGCGAAAGCGCACCAGTGGGCGCTGCTTGGGATCGTCAACGCCGATGTAGCGCTCGACCAGCTTCTTGGCCTCGGCACCCGAGACCTTGACGTCGAAATAGCGATAGCTGGGATCCTTTGCGGAACCGACCAGCGCGGCGATGGTGCATGCCAGGAAAGGCTGCGCACGGCGGCCGCCCCGAACAGGCACTTCACGGGCACGCTGGATGTAACCGATGCCCGAGGTGTGGAGGTCGAAATACGATTTCTCGTTGGACGTGGTGCTCATGGTGAATCTCCATAGGGATGAAGCGGAGACACACCGGCCCCACGCAGCGGGGAAAGGTGCGTAACCCCGCGATGGGTTGATAAGGCGAAAGCATCCACCACCAGAGACTGGTGGCCGCTCGCGGATGGATGCGGTGCGAGCTGGCTCGGTCACGCAGTGGGAACTGCGCCGCAACCTCGAAGACCGATGGTTGCCTGGCATGTCGCTGACAACGTCAGCAGGCATGGGCTCAGCATGGCCAGGCCTCGCGCGCGAGGCAGCCATCAATCGGTATCCGATCGATTCCCTTTGATGAAATCTCCCACGGCAGAAAAAAGGCCCTCCTTCCGAATGGAGGGAGAGCCTGTGGGGGCAGGTCGCCTGGTACTTTTCGTGGTGTCACGCCGGTACAGCGCGGCGCCGTCGGGACGTCTCCGCGCCGATCACGCTCACGTCGATCAGGCGCCAGCGCCCGTCGTCTATGAGTCGCTCCAGCACTTCGCCGAGCATGTCGAAATACACCTCGTCGTGCCGATCGACCAACTCGCCGTCGCGGCGCAGCTCCACCGCATAGGTATCGCTGCCGGGCTGGTAGAGGATCGTCACCTGGCCGGCGAACTTCGCGGTCGAAACCGTGAAACTGATCGCCGGAGGCGTTTCGATGATCCTGGACGGCGTCGGATCGACCCAGGTGAAGTCGTGGGCGCCCGCATCGACCAGCATGTGGGTGATGCGCCGGAACCCGTCGGGCGCCGGCATTTCCTCCAACTGCTCGATGAGCTGACCCAGTTCCATGCACTGCGGCTCGGGAATGGGCAACTTGGCCGGCGCGGAGCCGAGGATGTGTGTCTTGACGGTGTAGGGCGTGCCGTCGGACATCATCTCGGTGCGCTCTTCTGGCGTGTCCGCACGCAGACCGTCGAAACGACGACGGGCATAGGGTTGGACATGCACCTTGGTGCCCTCGCTGGGAACGGTGGTCACCAGGTTGGGATCGAGTACCGCGAACTCGCTGGGCTTGAGCTTGACGACGATGGCGTCTTCGCTGGCTGCGACCACCTTGCCGTCGAAGGGCTGGGGATCAATGACAAAGCCCAGTGTCGAGGACTGTGGCTGATCATCGAACACGCGGTACTTGAACGACCGCACGTTGCGGGGCACATGGCCTGCGACCAGCGAAGGCATCAGGGTCTTGATAAGAGAGCGATCCATGTGAATCTCCTTGAGGAAGAACAAGGGATTCCCCGCCCGCAAGGGAGAGGTCCCTTGTGGGTGGATGGGCGCGATGCGTCCGTAGAAAGAAACAACCAGCACGGTTTCCCGCGCTTGCAGCCTTGAAGGTCTTGGCTGCCTGGGCATGTGTCGGCAACGCCGACGAACATGGGGTAAAGATGGCCCTTGAGTGAGCGGCCTGCGCTCAGGAAACCGCACCGCGCCGCACCCGCTTTCCTGCGCCGCGACAAGAAAAGGCCCCTCGAAAGCGGCTGGGTGGTCAGGCTTGGTACACGAAGTAGTGTTCGCGCTGACGTGGAAAGAACACGTGCTTCCACGAGTCGCCGCCGGTATTGCCGCCGTCGAAGACGACCATTTCGTAGGCATCAATGTCGGTGTCTGCCAGATCGGCGCTGGCGATATGGCGCATGTGCAGCATGCCGCTCAAGCGCTCGAATACCAGGATCTGGCCGATGGCGTCGTCCTGGCCCATGGCGTTGACGCAGGCTCCAAGCTGATGCTCGAAGTCGCGTGCGGGCGAGATGAGGTCGGGGAACATAAAGTGCTCCTATGGAATTGGACCAGCCCGGCTCCCAGAAAGGAGACGGGCTGGCATGGAGGGCAAAGAGGAAGGTGGGCGCGTGGTGTGTTTGCTAGGGCTCGGCCAGCGGCAGGCCCAGCAACACGGGCGCGTCAGCGTCGAGGATGAGGATGCGCACATCGGCCTGGCCAGCCAGCTCCAGGATGTTCGCCAGGTCGGCGGGCATGCCCTTGCTGCGGTGCTCCTGCCGAAGCTGCTCGGCGGTGATGCCCTCGGCGTGCTCCAGGTTCTTGTCCGTCCAGGGCGTGGAGATCAGCTTGACGCCGATCGCCGGGCTGTACGGAACCCGAAAGGCGATGAACAAAAAGGCCTCCGGCGTGGCAAGGTCCGCCAGGTTGGCGAGGTACTGGCCGGTTTCCTGGCTGATGTGCGCGCTGCTGATCTCCCAGCATCGGCTGTAGTAGCCGGTCTCGAAACTCAGGCGCTGCACAACTTCCCGCGCGGCTTCGACCGAATAGCTGTCACCGACGTGGATCAGGCGGCCGTCGAAGTCCTCGCCATGAATGGCATAGACCACGGCACCGATCACGCCTTCGCCGTTAACGCCTTCATCGGCATCGCATTCGGCCAGTGCTTCGGCACTCACAGGTTCAGAGCCGTTCGTGACCACCGCAAAATCGCTGGTGACGATGCAGGACGATGAAATCAGTTCCTGGTCGGACAGGTGTTGCTGGCTCGGGTGGATATTTCGCCAGACAAGCGGGCTTCCGTCCTCGTAGCTGATGGACAGCGTGCGGACGATTTTCAAATTCCAGTAGCCGCGAACAAAGGGATTGGGATTCTGAGACATGGGAACTCTCCAGATTGAATAATGGAGCCAATTCCCGCCACCGGGAATTGGACCCGGTGGGTTGAAAGGGGAAAATGCGTCAGTCGGCGCTGATCGTTGGCTTTGATTCAGCCGCTTTACGCTGGGCAACGGAAAGGAAATCGAGGGACATGGCCGTGTGGGTGCATGTCCCTCGTGGGGAACGAAAAGACGGGGGGTGCCGGAAACGGATTCACCAGCCGCTGTAGTTCACCATCAAGTCGGCAATGACCTTGCGGCGTTCCAGGTCGAGACCGTCGAAGTCCGACAGCCCGTGGAAGTGGCAGCGTTTGAGCATGGCACCGCCCTCGTGCGCGTTGTAGAAGCTGACCATGGCGGACAGAAACATGCGTTGCCCGCTGCTCAGGACACCGAGGGCATCGTTGAGCCGCAGCATGTTGGGACGCAGATCCCACTTGCTCTTGGCCTGGTTCAGACCTTCACGGGTGCCATCGCCAAACCATTCAGGGCCAGCGATCTCGGCACCACGCTTCCATGCCTCGAAGAAGGCTTGGGGCGCGGCAGCGAAATGCTGCTCTTCCCGCATGATCTGATCGACGACTTCCTGCGGCAGCAGTTGATTCATGGCGTAATTCCTCCAGTTGGATCAGGGAATGGCGAGCTGGGACCAGCCGCCTCTTTCGAGGGCGCGTTGAGCCGCCGCATGGCTGCGGAAGTACTCGTGCGACTCCCGCGAAACGGGACCTTCGGTATCGCGCGTGCCGATGTAGTGGCCGGCGGCGCTTTGCAGGACTTCGAGCGGCAGGAACTTGCCGCAATAGGTCAAGGCCAACTGGCCGAAAGAGGCTTTGTGGGACATGGATAGGCTCCTTGGAAAAGCGAGGCCTTGTCCCTCACGGGATGGCAGCTCCCGCACGCGGTGGATAAAAAGCATCGGCGTCACGGGGACGCGCGTCCGCAGACTTGATGCGATACGGACTGGCGGGTTACGCGGGAAGAACCCACGGCAGCCTGGAACCCATGGCTGCTGGCATGTGCTGACGAATCAGCGAACATGCGGGCAGCTTCGTCCGGGGGCCGCGCTGCGTCAGTTGGAAAACGGCATTCGGCCCAGCCCGGATTGATGGGCGCAGAGACAGAAAACCCGCATCGAGTGCGGGCTGTCAGGGGGGGGCGTGGGTGCGTTGGCTCACTCGGGCGTGTCGCCCAGCACATGCTGCTTCCACAGGGCGAATGCCTCGTCCTGTCCCAGTTCGGCCAGGACCGCAATGGGTTGCGCCTGCCGCGCACGCAGCGAAGCGAAATACGCCTTACGGTCGGCGATGGCCTTGAGATTGATGCCATCGATAAACAGCAGCTTGCCGCCCTTGATGAACAGCACCTTGTTGCCAAGGTCGCGCTCGAACGCGGCTCGTACTTTCTCCGGTTGTTGCATGCGTCGGTTTCCTGTTGCTGTGGCCGGCCATTGGGTCGGAACGTTGATCGGCGAGATAAAGGTGCCGAAGGCTCGCTGACCTTCGGCTCGGGAGGGAATAACCACCCGTGGGCTGTTGCAGGCCCGGTCGTCGCTAGAACCGTCTGCTCATCAGCAATCACACCCGGCCCATGTCGTGGCTGGGGCCGGCATCGTCTGGCGCACATCCGCGCACAAAGGGAGCCCGTTTTTGCGCCGGTGGGCACCGGCACCGAATACCGCTGACCACAAAGGGTCTCCGGGTGGCTCGCGCAGCCTGGCAAGCCATCGGGGGACCCTTCGCAGTAGGCGGGAGAAACACAGACCAGCAGAACACGCGGGAGACGGTTCGCGGAAAAGCTACCTTCAGGTCCCGCAGCCGGGGACGGCTGGACGGGACGCGCACACGAACAAGAAGGCGTTGCGCGCTGGGCGACCCGCAGGGGCGTGCGGGACACGGGCCACGCCTTTGAAACAGGGTGCGGCCCACGGGAAACGGAGTCGGTCAGGCGCCTTTGCGACCGCTGCTACGCGAGCGCGAAGCGCCACGCTTGGGCGGACCGGATTCGACCGGCAGCGTGCCTTTGCAGTCGGGGTAGCGACTGCACGACCAGAATGGACCGCTCTTGCCGGTGCGTTGGCGCGTCGCTGCGCCGCACTGCGGGCATGCTGGCCCATGGGGAAGCTTGATGGACAGGGACATGCTGCCGTACTGCGCGATCAACTGCGAAATCCAGGTGGCCTGCTTGCTGAGGAATACGTCCAGGGTGAGCTGTCCGGCCTCGATCATGTCGAGCGCCTGCTCCCACACCGCTGTGGTGCCGGGGTCTGCAATCGCTGCGGGCACGGCGTCGATCAGCGTGAATGCCGCATCCGATGCGCGAATGGAGCGTCCTTTCTTCACGATGTAGCCACGGGCGATCAGCACGCTGATGATGTTGGCCCGCGTCGCCTCGGTGCCGATGCCCGTTGTGTCTTTGAGCTTCTGCTTCAGGCGCGGGTCGGTTACGAAGCGCGCAATGCCCTTCATTGATTTGACCAGTTCGCCCTGGGTATAGGGCTTGGGCGGCATCGTCTTGAGCGCCTTGATCTCGGCCTCGGCCACCTGGCACGCCAGGCCCTCACGCAGTGGGGGCAGCACCTGGCTGCGCGCCGCGTCGTCGCCGTCCTCATCCGCTTGCGGTTCGGCCAGCACCAGACGCCAACCCTTGACGACCCCCTGTTTACCGGTGGCCACCAGCATCTGCTGGCCGCAGGAAAACTCAGCCACGGTACGGTCGAACTCGTGGTGCGGGAGGAACTGCGCCAGGTAATGCGCCCGGATCAGCCGGTACACCGCCAGTTCCTTCTCGCTCAGAGCAGAGAGGTTCGCGGGTTCGAGCGTCGGAATGATGCCGTGGTGCGCCGTGACCTTGCCGTCGTTCCAGGCGCGCGAACGCTGGGAGCGGTCGAGCTGACTCATGATCGGGCGCAGCGACGGGTCGGTTTTGAGCAGGCTGTCCAGGACGGCGGGCACCTCGGCGAACATGCTTTCGGGCAGATAGCCGGAGTCCGACCGCGGGTACGTCGTGGCCTTGTGCGTCTCGTACAGGGCCTGGGCGATCTGCAATGTCTCCTGCACGTCCAGCCCGAGTTGCTTGGAACAAACCTCCTGGAGCGTCCCCAGGTCGAACAGCAGCGGCGGGCCTTCGCGCACGCGCTCGGTCCCGACCGACACCACCTGGGCGCTGCCCGCAGCGCGAATCTGCTGCGCTGCCTGCTGGGCGACGGGCTGCTGCAGGCAGCGGCCGGCGTCGTCGGTGCAGGTGTTGGGCGCAACCCATTGCGCGGAGAAAGCCTGACCCTCTGCGGACAGAGACACGTCGATGGCCCAAAACGGCACCGACTTGAAAGCCGCGATTTCGCGGTCGCGATCCACAACCAGCTTCAGGGTCGGGGTCTGGACACGCCCGACCGACAGCACGCCGTCGTAGCCCGCCTGCCGCCCGAGCACCGTGAACAGACGGCTGAGGTTCATGCCGACGAGCCAGTCTGCCCGCGAACGTGCCAGCGCCGAGTAATACATCGGCAGCGTATCGGACGACGGTCGCAGCTTGCCGAGCGCGGTGCGGATCGACGCATCGTTGAGCGCCGACAGCCACAAGCGCTCGATGGGGCCACGGTAGCCGCACAGGTCGATGATCTCGCGGGCGATCAGCTCGCCCTCGCGGTCGGCATCGGTGGCGATGACGAGATGGGTCGCCTTCGCCAGAAGCGCCTTGACGACCTTGAATTGCGTGGCGGTCTTGGGTTTGACCTCGACCCGCCACTGCTGGGGAATGATGGGCAACTGCTCCAGCGACCAGCGCTTGAGCGCCGCGTCATAGACCTCGGGTGCTGCCGCTTCTACGAGATGGCCGATGCACCAGGTAATCGTGACGCCGGAGCCGTTGAGGCAGCCTTCACCGCGCTGCGTCGCGCCGAGAATCCGGCCAATATCCTTGCCCTGGGAGGGCTTCTCGCACAAGAACAGGCGCATGTCCGTCCATCCGATTTCCGTGGTTCATTGAGTTGCTGGAATCGAGGATGCCGGGCACCGCCAAGGGCAGCAGCAAACAAGTCGCAAGCGGTGGCGACCTCTTTCACGGGATGGAATGGCTGGGGCGGAGATGGCGTGCAGCCGGGGGGTGCGGGCCGGGAGCCGCGATTTTCGGAGCGCGTAGAAGCCGGTGGACGTTGATGGAGCTATCCCCTGGGGATAGCTCACGGGTGCATGGAGCGGCGAACAGTGGCCGGCCCATGCCGGGTCACTTCCTACGCCGCGGCTCTTTTGGCGCAGCCGGTTCCTGGGCGGCCTGGGACTTTGCCTCCGCATCCTGCGGCTTCGGACTGAGGGTCACGGACTCGATGCGAAACGGTAGGATGCCGACGCTGCGCGCGTTGATCTGCCAGGTTTCGCGCGGCTGATCCTCGTTGTCCGTCCAGGGTTCGCGCTCCATGCGTCCGACGACCAGCACGCGCATGCCTTTCTGGTACAGATCCTTCCAGTGTGCGACGTCACGGTGCCAGATTTCCACGGGCGCCCAGAAGCCACCGCGATCCTCGAAGTCGCCGCCTTTGGTGGGAACGGGGTTGTCGAAATACACGTTCAGCCGCAGCAAGCGCCGCGGCTCGTCGTTGCCGTTGGGGAATTCCCGGTACTCGGGCGGGGAGCCGATGTTGCCTTCGCCCCAAAAATGCGTGCTCATGTTGCAATCTCCATGGTGGTTGAAATACCCGTGCCGCGTCGGCGTCGGGCGCGTACTGGGGTGTCCGGCGCCATCACCGATCACGCATTCCAGGTGGGATGGACTTGAGCCGGCGCAGGTAGGCGTCTTCCGCCTTGGCGGCCTTGCTGGCGCATTCCTGGGCCTGCCTGCCTAGGGTGTGCAACAGGCTGATCTGCATGTTCAACGTGATGCGCTGAAGCTCGATCGCGTGCAGATCGGCCAACAGGTTGACCGGCGTGCCGGTGCTCGCCATCAATTCCTGCCACAGCGCCACGCCCATGGCTGAGCGGTCGTGTTTGCGCCAGCGCAAAAACGCCGTGCCTGCGCCAGTGGTCTGCTGGGCCAACTCCACGGGCAGCAGCTGGAAGGGATGCCCGACTGCCTGTTGCAGCACCTGCCGCTGCGCCAAGCTAATCAACTCGTCGCGCATGGCGAAGCACTGGCTGGCCCAGGCCTCAAGATCCCCCTTACCCTTAAAAGGCTTTAAAAGGCCTTTTAGAGAGGCAGCGTGTTCCAGCTTCATGAAGGCAGCCTGTTGCAGGCCCTGGAAGTAACGGGGTTCGCGGTTCGGATCGCTCATGCCTGCTCGTCCTCGACCTCGCCGGCGCTGACTTCGGGTGCTGCGTCAGTGGTGGGCTCGTCGGTGGCGGCTTCGTCGTTGGGGGCAGGCGCTGCAGCAGGACTCCCGGCACGCTGTTGCAGGCCACGGCGCACGATGGGCGGCGCGAACTTCGAGCGGCGCGTGCCTTCCAGCACGTCCTGCGGCAGTTCGCCGAATTTCTCCAACGCCGCCCGTGCTGCGGCGTTCTTTGACACGAAGTCGTCGCGCGTACAGCCCGAGTAGCGGTATTGCTGGGCCAGCGAGAACAGGCTGCGCAGTGCATGGGCGCCCTCGTTGAGCCAGCGCTCCAAGGTGCTGCGGTCGATGAGCGCCGTGTGGTGGGCGAGGATCAGTTTGCGGGCGATGTCGTCGTAGTCGGCCAGCAGATAGACGGCGGCAAAACCGAGCTGCGCATTGACGAACAGCGGCAACTTGACGGGCTGCACGTTGAGGTTCTCGCCCAGGCTGAGTGCCGGCGGTACGCTTGCCAGCGCCTGATCCACCTGCTCGCGCAGCGCTTGCAGCGTGGTCTTGGTCTGGTCGAGCTTGACCTCGATGCGCAGCATCCACCAATCCGAGTACGGGTCGTCCTGCTCCGAACCGCGCCGCATCTTGTTCATTTGGGCGATGTAGCCGTTCAGGCCGACGATGCCCGGTCGCCCCTCGGCGGCGGCACGGCCATGCCAGATGCGCGAAGCGTGGTGCGTGTGAAGCGTCAGCGACATCGCGCTGCGCAGGGAGCCGAGATTCAGTTGCAGAGGTTCGTTGGTTGCCATGGTGACCGCTCGCTGTTGGACAAGGAGCCGCCAGCATCGGCAGGAAGCGGAAGGCAGTCAGTCAACAAACCGAAACCAGCCAGACCCCGGTTCAGCGCGTGGTGGCCGCCTGCGGCGCGAGCTATCCCCAGGGGATAGCTCCAAGGAGCGCCAGCGAACGCTGCAGGTCGGGATCAGGACGGGCAACGCCGGTGCTGCGGCAGGTGTTCGAGGCCAGACCTGCGACTGCGCGACATCCTTCCCAACGGTGGAACTATCCCCAGGGGATAGCTCTACTGGCATCCATGGGCGTCCACTTCACCGCCTTGTCGGTCGGCTCACTTGCTGGCGAGCAGATCTCGCAGCCGCTCGATGTGCTGCCTAGCGACTTCTGGCGGCACCGGCTTGTCCTGCGCTTGGGGTGGTGGTGCGGGTGGTCGCCGTTCGTTTGGCGGGGTGGGTGCCGGTGGCGAGTCTTTCTTGACCCAAGCATTGAACTCGCCGTGGATGGCCCGCTGGATGATGCCGAACAGATACCCTGCGGGATTGCGGATGCCGTGGTTGCTACAACGCGCGGCCCATTCGTCCAGCACGTCCTGCCTCAGCGAGGCATCAACCTGCTGCAATGCCACCTTGGCACCCGCCTGCTGTTCCGCCTTCAGTTGCGCAAAGCGCTTGGGCCATTGCAGATCGCCCAGCGCGCGCGCCTGCGCAGTAGTACGTATTTCATTAATACAACTACTACGTACTGTACGGGCCTGCTTCGGATTCCGAAGAGAGACGTCTGGCGCGGGTTTCAGCCCTGCTTCGGAATCCGTAGTGGGTCGTTCACGATTCCGAAGAAGGCTCGGAGCCCCTTCTTCGGAATCGTGAATGGCGTCTTCCTGTGGATAACTATCGCTGGCCGTGAGGTCCTGGTTGGCGAGACGTTCGGCCATCACCTGCAACCGTGACGGGAGGGTGCGTCCGGCCAGCAATGGGTCTTCACCGATTTCCTTGAGCGTGTGCAGGCTCACGATCTGCACGGCCTTGGCAGAATGGCCGAGCGCCTGGCTGACGAGTTGCAGGTAGTCCGGGTCGAGCTGCATGGCCTCGAACGGTGTCAGGGGTTCGTCGTGCAGCACGTACAGATTGCCGAGGATGCGACCGGTCTTGGGATCACGCCGTCGCCGAACCAGGCTCAGCCAGCGGGTCAGGCGCATCAGTGTCAGCGCCCGTGCCACGGTTTCATGCGAGGCCTGGCCTGCGCAGGGCATGGACGCCAGCCAGGGCCGCAACTGCTCGTAGGTGGGAAATGCGGTTACGCCATCGTCGTTGAGCATCAGCCGGAACACTTGCCAGGCGTTTCGTTCCAGCGGCGTCAGGCGGCGGTCGAGGAACAACTTGCGTGGCACCGTCTCGTGCCGGTTGCCACTGAACAGGAAAGCATCGCCAGATGTGGGCGTGGGCGACTGTGCAGGTGTAGACGCAGGTGCGCTGGGGGCGGGCTTGGGGGCAAGGTCTTTCAGCGCAGCATCGAACAGCTCTGTGAGTGCGATGGGGCCTTGGCGTCGGACTCGTGGTGCGGTGTCGTCCACGGCCATGACTCAAGCCAATCCCTGATCGACCCAGCCCTTGATCGAGGCCCAGACCACCGACAGAGGCAGCGACATGCCTTCGGCCAAGTCCATGGCAGCATCGAGGATGGAGGTTTCGTCTTCGAGATCGACGGTCCTGCTGTTGGTCACGGCCTTCCATTGCCGCCACAGCTCCGTGTCCTGCTCCTCGCCCAGCACGGGGTGCCGACCCTTGCGCTTGGGCAGACCGAGGATTTCACGGCGAAGCGCTACTTCCTGATGCGTCAAGCCATAGAACTTGCTGACCATCTCCGTGCTCGCGCCCAGCCTGAGCATGCGATCGACTGTGGCGATTTCCTTCTCCACGTCCTGCGCCTGCTGGAGCAGCCGCCGCAGCACTTCGCGGTTGACCGTCACTGAGCACCAGGAGACGTTGGCGTTGGCCAGCACGCTGATCAGCGCGGGATGCTTGAGGGCGTCCAGCTCTGCCTCGCCAAACCCCATCAGTTTGCAGCGGCGCAGTTGCCCATTGCGCAGGTCATAGAGGGCCTGGGCGATGACAGCCTGGTTGAGTGGGTGTGCTGTGGACATGCTGGCCTCCCTCGCTTAGGTTCCAGAGTCCGCAGCGCCGGCTTCGAGATCGAGCAGGCGGCGGGCCAGTCGCAGCAGGCGGAACAGCTTGACCAGCGCGGTGTCGCTCAATCTTCGGGTTACGTCGCCCTGGCCGTACAGCAGCGCCGGCAGGTCGATGACGACTTGCCCGTTGTCCAGACCGACGTCGGCGGGCTGCTGACCGGCCAGGCAAGCCAACAGCGTATGGACGGCACGGCCCTTTGGCGCCAGGCTTGAGGTATGGGCACGGCAGGCGAAGCCGATACCGTCTGGGCGGTCATCGATGCACTTGCCCAGGTCTGCCTCGACCGCAATCTCGCGGGCGAACTGCGCGACGTGGATGCGCAGGTGCTCGGGTGTGTCCAGGCCGGGGGCGATGTACCAGACATCCGAGATCGGATAGAGCCCGCCAGCCTGCACCGGGATGGACTGCAAGACGTTCGCCGAGAAGTCGCGCGGCAGTGCATCGCCCAACTGGTCGGCGACCATGCGCTGGATGGACTCAAGCCGTTCGGTTGTCGGCGCCGGGGAGACGATGTGCTCTTGAAGCAGGCTGCCATCCGTGTCGCTTTTGCCCGTTGATGGCATTGCCGCAGGCTTCGCGGCGGGTGGCGCGGTATCGACAGGTGGGCGCGCGATGGCCTCTGGCTCTGGCAAGGCAGGCGGTGTCGAGGGCGGCGTCGGCTCGCTGACCAAGGCACGCTGGCGGCTCTCGGATTCGGTCATGTCCAGAGCGAGCACGTCGTAATCGACGTCCAGCAATTCGGCCATCTGGCCGATCAGCTCGTCCTGTATGCGCTGCGCAGAGAACTCGTCGGCCTGGACATCGAATTGCGACAGCACTTCCTGAAAGAACTCGTCGAATTCCTGCACCAGTGAGCGGCCTTTGGCGTAATGCTCCCAGGTGCGCTCGCAGGCCTTGCGCATGACCGACAACCGCTCGACCTGGTGACGCCCCAGGCCGGCGTAGAGCACGGTCGGGATTGCGGGCAGCAGGTAGCGTACCGCGTCGGCCATCCGGCTGATGTGCGACTGCTGCACGGGGTATCCGTCGGCGGCCAGGCGGCGGGCCAGCTCGGACTGGCTCAGGGTGGAGCCGCTTTCCAGCTCGTAGAACTCGCGCGCTTTCTCGACGCCCAAAGCGCGCTCGATGAAGGTGAGGCCACCGCGCAGTTCGTTTTCCGCAAGATGCCCGGTGAGCGCGACGATCTCGCCACGCTCGGGCCATGGGCGGAACAGGCATGAGACCCGAAAAAAACGTTCGTCCCTGGTCTCCGACCAGAGTTCGCGCAGGATTGCCAGTCGCGTGTTGCCGCCATTACGGATGATGTAGTGATCGTCGCCGGGCCGCCGGGTGATGGCCGGAGCCGCGTCCAGGCCACGCTCGCGGATGGATGCCTTGATTTCCTCGTACACCGGATTGCGCTTCTTGCGCGGGTCGTGGTCGTAGGGGTGCAACTGGTCGAGCGTCACGACCATGGGCGTGTCGGCGATCGGGTCGCTCAAGGTCGTTGCTGACGGGCCGCTGCGCTCGAACCCGGACGCGAGCAGTTTGCCGGCTATCTGCTGGGAGGTGATCTCAGTCATGGCCGCTCCCCTGTATTTGGGGCCGGGTCTCGCGCTCGGCACGACGGATCTGCGCACGGGCGTTGAGGGCTGCCCGGTGATCGCTGGCCGTCGAACTGGTGTAGATCGCGGCGCAGCCTGCCTTGGTGAACTTGAGGTGGCCGCCCGCCGTGCGCTTGACGTGCCAGCCTTCGCCGACGGCGAACTCGATCAGGGCGCGCAGCCGGCTGTGGCCTCGGGCCAGTTCATGTGCGTTCGCCATGAGACCTCCTCGTGTCAAGAGGCTGTGGCGGACGGCCGGACACTGCGGCAAATCGATCCTGCCACTGCGGGAGCAATTCACCGGCAAGATCGCGCATGGTGGCGAGCGCGGCGGGAGCGACTCTGCCCACTGGCTGGCGGTACTCGACCCGATGCACCGGCAGGCCGCGCGTCGCGGCACGCGGATAAGCCTCAATGGCCGGCACGTCGGTGGCCAACACGCGGATGTCGGCATGGTCTTGAAACAGATCGCGCAGCGCCTGCTGAATCAGCCGGGCGTTGGCGGACACCGGATGGACGCGGTTGATGAGCAGGTGCAGCGGCGGCGGCTCGATGCCCAGCTGCCGGTACGGTGCAATGTCCTCCAGCAACTGCATGGTGCCGCGCCGCAGCTCGCGGGCGGCGAGGATTTCCGGGGTCACGGGCGACAGCGCGAGGTCGGAGGCGAGCACCGCCATCTCCAGCAGCACCGAGCGCGCGCCCTGGGTGTCGATCAGCACCAGGTCGTAGAGGGGATTGAGCGCCGGAAGCAGGTGCCGCAGCCGCAGTCGCCCGTCCGGCGCGTGCAGCAGCAAAGTGTTCAGTTCGCCTCGGTGGTCGTTGGAGAGCACCAAGTCCAGGCCCGCGATGATCGTGCGGGACACAAGCTGGCCGAGGTCGCGCTCGTTGAAGGCCAGCAATTCATAGATGCCGCCCGGCGCGCGGTGAGCCAGTTCGTAGTAGGAGGACAAGGTGGGCTGCACATCGAGATCGAGCAACAGCACGCGCAGCCCGGCGTCCGCAGCGAGACCGCCCAGGTTCGCAGCCGTGGTGGTCTTGCCGACCCCGCCTTTGGTTGAAATGATGGATACGACCTGCATGGCGTTCTCAGTGTCAAGATGAAAAGTCCGAGGGAGAACGGGTCAGGCCCGGTTGTTGACGCGCTCGTCGATCCACTGATCGATTTCGATGGAGTCCCAGCCCACGGCGCGCACGCCCAGACGCAGCGCCTGCGGGAACTGGCGTTTCTTCATCAGGTTGTAGATGTGGGCGCGCTTGAAACCGGATTTCGCTTCGACTTCTTCCAGGCGCAGGATGCGGCGCTCGTTTGGCGGCAGTACAGGTGTTTGCGACATGGCGGTCACTCCTGAACGCTCAGTGGCGTTTGTTGGCGTGACCTCTATTCAATAGACACGGCAGCGAAAAGACATTGCAAATGCAATCTCCGCGACTGCACATACAAGCTGGCAAATCTCAGCGGGAGGCGCTACGCAACCGGCGCCTGGCGGTGGCGAACTTGCCGTTCAATGTCCGCTCCGCGATACCCATGGCGCCGCTGTGATGGGCGACCAGCGCGCTGACCACGGCCTCCTGCGTCTTGAAGCTGGAGTACGGCGTGCCCGATGGCGACTGGCCGAGCATCAGCTCTAACAGGCCGCCAACGATGTTCAGGTAGGTGGCCTCGGCCCGATCACTGATCGGACACTGCGCGCATGCCGAAATCACCGTGGACTGCTTGAGCAGCGCGTCATGCTTGTCCTGCAACTCGCGAAGCTGACGTTTGGTCTGTTCCAGGGCGGATTTCAAACCCTGGCGTTCGACCAGCATGGCTTGCCCTGTTTCCAGAGAGATGAAGGGATGGATGATGCGCTCGCTGCGGGAGAAGAGAAAGCCGGGCCGCTGCTCGGGGTAGTGCTGGCGCATCCAGCACTTCAGATCGACATGACGTACCGTCAGATCAGGCGATTCGATCAACGCGGTGTCGCGTGTCGTGATGCCATGCTG
Source organism: Pseudomonas sp. NY8896 (assembly GCF_039634505.1). Lineage (NCBI taxonomy): Bacteria > Pseudomonadati > Pseudomonadota > Gammaproteobacteria > Pseudomonadales > Pseudomonadaceae > Pseudomonas > Pseudomonas sp. NY8896. The sequence goes on from NZ_CP132350.1 coordinate 1,840,468, forward strand.
CCCGAAGGGCAGTTCCCCGTTGAGGATGCCGTCATAGATGCGGTCGGTGTACAGCCGCAGTTCGCCCAAACGCGGGCAGTCCAGCGACTGCGGCAGATCCATAGGCGACGAGACCGAAGCCAGGATCACCTGCTCGTATCGCAGCAGTCCGGCCCAGCGGATGGACGCTTCGAGCGGGCGGTAGAACACCTTTGATGTTGGTGCATCATTTTTGTTCTCGTGCATGCTCCGTCTCCTTCCAGGAGAAGAACTACAGGGCCGACTGCTTTTGCAGCCGTCCTCATGGTCGGCCTGTTGTCCGCGCAAGACGCGAGTGATGACGCCCGCTTTTGATGACTTCTGATCAGTTCGCGCAACGAGTAGGCGTTGTGTGCTCGATGTGCAAAAATCCATCGGGCACAAGAAAACCGAGCGTCTGTCGCTGCTCGACAGTGACGCTTGCGCTATCAGGATCGTGAGAAGTGGCTGCTCTCGCAAAACCGTATCGGTATGGTCTGATGCGCCAGCGGTTTCAAAAAGCGGCGAACGCTCGGAATCTATTGATCGGGGCTTGAGATTGGCAACGAAAATCCGCTGGTGTCATATCCGATCGAGATACTGATATAGCGAGATAGCATTACCGAGAAGTCGCCTATGGTGACTGCCGAGCGCTGATCCGACGCTAAACGCTGCCTGCCAAAACGTGGAAATTGCGAGTTGGCCGCGCAGAAGACGGATGGGCGGCCATGCGAAGCGATCGACGTTCCCTCCTTTGACCTTGACCGGACGGTGCTGCCGCCCGGCCTCAGCTCAACGGGCGACGGGATCTTCGGGCATATCAACCAACATTGCCGTTTTTACCAGGCGCTCTACAGTCTGCCTGGCCAGCACCGGAGACGCCTCCGATTGCTCTGCAAGCTCATCGGTTTCTATGGCATGTGCGGCGACCAGTCGAGCTGCAAGATGCAGGTTGGTCGGATCGACGGCCTCGATGACTGGACACTTGCCCAGGGCATCGTATGGCCGCAGCAGTGCGTGATAGATGTGCCAGGTGTCGATACCGCGCGGCACCAGCTTCAGGACAGCCTGAATCAGCTTGCGCTTGATGGGGTCGAGTTGCCAGTCCGGGACGCGCTGCCCACGGTGACCCAGATGGATCGACAGGAGATTGCCGGCCTGAATCTCGTAAGTGATCCAGCGGCGGGACTTGCCAACCAGCTTGGCGTAATCGGCCACCGACAGGTTGTGGGATGCCTCGAATATCTCCAGCAATTGCAAGCGCTCGCGCTGCACCTCTGACAGCGTGGGTCGCGCGTACTCGGGCAGATGCACCGCCGAAAGTCGATAGACGGAAGCTGGAACCGCTGGTGCATCGGGTGCAGGCGCAACGATCAACTGAGGGGCGTTTGGATTCAGGGCGGGCGGCTGCGCTGCCGCCTGTCCGGCGATTGTGGGCAGGCCCTGCAACGTGATGGTCAAGTGCGTGCTGGCAACTTCGACCTGATTCTGCTCGAACAAGTCCAGCCGGTCGGCCCAGTCCTGCATCATGACGCGGCGTTGCTCGACGTACTCGGCGTGGTTGTAGGTCGCGCTGATCCGATCCGGATCGGCATGCGAAAGTTGGGCGTCTACCCACTTGGGCGGATACCCCAATTCATTGAGCGCAGTCGAGATGGTGGCGCGAACGCCATGCCCAGTGAGTTGGTCTTCATAGCCCATACGCTTGAGCGCGCCATTGAGCGTGTTCTCGCTCAGAGGGTTTTTCAGGCACCAATCACCGGGGATGAGATACACCTGTGCTGGCTTCAGATTTCCCAGCAAATGACGAACGACCTCTTGTGCCTGCAACGACAGTGGCACGATGTATGGCGGGATGTCGGCGAAACGCTGGCGCTTCTTCTTGGTGAGCTGCTTGCGTTGCTTGAGCCTGACAACCGGGATGATCCACAGACCGCGCTCCAGATCAAACTGATCGGGCGTGGCGTAGCGCAATTCACCGGTGCGCACGCCCGTGAGCAGCAGCAGACGTAGACCCAGTTGCGTATTCAGGCGACCGCTGTACTTGCGCAACGTCTGCAGCATTGCCGGCAGCTCGGGCATGCGCAAAAAGGGATTGTTCTCCACCGGGGGCAGCGGCATCGCCACCACGTCCAAATCCTTGGCCGGGTTGTCGCCCATGTTGGGCACCACCACCGAGGCGTAGGTGAATAGCTGGCTGAACCAGGTGCGCAGCTTCTCGGCCACCGACAGCGAGCCACGCTTTTCCACTCTGCCGATGATGTCCAGCAGGTGGGCGCGGGTGACGTCGTAGATGGTCAGGTGGCGCAATACGGGAAACACGTCCTTGGCGAAGACGCGCCCGATCTGCTTGGGCGTACTTTGGCGGCCCTCATTTTCCAGAGAGAGGCTGCGGTGGGCCAGCCATTTGTCGTAGATGGCCTGGAAGGTGTGCTCGCCCGCCAGGACGATGGCGTGGCGCTTGCGCTTGCGCTCCGAATGCGGGTTGATGCCCTTGGCCAGCATGGCCCGGGCCTCGTCGCGCAGATTGCGAGCGTCTTTCAGGGAAAGCGCGGGATAGCCACCGAAGGACATGCGCTCGCGCTTGCCGCCCCAAGTGAAGCGGAAGTGCCAGGCCTTGAAGCCGGTGGCGGAGATGTAGAAGTAGAGACCGTCGAAATCGACAAGCGAATACGCCTTGCCGGTCACCTTGGCCTGTCGAACCTGGAGGTCTGAAAGCATGAGTCCAACTCCTGCGAAGCGAGTTGGATGCCATGTTCCCGACGGAACCCCGGCTCCTCCAGCAACAATACGGTTTTGGGGACCTCCGTATTGCCAGTGTACCGCTCAACGTACCAGTTAGAACCGGCTGGGAGTGGATTTCGCTGGATGTCAGTGGATTGAGATCAGGTAAAAATCTCAATCCTGACAATGACTTACGACGTTCCCTGGCGTTCGGTGGAAGTCCCTGGAAAGTCGAAGTGGAGCGGGTAGAGGGAATCGAACCCTCAACTAAAGCTTGGGAAGCTTTCGTTTTGCCACTAAACTATACCCGCATCTGAGCTCGACTTTTTACCAGAACCCTCAACGAATTAGAAGCCCAAGTTATAAAAAAGCTTGTCGGCGCCCCATGGCTTGCGGGTGTCAGCTACAGGACGCCGAGCTGCTCAGATGGCCAATGCATGCTGCCCCTGTTGAACAGGCTGGTAACGTTGACGGGGTTCACGCACGGCTGGCTTGAGGAACCCCAGCATCACACTGCGGGTATCCTCGCAGGCGACCTTGTTCTCCATATCCAGGAAGTGGCCCGCATCGCGGATCACGCTGAACTGGCTTCTGCCCACGTGTTTGCTGAACTGCCGTGCATCTTCCACCGTGGTGTATTCGTCGCGTTCGCCGTTGATGAACAGTACCGGGATGTTGATATTGCGCGCGCCATCCAGTGCACGTTCCAGGTCGTGATGCAGCACCTGGTTGATGTGGAAGTGCATCTGCGCGTACTCGTGGCTGTCCAGGCTGCTGACGTGGCGGTAGTTGAAGCGCTTGAACAGTGACGGCAGGTGCTTGCCGATGGTGTCGTTGACCAGGTTGCCGACCTGATAGCGGTCGCAAGCGGCCAGGTACTGGCAGCCACGGTCCAGGTAGTCGCGCATCGGCTCGTTGATCACGGGCGAGAACGAACTCACCACGGCCTTCTTCACGTACCGCGGCTGGTGCGCCAGCGCCAGCAGCGTACTTGCACCTCCCCATGAGAAGGACATCACGTGGTCGGCCTGGAAGTGCTCGATCAGCTCCAGGAGGATATGCGCCTCGGTCTCCTTGCTGATCAGCCGTTCCTGACGGTTGTGTGGTTTGGACTTGCCGGCATACGGCTGGTCGAACAGTACTACGTTGAACTGCGGGTGCAGGTTACGTACCGTTTGGGCGAACGAGGCCGTGGTGGCCAGCGAGCCGTTGATCAGGATGATCGTATTCTCGGCCGCATCCGCGCGATAGAACTCCGTGTAAACCCGATACTGACCTTGGATATCAAGTACAGCGATTTCTGGCCTCATGTCATCGACTCCTGGCGCAAAAAGGGTATTCGCGTCACCTAGGGTGCACGTTCTTTATGACAGGTAGGCATTTGCCTGAAGAGAAACCGGGGGCCCTGTGTCGATCCTTGGCACGTGCGTCGACGGTATTGTTTTTGGCGGGCAATTCGCCGTGCCCCAAGGCATCGAGGCCTTGGGTGGCCGGCAAAAAGGTGTCTTCGACTGCGGGCGTGACTTGGTAGTCACATGCAGACTGACGATTTGGATTCAAGCAGTGGGTCGTGGATCGCGCAAGTGCCGTTCGGGGAGAAATGTGACTTTTGTCGCTGAGCGGTCGTATGACGACTCCGCGCCGTCTGTTCCGGCCTCTTCGCGGGTAAACCCGCTCCCACAGGTATTACACTGTACCCAATGACAGTGGACCTCCTGTGGGAGCGGGTTTACCCGCGAAGAGGCCAGAACAGGCAGTCTAGACAGTGGCTATTTCATCAGCCGTCAGTTCACGAAACTCCCCGGGCGCCAAACCAGGGTCCAGACAGATTGCGCCCATGCTTTCCCGGTGCAACCCCACCACCTTGTTGTTGAAGTGCCCGAACATGCGCTTGACCTGGTGATAACGCCCTTCGACGATCGCCAGCCGGGCCTGGCGCGGGCCGAGGATGTCCAGCAGGGCAGGTTGGGTGGTGAGGTTTTCGAAGGCGAAATAGAACCCCTCGCGAAACCTGGCCACATAGTGCTCGCCAATTTCGTCCTCGGTGTCCACCAGGTAATGCTTGGGCAACTTGGTGGCAGGCTGGGTCAGGCGCCTTGACCACTGGCCATCGTTGGTCAGGATCATCAGGCCGGTGGTGTTGAAGTCCAGGCGCCCGGCTATGTGCAGGTCATCCCGCAACGCTGCGGGCAGCAGGTCGAGCACGGTCGGGTGCTGTGGGTCTTGGGTGGCGCTGACGCAGCCAGTGGGCTTGTGCAGCATCAGGTAGCGGGCCGGGCGGCCGGCCTGCAGCAGTTGCTCGTCCAGCTCCACGCGGCTGAATTCACGCACTTCGGCCAGTGGGTCGCTGACAACCTGGCCGTCCACCCGCACGCGGCGTTGCGCCAGCATCAGTCGGGCTTGCTGGCGGTTGTGGCTGGGCAGGTTGGCGAGAAAACGGTCAAGGCGCATGGAAACAGTCAGTGGTCAGCGGGTGAGCGGAGCTGGTCTTCGACAGCGGCGCAGCGCGGGCACAGGCAAGCCTTGTTGCGCAATGCGTCAGGCAGGGCCTGGATCACGGCCGGGTCGATGCTCACGCTGTAACACCAGCAGGCCTGTGTGGCGCGGCGCGGGTCGGCCAGGGCACATTGGTTGAGAGCGCCGCAAGCGGGGCAGTGTAGGCTGTCATTCATGGTTGGCATCACTGCAGACACGGTTGCGGCCTGCCTGCTTGGCACGATAAAGCGCACGGTCGGCGCGGGTCAGCAGGGCGTGCAGGGTATCCTCCGGTTGCAGGCTGCTCAGCCCGATGCTGGTAGTCAGGCGCAACGGCTGGTCGTCGTAGCTGAAGGTCAGTTGTTCGGTGCGTCGGCGGATCTTTTCCGCCACCTCGACCGCCTGCCGGCCTTCGGCTTCACGCAGCAGTACGATGAATTCCTCACCGCCCCAGCGGCACAGTATATCCGACTGGCGCAGGCTGCCTTGCAGCACATTGGCGAATTGGCGCAGCACTTCGTCGCCTGCCAGGTGGCCGTGGGTGTCGTTCAGTGCCTTGAAGTGGTCCAGGTCGATCAGCAAGGCCACCAGCGGGCCACTGTCGCGCTGGGCTTCGTGCAGTGCCTGGGCGGCGAGCAGGTCGAAGCTGCGCCGGTTGGGCAGGCCGGTGAGGCTGTCGAGGGTAGCCAAGGCTTCGGTGCTGGCCTGGTGGCGGCGGACCATGGCATGCACCAGCGCCAGCACCACCAAGGTGATCATGGCGCAGATCGCCAGGTTCAGGTACAGGGAGTGACGAATGCGGTCGAGGACGCCGGTTTCGCGTTTGTCCACCAGCAGGTACCAGTCCAGTTCGGGCAGGTGGCGCACGTTGAGAAAGTGGCTTTGGGTTTCGCTGTCACGGTACTCGTGGCTGCCTTCGCCTGGCACTCGCTGCTCGGCCAGCACGTCATTCAGTTCGGGGTTGTCGCGCAGTGACTGGCCGACCCGCAAGCCATGCGGGCCGCCTTCGGAGCCGGTCAGCAGCACCTTGCCTTTGGCATCGGTGAACAGCACCGCCCGCTGGTAGCGGCGTTGATACTGGTCGATCAGCTTGACCACCGACGATACGCTCAGCCCTACGCCTGCGGCGCCGATGAAGCGCTGTTGGTAGTCATGCACCTGGTAGTTGATGAACACGGTCAAGCTGTCGTGGTTGGCCATGTCCAGGTCGACATTGATCTCATAGGGGGCCTTGAGGTCACGCAGGCGGAAATACCACGCATCGCGCCAGGTGCCCGGCTCGACATGTTTGAGTACGCCCTTGGCCTGGTAATAGGTCAGCGTGCGGTCGGACACGAAAAATGAGGTGAAGGTGTCCTGCTTGCCCATGACTTCGCCCAGGTAGCGGGTCATGCGCCCGGTATCCTGCTCGCCGGACAGCACCCAGTCGCGCAGGAAGGTGTCCTGGGCCATCATCGAGGCAATCAGCACCGGGCGAATCAGGTCTTTCTGGATTTCCGAGTAGACCGTGTCGGAGGTCAGTGGCAATTCGGTATTGACGATGCCGTCGCGGATGGCGCTGCGCGAGGCGAAGTAGCTGAGCAGTGAAGTGGCGAGGAAGCCGCAGGCAAGCAGCAGCAACAGGGTAAAGATCAGCGAGCGCTGCGAGAACAGAGCGGAACGTAATGGCATGATCTTCCCGTGATGTGTGCCCAGCCGCCCATTCTAGTGAGATGACCGGCAAATGACTGCAAGTTTTTCAGGGGTATTTCACCTGTATCAAATTGTTGCAGAAATGGCACTGCACCTTGGCGCCACTGTCTTATTCAGTGTCGATGAACGCATTTCGCATCGACGCTCGCCAGCGCCGCTGTTCGGGCACTCCAGCGGTCCAGGAGGCCGCCATGTCCTATCGAATTCTGTTGATCGCCCTGCTGGGGCTGATGACTTCTGCCTGCGCCCCTTATTACGAGAGCGGGGGCTATTACCGTTCGGACTACTACTCCACCGATCGCTATGTAGCGCCGGGGTATTACCGCTACGACCGCTACTACGTGACGCCACAGCCGCGCTACTACTACCAGCCGGCACCACGTTATTACTATCGGACGGCACCGGCGCCTTATTATCGACCGCATCCGCAGCCAGGGATGAACCAGTGGCACGGTAACCCGCGTTATGACTATGGCAACCGCCAGCGGCAAGACTACGGTCAGGACCGCGATCGCCATGACTATCGCAATAACAGCCAGCGTTACCAGCATGGCGACTGGCACTCCAATGGGCAGAGAAATGACGGCGGGCGCTGGGAGGGGCAGCGGGGGCAGGGCCGGGGAGGAAACTGGCAGCGGTAGGTAAATCGAAGCGGGGGCGCCTAGCGCCCCTGTCGCGACACAAGGCTATGCCAGGTCTGCCAACGGGTGCCGCCCCTCCCACGCCTTGGCAAAATGCGCCTCGACCACCGCTGCCGGCACCTGCGCCACATCCGGCCAGTGCCAGCGCGGCTGGTTGTCCTTGTCCAGCAGGCGGGCGCGCACGCCTTCGCTGAATTCAGGGTGGCGGCAACAGTTCAGGCTCATGCGGTATTCCATCTGGAACACTTGCGCCAACGACAGGTACCGCGCCCGGCGGATCTGCTCCCACACCAGGTGTGCCGTCAGCGGGCAGCCTTCGTGCAGGCGTTGGCCGGCAGTTGCCAGCAAGGGGTCGTCATGCTGCTTGAGCCTTTCCAGCGCACACCAGGCCGAGGCCGCATCGGGCACGTCGAGCAACTGATCGATCTCCTGCCGTCGCGGCAGCCACTGGGCCTCTGGCAGCTCGGCGCAAGCTCGATGCTGCTCGGCCTTGAGCAGGCTGTACAGTTGCACGGCAGTCTGTTCTTGCCAGTTAAGTTGCAGTAATTCCTCGATCAGGGCTTCCTGCTGGTGCTCACCCAAAAAACGGTCGGCCAGGCCCAGATCCAGGGCGTCGCGCGCATTGATCGGCGCACCGGTCAGGCCGAGGAACAAGCCCAGCTTGCCTGGCAGCCGGGCCAGGAACCAGCTGGCACCGACGTCCGGGTACAGGCCGATGCTGATTTCCGGCATGGCCAAGCGGCTACTGGGTGTGACGATACGCACATTGGCGCCCTGCAGCAGCCCCATGCCACCGCCCAGCACATGCCCATGGCCCCAGCACAGCAATGGTTTGGGGTAGGTGTGCAGGGCAAAGTCCAAGCGGTATTCGGCGGCGAAGAAAGAGGCCGCCAGCGGTGGCACGCTGCCGGGGTGGTCGCGGCAGGCTTGCACCAGCGCCCGTACATCGCCACCCGCGCAAAAGGCTTTGGCACCGTTGCCGCGCAGCAGCACGCAGACGACGCCCGGGTCGCGGGCCCAGGCATGCAGTTGTTCGCCCAGTACTTCGATCATCGGCAGGTTCAGGGCATTGAGCGCCTTGGGCGCATCCAGGGTGGCAATGCCGATGCGGGCGCCATCGACGCCGGTAAGTACCTCGCAATGAATGGCCATGGACTACCTCTCGCAAGTCATCGCTCAAGTATGGCTGGCCTGGCCGATCATGCCGGTCGTCGGTCGGATCGTTTGACAAGCGGGAAGGGCTTACCTAGTGTCGCGCCATTGTTTACGGAAGGCCCCATGACTGACGACGATCGCATCAAACTCGAACCCAGCTGGAAGGCCGCATTGCGCGGCGAATTCGACCAACCCTACATGCATCAGCTGCGCGAGTTCTTGCGGGGTGAGTATGCTGCCGGCAAGGAGATCTACCCACCAGGGCCGCTGATCTTCAACGCGCTCAACTCGACGCCGCTGGACCAGGTGAAGGTGGTGATCCTCGGTCAGGACCCTTACCACGGGCCGGGCCAGGCACATGGCTTGTGCTTCTCGGTGCAACCGGGCGTGGCCACGCCACCGTCGCTGGTCAATATCTACAAAGAGCTGCAGCGCGACCTGAACATCCCGATTGCCAGCCACGGCTACCTGCAGAGCTGGGCTGAGCAGGGCGTGCTGCTGCTCAACACCACCATGACCGTGGAGCGTGCCAATGCGGCATCGCATGCCAAGAAGGGGTGGGAGTTCTTCACCGATCGCGTCATTCAGGTGGTCAGCGAGCAGTGCCCGAATGTCGTGTTCCTGCTGTGGGGCGCGCATGCGCAGAGCAAGCAGAAGCTGATCGACGGGACCAAGCACCTGGTGCTGAAGTCGGTGCATCCTTCGCCGTTGTCGGCTTACCGTGGGTTCCTCGGCTGTGGGCATTTTAGCCGGACCAACAGCTTCCTCGAACAACGGGGCATGGCGCCGATCAACTGGGCATTGCCACCGCTGTGATCACCTGAACTACCGCGTTGCTTTCTGAGCGGGCAAGCCCGCACAGAAGGCAACGTGATTATTGCGGGTTCGCATTCCACAAGCGGAACAAAGGCTCCGCCAGAAACAGCACGAACAGCAAGCGCATCACCTGCAGTGCCGTCACCAAAGGCACCGACAACTGCAGTGTCTCCGCCGTCAGGCTCATCTCGGCAATCCCACCCGGCATCATCCCCAGTGTCAGCGAACGCAAGTCCAGCGCAGTCATCACGCTCAGCACCCATGCGGCGCTGGCGGCAATCGCCATGCACAATGCCGTGGCCACCAGGGTGCGCCCGAGGAACGACGGTGCGCGGCGGAAGAACGCGCGGTTGAAGTGACAGGCCAGGCCACTGCCTATCAGCCACTGGCCGATTTGGCTGGCGCCATTGGGCAGGGCGATCTGCAGGTTACCGGCCAGGCTGACCGTGGCCGCCACCAGCAATGGCCCGAACAGCCACGGGTTAGGCTGGCGCAAACGCTGCCAGAGCAACGCAACGGCAACGCCCAGCGGGGCAATCAAGGCCAACCAACCCCAGCTCACGCTACCGGTGTGGTTCAGCGGCACCCCGTCACCCAGCAAAAACTTGAACAGCGCAGGCACGCACAGCACCACAGCCAGCACGCGCAAGCTCTGCGCTGCCGCGACCTGGCTGAGCACCGCACCATTGCGCGCGCCAAGGTTGACCATCTCCCCCGAACCGCCGGGCATGCTGGCGAAGAACGCCGTGGCGCGGTCTTCGCCGGTTCGCCGCAGCAACCATACGCTGATCACACTGGACAGGGTGGTGAACAACGCGCCGAAAAAGATCAGCGCGAAATGACTGGCCACCTGCTCGATCACCGCCGGCGTGAAATGCAGGCCAATGCCGATACCGATGATCCACTGCCCGCACTTGCGGCCATTGGGTATTTCCGACAGCTGCCAGGGGGTCAGGCAGCGCACCAGGATGATCGCCAGCAATGAGCCGACCATCCACGGCAAAGGCCAGCCGACCTTGCTGGCGGCAAAACCGCCAGCAAGGCCGACCAGCCCGGTCGCGACAAACAACGGCAACGAACGATCAGGCATCAGCCAGGGCCCGGCGCTGCTGGCTACGTTTGCGCCAGATGCGCAGCAGCGGCAGGGCGAACATGACCATGACCAGTGCCCAGACGCCCATGCTGATCGGGCTCGACCAGAGGATGCCCAGTTCACCGTTGGAGATCGACAGCGCCCGGCGCAGGTTCTGCTCCATCAACCCGCCGAGGATGAAGCCGAGCAGGATTGGCGACAGCGGGAAGTCCAGCTTGCGCAGGATGTAACCCATGATGCCGATACCGACCATCAGGAACAGGTCGAAGGTGGTGGCATGCACGGCATACACGCCGATCGCGGTGATGATGGCGATTACCGGCACCAGCGCCCAGTTCGGCACGGCGAGGATGCGGGTAAAGATGCGGATCATCGGGATGTTGAGGATCACCAGCATGATGTTGGCGATGAACAGCGAGGCGATCAGGCCCCAGACGATGTCCGGCTGCTGTTCGAACAGCAGTGGGCCGGGGGTGATGTTGTACAGGGTCAGGGCGCCGATCATCACGGCGGTGGTGCCGGAACCTGGTACACCCAGGGTCAGCATCGGTACCAGGGCGCCACAGCAGGACGCACCAATGGCGGTTTCCGGCGCGGCCAGGCCACGGGCATCGCCCTTGCCGAACTTGCCGCTTTCACCCGCCAGGCGCTTCTCGGTCATGTAGGCCACGGCGCTGGCCAACGTCGCGCCGGCGCCCGGCAGCACGCCCATGATGAAACCGAGCAGGCCGCAACGGATGTTGACCACGAACACCGAGGCCGCTTCCTTGAAGTTGAACAGCATGCGGCCGGTAGCCTTGACCGCCTGGTGGCCATGGTGGGTCTTTTCCAGCAGCAGGAGGATTTCGCTGATGGAGAACAGACCCAGCACCAGGACCACGAACTGAATACCGTCGGCCAGGTGCACGCTGTCACCGGTGAAGCGGTACACGCCGCTGTTGGCGTCGATACCGACCGCCGACAGGAACAGGCCGATCAGTGCGGCAATGAAAGTTTTCAGGGGTTTGTCACCGGCCATGCCGCCAAGCGCGACAATGGCGAAGACCATCAGCACGAAGTACTCCGCCGGGCCGAAGGCGATGGCCCATTTCGCCAGCAGCGGGGCGAATAGCACCATGCCGCAGGTGGCGATGAAGGCGCCGATGAACGAACTCCAGGCCGACAGCGACAGGGCCACGCCGGCCAGGCCCTGGCGGGCCATCGGGTAACCGTCGAGGGTGGTCATCACGGTCGAGGCTTCGCCCGGGATATTCAGCAGGATCGAGCTGATGCGCCCGCCGTATTCACAGCCCAGGTACACCGCGGCCAGCAGGATCAGTGCCGACTCTGGCGGCAGGCCGAGGGCAAAGGCGATGGGGATCAGCAGGGCCACGCCGTTGATTGGCCCCAGGCCCGGCAACAGGCCGACCACGGTACCGATCAGGGTGCCGGAGAGGGCGGTGACCAGGTTGTAGGGGGTCAGGGCAACGCCGAAGCCCTGGCCCAGGTAGCTCAAGGTATCCATGTGTCAGTTCTCCAGTACGCTCAGCAGGCCAAGGGGCAGGGGCACATCCATCACGCGGTCGAACAGCCAGTAGAGGAAGACGCTCATGCCGACCACCACGATGGCGCTGTACAGCCAGCGGCCGCCATACAGGCGGGCCATGGGCAGGCCAACGAGGATGGCGCTGAGGATGAAGCCCAGGGTCTCGAAGGTGGCGGCGAAGACGATCAGCAGGCCTACGCAGGCGGCGATCTTGGTCAGGGTCTCGCGGTCCAGCTCCGGCTCGTCGTCCTTGCGCACGATGGGGGTGGGGCGGAACACCAGATACAGCAGGCCCAGGCTCATCAGGCCGAGCATCAGCAGCGGGTAGGCGCGCGGGCCTACCGGTTCATAGGAAAACGCTGCCTGGTAGGGCCAGGCCATCACGGCCAGGGCGGCGCACACCGCCAGCAGGGCCAGGGCGAAGATGCGTTGCAGGATCATTGGGGAATCCTCGTTGGGATTGCTCAAGTGAGATGCAAATCCTGTGGGAGCGGCCTTGCGTCGCGATCGGGCGCGAAGCGGCCGCAAAACCTGCCACTGCGATGTGTCCGAAGCATTGCATCGGCTGTGCGGCCCATCGCGACACTAGGCTGCTCCCACAGGGGTGGTGGTGAGTCCGACAGGCTTACTGAATCAGGCCAAATTCCTTGGCCAGTGCCTTGTAGTCGGCCACTTGCTTTTTCACATAGCCGTCCAGCTCTTCACCGGTCATGGCGAACGGGAACAGCTCACGTTGATCACGCAGCTGGGCGAAGTCTTCCGAGGCCAGCATCTTGTCGAACGAAGCCTTCCACCAGGCGTAGTCTTCGTCGCTCACTTTCGGCCCCAGGTAGAAGCCGCGCACCACCGGCCAGACGATGTCGTAGCCTTGCTCCTTGGCGGTAGGGATGTTTTTCATTTCCGGCTCGTCCAGGCGGTTTTCCGAGAACACCGCGAGGATGCGCATGTTGCCGCTTTGGATGTGCGGCATGGAGTCGGAGATGTCGGTAGAGCCGACCTGGATATGGCCGCCCAGCAGCGCCGTGGCAATTTCGCCACCGCCTTCCAGGGCCACGTAGCGCAGGTCACGCGGGTTGATGCCGGCGGCCTTGGCGATAAGCGCAGTCTGCATCCAGTCCTGGCTGCCGACCGTACCGCCCGAGCCGATCACCACCTTGCTTGGGTCTTTCTTCAGTGCCGCGACCAGGTCATCGAGGGTTTTGTAAGGCGAATCGCTTTTCACCGCAATGGCACCGTAGCTGGTGCCGACAGCAGCCAACCATTTCACCGCGTTTTCGTCGAAGCGGCCGAACTTGCCTTGGGCCAGGTTCAGCAGCGAGCCGCTGGACCAGGCCACCAAAGTGCCGGCGTCGGCTGGGCGCTGGGCGACCACGGCGTTGTAGGCCACCGCGCCGACACCGCCGGGCATGTAGGTGACGCGCATGGGCTTGCTGAGGATCTTTTCCTGCACCAGGGCGCTTTGCACCAGTTTGCAGGTCAGGTCGAAGCCTCCGCCGGGTGAGGCGGGGGCGATGCATTCGGGGCGTTTGGGTTCTGCAGCGAGGGCGTTGCCGGCCAACAGCAGGCAACCGGTTGCGAGGACGAGGCGGCGCAGTGAAAAGGTCATCGTCTATCTCCGTGAGCGTTGTTGTTATTGGATTACCGCTATGGGGTTACCACAGCGCCACGCTGTAGCTGACCAACAGCCTCACTTCGTCGGCGTCGCGGGCGAAGTTGGAGCGGAAGGTGGCGTTGCGCAGGCGCACGGCGACGTTCTTCAACGGGCCGCTTTGTACCACGTACTTAAGTTCCGTGTTGCGTTCCCACTCTTTGCCTTCACCGCCGGCCGCACGGCTGACGTTGTCACCGCTGATGTAGCGGGTCATGAAGGTCAGGCCGGGCACGCCGAGCGCGGCGAAGTTGTAGTCGTAGCGCGCCTGCCAGGAGCGTTCGTCGGCACCAGCGAAGTCGTTGATCTGGACGAAGTTGACCAGGTACGGGTCGGCGCCATCGACATAGGGGAAGGCGCTGTCGCCAGACAGTTGCTGCCAGGCGGCGCTGACCTTGTGCCCGCCCAAGGCGTAGCTGAGCATGCCGTTGAAGGTGGTGTTGTCGATGTTGCCGGCCTTGGCGGCGCCGGCGTCGTCGCTCACCGCCAGGCGCAGGTCGGCGCCCAAGGTGCCTGGGCCCCATGGCTGGGTGGCGACCATGCCGATGAAGTGCTGGCGGTAGATATCGTCGAGCTGGGCGAAGTGGTAGCTGCCGGTGATACGGTCGGTGAACTGGTAGTCGAGCCCGCCCAGGGCCAGGTTGTCGGCGCTGAAGGTGCCACCGAAGCGGCCGTTCTTGTTGTTCAGCGCCAAGTCTTCCCAGTTGGTGTCGTTGCGGTCCTTGGCCTTGTCCAGGCGGCCACCGGTGAAGGTCAGGCCCTTGATCTCCTTGGAAGTAAGCAGGCCGCCCTCGAAGGTTTGCGGCAGGATACGCCCGTCGTTGGGCTGCAGCGTTGGCAGCTCGGGGATCAGGGTGCCGATCTTGAGCTCGGTCTGGGAGATCTTCACCTTGCCGGTCAGGCCCAGCTTGGAATACTCATCGGCAGCCTTGCCGTCATCGTGGGTCGGCAGCAGGCCAGTGTCGGTACGGTCGGGGCTGGAGTCGAGCTTGATGCCGAGCATGCCCAATGCGTCCAGGCCAAAGCCCACGGTGCCATCGGTGTAGCCGGACTCGAAGTTGAGGATGAAGCCCTGGGCCCATTCGTCGCGCTTGGACTGCTGCGCGCTGGTGCCGTCGCGGAAGTCGCGGTTGAAGTACATGTTGCGGGTTTCGAAGGTGGCCGTGCTGTCTTCGAAGAAGGCGGCCTGGCTCATCGGGGCGACACCGGCAAGCGCGAGGGCGCTGGCGATGGCAGAGGGGCGTGCGGCAAAGGAACGGGTAGGCGCGAACGCCTGCGGCTGCGATGACAGCATCGTCGATGACTCCGTTTATTGTTCTTATTCGTTGCACCTTGCTGGTGCTTTTTTCGGCGCGAAGGGCGACCGTGGTGCGATGCTAGGCAACGAACCTTTCGCTAACCTTTCAGCGAGAAAGGTTTGTTACAAGGGGCTTCACAGGCGGGGTGACAGCGGTACACTCCGCGCCACTGCCCCACCCGAGCAGGGAGAATCCGATGCGTGTACTGCTGGTCGAAGACCACCTGCAACTGGCCGAAAGCGTGGCCCTGGCCTTGAAAAGCCACGGCCTGACCGTGGATGTGCTGCATGATGGCGTGGCTGCCGACCTGGCCCTGGCCAGCGAGGAATACGCTGTGGCCGTGCTGGATGTCGGCTTGCCGCGCATGGACGGCTTCGAGGTGCTGGCGCGTCTGCGCGGCCGTGGCAAGACCTTGCCAGTGCTGATGCTGACCGCGCGCAGCGACGTCAAGGACCGTGTTCATGGCCTGAACCTTGGCGCCGACGATTACCTGGCCAAGCCGTTCGAGCTCACTGAGCTGGAAGCAAGGGTCAAGGCCTTGCTGCGCCGCAGCGTGCTCGGTGGCGAGCGCCAGCAGCGTTGCGGGCCGCTGGTCTATGACCTGGACACCCGGCGCTTTACCCTCGGTGCAGATAACCTGACCCTCACCTCGCGCGAGCAAAGCGTGCTGGAAGCGCTGATCGCCCGGCCGGGCCGGGTGATGAGCAAGGAGCAACTGGCTGCCCAGGTGTTCGGCCTGGACGAAGAGGCCAGCCCCGACGCCATCGAAATCTACATCCACCGGCTGCGCAAGAAGCTCGACGGCCACCCGGTGGCTATCGTTACTTTCCGTGGCCTTGGCTACCTGCTCGAGCACCGCGATGCGTGACAACGGTAGCCTGCGCGGGCGCTTGCTGGGCAACCTGGCGTTGCTGCTGGTGGTACTGATGCTGGCCAGCGGCCTGAGTGCCTACTGGAACGGCCGCGAAGCCGCCGACACCGCCTACGACCGCACCTTGCTGGCCTCGGCACGAACCATCGCCGCAGGCCTGTCGCAACGCGATGGCTCGTTGAGCGCGGATGTGCCCTACGTAGCCTTGGACACATTCGCCTACGACAGTGCCGGCCGCATTTACTACCAGGTACTGGACATCAAGCAGCGGCTGATTTCCGGCTACGAGAACCTTCCGCCGCCACCGCCCGGCACGCCGCGCACCGACGACTACCCGGCCTTGGCGCGGTTCTACAACGCCACTTACCTGGGCCAGGACGTGCGCGTGGTGAGCCTGCTGAAGCCGGTAAGCGAGCCGAACATGAACGGCATGGCGGAAATCCGCGTGGCCGAAACCGAGGAAGCGCGGGTGCGCATGGCCCGTGGATTGATGGCCGATACCCTGCTGCGCCTGGGCATGCTGGCGTTGGCTGCGCTGGTGATGGTGTGGTTTGCCGTGAGTGCCGCCTTGCGGCCGTTGGAGCGCCTGCGCACAGCGGTAGAAGAGCGCCAGCCTGACGACTTGCGCGCCTTGCCGGTGGTGCAGGTGCAGCGCGAGCTGAGCCCGCTGGTGCGGGCCTTGAACCACTTTACCGAGCGCTTGCGTGGCCAGTTCGAGCGCCAGGCGCAGTTCATTGCCGACGCCGCCCACGAACTGCGTACGCCGCTGGCAGCGCTGAAGGCGCGGGTCGAGTTGGGTTTGCGCTCGTCCGAGCCGCAGGAGTGGCGACAGACCTTGGAGTCAGCGGCCCAGGGCACCGACAGGTTGACCCATCTGGCCAACCAGCTGCTGTCGTTGGCGCGGGTCGAGAATGGCGCACGGGCAATTGCCGAAGGTGGCGCGCAACGCCTGGACCTAAGCCAGTTGGCGCGCGAGCTGGGCATGGCCATGGCGCCCCTGGCGCACAAGCGTGGAGTGGCGCTGGCGCTGGAAGCCGAGGCACCCGTGTGGCTCAAGGGTGAGCCGACACTGTTGAACGAGCTGTTGAGCAACCTGGTGGACAACGCCTTGGCGCATACGCCAGCGGGTGGCAACGTGATTTTGCGGGTCGTTGCGCCGGCGGTGCTGGAAGTGGAGGACGACGGGCCCGGTATTCCCGAGGCTGAGCGCGAGCGGGTGTTCGAGCGGTTCTACCGCCGCAGTGCCCAGGGCAGTGGGCTTGGGTTGGCGATTGTTGGCGAAATCTGCCGGGCGCATCTGGCGCAGGTGAGCCTGCATGATGGCGAGAAGGGCGGGTTGCGGGTGCGGGTAAGTTTTATCGCAGATTGATGGCCCTGCCAGGGCTTCGCACCGGTCAGCGCAACATGCTCCGCGCCTCAAGCAGTTCGTCCACCTCCAGCTCGGTGCCAAACGGCAGCCCCAGATGGCGGTACGCCGGCAGTGCCGCCAACGGCCGGTGGCGGCCGCGCTGGCTGATGCAGCGGGCGATCTGCACGATGTCGATGTAGTCGATCTTGTCGGTCTGCCGGTCCAGGTCCTGAACCTGGCTCGGCAGGTTGACAAGTTGTTCCGGAAACTCCCAAGCCTTGAGGATCTTGTCCCCCAGCACCGGCTGAATCTGCTCGATCACGTAATGCAGGCAAACCGGGTCGGACAACAGCTCGTTGTGTTCTTCGGCATAGATCAGTACCGGCAGTGCGCCAATCTGGTTGACCAGGCCGCCCAAGGTCGCCTGGTCGGGCTTGAGTTGCGTGTATCGGCGGCACACTTCGTAGCTGATGCCCGCCACCTCCAGGCTGTTAGCCCATATGTCTCGCAGCTTTTGCTCAACCGCCGGCGAGCGGGCATGGAAAATCTGCTCGATCACCAGGCCGATGGCCAGGTTGCAGCTGTAGTTGATGCCCAGCCGTGTGATGGCGGTGTGCAGGTCGGTAACCTCGACCGCCGCGCGCAGCAGCGGGCTGTTGACGACCTTGATCAGGCGCGCTGAAAGGGCCGCGTCACGACCGATCACCTTGCTCAGGGCCGCTACGCTGATCTCGCTGTCTTCCGCTGCCTCGCGGATGCTCAAGGCAACCTCGGGCAGGGTGGGCAGGACCAGGTCATCCTTTTCGATGGCGTCGAGCAATTGTGCTTGAACCATCTCGGCCAGCTTGTTCATGGGCATGTCTACCGCAGTGGTGGTGCGGCCCCGCCACAGGGACGGGGCAGGCTGGTCAGCGTTGGATTTCCCGGTCGCGGTCCAGTTCGTAAGGCAGGGTCAGCACTTGCAGGCGCGGGCCTTCGAGGCTGCCCAGGTGCAGGTTGTCGTCTGCCACCGCATCGGCGCTGAGCACCGCGAGCAGTTCGCAGCCCGGACCGTTGCTGGCCGCAATGACCACTTCACCGACCGACGAACCATGGGTGGGCGAGAAAATCTCGGCACCCGGGGCCGGAATGGCCTGCTGGTCCAGTGCCAGGCGGTACTGACGGCGTTTGAGCTTGCCCAGGTACTGCATGCGGGCGACGATTTCCTGGCCGGTGTAGCAGCCTTTCTTGAAGCTGACGCCATCGACAGCCTGCAGGTTGATCATCTGTGGGATGAACAGTTCATGGGTCTGCCCCATGACCTGGCCGATACCGGCGCGAATCTGCCCCAGCAGCCAATCGTTGACACTGCCCTCGGGCAGGGCTGCGGCGAGGGCCTGGCGTACAGGCTCGGCGTCGGCCGCCGGTACCCACAGCTCCACGCGGCCAGCGGATACCGCAACAGCGATCAGCCCGGCATGGCGCACAGTGCTGCCGGCGGCCGCGGGCACATCGAGCCCCAGCGCCTGCAGCGCAGCGTCTCCACCCTGCAGGCCGAAGCGTGCCCAGGCGCTGCTTTCGTCGGTCAGCGTGGCCTTGGAGAACACAGCGTACTTCTTAAGGTCCGCCAGTTGTGCGTCGAGCAGTTCGCTGGCCATGGCCAGCAGGTAGCCGTTGCCTTCAGGCACGATGCGGAAGCTCGACTGCATGCGCCCCTTGACCATGCAGCGGGCACCGAGGCTGGCGTGCTCCTGGCTGAGGTAGTTGATATTGCAGGTCAGCTGGCCTTGCAGGAACTTGCCTGCATCGGAGCCGCGGACAGCGAGGATGCCCTCGTGGGACAGGGGGCAGAAGAAAGCGGAATCGGCCATGGGTCATCGCGGTGGCTAAAGACTGGCGGCCATCATAGAACGCCGGTAACAAAATAGGTAGGTGACTAGACCAACGCCCGGTGTCGCCTGACGCGCCTGGCTGTATACTGGCGGGCCATTCGAGGAGGGCCCCATGGTCGAACAAACTGAACTCAACCGGCTTTTCTGGCACAGCCGCCGCGGCATGCTGGAACTGGACGTGCTGCTGGTGCCTTTCACCCAGGAAGTCTACCCCACCCTCAACGAGACTGATCGTGAGCTTTATGTGCGTCTGTTGAGCTGTGAGGATCAGGACATGTTCGGCTGGTTCATGGAGCGCACCGAGTCGGAAGACCCGGAGCTGCAGCGCATGGTCCGCATCATTCTGGACCGTGTCCAGCCCAAGTGAGTGCTTCGAGTGCCGTTGGCAAGGCTCGCGCCTGCTGCTGACGGCCTACTTGGCCTGCCAGGCAGTGGCGTGGCTTGCCGTGTGGGCGAGCGCGCTGCCTGGGTGGTTGGCTTTTTTTGTTGTCGCTGCCTGTCTTGCCCACGCTAGCTGGGCCATTCCTCGTCGTATCTTGTTGACCCATGAGCATGCCGTTGTCGGCCTGCGGCGTGATGCGCGCGGCTGGCAGGTGTTCAGCCGTGCCTGCGGGTGGCAGCCGGTGCGGCTGTGTCGGGATAGCGTGGCGTTGCCGGGGTTGGTGGTGGTGCGCTTCGAGCGGGCGGGGCGATGGTGGGGGGAGAGCCAGTGCATACCGCGGGATGCGCTGGGGGCTGATGAGCATCGGCGCATGCGGGTGCGGTTGAAGTTCGGTCGGCGGCGCTGGGCTGAGGTGGGAATGGGGCAGGGCTGAGAAGTGTTCGACGTAGCGGGGGCAGCGCCTGTGAGATCGAGGGCCGCCCGCGCGGCGCTCGATCTCACAGGCGCTGCAAATGTCAGACCGGACTGAGAACGGTATCCTTGGCCTCGTCCAACATCCCCGGGTAATCCAGGGTGTAATGCAACCCACGGCTCTCCTTGCGCTGCATCGCCGACAAGATCATCAGCTCGGCGACCTGCGCCAGGTTGCGCAATTCGATCAGATCGCGGCTGACCTTGTAGTTGCTGTAGAACTCGTCGATTTCATCCAGCAGCAGCCGAATGCGGTGCTGGGCCCGCTGCAGGCGCTTGCTGGTGCGCACAATGCCCACGTAGTCCCACATGAACCGCCGCAATTCGTCCCAGTTGTGCGCAATGATCACGTCTTCGTCCGAGTCGGTGACCTGGCTGGCATCCCAACCGGGCAGCGCTTTGGGCATGGGCACTTGCTCCAGATTTGCCTGGATGTCAGCGGCGGCAGCGCGGCCATAGACGAAGCATTCCAGCAGCGAGTTGCTCGCCATGCGGTTGGCGCCGTGAAGGCCGGTGAAGCTGGTTTCACCGATGGCATACAAACCTGGCACGTCGGTATGGCCGCGGTCGTCGACCATCACCCCGCCGCAGGTGTAGTGCGCAGCAGGTACCACCGGGATGGGCTGACGAGTGATGTCGATGCCAAAGGCCAGGCAGCGCTCGTATACGGTAGGGAAGTGGCTCTTGATGAAATCGGCTGGCTTGTGAGTGATGTCCAGGTAGACGCAGTCCACGCCCAGGCGCTTCATTTCGTGGTCGATGGCGCGGGCCACGATGTCGCGGGGGGCCAGCTCTTCGCGTGGGTCGAAGCGTGGCATGAAGCGTTCGCCGTTGGGCAGGCGCAACAGGGCGCCCTCGCCGCGCAGGGCTTCGGTGACCAGGAAGCTCTTGGCCTGTGGGTGGTACAGGCAGGTCGGGTGGAACTGGTTGAATTCCAGGTTCGCCACCCGACAACCGGCTCGCCAGGCCATGGCGATGCCGTCGCCACAGGCGCCGTCGGGGTTGCTGGTATAGAGATAGACCTTGGCCGCACCGCCAGTGGCCAGCACGGTGAAGCGCGCACCAAAGGTGTCTACCTCACCGGTGTTGCGGTCGAGCACGTAGGCGCCAAGGCAGCGTTCGCCGGGCAGGCCCAGGCGACGTTCGGTAATCAGGTCGACCGCCACGCGCTGCTCCAGCAGCTGGATATTCGGGCGCTGGCGAGCCTGCTCCAGCAGCGTGGTGAAAATGGCCGCGCCAGTGGCGTCGGCGGCATGGATGATGCGCCGGTGGCTATGGCCGCCTTCACGGGTGAGGTGGAACTCGAAGCCGCCATCATCGACGCTGTAGTGCTCGTCGCGGGTGAAGGGCACGCCTTGCTCGATCAACCACTGGATGGCTTCACGGCTGTGCTCGACGGTAAAACGCACCGCTTCTTCATGGCAAAGGCCGCCGCCAGCATTGAGGGTGTCTTCGACATGCGACTGGACGGTGTCAGTGTTGTCCAGCACCGCCGCGACGCCGCCTTGGGCCCAGAAGGTCGAGCCGTTGGCCAGGTCGCCCTTGCTGAGCACGGCAACGCGTAGGTGGCTGGGGAGGTTAAGTGCCAGGCTGAGACCGGCGGCACCGCTGCCGATCACCAGGACATCATGTTGGAATTGTTGGCTCATGTCGGGACACTAGTAATCTTTGGAAGGGGCGCGGCACAATAGTCACGCGCAGATGGCATTGTGAAACTATCGTTAAACTTGGCCGGGATGCCTTTATAGCAGCCCCGGGTGGCCAATTTCCATGCCACTTGCCAGGTTGCGGCAACCTTTGTGGGAACTTTCCGGCATGGCCGGAAATCCTATGAAGGCTGCCCGTACGCCACAATTTGCCGCGGCGACGCAGGGCGGCAGGCCTGTCCGGGCTGCTCCTGCGTATTCGAAACCTGATTATCGACGTTAGCCGGCCGTGACCGCGCAGCGTCTTCCGTGCAAGCCGACCAAGGGCTGCAGGAAACTTGCTTGGAGGGGAGAACTTTTGCGCAAAGCCCGAGTCTATGGTTGCAAGCCTGAACGATGGCTGTTGCAGCGCTCCTTCGAGTTCACTGAGGAGTGTTCATGCTAACCCAGGAAGAGGATCAGCAGCTTGTCGAGCGCGTTCAGCGCGGCGACAGGCGAGCGTTCGATCTGTTGGTGCTGAAGTATCAGCACAAGATTCTCGGGTTGATCGTGCGGTTCGTTCACGACACCCACGAGGCCCAGGATGTAGCACAGGAAGCCTTTATCAAGGCCTACCGTGCGCTTGGCAACTTTCGCGGCGACAGTGCGTTTTATACGTGGCTGTACCGCATCGCCATCAACACGGCGAAGAACTACCTGGTGTCCCGTGGAAGACGGCCGCCAGACAGCGATGTGAGCTCCGAGGATGCGGAGTTTTACGACGGCGATCATGGTCTCAAGGATCTCGAGTCCCCAGAGCGCTCGTTGTTGCGGGATGAAATCGAAGGCACTGTCCATCGCACCATCCAGCAGCTGCCCGAAGACCTGCGTACGGCATTGACCCTGCGCGAGTTCGACGGACTGAGTTACGAAGACATTGCCAGTGTCATGCAATGTCCGGTGGGTACCGTGCGCTCTCGAATCTTCCGCGCTCGGGAGGCCATAGACAAAGCCCTGCAGCCGTTGTTGCAGGAAACCTGAGACAGCGGCGACAGCCAAGAGAGGAACCGCCATGAGTCGTGAAGCTTTGCAGGAATCGCTGTCCGCGGTGATGGATAACGAAGCGGACGAACTGGAACTGCGTCGGGTGTTGAACGCCGTCGACGATGCCGAAACCCGTGCCACCTGGTCGCGTTACCAGGTTGCCCGTGCAGCCATGCACAAGGAGTTGCTGCTGCCCAACCTGGATATCGCCTCGGCGGTGTCTGCTGCGCTGGCCGACGAAGCCGTGCCCGCCAAGGTCAAGAAAGGCCCGTGGCGCAGCATAGGGCGCCTTGCGGTAGCCGCCTCGGTGACCGTAGCGGTGCTGGCCGGTGTACGCATGTACAACCAGGACGAAATCACGGGTGCCGAGCTGGCTGCCCAGCAACCTGTCCAGCAAGGTCTGAGCGTGCCACAAGCACAGGGCCCGGCTGTTTTGGCAGGCTATAGTGAGAGCAGTGAGCAACCGACCGGGCCAATGGCCAATGGCGTGCTGCAGAACCAGGCCGGCTGGGATCAGCGTCTGCCAGGTTACCTGCGCCAGCATGCCCAGGAATCCGCGCTCAAAGGCACTGAAACGGCATTGCCGTATGCCCGCGCCGCCAGCCTGGAAAACCGTTAAGTAAGGAGGATCATGCGCGCGCTACCTCTCCTGTCGCTGCTGATTGGCAGCTGCATGACGGTGCCAGCATTGGCGGCCAACTCCTCGCCCGAGGCGAGTGAATGGCTGAACAAGCTGGCACAGGCCGAGCAAAAACAGAGCTATCAAGGCTCTTTCGTCTACGAACGCAACGGCAGCTTCTCTTCCCACGATATCTGGCACAGGGTCGAGGACGGCAAGGTCAGCGAGCGGCTGTTGCAGCTCGATGGCGCCGCCCAGGAAATCGTGCGCGTGGATGGCAAGGTGGCGTGTGTCAGCGGGGCCTTGGTCAGCGGTGTTACGACGCCGCCGGATACCGCGCCACGTGTACTTGATCCGCTGAAACTGATGGGCTGGTACGATTTGAGTGTGGCAGGCAAGTCACGGGTCGCCGGGCGCGACGCCGTGATCGTCACGCTCACGCCACGCGACCAGCACCGCTATGCGTTCGAATTGCATCTGGACCGTAACACTGGCCTGCCGCTGCGCTCGTTGATGCTCAACGACAAGGGGCAGTTGCTGGAGCGCTTCCAGATGACTCGCCTCGATACCGACGAATTACCCAGTGATGCTGACCTGCGCCCCAGTGCCGCGTGCAAACCGGTGCAGCATGTGGCGTCCGGCAGCAATGACACGGTCGCCGGCTGGCGTTCGGACTGGTTGCCACCTGGTTTCGAACTGGTCAACAGTTCGGTGCGCCAGGACTCCAAACGCAACAGCTCGGTCAGCAGCCTTATGTATGACGATGGCCTGGCGCGTTTCTCGGTGTTCCTCGAACAAGTGAACGATGATGGCGGTACGGACATGCGCACCCAGCTGGGCCCGACTTCCGCTGTCTCGCGCCGTCTGAACACGCCCAAAGGCAAAGTGATGGTGACCGTGGTTGGCGAAATACCACTGGGTACGGCAGAACGTGTCGCCTTGTCGATGCGCCCACAGGATGCCCAGGCACGTCAATAATGGCGTGCTTTTGCGGGCCATGCCAAGGCAGGTGGACATACGGCTGAAATGAAATTAAAGCATTGTCATTTGCAATCCTTCGGCAAATTTTCTATAGGTCAGGCTTCTTGGAGCCTGGCCTTTCCTGCTTTGTGCAGGGGTCTTTCTAAACTACCGCTCGTTGTGACGGGAGCCGTATGTCAATACCACGCTTGAAATCCTACCTAACGATGTTCGCCGCCGTGCTCATGCTCGGCCAGGTGCTCACCGCCCAGGCCGAGGAAGCCCTGCCGGACTTCACCAGCCTGGTCGAGCAGGCCTCGCCGGCGGTGGTCAACATCAGTACCAAGCAGAAGCTGCCGGATCGCCGCATCGCTGCAGGGCAGATGCCGGACCTGGAAGGCCTGCCGCCGATGTTCCGCGAGTTCTTCGAACGCAACATGCCGCAACAACCGCGCTCGCCACGCGGTGACCGCCAGCGCGAGGCGCAGTCGCTGGGCTCGGGCTTCATCATTTCCAGTGATGGCTACGTGCTCACCAACAACCACGTGGTCGCCGACGCCGACGAGATCATCGTCCGCCTGTCGGACCGCAGCGAGCTGCAGGCCAAATTGGTCGGCACCGACCCGCGTACCGACGTGGCCCTGCTGAAGGTCGAGGGCAAGAACCTGCCGATCGTGAAGCTGGGTGATTCCGAGAAGCTCAAGGTGGGTGAGTGGGTACTGGCCATCGGTTCGCCGTTCGGCTTCGACCATTCGGTGACCAAAGGTATCGTCAGCGCCAAGGGCCGGACCCTGCCCAATGACACCTACGTACCGTTCATCCAGACCGACGTGGCCATCAACCCGGGTAACTCCGGTGGTCCGCTGTTCAACATGAAGGGCGAAGTGGTGGGTATCAACTCGCAGATCTTCACCCGTTCTGGCGGTTTCATGGGCTTGTCGTTCGCCATCCCGATCGATGTGGCGATCGATGTCTCCAACCAGCTGAAAAAAGACGGCAAGGTCAGCCGTGGCTGGCTGGGTGTAGTGATTCAGGAGGTCAACAAGGACCTGGCTGAATCCTTCGGCCTGGACAAGCCTGCGGGTGCCCTGGTGGCCCAGGTATTGGAAAACGGCCCGGCTGCCAAGGGCGGCCTGCAGGTGGGTGACGTGATCCTCAGCATGAACGGCCAGCCTATCGTCATGTCGGCCGACCTGCCGCACCTGGTTGGCGGCCTCAAGGATGGCGAGAAGGCCAAGCTGGAAATCATCCGCAACGGCAAGCGTCAGAACCTGGACATCAGCGTGGGCGCACTGCCGGACGACGATGCCGACATTGGCACTGGCGCCGAAGGCAGCGCCGAGCGCAGCAGCAACCGCCTGGGCGTATCGGTGGCCGACCTGACCGCCGAGCAGAAGAAATCCCTGGAGCTCAAGGGAGGCGTGGTCATCAAGGAAGTGCAGGATGGCCCCGCAGCCATGATTGGCCTGCGCCCGGGTGATGTCATCAGCCACCTGAACAACCAGGCCATCGGTTCGGCCAAGGAATTCACCGAAATCGCCAAGGAGCTGCCGAAGAACCGTTCGGTATCGATGCGCGTCCTGCGTCAGGGGCGCGCCAGCTTCATCACCTTCAAGCTTGCTGAATAAGCGGTTTCGCAAGGCGAAAAGGGCAGCTTCGGCTGCCCTTTTTCATGAATCTTCACAATTGCGGGGGTGATTGCTGTGTACAGTCGGACAGAGGAATCTCCCATATCCCAGCAGCTTAAGGTACAATTCCCGGCTATTTTTCGGCGGGCGTCCGGCTCGCAGCCTTTTCGAGTGTTGACCTGTGAGTGATTTGAGTCATATCCGCAATTTCTCCATCATCGCCCACATCGACCATGGCAAGTCGACGCTGGCCGACCGTTTCATCCAGATGTGCGGTGGCCTGTCGGCACGCGAAATGGAAGCCCAGGTGCTCGATTCCATGGACCTGGAGCGTGAGCGCGGTATCACCATCAAGGCCCACAGCGTCACGCTTCACTACAAGGCGCAAGACGGCAAAACCTACCAGCTGAACTTCATCGACACCCCCGGTCACGTCGACTTCACCTACGAAGTCTCGCGCTCGCTGGCGGCCTGTGAAGGTGCACTGCTGGTGGTCGATGCTGGCCAGGGCGTTGAAGCCCAGTCCGTGGCCAACTGCTACACCGCCATCGAGCAGGGCCTGGAAGTCATGCCGGTCCTGAACAAGATGGACCTGCCCCAGGCCGACCCGGACCGCGTCAAGGACGAGATCGAGAAGATCATCGGTATCGACGCTACCGACGCCGTGGCCTGCAGCGCCAAGAGCGGCATGGGCGTGGACGAGGTGCTCGAGCGCCTGGTGCACACCATCCCAGCGCCGGAAGGCGAAATCGATGCACCGCTGCAAGCGCTGATCATCGACTCCTGGTTCGACAACTACCTGGGCGTGGTCTCGCTGGTGCGCGTGCGCCATGGCCGTGTAAAGAAAGGCGACAAGATTCTGGTCAAGTCCACCGGCAAGGTGCACCTGGTCGACAGCGTCGGTGTATTCACCCCGAAACACACCCAGACCGCAGATCTGAAAGCCGGTGAAGTGGGCTTCATCATCGCCAGCATCAAGGACATTCATGGTGCGCCGGTGGGTGACACCCTGACCCTGTCGTCGACCCCTGAGGTCGAAGTGCTGGCTGGTTTCAAGAAAATCCAGCCACAGGTTTACGCCGGCCTGTTCCCGGTCAGCTCCGACGACTTCGAGGATTTCCGCGATGCACTGCAGAAGCTGACCCTGAACGACTCGTCCTTGCAGTACATGCCGGAAAGCTCCGACGCACTGGGCTTCGGCTTCCGTTGCGGCTTCCTGGGCATGCTGCACATGGAGATCATCCAGGAGCGCCTGGAGCGCGAATACGACCTGGACCTGATCACCACGGCGCCGAGCGTGATCTACGAGCTCGAGCTCAAGACCGGCGAAACCATCGTCGTCGACAACCCGTCGAAGCTGCCGGATGTCTCGTCCGTCACCGACTTCCGCGAGCCGATCGTCACCGCGACCATCCTGGTGCCGCAGGAGCACCTGGGCAACGTCATCACCCTGTGCATCGAGAAGCGTGGCGTTCAGCGCGACATGCAGTTCCTCGGCAGCCAGGTGCAGGTGCGTTACGACATGCCGATGAACGAAGTGGTGCTCGACTTCTTCGACCGTCTCAAGTCCACCAGCCGCGGCTATGCTTCGCTGGACTATCATTTCGATCGCTACCAGTCGGCCAACCTGGTCAAGCTGGACGTACTGATCAACGGCGACAAGGTCGATGCCTTGGCATTGATCGTGCACCGTGACAACGCGGCCTACAAAGGCCGAGCGTTGACCGAGAAGATGAAGGAACTGATCCCTCGGCAGATGTTCGACGTGGCGATCCAGGCAGCCATTGGCGGCCAGATCATTGCGCGGACAACCGTCAAGGCGCTCAGAAAGAACGTACTGGCCAAGTGCTACGGTGGTGACGTCAGCCGTAAGAAGAAACTGCTGGAGAAGCAGAAGGCCGGTAAGAAACGCATGAAACAGGTGGGCAACGTGGAGATTCCACAAGAAGCCTTCCTCGCCGTGCTCAGGTTGGATAGCTAGGTCCTATGTCGCTAAATTTCCCGCTGTTGCTAGTCATCGCCGTCTTCGTCTGCGGTCTGCTGGGCTTGATCGACCTGCTGTTCCTGGCCCCGCGCCGGCGTGCGGCAATCGCCAACTATCAGGGCAGCGTCAGCCAGCCCGAGATGGCGGTGGTCGAACGCCTGAACAAGGAGCCGTTGCTGGTCGAGTACGGCAAGTCGTTCTTCCCGGTGCTGTTCATCGTGCTGGTGCTGCGTTCGTTCCTGGTCGAGCCGTTCCAGATCCCGTCGGGTTCGATGAAACCGACGCTGGAAGTGGGCGACTTCATCCTGGTGAACAAGTTCTCGTACGGCATTCGTCTGCCGGTGATCGACAAGAAGGTCATCGAGGTCGGTGATCCGCAACGCGGTGATGTGATGGTGTTCCGTTACCCGAGCGACCCGAACGTCAACTACATCAAGCGTGTAGTAGGCCTGCCGGGCGACGTGGTCCGCTACACCAACGACAAGCGGTTGTTCGTCAACGGCCAGCCGATTGCCGAACAACTGGTGGGCAGCGAACCGGGCACCTTGGGCAGCGCGCAGCTGTACAAGGAAAAGCTCGGCGAGGCCGAACACCTGATCCGCAAGGAGATGAGCCGTTATCGCATGCCGCCGGACCAGCAGTGGACCGTGCCGGCAGGCCATTACTTCATGATGGGCGACAACCGCGACAACTCCAACGACAGCCGTTTCTGGGATGACCCGAACATTCCCAAGGAACTGCACGGCATGGTTCCGGACAGGAACATTGTCGGCAAGGCCTTCGCGGTGTGGATGAGCTGGCCAGAGCCCAAACTCAGCCATCTGCCCAACCTGTCGCGGGTCGGTCTGATCCATTGATACCCATCGGCGCTGTCCAGCAGACAGCGCCGAATGCATTTCTGACATAGGCTGTGTTCTCAGGGATCGGGAGATTCGCCGCACATCGCGCGGCGCACCACAGCCAAACAGTCTTTCAGGATGTTGATTTGAACAACGCGTTGAACAACCAACGGGTGGCCGCATGACTGCTTCCCTTGCCCGTCTGGAGCGAAAGCTCGGTTACACCTTCAAGAACCAGGACCAGATGCTCCTGGCGCTGACCCATCGCAGTTACGCCGGGCGCAACAATGAGCGCCTGGAGTTTCTCGGCGATGCCATTCTCAACTTCGTCGCCGGCGAAGCGCTGTTCGAGCGCTTCCCGCAGGCCCGCGAAGGCCAGCTTTCGCGCCTGCGCGCGCGCTTGGTCAAGGGCGAGACCCTGGCCCGCCTGGCCCGTGGTTTCGACCTGGGCGAATACCTGCGCCTGGGTTCGGGTGAGCTCAAAAGTGGCGGTTTCCGTCGCGAGTCGATCCTGGCCGACGCCCTGGAGGCACTGATTGGTGCCATCTACCTGGACGCTGACATGGACACTGCCCGGGAACGCGTCCTGGCCTGGCTGGCCGACGAGTTCGAGGGCCTGACCCTGGTCGACACCAACAAGGACCCGAAAACCCGCCTGCAAGAGTTCCTGCAGTCGCGCAGCTGTGAGCTGCCGCGTTACGAAGTAGTGGATATCCAGGGTGAACCGCACTGCCGCACCTTCTTCGTCGAATGCGAAGTGGTACTGCTGAACAACAAGAGCCGTGGTCAGGGCGTTAGCCGGCGTATCGCCGAGCAAGTCGCCGCCGCGTCTGCACTGATCGCCCTGGGCGTGGAGAATGGCAATGACTGATAACAACCCGACTCGCTGCGGCTACGTGGCCATTGTCGGCCGCCCCAACGTGGGCAAGTCGACCCTGCTCAACCACATCCTGGGCCAGAAGCTCGCGATCACTTCGCGCAAGCCGCAGACCACCCGCCACAACATGCTCGGCATCAAGACCGAGGGTGATGTACAGGCGATCTACGTTGATACCCCTGGTATGCACAAGGCCAACGACAAGGCCTTGAACCGCTACATGAACCGCAACGCCTCGGCGGCCCTGAAGGACGTCGACGTGGTGATCTTCGTGGTCGACCGCACCAAGTGGACCGACGAGGATCAACTGGTGCTGGAGCGTGTGCAGTACGTGACCGGCCCGTTGATCATTGCGGTCAACAAGACCGACCGCATGGAAGAGAAGGCCGAGTTGATCCCGCACCTGCAGTGGCTGCAGGAGCAACTGCCGAACGCCGAAGTCATGCCGATTTCCGCGCAGCAGGGGCACAACCTCGACGCGCTGGAAGCACAGATCGCCAAGCACCTCCCCGAGAACGATCACTTCTTCCCGGAAGACCAGATCACCGACCGCAGCAGCCGCTTCCTGGCTGCCGAGCTGGTGCGCGAGAAAATCATGCGCCAGTTGGGTGCGGAGCTGCCTTACCAGATCACCGTGGAGATCGAGGAGTTCAAGCAGCAGGGCCATGTGCTGCACATTCACGCGCTGATCCTGGTTGAACGCGACGGCCAGAAGAAAATCATCATTGGCGACAAGGGCGAGCGTATCAAGCGTATCGGCTCTGAGGCGCGCAAGGACATGGAGGTGCTGTTCGACTCCAAGGTCATGCTCAACCTGTGGGTCAAGGTGAAAGGCGGCTGGTCCGACGACGAGCGCGCCCTGCGTTCTCTGGGCTACGGCGACCTGTAAGTTACCTCAGCGCACGGGTCGTCCTGTGGGAGCGGGCAAGCCCGCTCCCACAATTACATCTGGCCCCCCAGAGATAGTGCATGGACCAACCCACCCCCCAGCCAGCCTATGTGCTGCACAGCCGAGCCTACAAGGAAACCAGCGCGCTGGTGGACTTCTTCACCCCCCAGGGCCGCGTGCGCGCCGTGTTGCGCCGCGCGCGCAGCAAAGGGGGCAGCCTGGTGCGGCCGTTCGTGCCGCTGGAGGTGGAGCTGCGTGGACGTGGTGAGCTGAAGAATGTCGGGCGTATGGACAGCGCTGGTACCGCCGCCTGGCTGCACGGCGATGCTCTGTTCAGCGGGTTGTACCTCAACGAATTGCTGATGCGCCTGCTGCCCGCCGAGGCGCCGTTCCCGACCCTTTTCGAGCACTACACCTTGACCTTGCAGGCCTTGGGCGCCGGGCGCCCGCTGGAGCCGCTGCTGCGCTCTTTCGAATGGCGGCTGCTGGACGAGCTCGGTTATGCGTTTTCCTTGCAACAGGACGTTAATGACCAACCTGTCGCTGCCGACGGCCTGTACCGTTTGCGCGTGGATGCCGGCTTGGAGCGGGTCGAGTTGGCACAACCCGGCTTGTTCCGTGGTACCGAACTGCTGGCTTTGGCCGAAGCCAACTGGGAGGCCCCAGGTGCCTTGCTGGCTGCCAAGCGCCTGATGCGCCAGGCACTGGCGGTTCACCTGGGGGCAAAACCGCTGGTCAGCCGGGAACTGTTTCGCAAGCGCTGATCACGACGTATGCTGTGGGGCTCAATCTTCAGGAGAGCCTTTCGTGACTCACAGCAACCGCATGCTTCTTGGCGTAAACATCGACCACGTGGCGACCCTGCGCCAGGCCCGTGGCACGCGTTACCCTGACCCGGTCAAGGCTGCCCTGGACGCCGAGGAAGCGGGCGCCGATGGCATCACTGTGCACCTGCGCGAAGACCGCCGGCACATCCAGGAGCGGGATGTGGTGGTGCTCAAGGATGTGCTGCAGACGCGCATGAACTTCGAGATGGGCGTTACCGAAGAGATGATGGCGTTTGCCGAGAAGATTCGCCCGGCACACATCTGCCTGGTACCCGAAACCCGTCAGGAGCTGACCACCGAAGGTGGCCTGGACGTGGCAGGACAGGAAGCTCGGATCAAGGCTGCCGTTGAGCGCCTGGCGCGTACCGGTGCCGAGGTGTCGCTGTTCATCGATGCCGATGAGCGGCAGATCGAGGCCTCGCGTCGGGTTGGCGCGCCGGCGATCGAGCTGCACACCGGGCGTTATGCCGATGCCCAAACCCCAACCGAAGTGGCTGAAGAACTCAAGCGTATCGTCGATGGTGTGGCGTTTGGTGTGGGGCAGGGGCTGATCGTCAATGCTGGCCATGGGTTGCATTACCACAACGTCGAGGCAGTCGCGGCAATCAAAGGCATCAATGAACTGAACATCGGCCATGCGCTCGTGGCACATGCCTTGTTCGTTGGCTTCAAAGCTGCTGTGGCGGAGATGAAAGCCCTGATCGTAGCGGCTTCGCGCTGATTTGTTGGTTGCCTGTACCGGCTTTGTCGCAAGTACAGGCAGCTGATCATTCGCCAGGAAACACCAGGGTAAAGCGGGTAGGCCCCAAGGGGCTGCTGCTCACTTCGACCCGACCGCCATGCAACTGCATGATCGATTTGACGATTGCCAGCCCTAAACCGGTCCCGCCCTCCAACCGCGAACGCCCCGCGCCCACCCGGTAGAACCGTTCGAACAAGCGTGACTGGTGCTCTGCAGCAATACCAGGCCCTCGGTTCTCCACCGCTAGCCGTACTTCGTTGCCCGCACGCTCGATACGCAGTTCGACGGGCTCACCTTCCGGGCTGTGCCGAATGGCATTGCTCAACAGGTTTGACAGTGCTCGCTGGAACATCAGCCGGTCACCCTGTGCAGTCCCCCAGCCCTGAACGCGTAGCTCAACTGCCTTCAGCTCGGCACTGAAAGTAAACAGCTCGACAACCCGCGCTGTCTCGTCAGCCAGCGCCAAGGGTTTTAACGCGACTTGTGCTTGCGGCTGGTTGACCTGGGCGAGAAACAGCATGTCGTTGATGATGCGGTTGAGCCGGGTCAGCTCTTCGATGCTGTCTTCCAGCACTTCCCGATAGTTCGCATTGTCCCGCTCACGGGCCAGTGTCACCTGCGTCTTGCCCATCAGGTTGCTCAACGGCGTACGCAGTTCATGGGCCAAATCGTCAGAGAACTGCGACAGCTGGCTGACACCCTGATCCAGGCGGTCGAGCATCACGTTAATGCTGCTGGCCAGTTCCGCCAGCTCTTGCGGCAAGCCGGTAGAGGGCAGGCGGTGTTGCAAGTCTTGGGCGGACACCTGCCCGGCAATGCGCCGGAAGTGCCGCAACGGCTTCAAGCCACGTTGCATCAGCCACCAGGCACCCGCACCAATCAGGACCAACAGCAGCGGCAACGCCAGCAAGGTGGAGTGCAGGTAGGCCTGCAGCAGGGCGTTGTCGTCGGCGCGGTTGAGCGACATCATCACCTTGACCGGCGTGTTGTCGCGCAAGCGCATCTGCCGGGTAACGGTGAGCATCTGGTTGCCGCTGCTGTCGCGCCATTCGTGAAAGGCCAGGCGGGCATCGGTGTGCAGTTCGCCGACTCGCGCTTCCAGGGCTGGGCCGAGGCTGAGCAGGTGCGGGTGGCGGCCGTCCAGCGCCAGCACGCTGAGGCTCAGGTTGTCATGCCCCATCACCAGGTCGAGCAGTGGATGGGCGCGGGTGCCCAGGTCTTCGCTGCGCAGGTCGACGCGCAGGTTGTGCTCGACCTGCAACATTTTGCGCGCCAGATCCTTGCGCGCGCGGCTGTCCAGTTCGTGATCCAAGGCGAACACGGCCAGGCAGGCCAGCAGCATTACCAGGGCGGCGCCCATCAGTGTCACGCTCAGGCCCAGGCGCAGTGACAGGCTGGGGTTTCTCAAAAGCGCGCCTCAAGTACATAGCCCACGCCACGCAGGGTGTGAATCAGCTTGTTATCGAACGGGTCGTCGATCTTGGCCCGCAGGCGCCGGATCGAGACCTCGACCACGTTGGTGTCGCAGTCGAAGTTCATGTCCCACACCAGCGAAATGATCTGCGTGCGCGACAGCACTTCGCCTGTCTGGCGCATCAGCAGGTGCAGCAGGGCGAACTCCTTGGCGGTCAGGTCGATGCGCTGTCCGGCGCGGTAAGCGCGGTGGCGGCCGGGGTCCAGTTCCAGGTCGGCGACCCGCAGGGTGCTGGGCTGCAGTTGCTGGTCGTTGCGGCGCAGCAGGCTGCGGATGCGCGCCAACAGCTCAGGGAACTCGAAGGGTTTGAGCAGGTAGTCGTCGGCGCCCAGGTCCAGGCCTTTGACCCGGTCGGCCAGGCGGCCGTGGGCGGTAAGCATCATGATGCGCGTTGCCGACTCGGCGCGCAGGCGTTGCAGCACGGTCCAGCCATCGAGTTCAGGCAGGTTGACGTCGAGAATGACCAGCTCATAGGGCTGTTGACGGGCCAGGTGCAGGCCATCGGTGCCAGTGTGGGCGCAGTCGACCACATAGCCGTTCTCGCGCAGGCCTTGTTGCAAATAGTCGGCGGTTCGCAGCTCGTCCTCGATGATCAGTAGGCGCATGGGTTGCTCGGTATGATGAAAGGGGGGCGATTCTCGACCCTGTAGTGACATCAGGGTCAAGCAGCAGGATGTTACGGCATGCAAATGGCGCTGCGGCGCAGATAACCGATTTGTAATCCTGGCGTAATCTGGCTGCCTGCCAGGGCCACATTGCAGGACTGTAATCCCCGCCTCACCTTGTCGTTAGCTAGCCCTCGCTAGGATGGCCGTGTCTGATCGGTTATCACGAGGCAACCACGATGAACCTGACCAAATACCTGCTGTTGGCCACCCTTGCCCTGGGCAGCGCCAGTGTCTATGCCGAGGGCGGTGCGGAGCGCTCGAAGCAGTTCTGGCAAGCCTTCCGCGAAGACCAGCAGCGCCTGCATGGCGACAAGCAACAGGCTGTTGCGGAGCGCGAGCGCAAGGCGCAAGAGAAGGCCCGCGAGGTGGCCAAGGACTGAGGTAACAACACCTGCGCCGCGACAGCTCCTCGCCGCAGGTGTATTCAGGCGCCCAGACGGGCGCCTTTTTTATTTGCGCGCCAGCAGGGTGGCGCGGCGAGGGGCCGGTAGGCCTTCGAGGGTTTTGCTATGGTCGTTCGGGTCGAGGAAGTCGCCCAGCGACTGGTAGCGCATCCACTCGGTGCTGCGCTGCTCCTCGACGCTGGTGACACTAACGTCGACGCAGCGTACATCGCTGAAGCCGGCACGGCGCAACCAGCGGGCCAGGGCCGGTACCGACGGCAGGTACCAGACGTTGCGCATCTGTGCGTAACGGTCCTCTGGCACCAGCACCTGGTTTTCGTCGCCTTCGATCACCAGGGTTTCCAGCACCAGCTCGCCACCTTTGACCAAACAGTCCTTGAGCGCCAGCAGGTGCTCGATGGGCGAGCGGCGGTGGTAGAACACACCCATGGAAAATACCGTGTCGAAACCTTCCAGGTTGGCGGGCAGGTCCTCCAGGGCGAACGGCAGGTGCCAGGCTGGCAGCTCCGGCAGGTACTGTTGCACGGCCTGGAACTGGCAGAAGAACAGCCAGTTGGGGTCGACGCCAATCACCATGTCCGCACCGGCACCGAGCATGCGCCACTGGTAGTAGCCATTGCCACAGCCAACGTCGAGCACGCGCTTGCCCTTGAGGTTCAGGTGCGGGCTTACCCGCGACCATTTCCAGTCCGAATGCCACTCGGTGTCCACATGCACGCCAAACAGGTCGAACGGCCCTTTGCGCCAAGGCGACAGGCCCATCAGTGCCTGGCGCATCTGCGCGCGGGTGGCGTCGTCGCAGTCGCAGTCCAGGCGTAGCCCGTTGACCAGGTCTATTTCGCTGGGTTGCAGGGTGGGCAGGGCTTGGAGTGCACCGCGCCAGCGGTCGAGGTCACCGTGGCCCTTTTCCAGCTTGGCTTCCAGTTGCGCTTGCAGGCCTTGCGACCAGGAAGCCAGGGGCGTACCCGCCAGACGGCGGACGAGAGGGGACAGATCGATCATGGCAGGGCTATCAACGAGGCGAAGTTAAGGCATTGGAACCAGGGCACCACTTTCGAGAAGCCGGCAGCGCGCAGGCGCTCCTGATGGGCTTCGAGCGTATCGGGCCTCATCACGTTTTCAATGGCGCTGCGCTTCTGGGCAATTTCCAGTTCGCTGTAGCCATTGGCCCGCTTGAAGTCCAGGTGCAGTTCATTGAGCAGATCCTGCTCTTGCTCATCAGCGAAGCGCAGTTTCTCCGAAAGGATCAGTGCGCCACCCGGCAGCAGCGCCTGGCGGATACGCCCGAGCAGTTCCAGGCGCTGGTCGGGGGCGATGAACTGCAGGGTGAAGTTCATCGCCACCACCGAGGCGGGCTCGAAGGGCAGGGCAAGGATATCGGCTTCCAGCACTTGCACCGGCAGCAACTCCTGGAACATCGAGTCCTGGGCGGTGAGGTACTGGCGGCAGCGCTCGACCATGGCGGCGGAGTTGTCCACCGCGATCACCCTGCAGCCATCGCTGCGTACATGGCGACGCAGCGACTGGGTGACGGCACCCAGTGAAGCACCCAAGTCGTACAACGCGGTGTTTGGCTGGGCGAATCGTGCGGCCAGCACGCCGAGGTTCTCGACGATGGTGGGGTAACCGGGCACCGAGCGCTTGATCATATCCGGGAACACGCGCACCACGTCTTCGTTGAACACGAAGTCGGGCACCTGCTCCAGGGGTTGGGCGAAAAGGCGGTCGGGTTGTTTGCTCACGGCGGGCTCGATACAGGGTGAAACGGGGGCGCATTTTATCCCAATGGCCACGCATCTTGCCATGGTAATGCTCAGGGACGGAAGGTTCATGCCGAGGTTAAAGAACTTTCCCACAGCGTTAAGTTACAGCGCTTAATGAATTGAGTACGGTTCAAGTGGAAGCTTTGAGTGCAATTAATTTATTGGCCTTATGGATTGAACTATGAATG
Source organism: Pseudomonas sp. NY8896 (assembly GCF_039634505.1). Classification (NCBI taxonomy): domain Bacteria; kingdom Pseudomonadati; phylum Pseudomonadota; class Gammaproteobacteria; order Pseudomonadales; family Pseudomonadaceae; genus Pseudomonas; species Pseudomonas sp. NY8896. The sequence goes on from NZ_CP132350.1 coordinate 1,877,006, forward strand.
TGACGACTGGGTGGGAAGCACTGCCCGTAGATGAACTTGACCCCATGGCCAAGGTGAAAATGCTGCCGGAGCGCTACTTTTCATTTCTTGGAAATCGGATGGGCAACAGTCAGCAAATCGGAAGTTTACTGACGGCCGAGAACCTTAAAGCTATCAAGAAATACGTCAATGTCGTCAATCAGCTACCCCGTACGCAGGCAGAGATTGAACGGGAGGTCGACTACGGTGCTCTAGGGGTTGATGTGACGATGGTCAATGACCTTTATGTTGCGTTGCACCGGCATGTCTATGAATGGGACATACTGGAGCGCAGTATCAAGCAGTTAGGTCCTGAAATTGAATTGTTTGCTGAAAGCCTGGTGCAGCGCGGCGGTAACTTGCTGGATAACCTTGAAAATAGCGAGGTTTTCGCAGCACTCAAAAAGCGCAAGGCTGAGCAAGGGAGTAATGTCTACACGCAGGAGTTCAGTGAAGAAGAGCAAGCTCAGATCACAAACCTGCTCACACCTGGCATCACTGAGCTGGTCAGAGAAATCGAAAGCACTCAGCGGCGAATCGATGATGTCGATGCGCGTGCCAACTGGTTCAACAATGAAATAAAACGTGAGCTCAAACCGCGCATGGGGCGCTTGCTGAAGCACTTCGATGAGAAGGTGTCCCCTGAGGGAACCCTGGAGAAACGCAGGCAGCTCGATCAATGGGATGAGCAGATCGATCAATTGAAGTCCGAGTACGATGCCAATGTGGGTTATGCGTTCACCGGTATGGTGTTAGGGCCGATTGGTCTGGTTATCACCGGGGGCGTTTTCGGCAGCCAGGCGGAACGCATCAGGGCCACGAAGAATGCGTTGATTGAACAGCGCGATGAGCTGGCGCGTGCGTTGGCCATGGTGGCGCCTGCCTTGAAAGACTTTGAGCGCGTTTCGACGCTGGTCAGGGACTTGCAGTTCAGATGCAAAGATCTGTCGGCGGCGACCAAGCGCTTGGCCGATGTCTGGTTGTTCCTTGCCTCGTATGCCAGTACCTCGGTCAGTGAAGCCAAGGAACTGGGTACGATCACCCAGCTCGAGTCCTTCGTGCATGATTTTTCCGAAGTCATAAAACCGTGGGCCAAGATAGGAAATATCTGCCACACGCTGTCCCAACTGTTCAATGAGCTGGTTGACGAATATGAGGAAGCTTGACATGGATGTTGCCAATATTGAAAACGTCATGCCTGATTTTGTGCGAATGCATAAAGCACAGGGCCAAATATTTCAGCGCCTGGAAAGGTGGGAGATGAACGTGCTTCCAGGGGCACGCGAGCAATTGGATGAATTGCGTGTGCTGTTGCTGGCTGTAGAGCGTGGATTCAAGGAGAGTTTGATAGGGGGTATCACGTTACTGGAGGACCGTGATTTCATTCCGGGTAAGGGAGGAACCGATAATCACCAACGGCTGGCCAGTGTTCTGGACCGCCTGAGCCAGTATCAGGCGCGGCTGGTCGGGAAAAATCTGCGATTGGAACTTTTTTCATTATCGGCGATGGTCGACTCTTTGGAGGCGTTGGCAGAAAAAACGGCCACCCTTGAAGCCCAGTCTGCTTTGTTCGAACAACGGTTGGTACAACTGCGACAACAACGGGCGGATATCGTCCAGGCTATCGAGTTGTTCGAAAAACCTTCGGTTGCCAGTGCACTGAAGGGGCTCATCCCAAGTGATGAAGAAATTGACCAGATAATGGGGTTGATCACAGACCCTAAGTTCGACGCCAATTTGTTCAAGGCGGTGGCGCAAAAGCTTGCCAGCCACGCTGATGCGCTGGAAGGGGCCAGGACATTCAGCGATTTGGGCGAGGCCCGTGCTCGCCTTGATAAAAAAATCGAGGAAGCACTGGGTGACCAACGGCAGGTGCAGCGCCCCCTGCAAACGGCGCGGGATGAGTTGGAAGCGGTCAAGGCTTTGTCAGGTGTCGAACCACTGAAGAATGACTGGCTGCACGAGCTTCGCAAGGTGGAGCTGGAGTGGCAGGCTCGGGCCGTAAAACTCAGCGCGACGATGGACTTGGACACCGCCACGGTCGCGCTGAAAGAGCTCTGCGAATACCTGAAAGCGGTGCAATTGATGTATGACCGCAGTTGATCGCCCTTAGCGGACGATAATCTTGCAGTCGAAGGTTTGCACGGGGGCGACATCAGCAGCCCAAGGCTGCTGGTAGGTCAGAACCAGTTGGGCATCCCCGCTGTTGCTGGCTTGGAAGCGCCAGGTGGAGACACCGGCGCTGCCGACCACACCCTCTTCTTCCGGGGCACTGTACACCTCTGAGCCGACGCTGTGCAGCACGCTTGAGGCTGCATCCTGAACACGCCAGCGGTAGCCGGTGGAGGGGTTGCTGGGCAGGGTCAGGGTCAGGATCTGGCCGACTTGCAGGCGCTTGGGGCACTCGCTTTCCGCGTCCAGATCGACGGGCTGCGAAGGTTGATGTGCGCAGGCAGAAAGCAGGGCGAAGCTCAGGGGAACGAGCAGACGAGGGGCGGTCATGTTGGCTCCGGGGACTGACGATGCCCTGAGGATAACCGATGACCGATAGGTTTTGTGTTGTCAGTGCCGGCCTCATCGCGGGCTTGGCCGCGATGAGGCCGGCGCAGGTCAGAACAGGACTTTGGCCACGTCGGCGAAACGCTTGGCGAAATGCACTGTCAGGCCTTCACGCAGGTAGTCCGGCAGTTCTTCGAAGTCGCCGCGGTTAGGCTCCGGAAGAATCAGTTCGAAAATCTTCTGCCGCCGCGCCGCAATCACCTTCTCGCGCACACCGCCAATTGGCAGCACCTGGCCGGTAAGTGTCAGCTCGCCGGTCATGGCCACACCTTTTTTCGGAGACTGGTCGCGGGCTAGTGAAAGCAAAGCACTGGCCATGGTGATGCCTGCACTCGGGCCGTCCTTGGGCGTAGCACCTTCGGGGACGTGCAAATGGATGAACGCTTCGTTGAAGAAGCTTGGGTCACCCCCAAACTGCTTGAGGTTGGAACTGACGTAGCTGTAGGCAATTTCGGCAGATTCCTTCATCACGTCCCCCAGCTTGCCGGTCAGCTTGAAGCCCCGGTTGAGGGTGTGGATGCGGGTCGCTTCGATCGGCAATGTGGCGCCGCCCATGCTGGTCCAGGCCAGGCCGGTGATCACGCCTTTGCCAGCCAGTACCTGTTCGCTGCGGAACACCGGTTTGCCCAGTGCTGCCTCCAGGTCCTTGGTGCCAATCTTCAGCTTGGTTTCGGGGGCTTCCAGCAGCTTGACCACGGCCTTGCGCACCAGCTTGCCCAATTGCTTCTCCAACTGGCGAACGCCGGCCTCGCGGGCATAGCCGTCGATCACCAGGCGCAGGGCGCTGTCATTGATGCTGAGGCTGGCCTTGGAAACGCCAGCCTTTTCCAGCTGTTTGGGCCACAGGTGGCGTTTGGCGATGGCCAGCTTTTCTTCGGTGATGTAGCCGGACAGGCGGATCACTTCCATGCGGTCGAGCAACGGCCCGGGGATCGAGTCGAGGGTGTTGGCGGTGCACACGAACAGCACCTTGGACAGGTCCAGGCGCAGGTCGAGATAGTGGTCGAGGAAGTCGACGTTCTGCTCCGGGTCGAGGGTTTCCAACAAGGCCGAAGCCGGGTCGCCCTGGTAGCTCTGGCCCATCTTGTCGATCTCGTCGAGCATGATCACCGGGTTCATCACTTCGACGTCTTTCAGGGCCTGCACCAGCTTGCCGGGCTGGGCGCCGATGTAGGTGCGGCGATGGCCCTTGATTTCGGCTTCGTCACGCATGCCGCCAACGCTGAAACGGTAGAACGGCCGCCCGAGCGACTCGGCGATGGATTTGCCGATACTGGTCTTGCCCACACCGGGCGGGCCCACCAGCAGCACGATCGAGCCGCTGATTTCGCCTTTCCAGGCGCCCACGGCGAGGAACTCGAGGATGCGCTCCTTGATGTCGTCCAGGCCGGCGTGGTACTGGTCGAGCACTTTACGCGCATGCTTGAGGTCGAGCTTGTCCTTGCCGTACACGCCCCACGGCAGGGCGGTGGCCCACTCGAGGTAGTTGCGGGTGACGGCGTATTCGGGCGAGCCGGTTTCGAGGATGGCCAGTTTGCCCATCTCTTCGTCGATGCGCTTGCGCGCCTGGGCCGGCAGTGTCTTGCCCTCCAGGCGTTGCTCGAACTGTTCGAGGTCGGCGCTGCGGTCGTCCTTGGTCAGGCCCAGCTCCTGCTGGATGACCTTGAGCTGTTCCTTGAGGAAGAATTCGCGCTGGTGCTCGCCGATCTGCCGATTGACCTCGGCCGAGATCTCGTTCTGCAGGCGTGCGACTTCCACTTCCTTGCGCAACATCGGCAGGACCTTTTCCATGCGTTTGAGCATGGGTACGCAGTCGAGCACTTCTTGCAGCTGGCTGCCAGTGGCAGAGGTCAGTGCCGCGGCGAAGTCGGTGAGGGGTGAGGGGTCATTGGGGCTGAAGCGGTTGAGGTAGTTCTTGAGCTCTTCGCTGTAGAGCGGATTGAGCGGTAGCAATTCTTTGATCGCATTGATCAGTGCCATACCGTAGGCCTTGACCTCGTCGGTCGGCTCGGTGGGCTGGCGTGGGTATTCGACTTCGACCAGGTAGGGCGGGCGATGGTGCTTGAGCCAGGTGCGGATGCGTACCCGCGTCAGGCCCTGGGCGACGAACTGCAGCTTGCCGTTTTCGCGGCTGGCATGGTGCACCTTGACCAGCGTGCCGTACTGCGGCAGCGCCGAGGTGTCGAAGTGACGGTGGTCTTCTGGCGGGGTGTCCATGAAGAACAGCGCCAGGCAGTGGTCCGGTGACTTGGCGACCAGGTCGAGGGTTTCGGCCCAGGGTTCTTCGTTGACGATGACCGGCAGTACCTGGGCCGGGAAGAACGGGCGGTTGTGGATCGGGATCACATAGACCTTGTCCGGCAGTTGCTGGCCGGGCAGGGCGAGGGCGTGGCTGGTATCGGCCTGGGTGGTGTGTTCGACTTCGCTGTGTTCGTCGGGGTGTTCCGGGAAATCCTGCTGGTCGCTCATGGGGCACCTGCGTAAATGACTATGGTGCTTAGATGGGGCGGGGGGGGATGGGTTTCAATGGTAGACGAAGGCAGCGGGGGAGGGGTTTCATCTTGGCTGGCCTGTGCCGGCCTCTTCGCGGGCAAGCCCGCCCCCACAGGTAGAGCACGGTATCTGTAGGAGCGGGCTTGCCCGCGAATGCGGCAGTGCGTTCACTGCCGCAACAAAGGTTTACTCAGCGAGTTTGTAAGCGATGATGTAATCGCCCATTTTGGTACCCAGCGAGCCATGGCCGCCGGCGGTCACCAGCACATACTGCTTGCCATCCTTGCCGGTGTAGCTCATCGGAGTGGCCTGGCCACCCGCTGGCAGGCGGGCACTCCACAGTTCCTTGCCGTTGTTCACGTCATAGGCACGCAGGTACTGGTCGAGGGTGCCGCTGAGGAAGCCGACGCCACCGGCAGTGACGATCGAACCGCCCATGCTCGGCACGCCAACCGGCAGGCCGATCGGTACCGGGGTGCTGTCGCGGGTGGTGCCGTTCTTGTGCTTCCACACCACCTTGTTGGTGAACAGGTCGATGGCGGCGACATAGCCCCAGGCCGGGGCCTGGCACGGTACGCCCAGCGGCGACATGAACGGGTGCATGGTCACCGCGTACGGCGCGCCGGTATTGGGCTGCACGCCGCTGGTCTCGCTTTCGCGCTTGCTGCCTTCGGCTACCTGCTCGCGGGGGACCATCTTCGACACGAATGCCATGTAGTTGGGCGAGGTGAACAGCAACTGGCGCACCGGGTCGACCGACACGCTGCCCCAGTTGAATACACCCACGTTGCCCGGATAAATCAGCGAACCCTGTTCGGATGGCGGGGTGTACTGGCCTTCGTAGCGCAGTTCGCGGAACTGGATGCGGCACAGCATCTGGTCGAACGGCGTAGCGCCCCACATGGCCTGTTCGGTCAGCTCTGGGCCGAGCAGGTTGAGGTCGGAGCGGGCTTGAGTCGGCGAGGTGTGGTCGCCTTTCACCGCACCCTGTGGGGTAGGGATTTCGCGGATCGGCACGATCGGCGTACCGTCGCGGCGGTCGAGCACGTACAGGCTGCCTTGCTTGGTCGGTACGATGATCGCCGGTTTCACGCCATCGTCGGTCTTCAGGTGCACCAGGGTCGGCTGGCTGCCGACGTCCATGTCCCACAGGTCGTGATGGGTGAACTGGTAGTTCCAGCGCGCCTTGCCGGTGGTCAGGTCAAGGGCGACTACGCCGGCGCTGTACTTCTCGGCACCTGGAGTGCGGTTGGCGCCCCACTGGTCCGGGGTCTGGTTGCCCAGCGGCAGGTAGATCATGCCAAGGTCTTCGTCGACGCTGGCGATTGACCACATGTTGGCCGAGTTGCGGCTGTACATTTTGCCGGCAGCCAATGGCTTGGTGTCGTCCGGGTTGTTGCTGTCCCAGTTCCACACCAGGTGGCCATCGTGCACGTCGTAGGCGCGGATCACCCCGGACGGCTCGTTGGTCGACTCGTTGTCGGTGACGTGGCCACCGATGATCACCAGGTCACGGGTGACCGCGGCAGGCGAGGTGGAGTAATAGCCGCCGGCAGTGAACGGCCCGATGCCGGTGGTGAGATCGATCACACCCTGGTTGGCGAAGCCTTCGCAGACCTTGCCGTTGTCGGCGTTGATGGCGATCAGGCGGGCATCTGCGGTAGGCAGGTACAGGCGGCGCGGGCAGGCCTGGGCCACGGCTTGGCCGGCCTCGGTAATTTTCGGCGCTGGGCTGCCGTCGCGACTGACGTAGCGGTTTTCGTCATAGTACGAAACACCACGGCAGGTCATGTGGGCAAAGCCCTTGAACGTGCCGGTCGGGCTCTTGACCTGTGGGTCGTAGCGCCAGATTTCCGCGCCGGTGTCCGGGTCCAGGGCCAGCAGGCGGCTGTGCGCGGTGCAGGCGTAGAGCATGCCGTTGACCTTCAGCGGGGTGTTCTGGTTGGTCAGCTCCACCGGGTCGTTTTCGGTCGGCAGGTCGCCGGTGCGAATACGCCAGGCTTCTTCCAGGCGGTAGGCGTTCTGCGGGGTGATCTGGCGCAGTGGCGAGTAGCGGTCGCCATGTTCGGTGCGGCCATAGGCCTGCCATTCGCCGTCGGGCATCGCCGGGGCGGCGCTGGCCATTTCGCTGCTTTCGCGGCCCAGTTCGCCGAACACTTCACCGGGGTGGGTGAACTGGCTGCCCAGCGCGCAAGCGCCCGAAGCGACCACTGCCACGCTGAGCAGTGCTGTATTGGCTTTGCTGGCTGGGCCGATCAGCGGGCGACGTGCCCACGGCAGCAGCAGCACCACGCCGATGGCGAACCAGATAGCCAGGCGCGGTACCAGTTGCCACCAGTCCAGGCCTACCTCGAGCAGGGCCCACACGGTGCTGCCCAACAGCACCAGGCCATACAGGCCCAGGGCGATGCGGCGCTGGGCCAGCAGCAGGATGCCCGAGAGGGCAAAACCGATACCGGCGATCAGGTAGTACAGCGATCCGCCCAGCTGGCTCAGCTTGATACCGCCAGCCAGCAGGGCCAGGCCCATCAGCAACAGCAGCGCGCCAATCAGGCGCGGTAGCCAGCGGCTTCCTTGGTTGGCACCTTCAGTGCTCATCGTAGGTTCTCCGTCAGGTCAAGAAAGGGTTAGAAACTGCTTTGGATCTTCAGGCCGCCGATCAGGGCGCCATCGACCTGCGACACCCCGCCCGGGTGGCGGATGTACTGCAGGTTGGGGCGTACCGTGAGCCAGTCGGCCAAATGGATGCCGTAATACAGCTCGGCGCTGTATTCGGTGTCCTGCACGGGCAGGAAGCCGGGGTTGTCGTAGTCGTCGAGGCCGGCAGCCTGGTTGGCCAGGCGGGCGTTCTTGCGGTAGGCAGGGTTGACGTGCACACGGGCCAGGGCGAAACCGATGTCGTCCTTGGCGCGGGCGTCGAAGGGCCCTTTGTATACCAGCCCTGTCTGTACATAGTTGTCGATGGCATTGGTCTTCTTGTCGTGCACCGTGGCGTTGGCGAACAGGCTCAGCCCACGCGACTGGTCGGACGCCAGCGAGGTCACCTGCTGCTGGGCGCCGAGCCACAAGCCGTGCTTGCTCGAGCTGCTGCGGTAGGCGGCGCCGCTGAGGGCTGCCGGCTGACCGTTGCTGTCCTTGAGAACATCTTGTGCCTTGGCATTACTGTAGTAGTAGCCGGCGCGATATTCCCCTTTCAGGCCTTGGATACGCGGGCTCCATACCAGTTCGACCGGCATTACCGCGCCCTGGGTGCCGCTGCCGCTGAGCTTGAAGCCATTGCCCGATTCGAGGTTGGAGGGGTTTTGCTCGAATACGCCGACCTGAGCGTACAGCTCAGGGGTGAGGTTGTAGCGCACGCGCAAGGCCCACTGGCTGACTGGCCAGTTGTACCAGATGCCACCCACCCAGTTGCCCACCTGCGAGCCGCAGAAGGCCAGGTTCTGGAAGTCGCAAGGGAAGCTGTTGAAGTCCTCGCCTTCACCGAAGCGGCCGAATTTCACATCCAGCGCGCCATCGAAGTACTTCTGCTTGATCCACATCTGCGTCAGCCGCCAGGTTTCACCGCGGCCCCAGACTTCCTGGGCCGAGGTGAAACCGCCAACGCGCGGGTCGTTGATGCGGTCGTTGCTGATGTTGTCGCCGTGGCGTTCGGTGACGGTCAGCTGGAATTCGGTGGCGTGCCAGCCGAGGATCTTTTCCAGGTCCAGGTGGCTGCCAAAGGTGAACTGGTCGCTGTAGCGCGCGGTACGGTCGTGGTCGTAACCGCCGTGCAGGTTGCTGCCCATCTCGCCGGTATAGCCGAGGGTAAAGTCGTAGCCCTGTTCCAGTAATTGGCTACGGGTGCCGCCCCAGTCTCCGAGCATCCACGGGGAGTCGCTGGCGAACATTTCGCTGGCGCTGGCGGGTGTCGCCAAGGCGCCAAGGGCAAGGCCGATGTAACAGGTTTTGGGCAGTTGAAACATGAGATAGCGCTATCTTTTGATTATTGAAAAAACGGCAAGCGCATCGAAGGGCCAGGCCTTCAATGGATATGGCGACAAGATGGTTTCGGTGAAGCGATTCAGCTTCAGGCGGGGAGGATATAGCGGAAGTTGTAAGAAAAAAAGACAATTTGTCGCAGTTGATTGTTGCCCATTGGGTAACAGTCTTGAAAAAAGGGCTGCAGCGCAGCCCCATGATTTCAGAAGGTGGTACGCAACCCGACCTCCACACTCCGCCCCGGCGCCGGCGCGATATCGCGCAGGATCGAGCTGGCGTAGCGCACGGTCTGGTCGGTCAGGTTTTCACCGCGTACAAATGCCAGCCACTGGCTCTGGCCAACTTCGAAGCGGTAGCCAACGCTGGCCCCCAGTGTGGTGTAGCCCTCGGTGCTGGTTTCGTTGGCCGGCTTGCGATGTTGCGATGCCGCATGCTGCACATCTACCCGCGCTTGCCAGCGGTCGAGCTCCCAGACCAGGCCGCTGTTCAGGCGCAGTGGGGCGATACGGGGCAGCGGCTCGCCACTGTCGAGGTTCTTGGCCCGGGTGTAGTCACCGGACAACTCCAGGGCGAAGCTGCCGTAACGGTTCTCGACCAGTTGCCAGCGGTCCTGGGCCTCGATGCCGTAGAAGCGTGCCCGCACGCCTTGGTACTGGTATTCCGGGAAGCCCTCATGGCCATGATCGTGGTCGTGGTCATCCTCGTCGTGGTCGTGGTCATGCCCGCCCTCGCGGGTGTTGCCGGTGCCGATCAGGCCGATGTAGTTGCGAAAGTGGCTATAGAACACCCCGACACTGCCTTTATGGGTGCCATTGTCGAAGCGCAGCGCCAGGTCAGCGGAAATGGCCTTTTCCTTGTTCAAGCTGGCATCGCCGACTTCAAAGGCGCCGGTGGCCACGTGCGCACCATTGGCGTACAGCTCGTAGAAGGTTGGCGCGCGCTCGGTGTAGCCGAGGTTGGCGGCCAGCGACCAGATCGGGTCGAGCTGGTACACCGCCCCCGAAGACAGGCTGAACGCGTTGAAGCTGCTGGCACTGTCGGCGTCGACGAAGTTTTCGTTACCTTTGGCGTCCGGGTCGATCCGGGTGTGCTCCATGCGTGCGCCCAGGCTCAGGTTCAGGCGTTCCGTGGCCTGCCACTGCTCGAGCATGAACAGCGCCAGGCTGTCGGTATTGGTGTGCGGGACGAAGGCCTCCTCGCCCAGGGCGGAGAACTCGTTGCGGCTGACCTGAGCACCCACCACACCCTCCACCGGCCCGAGTGGTTGGTGGCGGGCTTCGATGCGCGCTTCGTAGCCTTTGTTCTTGAAGGTGGTGTGGACTTCGCCTTCTTCGATTTCGCTGTGTTCGTAGTCGGTGTAGCCGGCATCGACCTTGACCGAGCTGAACGGGCCGTCAAGGTCGCGCAGCTCGGAGGCGAAGGCGTAGTGGTCCTGCTGCATGTCCAGGCGCACACCGGGTTCGGCCACCGAGCCGTAGTTGCTGTCGTAACGGCTGTACGACAGGCCGGCGTAACCGTGGTCCCAGTGATAGGCACCGCCTACCGCGCCACCGTCCTGGCGGCCGTCGCTGTTTTCCAGGCGGTGCTTGCTGCCCGGCTCATCGGCATCGCGCACCTTGGCACTGCGGGCGTAGCCGGGAATACGCAGGTCGTTGAACTGGCGGCTGTTGGCGTCCAGGTGCAGGGCGAAGGCACCGTTGCCGGCCTCCAGCTTGCCGGCGCTGCTGCGGGTAGTATCGGCGCCGCCATAGCGCAGTTCACCGGCACCGTGGATGCCTTCGATCGGCGAATCCGGGATGCGGTTGTCGAACGTGTTGACTACCCCGCCAATGGCGTTGCCGCCGTAGAGCAAGGCGGCGGGGCCGCGGACGATCTCGACGCGGTCAACGGTGACCGGGTCCAGCGGTACAGCGTGGTCATAGGACAGCGATGAGGCATCCAGGGCACCGACGCCATTGCGCAGGATGCGAATGCGGTCGCCGTCCAGGCCGCGGATCACCGGGCGGCTGGCGCCAGGGCCGAACCAGGTAGAGGCGACACCGGGCTGCTTGTTCAGGGTTTCACCGAGGCTACCGTGCTGTTGTTGCAGCAGGTTTTCGCCTTCGAGCACGGTGCTGGGGGCGGCCAGCTGGCGGTTGCCCAACGGGTTGGCGGTGATGACCTGGGGTTCGAGTTCCACGGCCTGGCTGGGCGGCGCAGCCAGCCAGAGCGCGACGGCAAGGGGGGAGAGGCGAAGCGGTGAGTACAGCATGGGGATGGGGCGTTCCTTGGCAGATGCTTTATTAGTCTTACAACATAACATAACTATTTCAGCACAGTGGTTTTGCCCCTGGCCAGCATTTTTTCTGTCGACTCGACGGATCCCACCCACCACTACACTCGTGTAAGGTGCGCATCTTTCCTACGGAGCACAGCATGAGCACGGCCCAACATAACGCGCTGCACGGCAAGACCCTCGAACAGATCCTCACCGAGCTGGTGGCGCACTACCAATGGCAGGGCCTGGCCGAGCGCATTGATGTGCGCTGCTTCAAGAGCAACCCGACCATCAAGTCGAGCCTGACCTTTCTGCGCAAGACACCGTGGGCGCGGGAAAAGGTCGAGCAGCTGTATGTGAAGCTGCAGCGTCAGGCCTGACATGCTGCGTCGTCCTTGGCTGACCGGCATGGCGGTGCTGGGCTGGTTCGGTCTGGCCGTGCAGGTGTACCTGGTACTGTTGGCGCGCTGGCAAGAACAGGCCAGCCTGATTGGCGGCCTGATCAATGTGTTCGGCTACTTCACCGTGCTGACCAACACGTTGGTGGCAACGGTGCTCAGCTATGCGGCGTTCGGCCACGAAGGCCGTGGCAAGCGGTTTTTCCTGTCACCCTCGGTGAGCTCCGCAGTGGCCACCAGCATCGTGCTGGTGGCGCTGGCCTACAGCGTGTTGCTGCGCCACTTGTGGCAACCGCAGGGCTGGCAATGGCTGGCGGACGAGTTGCTGCACGACGTGATGCCGGTGCTGTATGCCTTGTACTGGTGGCGCGAGGTGCCCAAGGGCAGGCTGCGGCTAGGGCACCTGGCACTGTGGGCGGTGTACCCGACGGTTTATTTCGGCTATGCGTTGTGGCGTGGAAGCGAGATTGGCGTGTATGCCTACCCGTTCATCGATGTGGCGAGCCTTGGGTATGGGCAGGTGATGCTCAATGCCCTGGGGGTGCTGGTGGGGTTCTGGGGAATCGGGCTGGTATTGCTGGGGGTGGATCGGTGGCGTGGGTTGCGCAAATTTGCTTAGCCTGTGCTGGCCTTTTCGCGGGTGAACCCGCGAAGAGGCCGTAGCAGGCGATAACCATTACTCGTCGTCCGCAGTCCCGTCGGCACGCCAGTAGGCCGCAGCTTTCAGCGCATCTTCCGGCACCCCTTTCTCCAGCAGCAGCACCTTGGCCTGGCGGGTCAGGGCCTTTTCCAACGCCACCCAGCCATACAACCGGCCTTGCGGCAAGGTCAGGTTCCGCACCAGGGCCAGCAAGTCTTCCTGCTGGCGGCGCACCCAGATGACTTCGACCTGTGCCTTGCTCGGCAACGGCTGGCGCTCCTGCTCGTCTTCGATCTGGATCACCGCCAGCACCTGGCGGCCCGCCGGCAATTCCTCCAGGCGGCGACCAATCGCCGGGATGGCGGTTTCATCACCGATCAACAGGTAGCTGTCGAAAATATCCGGCACCACCAGTGACGCCCGTGGCCCGGCGATGCTCAGGGTTTGCCCAGGCGCCGCCTGTGCCGCCCAGGTAGAGGCAGGGCCGTCGCCGTGCAGCACGAAGTCGATGTCCAGCTCGTTGGTCACCAGGTCGATGCGCCGTGGCGTGTATTCGCGCATGGTTGGTCGCGCGCCACCGTCCCGACCCAGATTACGGGCGTCGATGGCCTGTTGTTGCTCCGGCGTTTCGGCAAACAACAACTTGATATGGTCGTCGCTGCCCACGCTGGTGAAGCCTTGCAGTTCGGCACCACCCAGGGTGATGCGGCGCATGCGTGGGGTCAGCTCGGTGACCCGCAATACTTGCAGGCGACGCTGGCGGATCTCGTGGTTGACGCGGTGAATGGTGTCACTCATGGGCAGTCTCCCTGACAGGTTCGGCCGGCCCGGAGGCGATGGCCTTGGCGGTATGGTTGAGCAAGTCGCGGACCCGTTCGATTTCTTCCGGTGTCCAGCGACCGCTGTGCATATGCAGTGCGTGGCGCAGGTTGCCGACCGCTTCATGGATCTCTGGCGGGCGGTCGTGACCGCGCAGGGCGCGTTTGCTGACTTCGATGCGCATGCGCACGCCATCCAAGGCGACAGCCTGTTCGACCAGGGCGCTGCGGCCGGCATCGGTGATGGCGTAGAGGCGCTTGCTACCTTGCACTTGGCCGCTGATCAGCTCGGCTTCTTCAAGAAAGTTCAGCGTTGGGTAAATAACCCCTGGGCTTGGGCTGTAGCTGCCGTCGAACAGGTTTTCGATCTGGCGGATCAAGTCGTAACCGTGGCCGGGCTGCTCGGCCAGCAGGTCCAGCATCAGCAGCTTGAGGTCACCGGGGGCGAAAACGCGTGGGCCGCGCTCACCACGGCCAGGGCGCCGCTCGAAGGGGTCATGGGGGGTGTGTTCGCGCATAAGGATGGGGCTCCGTCGTTTGCGATATATCGTAAGATATTACTCAAGATATATCTAAAGACAAGCCCCTGAATGCAGATGATTATCATCTAGTTCGTCGATATGTTCCCTGTCGGCGGTTGCGTGTGCATGGCAACCTGCGGTGGCTTGCATTCGTTCGGATTGCCCGGCTGCAGGTACGGCATCAGTATCGGTGCCATGCCCTTGAGCACCTGCACCGGCAGTGCCGAGGTAAATTTGAAGGCCTCCGCCGAGCGCCCAGGTACGAAGGCGGTCAATGTGCCGAAGTGGTTGTCGCCCAGGAAGAACACGAAAGTGGCAGTACGGTTCAACGAGCGCGAGCCGATCAGCCGACCGCCGGCACCAAAGCTCTCGATGCGGTTGTCGCCAGTACCGGTCTTGCCGCCCATCACCAGTGGCGTGCCGTCCTGCAGCTTGAAACTGCCGGAAATACGCCGCGCGGTACCTGCATCGACCACCTGCGACATGGCGCCTTTGAGCGCACGCGCCACTTCAACCGGCAGAATCCGCACGCCCCGGTCCGGGTCGGTGACCAGCTTGGTCTCGTAAGGTGTGTTGGCCGCGAAGTGCAGGGTGTCTATGCGCAGGGTTGGCAGGCGAATGCCGTCGTTCTGGATGATCCCGACCAGTTCGGAGAGCGCGGCGGGGCGGTCGCCCGAACTGCCGATGGCGGTGGCCAGCGAGGGCACCAGGTGGTCGAATGGATAGCCCACGCGCTTCCAGCGCTGGTGAATATCGAGGAAGGCTTCAATCTCGACCATGGTGCGGATACGGCTGTCACGGGCGCCCTGGTAGCGGCTCTTGAACAGCCAGCCATACACCTCCTGGCGTTCGAAACGGCTGGCGTTGATCATTTCGGTCAAGGTCGAGCTTGGGCTCTTCAGCAGGTAGCCGAGCAGCCACAAGTCCAGCGGGTGGACCTTGGCGATGTAACCCTGGTCGGGCAAGTCATACTTGCCTGGGCCGTAAGCCTCGTACATCTCTGACAGGCGGCCGTCGGTCAGCTTGCCCAGCACGATCTTGTCACCCTTCAGGTGGGCGCGCACGAAGGCGTTGAACGTTTCCTGGCCGGCCTCGGGGAACAGGTAGCGGTGCACCGCCGCCAACCGCTGCGGGGTCACGCGCATGCTGTCGAGGAAGGTGTCCAGGCGCTGCTGCGAGGTTTTGCGCTGGTACTTCTTCCAGAAACGCATCAGGTAGTTGGTGCCTTCCTTGTCGGCGAAGCGGGCCAGGTATTCTTGGCGGCGTGGGTCTGCGTCGTCCTTGAGCAGCGGCACACGGTTGTACGGCTGCTGGTAGGTCACGTAACGCACCAGGTCGCGCATCAGGCGGATGAACGGCAGGTTGATCGATTCGCGCAGCGCATCCTTGAGCGTCGGGTTGCGGTTGTTGTCTTCCTTGCGGAAGTTGTTGAACACGTGCATGCCGCCGCCTGTGAAGAAAGCTTCACCGGTGTTGGCGGAGTATTTGCGCTCAAGCGCAGCGTCGAGCATGGCATCCAGGCTTTGGTTCTTGCTGTTCTGCGCCAGCCATTCCAGCGACCATTGAGTGATGCGGTCGAGTTCGGCCACGTCGACCTTCTTCAACTCGGCGGCAGGTTTGCCGGCGTATTTGTCGTGCAGCTCGGCGATGATTTCCAGGTAGGTGGTCAGTACCCGCAACTTGGCGGTGGAGCCCAGTTCCAACTTGCTGCCTTCGTTGATGTCGAAGGGCTGGTTGGTGCTGTCGGTCTGCACCCGCACCCGGGAGCCATCGGCGGTGCGCTCGAACAAGGTGAAGCTGTAGCTCACTTGGTCGGTGGTCTTGGCGGTGAGCAGGCGCTCGCCGATCAGGCCCATCTGCGCGGCAAACGCTGGGTCGGCAAGGTTTTTCAGGTACTGGCTGACCTGCAACTGCAGGTCAGCCTGCAAGGTACTGGTGGCCGACACGTCGAGGCGGTCGAGGTCGTACAGCGGGCGGTTGAGCATGGCTGCCAGGCGGTTGCGCGCCAGGCTGATGCCCTTGTTGGTAACGATCGGCACGATGGTCGGTTGCGCTACCCAGTCGCGGTACACCGCCTTGCTGGCCAGTGCGGCATCGGCCAGTGGTTGCTCGATGATTTTGTTGGCGGCGAGCACGCGAATGTGCGCGTCGGTCAGCTCTGCCAGCTCGACCCGGCCTTTGGACAAGTAATGCGAGGGACGGCGCTGGGCAATCATCAGCGACAGCACCTGGCGCAGGGCCAACCCGCGCGCGGCCATGCTTTCGGGGTCGGTGGAGGTGGCGTTCAGGGCCTGGTTGACCTGGTCGAAGTCGGCGCCGTACCACACCCGCAGGCCTTCGGCCATGCCATGTACTTCACCATGCCCAGGCACCGCCGACAGCGGCACGCTGTTGAGGTAGTCGCGCACGATGCGTTGACGTGCCTCGGTGGTGTCAGGGCCGCCCTGGTAGGCACGCACGCTGGCAGAAACCATCTGGCGGATCTTTTCCGCGCCCGACACCGTCAGGCCATCGGGTGAGTGGCGATACTTCTCCAGCTGTGTGGCCAGGGTGCTGCCACCGGCAGACTGGCCGGGCAGGGCCAGGTACTTGGCCACCTGGCTGTAGGCGGCCTTGGCGAAGCGTGGCCAGTCCACGGCCGGGTTGTTACGTGGGTCTTGGGTGTCCAGCAGGTCGCGGTTTTCGATGAACAGCAGGCTGTTCACCATCACCGGCGGGATCGCTGCAAAATCCGGGTACAGGTGCTGTGGGTAGTTGTACTGGTACAGCGTGTCGCCGCGGCAGTCGGTGATCGACAGGCCGGCCTGGATCTTCTCGATATAGGGGGCGAACAGCCCATGATCGACGTAGTTCATCAATGCCGGTGAGAACTTCACCTGTTCGCTGATCAGGTAGTCGCGCTTGAGCAGGCGCGGCAGGAATTCGCCCAGGGCGCTATAGCCAAGGCGTTTGTCGAACGGCCCATCACCTGGGTAGATGATGGCATCGCTGGGGCCGGGCTGCAGCGAGTAGGTCAGCGTACCGGCCAGTTTGCTGAACTCGCGCGATTGCAGCTCGGAGGTACGGAATTCGTCATACGCGGCCACACCGATGGCTACCAGTGCCACCAGCAGGATAAGGATGATCAGCCGCCACCATAGCCGACGCTGACGGGGGGACTTGGGTTGTGGCGTCTCGGCCGGAGGTATCTCGGGTGCTTCCGTTCTGCTTGGTTCCGATTGCCACAGTGCGCCCATAGTCTTCTATCCGGCCAGGTGTTTTCGTCTTGCTTGTCTGAAGCTTAGACGTTGAGCGGGTGAGGTGAAAAATTTGTAGGAGGTGGAGAAAAGCGGCGTAGGGCTATACGGCTTTGGTGTGGGTTTCTACGTACGGCGATGTTGCTATGGTGCCGCGGAGGTTTTGCGGCCGCTGGACGCCTGATCGCAGGCAAGCCAGTGCCCCCAGGCTCGAGAGAACTTGCTGATTATTCCTGTATATACAGCGAAAATCCCTACAAGGGTCTTCCTATACTGCTCGCCCCCTTCGCCTTGCCGGGCGCTCTACTCCGGCACACGGGCCGGCCCACGAGGCCAGCCTGGCAAGCCAACATCACGCCTATCGGCATGGTCGGTGCTGCACGAAGGTCAAATCCAATAACAAAATGAGGTTGTATTGCTATGCCAGTCGGCAACCACTCTGCCCACGGCCAGGCCACTGAAGGCGGCCCGCTCAAGCGCGAACTGGGCGAACGGCACATCCGCCTGATGGCGCTGGGCGCCTGTATCGGTGTCGGTCTTTTCCTCGGTTCGGCCAAGGCTATCGAAATGGCCGGCCCAGCCATCATGTTCTCCTACATCATCGGCGGCCTGGCCATCCTGGTGATCATGCGCGCCCTGGGTGAAATGGCCGTGCACAACCCTGTCGCCGGCTCCTTCAGCCGTTATGCACAGGACTACCTCGGCCCGTTGGCGGGCTTCCTCACCGGTTGGAACTACTGGTTCCTGTGGTTGGTGACCTGCGTTGCCGAAATCACCGCGGTGGCCATCTACATGGGCATCTGGTTCCCCGACGTACCACGCTGGATCTGGGCCCTGGCGGCGCTAGGCAGCATGGGCGCGGTCAACCTGGTGGCGGTGAAGGCCTTCGGTGAATTCGAGTTCTGGTTCGCCCTGATCAAGATCGTCACGATCATTGCCATGGTCATCGGCGGCATTGGCGTCATCGCCTTCGGTTTCGGCAACGACGGTGTGGCCGTCGGTATCTCCAATCTGTGGAGCAATGGCGGCTTCATGCCCAATGGCGTGACTGGCGTGCTGATGTCGTTGCAGATGGTGATGTTCGCCTACCTGGGCGTGGAAATGATCGGCTTGACCGCTGGTGAAGCACGCAACCCGCAAAAGACCATTCCGCAGGCCATCGGCTCGGTGTTCTGGCGCATCCTGCTGTTCTACGTCGGTGCGTTGTTCGTGATCCTGTCGATCTACCCATGGAACGAAATCGGCAGCCAAGGCAGCCCGTTCGTCATGACCTTCGAGCGCCTCGGGATCAAGACCGCTGCCGGCATCATCAACTTCGTGGTCATCACTGCGGCGCTGTCGTCGTGCAACGGCGGTATCTTCAGTACCGGGCGCATGCTCTACAGCCTGGCGCAGAATGGCCAGGCCCCGGCGGCCTTCGCCCGTACGTCGAAGAATGGCGTGCCACGTAATGCCCTGCTGCTGTCGATCGGCGCGTTGCTGCTGGGCGTGCTGGCCAACTACCTGGTGCCGGAAAAGGTCTTCGTCTGGGTGACTTCGATCGCCACCTTCGGTGCGATCTGGACCTGGGTGATGATCCTGCTGGCACAGCTGAAGTTCCGTGCTGGCCTGACTACCGCCGAACGCAAGGCGCTGAAGTACCGCATGTGGCTGTGGCCGCTGAGCTCGTACCTGGCACTGGCCTTCCTGGTGCTGGTGGTCGGCTTGATGGCCTACTTCGAGGATACCCGTGTGGCCCTGTACATCGGCCCGGCGTTCCTGGTGCTGCTGACGGTGTTGTATTACGCGTTCCGTCTGGCACCCAAAGAAGTACAAGGTGTAGCGAGTACCGCTTCCTGATTTGAAGTAGCTGGGGCCGCAAAGCGGCCCCATGGCCCTATCAGGCCGCCACTTCGCTGTGTGGCTCAAAGCTGTCCGCCCGCGCCAGTTGCCACATCCGCGAATAGAACTGCCCATTCACCTCGCCGGTCAGCAACTCACCTGGTTTCAAGAACACATGTATCTGCGAGAACAGCTTGATTTCGGTAGCCGAGATGCGCCGAACCAGGTGCTTGGCTTCCAATTGCGCCGGATGCTCCAGGCCTGCCGCCGCGAGCATTTCAGCCAAGGCACGCAAGGTATTGTGGTGGAAGTTCAGCACCCGCTGCGCCTTGTCCGGCACCACCAGGGCGCGCTGGCGCAGCGGGTCTTGCGTGGCCACGCCGGTCGGGCATTTGTTGGTGTGGCAGCTTTGCGACTGAATGCAGCCAATGGCGAACATGAAGCCACGTGCCGAGTTGGCCCAGTCGGCGCCAATGGCCAGCACGCTGGCGATGTCGAAGGCGCTGACGATCTTGCCGCTGGCACCCAGTTTGATCTTGTCACGCAGGTTCAGGCCGACCAGGGTGTTGTGCACGAACAGCAGGCCTTCACGCAGCGGCACGCCGATATGGTCGGTGAACTCCACGGGCGCCGCGCCGGTGCCACCTTCCTTGCCATCGACGACGATGAAGTCGGGCAGAATGCCGGTTTCCAGCATGGCCTTGGCAATGCCCATGAACTCCCACGGGTGGCCCAGGCAGAACTTGAAGCCCACTGGCTTGCCGCCGGACAGTTCACGCAGTTGGGCGATGAACTGCATCATCTCGATCGGGGTGGAGAACGCGCTGTGGCGTGACGGCGAAATGCAGTCCTCACCCATCAGCACGCCACGGGTTTCGGCAATTTCCTGGGTGACCTTGTGTTTGGGCAGGATGCCGCCGTGGCCGGGTTTGGCGCCCTGGCTCATCTTGATTTCGATCATGCGCACCTGTGGGGTGCGTGCCTGGGCTGCGAAGCGCTCGGGGTCGAAGCGCCCGTCCGGGGTGCGGCAGCCGAAGTAGCCGCTGCCCAGCTCCCACACCAGGTCGCCACCGTGCTCGCGGTGGTACGGGCTGATGCTGCCCTCGCCGGTGTCATGGTGGAAATTGCCCAGCTTGGCGCCTTGGTTGAGCGCGCGGATGGCATTGGCGCTGAGCGAGCCGAAGCTCATGGCCGAAATATTGAAGATCGACGCTGAATACGGCTGGCTGCACTGTGGCCCGCCGACGATGACGCGGAAGCTGGCCGGGTCGGCCAACGGCGCCGGGCGCATGGAGTGGCCGATGAACTCGAAGCCGGACTCATAGACGTCGATCAGCGTGCCGAACGGTTTGTCCGAGGCTTCGTTTTTAGCCCGGGCATACACCAGCGAACGCTGGGCGCGCGAGAACGGCAGGGCGTCGCTGTCGGACTCCAACAGGTACTGACGGATTTCCGGGCGAATGGCCTCGACCAGATAGCGGATGTTGCCCAGGATTGGATAGTTGCGACGTACCGCATGGCGCTGCTGCAGCAGGTCGAACACGCCGATCAAGCTGAGGATGCCGGTGGTCAGGGTGAACGGCCACAACCATTCATGGTGGGTGAAAGGCAGGCTCGCCAGGGTGAACAACACACAGGCGGCGAAGAAGGCATAGCGACTGAGAAGTGACAGGCTCATACAGGGTCCTTGCGATGGCGCGGTCAGGCTCAGGGCCTGGGGGCAAACCCCGACCATAGCCAAGTTGTCAGGCGCTGCAAATTAAAATCGGGGTAGCGAAAATCATTCGCGCAAGGTCCCTGGTCTGGCACTTACCTCTTTGGGCGTGTTTCGCGCAGCAGTTTCTGCCGCCAGTTGTCCTGCTCTTGTGCGGGTGCGTCGACCAGAAATGAACAACGCCCGGCTACCTGAACCGCCACCGGTACCCCGTCGCGATACAGCAGGCGGTTACCACTCACCGCTGGCACTTTCGCTCCGGGCAGTAGCGAGCCGACAAGGTTCAGCGGGTCGCCGGCACTGATTACCTGCAGCGCTGCGTCTGGTTCACGTCGCCTGACCTGCCGCAGCAACCCCACCGCCTCCGGCAGGGCGAACTGTTCACCAGCCAGCCCGGCAATGAAGCGCCCGCCACGGACCTCGCCCCGCGCCTCCAGCCGGTGATAGCAGCGCAGCAGCTCACGCCACGGCGGCAATACATCACTCTCGCGCTCCAGCAGCCGCCAGCAGATAACGCCATAGCGGTGCAGCAGGGTGCGGGCAATGTGCTCCAGGCGCTGTTCGTGATCCGGTGGTGTCTCGCTGCGGCGCAGCAGTGCCCAACGCCCGGCATGCGCCATGCTGCTGGAAAGCGGCGGATGTCCACGGCGGCCGTTGCGTGACCTGCGCTTGGCCGCAGGCGTGATCAGGCTGCGCAGGCCGGTGAAACTGTCCGCACCGACCAGGCCTGACCCCACCAACTCTTGCAGCGCAGTTTCCAGCTCGCTGGGCAGCAGGCGTGCCTCCTGCGCCAGTTCATCGAAGAACAGCGCACCCTGGCTTTTGAGTGTTTCGTGTACACGTTGCGCGCGCAGGCCGAGGGTATCGACTGCAGGCACGGGCGCCAGACTGCGCCAGGTATTCAGTTGGTCGCGCGGCAGCAGTACCAATGGCGTACTGGCCAGCGTGCTGCTTGCTACCGTTGCCGCCAACCTGCTCCAGGCAAACTGCCCGCTGCGGCAGGCATCGTCGAGCCAATGCGGGCTGTAGCCGTCGATGCGCGCTGGCAGCAGCTCCGCCTCCCAGGCGCCGGCGGCGCAGGGGAACCCCTGCAACTGGCCCAGCACTTGGGCCACCGCCTGCGGGCCACGCAGGCGCTCGTCAGGCGCCAGGTGCTGCCAGTCGAACAGAAAACGCATGAAGTCCTGCAGGCTGACCGGTTCGATCTCGCGACGCAGGCGTTTGACCGTGTAGCGGTGGATGCGCGTCAGCAAATGGCGCTCGCACCATTGCAGGTCAGTTGCGCCGGGGCTGAAATACCCGCGCAGCACGTAGCCTTCAGCTTCCAGGCGGGCCAACGCGTGCTCGATATCGATTGCCGATTTGCCCAATGGCGCAGCGATCTGTGCCTGGGTCTGCGGGCCATGGCCGCTCAGGCGGGCGCGCAGCAGCTCGCTCAGTGCACTGTCCGGGTCGATGGGCTGATCAAAGCCAGCGAGCAGTTCGAGCGCTGGCTCCAGGTGTGCTGCCGGGTACAGTGCCAGCAGCAGGTTCAGCCGCTCGCGGGCCAGCCAGAGGTTGTCATCAGCTAGGCGCAAGGCGCGCCCGGCCTTGGCCAGTTGCCTTAGCAGCAGGTCCCAGCTGGGGTTGGCCGCGACCTCGGCTTGGCTGATGGCGCCCAGGCTCATCAACGCTTCGTGCATTTCATCGCTATTGCCCGGCTGTGGCCAGGCCTCGGCCGCTACGGCAGCAATGGCATCCGCGTCCAGCGCGCCCAGGTCATCGCCACTGTGTACATCGTTCCAGCGCCGGTTGAGCACCGCCTGGGTGCGGCGTTCTTCCAGGGGGGCATCGTCCAGAAAAGCATACGGCCGCGCGTTGAGAATGGCTGAAGCGAGGGGCGAAGGGGCGGGCAGGTCGCGGCATAGCAAGCGCACTTCGCCGCTTTCCATGCGCCGTAACAGGGCTAGCCAGCCTTCGCTGTCCATCGCCTCGTGCAGGCAGTCGTCGAGGGTTTGCTCGACCAGCGGGTGGTCGGGAATCTGCCGCTCGCCGGGGATGTTTTCCAGGCAGGCGATCTGGTCGGGAAACACCGCGGCAACCAGGTCTTCACTCTTCATTCGCTGGATCTGTGGTGCCACTTTGCGCCCGCCCACGAAGCGTGGCAGGGCCATGGCGACACCCGCGTTCCAGCGCCAGCGCACACCAAACAGCGGCGCGTCCAGCAGGGCCTGGATGAGGATAGGCTCGGCGCTGCGGCTATTGAGGTAGCGCCACACTTCGTCCAGTTCGAAGCTGTGGCTGGTGGACAGCGACAGCACGATGGCGTCTTCGCTGGCGGCTGCCTGCAGCTCGAAGTTGAAGGTGCGGCAAAAGCGCTTGCGCAGGGCCAGGCCCCAGGCGCGGTTGATGCGGCTGCCGTATGGTGAATGGATGATCAGTTGGGTCCCGCCGGACTCATCGAAAAAACGCTCCATTACCAGGGTGTCCTGCGAGGGCAGGGCGCCAAGCACTTCGCGGGTGCGGGCCAGGTAGTCGAGCAACTGCCCGGCGCTGTCCTCGCCCAGTCCGAAGGTAGCCTGCAACCATGTCAGTACCTCGGCCATGTCGCTGCCGGCCTGTGCCAGTCGCTGGTCGATCCGCGCCTGCAGGCGGGCCACGGCGGCAGACAGTTCGTCACTGCGCCCCGGCGCTTCGCCCAGCCAGAACGGAATGGTAGGTGGCAGGCCATGGGCATCCTCCACTCTTACCCGACCCGGTTCGACGCGCAGAATGCGGTAGGAGGCATTGCCCAGCTGAAAGATATCGCCGGCAATGCTCTCCACGGCAAAGTCTTCATTGACGCTGCCGATGTTCAGCGCCTGCGGTTCCAGCAACACGGTGTAGTCGGCGTTGTCGGGGATAGTGCCGCCGCTGGTCAGCGCCGTCAGCTGGCTGCCACGCCGGCCACGCAAGGTACCGCTGACCGCATCGCGGTGCAGGTAGGCGCTGCGTACTCCCAGGCGGCCGTTGTAGCCTTCGGCGAGCATGCGTAGCAGGGCTTGATAGTGGTCCTGGTCAAGCTCGGCATAAGGCGTGGCCTGACGCAGGCAATCCAGCAGTGCCTGTTCGTGCCAGGCCTGGTTGCTGGCTTCGGCGACGATCTGCTGGGCCAGCACATCCAGCGGTGCACGGGGGATGTGCAGTTCGTCCAGCTCGCCCTGGCGCACGCTGTCGAGCAGGGCAACGCATTCGATCAAGTCATCGCGAGAGGTGGGGAACAAGCGCCCCTTGGGCACACCATCGACCTGGTGGCCGGCGCGGCCAACCCGTTGCAGGAAGGCGGCAATCGAGCCCGGCGAGGCGATCTGGCAGACCAGGTCGACATCGCCGATATCAATGCCCAGCTCCAGCGATGCGGTCGCGACCAGCACCTGAAGCTGGCCGCGCTTGAGCCGCTGCTCCGCATCCAGGCGCAGTTCTTTGGACAAGCTGCCATGGTGCGCGGCAACCGCTTCTTTGCCCAACCGGTCGCTGAGGTGGCGGGTGATGCGCTCTGCCAGGCGCCGGGTATTGACGAATACCAGTGTGGTGCGATGTTCACGGGCAAGGGTGGCCAGGCGGTCGTAGACCAGGCCCCAGACATCGGTGGCCATCACCGCACCCAGCGGTACCGGCGGCACTTCGATGGCCAGGTCGCGCTTGCGCGCATGGCCGACATCGACAATGGCGCAGGGGCGCCCGCTACCGACCAGAAACTGCGCCACCCGTTCTACCGGGCGTTGCGTGGCGGACAGGCCGATACGCCGCAGTGGCTGGCGGCACAAGGCCTGCAGGCGCTCCAGGGTAAGTGCCAGGTGGGCGCCGCGTTTGTTGCCAGCCAGGGCGTGGATTTCGTCGACGATTACCGTGTGCACGTTGGCCAGGCCTTCGCGGCCAGACGCCGAGCCCATCAACACGTAAAGCGATTCGGGGGTGGTCACCAGGAT
The DNA here is from genome assembly GCF_039634505.1 of Pseudomonas sp. NY8896. Classification (NCBI taxonomy): domain Bacteria; kingdom Pseudomonadati; phylum Pseudomonadota; class Gammaproteobacteria; order Pseudomonadales; family Pseudomonadaceae; genus Pseudomonas; species Pseudomonas sp. NY8896. Next base: position 1,901,406 of record NZ_CP132350.1, read on the forward strand.
GTGCGGGGCCAGCTTGCGCATGGCGGCGCGTTCCTTCTGCGGCGTGTCGCCGGTGCGCACCGCCGTGGTGATGCGTGGCGCGTTCAGGCCTTGCTCCGCGAGGGCCTGGCTGATGCCTTCGAGCGGGGCCTGCAGGTTCAGGCGAATGTCATTGGACAGGGCTTTGAGCGGTGATACGTAGACGACTTGGGTCTGTGCTGGCAGTTCGCCCTGGTGCTCCAGGCCTTGGCGGAACAGTTCGTCCAGCACGGCCAGGAAGGCACTTAGCGTCTTGCCCGAGCCGGTCGGTGCAGCCAGCAGCGTCGATTGGCCCGCATGAATCAGCGGCCAAGCCTGTGCCTGGGCATCGGTGACCGTGGCGAAATGGCGACGAAACCAGGTGCATACGGCAGGGTGGAACAGCTCGAGCACCGGGTGGTATTTGGCGGGCAGGTTCATCTGTTGGTTATGGCGGGTGTGTGGCGGGTTGGCAAGGGGCCGTTCGTCTGCCAGGCCAGCAAGAACCTGTGTTGCGAAGCGGCCGGTACAGGAATGACTGGCCTTGTCAGGCCAAGGGCCCCATGGGATCCTCCCCGGCCATAGTTTCCAGCGAGCCCACCCCATGCCCAACACCATCCGCATCGCCGCCGCCCTGCTGATCGACCCTCTGGGCCGTACCCTGCTGGTACGCAAGCGTGGCACCGAGGCCTTCATGCAGCCCGGTGGCAAGATCGATGCCGGTGAAACGCCGGTGCAGGCTCTGGTGCGCGAGTTGCACGAGGAACTGGGCCTGCACATCGACCCGGCCCAGGTCGTGCACCTGGGCCAGTTCAGCGCGCCAGCCGCCAACGAGCCAGGTTTTGAAGTGCAGGCCGAACTGTTCCGTGTCGACAGCGCCGCAGCCGTGGTTCCGGCTGCAGAAATCGAGGAGGTGGTGTGGCTGGCCGCCGATCAGGCGCCCGTCATGCCACTGGCGCCCCTGACCCGCGACCTGATCCTGCCGCTGTACCGTCAGGTACTCAACGCACCGCGCTGACGCCATCGAGGGTGGCGAACGAGGTGTCCTTGGCCGTCAGCAAGAAGTCGCGCATGTACGGCGCATCGAGCATGTCGGTGCGCACGGCGGCATAAAGCGTGGCAAACAGGCCTTTTTCGCCCAGGCGCTTGCCCTTCACATAGCCGCGCGAACTGTACTCGTGCAGCGCCCAATGCGGCATGCCGCACACCCCACGGCCGCTGGCCACCAGCTGCATCATCATTACCGTCAGCTCCGAGGTACGCACGGCGGCTGGCTCGATATCGGCCGGTTCCAGGAAGCGGGTGAAGATGTCCAGGCGGTCGCGTTCCACCGGGTAGGTGATCAACGTCTGGTCGAGCAGATCTTGCGGCACCATGTATGGCTTGCTCGCCAGCGGGTGCTGGTTGGCCACCGCCAGCATCGCCTCGTAGGTGAACAGCGGCACATAAGTGATGCCTGCCAGGTCCACCGGGTCGGAGGTCACCACCAGGTCAAGATCGCCGCGCGCTAGGGCCGGCAACGGGGCAAAGGCGAAACCGGAGGCCAGGTCCAGCTCCACTTCCGGCCAAGCATCGCGGAACTGGTCGATGGTCGGCATCAGCCACTGGAAGCAGCTGTGGCATTCGATGGCCATGTGCAGGCGCCCGGCAGTGCCACCGGCCAGCCGCGCGATGTCACGCTCGGCGCCGCGCAGCAGCGGCAGGGTGGCATCGGCCAGTTGCAGCAGGCGCAGCCCGGCGCTGGTGAAGCGAATCGGCTTGGTCTTGCGTACGAAAATGGGCAGGCCCAGGCGCTCTTCCAGCTCCTTGAACTGGTGCGACAGTGCCGACTGGGTCAGGTGCAGGCGCTCGGCGGCCTCCACCAGGCTGTCGGCTTCGCGCAGGGCATGAAGGGTTTTCAGGTGACGGATCTCCAGCACAGCTGACTCCGGGGTGTGGATTTGAGGAAACAGGGAATGAGTTGAGTTTCTCTCATGTTGCTGCGCCTGTCGACTGGGCGATCGGCCGCACCGTCTGGCGGGCGTCATGAAACTGTCACCGAACTGTGGCAGCGCGCCCGAACAGAATTCATCAGACTCGCGCTTTACTGGGGATCTGCATTCTGGTGTTTCTTTCATGCGGGCTTTTTGGCTTTTTCTTTTCTTCCTGTTCAGCGTACCTGCGAGTTTCGCCGAACAGCGTTGTGATGCACATGTAGCGGTGCAGCGTGCCGAACTGGGCGCGGTCAGCCTGGTGTACCAGAGCGTCGGTTCACCGCGTGATCCGGCCTTGCTGCTGGTCATGGGCCTGGGCGGGCAGTTGATTCATTGGCCGGACGATGTGGTCGAGGCATTGTGCCGCCAGGGCTTTCGGGTGATTCGCTATGACAACCGCGATGTCGGCCTGTCACGCTGGAACCAGATGCCACCTTCGGCCAACCTGACGGTCGAGTTGTTGCGCTACAAGCTGGGCTTGCCGGTGGCGGCGCCCTACACGCTGACGGATATGGCAGATGACGGCCTGCGCCTGATGGACGCCTTGGGTGTGCACCAGTTTCATGTACTGGGCGTGAGCATGGGCGGCATGATTGCCCAGCACCTGGCGGCGATGGCGCCCGAGCGTGTGCGCAGCCTGACGTTGGTCATGTCCAGTTCAGGGGCGGCGGGGCTGCCGGCACCGGATCCGGCGCTGGTGCAACTGCTGGCCCGGCGCAGCGCGCCGAACCGCGAGGTGGCCATCGAGCAGCAGGCCGACCTGCTGGCGGCCCTGGGCAGCCCCGAGGTACGGGATGACCGCGCGGTGTTGCTGCACCAGGCTGCCGTGGCTTACGACCGGGCGTTCAATCCTGACGGGGCCAAGCGCCAGATCATGGCGATTCTGGCCGAGCCGAGTCGCGTCGAGTTGCTCAACCAGCTGCGGGTGCCGACCCTGGTGGTACACGGCACAGCCGACCCGTTATTGCCGGTGATGCACGGCGTACACCTGGCGGCGCATATCCAGGGCAGCCAGTTGCGCCTGATACCGGGCTTGGCGCACCGCTTCCAGGAACCCTTCAAGGCGCCGCTGCTGGGGGCGGTGTTGCCCTACCTGCAGGCGCACCGGCAGGATGTCACGCACATCGCCGGGTTGTGAACCAAAGGTAGGTTGCAGGCTCAGTGCAGCCGCACCCACACGGTCACCAGCACGGTAGCGGCCATCAGCCAGGCCACCGTGGCCAACGCCAGCGATGCTTCCAGGCGTAGGCGATCGACCAGCACATACAGGGTCGCCAGGTACACGAAGTACGGAATGATCGACCACATGCCAAAGGCAATGGTGGTCTTCAGGTCGGCAATGCTGCGCCCCTTGCCGACGATGTAATGGGCGATCAGGGCGAAGGTGGGGAACAGCGGCACCAGCCCGGCGATGTAGTAGTTGCGCGTTTTCGACAGCACCGCCAGCAGTAGCACCACACCAGCGCCCAGGGCAGCTTTGAATACCAGGTCCACGTTGTCTTTCCAGTTTGGGTTGAACTCAGCCGAGGCCGTATTTTTTCACTTTGTCGAATAGCGTGGTCTTGGCCATGCCCAGCTCTTGGCTGGCCTGGCTCAGGTTGCCGCCGGTGCGTTGCAGCGCATCGCTGAGCAGGTTGCGTTCGAATGCTTCCACCGCCTCGGCAAAGCCCAGGCCTTGGCTGGCACCACCACTGGGGCCTTTCTTGAACGCTGGCAGGCCGAGGGCGTAGCGTTCGGCCACGTTGCGCAACTCGCGCACGTTGCCCGGCCAGTCATGGGCCATCAGACGCGATAGTGTCTGGCTGTCCAGTGTCGGTGTTTCCCGGTCGAAGCGCAGGGCCGACTGCTGCAGGAAGTGTTCGAACAATTGCAGGATGTCCTCACGGCGTTCACGCAGCGGAGGCAGTTCGAGGGTTACCACGTTCAGCCGGTAGTACAGGTCGCTGCGGAACTGGCCACTCTGGCCCAGGGTATCGAGGTCGGCTTTGGTCGCCGCGATCACCCGGCAGTCCACCGGGATGCTCTGGTTCGAGCCCAGTCGCTCCAGGGTGCGCTCCTGCAGCACGCGCAGCAGCTTGATCTGCAGGTTGATCGGCATGCTTTCCACTTCATCGAGGAACAGCGTACCGCCATTGGCATGTTCGATCTTGCCGATGCGGCGTTTGCCGGCACCGGTGAAGGCGTTGGCCTCGTGGCCGAAAATCTCGCTTTCGAACAGGTTTTCCGGCAGGCCGCCACAGTTCAGCGCCACGAACGGCTGACCCTGGCGGCGGCTGAAGTCGTGCAGGCAACGCGCGACCAGCTCTTTGCCGGTGCCGGTTTCACCTTCGATCAGTACGTTGGCTGAAGTATCGGCAACGTTGGCGATCAATTCGCGCAAGTGCTCCATGGCCGGCGAGCGGCCAATGATGCGCCCCTCCAGGCTGCTCTGTTCGGCCAGTTGGCGGCGCAGGGCCACTACTTCGCGCGACAGCCCACGTTGCTCCAATGCGCGGCGCACCACGTCGACCAGCCGCTCGGGGGAGAACGGTTTTTCCATGAAGTCGTAGGCACCGTTGCGCATGGCGCCGACGGCCATGTCGATATCGCCATGGCCGGTAATCAGCACCACCGGCAGGCTGCGGTCACGGGCCTTGAGGCGATTGAGCAACTCCAGGCCATCGATGCCCGGCAGGCGGATATCGCTGACGACAATGCCGGCGAAATCGTCGCCGATGCGCTCCAGTGCCTGTTCGGCGCTGCCCACGCCTTCGCAGGCGATGTCCTCGAGGGCCAGTGCCTGTTGGCAGCCGAGCAGCACATGCGGGTCGTCTTCGACGATCAGGACGGTAAGTGGCGCTTGGTTCATGGATGCTCTGCCGATTCGCTAGGGGGAGAAACCAGGGGCAGGGCCAGGACGAAGGCCGTGCCGCCGGTGGCGGGGTGCTCGACGTTCAGGCTGCCCTTGGCGGCGGCGGCAAGGCTCGCCGACAGGGTCAGGCCCAGGCCCAGGCCATGTTCGCCCGGTTTGGTGGTGAAGAAAGGTTCGAACAGGTGCTTGCGCGCCTCGGCGTCGATACCGTGGCCGTTGTCGCGCACCTGCAAACGGTACTTGTCGCCTTGCAGCTCGCCTTCGAGCCACAGCTCGGGGAGCGGTTGTGCGGCCATGGCATCGAGGGCGTTGCCGATCAGGTTGACCAGAATCTGCTCCAGGCGAGTTTGGTCGATGGCCAGTTGCTGGTCCTCGAACTGGTGGTGCAGTTGCAGGTGGCAGGCGCTGATGCGGTTGGCCAGCACCTGCAAGGTAGCCTCCACCGCCTTGGCCAGTGAAGCCTGGCCGCTGTCGTCGCCGCGCCGGGCGAACGAGCGCAGGCTGGCGGTGATGCGGCCCATGCGGTCGATCAGGTCGTTCATGGTGCGCAGGTTGGCACTGGCGGTTTCCAGCGCCCCGCGTTCGAGGAAGCGCACGGTATTGCCAGACAAGGTGCGCAGCGCCGCCAGTGGCTGATTCAGCTCGTGGGCAATGCTGGTGGACATTTGCCCGATGGCGGCCAGTTTGCCTGCCTGCACCAGCTCATCCTGGGCGTGGCGCAAGGTCTGCTCGGCATGCCGGCGCTCGCGAATCTGCCCTTTCAGGCGTTCGTTGCTGGCGCGCAGGTCGGCGGTGCGTTCGGCAATTCGCCGCTCCAGTTGGCTGTTGGCTTCTTCCAGCGCCTCGCGGGCTGCCAGGCGGGTGGCGATCACTTTGCGCCGCTCGTTCCAGGCGATGCCGAGGATCGCCAGCAAGGCGAAGGCCACGCCCACCAGTATGCCCTGCACCATGGACTCGCGACGCAGGTCTTGCAGCGGGGTCAGCAGGGTGAAATGCCAGGGCGTGTCGGCCAGCCGCCGGGTCTGTGCCAGGTAGGCGACTTCGTGCGGCTTGCCCTGGGCGGTTTCGCTATTGGCCGGGAAGGTCAGTTTTTCCACGCCATCGGCCAGGGTTTCCCGGGCCAGTGGCTGCAACTCGTTCAGCGGCCACCAGTAGTACTGCAGGCTGCGCGCCAGCCGTTCCTTGATTTGCGGGGTCAGCGGGCGCACCGATTTCAAGCGCCGGGCTGGGTCGCTGGAGAGGATGATGATGCCGTTCTCGTCGCTGACGAACGCCTCCAGGCGGGCACGTTGCCAGCGTTCTTCGAGGGTGTCCAGGCGCACCTTGATCACTGCCACGCCAATGATCTTGCCGTGTTCTTCCAGGCCATGGGCCAGATAGTAGCCGGCTTCGCCAGTGGTACTGCCGATGCCGTAGAAGCGCCCTGGCTCGCCGCGCACAGCGGTCTGGAAGTAGGCGCGGAATGACAGGTCTTCACCCAGGAACGAGTCGGCATCACGCCAGTTGCTGGTCGCCTGTACCCGGCCGTTGGTGTCGAGGACGAAGATGGCCCGGCTGCGGCTGCGCCGGTTCAGGCCCTCAAGGTATTCGTTGACCGTCTGGCGCGAGCCGCCATCCGGGTCGGTGAGCAGGTGCGAGACACTGTCTTCCAGCTCCAGCAGGCTCGGCAGGTAGGTGTACTTGCTGATCTCGCTTTCGACCGTGCGCGCGTGCAGCTCCAATTGGCGTTCGCCGTTTTCGCTGAGCGTGCGGATGCCGTTGTTTTCGCTTATCAGGTAGCCGGCCAGGCCCAGGCCGACCATCAGCAGGATGATCAGGGGCGGCAACAGCAATTGACGAATCAGGCGGGAATTCACGGCAGGCTTGGCAGGGAGCAGTAGCGAGGGGTCGCATTTCATCACAGTGGCCTTGTCACGACCAGCATCCGCTGCCCGGTGGGTCCCGTGGCAGCGAACGCTGTGGCCGAATCAGTGCTGCAGGATCTTGCTGAGGAAGTGCTGGGTGCGCTGGTCGCGGGCGCTTTGGTCACCGAAGAACTCTTCCTTGGTGCAGTCTTCGATGATGCTGCCCTTGTCCATGAAGATGACCCGGTTGGCGACCTTGCGGGCAAAGCCCATTTCGTGGGTCACGCACATCATGGTCATGCCTTCGTGGGCCAGTTGCACCATCACGTCCAAGACCTCGCTGACCATTTCCGGGTCCAGTGCCGAGGTGGGTTCGTCGAACAGCATGACGATCGGGTCCATGGCCAGGGCGCGGGCGATTGCAACGCGCTGCTGCTGGCCGCCGGAGAGCTGGCCTGGGTGCTTCTTGGCATGGGCGCTGAGGCCTACACGGTCGAGCAGGGCCAGGCCCTTCTTGGTGGCTTCAGCCTCGCTGCGGCCCAGGACCTTGCGCTGGGCGATGGTCAGGTTCTCGGTGATGGTCAGGTGCGGGAACAGCTCGAAGTGCTGGAACACCATGCCAACGCGCGAGCGCAGCTTGGGCAGGTTGGTCTTCGGGTCGGCGATCGAGGTGCCATCGACCACGATATCGCCCTTCTGGAACGGCTCCAGCGCGTTGACGCACTTGATCAAGGTGGACTTGCCCGAGCCCGACGGGCCGCAGACCACCACCACTTCACCTTTCTTGACCTCGGTGCTGCAGTCGGTCAGTACCTGGAAGTCGCCGTACCACTTGTTGACGTTCTTGATGGAAATCATACGGTGATCCTTTTTTGCAGGCGCTTGACCAGCCACGAAGCGGAGAAGCTGATGATGAAGTAGACGACGCCGGCGAAGATCAGGAACTCATGTGAGCGCCCGATGATGTCGCCGTTGGAACGTGCCGAGTTGAGGAAGTCCACCAGGCCCACGGTGTAGACCAGCGAGGTGTCCTGGAACAGGATGATGCTCTGCTGCAGCAGCAGTGGGGTCATCTTGCGGAACGCCTGGGGCAGGATGATCAGGCGCATGGTCTGCGCGTAGTTCATGCCCAGCGCTTGCGCGGCGCCCATCTGGCCCTTGGAGATCGACTGCACGCCGGCACGGACGATTTCGCAGAAGTACGCGGCCTCGAACATCATGAAAGCGACCACGCAGGAGGTGAACGCGCCGACCGGCGTGTCTTCGCCGGTAATCCAGCGCAGCACGAACGGCACGGCCAGGTAGAACCAGGTGATCACCAGCAGCAGCGGGATCGAGCGGAAGTAGTTGACGTACGCACCTGCCAGACGTGACAGCAGTTTGCTCGAGGACAGGCGCATCAGTGCCAGGATGGTGCCCAGTGCGATACCGCCGACAACACCCATGACCATCAGCTGCAGGGTCATGACCATGCCGTCCCACAGGGCAGGCAGGGCAGGGATGATTTCGCTGAAATCCATATCCATTTACTTGCCCCCCACGGAGATCAGGCCGGGCACGGCGACTTTTTTCTCGACCATGCGCATGAGCAGCATCAGGCCCATGTTCAGGGTGAAGTAGATCAGCGTGGCCAAGGTGAACGCCTCGAACAGGTTGGCGGAGAATTCGGCGGTTTGCTTGGTCTGCGCCAGCAGTTCCATCAGGCCGATCAGCGACGCCACCGAGGAGTTCTTGAAGACGTTGAGAAACTCGGAGGTGAGCGGCGGAATGATGATGCGGTAAGCCTGCGGCAGCAGCACGTTGTTGTAGATCTGCGGGAGGCTGAAGCCCATGGCGCGGGCAGCGGCTTCCTGGCCTTTGGGTAGCGCCTGAATACCGGTACGTACTTGCTCGCAGACACGGGCTGCGGTGAACAGGCCCAGGCAGATGACCACGCTGATCAGTGCCGAGGTGGTCGGGTTGAGGTCCTGCTTGAACCACTCCTGCAAGCCTTCGGGCAGCAAGTCTGGTACCAGGAAGTACCAGATGAACAGCTGCACCAGCAGTGGCACGTTGCGGAACAGTTCCACATAGGCGGTGGCGATGCCCGATACCAGGCGGTTCGGCACGGTACGCATGACACCGAGGACCGACCCCAGCAGCAGCGCGATGATCCAGGCGGTGATGGCGATGGCGATGGTCCAGCCCAGGCCGGTGATGTACCAGTCCAGATAGGTTTCGCTGCCCACGCCGGTGGACTTGAAGAACACGCCCCAGTCCCAGTTGTAATTCATCGGGATTTCCCCTCAGACGGTTGTTTCACGGGCACCTTCGAGCATCCAAGGGCGGCACGCGCCCTCGGATGAAAGGTTAGACACTAATGAGTGGCCTGCAGGATTGATTCGTGCGCTTGAGCACCAGGCCACTAATTGCTGAGGATCAGGACTTCTTCTCGTCCGCGGCCTTGTCGGTTGGCTCGGCGATCAGTTTTTTCAGCTCGTCGCTCATCTGGAACTGCAGGTTCAGGCCTTTTGGCGGGATCGGCTGCATGAACCACTTCTCGTAGCTCTTGTTGACTTCGCCCGACTTGAAGTAACCGACAATGGCGTCATCCACCGCTTTCTTGAAGGCTGCGTCTTCCTTGCGCACCATGCAGCCGTAGATTTCATACGACTGTGGGGTGCCGGTAATGACCCAGTCCGACGGTTTGCGCGCCTTGGCCATTTCGCCGGCGAGCAGGGCGTCGTCCATCATGAAGGCCACGGCGCGGCCGCTTTCGAGCATGTTGAAGGCTTCACCGTGGTCCTTGGCGGAAATCACGTTCATCTTCATCTGCTTGTCGGCGTTCATCGCCTTGAGGATGCGTTCGGAGGTGGTGCCGGCGGTGGTCACCACGTTTTTGCCAGCCAGGTCCGGGAAGTCTTTGTATGCAGGCTGACCGTCCTTGACCTTGGTCAACAGGCGGGTACCGACTTCGAAGATACCGACCGAGAAGCCGACTTGCTGCTGGCGCTCGACGTTGTTGGTGGTGGAGCCGCACTCGAGGTCGACGGTGCCATTCTGCACCAGTGGGATGCGGGTCTGGGAGGTGACCAGGTTGTACTTGACCTTGATGTCGGTCCCCAGTTGCTTCTTCAGGGCATCGACGACAGCCAGTTGGATGTCATGCGAATAACCCACGGGCTCGGGCTTGCCGGCCAGGTAGGAAAACGGGATGGAGGAGTCGCGGTGGCCCAGGGTGATGGTGCCCGAATCCTTGATCTTCTTCAGGGTGCCGGTCAGCTCCTCGGCCATGGCCGGCGAAGCGATCACAGCGGCCGCAATGGCGGCGCCCAGCAATTGACGAACGATACGCATCAAATTTTCCTCGACGTGTTTGTTTTTTTTATGGAGCCGTTGGCGGACTCTTTCGTTCAACGAATACAGAAAGAAGCGTTTGCACTCGGCTACCAAGTGTAGAGCATGAGTCGTGCCAAGCCCTGATTTCGATCATAACGTCCCGCAGAACCTGGCAATCAATAGTTTAGCGGTGGTCATGTAACAGAATTTGCGTCCGAATCCCCGAATGAATGGGTATGCAGTTGTTCGGTAATCCGAACGAATCGACGGGGCGCAAGCTGCGTACTATTTAATTAACACCGGATGACGGCTTCTTTCAGCTTTCTTGTCTGCTTCTCAAAATAGAGAGGCAGTCCATGAGCGATTTCCCCAGGCACGACCTGCCACCCGACTCGGTAGAGGCACTGATCGCCAGGCAGTTGCCCGATTGGTTCAAGCAGGCGCCAGCCGATGCGCTGAAGGAGCTCAACCTTGCTTTGAGCCGCCAGCAGCAAAGTGTCGACCAGTTGGATCGGTTGTTGAGCGCTATTCCTTGCTTGGCCAAATTTGCCGCTCCGCGCCTCGAAGTGGCCTTGCACAAGGAGCACAACCGCCATATCGATGTGCGCTCGACGCAGCTGTGCACTGTGGAGCGCAGGTTCTATCCGAGCAGTTTCCCTATGCCACCTTCGGTACGGACGGTGCGCACGAACGCGGTGCCGTTGCTGGCTGCAGCGATGCACAATTTCGCTGAGGATGAAATCGTGGCCAGGCCGGTTGTCCGCCGGCAGGTGGAGTCGGCGTCAGGCGCCGTGATGCCCATTTCGTTCGTGTCGTTCGCCAAGCTCTGCCGTAAGTTGGACCTGGGCGGCCACTACCAAGGGTTGTTGCGAGAGCATCTGTTACCCGCTGACGAGGCGGGCGGCACGCCGGGCCATGCTCGGCGTGCTGTCGAGGTTGTGTTTGAAGAGGCGCAGCGCACGGCATTGGATGCGGCGGTGCGCATCGCTTTTTTGAAAGCAGACATCGATGAGCGCAGCTACCTGCAGATGCTGAGGGTTGTCGCGCCCACGCCGATCGTACCAGCCGACACCACAGTGCTTACCTGCAGGCAACTGTTCTTGCTTGGCAAATGCATCCAGGGTGTGGTGGTGGTCGAGTGCCGTGAACATGGCGGTGGCGCCCCTTCGGGGCTGATCGTCTGGATACCGGACGACGCTGCTCGACCCGTTCGTCAGCATGCTTCCTGGGCCGCGCTCTACCAGGATTTAGGGCTGCGCTTGCGCGAAACACGGTTTGCCAAGTTTTTCATGCGGTTCATTGGCGAGCGCGAGCGTATGGCTTTCAGCGCCGTGCTTGAACGCCTTCAGGCCCAGACCGCGAAAGGAGCCGCACTGGCACTCGACGGTCGTCATTTTCCTTTGGACAAACCGCTGTTCGCTCATCTGCGGGCCCAGCGCATTGACAAGATTTTCGACGATGCCAGGGTGTTGGCGGTGCCTACCGGAGACGAAGATGCCGCCGCTCGCCGCCGGCGGCTCGCCGGCTATGAAAATGCCGGCTTGACTCTGCTAGGCCTGGCCGGATTGTTCGTACCCGTACTGGGCGAGGTGATGTTGGGGATTGCTGCGCTTCAGATTGCCGACGAGGTCTACGAAGGCTATCAGGATTGGCAGCTCGGAGACCGTGAGGCTGCCTTGGGGCATGTGTTTGCGGTCGCGGAAAACCTGGCGGTGGGTGCGGCGGTGGGCGTCGCGGCGGCGCAGGTGCGAGCGTTGGTCCCAGTGATGCTCGATAGCGGGCAATTGAAACTCTGCTCCTCTGACATGGCGGCATACCGGGTGGAGCAACCTCCCGGCTTGTCCATGGCGCAAAGTGAGGGGCACCTGGGGCGTTCTCAAGTGCAGTTTCACGAAGGCACTTATCAGATGGCGCGCTCGCAGGATGGCAAGGACTTGGTAATTCGTCACCCGAAGCGCGAGCAGGCATATCGACCGTTACTCGAACGCAACGGCAGCGGCGGCTGGCGCCATGCGCTGGAGCGGCCTCAGGAATGGACGGGAGAGCTGCAACTTCTACGTCGGCTGGCCGCGGACTTTTTTGACATGACAGCGGAACAGGCGACCGCCGTGCTGGATTGCACGGGCTTTGACGAGGCACAGCTTCGTCAACTGCATGTTGAGCACGCGCCAGCGCCTGCACGGTTGCGGGATGCATTCGATCGCCATCGGCTGCACACCCTGCATCCAGCCATTCAGGCCGATGCATTGGAGTTGCTGGTGGCTGCCGCCCAAGAGGCCGAGGAAGTGGAAGACGCATTGATGCGGCGTTCATTTCCGGGGCTTACCGTTCGCGGCGCGAAAGAGATACGCAAGCAGGTCGACAATCAAGTGCTCGAACGATTGCGTTCTACCGGGCGAGTTCCATTGGCCATGGCTGAGCGTATCCGCTGGTTCCTGCATGACAGCCGGTTGGATCGCGCCTGCGCCGGTTTTCGTCAACGACAGGCGGTCAATGGTGATACTGAAAAGCTGGCCATCGGTTTGGTCCATGAGCTCGCGCCCTGGCCAGAAGCGTTGCGCGTCGAGCTTCGCGTGGGCTCGGCACAGGGCACTTTGCTGGGACAAGCAGGTGCAGACTCGGCAACAGAGGTGATGTGCATCGTGCGAGAAGAGCAGGCCTATCGCATCCATGACCTGACGGTTGATCCTCGCCCCGTAGCCGCACCTACCGACAGCCTGATGCACGCGCTTCTGTTGTGCATGAGTGACGAGCAGAAAGTCGCCCTCGGCGGTCCACTGCTGAACGAACAGCAACTGGTCGAACGGCTGGCGGGGCACGCCCGTATGCACCGCGACCTCGCATCAAGGCTAATAGGCCAGGTGCCTATTTCCGGTGGTGTGCGTCCTCCTGTGCGGTTTGCCGATGGCCGGCTCGGCTACCCACTCAGTGGCCGGGGAGAAAGCCGTGGCCAAGCTGCCAGGCGCGGCATTTCGCAGATCTTTCCAACGCTCGACGACGCGCAACTGCAGCAGTACATGCTCAGCCTGGTTACCGAGCGGGTTGACCCGTGGTCACACTACCAAGCGCTGTTTCAGCAATGGCGTGCCTTGCGTGAGGCCCTGGCGGGTTGGCGAGCCGGGTATGCAAACATGCTGGACCTTCTAAGGCGCAGCCGGGTGAGCAACGCGATCCGGCGTTGCTGGCGCCGCAAGCTTAGACGCCGGGGGGATGGCAGTTATGCGCTGGAAATCAGCGGCGAACGCGTGGGTAGCCTGCCTGAGCTGCCTGCGGGTATCAGCTTCGGGCATGTTACTCGCTTGGCGTTGCGTAACATGGATCTAGAGAGCATCGACGCTGACTTTTTACGGCGCTTCCCGCAGTTGAGGCAGCTTGATCTGCGCAATAACCGACTGGTATCGGTACCACCGGGTATAGAGCATTTGACCGAACTTCGCCTGTTGCGTCTGGATAACAACCAGATCGTGATGACCCCGGCGGACAGCCGACGCCTTAATGCGTTGCTCAATCTGGAAAGGATAGAGCTCAATTACAACCCGTTGGGCAATGCTCCGCAGGTAAGGCGGTTATTGAACGTGCGCCAGTTGGGGTTGCGAGCGGCAAATATTGAACAGTTGCCCGCAGGCATTGAGCAATTGCCTTGGCGCGGTATCGCCGACTTGCGTGACAACCGTATTCGGCAAGTCAATCGCGACCTTGTGGGCCTGCGCGCCCGCTTGCAGCAAATGGCGCTGCACGATAATCCACTGGATGAAGCCAGTGAGGCATTGCTGGAGGAACAACCGGGGCCTTCGAGTGCTGCGCGGCACACGGTTCAACACAACCCTGCCTACCGTCATCATGGGGATCTGCAGGCCGAGCAGGCAGAGTGGCTCGTCGGCGCGACTGGCCCGTTGCGCACAGAGCGCGAGGCGTTGTGGAGCAACCTGCGCAGCGAGGTAGGCTCGAATGACTTCTTCAACTTTTTGCGTGATTTCGCACGCGGTCCGGATTATCGGAAATACCCCGCGTACTACCGGGCGAGGGCCTGGGGCATCATCGAGGCATGCGAGCAGAACAGCGAGTTGCGCGAGTTGTTGTTCGAGCAGGCAGGCGGGCGGGCCACCTGTGAGGACAGGCTGCTGTGGCTGTTCAGCCAGATGGAAACGCGTGTGCTGGTTCATCGACAGACGGCGGGCCTCGCCCAGGGGCAGAGTGAAGCAGCTTTGATGAGGCTTGGGCGTTCGCTGTATCGCTTGCAACAGGTGGACAGGATCGCCGCACGCAAACTGGTGTGGCTCAGGGAGGTGAACGCGAATCATCCGAGAAACCTGGAGCGAATCGATGACATCGAAACCTACCTGGCGTACCGGGTCAGGCTGGCCGGGCTTCTGCAGTTGCCAGCGCAACCGCTGCGTATGCACTATGAGCTGGATGCTTTCGTGACCGTGGAAGACATCAATATCGCCAGGGCTGAAGTGCTGTCTTTGGAGTCCACCGAGCAACTGGCGCAATCGTTGGCTGAACAGGAGTTCTGGCAGCATTACCTGCGGGAGAGATACGTTGAGCGATTCAGAGCCTTGGTAGATGCTCATCGCCAAACGTTGGAAACGTACGAATCACAAGTTGAGACCGGCGCGCTCGATGAGCAGACGTACCTGGACCGGTGCAATGAGTTGAAGCGGCTCCTGGAAACGCAAGAAAGCGCCCTTATCAAGCGTTTGACTGTAGAAGCCTATGCACGTTGGCCTCTGTAGCGCAAAGAGGCCTGACGCAGGGCAGCGCCTTTGGCGAAGCCCTGCGACTACGTGGTATCAGGCAGCCTGGACGCCCTGGCGATCGTTCAGGTATTGCTTCAAGGTTTGCTGCTCTGCTGCTGTGGTGAAAAGGCCCAGCTTGGTACGCCGCCACAGAATATCGTCGGCCGTCAGCGCCCATTCTTCGTTGCGCAGGTAATCCACCTCGCGTGTGAACAAGCCACCGCCGATTGCCTGGCCGAGGTCCACCGGCCCTTGAACACCGTCCAGCAGTTGCCATGCGCGGCTGCCGTATGTGGTAGCCCAACGTTTGGCAATGTCCATGGGTAACCAGTGATGGCGTGCCAGCAACGCATCGACCAGCGCCTGTGCGTCGGTCATGTTCTCGCCGCCCGGTAGCGGGCTTTCAGCCGTCCAGCTGCCGCGCATCTCGGTGAAGAATGGCTTGAGCTCGCCCATTGCCGATTCTGCCAGCTTGCGATAGGTGGTGAGCTTGCCACCGAATACCGACAGTAACGGTGCCTGGCCATCGCCTGCGGACAGCGCAAGGGTGTAGTCGCGGGTCACGGCCGAAGGGTTGTCCGATTCGTCGTTGCACAGCGGGCGAACGCCGGAGTAAGTGTGCAGGATATCGGCACGGCTGATCTGATGGTTGAAATGCTGGTTCACCACCTTGAGCAGGTAATCCGTTTCTCCCTCGGTGATTTTCACTTGAGCAGGGTCGCCACTGTATTCGCGGTCGGTGGTGCCGATCAGGGTGAAACGTTCCAGATAGGGGATGCAAAAAACAATGCGCTGGTCTTCGTTCTGCAGGATGTAGGCATGTTCGCCCTCGTACAGGCGCGGAACGATGATGTGGCTGCCCTGGATCAGGCGAATGCCATAAGGCGCATCGAGCTTGAGGTCGTCCTTGATGAAGCTGGCGACCCATGGGCCGGCGGCGTTGACCAGGGCGCGGGCGCGAAGGGTCTGCAGGCTGCCGTCGGCGTGCTGCAGTTCAACCTGCCACAGGCCATCGACGCGCTCGGCGCGCAGGCAGCGGGTGCGCGTGTGGATGTGCGCACCGTGCTCACGGGCGGCCATGGCATTGAGCACCACCAGGCGGGCGTCATCCACGGCACAGTCGGCGTATTCGAAACCGCGGCTGATCGCTGGCTTGAGCGGGTATCCCGGGCCAAAGCGCAGGCTGCGCGAAGCGCCCAGGCGCTTGCGCTTGCCCAGGTGGTCATACAGGAACAGGCCAGCACGAATCATCCACGCAGGGCGCAGGTGCGGGCGATGTGGCAACACGAAGCGCATCGGCTTGACGATGTGCGGTGCCTTGGCCAGCAGTACTTCACGCTCGGCCAGTGCTTCGCGCACCAGGCGAAACTCGTAGTGTTCCAGGTAGCGCAGGCCACCGTGGATCAACTTGCTGCTGGCCGACGAGGTGTGCTGGGCCAGGTCGTCCTTTTCGCAGAGGAACACCTTGAGGCCGCGCCCAGCGGCGTCGGCAGCGATGCCCACGCCATTGATACCACCACCGATCACAGCGAGGTCATAGCAGTCGGCGAGTGGGGGCTGGGACGAAACGGGCTGGGACACGGGCAAGGCCTCCTGAGGCTGTTCACATCGAATATGAACATTTATGTTCGTTTCCGAAAATACTAACGCAACAGAAAGCCCGTCGCCAGTCAGTCTCTATAGAAAAAACTGATCAGATGACAATAAAGTGAACATTTACGAAAATTGCGGGCCGCTTGGCAGCCCGCTTCGGCTCAAACCACTTCGAGGCGGATCTTGTACTGGTTGAGCAACTGAGTGAGGGCGGGGGTTGGCGCCTGGTCGGTCACCAGGCAATCGACCAGGCTGATCGAACCCAGGCGCACCATGGCGTTGCGCCCGAACTTGCTGGAGTCGGCGGCAAGGATCACTTGCCTGGCATTGGCGATGATCGCCTGGGATACCCGCACTTCCTGATAGTCGAAATCGAGTAGGCTGCCATCTTCGTCGATGCCACTGATGCCCACCAGGGCGAAGTCGACCTTGAACTGGTTGATGAAGTCGACGCTGGCCTGGCCAACCACGCCACCATCACGGCGCACCGTGCCACCCGCCACCAGCACTTCGAAATCGTCCTTGGCGGCCAGAATTGCAGCCACATGCAGGTTGTTGGTGATGACTTTCAGGTGGTTGTGGTTGAGCAGTGCCCGGGCAATCGATTCGGTGGTGGTACCGATGTTGATGAACAGCGAGGCGTGGTCGGGAATCTGCCGAGCCACGGCATCGGCTATGCGCTGCTTTTCGTCGCGCATCTGGTCGGCACGCATGGCGTAGGCAGTGTTCTCGATGCTCGAGTCGTAGGCCGCGCCACCGTGGTAGCGACGTAGCAGATTGAGCTCGGCCAGCTGGTTGATATCACGGCGAATGGTTTGCGGTGTCACGACGAACAGCTGCGCCATTTCTTCGATACTGACGTAACCGCGATCGCGCACCAGTTCGAGGATTTGTTGTTGGCGAGGGGGCAGATTCATGGGCGGTCCTTTGGGGCAGCCGGACAAATTCTGCAATAATGCCGTAGGAAGGGGATGACGGCCAGTAGACGATTGGGGCCGCGTGGCGGCCCCAACAAGCGTTATGCCTCGTGGTCTTCCCAGTCACGGGTTCGCTCGACCGCCTTCTTCCAGCCGGCATACAGCTTCTCTTTCTGCGTTTCGTCCAGCTGCGGGCTGAACTCGCGCTCGATGATCGCCTTGTCGCGCAGCTCGTCCAGGCCGCTCCAGAAGCCACAGGCCAGGCCCGCCAGGTAGGCGGCGCCCAGCGCCGTGGTTTCGCGCATCTGTGGCCGTTCCACGCAGGTGCCGAGGATGTCTGCCTGGAACTGCATGAGGAAGTTGTTGGCCACCGCACCGCCGTCCACGCGCAGCTCGGACAGGTGCTGGCCGCAGTCCTGCTGCATGGCGTCGAGCACGTCGCGGGTCTGGTAGGCGATCGATTCCAGCGCGGCGCGGATGATGTGGTCCACCTTCACGCCGCGAGTCAGGCCGAACAGTGCACCACGGGCATACGGGTCCCAGTACGGGGCACCCAGGCCGGTGAAGGCTGGCACCAGGTAGACGCCGTTGCTGTCCTTGACCTTGCTGGCGAAGTACTCGGTATCCAAGGCGTCGTTGACGATCTTCAGTTCGTCACGTAGCCATTGCACGGTGGAACCACCGTTGAATACCGCGCCTTCCAGCGCATAGGCCACTTCACCGCGTGGGCCGCAGGCAATGGTGGTGAGCAGGCCATGGGACGACTTCACCGCCTGGTCGCCGGTGTTCATCAGCAGGAAGCAGCCGGTGCCGTAGGTATTCTTGGCCTGGCCTGGCTCCACGCACATCTGGCCGAACAGTGCCGACTGCTGGTCTCCGGCGATACCGGCGATGGCGATGCCGCTCTTGGTGTGGCCGTACACTTCCGAGGACGGGCGCACCTCGGGCAGCATCTGCCGCGGGATGCCCAGGATTTCCAGCAGTTTGTCGTCCCACTGCAGGCTGTGGATGTTGAACATCAGCGTGCGCGAGGCGTTGGTGTAGTCGGTGACGTGCACCTTGCCACCCGAAAACTTCCAGATCAGCCAGGTGTCGATGGTGCCGAACAACAGTTCGCCACGCTCGGCGCGTTCACGGGCGCCTTCGACATTGTCGAGGATCCACTTCAGCTTGGTACCGGAGAAGTACGGGTCGGTGACCAGGCCGGTGGTTTCACGAATGTACGCTTCATGGCCGTCACGCTTGAGCTGGGCACAGATCTCGGTGCTGCGGCGGCACTGCCAGACAATGGCGTTGTACACCGGGCGCCCGGTTTCCTTGTCCCATACCACGGTGGTTTCGCGCTGGTTGGTAATGCCCAGCGCGGCGACCTGGGCGTGGCTGATACCAGCCTGGGCCAAGGCCTCGACCATGGTCGCGCTCTGTGTGGCGAAGATCTCCATCGGGTCGTGCTCGACCCAGCCCGCCTGCGGGTAGTGCTGGGCGAACTCGCGCTGGGAGGTGCCCACCACGTTGGCATCACGGTCGAAGATAATCGCCCGCGAACTGGTGGTGCCCTGGTCCAGGGCGATGATGTAGTGCTTGTCCTGGGTGTCTGTCATGGTCGTAGGCCTTGCAAAAAAAGGGTTCAGGGCTGGGCGTGATGCCGGCATCAATTGACTTGAGTATCGCCCTGGCGATTGTCATTTGTCTCAGGGTTCGCGGCAGGCGACATTGGCAAGTTGCGGGCAATCAGGCCGCGATACGTCGCGGCACCCAGGCAGGCGCCAAGGATCGGTGCGAACACCGGAACCAGGAAATACGGAATGTCCCGTCCGCCAGTGAAGGCGATTTCGCCCCAACCGGCCAGGAAGGTCATGAGTTTTGGCCCGAAATCGCGGGCCGGGTTCATCGCGAAGCCGGTCAATGGGCCCATGGCGCTCCCGATCACCGCAATCAACAGGCCGATCAGCAGCGGCGCCATGGCTCCGCGCGGCAGGCCGTTGTTGTCGTCGGTCAGGGCCATGATCACGGCCATCAAAATGGCCGTGATCACCACTTCGACCGCAAATGCCTGGCCGGTGGACAGGGACGGGTGTGGGTAGGTGGAGAACACCGAGGCCAGCTCCAGGCTGGCTTCACTGCCGCGCAGCATGGCGTGGGCTTGTTCGAAATCGAAGAACAGGTTGCTGTACAGCGTGTACACCAGCGCCGCGCCACAGAAGGCGCCGCACACCTGGGCCAGCATGTAGAAGGGCAGCTTGCGCTTGTCGAACCCGGCGAACAGGGTGAGGGCGATGCTCACCGCCGGGTTCAGGTGCGCACCTGAAATACCGGCACTGAAGTAGATGGCCATGCTCACGCCTACGCCCCAGATGATGCTGATTTCCCACAGCCCGAAGCTGGCGCCCGCGACCTTGAGCGCGGCGACGCAGCCGGTGCCAAAGAAGATGAGCAGGGCAGTGCCCAGGAACTCGGCCAGGCATTGGCTGGACAACGTGGGTTGGCGTAGAGCAGTCGTCATGTATGACCTCGTTTTTTTTGTTGTGAGGCGCGTGGCGCTCGACAGCAAAGCCCGGTGTCTATCCCCATTGACCCCGGGCAGATGTAGGAATGCACCTTAAAAGTGCAGTGTTTATTCAGAAACGAAAAAATATAGACAAGAAACGCTGATGTCAAAGGTCGAAAGTGAACGACCAGTCACGATATGGTCGCTAAAATCCGCTTCGAATCCCCGTAGTAGAGGCGCGCGATTGTGGTGCGCTGGCTGGGATGTGGGATTTGTCCTAAAGTAGCCGCCGAGCCGTCCCAGACCGGAGCCCTTGCATGACCCCCGCCCTAGACCTGTTGAAGAAGCACCGCGCCGAGCACCGTGTGCACAGTTATGAACATGACCCCAAGTCGGCGTCGTATGGCCTGGAGGCGGCGGAAAAGCTCGGGCTCGACCCGCAACAGGTGTTCAAGACCTTGCTGGCTAGCAGCGAGAAAGGGGAGTTGCTGGTAGCGGTCGTGCCTGTGGTAGGTACCTTGGACCTCAAGGCCTTGGCCCATGCTGCCGGGGTGAAGAAGTGCGAGATGGCGGACCCTGCGGCGGCGCAACGGGCCACGGGTTACCTGGTAGGCGGTATCAGCCCGCTGGGGCAGAAGAAACGGCTGCGTACGTTCATTGACGAATCAGCGCAGAACTTCGCAACCATCCATGTCAGTGCTGGACGGCGTGGGTTGGAAGTGGAGTTGGCGGCGGCGGTGCTGGCCGAGCATACCCAGGGCAAATTTGCCGGCATCGGTCGGGGCTGAGATTTCTGGGCCGCAAGGCGGCCCCGAGATTTCGAATCAGGTCGCCGAACTGTACCGACGAACGCCATTCTCTTGCCGTGGCAATTGCGCCGCCACACTGCCCGGCACCGGGAACAGCACCAGGTGATCGGCCTTCACCGCAATCCCCACATCTTCGCCGACCTGATGGTCGTTATGGCTAGGGAAGATCGCCTCCAGCTGGCTGCCGGTAGGCAGTTGCAGGCGGTACAGGGTCGATGCCCCCAGGAAGCTCTTGCCGACGATGTTCGCCTGCAGTGAACTGCCGGGTGCATGCACGATATCGTCGGGCCGCAGCAGCACATCCACCGAGCTGCCTGGTGCCATGATGTAGGCACGGTTGCCGCGCAGTTCACCCAGCTCGGTATTGACGGCCTCATGGCTGCTCATCTGCCCACGGATGAAGTACCCCTGCCCAATGAAGCTGGCCACGAACGGCGTTTGCGGTTCGTGGTAAAGGTTGTAGGGCGTGTCCCACTGTTCCAGGCGGCCCTCCTTGAACACGCCAACCTGATCGCTGACGGCAAAGGCTTCTTCCTGGTCATGGGTAACCAGGATGGCGCTGGTACCGCGGCTTTTGAGAATGTCGCGAACCTCATGGCTCAGGCGCCGGCGCAATTCCACGTCGAGGTTGGAGAACGGCTCGTCCAGCAACAACAACTGGGGTTCAGGCGCCAGCGCACGGGCCAGGGCGACCCGCTGCTGCTGGCCACCAGACAGCTCATGCGGGTAACGCCCGCCCAGGCCGCCCAGCTTGACCAGTTCCAGCATCTCTTCGATGACGGCGGCCTGGCGTGGGTGCTTGGCGATGCCGAAGGCAATGTTCTGCGCCACGGTCAGGTGCGGGAACAGCGCATAGTCCTGAAACACCATGCCGATGCGACGCTTTTCCGGGGCCAGGGTGAAGCCTGCACGGGAAATGACTTCGCCGGCCAGCTGGATCTCGCCGTCGTGCACCGGTTCGAAACCGGCAATCGCGCGCAGCGTGGTGGTTTTCCCGCAACCGGACGAACCGAGCAGGCAACCAATGTCGCCTGCGTTCAGGTGCAGGTTGAGATTCTGGACGATGCGCTGATCGCCATAACCGCAGGCGAGGTTGCGCAGGTTGAGCAGTAGGGGTTGACTCATGCGTGGTGGTAAGCCGGTTCTACAAGGAATTCGAGAAGCGCCTTCTGTGCATGCAGGCGGTTTTCAGCCTCGTCCCAGGCGACCGACCGTGGGTCGTCGAGCAGGTCCTGGCTGATTTCCTCGCCACGGTGGGCGGGTAGGCAGTGCATGAAGAGGACATCGGGTGCCGCCAGGTCGAGCAGTTCGCGAGTGACCTGGTAAGGCGCGAAATGCGCCAGGCGCCGTGCAGTTTCCTCCTCCTGACCCATGGAAGTCCAGACATCGGTGACCACAAGGTGTGCATCGCGCACGGCTTGCTTGACATCACGGATGATCTGCACGCGGTCACCGCCCAGCGCCATGAAGCGTTGATCCGGCTCGTAGCCTTCGGGGCAGGCGATGCGCAGCTGGAAATCGAACTGCCTGGCGGCTTCGATATAGGAGTTGCACATGTTGAAGCCATCGCCGATCCAGGTCACGGTCTTGCCCTGGATCGAGCCGCGGTGCTCGAGGAAGGTCTGCATGTCGGCCAGCAACTGGCACGGGTGCGACTCGTCGGACAGGCCATTGATCACCGGCACGCGCGATTTGGCAGCGAACTCGGTCAGCGTGCTGTGGGCGTGGGTACGGATCATCACCACGTCAAGCATGCTCGACAGCACGATGGCACTGTCGCCGATCGGCTCGCCACGGCCCAGCTGGGTGTCGCGCGGGGACAGGAAGATGGCCTGACCGCCAAGCTGGATCATTCCGGCTTCGAACGACACGCGGGTGCGGGTGGAGGACTTCTCGAAGATCATGCCCAGTACGCGGTTCTTCAGCGGCTCGAACAACACGCCTCGTTTGCGCAAGTCCTTCAGCTCGATGCCGCGGCGGATCACCCCGAGCAATTCGTCGGTGGTGAAGTCCAGCAGGGAGAGAAAGTGCCTAGCGCTCATGATTGACTACCTTATCTGCAACGGTATGCAGGTCGACCGTATGGTTTTTTTTGACAACGGGAGTGACCTGCGGCGTAAGCCGCACGGGGCGGACGAAATAGGGAAAGGCGCAATACTATAAGTAAATGTCGCCTGAAGCCAAGGGGGGAAACAGTGGCCTGATTGCAAAGGGTGTTGCAAAGGGTGTCTTTACCCGTTGGCCCGTGCTGTTTTTTATTTGCTACACCAAGGTTGTACACGGCTTGCTGGCAATTTGGCAAATGGCTGTCGCAAATCGTGCGCCTGATGTCGGTGGATTCACGCGGCGAAGCGCACTGGCTGTGGGCTGGGGGTGAGCGCATAGTCACTGCTGGACAACAACAAGGCAGAGGCGG
The DNA here is from genome assembly GCF_039634505.1 of Pseudomonas sp. NY8896. NCBI lineage: Bacteria > Pseudomonadati > Pseudomonadota > Gammaproteobacteria > Pseudomonadales > Pseudomonadaceae > Pseudomonas > Pseudomonas sp. NY8896. The sequence continues at coordinate 1,924,351 of NZ_CP132350.1, forward strand.
CCATGACCAAGACCCTGCATCACCGTGCCTGTCACCTGTGCGAAGCGATCTGCGGATTGAACATCGAAGTCAGTCACGAAGACGATGGGCGGGCGTTGATCAGCTCCATCAAGGGCGACCCGCTGGACCCGTTCAGCCGTGGCCATGTCTGCCCCAAGGCTGTGGCGTTGCAGGACATTCAGAATGATCCGGATCGCCTGCGCCAGCCACACAAGCGAGTAGGCGAGCATTGGCAGCCGATTGGCTGGGACGAAGCGTTCGCACTGGCTGCCGAGAAATTGTGGGCGGTTCAGCAAGCCCATGGGCGCAATGCCGTGGCGGTCTACCAGGGCAACCCGAGCGTGCACAACTACGGCTTGATGACCCACAGCAACTACTTCTTGGGCCTGCTCAAGACCCGCAACCGTTTCTCAGCCACGTCAGTGGACCAGTTGCCGCAACACCTGGTCAGCCACCTGATGTATGGCCATGGTCTGCTGCTGCCGATCCCGGACATCGACCATACCGACTTCATGCTGATTCTTGGCGGCAACCCGCTGGCCTCCAATGGCAGCATCATGACCGTGCCGGACGTGGAAAAGCGTCTGAAGGCCCTGCGGGCGCGTGGTGGGCGGCTGGTGGTGATTGACCCACGGCGTAGCGAAACGGCGGCAATGGCTGACACTCATCTGTTCATTCGCCCCGGTGGCGATGCAGCCCTGTTGTGCGGCTTGCTGAACACCCTGTTCGAAGAAGGCCTGGCGCGGGGGTCGCACTTACCGGTCAGCGGCCTGCAGCAGGTGCGCGAGGCCATTGCGCACCTGCTGCAGGCCGTGAGTGCCCACTGTGGTATTGCCGCAGCCGACATACGCCAGCTGGCAGGCGACCTCGCCGCTGCCGGGCGGGCAGTGTGCTACGGCCGCATGGGCGTCTCGACCCAAGCCTTCGGCACGCTCTGCCACTGGCTGGTGCAACTGATCAACCTGGTGACCGGCAACCTCGACCGCACAGGCGGCGCGTTGTGTACGGAGCCTGCCGTCGACCTGGTGGCGACCACCTCGGGTGGTCATTTCAATGCCTGGCAGAGCCGTGTGTCGGGCTTGCCCGAGTACGGCGGTGAATTGCCCGTGGCGGCCTTGGCCGAGGAAATACGCACGCCTGGCGAAGGGCAGGTGCGCGCATTAGTGACAGTTGCCGGTAACCCCGTGTTGTCGACGCCTAACGGCCGCCAGCTGGATGCGGCACTGGATGGCCTGGAGTTCATGCTCAGCATCGATCTCTACATCAATGAGACCACCCGCCATGCCGATCTGATCCTGCCCTCCACCTCGGCGCTGGAAAACGACCATTACGACAGCACCTTCAACCTTCTGGCCGTGCGTAACGTCACCCGCTTCAACCGGGCGATCCTGCCCAAGCCGGAGGGGGCGCTGCATGATTGGGAGATCTTCGTCGGCCTGGCGCAGGCGTTTGCCAGGCGTGCCGAACTGGAGTTGAAACCCACCTGGGCGCCTGCGCAGATGATCGATCTGGCCCTGCGCAAAGGGCGCTATGGTGAAGCAACGCCTTGGCAGCTCTCTCTGGAAACACTGGGCAACCATCCGCATGGGCTTGACCTTGGGCCGTTGCGCAGCAACCTTGCTGTACGCCTGGCGACTGCCAGCAAAACTGTCGAAGCGGCGCCCCAGGTGTTGCTGGATGACTTGCACCGCCTGGCGCAAATGACGCCACCTGTGCCGGGCGAACTGCTGCTGATCGGGCGTCGCCATGTGCGCAGCAACAACTCGTGGATGCACAACTTCCATCGCCTGGTGAAGGGCAAGCCACGCCATCAGTTGTTGATGCACCCGCAAGACCTGCAGCAGCGCCAGCTGCAGGACGGCCAGCGGGTGCGTATCCGCTCGCGAACGGGTGAACTTGAAGTGGAGGTGCAGGCCTGCGAGGACATGATGCCCGGGGTCGTCAGCTTGCCCCATGGCTATGGCCATGGCCGTCAGGGCGTGCACATGCAAATCGCCCAGGCGCAACCGGGCGTGAGTGCCAATGACCTGACCGATGAGCGCTTTCGCGATCAGGTTTCCGGCAACGCTGCCCTCAATGGCGTGCCCGTGCAAGTAGAGGCCGCGTAAGCAACGGCAAGGCCGAGCACGCTGCTCGGCTTTCCGATACAATGCGTCACCGTGCCGACGACCGCGTCGGAAAGTTCAGCTGAGGTGCTAGATGGATATCATCGATACGATCAAAGAGCAGATTGCCAACAACACCATTCTGCTTTACATGAAAGGCTCGCCGAATGCCCCGCAGTGCGGGTTCTCGGCCAAGGCATCGCAGGCTGTGATGGGTTGTGGCGAAAAGTTCGCCTACGTCGACATCCTGCAGAACCCGGAAATCCGCGCCAACCTGCCAAAATACGCTAACTGGCCGACGTTCCCGCAGCTGTGGGTAGCCGGCGAGCTGGTTGGCGGTAGCGACATCATGCTGGAAATGTTCGAAAAGGGTGAGCTGCAAACCCTGATCAAGGAAGCGGCTGCCAAGGCCAAGGCTGCTGAAGCCTGATCTTCCGGCAAGCATAAAAAAACCCGCTGATCGCGGGTTTTTTTATGCGGCGAATAATTACTCTTCGCCCATCTGCGACTGCAGGTAGTTTTCGATACTGATCTTGTCGATCAACCCCAGCTGGGTTTCCAGCCAGTCGATGTGTTCTTCCTCGGACTCGAGGATGTCTTCGAGCATGTCACGCGAGCCGAAGTCACCGGCGGTTTCGCAATGAGCGATGGCTGCTTTCAGGTCGGCCAGGCCTTTCTTCTCCAGCTTCAGGTCGCACTCGAGCATTTCCTTGGTGTGCTCGCCAATCATCAGCTTGCCCAGGTCCTGAACGTTCGGGATGCCTTCGAGGAACAGAATACGCTTGATCAGTTTGTCAGCGTGCTTCATCTCGTCGATGGATTCCTTGTACTCGTGCTTGCCGAGTTTGTTCAGGCCCCAATCTTCGTACATGCGTGCGTGCAGGAAGTACTGGTTGATCGCGACCAGCTCGTTTCCGAGGATCTTGTTGAGATGCTGGATGACGCTTACGTCGCCTTTCATTTCGGGTTCCTGCCCTGTAGAAGTGTGCCAATACACTGAAGTTTGAGCCCGATACTTAGGAGTGTCAAACCTAAGTTGTTGAATAATAAGTGAAAATTAATAGGAATAAGAATGTTTGTGAACCGCGTTGGAACGCTAACTTATTGAATTTTGGGCATAAAAAAACCGGACACAGGGTCCGGTTCTTCAAATTCTGGGCGTTCAGGCTGCGGTAAATTCTACAGGGTAGGGCAGGGATGCCTGGCTGACCTGAAGCTCGGTCAGGGTCTCGCGGACCACCTGTTTGGCCAGGCAGGCGCATTTGCCACACTGGCTGGCGACATTGGTCGCGGCTCGCACTTCCTTGTAACTGCAGCATCCTTCATAGATCGCATCGCGGATCTGTCCGTCGGTAACGCCGACACAAAGACACACATACATAAGGGCTGACCATCGCGGGTTGAGTCGATGGGTGGAGCTTAATGTTAATGAGAATGCTTGTCAAAGGACTTTCTGGAAGGGCCGTGCTTGAGCGACCGGCGGTTGCTTTGTCGATGGAGTCGGCCTGTCATCAGAAGCCGTGTATGATGGTCGGCCTTTGTTGGATGTCGGGCAGGCCCGTCTGGCCCGGCAAACGGTTTTTCACCCTCATCAGGAGATTACAATGAGCGTACTCGTTGGTAAGAAAGCCCCCGATTTCACCGTTCCGGCCGTGCTGGGCAATGGCGAGATCGTCGACAGCTTCAACCTGGCCTCGGCCATCAAGGGCAAGTACGGCCTGGTGTTCTTCTACCCGCTGGACTTCACCTTCGTCTGCCCGTCCGAGCTGATCGCTCTGGACAACCGTATCCCAGACTTCCAGGCGCGCAATGTGGAAGTGATCGGCGTTTCGATCGACTCGCACTTCACTCACAACGCCTGGCGTAACACCCCGGTCAACAACGGCGGCATCGGTCAGGTCAAATACACCCTGGCTGCCGACATGACCCACGAAATCTGCAAAGCCTACGACGTTGAGTCCGAAGGCGGTGTGGCCTTCCGTGGCGCCTTCCTGATCGACACCAACGGTGTTGTCCGCTCGCAGATCATCAACGACCTGCCACTGGGCCGTAACATGGACGAGCTGCTGCGTCTGGTCGACGCTCTGCAATTCCACGAAGAGCACGGCGAAGTTTGCCCTGCCAACTGGAAAAAAGGCGACAAAGGCATGAACGCTTCGCCAGAAGGCGTTGCTGCCTACCTGAGCGAGAACGCTGGCAAGCTGTAATTGCCACTCGCATAAAAAAACCGGCCTTCGTGGCCGGTTTTTTTATGCCTGGACTTCAAGGCTTCCAGTGCCTGTCCTGGCTCTTTGCTGCTCCTACAGGAGTGTGCATTCCCCTGTAGGAGCGGCCTTGTGTCGCGAAAGGGCCGCAAAGCGGCCCCTGGATTTCAGATCAATCGTTGAAATCACGCCAGCCGCCCATTTCCTTCCAGCGGTTGACGATGCCGCAGAACAGCTCGGCCGTCTTCTCGGTGTCGTAACGCGCCGAGTGCGCTTCACGCCCGTCGAAGTCGATGTCGGCGCTCTGGCAAGCCCGCGCCAGTACCGTCTGGCCATACGCCAAGCCTGCCAGTGTGGCGGTGTCAAAGCTGGAGAACGGGTGGAATGGGTTACGCTTCAGGTCATTGCGCGCCACTGCCGCATTGAGGAAGCCGAGGTCGAAACTGCTGTTGTGGCCAACCAGAATCGCCCGTTTGCAGCCATTGGCCTTGAGCGCCTTGCGCACGCCACGGAAGATGTCGGTCAGCGCGCTTTCTTCGCTGACCGCCATGCGCAGTGGGTGGTCCAGCTTGATGCCGGTGAATTCCAGCGCGGCCGCCTCGATATTGGCGCCCTCGAACGGTTCCACCCGATGGAAATAGGTGTGCTCGGGGAACAGGAAACCCTTCTCGTCCATGCCGATGGTGACGGCGGCAATTTCCAGCAGAGCGTCGGTAGCGCTGTTGAAACCACCCGTTTCAACGTCCACCACTACTGGCAAGTAGCCACGGAAGCGCTCGGCCATCGGGTGACGCGAGCCACTGCTGCCTTGGGCGTCCAGGTCGTCTTCGTAGAGGTCTTCGCTCACGCGTTTTCCTCCAGCAGGCGCCAGCGCAGTTTTTCACCGGCGCGCAGCGGGACTACGGTTTGCTCGCCAAAAGGCAGGCTGTCTGGGGCTGTCCATTCTTCGCGGACCAGCGTAATGGTGTCGGTGTTTGCCGGCAGGCCGTAGAAGGCCGGACCGTGCAGGCTGGCGAAGCCTTCCAGCTTGTCCAGTGCGTTACGTTGCTCGAACGCTTCGGCGTACATCTCGATGGCCGCATAGGCGGTGTAGCAACCGGCACACCCGCAGGCGGCTTCCTTGGCATGACGGGCGTGAGGTGCCGAGTCGGTGCCGAGGAAGAACTTCGGGTTACCGCTGGTAGCCGCGTCCAGCAACGCCACCTGGTGGGTGTTGCGCTTGAGAATCGGCAGGCAGTAGAAGTGCGGGCGAATGCCGCCGACCAGCATGTGGTTGCGGTTGTAAAGCAGGTGCTGGGCGGTGATGGTCGCACCAACGTTGGCCGGGGCCTCGGTGACGAACTGCGCGGCATCGCTGGTGGTAATGTGTTCGAAAACCACTTTCAGCGTTGGGAAACGCTCGACCACACGGCGCATATGCTCATCGATGAAGCGCTTTTCGCGGTCGAACACGTCGATCTCGCTGCGGGTCACTTCGCCGTGCACCAGCAGTGGCATGCCGACTTCCGCCAGCGCCTCGATGGCGGGGAAGATGTTGTCGATGCTGGTCACGCCTGAATCGGAATTGGTGGTGGCGCCGGCCGGGTACAGTTTGGCCGCGTACACGATGCCGCTGGCCTTGGCCGCACGCACGTCCTCAGGGCTGGTGCGGTCGGTGAGGTACAGCACCATCAGTGGCTCGAAGCGGCTGCCAGCCGGGCGGGCGGCCAGGATGCGCTCACGGTAGGCGCCAGCCTCGGCGGCATTGCGCACCGGCGGAACCAGGTTGGGCATGATGATGGCACGGGCGAAGGTACGCGCCACATCGCCAACGGTGTGGGGCAGGACGGCACCATCGCGCAGATGGATGTGCCAGTCGTCGGGGCGCAGGAGGGTCAGGCGATCGGACATTGGGGATTCCAGGCGGGTCGAACTCAAGCCCCAATCGTACCGGAAAACCCTGGGGCGAGCACGGCTATCAAGTTTTCCGGGCGGCGTCCGATAGCCTGCAGGTAAGCCGTCAGAATTTGTGGAGCCGCCCGTGCGCCAGCGTTACCTAGCCCTGTTGACCCTGTTCGCCAGCCTGCCGGCCGGCGCACTGACTTTCCAGACGCGCATGGAGAACATCGCCTGGAAGGTCGAGGGTGATCAGTTCGAATGCCGCCTGATCCAGCCGATCGAAGGTTTCGGCAGCGGAGAGTTCGTGCGCCGGGCAGGTGAGCAGCCAGTGTTCCAGCTGCGTTCGGACAGCAACGTACTGGGGGCAGGTACCGCCAGCCTGCTGGCGGCGGCGGCGCCATGGCAGCCTGGACGTGGTGATATCAACCTGGGCAGCGTGCGCATGGCCCGTACCGGTGTGCTGTTCAGTTCGTCCCAGGGCCAGGCCAGCCGCCTGATAAACGGTCTTCTCGACGGGCGCAGCACAGTGGTGCGCAATTACGCCGGTGAGGCCGGCAGGCCAATGGAGGTGCGCGTGCTGCCGGTCAGCTTCGCCAAGGCCTACAGCGACTACCAAGCCTGTGCCGGCAAGTTGCTGCCGATGAACTTCGACCAGGTTCGCCAGACCCAGGTAGGCTTCCCGGGGGGCGGCACCGAGCTGGATGCGTCGGCGCGTGCACGGCTGGATGTGATCCTGGATTACATGAAAGCCGACCCGACGGTGAACCACATCGAGCTTGACGGCCACTCTGACAACAGTGGCAACCGGCTGACAAACCGTGACCTGTCACGCCGGCGCGCGCTCGCGGTGGCCGATTACTTCAAAGCCCATGGCGTGGCGGAAGAACAGATCATCGTGCGCTTCCATGGTGAGCAATACCCATTGGTGAAGAACAACAGTGCTGCCAACCGGGCGCGTAATCGACGGGTGAATATCGAGCTGGATCGGGTTACGGTAGTTGTGAAACCGGTGGAGAAACCTGCCGAAAAAGCCCCTGAACCAACTGCATCAGCGCCAGCTGCCAAGTAATCTGCGCGCCTGTCGGGAATTGATCGCTGCTACAGGCGCCGTCGCCCTTGCGAAAGTTCCTGTCGCTTTGTCGTCAGAAGCTGTCGCCCCACTGTAAATTTGTGCGCAAGGCCGTTAGAATCGATGCCTTTCCGTACAACCCCGTGGAGTGATGGCATGGCGGACGTAAAAAAGGTCGTACTGGCGTATTCCGGCGGCCTTGATACTTCGGTGATTCTCAAGTGGCTGCAGGATACCTATAACTGCGAAGTGGTGACCTTCACCGCTGACCTGGGTCAGGGCGAAGAGGTCGAGCCGGCCCGTGCCAAGGCCCAGGCAATGGGCGTTAAAGAGATCTACATCGACGATCTGCGCGAAGAGTTCGTGCGTGATTTCGTATTCCCGATGTTCCGCGCCAACACCGTCTACGAAGGCGAGTACCTGCTGGGTACTTCCATCGCCCGTCCGCTGATCGCCAAGCGCCTGATCGAAATCGCCAATGCAACCGGTGCTGACGCCATTTCCCATGGCGCCACCGGCAAAGGCAACGACCAGGTACGTTTCGAGCTGGGTGCCTATGCGCTGAAGCCAGGCGTCAAGGTCATCGCTCCATGGCGCGAGTGGGACCTGCTGTCCCGCGAGAAACTGATGGACTACGCCGAAAAGCACGGCATCCCGATCGAGCGTCACGGCAAGAAGAAGTCGCCGTACTCGATGGACGCCAACCTGTTGCACATCTCCTACGAAGGCGGTGTCCTGGAAGATACCTGGACCGAGCACGAAGAAGAGATGTGGCGCTGGAGCGTCTCGCCCGAAAACGCCCCAGACCAGGCTACCTACATCGAGCTGACCTACCGCAACGGTGACATCGTTGCCATCGACGGCGTCGAGAAATCCCCGGCCACCGTGCTGGCCGACCTGAACCGTATTGGTGGTGCCAACGGCATCGGCCGCCTGGACATCGTCGAAAACCGTTACGTCGGCATGAAGTCGCGTGGCTGCTACGAAACCCCTGGCGGCACCATCATGCTCAAGGCCCACCGTGCCATCGAGTCGATCACGCTGGACCGCGAAGTTGCTCACCTGAAAGATGAGCTGATGCCGAAATACGCCAGCCTGATCTACACCGGCTACTGGTGGAGCCCGGAGCGTCTGATGCTGCAGCAGATGATCGACGCTTCGCAGGTCAACGTGAATGGCGTTGTGCGCCTGAAACTGTACAAGGGCAATGTTACCGTGGTTGGCCGCAAGTCGGACGATTCGCTGTTCGATGCCAACATCGCCACCTTCGAAGAAGATGGCGGCGCCTACAACCAGGCGGACGCTGCCGGCTTCATCAAGCTCAACGCGCTGCGTATGCGCATTGCTGCCAACAAGGGCCGTTCGCTGCTCTGATTGCTGGCTTGTGCAATAAAAACCCCGGCTCAGGCTGGGGTTTTTTTATGCGCGAAGAATATTCAAGGCATTGAGCTGGAGTGGTTCGCAACATCGTCCTCAAGTGCACTGATCGACAGTTGCGCACACTGGCGTTTTTCCAGGTTGTAAAAGCGCCAGGTTCGCGTTGGCACGGGCGATTGGGCAAGTGCATGCAAGAGTTGTTGCTCCATCAAACGATAGGCGTCCGGGCCGGAGAACATGAATGTGACCGGTTCGCCCTGAACCACTTCATGGTTATCATCGGCCATGGCGGGTGTGGCCACACTGTTCGGCGCTGGCGTATTGTCGTGTGTGGATCTGTTGGGTGAAGGGCTGTAGAACGACTTGTAATTGAAGTTGAGCGTCAGAAAAAACAGTGCCGTCAGAAAGAATGGAAAGCCTACCAGGAACCAGGTGTAGAGCTTCTGGCTGGATTCGCTAAGAAACGGCAATGTGGCAAGTGCGGAGGCTTCGATAATCCCCGCGAAGATGGCAATGATCGTCAGCGGGGCGACAGGTTGAGCTTGGGGCATGTGGGCCGTCTCCTGCGGTTTCGCCCATCTTTACCTCACGCGGGTACTCAACTAAAGACAGGAGTGTTTTCCGAGGGCGGAATAATCGCCATTACGCATCGTTGCTTTGCTTTTTCAACATGTTTGCGCAGGCGTTTCTTCGGCTTAAGCTCAGTTTTCAACTGGTGCGTTTTTGCAGGTGGGTGATACCTTCAATCCAGGTGACAAGGTATTTGCTTGTTACAGTCATAGTCGTGATGTGTAGGAAATTTCTGTAAGCGTTGTAAGTTTTGTCTGTCCATGAGTTTCGCCGGGAAATCACCGCGCCAGCAAGCGCCCTGTCGGTTATCTTGGCGTGCCAAAGCAATAACAATGAATGGATATCGCATGAATAAAGTGCTTATCGTGGATGATCACCCGGTCATACGCCTGGCCGTACGCATGCTGATGGAGCGGCATGGGTATGACGTTGTGGCGGAGACCGACAATGGGGTGGCTGCGCTGCAGCTGACTCGGCAACACCTGCCGGATATCGTGGTGCTGGATATCGGTATACCGAAACTGGATGGCCTGGAGGTGATCGCCCGCATGGCCACCTTCAGCCCGGGCAGTAAGGTACTCGTGCTGACGTCGCAGGCCCCCGGCAATTTTTCGATGCGTTGCATGCAGGCGGGGGCGGCAGGTTACGTGTGCAAGCAGCAGGAGCTTACCGAGCTGCTTAGCGCCATCAAGGCCGTGTTGTCGGGTTACAGCTATTTCCCCAACCAGGCGTTGCATGCGTCACGTGGCAGGGGCGCAGCTAGCGAGGCGGATATGGTCAATCGCCTTTCGGCGCGTGAAATGACGGTGCTGCAGCAACTGGCGCGGGGGCGTTCGAACAAGGAAATTGCCGACAGCATGTACCTCAGCAACAAGACGGTCAGTACCTACAAGTCGCGGCTATTGCTCAAGCTCAATGCGCGCTCGCTGGTAGACCTGATCGAGCTGGCGCAACGGCAAGGTCTTAGCTGATCGCCAGGCCTGGAAGCCTCCCGCCAGGAGGCTTTGCCAGGGCTGCATGTCCTACAGGTCGTAGTCGAAATCGGCCAGCTGCTTTTGCAGGCGCCGTTCTTCCAGCATGTTGTCGATGGTGCGGCGTTTGCTCAGGTTGGTCTTTGCGGTTTCCACCTGGGGCTCCGCGTCATCGTCTGCGGCAACAAAATCATCTTCGATCGACAGGTCGTCTTTGTCGGTACTCATGAGTCGCTCCAAGCCAAGGGGCCATTGGCCGTCCTTATAACCAGAAAGCAGACGCTGGTAAAAAAGATTTTTTCAATCGTCAAGCGTGGTTTCTAGCTATCGGCTCAATCGTCGGAGGTTTTGTGCTTGTACTCGCACAAATCTTCGATCCTGCAACTGCCGCACCTTGGCTTGCGCGCCTGGCACACATAACGTCCGTGCAGAATCAGCCAGTGGTGGGCGTCTAGCAGGTAATCTTTTGGTACGAACTTGACCAGTTTCTTTTCCACTTCCAGCACCGTTTTGCCTGGCGCAATTCCCGTGCGGTTACTCACCCGATAGATATGGGTATCCACTGCCATGGTCGGTTGACGGAATGCGGTGTTGAGGACCACGTTGGCGGTCTTGCGGCCCACGCCAGGCAGCGCCTCCAGCGCTTCACGGGTTTGCGGTACCTCGCTGCCGTGGCGCTCGATCAGAAGCCGGCAGGCTTCTATGACATTCTTGGCCTTGCTGTTGTAAAGCCCGATGGTCTTGATGTACTCGCTAAGCCCTTCAACGCCCAGGGCATAGATGGCCTCGGGGGTGTTGGCGACGGGGAACAGGCGCGCTGTGGCCTTGTTGACGCCGACGTCGGTGGATTGCGCGGACAGCGTCACGGCGACCAGCAGTTCGAACGGGGTGGTGTAGGCCAGTTCGGTCTTCGGGTCGGGGTTGTCTTCGTGCAGCCTGCGAAAAATCTCCAGGCGTTTGGCGGCATTCATGAAATCAGAGCTTTCCTTGACGACGTGGGTGGGCTGAGCCCGGACGCAAGCGATTGTACAAGGCCAGCAGCAGTCCGAGCAGTAGCAGGGCGCCGGGGGCCAGGCTGGCCAGGTGCAGGTCGGCAAAATTGGCCAGCCATTGGCGGCTGGCGCCAAGCAGCAGGCAGCTGGCAAACACCGCGCCGAGGTGCACGGCGAGTACGCGCCAGCGCTGTTGGTCCGGCAGCAGGAGGTCGCAGGCCAAACACTGCAGGCACAACAAGGCGGGATAGAAGCCGAGCGCCAGTGCCAAAGGCAGCGACCAGGCAAGCAGTGCCATTTGCAGGCAGCAGGCCAAGGCGGCCAGCAACAGAAGGCTGGCCAGCGCGTAGGCCCAGCTGGCCAGACGCGGACGCAACGGTGCCAGCAACAGTTGGTGCATGCCCCCCATCACTACCGCACACAATCCGATGGTGGCGCCCTCGGTCAGGGTGCGGGTGGCGCCCAGCATGGGCACCAGGCTTACGGCCAGGAGGCAGAATCTATTCATGCGTGGCGTTCTCCAGCAGTACGCTGCGCTGCTCGTCAAAATAGCTCAGCGCCTCCTGCAATGCGGCGATCACTGCCCGCGAGGTCACGGTCGCGCCGGCCAATTGGTCAAAGTCGCCGTGGTCCCGCTTCAGCGCCCAGTGGTCGTTCAATTGGCGGTTTTCGAACTGCCCCAGCCAGTGCAGTTGCGGGTCGCCTACGCGTGCCCCCAGCCCAGGGCTTTCCTGTTGTTCGACCACCTGGCTGCCGATCAGCCGGCCGTCTGTGGCGATGGCAACACTCAGCACAATCGGCCCGGCATAGCCTTGGGTTTGCGTGACCAGGATAATAGCGCTTGGCTTGCCCGCCAGCGTGGCACGGTAAGCCGCCAGGATGTGGCTGTTGGGCCGCTGTGCGGCGGGCCTCGGTAGCGGGTTGTCCAGTGGCTGGTTGTCAAAACTGCCCTCGGGCAGCACTGCCAGGCGTTGGCGGCTTTGCAGTTGCTTCTCGGCGCTGGTGATGGCTGGGCCGGTCCAATGCCGCCACGCGAAAGTGGCAGACACTGCCAATACGCCAGTCAGCAACAGCAGGCCCATATCATGTGCCAGGCGCTTCATCGGGTAGCCTGCTGGCGCTGCGTGGCCAGGCGCTCGAGCGTCGGCGCCACAAGGTTCATCAGCAAGATGGCGAACGCAGTGCCATCCGGGTAGCTGCCCCAGGTACGAATCAGGTAGATGAGCAGCCCTGTTCCCAGGCCGAAGCACAGCCTGGCCCATTCGTTCCTGGGGCCGGAAACTGGCTCGGTGGCAATGAAGAAGGCTGCCAGCATGGTCGAACCGGAGAACAGGTGCAGCAAGGGCGAACCATTGGAGTCCGATCCCGAACCGTTCCAGCCCAATAAACTGAATACGAACAGCCCTGCCAGCAAGCCCGCCGGCGCATGCCAGCTGATTACCTTGCGCTGCAACAAGAACAGGCCACCGAGCAGGAATGCCAGGTTGACCCATTCGCTTCCTGCACCGCCAATGCTGCCGAAGCCCGGATGGCTGGCAAACAGCTCGTCGATGGTCAGGCTGCGGTTGTGGCGCAAGCCGTCGAGCAGGGTTGGCCGGGCCCAGGCATCGACCTGATCGCCCCCGGCGAACACTTGCTGCAGGCTGTCGAGCAAGCCCGGGGCCGGCCCTGGCCAATGGTTCATCTGCAACGGAAAACTCAGGAGCACAAAGGCATATCCGACCATGGCCGGGTTGAACAGATTTCGCCCAACCCCACCAAAGGCCTGCTTGCCGATGCCGATGGCAGCACTTGCCGCGATCACCGGCAACCACCACGGGGCGAGCGTGGGCAGGGCGGCCGCCAGTAGCACGGCGGTCACCAGTGCACTGCCATCGTTTAGCGCCGTGCTGGGTGATTGGCCGCGCAACGCCAGCAGCGCCGCTTCGCACAGGAGTGCCGCACTGGCACACAGCAACAGGTTCAGCAGCATGCCCCAGCCATGCAGCCATAACAGCGTCAGAAGGCCGGGCAAGCAGGCCAGCAAGACCAGGCCCATGCTGGTACGTAGCCGCGGGTCGGGACTGTTGATCATTGGCCGAACATTCCGTTGAAACCGGAAAACGCCATGGCCATTACCCCGGCGCCGATCAATTCGATGGGCAGGCCGCGCAGTACACCAGGGATGTCGGCATGGGCACTGCGTTGGCGCAGATCACTGAACACCATCAGCGCCAGCCAAAAGCCTCCTCCTGCCAGCAAGGCTTGCAGCAGCGTGGCTGACCAGGGGCTGTCGTCGCTTGCCTGCTGCAGGCCCAGCCCCAGCGCCAGGGCATTGCTCGACAGCAGCGCTGGTAACCCCACTACGGGCCAGGCCGGGCGCCACTTGGCCATTAGCCAGGGCAGGCCCCAGGCAAGCAGTGCCAGCCAGGGCAACAACAGGAACAGAGCAAGATCATGGATGTGCAGCGGGGCAAGTACCCCGCGCAGCAGCAGCTGTGCGCCGATCACGCCCAAGGCGATGCACAGCGCACCAGCCAGCCCGTGTACATGCAGATGCGGCCTGGAGAAAGGCTGTTGCAGGAGGCACAGGTGATTGACCAACGCGGCGCTTATCAGGACCAGGATGTAGTCATTCATGAGATGAAGATAGCCGGGAATCGGGAGGGACGGCCGGCAATCGAGGTACAGAAAGAACTGCCCCGGCACGAGGGCCGGGGCAGAGGGGTTACTTGATGCGCTGGCCTGGCTTGGCGCCGCTGTCCGGGCTCAGCAGGTAGATTTCTTCACCGCCAGGGCCGGCAGCCATGACCATGCCCTCGGACACGCCAAAGCGCATCTTCCGTGGCTTGAGGTTGGCCACCATCATGGTCAGGCGGCCTTCCAGCTTGGACGGGTCTGGGTAGGCCGACTTGATACCGGAGAACACGTTGCGGCGCTCGTCACCGATGTCCAGGGTCAGTTGCAGCAACTTGTCGGCACCTGCCACGGCTTCGGCCTTGACGATCAGCGCCACGCGCAGGTCGACTGCCGCGAAGGTATCGAACTCGATCTCCGCTGACAACGGGTCCTTGGTCAGCTCGCCATTGCCCGCTGGTGCCTTGGCTTGCGTAGCCAGCAGGTCTTCCTTGCTGGCTGCGACCATGGCTTCGACCTTGGCCGGCTCGATACGGCTCATCAGGGCCTTGAACGGGTTCAGTTTGTGGTTTTCCAGGCGCGACAGGTGGTCGCTCCAGGTCAACGGGGCAACGTTGAGGAACGCCTCGGCGTCGGCGGCCAGCACCGGCAGTACCGGCTTGAGGAAGATCACCAACTGACGGAACAGGTTGATGCCTTGGGCGCAGATGGCCTGTACTTCATCCTGCTTGCCTTCCTGTTTGGCCAGCGACCACGGGGCCTTGTCGGCGATCCAGGCGTTGGCGCGGTCGGCCAGCGCCATGATTTCGCGCATGGCGCGGCCAAAATCACGGGCTTCATAGGCTTCGGCGATGGAGGGTGCGGCCGTCAGGAAGGCTTCGGTCAGCTCAGGCGCGGCATCACCGCTTACCATCACACCTTCGTTGCCCTTGTGGATGAAACCTGCGCAGCGGCTGGCAATGTTGACCACCTTGCCGACCAGGTCGGAGTTGACCTTCTGCACGAAGTCTTCCAGGTTCAAGTCCAGGTCGTCGACGCCACGGCCCAGCTTGGCCGCGTAGTAGTAACGCAGGTATTCCGGCTGCAGGTGGTCAAGGTAGGTACGGGCCTTGATGAAGGTGCCGCGCGACTTGGACATCTTGGCGCCGTTGACGGTCAGGTAGCCGTGCACGTTGACCGCGGTCGGCTTGCGAAAGCCCGCGCCTTCGAGCATGGCAGGCCAGAACAGGGCGTGGAAGTTGACGATGTCCTTGCCGATGAAGTGGTACAGCTCGGCCTTGGAGCCTTCGTTCCAGAAGGCATCGAAGTCCAGCTCCGGGCGGCGCGCACAGAGGTTCTTGAAGCTTGCCATGTAGCCGATTGGCGCATCCAGCCAAACGTAGAAGTACTTGCCCGGCTCGCCCGGTATTTCGAAGCCGAAGTACGGCGCATCGCGGGAGATATCCCACTCCTGCAGGCCGGAGTCCAGCCATTCGGCCAGCTTATTGGCTACCGCGTCCTGCAGGGTGCCGCTGCGGGTCCACTGCTGCAGCATGGCCTGGAAGTCGGGCAGCTTGAAGAAGAAGTGCTGGGAGTCACGCAGTACCGGTGTGGCGCCGGAGATCGCCGACTTGGGGTTTTTCAGTTCGGTGGGTGCGTAGGTGGCGCCGCATTTTTCGCAGTTGTCGCCATACTGGTCTTCGGCCGCGCACTTGGGGCAGGTGCCCTTGATGAAGCGGTCGGCGAGGAACATACCCTTTTCCGGGTCGAAGTACTGGGTCACCGAACGGGTGGCGATGTGACCGGCTTCACGCAGGCGCGTGTAGATCAGGCTCGACAGCTCGCGGTTTTCTTCGCTGTGGGTCGAGTGGAAGTTGTCGAAGTCCACCAGGAAGTCGGCGAAGTCGCTGCTGTGCTCGGCCTGGACATTGGCGATCAGCTGCTCCGGTGTGATGCCTTCTTTCTCGGCACGCAGCATGATGGCGGAGCCGTGGGCGTCATCGGCGCAGACGTAGATACACTGGTTGCCGCGCATTTTCTGGAAGCGGACCCACATGTCTGTCTGGATGTACTCGAGCATATGGCCTAGATGGATCGATCCATTGGCATAGGGCAGGGCGCTGGTGACGAGAATCTGACGTGGCTCGGACATGGTGGCTCGGCTACTTATCTGGCTACGGGGTAAAAATGAGGGTGATCGGCCACTATAAAGGGCTGGCGAAGATATTTCACCCCGCAAGCGCATCTGCTGACGATTGACGGGTTAGGATAGGCGCCTGTTTTACATTCAGTTTGCCAATGGGAGTCTCCATGAGTGCCGTCACCCGTGCCGCCGTCGAAGGCGTGCTTCGCCAGTACACCGACCCCTACCTGAACCAGGACCCGGTCAGCGCCGGCTGCGTGCGTGCCATCGATATCCAGGGCGGGCAGGTCAGCGTGCAGTTGCAATTGGGCTATGCCGCCGGGCTGTTCAAGAACGGTTGGGCCCAGGTGCTGCAAACCGCCATCGGCAACCTTGAGGGCGTCAGCGGCGCCCAGGTGTCGATCGACTGCGTGGTGGCTGCGCACAAGGCCCAGGCCCAGGTGCCGGCCATGGCCAACGTCAAGAACATCATCGCTGTGGCGTCGGGCAAGGGCGGTGTGGGCAAGTCGACCACGGCGGCCAACCTGGCCTTGGCCCTGGCCCGCGAAGGTGCGCGGGTAGGTATTCTCGATGCCGATATCTACGGCCCCAGCCAGGGTGTGATGTTCGGTATCGCCGAGGGCACCCGCCCGCAGATTCGCGAGCAGAAGTGGTTCGTGCCGATCAAGGCCCATGGCGTGGAAGTCATGTCCATGGCCTTCCTCACCGACGACAATACACCGATGGTATGGCGTGGCCCGATGGTCTCCGGCGCGCTGCTGCAACTGGTGACCCAAACCGCCTGGGATGACCTGGATTACCTGGTGATCGACATGCCGCCGGGCACCGGTGATATCCAGCTGACCCTGGCGCAAAAGGTACCGGTGGCCGGTTCCGTGATCGTTACCACTCCGCAGGACCTGGCGTTGCTGGATGCCAAGAAGGGCGTGGAGATGTTCCGCAAGGTCAATATCCCGGTGCTGGGTGTGGTCGAGAACATGGCTGTGCATATCTGTTCGAACTGCGGCCATGCCGAGCACCTGTTCGGTGAAGGCGGTGGCGAGAAGTTGGCCAGCCAGTATGGCGTCGACCTGTTGGCATCGCTGCCGTTGTCGATGCTGATCCGCGAGCAGGCCGACAGCGGCAAACCGACGGCGATCGCCGAGCCGGAAAGCCAGATTGCCATGGTCTATCAGGAGCTGGCTCGCCAGGTGGGCGCGCGGATCGTGCTGCAGGAAGCAGCGGCACCGGCGATGCCGAGCATTACCATCAGCGAAGACTGACGCACTTCCTGTTGGAGCGGCCGTTTAGCGACACAAGGCCGCTCCCGCACGTGCAGGCATAGCCTTTATGTCAGGCATAAAAAAACCCGCCAGAGGCGGGTTTTTTTGAAAGCTAGGAAGCGAGATCGACTTAGGCGATCTGAACTTCTTCAGCCTGCATGCCTTTCTGGCCGCGGGTAGCGACGAAAGTAACAGCCTGGCCTTCTTTCAGGGTTTTGAAGCCGTCAGCTTGGATGGCTTTGAAGTGCACGAACAGGTCGTCGCCCGACTGAGGGGTGATGAAGCCGTAGCCTTTCTCATCGTTGAACCACTTAACGGTACCGTTTTGACGGTTGGACATTTTTCTGTCTCCTTGGACAATTTGATAACGGTCAGGAAAAACCCTGCCCGGGACTGAGCGCAAAGAGAGCAGAAAATTCAGCGATGGGCCGATCAGGATCGTGCATCAAACTAGAGATTCTCGGTGTCACGTGCAGCACAGTGGCGCCACCTTACCCCACTTTCCGCAACCTGCCAATGGTCAGAGGGCGCTTTACGCAAATTCGGATCGACGGCGGCTGTAGCCCCCGCCCGGCGCGGGATGAGGCATGGAACTTTAACCTGGGCGCCGGGACCGGTAAGATGCGCATCACGATTTTCAACACGCAACTCTTCAGGACACCCCGCCATGAGCATCAAATCGGACAAGTGGATTCGCCGCATGGCGCAGGAACACGGCATGATCGAACCGTTCGTCGAGCGCCAGGTGCGCGGCGAACAGGACAGTCGAGTGATTTCGTTCGGGGTCTCCAGCTACGGTTACGACGTACGCTGCGCCGACGAATTCAAGGTGTTCACCAACATCAACTCGGCCACCGTCGACCCGAAAAACTTCGACGCCGGCAGCTTCGTCGACATCAAGAGCGACGTGTGCATCATTCCGCCGAACTCGTTCGCCCTGGCGCGCACTGTCGAGTATTTCCGCATTCCGCGTGACGTGCTGACCATCTGCCTGGGCAAGAGCACGTACGCCCGTTGCGGCATCATCGTCAACGTCACCCCGCTCGAGCCTGAGTGGGAAGGCCACGTGACGCTGGAGTTCTCCAACACCACCACGTTGCCGGCGAAGATCTACGCCAACGAAGGCGTAGCGCAGATGCTATTCCTGCAGTCCGACGAAGAATGCGAGGTGTCGTACAAGGACCGTGGCGGCAAATACCAGGGCCAGCGCGGCGTCACCTTGCCGCGTACCTGAGCCGACAAGCGCGGGGAATTACCCGCGCCTTTGGCACTCCAACGCAGTAATGCCGGTGCGCATGATGTGCATCGGCTTTCGTCAGGAGCAGCCAATGAAACTCCATCCCGCAATCAGTGCCAAGCTGGCAGGCCTGCAGCCCAATCACGTGGGGTTGTTGCCCTGGTCACTGCTGGCGCACCCGCTGCCCATGCAGGCGGGGGGCGTGCCCCACCAGCCTGACCCCGATACCCCGCAACCGCCGGAACCGGGTGAAACACCCCCCATGGAGCCGGGCGAGCCGACCTTGCCGGACGAACCGCCACCAGCCCCTGTGGCCTGAGTGCTGTCACAACGGCCAGATGCGTCCCGCGCCAGCCAGGTATACCCGGCTGGTGTCGGCTGGCGTGATTTCCCAGCCCCCGGTGAACTCACCGAATGCCGGCAGCAGGCTGACGTGTGCATCGATCAGGAAGCAAGGCAGGCGCAGGCGTTGCCGGGCCTTGCCGCGCAAGACGAACGCCGGATGCACATGGCCCGCCAACACCGGGTGCGTTGGGTGGGGCTGAGGCTCGTGCCGTAGCGCAAACGGTTCCAGTAGCCAGGGCTCGTCCTCGGTTTGAATATGCAACGAAGCCGGCGGATCGCCGGCATTGCGATCATGATTGCCGCGTATCAGCACGATTTTCAGGTGTGCATGCCGTTCCCGCCACAGCTGTAACCTGGCCAGCGTCGCTGATGCTCGAGCTGTGCGTGCATGGAGGAAGTCGCCAAGAACGATCAGCTGTTCGCAGTCATGTGCTGCCAACAAGGCGTCCAACCGGGCAAGTGTCGCCTGGGTGGTACCGCGTGGCACCGGTTGATGCAGGGCGCGATAGCTGGCGGCCTTGCCGATGTGGACGTCGGCCACCAGCAGGGCGCGGCGGGCAGGCCAGTAGATGGCCTTGTCGGGGAGCAGCCAGAGCGACTGGCCACAGTGTTCGATGGGGTGGTAGTTCATCCGCCACCCGCCGCTTGTTCCAGTTCCGCCACCATGCGCGCAATCCGATCCGCCAGCTTCTCGGTGCTTAACGTCTCGCGCATGCCTTCCACCAACAACGCAAACGCCAGCGGCCCTGGCCGCCTCAACGCGCGCAGGTCCAGTCGCAACTCACCCATTTTCAGCAACTGCCGACGCAGTCGTTCGATCTCCAGCTCCTCGCTCAACACCTCATCCTGCGCCTGGCCAAGCAGCAGGTTCCCTGTATCGTGTTTGCGAAACACTTCATAGAACAGCCCACTGGAAGCCTGGATCTGCCGGGTGCTCTTCTGCGCCGCTGGGTAGCCGCCAAACACCAGCCCGGCGATCTGGGCAATCTCACGAAAGCGCCGCAGAGCCATTTCCCCGGCATTCAGGCTGGCCAGCACATCTTCCAGCAGGTGATCGGTGCTCAGCGCCAGCGGCAAGTAACTCGCCCAGTCCACTAGGGCAGGGCTGAGCAGTTCGAACCCATAGTCATTGACGGCAATCGATACCGATAGCGGTTGCACGCGGCTGACCCGCCAGGCAATCAGGTTGGCCAGGCCCAGGTTGGCCATGCGCCCGGCAAAGGGGTACAGGAACAGATGCCAGCCCTGGCGTGACTTGAAGGTCTCGGCCAGCAGTGTGCCGGTGGTGGGCAAGGCCGACCATCGTGCCTGCAGCGCCAGCAGCGGGCGCACTGCGCGCATCTCCGGGCCATCAAAGCGTTCATGGGCTGCAGCATCGAGCTGTTCGACCAGCGCGTCGGCCAATTCGCTCGAGAGCGGCATGCGCCCGCCATTCCAACGCGCCACCGCAGCCTTGCGCGCCGTGCTGCGACGCACATAGGCCGTCATGTTTTCCACGCGCACCAGCTCCAGCACCCGCCCGGCAAACACCAGCGCGTCGCCGGGGCGCAGGCGGGCAATGAAGGCTTCCTCGACACTACCAAGCGTCTTGCCCGCGCTACCCTTGCCCCAGTATTTGAGTTGCAGGTTGGCGTCGCTGACGATGGTGCCGATACCCATGCGATGGCGTCGTGCCAGACGTTCGCTGGCGACCCGGTAAACACCGTCGGCGTGGCGCTCGACGCGCTGGTAGTCCGGGTAGGCGCTGAGCGAGTTGCCGCCATGACAGACGAAGTCCAGCGCCCATTGCCACTGGCTGTCGCGCAACTCGCGAAAGGCCCAGGTGCTGCGCACTTCAGCCAGCAGTTGCTCGGGACGGAAGCCACTGCCCAGGGCCATGCTGACCAGGTGCTGGACCAGCACGTCCATGCTCAGGCGTGGTGAGAAGCGGGCTTCGATGTGACCGGCAAGCAGTGCCTTGCGGGCCGCCGCTGCCTCCACCAGCTCCAGGCTGTGGGTAGGCACCAGGGTGACCCGCGAGCGCCGTTCCGGCGCATGCCCTGAGCGCCCGGCACGCTGCATCAGGCGGGCAATGCCCTTGGCCGAGCCAATCTGCAACACCCGCTCCACTGGCAGAAAGTCCACACCCAGGTCCAGGCTGGAAGTACAGACCACGGCTTTCAGGCTGCCTTGCTTGAGGCTGCGCTCGACCCAGTCGCGGGTTTCTCGGGCCAGTGAGGCATGGTGCAAGGCAATCAGCCCGGCCCAGTCGGGGCGGGCTTCAAGCAGGGCCTGGTACCAAAGTTCGGCCTGTGCACGGGTGTTGGTGAACACCAAGCAGCTGGCACTGGCGTCGATCTCGTGGCTGACCTGGTCGAGCATCTTCAGGCCCATGTGCCCCGCCCAGGGGAAGCGCTCGATGGCTGTTGGCAGCAAGGTATCGACCTGTAGCGCCTTGTCCTGGCGGCCCTGTACCAGCAGGCCGCCTTGCGGCAGCAGTACCTCCAGCGCATGTTGCAGGTTGCCGAGGGTGGCCGAGAGGCCCCAAGTGGGCAGGTCGGGGTGCCACTGGCGCAGGTGGGCCAGGGCCAGTTGCAGTTGTACCCCGCGTTTGTTGCCCAGCAGTTCGTGCCATTCATCCACCACCACCAGGCGCAGCGTAGCGAAGTCTTCGCGCGCCTGTGCCCGGATCAGCAGCAAGGTCAGGCTTTCGGGTGTGGTGACCAGCACGCTTGGCAGGCGCCGCGCTTGCCGGGCGCGTTCGGCGCTGCCGGTGTCGCCGCTGCGCACCCCCACGCGCCAAGGCAGTTCAAGTTCATCCAGTGGCGCCTGCAAGGCGCGCGCAGTGTCAGCGGCCAAGGCCCGCATGGGCGTGACCCACAGCACCTGCAATGGCACCGGTTGGCTGCCTTGGGGCTGGGGCTTGAACGCGCGAAGCGCGGCGAGCCACACGGCGTAGGTCTTGCCGGCGCCGGTACTGGCATGCAATAGGCCAGACTGGCCGCGCTCGACGGCTGCCCAGACGCGTCGCTGGAAAGCGAACGGCTTCCAGCCGCGTTTGGCGAACCAGGCATTGGCAAGGTCGATGGCGGCGGGCATAAGGCAGTGGTCCGTCGAAGGTCGTGCTTCTACAGACCACTCGCCAAGGGCAATGGTTTTACCGAATCAGTTGCCCAGCAGATAGCCGCTGCGGCACACCTGCTCGCCGGCCACATGGGCGATGACCATGCCAGCCGTTGCCATGCGCCGCACGCTACGGGCGTACAGCAGGCCCGGCTGGCTGTTGCGTATGGCGGTCACCCGGTCGCTTAGGGGGTCGATGATTTCTGCGATCAACTGGCCGGCTTCCAGGTGCTGTCCTGGTTTGGCGTGATACACCAGCAAGCCGCCCAGTGGCGTCGACACCGGCTCGACAGCGGCCAGCGGCGTGGCGGGGTTGAGCAAGGCCGGCAAAGGCGGGCTGGCGCCCTCGATAACACCCGCGTGGGTCAGAAAGTCGATTATCGCCTGGCAATCCTTGCTGGCCAGGTCATGGCTGACATCGGCTTGGCCACGCAGTTCGACGGTTACCGAGCAGCAGCCCAGCGGGATCGGGAAGCGCTTGCCGAAGCGCTGCTGCAACTGCCACCAGACCAGGCTGAAGCATTCGTCGAAAGACTGCCCGCCCGAATCGGTGGCCAGCAGGCTGGCCTGGGCGCCCAGGTAGCGGGCCAACGGCTCGATTTGCGGCCAGGCGTCTGGTGTGGTGTACAGGTGCTCGACTGCCTCGAAGTCGCAGTGCAGGTCCAGCACCATCTCGGCATCGCAGGCCAGGCGCTGCAGGATCAGGCGCTGGGCTTGCAGCGGTGTACGGGCTGGGTGCGCGTCCAGCCCGCGGCGCAGGTATTCGCGGATCAGTGCGAGGTTGTGAGCCGAGTCCTGGGTCAGGTGCTCTTCGATCTGGTCGCCGATACTGTCTGACAGGTCGACGAAGTTGCGGTTGAAGTTCTCGCCGCTTTGCAGCTCGAAACGCCCCAGCGGCGCATCCAGCAACACTTGCTCCAGGCCGACCGGGTTGGCCACCGGCACCAGGATGATCTCGCGCTGCAGTCGACCTTGCTGTTCCAGTTCGGTTAGGCGACGCTTGAGGTGCCAGGCCACCAGCATGCCTGGTAGTTCGTCGGCGTGCAGCGAGGCCTGGACATAGACCTTGCCGCCACCGCGTGGGCCGAAGTGAAAGCTGTGCAGTTGGCGGGTGATGCCCGGAACGGGTGAGAGCAGGTCGTGGGTTGAATGGTGCATGGTGGTCCTGGCTGCGTGGCGAAAACGGTCTGCGACACGGGTCGGCACACAGATAGAAGCATAGTTTTCAGCCTTTCGCCTCCATCCGTGTAGCCCTGATTACCGCACTGGCCTCTTCAGGCCAGTAGCGCCTGCAAGGTCGCCAAGTCATCTGCCTCATCCACCGGCTTGTCCAGCCGCCAGCGCAGCATGCGCGGAAAGCGCACGGCAATACCGCTTTTGTGGCGTCGAGACAGGGCGATGCCTTCGAAGCCCAGCTCGAACACCAGCGTTGGCGTCACACTGCGCACCGGGCCAAAGGTTTCCACCGTGGTCTTGCGAATGATGGTATCGACCTTGCGCATTTCTTCGTCAGTGAGCCCCGAATAGGCCTTGGCAAAGGGCACCAGCACCCGCCCTGGCGTGCCAGCCGGGGCGTCCCACACGGCAAAGGTGTAGTCGCTGTACAGGCTAGCCCGTCGCCCATGCCCACGCTGGGCATAGATCAGCACGGCATCGACGCTGAACGGGTCGATCTTCCACTTCCACCAGGTGCCCATATCCTTGGTGCGCCCCACGCCGTAGAGGGCTTCGCGCTGCTTGAGCATCAGGCCCTCGACACCCAGGCTGCGCGACAGCTCGCGCTGGTGGGCAAAGTCGGCCCAGTCCGGGCCTGTCAGCAGCGGCGACAGCAGCACGGGGGCAAGCGGGTACTCATCGACCAAGCGCTCCAGTTGGCTACGGCGTTCGTGCTGCGGTCGGCTGCGCCAGTCTTCGCCTTGCCACTCCAACAGGTCGTAGGCCTGCAGCACCACCGGCGCGTCGTGCAGCATTTTTTTGCCCAGCGTTTTGCGGCCGATGCGCTGCTGTAGCAAGGCGAAAGGCTGCACGGCCAGTTCAGCCCCTGTATCACCAGGCTTCCAAACCAGAATCTCACCGTCGAGCACAACGCCATCGGGCAATGTCTGCGCCAGGCTGTGCAGTTCTGGGAACCGCTCGGTAACCAGTTCCTCACCGCGCGACCAGACCCACAACTGGCCCTCGCGCTTGACCACTTGGGCGCGAATGCCGTCCCACTTCCACTCGATTTGCCAGTCGCTTGGGGGGCCGAGCAGGGTATCGAACTGGTCGGTGGAGGCTTGCAGCGGGTGGGCCAGGAAGAAGGGGTAGGGTTGCCCACCACGCTGGCTGTGCTCATCGGCGGTCTCTGGAGCGATCAGTTGCTGGTAGTCGGCCGCCGTGGGGCGATGGCTGATGTCGGTGTAACCGACCAGGCGCTGGGCTACGCGTTTGGCGTCCAGCCCGGCCAGTTGCGCCATGGCGCGGGTGACCAGCAGCTTCGACACGCCCACGCGAAAACTCCCGGTGATCAGCTTCAGGCACACCATCAGGCTGGGGCGATCCAGCTGCGCCCAGAGCGCCGGCAAGCGCTGCCGGATATGCTCGGGTGGCAGCCCGCGCAGGGGCAGCAAGTGCTGCTCTACCCAAGTGGCCAGGCCTTCCTCGCTGCCATCGATGTGCTGCGGTAACAGCAGCGAAATGGTCTCGGCCAAGTCGCCCACCGCCTGATAGCTTTCTTCGAACAGCCAGTCCGGCAGGCCGGCCAGGGCCGTGGCCATTTCACGCAAAAGGCGGGTGGGCACCAGCTGACGTGGGCGCCCCCCGGCAAGAAAGTACACTGCCCAGGCGGCGTCGTTAGCGGGGGCTGTGCCGAAGTAGTCGCGCAGTGCCTCAAGCTTGGCGTTGCTGGAGGTAGTCGCGTCCAGGCGCAGGTACAACATGGCAAAGGCTTTCATGGCGAAGGCCCGGTGTTCGGCACGTCGTCCTCGTCGCCATACTCGGTGACGAAGGCGCGGGCATTCAGGCCTTGTTCGTTGAGGTAGCGCACCAGGACGTTGACCGAGCCGTGGGTGACCATCACCCGCTCGGCGCCGGTCTGGCCAATGGCCCAGAGCAGGCCGGGCCAGTCGGCGTGGTCGGACAGCACGAAACCCCGGTCCACGCCGCGCCGCCTGCGGGTACCGCGTAGCAGCATCCAGCCGCTGGCGAAGGCGTCGCTGTAATCGCCGAAACGGCGCATCCAGCTGCTGCCGCTGGCTGACGGCGGGGCCAGCACCAGTGCCTGGCGCAGCAGTGGGTCGTTGCGTGGGATATCGCCTGCATAGCGCGTTTCCGGCAGGTGGACACCGGCGTCCCGGTATACCCGGTTGAGCGGCTCGATGGCGCCATGCACAAGAATCGGGCCGATGCTGGCATTCAGCCCATGGAGAATCCGCTGGGCCTTGCCGAAGGCATAGCAGAACAGCACGCTGGCCTTGCCCTGTTCGCGATTGGCCAGCCACCAGGCATTGATGCCTGCAAAGATTTCGCTTTGCCTGGGCCAGCGGTAGATCGGCAGACCGAAGGTCGATTCGGTGATGAAGGTGTGGCACGCCACCGGTTCGAACGGGGTGCAGGTGCCGTCGGGCTCTACCTTGTAGTCACCGGATGCAACCCAGACTTCACCCTGATACTCCAGGCGCACCTGTGCCGAGCCCAGCACGTGCCCGGCCGGGTGCAGGCTCAGGGTTACCCCGTGGTGCAGCAGGCGTTCGCCGTAGGGCAGTGTCTGCAAATCGATATCCAGGCCCAGACGACTGCGCAGAATACCGGCACCAGGGCTGGCGGTCAGATAATGGCCATTACCGGTGCGCGCATGGTCACCGTGGCCATGGGTGATCACGGCTCGGTCCACGGGCCGCCAAGGGTCGATGTAGAAATCGCCGGGCGGGCAGTACAGGCCTTCGGGGCGGGCGATGACAAGGTCCATGGGCTATGTGCACTGGTTGGGTTACCAGTTAGGAGCGGTGGTGATGGGGGGAAGTTCGGACGGGTTGGGGGCGGGTGTTGGGCGGAAAACTGGCAGCGCTCGGTACCCGCACCCGCCCATCATTTGATCAATGCCTTACCGACCCGGCACCAAGGTCAGGCGCTGGTTGCCATACGCCCGCCCGAAGTTCTGCTGCTGCAGCGGCAGGCTCATGAAGCGCCCTTTGAACCAGGCATCCAGCCCGTCGCTGTAATGTGCGCTGGCCGGGTTGCCTGACTGGCCGCTGCTGGTCAGCACCTGCAACGGTTCGGCCTGGCCGAAATCGACGATCATCCGCGCCGAGGCTGGCAGGCGGGTGGCGAAGTCGCTGCCCCAGGCGTATGGCGTCAGGGCCAGGGTGGAAAAGTCGCCGCCAGCGGCCAGGGGCGAACGGCTGATGGCATCGCCCAGGCCATGGTAGGCCGGTGCCGGCCAGCGGTATTGGTGCAGCTTGCCCCATTGCCAGGCGCGGCGGTCGGCGCCCAGTTGCGCGATTCCGGTATCCATCGCACTGGCCAGGCTGCGGGCGAGGATGGCGGGCTTGTCTTCTTTTTGCGGAGTATTGCGGTCATCCCAGAACGGGCTGTCGTCGCGGCCCAGCAGGTGATCGGCCTGCGCCGAGAACGACAAGCGCGCATTGCTGACGAACGCCTGCCAGGCTGGGCCAGACTCCGGGCCCAGGTCATCGAGGAAGGTCTGCCGCGCGACCTCCTGCAAGAACAATTCGTACAGTGCGGCATCCGCCGACACCGGGCTCAAGCGGCCATCGAAGGCCTTCAGGCGGGCCAGCGTGTCCCGGGCCTTGTCACGCTGGGCTGCCGGTAGGGCGTCGATCGCCTGCTTAAGCGGCTGGGCCATGCCAGGGGCGTCGAACATCTGCTTGAGCTTGTCGGCCAGCAAGGTCACCTGATCGTTCTGCAGGGCCATCAGGCTGCGGCTGTCGTGGCGCCCGTTGCCGGCAAGCTGGGCCAGGCGTTCGGCGCGTTCGGGGTAATACCAGGTGCTGGACAGCTGCATCCCATAGCCGCGCGGCAGGCTGCGCTGGTTGGCGTGGCCGATCCAGCCTGCAGGTGGGTCCTGGTCATACGGGTGCAGCATCGGGTCGGCATAGCCGTCCCAGTCGTAACGCCCATCCCAGCCCGGCGAAGGTAACAAGCCCTGGCCTTCGCGGCGGTTGGGGTAGCGGCCACTGACTTGCCAGCCGATGTGCTCAGGTTCGGCGAACACGAAGTTGAGGGCAGCAGCAGTGACTTCACGGGTGCTGTCGAAGGCCCGTTCCACGTTCTTGGCCCGGGTCAGGTCGAACAGTGCATCCAGGCTGCGGTCACCCTTGAACTGTGGCAGGTTCAGCGCCAAGCCAAGGCTGGCGTTGTCTGGCTGGGCCAGCAAGGTGCCGTGGCGGGTGTCATACATCACTTCGCGCAGGGGGCGTTGGCCACGCACAAAGAAGGTTTCGCTACGGGCGCGAGCTGGCAGCCATTTGCCGTCGGCCAGGTAGCTCAGCTGGCTGCCCTGGCGGCGCAGCTGCTCGATGAACAGGTCCTGGTTGTCGGCCATTACCGCGCTGCTGCTCCAGGCCAGCTTGCCGTTATAGCCGGCCAGCACGATCGGCAAGCCAGGCAACGACAGGCCGGCAACCTGGTACTTGCTGGTGTTGATTTGTACCGGGCTCAGGGCCCAGGCGGCACGGCTGTCGCTGGCCAGCAGGCTCTTGCCGCTGCGGCTGCGCTGCGGGGCCAGGGCCAGGTTGGCCGAACCCGGGCTGCCGAGCAGGTCAAGGTCGGCCAGCTTCTGGCTGGCAGCCGCCAGGGCTGGCAGCCCCGGCAACTGGCTGGCCAGGTTCAGGCCCTTGAGCTTGTCCACTTCGCTTTCGGCCAACGGCTCGTCGGGGGCCCCAGGCAGCAGCCAGGCCAGCTTGTCGCTGCCGGCTTTCTGCGCCAGGGTCAGGGCGCTGAGTTCTTCCTGCAGGTTCACCGACTGGCTGAAGGCATATAGGCAAAAGATCAGCGCCGAGTCTTCGGGCTTCCAGTATTCGGGGCGATAGCCGCTGCTGGCCAGGGCGGCCGGCAGCTTGTCGCGATAGCGGAACAGGTAGGCGTTTACCCCGCGCGCATACACTTCGAAGAAGCGCTTGAGCCGTGGTGATGCGTCGGCGTATTGCTGGGCCGCGCTCTGCTTGAGGTTGGCGGCGCGCATCAGGCGGTCGATATCCAGCGCTTCGCTGCCGGCCAGTTCGGCCAGGCGGCCCTGGGCGAGCAGGCGCATGGCGACCATCTGTTCGATGCGGTCGCCGGCGTGCACATAGCCCAGGCTGAACAGCGCATCATGGAAGCTGCTGCTTTCGATCAGCGGCGCGCCCATGGCATTGCGCCGTACCGAAACATTCTGCGCCAGGCCTTTGAGTGGCTGCACGCCACTGGTCGGTGGCACGCTGTCCTGGTAGCCGCCCGTCTGGCAGCCGGCCAGCCCGAGCATGCCGAGCAGCGTGGCAGCGGTGGTGAACCGCAGGCGGAAGGGAGGAAAGGCGGGGGCTGCCATGACAAGGGCTCCTGCAAGGCGAGGCTGGTTTGGAAAGGCGCTAAGGTAGTAAGCGCGCAGGCGCCGTGCAAGGTCCCAGGTCGGTTTATTTGATTACGCCGGGTCAAACGTCGAAGTGGTCAGCCAAGGTGTCGGAAAAATGCGTGCAATTGATACGCGCGTAGCGTTGGTAGTCACGGCTGACCGCAAATGCTGAACCGGGCATCAACAAGATCTTGTGTTGTTCCAGTTTGCGCATGAAAGGTTGCAGGTTTGGCAGGTCCGGGTGGTAGACCCAGAGGAACATGCCGCCTTGCGGCGCAATATCGAACTGCCAGCCGCGCTCGAGCAACAAGCGTTGGGTCTGCACTTGCTGACGGATCAGGCGCTGCTGCACGTCCTTCATGTGTCGGGCATAGGTGCCGTCAGACAATATGGTGTTGACGAAGCGTTCGCAAAACGCCGGCACGGCGACGCAGGTCAGCAGTTTCAGGCGTGTCAGTGGTTCGATCAGGTCTTGCGAGCAGGCAATGAAACCCACACGCAGTGATGCCGACAGGCATTTGGAGAAGCTACCGACGTAAATAACCCGGTCAAGGTTGTCCAGCTCGGCAAAGGTCTGGCGCACGGCAGGGCTGAAGTCGCCATACACATCATCCTCGACCACGAAAAACTCGTGCTCCACCGCCAGGCGCAGGACGCTGAAGGCGTTATGGGGGCTGATGTTGCTACCGGTCGGGTTGTGGAACGTGCTGTTGCAAAAGAACGCCTTGACCTTGTGCGTGGCCAGGTAGCTTCTCATTTCTTCCACGTCCGGCCCGTCCTGGGTTCGCCGAATGCCGACCACGTGCCCGCCCGCCAGCTGGATCAGCTTGATCAGGTTGCCGTTGCCGGGTTCGTCGACGAAAACGTGGTCGCCTGGTTTGATCAACAACCGTGCGACCAGGTCCAGGCCTTGCGTGGCACCCAGCGTGGTCAGCAACTGGTTGGGGCGGGCTTCGACACGGGTCAGCCGCTTCATGTGCACGCACAACTGCTTGCGCATGGGCAGGTAGCCCTGGATGTCGCCGTACTCTGCCAGTGAGCTTTGCTCCAGCCGCGCCGTGCGCCGAATGGCCTTGGCCAGCAGCTCGGTGTCTCGCCATGCAGGGGGCAGCCAGCCGCTGCCCAGCTTGGTGTAATGCTGGCCGCCCTGCAGCAGCCGGAACAGCGGATCACCGGCCATGCACTCGGGTTCGTGGATAACGCTCGCTTGCCGGGCCCTGTTTGCGACGAAGTAGCCACGGCCGGGTGAGGCCGTCAACACACCTTCGCTGACCAGCTGGGCATAGGCCGATACGACGTCGTGGTAACTGAAGTCGACCGCAGCCGTCAGCTTGCGGATGGAGGGCATGCGTTGCCCTGGCAACCACTCGCCGGCATCCAGGCGTTGTTTCAACAGGTGATGAAGGCTGCTGGGGTTCATGGCAGGTCCGAAACCGTTAGAAAAAAAAGCCTAACAGTTAACGGAAATGCTTGTCGACTGTTCGTTTGCAAATGGCCAGTACATGCCACTATCCCCTTGTCGGAACTTTCGGCTGCCAGCAAAGGCAGCACTTTTAGCGTCTGTGCACACCAGACAACTGGATATCAAGCCCATGCATACTATGGACATGCAATCAGCCGTGATTGCCAGGCTCCCTGTGCCTGATGAACTGGCGTCATTCAAAGTTGTAAAAAACCTTGTGACCTCGGCGTTGTTGGAGTGCTGTTCAATCGACGAGTTCGAGGCGCTGAAAGAAACATTGGTTATTGAAAGTGTTTCTGAACAGGCCCATGCCGACTTGCAGGCCTTTGCCCAGAAAGATCCGGCGGCTGGCCGTGACCTGGTATTCATTGCAAAAACCTACACCTCTTACTCGGCGGTTTTGCACTATCGACTTGCCCATTGGATTTACCGTAATACGGCCTCCACCTACGGCGCCGGCGGCCAATGCCTGGCTGCCATGATCTCCAGGCGCGGAAAGATGCTCTCGGGGGCGGAGATCCATTTCCGCAGCCGCATCGGTGCGCGTTTCATCATCGATCACGGCATGGGCACCGTCATTGGTGAGACCTCGACCATTGGTGACGATTGCTACGTGCTCGGCGGCGTCACCCTGGGCGCCCGAGGCATCAGTGACAACCCTTCCAGCGCCCGGCACCCGACCCTTGGCAACCGGGTACAGATCGGCGCTTTCGCCAGTGTGCTGGGTGCTATCCACGTCGGCGACGGCGCGTTTATCGGGCCGGGTTGCATTATTACCAAAGATGTCCCCGCCGCTGCTCGGGTACAGATAAAAACATCATTGCAGGTGGTACTTGAACCATGAATGCTCTCAACTATGAAGTTTTACGCAACACCGAGAAATTGTATTACAAAGACCAATACCAGGCCGGTGCAAACACGCAAGTAACGCGGGTGCACAGTGACGGTATCGAGTTGCAAAGTACCGTGGCCTACCCGGAAGGCGGTGGCCAGGAGGCAGACATGGGTACCATTGAACTTCCCATCGGTACCGTACGCTTCATCTGGGTTAAAAAACTTTACGGTAGCCCCATTCGCCTTGAAGGTTTCAAAGGTGGAAAGCTGGGCGGCATCATTATTCACAGCCTGCACCCCGATGACCTGCACTTGCTCGATGAAGTCACCGCAGGTATGCCGGCCCGCGTCACCATCGATATTGAACGGCGCGAACGGCTGACGCTGTCTCACAGTGCCAGCCACTTCTTGTATGCCGCCGCCATCGGGCTGCGAGAAGAGTTGAAGCAATGGACCATCGGCTGTCACATCAAAGAGGACTCGGCACGTTTCGATTTCCTGGTCGAGGACGCCTTCACCGCCGAGGACGTGGTTGAAATAGAACGGCGGGCCAATGAACTGATCGGCTGCGAAGCGCCCATCGAGCACTACGCGGTCGATGGGCTGGAAGACGCGCGCTTGTGGACCTACAACGGCATCGAGATCCCGTGTGGTGGCACACACCTCGATTCACCTCGGCGCATCGGGCACCTGAGCGTCAGGCGCAAACGCCTGGGTAAAGGCAAGGAACGGCTGATCTGCGTGTTCCCCGAGGCCGAAATCGACCTGTCCACCTATCACGAGCATGCACTATGAACAGCACGCTACCGCGGCGCACGTACCTGTATTTCACCGCACAGTCGATCAACCTGACGACTGCTGTCATGTCGGTGACCATGGCCGCCATCGTTGGCGCGGCGCTGGCGCCTGACGCTGCGTGGTCCACGGTGCCGTACGGGTTCCAGTTCCTGTGCCTGATGTTGGCAACCTATCCGGTCTCCAGGTTGATGGGCCGCATTGGCCGCAAAAAGGCCTTCATGCTGGGGGCGATCCCCTTGGCGTTGTCGGGTGTAAGCGGCTTCCTGGCGGTGGAGCACCAGCATTTTCCAACCCTGGTACTCAGCCATTCTGCGTTGGGTGTGTATATCGCGTTCGCCAACTTCAACCGGTTCGCGGCCACCGATAATCTTTCCCAGGCCCTGAAGCCCAAAGCCCTTTCGCTGGTCGTGGCAGGGGGCGTCATTGCTGCTGTCGTCGGGCCGACGCTCACCGAGTGGCTGCGGGATGTGGGCGGTTACCCACTGTTTTCGCTGTGTTATGCCGCGTTTGTCGGCCTGGCGTTGCTGTCACTGCTGATCGCCCTGTGCCTGCCCAACGATGCAGGGGTGGCCCGTGCGGTCAACAACGCAGCCAAGTCGTCTAGCGCCCGCACTGAGCCTGCGAGCCCAAGCGTGATGGTGGCCATGGCGGTTGCCGCGCTGGGCTACGGGATCATGAACCTGTTGATGATCCAGGCCTCGATGCACATGAAGCACATGCATGAGGACTTCTCTGACGTGCGCCTGGCGATCCAGTGGCATGTGATTGCCATGTTCGCCCCGTCGTTCTTCACCGGCGCCATCATCCAGCGGCTGGGTATCAGGACCACCATTTGCGCGGGCCTGGCCCTGTTGATCGGCTGTTCGGCGATGAATATCTGGTCGCACAGCTACGCCATGATGACCCTGGCGCTGATTGCCCTCGGGCTGGGTTGGAACCTGACGTATGTAGGCGGCGGTGCCTTGCTCGCCCAGTCGCTGCAAAACAGCCCGGCGGCGATGCAGATGCAGGGCAAGAACGACCTGGCGATTGCCATTTTCGCCACCCTCGGCGCATTCAGCCCTTCGCTGTTGCTGAGTTCGGTCGGTTGGGACGGCACCAATGCCATCTGCATGGTCCTGTGCATCGGGCTGCTGGTCGCCACTGCCGGCCTGCTGCAGAACAAGGCCTGCTTGCATACTTCAATGGAAGGTAGCCGCAAATGAGCGAGCTCATCAGTGTCAGCGAACGCATCTACACCAAGTTGGAAATGAACAACCCGGGCGGTAGCCACAAATACCGTGCGGCCCGGCGCATCGTCGAGCATGCCGTGCGCAATGGCAATATCATTCCCGGTGTGACAACCGTCATCGAAAAAACCGGCGGCAGTTTCGGTTTTGGCTTGCTGGCGGCTTGCCACAAGCACCAAGTCGCCGTTGAGCTGGCAGTTGGGTTGAGTTTCAGCCAGACCAAGCGGGACCTGCTGGAGTGCTTCGGTGCACGGCTGATTGGCAAGGAAATGCTGATGGCCGGTGCCACACCCAAGGATGTGGTGATGCATCACCTGGAAAACCAGGCCGCGCTGGGCAAGTCATACTTTTATACCGATCAATTCAACAACCCGGTGGGTGTCGAGGCGCATCGCTACCAGACAGCCAGCGAGCTGGCCGTGCAACTGACCAATGCTGGGGCCGGGCGGGAGATCCTGTTTGTCGGCTGCGCAGGCACTGGCGCCAGCTTCACGGGTATTACCCTGGGGCTGAAGGACCATGGCTTCGAGGTGTCGACGGTGCTGGTCGACCCCAGCGGCTGTGACTCGCGGGCTGGGGTGTTCGCCGATCATCGCTTTGAAGGCATGGCGGTGGGCGTTTGCCCGCCGTTCATGGACTGGTCGCTGGTGGACGAACGGGCTCAGGTGCAACATGCCGAAATGCTGGCCGCGCAGCGCTGGTTCTACATGCAAAGTGGCATTTTCGTCGGCAATACCGCCGCAGCCTGCCTTGCGGTCGCCCAACGTATGGCCCAGCACCCGCGCTATGCCGCAACCACCTTGGTGACCATCGCCTATGACGCCGGCCTGTGGTACCAGGACCTGCTGGGGACGAACCGACGCAAAGCCGCGTAGGCACAAGCCCACAGCAGGGGGCAGGTCAGATCAGGCGCCGTGGCACTTCTTGAACTTCTTTTCGCTGCCGCACGGGCAGGGGTCGTTACGGCCAACGTCCTTCAGGGCGTTGCGTACCGGCTCCTGGTGGCCGTGGTTGCAGTGCGGGCCGTGCACATGGCCGTGATCGTGGTGGTGATCATGGTCGTGGTTGCAGTCAGGGCCATGAACGTGGGGTTGTTGGGACATTGCAGGGTTACTCCGGGATGTGATCGCCGGGGATTATCTCACCACTGCGCGATAAGTGCAGGTCTCGATGGATGAGCAGCCCGGTCGCCAGTTCGCCCTGCAGGGTGTAATGCAGCGGCTGCTTGCTGCGTAGCAGCTTGGCCAGTGGCTTGAGGTGCTGCCACAGGTTGGTTCGCGCGGTGATCTTGAAGGTGCGCTGGGCGTGCCCGCCCACGCTGCGCCATACGCTGGTTTCATCCTGCACCAGCAGCAGGTCGTTGAGGCGAACGGCATACGACAGGTTGCGGATGAACAGGCGGCTGTCATTGGGGTTGTCGACCCGCAGGTGCAACACGAACTCCTGCTCCAGCAGCCTGGCCTTGACCGTTTCGACCTCGACCAGGTGCACTTCGGGTTCGCGCCAGTCGTCGCCACCCCAACTGGCGCAGCCCGTCAGCAATGCCATCAGCGTACCGAGCAACAGCAGACGGGCGCGGTCGATCATGTTCAGCTCCCCACGTAACTGGCGCAGCACTTCTTGAACTTCTGCCCGCTGGCGCAGGGGCAGGGGTCGTTGCGCCCGGCCTTCAGCCCGACCGTGGGGTCGATGAAGTACCAGCGCCCGGCATGCTGTACGAACGCCGAACGCTCGCGGTGCTGGTGATCGCCGTCCTGGTCGTGCCAGCGTGCGGTGAAGGTGACAAAGCCGTGTTCCGGCTGGCCGCCCAGCACTTCGGCGCTCTCTACCTCCAGGCCCAGCCAGGTGCTTTGGGCGCTCCAGGCTGCCATGGCGGCGCGGTCCAGGTCGGCCTGCTGGGCCGGCAGGGTCGTGGCCACCAAGTAGTCGACCAGGCCCAGCACGTAGGCACTGTAGCGTGAGCGCATCAGTGCCTGGGCATCCGGTGCCGGGGTGCCGGCATGGTAATGCCCGCAGCAGGCGTCAAGCAGGTTGCCACTGCCACAAGGGCAGACCGAGACACTCATCATCACCACCAGTACTTGCCGAAGTTTTCAGGGTTGGCCCAGAACCTGGCGTTGAGCCAGTCCGGGACCTGCTTGTAGTCATGTAGATCATAGGTGAACAGGCTCAAAACCTGTTGGTCACGGCAGAATTTCTCGCTGGCTGACAGGGCCAGGGCGAAAAAGTCGGTGTCCTGCCAGCCGCAGGCAGCCAGGTCGGCCAGTACGGCAACCCGGCTGGCATTGAGGTTGCGAATGCCGCCGAGCAGCTCCAGGCCGGTGCGTTTGGGCAGGTGTTCCAGGCAGTCCACCAGTACCGCCAGGTCAAAGCGCTGGGCGGCCAGTTCGGCCGGCAGCGGGCCCGGGGCTGCGGTGGCGATAGTCACCTGCGGGTGCGCTTGGGCGAAGGCGTCCAGCGCCGGAAAGCGCGTGCCCACCAGCAGCAGGCGTTGTGGGGTGAAGCGCTCCAGCAGGGCTGCCAAAGCCTGCTGTGGGGTGCGTTGGGAAAAACCGT
The DNA here is from genome assembly GCF_039634505.1 of Pseudomonas sp. NY8896. Classification (NCBI taxonomy): domain Bacteria; kingdom Pseudomonadati; phylum Pseudomonadota; class Gammaproteobacteria; order Pseudomonadales; family Pseudomonadaceae; genus Pseudomonas; species Pseudomonas sp. NY8896. Next base: position 1,959,627 of record NZ_CP132350.1, read on the forward strand.
CGGTCATTGCCAATCCTCGTTCAAGTCGTCCAAGACTAGCGGGCCGCAGCGTGCGGGCAAAGAGGCATGTGCCTACGTCGTGGCTTATTGCTGGCAGGGATGGAATGGGCGGTCTTTACTCCCAGAGATCGGCCTTATGCCGATTCCCCCTAGGAGAAGCAATGAAATGAGCATAGTACGCACAGCGTTACCCCTGGTACTGCTCACCAGTGTGTTGACTGGTTGTGCAGGTTTGCAAAAAACCGACTGGCCGAAGTGTGCCGCCGTCGGGGGTGTAGGCGGCGCCGCCCTGGGCGCCATCGAGAGTTCCAGCTGGGCTGGCTGGGGCGCGTTGCTGGGCGGTGGCCTGGCGGCGGGCTATTGCTGGGCCCATGGCGATGGCGACGAGGATGGCGACGGCGTGCCGGACAGCCGTGACAAGTGCCCAGGCACCCCGCGTGGCGTGCAGGTCGATGCCAACGGATGCCCGCCAGAGCCGGCAGCGGTGGTCGAGGAAGTGGTGGTGCAGAAGGAAGAAGTCATCGTCATCCGCGATGTGCACTTCGAGTTCGATTCTGCGCGTCTGACCTCCAGCGACAAAGAGCGCCTCAATACCATTGCCACGCGCCTGAAGCAGGAAGCGCCATCTGCCCGGCTGAGCGTCAGCGGCCATACCGACAGTGTCGGCTCCGACAGCTACAACCAGAAACTGTCTGAGCGTCGCGCCCACTCGGTGACCGATTACCTGGTCGAGAGCGGTGTACCGCGCAGGAGCTTCGTTTCGGTGGTCGGTGCCGGTGAAACCCAACCGGTAGCTGACAATGCCACGGCCGAAGGGCGTGCCATGAACCGTCGTACCGAGATCAAGATCCAGCGGTGAAGCGGCGTGCGCCCGTGCCTTGAGCAGTGGCACGGGCGCGTCTTCATGCCGGTCAGCCGTTCGTGGCCAATGACACAGGAGCATTCAGCATGAGTGTGACGTCGAAGGCGGCATTGCCGCTGTTGGTGGCTGCCAGCCTGCTTGCGGGCTGCGCCACGCACAGCGATGGCAGCGCGCCACTCAACCAAAGGACCTGGCCCATCTGCAGCCTGCTGGGCGGCTTGGTCGGTGGTGGCCTGGGCGCCATCGAAAGTTCTACCTGGGCCGCCGGTGGCGGTGCCCTGGGCGCCATCGCCGGTGGGCTGATTTGCTATGCCCAGGACGGTGACGAAGACGGCGACGGTATTTTCGATCGCCGCGACCATTGCCCTGATACCCCGGCCAATACGGCGGTCGACCACATGGGCTGCCCGTTGAAGGAATACCCTGCCGCGCCACCAGCCACTGTGGCCGAACCGTCGCCCGAGGTGATCATCCTCGATGACAACGGCGCGGTGATGTTCGCCTTCGATTCCGCCGACCTGACGCCGGCGGCCCAGCAGCGCCTGCAAGGCCTGGTGGCGAAACTCGATTCACCAACCGTGGCCAAGGTCCGTGTGATCGGGCACACCGACAATGTGGGCTCCGACAGTTACAACCAGACGCTCTCCGAACGCCGCGCCAGCAGCGTGGCCGAATACCTGATTGGCCAGGGCCTGGAGGCGGGCAAGGTCACCAGCCAGGGCCGTGGCGAAAGCGAGCCGGTCACCGACAACGAAACCGAGGAGGGCCGCGCGCGCAACCGACGGGTGGAGCTGCACCTCAACTGAGTGGTGCTGGCGCCTGCCTTGGCATTGCAGTTAATGTGGCGCGCACGGCCCGCTCGATCGGGGCGTCTCGACATAACAACAATCGATAGGGGCGGGGTATGAAGTTCATCCTGGGCCTGGGCAAGGTCCTGACGGTCGCTTTCTGGGGTGTGGTGTTGTTCAATCAGCTGATGCCACAACCCTTGCCCTTCAATCTGCTGATCAATGCCGCTGGTATTTTCCTGTTCGGCCTGCACCTGCTCGAAGTGCTGTTCTTCAATGGCAGCCTGCGTGGGCGCAGCCACCGCTGGTTCGACCGGTTGCAGATCCTGCTGACGGGTATCTTCCATGTCATGTCCATTCCCCGTGCGCAGGAGGCGCCGCGTAATGCGTAATCTGATGTTGCTGGCCATGTTGGCCGCTCCCCTTGCCCAGGCCGAAAGCCTGGAAGTCGCTGCCAATTCCATGCTGCGCCTGCCCGATAAGTCAGCCAGTGTGCACCTCACGCACCTGCGTGTCGCTGATGCGGCGACCCTGCTGTTGCCTGCCTCGCTCGCGGAACTGAAGGTCGACCAACTTGAACTGGGGCGTGATGCGCGTATCGCCATTGCACCTTCCGATAACCCGTTGCTGATAGAAGCGCGCAGCGCGCGGTTGGGCGAAGGCAGTGAATTCAGTGCACCGGGGGCAGCGGGCAGTTACCAGCGTGCAGCCCGTTCAGGCCGTAGCCTGGACCTGAAACTGGCTGAGCTGGATGCCGAGCGAGTAGCGATCGATGCCCGTGGCGGTGCTGGTGCGCCGGGCTATGTGGGCCTGGATGGTGCCAACGGCCAGGCCGGTGGCTGCACCTGGGGCCAGGCCAGCCGGGGTGCCAATGGTGATGATGGTGGCAACGGGCATGATGGTGCGCCGGGTGGGCGTATTCGCCTGAGCGTGCCGCAGGGCTTCCCGCAAGAGCGCATTGTCGTGCGACTGGATGGCGGTGCACCGGGTAAGCCAGGGGCGGCAGGCAAGGCCGGTAAAGGTGGGGCGAGCAAAGGGTGCCTGGTGTACAGCACCGATGCTGGGGCCAATGGGCGACCGGGCCAGCCGGGCCAGCCCGGCCTGGCGGGTGCTGCGGGTGAGCTGATTCTGCAGCCCCTTTGAGCCTCGCTGTCCCCTGTAGAAGTGGCCTTGTGTCGTGATGGGCCGCTCCTGCAGGGACCGCGTGAAACCTGTCAGATCATCAGGCGCGAACTGGCCACAGCCACCACGGCCAGGCCCAGCAGCAAGTTGATACCCACCATCCGCCGAATCCGCCCCAGCACCGTCGCACCCGTTGGCCAATCTTCGGCCAGCACCGCCGCCTTCAGTTCCGGCAGCAGCAACGCCTGAATGCGCATGAACAGGGCAAACATGGCGATCCCGCCACCGATCATCACCTGCACGTACTTAGGCGCGGTCTCGAAACCGCTGAAGCGCATGTGCAACATGCCGATACCACTTATCGCCAAGATTGCCACCGCCAGCCAGACCCAGCCGAAGAAACGTCGGAAAACTTCCACCCACAAGCGCAGGCGGGCAGGCCCTTCAAGGGCTGCAACCGTTGCCGGGCGTAGCACCAGCCAAGCGAAGAACATGCCGCCGACCCATACCAGGGCGGCTAGAACATGCAGTGTGTAGGGCAGGGCAAAGGCGAGCATCCGGATCTCCATGCGGCACAAAGGGCAATAGCGGGGTATGATAGCCGCCCCGTGTGAAACACTGAAAATATATCCAGCCCTCCGGGCGCCTGCAGACCATGATCAGCAACGAACTCAAAGCCACTATTCAGGGCGCCTATTCGCGTTTTCTCGAAGCCAAGAGCCTCAAGCCGCGCTACGGCCAGCGTCTGATGATCGCCGAAGTGGCCAAGGTGCTTGGCGACATTGCCTGCGACGATGAAGGCCGGCGTGCCGGTGAGCCTGCCGTGGTGGCCGTGGAAGCGGGCACCGGTACCGGCAAGACCGTGGCCTACAGCCTGGCCGCCATTCCGGCCGCCAAGGCCGCCGGCAAGCGCCTGGTGATAGCCACTGCCACCGTGGCCCTGCAGGAGCAGATCGTCTTCAAGGACCTGCCCGACCTGATGCGCAATAGCGGGCTCAACTTCAGCTTTGCCCTGGCCAAGGGCCGTGGCCGCTACCTGTGCCTGTCCAAGCTCGACATCCTGCTGCAGGAAGGCCATGCCCAGTCGGCCACCGCCCAGTTGTTCGAAGAAGAAGGCTTCCGTATCGAAGTCGACGAACGCAGCCAGAAGCTATTCAACAGCATGATCGAGAAGCTCGCCGGCAACCGCTGGGACGGTGACCGTGACAGTTGGCCCGAGGCCCTGGAAGACCAGGACTGGGCACGCCTGACCACCGACCACAGCCAGTGCACGGGCCGTCATTGCCCGAACTTCCAGCAGTGCGTGTTCTACAAGGCCCGCGAAGGCATGGGCAAGGTCGACGTGATCGTCACCAACCACGACATGGTCCTGGCCGACCTGGCCCTGGGCGGCGGTGCGGTATTGCCCGACCCGCGCGATACCATGTACGTGTTCGACGAAGGCCACCACCTGCCAGACAAGGCCATCGGCCACTTCGCCCATTATTCGCGGCTGCGTTCCACGGGCGACTGGCTTGAGCAGACGGCCAAGAACCTGACCAAGCTTCTGGCCCAGCACCCGCTGCCCGGTGACCTGGGCAAATACATCGAGCAGGTGCCGGAGCTGGCGCGGGAAGTGCGCACCCAACAACAGTTCATGTTCACGCTGTGCGAACAGGTGGCCGACTTCCGCCCCAGCGAGGACACCGAAGGCCGTGAGCGCCCGCGCTACCGTTTTGAGGGTGGGGTGGTGCCAGAACAGATTCGCGAGGTGGGCATCGAGTTGAAGAAGGGCTTCGCCCGCCTCAACGACCTGTTCACCCGCCTGGCCGACCTGCTCAAGGAAGGGATGGACGGTGAGGTGAGCATCGGCATTGCCAGCCACCAGGCCGAAGAATGGTATCCGCTGTTCGGCAGCCTGGTCACCCGTGCCCAGGGCAACTGGGAACTGTGGACGGCCTTTACCGCCGAAGACCCGGAAGACAGCCCGCCCATGGCCCGTTGGCTGACGTTGGCCGAAAGCGGTGCGATGTTCGACATCGAAGTCAACGCCAGCCCCATTCTTGCTGCCGAAATGCTCCGCCGCAGCCTGTGGAGCGTTGCCCATGGCGCCTTGGTAACGTCGGCGACGTTGACCGCGCTCGGCAAATTCGATCGCTTCCGCATGCGCTCGGGCTTGCCGCGCGATGCCGTCACCTGTGTGGTCCCCAGCCCGTTCGTGCATGGCGATGCCGGCCTGTTGCGGGTCCCGGACTTGCAGGCCGACCCACGCGATGCGGCGGCGCACACGGCGGCGATCATCCGCGAACTGCCGAACATCGTCGAAGATGCCCGTGGCGCGCTGGTGCTGTTCTCGTCACGCAAGCAGATGCAGGATGTGTTCGACGGCCTGGACCGCGACTGGCGTAAGCTGGTGCTGATCCAGGGCAACCTGTCCAAGCAGGAAACCCTGAACAAGCACAAGGCACGGGTCGACGATGGCCAGCACAGCGTGTTGTTCGGCCTGGCCAGCTTTGCCGAAGGTGTCGACCTGCCGGGTGCGTACTGCGAGCACGTGGTCATCGCCAAAATTCCCTTCTCCGTGCCCGACGACCCGGTGGAGGCTGCCTTGTCGGAGTGGATCGAGGCCCGCGGCGGCAACCCGTTCATGGAAATTGCCGTGCCGGACGCGTCGCTCAAGTTGATCCAGGCCTGTGGCCGCCTGCTGCGTACCGAGCAGGATCGCGGCGTCATCACCTTGCTCGATCGGCGTCTGGTCACCCAGCGTTACGGCAAGGCTATTCTCAATGCGCTGCCGCCGTTCCGGCGGGAGATTTCCTGAGCACCGGAGCACTTGCTCCGGCGCGTTGTCCATTACTCAGTCTTGGGCCATGACGGCCCTGAAGGAGAGCCCCAGCCTTATGGTCCGCCGTACCCTGCCCGCCGTTTTCGCCCTGTTGTTCAGCTCGCCCTTGCTGGCCGGGCAGCAGACGCTGTTCAGCTTCGTGCGCCCGGCCTCGGTGGTCAATGTGGTGACCGAGGATGCCGGCATGCCGCAGTACAACGCGGAGCAGACGGCCGAGGGCGAGGTGTTGCGGCGTGTGGTGTTCAACCCGGCCCAGCGGCCGACGCTGCGCCTGAGCCCGCAAGGCGGGGCGTGGGACTGGTCCGCCGGGCAGTTCCTGACCTTACGCCTGCAAAGTGCCATGGATTGGGCGCTGACCGTGGATGTCACGGTGCAAGGCAGCGATGGCCGCACCTTGACCAGCCGTATCGACCTGCCGGCCGGCCCCGCGCAAACCGTGATGGTGCCGCTGACAGCCAGTTCACCGTTGAACCAGGGCATGCGTGCCGGCCCGCCGATGCCCTGGAACTATGGCGGGCAGCGCCTGCTGCTGACCAGCAGCGCCGGGGCAGTCGACCTCAAGCAGGTGGCCTCGGTGAGCCTGAGTATTCCCAACCCCAAGGTCGCGCAAAACCTGCTGATCGAGCGAGTCGGCATTCAGGATGACGACCAGGCTTACAAGGCTGCCTACCATGAGCTGATCGATACCTATGGCCAGTCCACGCGCGGTAACTGGCCTGAGAAGGTTACCAATGACGAACAGCTCAAGGCAGCCGATACCCGTGAACAGCAACAGCTCAAGGGCTGGCTGACAGAGCGCGGCAAACAGCAGCTGGACCCTTACGGCGGCCTGTTGGCCGGGCCGGCGTTCGCCGCCAAAGGCTTCTTCCGCACCGAAAAGCGTGATGGCCGTTGGTACTTGGTAACGCCGGAAGGGCACCCCTTCTATTCCCTGGGGGTAAACGCCGTGGCGGCAGACGGCGGGCGTACCTATGTCGCTGGGCGTGAAGGCATGTTCAAGGCCCTGCCCGCTGAGGGCAATGCACTGGCCGCTTTCTATGGCGAGGGCAATAACGACGATGGCAATGCCTCGTCGCAAGGGCGCAATTTCAAACAGGGGCGCTGGTTCGACTTCTATGCTGCCAACCTTCAACGTACCTATGGCAAACCCTGCCCGCCCGCAGTGGAGGGCCAGCCCGCCAACTGCCCACCGCTGGCGCTGGATGCGGCCCGCTGGCAGACGCACGCGCTCGACCGCCTGCAGGCCTGGGGTTTCAACACCATCGGCAACTGGAGCGAGCCTGCCCTTGGTCAGGCCAGGCGCCTGCCATACACCGTGCCGCTGTCGATCGTGGGCGACTACGCCAGCATCAGTACCGGCATGGACTGGTGGGGCAGCATGCCCGATCCGTTTGACCCGCGTTTCGCCATGGCCACCGAGCGTGCCGTGGCCATTGCCGCCCGCGATCACCGTGACGACCCCTGGCTGATCGGTTACTTCGCCGATAACGAGTTGGCCTGGGCTGCTCCCGGAAGCGACCCCAAAGCCCGTTACGGCCTGGCCTACGGCACCTTGCGCTTGACCACCGACGTGCCGGCCAAGCGCGCATTCCTCAAGCAGTTGCGTGACAAGTATCGCAACCAGGAAGGGCTGTCCAAGGCCTGGGGCATCGAGCTGGCCGCCTGGGAACTGATGGAAGATCCAGGCTTCGAGGCGCCGTTGCCCAACCCGGAGCACCCGGAAATCGAACGTGATTACCAGCATTTCCAACAGGTATTTGCCGAGACCTACTTCAAGACCATTGCCGATTCGTTGAAGTGGCATGCGCCCAATCACCTGCTGTTGGGTGGCCGCTATGCCATCAGCACGCCAGAAGCGGTCAAAGCCTGTGCAGAGTTCTGCGATGTGCTCAGCTTCAATTTCTATACCCTCAAGCCTCAGGACGGTTACGACTTCGCTCGCCTGGCCGAGTTGGACAAGCCGGTGCTGGTGTCCGAGTTCCAGTTCGGCTCGCGCGATCGCGGGCCGTTCTGGCCGGGGCCGCTGGAGTTGGCGCGGGAAGAGGATCGCGGCCCGGCCTACGGCAACTTCCTCAAGGCCGCCCTGGCGCAACCGATGATCGTTGGCGCCCACTGGTTCCAGTACCTCGATCAGCCGGCCAGCGGTCGCCTGCTTGACGGCGAGAACGGTCACCTTGGACTGGTGGCCATCACCGATGTGCCGTACCCAGGGTTTGTTGACGCCGTGCGCAAAAGCAACCTGCAGGCCATGGGCCAATTGCGAGCGCTGCTGGAGAAACCGGCGCCCTGAGCGCCAGTTACCGTTCGTCGCGACCATTTGGCCCAAGCCAGTTTGCAAAACACCCAACTACTGAAACAATGCACACCTTTTTTGGACATGGTCGTACGGAGTACAGCGGGTGCAGATCCAGGGTCACTATGAGCTGAAGTTCGAAGCCGTGCGCGAAGCCTTTGCCGCGTTGTTCGATGATCCCCAGGAGCGTGGTGCCGCACTGTGCATCCAGGTGGGGGGCGAAACCGTTATTGACCTGTGGGCCGGCAGTGCCGACAAAGACGGCCAGCAGGCTTGGCACAGCGATACCATCGCCAACCTGTTCTCCTGCACCAAGACGTTCACCGCCGTCACCGCCCTGCAACTGGTCGGCGAGGGTAAGCTGGCCCTCGATGCCCCGGTGACCAACTACTGGCCCGAGTTCGCCCAGGCCGGTAAGCAGTCGGTCACTTTGCGCCAACTGCTCAGCCACCGTGCCGGCTTGCCGGCGATTCGCGAGCTGCTGCCGGCCGAGGCATTGTACGACTGGCAGACCATGGTCGATGCCCTGGCGGCCGAGACACCTTGGTGGACACCCGGCACCGAACACGGCTATGCCGCCATCACCTACGGCTGGCTGATCGGCGAGCTGATTCGCCGCGCCGATGGCCGTGGCCCTGGCGACTCGATCGTGGCCCGCACCGCCCGCCCGTTGGGGTTGGATTTCCACGTTGGCCTGGCAGACGAAGAGTTCCACCGCGTGGCGCATATCGCCCGTGGCAAAGGCAACCCGGGGGATGCCGCAGCGCAGCGCTTGCTACAGGTAACCATGCGTGAGCCAGAGGCGTTGTCGACCCGTGCATTCACCAACCCGCCGGCGATCCTGACCAGTACCAACAAGCCTGAATGGCGTCGTATGCAACAGCCAGCGGCCAATGGCCATGGCAACGCACGCAGCCTGGCGGGCTTCTATGCCGGGCTTCTTGACGGCAGCCTGCTCGAATCTGAACTGCTCGATGAACTGACCCGTGAACACAGCCTGGGTCAGGACCGTACCTTGCTCACCCAAACCCGCTTTGGCCTGGGCTGCATGCTCGACCAGCCCGAGGTGGCCAACGCCACCTTTGGCCTCGGCGCCCGCGCCTTCGGCCACCCCGGTGCCGGTGGTTCGGTCGGTTTTGCCGACCCGGAGCACGATGTGGCCTTCGGTTTCGTGGTCAATACCCTCGGCCCTTATGTGCTGATGGACCCACGCGCGCAAAAGTTGGTACGCGTCCTTGCCAGTTGCCTTTGATCGGGTAATGCGGGTATTGCCCACCCCCTTTGACTATCCTCAATGCCAACGCCTGAAGTGCCTAGGCAAAATATCTTTCTATTTCATGGTGTATCGCTGATGTCTTCACATAAAACCTTAGCACTCGCCCTGTGCCTGACCGCCGTTACCGGCTGCGCCAGCCACTCCCCGGACGGCTCCAAGGAAGGTGGCTCCAACTGGTGGCCTTTCGGTTCGGACAAGGTCGCCGAGCAGGAAGTGAAGGCAGCCGTCACTGAAAACGTGGCCAAGGCTGACGCCAAATCGGAGAGCGCCAGCCGTTGGTGGTGGCCGTTTGGTGGCGATGACAAGCAGGCCAAGGGCCCCGTGGTGCCGAAAATTGACCAGAAGGCCACCCAGGCCTGGCTGGACGAATACGAGCCTAAGCTGCGCGAAGCGATCAAGGACAGCAAGCTGGAGCTTGAGCGCCGCGACAATGTGCTGGCGGTAACCTTGCCGGTTGACAGCTCGTACAACCCTGACCGCCCGAACATGCTGTTGCCCATGACCCTCGGCCCGATCACCCGCGTGGCCAAGACCGTCGAAGGTGACCCCAAGACTGCCGTGCTGGTACTGGGCCATGCCGACAGCAGCGGTGCTGCCGCTGCCAACCAGAAACTCAGCCTGGAGCGCGCCGCTTCGGTATCGGCCATCTTCCGCCTCAGCGGCCTGCAGCGTGACCGCCTGACCCTCAAGGGCATGGGCTCGGTGATGCCGCGTGCGGCCAATGACAGCGCCGAGGGCCGCTCCCTGAACCGCCGCGTGGAAATGCTGCTGACCCCACAAAACACCATGGTCGCACTGTTGGCCAAGTATCAGCAGGCTGCTCCGGCACCTGCGCCGACCTCGATGGTGGCGGTACAGGATGCCAAGGCACCTGCTGCCAAGGCCACCGACAACAAGCCGGCTGCCAAGCCTGCGGCGAAGAAGCCCGTGGCCAAGGCCAAAGCACCTGTGAAGGCAACAGCCAAGAAGAAAGCGGCGCCGGCCAAGCCTGTTGCCAAGAAAGCTACCGCCGATAAAAAAGTAGCTGCCAATAGCCCTGCGAAGACCAACTGATCGTCAAGGAACGCAGCAATGACCCAATCCCTGGCCGATATGCGCCGCGACTACACCCGTGATGGCCTGGCTGAAGCCCAGGCGCCGGGGGAGCCGTTCGTCCTGTTCCACCAGTGGTTCGCCGATGCGGTGAAAACCGAGCAGGCGCCGGTGGAAGCCAACGCCATGACCCTGGCCACCGTGGACGGCGAAGGCCGCCCGCATTGCCGTGTATTGTTGCTGAAGGGGCTCGACGAGCAGGGCTTCACTTTCTTCACCAATTACGAAAGCGCCAAGGGCCAGCAATTGCAGGCCAACCCTTTTGCAGCCATGACCTTCTTCTGGCCGGCGCTGGAGCGCCAGGTGCGCATCGAAGGGCGGGTGGAGAAGGTCTCGGCGCAGGAGTCGGATGCCTACTATCAGGTGCGCCCGCTGGGCAGCCGCCTGGGGGCCTGGGCCTCGCCGCAGAGCCGGGTGATTGCCGGGCGTGAAGAGCTCGAGGGCCTGGTCAAGGCTACCGAAGCGCGCTTTTCCGACACCCAGCCGCACTGCCCTGAGCATTGGGGGGGCTACCGTTTGTTGCCTGAGCGCATCGAGTTCTGGCAGGGGCGGGCGAGCCGCTTGCATGACCGGTTGAATTACCGGTTCGTGAATGGGCAATGGCAGCGGGAGCGGCTGGCGCCCTGAGGTCCCGGGGCTGCTGCGACACAAGGCCGCTCCCACAGAGGCGATCGCGCTGTACCTGTGGAAGCGGCCTTGTGTCGCGATAGGGCCGCAAAGCAGCCACGACGATCGATCAGGCTACCCCGGATACTCCGCCGCTTCCCGCTCCAACCACCCTGCCAGTTGCTTGCGTCCCACCTTCTCCTGTCGCGCCTGTTCCAACCTTTCCAGCATGAACGCGCGCTTATCAGGATCGGCACCCGCCAGCGACAACGCCAGGTCGCGGTCCATCCAGCGGCGCATGCGCACATACAGCCACCCGTGGAAATACAGCCCCGCAACGGTGGCGACCACGACGATGAAGTAATCCATGGCTATCCTTGGTCTCACTTGAAAGGCCTTCGACACAGCCCGGCAGGCTGTACCCCGGCTGAATGAAAACAATTTTATTACGTTTGTACCGTGACAGCCGTCAATGTGCAGCGTCTAATGAGCACCTGACTTATGGAGACTTTACCCATGCGTAAATCCGCTTTGCTGGTGGCGACCTTTACCACCATGTCGCTGCTGCTGGGAGGCTGTGCCTCGAGCCTGACCGGTGACAGCTACTCCCGTGACGAGGCCCGCCGCGTGCAAACCGTGCGTATGGGCACCATCGAGTCCCTGCGCCCAGTCAAGATCGAGGGTACCAAGACCCCGATCGGCGGTGGTGCTGGTGCCATCGTGGGTGGCGTTGCTGGCAGCGCCGTTGGCGGTGGCCGTGGCAGCATCGTCGCTGCGGTGATCGGTGCTGTTGCCGGTGGCCTGGCAGGCTCCGCTGCCGAAGAAGGCCTGACTCGTACCCAAGGTGTCGAAATTACCGTACGTGAAGACGACGGCAGCATGCGCGCCTATGTGCAGGCCGTGCAGGAGAACGAAATCTTCCGCGTGGGTGACCGCGTGCGCATCATGACCGTTGACGGTACCAGCCGCGTTTCGCACTGACCGTAGCGCAGTAAAACAAAACCCCGACCTGGCTGCTGCCAGTCGGGGTTTTTTCATGCCTCAGCCAAATCAACCAACACGGGGCTTGCGGCTGGCCATGGCGGTGACGGCGTAGCCGATCACTGCGGCGAAGAACGAGCCGGTAAGAATCCCCATGCGGTCCATACCGGCGTATTCGCTACTGCCTGGGGAGAAGGCGAGCGAGCCAACGAACAGGCTCATGGTGAAGCCAATGCCGCAGAGTATCGCCACCCCCAGTATTTGCCCCCAGCCAGCACCAGCAGGTAGCGCGGCGAGGCGCAGCTTCACCGCCAGCCATGTCAGGCCGAAAACACCTACGGTTTTGCCCAGCAACAGGCCGACGGCGATGCCCATCGGCACGGGGTGGGTGAAGCTTTCTACGGTCATGCCAGCCAGCGAAACGCCGGCGTTGGCGAAGGCGAACAGTGGCAGGATGGCATAGGCCACCCAAGGGTGCAGGGCATGTTCCAGGGCCAGCAGCGGTGACGTTTCGGCGTTGCGCGTGCGCAGTGGGATGCACAAGGCCAGGGCGACACCGGCCAGGGTGGCATGCACGCCACTCTTGAGCACGCATACCCAGAGGATCAGGCCAATGACCATGTATGGCCCAAGCTTGACCACGCCAAGCCGGTTCATCGCTATCAGCACCACCAGGCAGGCCGCCGCCAGCAGCAGCGATACGCTCGACAGGGTACCGGAGTAGAACAGGGCGATGACAATGATCGCACCCAGGTCGTCGATGATCGCCAGGGTCATCAGGAACAGCTTCAGTGACACCGGCACGCGCTTGCCCAGTAGCGCCAGCACGCCGAGGGCAAAGGCGATGTCGGTGGCAGTTGGGATCGCCCAGCCGGCCACGGCCGCCGGGTTGTCACGGTTGATGAACCAGTAGATCAGTGCCGGCACCACCATGCCGCCAACGGCAGCAGTGGCAGGCAGGATGACCTGGGATGGCTTGGACAGGTGGCCGTCGACCACCTCGCGCTTGACCTCCAGGCCGATCAGCAGGAAGAACAGGGCCATCAGGCCATCGTTGATCCATAGCAGCAATGGCTTGGCGATGTTCAGCGCGCCGATCTGGACGGCGACGGGCACGTCGAGCAGCCCGCTGTACAGGTAGGACAGTGGCGAGTTGTTGATGATCAGGGCCAGAACGGCGGCGGCGATCAGCAGCAGGCCGCTGGCGGCTTCAAGCTGGAAAAAACGGGTGAACAGGCTACGCACGGGCTATAGGCTCTCCATGAGCAGTTTACGAATGGTACGGGCGTACACCCTAGCCTGTGGCGATATTCTTTAAAACAAAAACTATATTCGTTTTTGTTATATGGTGTTGCTGCCTTGGCTTAGTGAAGCCTAGATGCAGATGGAGGAGGAGGGGGTGAGGGGAAGGCTGGTCTTGGGGCCGGGTTATTCTGAAGTCTGCCAGCGCCCTCTCGCGGGCAAGCCCGTTGCCACAGTGACATCGCTGTCTCTGTGGGAGTTGGCTTACCCGCGAAGAGGCCTTGGAAGGCCTCAAGCAATCAGAGGCCGAGCATATCCCGTGCTACCGCCTCGGCAATGCGGATACCATCCACACCCGCGGACAGAATCCCGCCCGCGTAGCCGGCGCCTTCACCCGCGGGGAACAGCCCCTTGAGGTTCAGGCTCTGGTAATCCTCACCCCGGGTAATGCGCAGGGGCGACGAGGTACGCGTTTCGATCCCGGTCAACACCGCGTCATGCAGGTTGTAGCCTTTGATTTGGCGGTCGAATGCCGGCAGTGCCTCACGGATCGCCTCGATGGCGAAGTCCGGCAGGCTTGGCGCCAGATCACCCAGGGTCACGCCCGGCTTATAGGACGGCTCGACACTGCCCAGTGCGGTCGATGGCCGGCCGGCGACAAAGTCACCCACCAACTGCGCCGGGGCCTGGTAGTTGCTGCCACCCATCACGTAGGCATGGGCCTCCAGGCGTTCCTGCAGCTCGATACCGGCCAGCGGGCCACCCGGGTAGTCGCGCTCGGGGTCGATACCGACGACGATGCCGGAGTTGGCGTTGCGCTCGTTACGCGAGTACTGGCTCATGCCGTTGGTAACGACTCGGCCTGGCTCGCTGGTAGCCGCGACCACGGTGCCGCCTGGGCACATGCAGAAGCTGTATACGGAGCGGCCGTTCTTGGCGTGGTACACCAGCTTGTAGTCGGCGGCACCGAGTTTGGGGTGGCCGGCGTACTTGCCCAGGCGCGCCTTGTCGATCAGCGTTTGCGGGTGCTCGATGCGGAAGCCGACCGAGAATGGCTTGGCTTCCATGTACACGCCTTTGGCGTGCAGCATACGGAAGGTGTCGCGGGCGCTGTGGCCAAGGGCCAGGACCACATGGCGCGAGTGCAGCTGCTCGCCACTCTCCAGTACCACGCCAGTCAACTGGCCATCTTCGACCAGCAGGTCGGTGACCTTCTCCTGGAAGCGCACTTCGGCACCCAGGGCAATCATGTCCTGGCGCATCTGCTCGACCATGCCGGTGAGGCGGAAGGTGCCGATGTGCGGCTTGTTGATGTACAGGATTTCGTCCGGGGCACCGGCCTTGACGAACTCTTCCAGTACCTTGCGGCCGTGGTGCTGCGGGTCCTTGATCTGGCTGTACAGCTTGCCGTCGGAGAAGGTGCCGGCGCCGCCTTCGCCGAACTGCACGTTGGACTCTGGGTTGAGCACGCTCTTGCGCCACAGGCCCCAGGTGTCCTTGGTGCGCTGGCGCACTTCCTTGCCGCGTTCGAGGATGATCGGCTTGAACCCCATCTGTGCCAGCAGCAGGCCGGCAAAGATGCCGCACGGGCCGAAACCGACCACGATCGGGCGCTCCTGCATGTCGGCCGGGGCGTGGCCGACGTACTTGTAGGTCACGTCTGGTGCCACGCTGATGTTGCGATCGTCGGCGAACTTGCTGAGCAGTTCGGCTTCGTTGCTGGCTTCCAGATCGATGGTGTAGATGAACTGCAGTTCGCTGTTCTTCTTGCGCGCATCGTAGCTGCGCTTGAACAGGTTGAAGCTGAGCAATTGCTCGTCGCGGATGCCCAGGCGCTGGACGATGGCTTCACGCAGCGCTTCGTCAGGATGGTCCAGGGGCAGCTTCAGTTCGGTGATTCGTAGCATGGCAGGGTCCAGTATCCCGGCCATGGGCGGCCGGCGGCTTTACACAAACCGCCAAGTATAAGCTGTTCGCCGCCCTGACTGGCAGGATAAAAGTGCCCGGCGATCAGTTGTCGCGTGCGCCACCGTAGTAGCCGCAGCCTTGCAAGGTCTTGCCGTCGATGTGCAGTTCGGCGCGCAGGTGGCGCACGGCGCCGCTCATGCTGTCGACGCAGCGTTGCGGGGCGACCCACAGTTCCACGTGCTGACCGTTGGCTTCGCTGCTCAGGGTCAGGCCGCCGCCGGGCACTTCTTCTTCAAGGAACGGCAGGGGCAGCGGGTCTTTGCCGGGGCGCTCTATGATCATCCCCTTGCCGCTAGCTTTCACCGCCCAGAACGGCTCCTGGCCGTCGGCGCGCAGGGTTAGCTGCTTGAAGTTGGGGTCTTCGCAGGCACGGGCGGAGGGTTCCAGGCGGTACAGGCGACGCACTTCCAGCTGGCCGTCGTTGTTGGCCTGCTTGCTGCCGGTCAGGCGACCACGGACGTCGGCGAACAGCTTGTCATTGGCGTCCTTGGCAAGGTTGGCGGCCTCCTGCAGGATGCCAGTGGCGCCGACATCATTGATCACGAACGTGCGGTTTTCGCTGCATGGCTTGAACAGCAACTGGCCGTTGGCGGCACGTAGTTCGCCCTGCATGCGCGTGGTGCCGATGTTCGGGTCGCTTGGGGCGTTGGCCATGAGCTGGCAGCCGGCGAACAGGGGCAGCAGGGCGGTGAGCAGCAGGGTGGGGGTGAGGCGCATGGGGCGGGCTCCGGGGATCTTTGCCAAAGAGCTGGCCACGTTACGCAGGGTGTGCTGGGATCACAAGTCAGCAGGCATGAAAAAGGGCCCGAAGGCCCTTTCCCGATCAACCCCCAAGGTACGCGTCGCGCACCTTCGGGTCAGTCAACAGCGCTTCGCCTGTCCCTTGCATCACCACCCGGCCGTTCTCCAGCACATACGCCCGGTCGGCGATTTTCAGCGCCTGGTTGGCGTTTTGCTCCACCAGGAACACCGTCACGCCATCGCGGCGCAGCTGTTCGATGATGTCGAAGATCTGCTGGATGATGATCGGTGCCAGGCCCAGCGAAGGTTCGTCGAGCAGCAGCAGCTTGGGCTTGCTCATCAGCGCCCGGCCAATGGCGAGCATTTGCTGCTCGCCACCGGACATGGTGCCGCCACGCTGGATGTAACGTTCCTTCAGGCGCGGGAACAGCTGCAGCACCTTGTCCAGTTGCTCCTGATAATCGCCTTTGTCGGTGAAGAAACCACCCATCGCCAGGTTTTCCTCTACGGTCAGGCGGGCGAACACGCGGCGGCCTTCCGGCACTACGGCGATGCTCTTGCGCATGATGTGCGAGGACGGCTGGCCGACCAGTTCTTCACCCAGGTACTTGATGCTGCCACTGTGCGCCTGCGGCGAGCCGCACAGGGTCATCAGCAACGTCGACTTACCGGCGCCGTTGGCGCCGATCAGGGTGACGATCTCGCCCTGGTTGATTTCCACGTTGACGCTGTGCAGCGCCTGGATCTTGCCGTAGAAGGTGGAAACGTTTTCGAACTTCAGCATTTACGCTTCCCCCAGGTAGGCTTTGATCACATCAGGGTTGTCGCGGATCTCTTCCGGTGTGCCGTGGGCCAGAGGGGTGCCCTGATTGATCACCACGATATGGTCGGAGATGCTCATCACCAGCTTCATGTCGTGCTCGATCAGCAGCACGGTGACGTTGTGCGACTCGCGCAGGTAGGCGATCAATGCCTTGAGGTCTTCGGTTTCCTTCGGGTTCAGGCCCGCGGCCGGTTCGTCGAGCATGATGATGCGTGGCTGGGTCATCATGCAGCGGGCGATTTCCAGGCGGCGCTGCTGGCCGTAGGCGAGGGTGCCGGCGGTACGGTTGGCGAACTCGGTCAGGTTGACCTTTTCCAGCCAGTACTGCGCGCGTTCCATGGCCTCCTTTTCGCTGCGGCGGAAGCCCGGGGTCTTGAACAAGCCAGCGAAAAAGTTGGTGTTGAGGTGGCGGTGCTGGGCGATCAGCAGGTTTTCCAGCGCGGTCATTTCCTTGAACAGGCGCACGTTCTGGAAGGTCCGCACCACACCCTTGCGGGCGATCTGGTGGCCGGCCAGGCCCTGGATCGGCTGGCCATCGAGCAGGATGGTGCCGCCGCTGGGCTTGTAGAAACCGGTCAGGCAGTTGAACACGGTGGTCTTGCCGGCGCCGTTGGGGCCGATCAACGCCACCACCTGTTTTTCCTTGACGGTCAGGCCCACGCCGTTGACCGCCAACAAGCCGCCGAAGCGCATGCTCAGGCCGCTGACTTGCAGAATTTCGCGGCTCATCGACGCAGCTCCATGTGTGGACGTTGCATAGGCAGCAGGCCTTGCGGACGCCAGATCATCATCAACACCATCAGCGCACCGAACATCAGCATCCGGTATTCGCTGAACTCACGCATCAGCTCGGGCAGCAGGATCATCACGATGGCCGCGAGAATCACGCCCAGTTGTGAGCCCATGCCGCCAAGCACGACGATGGCGAGGATGATCGCCGACTCGATGAAGGTGAACGACTCCGGCGTCACCAGGCCTTGGCGCGCGGCGAAGAAGCTACCGGCGAAACCGGCGAAGCAGGCACCCAGGGTGAACGCCGAGAGTTTGATCACGGTCGGGTTGAGGCCCAGTGCGCGGCAGGCGATCTCGTCTTCGCGCAGGGCTTCCCAGGCGCGGCCGATCGGCATGCGCAGCAGGCGGTTGATGACGAACAGCGCCAGCAGCGCCAGCAGCAGGGCCACCAGGTAGAGGAAGATGACCTTGTTGATCGAGTTGTATTCCAGGCCGAAGAACTCGTGGAAGGTCTGCATGCCCTCGGCGGCGCGGCGTTCGAAGGTCAGGCCGAAGAACTCCGGCTTGGGGATGTTGCTGATGCCGTTGGGGCCGCCGGTCCAGTCGGTGAGGTTACGCAGGAACAGGCGGATGATCTCGCCGAAGCCGAGGGTCACGATCGCCAGGTAGTCACCCCGCAGGCGCAGTACCGGGAAGCCGAGCAGGAAGCCGAAGGTGGCGGCCATCAGGCCGGCAATCGGCAGGCACACCCAGAAGCTCCAGCCCAGGTAGTGCGAGAGCATGGCGTAGCTGTAGGCGCCGACGGCGTAGAAGCCGACATAGCCAAGGTCGAGCAGGCCCGCCAGGCCGACCACGATGTTCAGGCCAAGGCCCAGCAACACGTAGATCAGGATCAGCGTGGCAATGTCGACCGCACCGCGCGAGCCGAAGAACGGCCACACCAGTGCCGCCACGATCAACCCGATGATCACATAGCGCTGGGTCTTGGGCAGGGTCAGGTAGTTGCTGACGGCCGGCGGGATCAGCTTGCGATCCGAACGGCGGCCCATCACCGAGCTCCACTGCTTGTCGAACAGCACACGCAGGAACATCAGCACCGAACACACGGCGATGATGCTGATGGTGAACGAGCCCTGGCTGTGCACGGCCAGGCTGATGCCGTCGATGCTCAGTTTCAGGCCCAGTACCGGGAAGGCCACGGCCCATACCAGCAAGGCGCTGAAGAACGCCTGTTTGAGATTTTTGTTCATACTTTTTCAACCTCCGGGCGGCCCAGAATGCCGGTCGGCCGGAACAGCAAGACAAGAACCAACAAGCCGAATGCCACCACGTCCTTGTACTGGTCGCCGAAGATGTCGGCGCCAAAGGCTTCCGCTACACCCAGCACCAGGCCGCCGAGCATGGCGCCCGGAATGCTGCCGATGCCACCCAGCACCGCCGCAGTGAAGGCCTTCAGGCCCACCAGGAAACCGGCGTTGGGGTTGATCACCCCGTACTGCATGCTCAGCAGCACGGCTGCCACGGCTGCCAGGGCGGCACCGATGACGAAGGTGAGGGCGATGATGTTGTTGGTGTTGATGCCCAGCAGGTTGGCCATCTTGATGTCTTCGGCGCAGGCGCGGCAGGCGCGGCCCAGGCGGGAGCGGGAGATGAACAGGGTGAGCAGGGTCATGGCCACCAGGGTGACCACGAACACCAGGACTTGCATGTAGCTGATCAGTACTTCTTCAGCACCGCCTGGCCCGAAGGAGAAGCTGCCGGGGATCAGGTTGGGGATGGATTTGTCCTTGGAGTCTTGCGACAGCAAGACGGTGTTCTGCAGGAAGATCGACATGCCGATGGCGGAAATCAGCGGAATCAACCGGTTGCTGTTGCGCAGAGGGCGATAGGCAACCCGTTCGATACTGTAGCCATAGGCACTGGTGACGAAGATCGTCGCGACAAAGGCGACGGTCATCAGGATCGGCAGCGAATGGATGCCCATCATGGCCAGGCCCGCCAGGGCGATGAAGGCCACGTAGGAACCGATCATGTACACCTCGCCATGGGCGAAGTTGATCATGCCAATGATGCCGTACACCATCGTGTAGCCGATGGCGATCAAGGCATAGGTGCTGCCGATGGTCAATCCATTAACCAGTTGTTGGAAGAAATGGTAGATCTCAGGCATTACAGCGCTCCTAAAAACCTGATTTGCATTTCGCTGGCGGGGGTAGGCCAGGAAACCGCGGGTGACGGTTTTAAGATTTTCAGGTGAGCCCGCCCCCGGATCGCGGGGATCGGGCCCATGAACCTCGTAAAACAAAGCCCACTGCTCGCACAGTGGGCTTCTACGGTCAGCTATTTAGTCACGCAGTTACTGAGGGGAGACTTCGGTCTTCGGCTTGCCGAAGTGCCATTCGTAGACCACGAACTTGAAGTCTTTCAGATCGCCTTTCTCGTCATACGACAGGGTGCCGGTAGGGGTCTTGAACGAGCCGGCGTGGATGGCAGCAGCCACCTTGTCGGTGTCTTCGGACTTGGCGGCCTTGATGCCTTGGGCGATCAGCTCGACAGCCGAGTAGGCCGGGAATACGAACGGGCCGCTTGGGTCCTTGCCGTCAGCCTTGATGGCGTCGACGATCTTCTTGTTCTCAGGGTCGGCGTCGAACGACTTCGGCAGGGTGACCAGCAGGCCTTCGGAGGCGTTCTGGGCGATCTGCGAAATGGAGTCGTTACCCACGCCCTCTGGGCCCATGAACTTGGCTTTCAGGCCTTTTTCCTGGGCCTGGCGCAGGATCAGGCCCAGTTCTGGGTGGTAGCCGCCGTAGTAGACGAAGTCGACGTTGTTCTGCTTGAGCTTCTGGATGATCGAGGAGAAGTCTTTGTCGCCGGCGTTCAGGCCTTCGAAGACGGCAACCTTGGTGCCTTTGGCTTCGAGGGTTTGCTTGACCGCGGTGGCAATGCCTTCACCGTACTGCTGCTTGTCGTGCAGTACCGCAACCACTTTCGGCTTGACGTGGTCGGCGATGTAGTTGCCGGCGGCTGGGCCCTGGGCGCTGTCCAGGCCGATGGTACGGAAGATCAGCTTGTAGCCACGGGCGGTGATTTCCGGCGAGGTGGCGGCCGGGGTGATCATGATCACGCCTTCGTCTTCGTAGATGTCGGACGCTGGCTGGGTGGAGCTGGAGCACAGGTGACCGATGACGAACTTGACGCCGTCGTTGACCACTTTGTTGGCGACTGCCACGGCCTGTTTAGGGTCGCAGGCGTCGTCGTATTCCTTGGCTTCGAGCATCTTGCCATCGACGCCGCCCGCGGCGTTGATATCCTTGATGGCTTGCTTGGCGCCGATGAACTGCATGTCGCCGTACTGGGTCACAGGACCCGTTTTAGGACCGGCGATGCCGATCTTGATGGTATCGGCGGCAAACGAATGGCTGGCTACCCCGGCCAGAACCATTGCGGCGAACAGCTTGGAAATCTTGATCATAGTGCTCCACTCATTCTGTTGTAATTCTTATAGTCCTGGCGGCCAGGGCTACAGACCGGGCGGGATTTGCGGCGTGGCTGTGCCAACGCGCAAGCCCACCTTCCCCCGGAACATGTCCCGGAACTGTACCGGTACAGTGTAGAGCGCTGTTCGAGCGCTTGAAAAGCGGTCGAAAAGTGCCTGCTTCCTGGGTTGTCGCTTGATCGACAGAAAGATACAGAAAGGCGCCATCAAACTGCCTGCATCTGCGACCCCGCCCCACAACTTCGGGGTCAATCGACCAAATTACATATTTGAAACCGGGTTTTTCTGCAAAAATGCCGGCCTTTTTAAATTGGCGATTTTTGCGGATACCACCCATGACTGATCAAACAAGCACCCTCTATGCCAAATTGCTTGGCGAGACGGCAATCATCGAGTGGAAAGCACTGGAACGTTTCTGGGCCAAGGGTGACCTGATTTGGGTCGACCCCAGCCTGGACCTGATCACCGTTGCCGAAGCGATGGCCGAGAATCGCAGCGAGATCTTCGCCAAGTGGCGTAGTGATGGCACCGTTGGGCCGGTCTCGGCCGAGCAGGCACTGGACCTGCAAAGCCGCGATCCAGAGATCTGGGCGGTGGTGGTTTCGCCGTTCATCGTGATCCAGGTGAAGCACACGGAAGAGGCGTGATCTTTTTTGGTGCGCAAAAATACGCAGCAGCCCCGTTTTAGTGCTTGAAGCCGTGCAAGGCGGGTAGAGGTAAGTAACAATTCGGCGTGGCGGTAACAGTTTACGGGATGCGTAATGGGGCTGCCTTGCGGCCTGGATTGATATCGAATTTGTCTGGAGACGTTGATGAGCTCACAACTACCTTCGCTTGGATTCGCCGGCATCGGCCTGATGGGCCTGCCCATGTGCCGCCGTCTATTGGCAGCGGGATATCCGCTGACGGTATGGAACCGTAGCCCAGACAAGTGTGCCGCCCTGGTCGCTGCCGGCGCGCGCCTGGCCAGCAGCCCGGCCCAATTGTGCCGCGACAGCGACATGGTGCTGCTGTGCCTGGCCGACACAGCAGTGGTGCGCGAGGTGGTGTTCGGCGAGCAAGGCATTGCCCAGGGCGGGCGCAGCGGCCAGTTGCTGATCGATTTCTCAAGCCTGGAACCAACCGCCACCCGTGAAATGGCAGCCGAACTGGCAGCACTGTGTGGCATGGCGTGGTTGGATGCGCCGGTATCTGGCGGTACGCCAGGTGCTGAAGCAGGCACACTGGCCATCATGGTCGGTGGTGAGGTGGCCGACTTGCAGCGTGCACACCCGGTGCTGCAGGTGCTTGGCCAGCGCGTGACGCACATGGGGGCGGTAGGCGCGGGCCAGGTGACCAAGGCCTGCAACCAGATGATCGTAGCCTGCAATGCCCTGGTGATTGCCGAAGTAGTGGCATTGGCCGAGCAGTCGGGCGTAGACGCGACACTGATTGCCGAAGCGCTGGCCGGTGGCTTTGCCGATTCCAAGCCGTTGCAGATCCTGGCGCCGCAGATGGCCGAGAGCCGCTTCGAGCCGATCAAGTGGCATGTACGCACGCTGCTCAAGGACCTGGATGGCGCGGTCAAGTTCTCCCGTGAGCAAGGCTCGGCGACGCCGCTCAGCGGCCTCGCCGCGCAATTGATGCGCCTGCACGGTAGCCAGGGTTACCTGCAAAAAGACCCGGCGACCCTGGTGGAGCTGTACCGCAACAAGGCGTGAGTACGCCGTTCTGGCGCTGTAGCCGCTCCAGCAGCGGCCGCAGCTCTGCCAGCGGCACGGGGCGCCCCAGCAGGTAGCCCTGCAGGTAGTCGCAACCGTGGCTTTCCAGGAAGGCCTGTTGTTCGGCGGTTTCCACGCCCTCGCTGACGACCTGCAAGTGCAGGGTATGCGCCATGATGATGATCGCCTGGACGATTTCGCGGTCTTTCTGGCTGCCCGGCACATCCTGCAGGAAGGTGCGGTCGATTTTCAGCACGTCCAGTGGCAGGCGCTTGAGGTAGGCCAGTGACGAGTAGCCAGTGCCAAAGTCATCGATCGACAGCGCCACGCCCAGGGCGCGCACGCGCTTGAGCAGGCTGACCGTACGCTGGATATCGCCCATCAGTGCGTTCTCGGTCACCTCCAGCTCAAGTTGGCGCGGCGCCAGGGCGGCATGGAACAGCGCCTTTTCAACTTCGTTGGGCAGTTCGTCGTGGCTGAGGGTGACTGCCGAGCAGTTGACCGTGACCTTGAGTTCGCCGTAGCCGTGGCGCTGCAAGTAGGCCAGGTCGGCGCAGGCGTGGCGCAATACCCACAAGTCGAGGTCGATGATCAGGCCGTTGGCTTCGGCAATGCCGATGAAACGGTCGGGCCCCAGCAGGCCGTGTTGCGGGTGCTGCCAGCGCAGCAGCGCTTCCAGTTTGGCCACTTGCCCGCTGCGCAGGTCGAAGATGGGCTGGTAGTGCACGCACAACCCGCGCTCTTCCAACAGGGCCAGTCTCAGCTCTTCTTCCAGTTGCAGTGCAATCGAAGCCCTGGCCTTCAGGCTGTCGTTGAAGAAGTTCAGGCTGTTGCGGCCGTTGTCCTTGGATTGATAGAGGGCCAGGTCGGCGTGCTTGAGCAACTCTTCGGCTGTGCTGCCGTCGTCCGGGAAGATGCTCACGCCAATGCTGGTGGTCATGACCATGCGCCGGCCGCCCAGGTCGATGGGGTCTTTCATTCGTTGCATGATGCGCTGGGCCAGGTGACGGGCTTCGTCGCGGCTGTTGAGGCTGGTGACCACACAGAACTCGTCGCCACCCAAGCGCGCAACCAGGTCTTGGCTGCGGGTAGCGGCCTTGATGTGGTTGGCGATCACCTTGAGCAGCTCGTCACCGGCGTCGTGGCCGAGGCTGTCGTTGATGCGCTTGAAATGGTCGATGTCGAGGAACATCACCGCCAGGCGGTTTTCGTTGGCCTGGTGTTCGACCAGGCGTTCGGCGAACACCTGGTTGAAACCACGGCGATTGACCAGGTTGGTCAGGGCATCGTAATGCGCGGCCTGCTGCAGTGACGCGCGGGCTTGGTCCAGTTGGCTGAGCAGCACGCTGACCCGACGCAGATCGTGCTCTTTGCTCTGCAGCTTCTTGTCGGCCAGCGCGGCGCTGATGCTGGCGCCACTGATCAGCAGGGTGATGAAGCCAATGCCCAGCGCCAGTTGCAGGCTGTTGTCGCCAGACGGCAGACGCAGTGCGGTATCGGCCGGGATGACCAGGGTCATGGCTGACATCGCGGTGAAATGGGTGGTAACGATACCGCCTGCCAGCAGCAGGCTGGCGCCGTACTTCATGGCCTGGTACAGGGTGCCGCTGCCATTGCGCAAATAGCGAGCCAGGCACAACGCGGCCAGGCTCGTGAGCAGGGCGATGGCGGCAGAGGCCAGCAGCAGGCCGGTCTGGTAGTACTGGACGGCGCCGGTTTCCATTGCGGCCATGCCGACAAAATGCATCAGGATGATGCCCAGGCCAATCAGCGCAGCGCTAAGCACAAAGTGATACGCGCGCATCTGGCTGCGTTCGAGGCTGTGCATGGCCAGCCAGGCGACACCCAGGGCAATGAGCAGCGAGAGGATGGTCAGCGAGACGTCATAGTGCACTTCCACCGGGGCCTGGAAGGCCAGCATGCTGATGAAGTGCATGGCCCAGATGCCGCCGGCCAGGCAGCAGGCGCCGAGCATGTTCCATTGCCGGTGTGCGGTGGGGTCGTCGCTGTGTGACTGGCGTTCGGCCATGTCGAGGGTAGCGAAGCAGGACGCGCTGGCGACGAAGTAGGCGAGTAGAACCAGTAACGGTTCATGCCGGCAATCGATGACGATGCGCCCGGTTGCCGGAAGATCAGCGAACAGTTGCAGCCCCAGCCATTCCATGGAATGCCTCTTGATCGAGTTTTCACTCGTCTGCGCAACCACCCTGTGCAGACTGTCCAGAGGCAGTATAGGAAGGAGTATTTAAGCCTTCCTGACTAATGGCACATTGATTTGTACGATTTGGTTATCGGATTAATCGCCAGAGGGCATAGAAACGAAGGGGATGTGGCTGTAGGAGCCTTGTGCTGCAAAGGGGCCGGATGCCTCGCAACAATGTGCAAGGCAAATGACCCTTTCGCAGCAAAGGCTGCTCCTACAGAACGCTGGTCAGGCCACCAAGGTGTCAGCCAGCCACCAGCACGCGAATGGCTTCCAGGCGCAGGGCGGCTTTCTCCAGCATTGCCAGGCCATCTTCGCGTTGCTTGCGCAGGGCGTCGATTTCGCTGTCACGCACACTTGGGTTGACCGCTTGCAGGGCTACGAGGCGGGCCAACTCTTCGTCTGCCTCCGCCGCCAGACGGCGCTGGGCTTCGGCAACGCGCTCGACGTGGATGGGCAGGATCTTCTCCTCGCCGCCACTGATGCGCTTGGCCAGTACATCGCGTTGGGCCTGGACGAACTTGTTGGCGCTGGCGCGTGGCACGCTTTCGAGCTGGTCGTTGAGGGTTTCGAAGGCCACGCGCGATGCCAGGTCGTTGCCGTTGGCGTCGAGCAGGCAGCGCAATGCCGCCGGCGGCAGGTAGCGGCCCAGTTGCAGGCTGCGCGGTGCCACCACTTCACTGACGAACAGCAATTCCAGCAGCACGGTGCCCGGTTTGAGCGCCTTGTTCTTGATCAGCGCCACGGCGGTGTTGCCCATCGAGCCGGACAGCACCAGGTCCATGCCGCCCTGCACCATAGGGTGTTCCCAGGTAAGGAACTGCATATCCTCGCGCGACAGCGCCTGGGCGCGGTCGTAGGTAATGGTCACACCTTCGTCGTCGCCCAGCGGGAAGCTGGCATCGAGCATCTTCTCGCTTGGTTTGAGGATCAGTGCGTTCTCGGAATGGTCTTCACTGTCGATGCCGAAGGCGTCGAACAGGGTTTCCATGTAGATCGGCAGGGCGAATTGGTCGTCCTGTTCGAGAATGTCCTCGACAAGCGCCTGGCCTTCGCCGGCACCGCCGGAGTTGAGCTCCAGCAGACGGTCACGCCCTGTGTGCAGTTCGGCTTCCAGGCGCTCGCGCTCGCCGCGGGCATCGGCCACCAGGGCATCCCAGGCCTTGCTTTCGCCACCCTCGAGCAGCGGCAGCAGGCGTGGGCCGAACTGGTGCTGCAGGGCGTTGCCGGTGGGGCAGGTGTTGAGGAAGGCGTTGAGACCTTCGTGGTACCACTGGAACAGACGCTCTTGCGGGCTGTCCTGCAGATACGGGATGTGCAACTGGATGGTGTGCTTCTGGCCGATCCGGTCAAGGCGGCCAATGCGCTGTTCGAGCAGGTCGGGGTGCGCCGGCAGGTCGAACATCACCAGGTGGTGAGCGAACTGGAAGTTGCGGCCTTCGCTGCCGATTTCGGAGCAGATCAGCACCTGGGCGCCAAACTCTTCATCGGCGAAGTAGGCAGCGGCGCGGTCGCGCTCGAGGATGCTCATGCCTTCGTGGAACACCGAGGCCGGGATACCGGAGCGCACGCGCAGGGCGTCTTCCAGGTCCATGGCGGTTTCGGCGTGGGCGCAGATCACCAGCACCTTGGTGCGCTTGAGCATCTTCAGGGTGTCGATCAGCCAATCCACGCGCGGGTCGAAACGCCACCAGCGCTCGTCGTCGGCCGCTTCCCCTTGGGCTTGGAAGGCGACTTCCGGGTACAGCTCGGCGTGCTCGCCGGCTGGCAGGTCGCGGTACTGCTCGGGTGTGGCCAGCGGGTAGGGGTGCAACTGGCGCTCGGGGAAGCCCTGAATCGCCGCACGGGTGTTACGGAACAGCACGCGGCCGGTGCCGTGGCGATCCAGCAGCTCGCGGATCAGACGCGCGCTGGCCTGGGTGTCGCCATCGTTGACCGCGGCCAGCAGGGCTTCGCCTTCGGCACCCAGGAAGCCCTGGATGGTGGCGTGGGCCTTGGGCGACAGGCGGCCTTCGTCGAGCAGTTCCTGTACCGCCTCGGCGACCGGGCGATAGTGCTCGCTCTCGGCGCGGAAGGCCGCCAGGTCGTGGAAACGGTTAGGGTCGAGCAGGCGCAGGCGGGCGAAGTGGCTGTCCTGGCCAAGCTGCTCGGGGGTGGCGGTGAGCAGCAGCACGCCCGGGATCACCTGGGCCAGTTGCTCGACCAGGCTGTATTCGGTGCTGGCCTGGTCTTCGTGCCAGACCAGGTGGTGAGCTTCGTCGACGACCATCAGGTCCCAGCCAGCGGCAAACAGCGCGTCCTGGGCTTTTTCGTCGTCGACCAGCCACTCCAACGCAACCAGCGCCAGCTGGGCGTCTTCGAACGGGTTGCTGGCGTCGCTTTCGATGAAGCGTTCGGCGTCGAACAGGGCTACCTGAAGGTTGAAGCGCCGGCGCATTTCCACCAGCCACTGGTGCTGGAGGTTTTCTGGCACCAGGATCAGTACGCGGTTGGCACGGCCAGACAGCAGCTGGCGGTGAATGACCAGGCCGGCCTCGATGGTTTTGCCCAGGCCCACTTCGTCGGCCAGCAAAACGCGCGGAGCGCTGCGGTCGGCGACTTCACGGGCGATGTGCAACTGGTGGGCGATGGGTTGTGCGCGGCAGCCGCCCAGGCCCCACAGCGCCGACTGCATCTGTTTGCTGGTGTGCTGCAGGGTGTTGTAGCGCAGGCTGAACCACGACAGCGGGTCGATCTGCCCGGCGAACAGGCGGTCGCTGGCCAGGCGGAACTGGATGAAGTTCGACAGCTGAGTTTCTGGCAGGGTACGCGGCTGGTTTTGCCCGTCCAGGCCGTGGTAGACCATCAACCCGTCGATGTCCTCGACCTCGCGGACGGTCAGCTTCCAGCCTTCGAAGTGGGTGATCTGGTCACCTGGCGAGAAGCGCACGCGGGTCAGCGGCGCATTGCGCAGGGAATACTGGCGGGTGTCGCCAGTGGCCGGGTAGAGCACGGTCAACAGGCGGCCATCCTGCGCCAGGATGGTACCCAGGCCGAGCTCTGCTTCGCTGTCGCTGATCCAGCGTTGCCCCGGTTGATACTGCTGCGCCATACTGCCTGAACTCCCGCGATGAAAAAGCCGATTATGTTAACGGATCGGCCGGTCAGACCAAAGTGCGAACGCACCGAAAGGTGCCGAACGACAACAGGAAGTTAGTCAGTCTAGCCGTTTCATCGTCTCGCACCGTGCAGCCGACGAGGGCCTCGCATCAACATGTCTGCCAAGCATCGCTGGATCAGCGCTTCGATGGCCGTGGGCAGCCTGCTGCTGCTGAGCGCCTGCGAGCAGAAAAACTTCGAGACCTTGCCCCCCATTCCGATGGAGCAGCTTGAGGTACTCGGCGTACAGACGCCGATCAAGAGCGTGCATTTTCGTGATCGCGACGGCGAAGGCCTACTGGTGTTGAGCCGCAGCGATGGCCAGGCCAGCGACCCGGAAAGCGAACAGGAAGTGGACAAGGTGGTGCTCAAGGCCACCTTGTACGGGCGCACGGCTGAGAGTGACGCCTTCAAGGCGCGTTGGCAGATCGAGCAGGAAACCACGTGCCCGGGGCTGGACCTGGACGTGGACTTCTACAATGACGTCAGTGACGTCAGCGACCTGAACAAGGATGGTGTAGCCGAGGTGACCGTGGCCAGCCATGCCTTCTGCGGTGGCGGTATCGACCCGCACGACATCGCCATCGAGATGCGCGAAGGGCAGGCCAGCTACACCATTACCGGCCAGTCGCTGATCACCCCGGCGGGTGAGGACCCCGTCGGTGGCGAGCGCGAGGACAGCGCCTCGCTGAAAAACGCGCCGCAAGTATTGCGTGATCATATGGACGCGGTCTGGCAGCAGGTTTACAAGCGGCCTTGGAGCGAAGCCAGCCCGCCAGGCGACGATGAGCCTGACGACGAAGCCGAGTAAATGTTGCCCACAACATCAAGGTAAACCCACGCCTGCCGATACATGGGGCATAGGAGAACGTCCATGCTGCCGCCGATCATCCCGCTCAGTGCTGCCCCGGTGACCTCGCAACAGGACCCGGTCAAGCCAACCCCCGACATCAAGCCTGTGGTGCCGGCGCAGCCTGCGTCCGGTGAAAGTGCCATCGACCTCAAGCAGCAGCGCGACCCGCAGGAGCAGGCACTGTTGCTGCGTGACGAGCAGCGTCGCCAGCAGCAACGTCGGCAAAAGGGTGATCAGCAGCGGTACAACGCCCTACCAGGTGACGAGGTCAACGCCGACAACACCGTGCCAGTGGCGCCATTGATGGGCGAGCATGTACGGCAGGGGTTGCTGGTGGACATCGAAGTCTGACGCAGGGCTGGTCAGCGCCTGCCGCTGGCTTCATCATGCAATTCTCAGTTGATCGTCGAGCCACCCATGAGCCAAGACAACCTCATCGATTTCGATGCCGAACGCGCCAAGCGCGTCCACGACCTCAAGGAAAAACGCCTGAACGAGATGCGCAACGCATTCGAGCAGGCCCTGCCGTTGAGCACCAGCAAGAAAAAGAAGCCCAAGGGCAAGCCCAAGAAGCGCTGAAACTTGACGCAGGTCAACCCTGCACCCGCCTCGCGTGCCCGGCCCCGGGCACCATTGACCCCGATCAATTTTCCCAGTCCCCACATTGGTTAACTTGCCCTCCATCGGACAACGGCAAACGAATGGGGAGGCCAGCATGTTCTTCGACAACGTGGTTATCGCCGGTGTGGTAACGGTCGGGTTGATGTTCGCTTTCTTTGCCGGTCTGGGCATTTTCATCTGGAAGGACTCGAAAAAGCGCAAGCCGCGCTGACCTTCCGGGTATACGAGCACGCAAGGCATTTAGGGCGACTTCGGTCGCCCATTTTTTTGCCTGCAATTTTTGTGTTGCCTGTGCGCGAAAGGGTCGGCATGGGTTGCTTAGATGATTAGCTAGCTAATTAATTGTTTCCGCTTTATCCTGCTCACCATTGTCTATCGTTTCAGTAAGACCATTCCCCCGCAAGGTCCGCCTCGTGCCCATCACCCTTCAGGCCCTGTTCGCCCCCAGCAGCCTCGCCCTCAAGTTCGCCGTCAAGACTTTGCTCGGTGGTGGCCTGGCGTTGTGGCTGGCGATGCGTTGGGGCCTGGAGCAACCCGCTTGGGCGCTGATGACGGCTTTCATCGTCGCCCAGCCGCTATCGGGCATGGTGGTTCAGAAAGGCCTGGCGCGGTTTGCGGGTACCTTGGTCGGCACCGTCATGTCGGTAGTGTTAATTGGCCTGTTCGCGCAGACACCTGGCCTGTTTCTGCTTAGCCTGGCCTTGTGGCTGGCGCTTTGTACCGCCGCGTCCACCCAGTTGCGCAGCGCCTGGGCCTACGCCTTCGTGTTGGCCGGCTACACCGCGGCGATCATTGCCTTGCCGGCCATCGACCACCCGCTGCAGGTGTTCGACCAGGCCGTGGCCCGTTGCACCGAGATTTGCCTGGGCATTTTCTGCGCTACAGCCAGCAGTGCCTTGCTCTGGCCCATGCGGGTCGAGCAGCAACTGGGCGGGCAAGCACGGCAGGCTTTGCAGAACGGCCTGCAGGCCGCCAGCGCCATGCTGGGTGGTGAGGACGAGGCGCGTAAAGGCCTGCTGGACAGCCTGGGGCGCATCGTTGCCATCGACAGTCAACGTGAGCATGCCTGGTTCGAGGGCAACCGCGGGCGCCAGCGTGCCCGTGCCATTCGCGGCCTTAGCCAGAAGCTGATGGTGCTGTTGCGCATCTCCCGTTCGGTGCGCCGCCAGTGGCGGCAACTGGATGAGCGGGAGGCCGGGCGTCTGGCGCCCTGGTTGGAGGAGGTGCGCACGCTGCTGGGCAAACCCGATCAGCCCAGCCTGTTGCTGTTACGCCAGCGCATTTGGGATGCCGCTCACAATGAGCAGATCAGCCCGTCGGAACACTTCTGCCTGGCGCGCATGGCCCTGCTGCTGGATTACGCCATGGCTGCCAGCCAGGCGCTGGAGGATGTGGAGGCTGGCAGGGCACCCAAGGATGTGTCCCAGGGTCTGGCTGCACACCGTGATTGGTCGCTGGCCTTGCTGTTCGGTTCGCGTAGCGCGCTGGCCTTTCTGGTCATGAGCGGCTTCTGGCTGGCCACGGCCTGGCCTTCGGCGCCGGGTGGCCTGGTGCTGACCTGTGTGGTCTGCAGCCTGTTCGCCAGCCGCGAGAATGGTGCGCAAATTGGCCTGAGCTTTCTGCGGGGGATCTTTTTGGCGATACCTGCGGCGTTTTTGGTCGGGCAGATCTTGCTCCCGCAATGGAGCAGCTTCGCCATGCTCTGCCTGGGTATGGGTGTGCCGCTGTTTCTGGGCGCATTGGGTATGGCCCACCCACGTACCGGGGCCACCGCCACCTCTTACTGCCTGCACTTCATTGTGCTGGTGTCGCCGCTTAACGCCATGCAGTTCGGCGTGGCGACCCTGCTGAACAGTGCCCTGGCGATGCTGGTGGGGGTATCGGCGGCGGTCATGGCCTTTCGTTTATTGGTGTTTCGCCACCCGGCCTGGCTGGGGCGGCGCTTGCGCGCGGCAACCCAAAGCGACTTGGTGCGCCTTACCCGGCGCGATTTGCGCGGGGCCGACAGCTGGTTTGGCGGGCGCATGGCCGACCGCCTGATGCAACTGGCGCGGCATGCCAGCGAATTACCGGAAGACCAGCGCAAACGCTGGGATGATGGCCTGCACGGGCTGGATATCGGCGACGAACTGGTGCACCTGCGCATGTGTCTGGCTGTCGCCCAGGCCCCCTTGGGGCTAGCCGAGCGTGAGTACCTGCAACAAGTGGAGGCAGTGCTGGCCAAAGGGCCGGCTGCCGGGCGTGGTCAGCGCCTGGATACTGCCAGTGAACAGTTCCTTGCTGCGTTGCGCCGCCTGCCTGCCAGCGACCCGCTACGGCTGGCCGAGGGGGCGGTGCTGCAGTTGCAGAAAAGCTGGGGCAAGTGGTGTCGCTGGCAGGAGGAAACCCATGGGGTTGCGTGAGTGGGAAGTGGGCGGCGTGCTGCTCAGCCCGTTTCTGCTTTATGTGTTGTTGGCGCTGCTGCTCACCGGCCTGCTGCGCCTGGTGGTGCAGGCTACACCGTTGGGGCGCTGGATCTGGCACGAAGCGCTGTTCGACGCGGCGCTGTTCGTTTGTGTGTTGTTCCTGGTGGTGCGCCTGCTGGGAGCGTTATAAAGGAGTGTTTCGATGCGTGCGGCCGTACGTACTCTGGTAACCCTGTGTGTGGTGGCTTTGGCCGTGTTGGCCGGCTACCAGCTGTGGCAGTACTACATGCTTACCCCATGGACCCGCGATGCCCGGGTGCGTGCCGATGTGGTGGTAATCGCACCTGATGTGTCCGGCTGGGTGCGCGAACTCAAAGTGCATGATAACCAGCAGGTCAAGGCCGGCGACCTGTTGATGAGTATCGACCGTGAGCGTTTCCAGGCCGCTTTCGACCAGGCCAGCGCCGTGACTGAAACTCGCGCCCAGCAACTGCGTTTGCGCGAGCGAGAGGCAGCCAGGCGAACTGCCCTGGGGCCCGAGGCGATCAGTGCCGAGTTGCGTGAAAACGCCCAGATCAATGCCGCCATCGCGCGTGGCGAGCTACACGAGGCTGAGGCGCAGTTGCAGGTGGCCAAGATCAACCTGGCGCGCAGTGAAGTGCGGGCACCGCGCAGCGGGCATATCACCAACCTGCGTCTGGCCGAAGGCAACTACGTGAACACCGGGCAAGCGGTGATGGCCCTGGTGGATGATTCAACTTTTTACATCCAGGCCTATTTCGAGGAAACCAAGCTGCCGCGCATTGGCGTAGGGGACTCGGTGAAAGTTTGGCTGATGGGCGCGGGCGAACCGATGCAGGGGCATGTAGAGAGCATCAGCCGCGGCATCACCGACCGCAACAGCAACCCGGACAGCCAGTTGCTGCCGGAGGTGGAACCCACTTTCAACTGGGTGCGGCTGGCCCAGCGGATACCGGTGAGGATTCGCCTGGATCAGGTGCCGGAAGGGGTGACCCTGAGTGCGGGGATGACCGCGAGTGTGCAAGTGCGTGAGGATCAGGATCACTAGTGAAGGCCCTGGGGGCCGCAAAGCGGCCCCAAGATGCCGAACTCAGAGAAACATCCCGCCCGATACCTCCAGCCGCTGCCCGGTAATCCAGCCATTGCCGTCTTCCAGCAGCAGCGCAATCGCTGCCCCGATATCATCCGGCAACCCCACCCGCCCCAATGCCGTGTTGCCAGCGATGTACTCATTCACCTGCGGGTTGTCCCGCACTACGCCGCCACCAAAATCGGTCTCGATCGCACCCGGCGCCAGAATGTTCACGCGAATGCCTCGCGCGCCCAGTTCCTTGGCCTGGTAGCGGGTCAGCACCTCCATTGCGCCTTTCATCGCGGCATAGGCGGCATACCCCGGCAACGCAAAGCGCGCCAGGCCGGTGGAAATGTTGACGATGCGGCCATTGTCCGCCAGTAGCGGTAGCAGGCGCTGGGTGAGGAAAAACGGCCCTTTGAGCTGAATGTTCAACAACTGGTCGAATTGCGCCTCGGTGGTTTCGATGTACGGCACGTTCAACCCAATCCCTGCATTGTTCACCAGAAAGTCGAAACGCTCGCGGCCAAAGTGTTGTTGCAGGGTCGTGCCCAGGCGCTCGGCGAAACCGGCAAAGCTGCTGCTGTCGCTGACGTCCAGTTGCAGCATGGCCGCTTTGACTCCGGCCTGCTCCAGCCGGGCCGCCACGGCGTGCGCTTCATCTGCCTTGCTGTTGTAGGTGCCGATGACATCGATGCCGCGTGCGGCCAGGTGCTCGGCAGCGTTGCGGCCGAGGCCGCGACTGGCGCCGGTGATCAGGGCAATTTTGCGGATCATGGTGAAAACCTCATGGTGGGTGAATGAGGACAGGTTATTGGTCGGTATGTCGCTGTTAAATCCTGAAAATATGGAAATACTGTTCGCTTTAACCGAATAGTAGGGGCCACGTGGTGAACAAGCTGGAGTTGTTGCGCACCTTTGTGCGGGTAAGCGAGGTCAGCAGTTTCACCCAGGCTGCCGAGAGCCTGGGGTTGCCACGTTCGACCGTATCGGAGCAGGTGAGGGCACTTGAGCGCTTGCTGGGCACGCAGTTGTTCAACCGAACCACACGCCGGGTGCAGGCAACCCAGGATGGCGCCTTGCTGTACGAGCGTAGCAAGGACCTGCTGTCGGGCATGGACGAGATCGAGAGCCTGTTCAGTGCCGATGATGCCGAGCTGGCCGGGCGCCTGCGCATCGATCTGCCAACCATGATGGCGCGCCGGGTCATCATTCCGGCGCTACCGCAGTTTCTGCAGCGCTTCCCGAGACTGGAAGTGGAACTCAGTTGCACCGATCGCCAGGTCGATCTGCTGCGCGAAGGGTTTGATTGCGTGATGCGCATTGGCGCATTGCAGGATCTGGATGTAGTGGCACGGCCGGTTGGGCAACTGAGCATGCGCAACTGTGCCAGCCCCGCCTACCTGGCTCGCTATGGTGTCCCGCGTACTCTGCAGGACCTGGCCGATCACCAGCTGGTGCATTATGTGCGCACCCTGGGTGCGCGCAGCGCCGGCTTCGAATACCTGCAAGGCGGTGAGTTGCAATTTCAGGCCATGGCCGGTGTGGTGACGGTCAACAATGCCGAAGCCTACTCGGCGGCCTGCCTGGCCGGGTTGGGGTTGATTCAGGTGCCTGCGGTGGGGGTGGCCGAGCACCTGCAGCGAGGCGAACTTGTTTCGCTGCTGGAAGACTGGCAGGCGCCGGCCATGCCGGTGTCGCTGCTGTATGCCCGGCAACGGCATGTGCCACGCCGGGTACAGGCGTTCATGCAGTGGCTGGGTGAAGTGCTGCACACCCAGGTCGATGCAGTGGTGAGTGATTGAGCAAAGCCATGGCGCATGGAAGGCCACTTGCGTTAGGCTGCCCTCTGCGAGTTGCCCGGCAGAGGCGACCCATTCCCGCCAGGCGTGCGTATCTTCCGATTTCATTGCGAGGTTACGTCATGGCCATTACTTCCCAGGATATCTGCAACGCCGCCGACCAGCTCAAGGGCTTTGTCGGTTTTCACGACAAGCGCGGCGTTCATATCGTGCGTTTCTCCGAGGACTCGTTCGGCATGGACGTGGCCGATGCCAGTATTACCCCCTGCAGCGAGTTCGTCTGGCGGCCCGAGCAAGGGCAGCGTATGGCGCTATGCCGCGAACGGCTGGCGCTGTTGCTGGAGCAGCATGTGGATGACCGCTTGAATATCGGCGAGCCGCTGCGCGCCTACCTGCGCCGGGGCGACCTGCCGGAAATCGTCGCTGAGCGCAGCCTGCAGCAGCCCGTGTAGGAGCAGCCTTGCGCGGCTGCTACAAGGGCTGTGCTGTGTTTTTGGATGTTTGCTGCAGCAGCGCCTGCAGCCCTGCACTGTCCAACGGGCGGCTCATGTAGTAGCCCTGCACTTCATGGCAGCGGTCCTTTTCCAGCGCCTTGAGCTGCTGTTCGCTCTCTACACCCTCGGCTGTCACTGTCAGCCCCATCGCTTCACCGAGATTGATGATGGCCTGGACCACGGCGCGGTCGCTCCCGCCGTTGTTGTTCAGGCCGCTGATGAAGCGCTTGTCGATCTTGATGCTGTCGAACGGGTAGGTACGCAGGTAGCCCAGCGACGAATAGCCCGTACCGAAATCGTCCATGTTCAGGCGCACGCCCAACTCTTTGAGCGACAGCATGGTGCCCAGCGCGCCCTCGATGTCGTTGAGCATCACGTTCTCGGTAATTTCCAGCTCCAGACGCTGGGCCGGGAAGGCGGTGTCCAGCAATATCTCGCGCACGTCGGCCACCACATCGCTGCGCAGGAACTGCGCAGGCGACAGGTTCACCGAAACCAGAACATCGTTGGGCCAGTCATGGGCGGTACGGCAGGCTTCGCGCAGTACCCAGCGGCCCAGCGCAACGATGATGTCGCTCTGCTCGGCCAGCGGGATGAAGGTATCCGGCCCCAGCAACCCTTCCTGTGGGTGCTGCCAGCGCAGCAACGCTTCGACTCCGACGATGCGCAGGTCGCCGAGGCGGTAGCGCGGCTGGTAATGCAACACGAACTCCTGATTGCGCAAAGCCCGGCGCAGGTCGTTCTCCAATTGGCGACGGTACTGGATTTGCTGGTTCATTTCGGCAGCGAAGTAGCGCCAGGTGTTCTTGCCGTCGGCCTTGGCCTGGTACAGGGCAATGTCGGCGCAGCGAATCAGCTCGCCGGCATCGAAGCCTTGAGTGCGGGTCTGGGCAACGCCAATACTGGCGCCAATGTGCAACTGCTGGCCGTCGAAGATGATGGGTTGCTGCAGCAGGCCAATCAGCCGCGCACAGAAGCGGTCGATTTCGCTACGGTTGTCCATGCCGCCGAGTACCAAGATGAACTCGTCGCCGCCCAGGCGCGCGACCAGGTCGCCATCGCGGGTGGTGTCGCGCAGGCGCGTTGCCACTTCTTGTAGCACGGCATCGCCAGCGGCATGGCCGAGCGAGTCGTTGATCGGCTTGAAGTTGTCCAGGTCCAGCAGCAGCAGGGTGAGCGGCGGTGAGTCATTGCCGCGAAGCAGTGCCTGTTCCAGGTGCCTGGCCAGCTTGTTGCGGTTGGCCAGCCCGGTCAGTGGGTCGTGCAGCGACAGGTGCTGGATGCGCGCGTGGGCGTCGACTTCGTCGGTTATATCGCTGGCCGTTCCTCGAAAGCCAAGCGCCTTGCCGTCGTGCCAGATGGCGCGGGCGGAAATCCGGCAATAACGGTTTTGGCCATTCGGGTCTCGGTAGGTGCACCGCAGGTTGGCCAACTGCTGCGGGTCGGCGGTAGTCAATACGTCCAGCCAGGGCGACAACGGTGTGGTATCGCAGGCCAGCAGCTGGTTGAGCGGGTGGCCCAGCCAGTCGTCTACCGGGTAGCCGGTGACGTTGGCAAAGCGTTGCGACAGGTAGGTCAGGCGTTGTTGCCGGTCGGTTTCCCAGATCCAGTCGGATGCCGACTCGGCTACCGCGCGAAAACGTTGCTCGCTGGCCTCCAGTGCCTGGTTGCTCTGTTGCAGGTGGAGCAGGGTCAGGCCGACTGCTCGTGAGCTGCGCAAGGCATGGCGGCACAGGTACAGCATGACCAAGCCGAGTATCAGCAGCACGCTCAACAGAGCTGGCAATACTGCCCACAAGAGTTGGTGCCCAGGCAGCGGGCTGCTCCAGGACAGGTGATAGCCGGTGTCGCCCAGGTCGATACGCAGGTGGCCATGCTGCTGTTTATCTTCCTTCTCCACGTGCATGCCCGTCAGGCCGGCACCTTTGCCCAGCTGCGCCAGTTTTTCTTCGGTAAGCTGGTCGACGAACAGCATCACTGGCGCCTGGCTCACCTCGCTGTCGGTGACGTCGCGGTCAGGGCGCACGGCCGCTGCACTGAGTACGGCCGGCCAGCCATTGAACAACACGAAGTGGGTGACCTGCTCGCGCGCAATTGCCGCCGCACGGGCCTGGTCAATGATCGGCTGGAGCGGTGCGTCTATATAAGTGTTGGCGCCGGCCTGGCTGGGCTGGCCTTTGAACAAGGCATAGGTGGTACGGTCGTCTTCCAGCACAAACACCCCTTCGTAGCCGCTGGCGCTGTACAGCGACTCACCTACATTTTTTTCTTCGTAGGCCCAGTGCCAGTCGACATCACCTGCCAGGTGCTCGAAGGCTGCATCCCATACGGCATAGCTGGACAGAAACTGGCGCGAGGCGAGCAACCGTTGTTCCAGCGCCTGGGTTGCATGGAAGGCGCTGCGTTGGCGCTCCTGCTGGTCGAGCGTGGTCGCGATATTGAACAGAGCTCCGAGAATGACCAGGCAGGCCAGGCCGAACACTGTGCTGAAACCGGCAATCAGGTGGCGCACCTGAAAGCGTGGTGCGGGGCTTGCGGGTGGAAGGTTGGCGGTCCTGGCCATGCGCGAGCGGCTCCTTCAGGCAACCTCCCGCCAGGCAGTCAGGAAGGAGGTTCAATCAGGATAGGCCAGCTTGAGCGCGGCAGCGTCAGCGCGGGCAAAATTGACTTGGTCGCGGCCAGCGTGCTTGGCGGTGTACAGCGCCTTGTCCGCCTGTTCGAGCCAGTGCTCGGGGGACTCCAGGCCGGCCTCGAATGGTGACAGGCCGATACTCAGGCTGATGCGCAAGTGGGGTAGCTGTGGGTTGCGGTAGCTGGAAACCTGCTCGCGCAGGCGCTCCATGGCATGACAGGCCTGGGCTTCGCTGGTATCGGGCAGGATCACGCAGAACTCGTCGCCGCCGTAACGCCCGGCTTGGTCGCCTTCGCGCAGGTTGCGCCGCAGCTCGACGCTGAGCTGGCGCAAGACACAGTCGCCGACCACATGGCCGAAGGTGTCGTTGATGGTCTTGAAGTGGTCGATGTCGATCAGGGCAATCACCGCGTGCCCCTGTTGCTGCTTGCAGGCCTGGAACTTGAGCAGCAGCAGGTCTTTCCAGGCGCCGTGGTTGAGCAGCCCGGTCAGGCTGTCGGTGAGGCTCAGTGCGCTCAGCCGGCGCTTGTGGTCGCCCAGCTTGATCGCCAGCTGGTAGCACACCCAGCCCAAGGCCAGCGGGTAAAGCGTGAGCATTGGCAGGCAGGCATAGACCTGCAGGGGGGTGGCGGTCAGTTGCAAGCCGGGGCCGAGCAGCAGAAGGGCGACAAGCATGCCAGCCAGCTGCGCCAGCACCCCGCGAAAGACCATGCGTTTGCCGCCGGCGGCGACGTTGTTCATGGTCATCATCGACAGCACGGTCACGCTGGGCAGCGGGTTGAAGTGCATGGCGGCGGTCCAGAACCCGCCCATTAGCGAATCCAGCAGCAAATTGCGTTGTTCTGCCTGGTACGGCGCTGCCGAGCGGGCAGCCCACAGGTAGGCGATGTGTGGCCACAACAGCCCATTGAACAGTACCAGCAGCCATGCCCAGGTGGGTGGCGACAGCGGCGCAATGGCCGCCATGACACTGAACAGGCCGATGCCCAGGCCGATGACACGCGGCAGGTAGATGCGCTTGACGAAAGAAAGGCCTTTGCCGCTGCGGTTGTCCATCATGGTCATGTTCTTCTGCCGGGGTGCCGTTTATCGCATAACTTGCATGAATATTGTTGAACAGTGTTTCATCGGCGAAAAATGACCTTACAAGCCATTTCACGGTTGATCCGATCACTGTGGGGTAACATGAAGGCTTTCCTGTTGCTCGGAGTACTGCTGATGGTTCCTTTGGCCAACCCCGCCGGCGAGCCGGCGCCACAGCGGGACGGACGTTTTCACAACCAGGCATTGTTGCCGCAGGAAGGTGTACTGAAAAAGTTGCGCATTGGGCTAAAGTACCTGTTCTTGCGCAAACCGCCAGAAACCCGGCCAGCCACGCCGATCAGCCTGCAGCCCATGACCCGCCAGCAAGTGCTCGACGCCCCTGACCACAGCTTGTGGCGCCTGGGCCATTCCACGGTATTGCTCAAATTGCGTGGGCGTTTCTTCATTACCGACCCGGTCTTCGCCGAGCGGGCCTCTCCCGTGCAGTGGGCCGGCCCGTTGCGCTTCCATGCGCCACCGCTGGGGCTGGACCAGCTGCCGCCGCTGGCGGCGGTAGTGTTGTCGCACGACCACTTCGACCACCTTGATGAGCAGGCGATTCGCCAGTTGGCGCCGCGCACCGGGGTGTTCCTGGCGCCATTGGGTGTGGGCGACCGCTTGATCAACTGGGGCGTGGAGCCGGCGAAGGTACGGCAACTGGACTGGTGGCAGGAGAGCGAAGTGGATGGCGTACGTTTCGTCGCCACCCCGGCACAGCATTTTTCCGGGCGCGGCTTGCTGGACAGTAACCGGACCTTGTGGGCGTCGTGGGTGATTGTCGATGAGGATGTGCGGGTGTTCTTCAGTGGCGATACTGGGTACTTCGAGGGGTTCAAGCAGATTGGCGAGCGCTTCGGGCCGTTTGACCTGACCCTGATAGAGACCGGTGCCTACAACGTGGCCTGGCCCGCTGTGCACATGCAGCCGGAGCAGAGCCTGCAGGCCCACCTGGATTTGCGCGGCCGCTGGATGCTGCCGATTCACAACGGCACTTTCGACCTGTCCATCCATGGCTGGCAGGAGCCTTTCGAGCGCATTGTTGCGTTGGCCAATGAGGCTCAGGTACGCCTGAGCACACCGCAGATGGGGGAACGGGTCAGCCTGGGCTCACCGCATGCCGGGCAGAACTGGTGGCAGCCGCGGCCCGCGCGCCAGCGGGGCCAAGGGCATGAGCGAACCGTAGCGGCGCGCTGAGTATCATTTGTGCTCGTCCCTGCGGGGCGAGGGCTGAGCCTGGTCGTCGTCCAGGAGTCGCGAGGGCGGCTTGCCGCTGTCACTGCGCACTTGGGCATGGCTGATCAGGGCGAAGATGAAGCTGCCGCCGATGATGTTGCCCGCCAGCGTCGGCAGAGCAAAATCCAGCCAGAAGCTACGCCAGGTTTCATCCCCAGCCCAGACCAGGTAGGACACTTCGACCGAGCCCACTACTATATGAGTGAAATCGCCAAGGGCCATCAGGTAGGTAATCATCAGGATGATCCAGATCTTGGCGTGTTCCATCGAC